>NZ_JADLJL010000027.1 GCF_015680235.1 Pseudomonas guariconensis
CCAAGAGCAAAAGTAGGTCGCCGTAAAGGCGAAAAGGTGAGTGAGCGCCGCCATGGCGAATGGATATTTCGCTATTTTCAATGCAGTCGATTTTTAGAAACTGTTGGTTTTTGGCGTAAGCGCAAAGTCCGTTTGCGAGGGCGACGCTGAGTCACCTTTGCGCCCTTACGACGGGTCACTTTTTGTCAAACGCGACAAAAAGTAACCAAAAAACGCTGGCTCCTGCATCCGGCCCCTGCGCTGCGCTCCGGGGTCAATGATTGGGGCCGCTACGCGCCCCATCGCGGCACAAGGTGTTCCTACAGGATCACGCAAAGCTTGCACTGGCGGGCTGTCTGTGGGAGCGGGCTTGCCCCGCGATCAAGGGCGAAGCCCTTGCCAGAGGACGGAATACCCGGCCCGCCCCAATCGCGGGACACGTCGGATCGCCGCACCGCCGCTCCCACAGGCGCCTGCAAATGGGTTGAAGCTTGCCTCATTCCCATGCGAATTTGTGGCTTTGCGCGCTGTGCGTGCCTCCAATCGAAAAGCCCAACCAGGTACACGGACGATGAGTCACCCCTCGCAATTCACCCTGCTCGGCAAGCGGCGTTTCCTGCCGTTCTTCATCACCCAGTCGCTGGGCGCTTTCAACGACAACCTGTTCAAGCAGTCGCTGATCCTGGCGATCCTCTACAAGCTGAGCCTGGAGGGCGACCGCTCGATCTGGGTCAACCTCTGTGCGCTATTGTTCATCCTGCCGTTCTTCCTGTTCTCGGCGCTGGCCGGGCAGTTCGGCGAAAAGTTCGCCAAGGATGCGCTGATCCGGGTGATCAAGCTGGCCGAGATCGTCATCATGGCCATCGGCGCCACGGGCTTCGTCACCGGCCACCTGCCGCTGATGCTGCTGGCCTTGTTCGCCATGGGCACCCACTCGGCGCTGTTCGGCCCGGTGAAGTACTCGATCCTGCCCCAAGCCTTGCAGGAGGAGGAGTTGGTAGGCGGCAACGGCCTGGTGGAGATGGGCACCTTCCTGGCGATCCTGGCCGGGACCCTTTGCGCCGGGGTGATGATGTCCTCCACGCACTACGCCACGGTGGCCGCCACCGGCGTAGTGGCTACCGCGGTGCTCGGCTACCTGGCCAGCCGCTGGATCCCCCGGGCTGCCGCAGCTGCGCCGCAGATGAAGCTGGACTGGAACATCTTCAAGCAATCCTGGGCCACCCTGCGCCTGGGCCTGGGGCAAACCCCAGCGGTGTCTCGCTCGATCGTCGGCAACTCCTGGTTCTGGTTCGTCGGCGCCATCTACCTCACTCAGATTCCCGCCTATGCCAAGGACTGGCTGCACGGCGACGAAACCGTGGTGACCCTGGTGCTGACCCTGTTCTCGGTGGGCATTGCCCTGGGGTCGCTGCTGTGCGAGCGCCTGAGCGGGCGCAAGGTGGAAATCGGCCTGGTGCCGTTCGGCTCCTTCGGCCTGACGCTGTTCGGCCTGCTCTGGTGGTGGCATTCCGGCGATGTGCCGGTGGGCGCCGTGTCCCACGACTGGCTGGCGTTGCTGGGCATGGGCCAGGCCTGGTGGATCCTGCTGTCGATCGTCGGCCTGGGTGTGTTCGGCGGTTTCTACATCGTGCCGCTGTATGCATTGATCCAGGCACGCACCCCCGAAGACCAGCGGGCCCGGGTGATTGCCGCCAACAACATCCTCAATGCCTTGTTCATGGTGGTTTCGGCCATCGTCACCATCGTTCTGTTGAGCCTGGCCGAGCTGAGCATCCCGCAGCTGTTCCTGGTGGTGTCGCTGCTCAACATCGCGGTCAACGCCTATATCTTCCGTATCGTGCCCGAGTTCACCATGCGCTTCATGATCTGGCTGCTCAGCCATTCCATGTACCGCGTGGAGCACCGCGACCTCGAGCGCATCCCCGACGAAGGTGCGGCGCTGCTGGTGTGCAACCACGTGTCGTTCGTCGATGCGCTGCTGATCGGGGGTGCCATTCGCCGGCCGATACGCTTCGTCATGTACTACAAGATCTACAACCTGCCTGTGCTCAACTTCGTCTTCCGCACGGCCGGGGCCATCCCCATCGCCGGGCGTGGCGAGGACGAAGCCACCTACGAACGCGCCTTCGCCCGTATCGCCCAGTACCTGGCCGACGGCGAGCTGGTGTGCATCTTCCCCGAGGGCAAGCTCAGTGCCGATGGTGAAATCGATGTGTTCAAGGGTGGCGTGAGCCGCATCCTGCAGGAAACCCCGGTGCCGGTGATCCCGCTGGCGCTGCAGGGGCTTTGGGGCAGCTTCTTCAGCCGCGACCCGAACAAGGGGTTCTTCAGGCGCCTGTGGTCGCGGGTGACCCTGGTGGCTGGCGCCGCCGTCCCGGTGGACGCGGCGCAGCCCGAGGCACTGCGCGAGAAGGTCTGTGCCTTGCGCGGCGACGCGCGTTGAAAAGGGTAGAGGTGAAGGTCAGCCGGTGCTGACCTTCAGGCCGACCAGGCCGGCGACGATCAGCGCGACGCTGGCCAGGCGCATGAACGCCATGGATTCGCCGAACAAGATGATCCCGGCGATCACCGTGCCTACGGCACCGACGCCGGTCCAGACCGCGTAGGCGGTACCCAGCGGCAGTTCCTTCATGGCCAGGCCCAGCAGGCCCAGGCTCACGGCCATGGCGGCGACGGTCAAGGCGGTTGGCAGGGGGCGGGTGAAACCGTCGGTGTACTTGAGGCCTACGGCCCAGCCCACTTCGAACAGGCCGGCGAAGAACAGGATGATCCAGGACATGATGAGTCTCCATCGTGGCTAAGGATGGGGCCGTCCCCGGAATGGTCACGCAGTGCGTCGTGAGGTCGTCCTCACAGTGCGCACTATACTGCACATCTGCTTAGACCAAGGCAAGCCCGACTGCCCCATCGCCGGCAAGCCGGCTACCACAATTTGCCCCTTTGGGGGCCGGCTTGCCGGCGATGGGGCGCAAGGCACAGCGAGGCCTCAGACCCCCTGCGGAATCTCCTCGCCCCCCAGCGCCTCGAACAGCGCCGGCAGGAACTCGGTGAAGGTCATCATCATCAAGGTGAAGCTGGCGTCGAACTGCTGCTGGGCTTCCTCGCCGCCGTCCTGTTCGGCCTGCTCCTGCAGCAGTTCCTCGAACTTAAGGCGCTTGATCACGGTCTTGTCGTCGAGCACGAACGACAGCTTGTCCTGCCAGGCCAGGGCCAGCTGGGTGACCACCTTGCCGGTGCCCAGGTGCAGCTGGATCTCTTCGCTGGCCAGGTCCTGGCGCTTGCAGCGTACGATGCCGCCGTCTTCATGGGTGTCGCGCAGCTCGCACTCGTCCAGGACGAAGAAGTCGGCGGCCGGTTCCTGGGTCTTGACCCAGTCGGTCATGGTCGCGCTCGGGGCGGTCTTGACCGTTACCGGACGCACCGGCAGCGAGCCCATCACTTCACGCAGGGTCGACAGCAGGTCCTCGGCTCGCTTGGCGCTGGCCGAGTTGACCAGGATCAGGCCCAGGCGAGGGGCAATGGCGGCGAAGATCATCGAGCGGCGGATGAAGGCGCGCGGCAGGAACGCCTGGATGATCTCGTCCTTGATCTGGTCGCGTTCCTTTTTATAGACCTTGCGCATCTGTTCGGTCTCGATCTCTTCGACCTTTTCCTTGACCGCATCGTTGACCACGCTGCTGGGCAGGATGCGTTCTTCCTTGCGGGCAGCGATCAGCAGGAAGTCACCACTGACGTGCACCAAGGGAGCGTCCTCGCCTTTGCCGAACGGGGCGACGAAACCATAGGTGGTCAGCTCCTGGCTGGCACAGGGGCGGGCTGGCTTGCTGGCCAGGGCGGCTTCCAGTGCCTCGGGCTCGAACGGGACGTCCTGGGTCAGGCGGTAGGTCAGCAGGTTCTTGAACCACATGAGGGGGAATCTCTCCTTAATGCATAAGGCGGGCATTATTCTCCGAGCGGTGGCTCCAGGCCAACCCTGTCAGAGGGCCAGCAGCCTCCTATTAAGGTGGAAAAGGCCGGTTGCGCTAGGTCTTTGAAAGATCTGAAAAAAAATTTGAAAAAAGTGCTTGCCAGGGTGGAGGCTCCTCCGTAGAATGCGCGCCACACCGAGACGTTGGGTGATTAGCTCAGCCGGGAGAGCATCTGCCTTACAAGCAGAGGGTCGGCGGTTCGATCCCGTCATCACCCACCACTTCTCGATGTTTAGCGCAGCGGTAGTTCAGTCGGTTAGAATACCGGCCTGTCACGCCGGGGGTCGCGGGTTCGAGTCCCGTCCGCTGCGCCATATTCCAGCTTCCAGGGCCCACTGAACACCCGGAAGCCACAAAGAAAGCGACCTTAGGGTCGCTTTTTTTATTTCTGCTGCCTGATGTTGTCGTCAGGGTAGGTCGTGAGGCGGTTGTTGCCTGTGAGATCGCGCGCCGCCCGCGCGGCGCTCGATCTTACAGGCGCCAAAGCTGCTACGGCGAACCACCTCACATGCCACCAATTGGTGCGAGCCCATCGGTTGAGTGCCATTTCTGTGCCGGCCCTATCGCGGGGCAAGCCGTTTTTGTTCTCCTCAAGGACACTGGAGTCCCTGTGGGCGGGCTGATGCCTGCAATTGGCCCAGTACTTGCTGATGCTCCTGCATCCAGGCCATCAACGCCGATGGCCTCCACGACAAAGGCGCCGTGCTGCCCCTCCTGCTTCTGCAGGGCGGGGCGGCCGGCGCCTTTTTTCGTTCATGCGGCCAGGAGATCGACCGATGAGCAGCAGCGAAGTGCGCAGTGTTTGCCCATATTGCGGGGTAGGGTGCGGCATCGTCATGACCGTGACGGACGGCAAGGTCACCAAGGTCAGCGGTGACAAGCAACACCCGAGCAATTTCGGTCGCCTCTGCACCAAGGGCCTGACTGCCCACCTGCCACTGACCGCCGCTGGGCGCCTGACCCACGCGTTCGTCCGCCAGCAGCGCCATCAGGAGCCCGTGCAGGGCACCTTGGACAGCGCCATCGAACAGGCCGCCGGCCGACTGCGAGGGATCATCGACGCCCATGGCCCGGACGCAGTGGCACTCTATGTGTCCGGGCAGATGTCGCTGGAGGCCCAGTACCTGGCCAACAAGCTGGCCAAGGGGTTCATCGGCACGCGGCACATCGAATCCAATTCGCGCCTGTGCATGGCCAGCGCCAGCAGCGGCTACAAGCAGTCCCTGGGTGCTGACGGGCCACCGGGCAGCTACCAGGACTTCGAGCACGCCGAGGTGTTCCTGGTGATCGGTGCGAACATGGCCGACTGTCACCCGATTCTCTTCCTGCGCCTGCTCGATCGGCTCAAGGCCGGCGCCAGGCTGATCGTCGTCGACCCCCGGCGCAGCGTCACCGCCGACAAGGCCGACCTGTTCCTGCAAGTGCGCCCGGGTACCGACCTGGCCCTGCTCAACGGGCTGCTGCACCTGTTGCACCGCAACGGCCATACCGATGCCGACTTCATCGCCCGCCACACCGAAGGCTGGGAGGCGATGCCCGCTTTCCTCGAGGCCTATACACCGCAACGGGTCGCCGCCATCACCGGCCTCGCCGAAGCCGACATTCGTCAGGCCGCCGACTGGATAGGCCGCGCCGGCAACTGGATGAGCTGCTGGACCATGGGCCTGAACCAGAGCATCCACGGCACCTGGCACAGCAATGCCCTGTGCAACCTGCACTTGGCCACCGGTGCCATTTGCCGCCTGGGTAGCGGCCCGTTTTCGTTGACCGGCCAACCCAATGCCATGGGCGGGCGCGAGATGGGCTATATGGGGCCTGGGTTGCCGGGCCAGCGTTCGGCGCAGGTCGCCGCCGACCGTGCCTTCGTCGAGCAGCACTGGGGGCTCGCCCCGGGCAGCCTGCGCAACGAGAGCGGGGGCGGCACCGTGGCGTTGTTCGAACAGATGAAGGCTGGCTGCATAAAGGCCTGCTGGATCATCTGCAGCAACCCGGTGGCCAGCGTCGCCAATCGCCAGCAGGTCATCGACGGCCTGGGCCAGGCGGAACTGGTGATCGTTCAGGATGCGTTCCTCGACACTGAGACCAACCGCTACGCCGACATCCTGTTGCCCGCCGCCCTCTGGGCCGAGGGCGAGGGGGTGATGGTCAACAGCGAGCGCAACCTGACCCTGATGTCCCAGGCGGTCGAGCCGCCCGGCCAGAGCCTGGCGGACTGGCAGATCATCGCGCGCATCGCCTGTGCCATGGGCTACGCGGAGGGATTCGACTACCCCCACGCCGAGGCCGTGTTCGACGAGATCCGCCGCTTCTGGAACCCGGAAACCGGTTACGACCTGCGCGGCATCGGCTACCCCGAGCTGCGCCAGCGCCCCCGCCAGTGGCCCTGCGCCCCGGGCCGCGACCATGACCGCAGCCCGCTGCGTTACCACAACGATGGCGTCAGCCAGCACCTGCTGACTGCTGGCCAGGGCGCCCGGCCGGCCCTGGCGTTTCCCACGCCCAGCGGCAAGGCACGTTTCCTGGCACGCCCGTGGCTGCCGCCGACCGAACTGCCTGACGCGCAGTTCCCGCTGGTGTTCAATACCGGGCGCGTGCAGCACCAGTGGCACACCTTGACCAAGACCGGCAAGATCCCCAGCCTGAACAGGCTCGATCCGGGGCCCTTCGTCGAGCTCAACCCCGCGGACGCCGCGCGCCTGGGTATCGCCGAGCACGACCAGGTGGCCATCCGCTCCCGTCGCGGGCAGGCGGTGCTGCCGGCGCGCATCAGCGACCGGGTACAGGCGGGCAACTGCTTTGCACCTTTCCACTGGAACGACGTTTTCGGCGAGCAATTGGCGATCAACGCGGTGACCTGCGACGCCGTCGACCCGACCTCGTTGCAGCCGGCCTACAAACACTGTGCCGTGGCTCTGGAACGGGTCGGTGGAGCGCGTATCGAGGTGCTCGACCTGACGCCGCCGACGGTCGCCGAAGACGCCTGCGATGCCGCCCGCCACCGCGTGCTCTGGGCCTCGCAGACCGGCAACGGTGAAAGCCTGGCCGAGCGCTGCGGGCAAAGCCTGCGCGAGGCGGGTTTGGCGGTCGAGGTCAGCTGCATGGAGGCGATCAGTCCGCGCCAACTGCAAGGCTCTGCCAGTGTCGTACTGATCGCCAGCACCTTCGGTGACGGCGAAGCCCCTGCCAGCGGTGCAGGTTTCTGGCAGGCCCTGCAAGGCGAGCAGGGCAGCCATTGCGCTGAATTGCCCTATGCCGTGCTGGCCCTAGGCGACTCCAGCTATGACCAGTTCTGCGGCTTCGGCCGCAAGCTCGATTCGCGGCTGGCCGAGCTGGGGGCTCGCCGGTTGTTGGACCGTGTCGACTGCGAGCCCGACTTCGACGAGGCTTTCGCTGCCTGGCTCGATGCCTTGCTTGCGCAGCTGGGGGCAGCACCGGTCAAGGCCTCGCGCAAAAGCGTTGGCGGTGCAGCATTCGACAAGCAGCGCCCGTTGCCGGCCAGGCTGGTGGAAAACCGCCTGCTCAATGGCCCAGGCGCCAGCAAGGAAACCCGTCAGCTGGTATTCGACCTGGGCGACAGTGGTTTGAGCTACCAGGCCGGTGATGCCCTGGGCGTCTGGCCTCGCAATTGCCCGGCGCTGGTCGAGGAGCTGCTCGGTTTGATGAAGCTGGACGGCCAGGCCATGGTCGAACTCAGGGGGCACGCACCGATGCCCTTGGCCGTTGCCCTGGAGCGGCACCTGGACATCACCCGGGTCACTTCCAGCCAGCTGGAGGTTTTCAGCCAGGCGAGCAGCGACCTGCGGGGCATGCTGTTGCCCGAACGCAAGGCCGACCTGAAGGACTGGCTCTGGGGCCGGCAACTGGCCGATGTCCTGGGCGAGTTTCCCCAAACGCTGTCGTTGGCCGAATGGCTGGAGCTGCTCAAGCCGTTGCAGCCCCGGTTGTATTCGATCTGCTCGAGCCCCATCGCGCACCCCGGCCAGGTTCACCTGACGGTCTCCACGGTGCGCTATGGCGCGCGCAAGGGCGTGTGCTCGACCTTCCTCGCCGACCGCGCCGAAGGGGGCGAGGTGGCGATCTTCCCCCAGGTGGCGAAACACTTCCGCCTGCCCGAGGACGACCGTACGCCGGTGATCATGGTTGGCCCCGGCACGGGCATCGCGCCGTTCCGGGCCTTTCTCGAAGAGCGCCAGGCGCGTGGGGCGAGCGGGCGCAACTGGCTGTTCTTCGGCGAGCAGCACGAAGCCTGCGACTTCTATTACCGCGACCAGTTGCTGGCCTGGCAGGCCAGCGGCCACCTGCACCTGAGCACCGCGTTCTCCCGCGACCAGGCGTCCAAGGTGTATGTCCAGCAGCGCATGCTGGAGCAGGGCGCGCAGCTGTGGCGCTGGCTGGAGGAGGGCGCCTACTTCTACGTGTGTGGCGACGCCATGCGCATGGCCAAGGATGTCGACGCCGCCTTGCGCCACGTCGTGGCCGAGCACAGCGGCATGGGTAACGAGGCTGCCCAGGCCTATGTGGACGCCTTGAGCAAGGCCGGCCGCTACCGGCGCGATGTGTACTGAGTGCCCCAGGATGAGCAGGCGTGCACAGGATTGGGGCAATTTGTTTGGCGCAACTGCTTTGGGGACCGCCATCACCCACCTCAAGACCTAGCTCCTAGCAGAGTTGGCACACTCCCTGCTTTTGAACACTGACAACATGCCCTGCTGATCAACGGCGACCAGCCCGGGCCCAAACTGATGAGAACAGGCAAAGGCGCCTGGAGCTTCGGCTCCAGGCGCCTTTTTTTTCGCGAGGATCGGCTATGAAGGCAACAGCGAACAGCGGGCAACGGGAGCGACTGGTCATCGTCGGCAACGGCATGGTCGGCCACCACTGCGTCGAACAACTGATCGAGCGCGGCGCCCTGGCGCGCTTCGAGCTGCGGGTGTTCGGCGAAGAGCGCCAGCGCGCCTACGATCGCGTGCATCTCTCCGAATACTTCGGCGGCAGCGATGCCGAGGCCCTGGCGATGTGCGAGCGGGACTTCTACGACCGCCACGGCGTGCACCTGCACTTGGGCGAGGCCGTACTGGAAATCGACCGCGAACGCGGCGAAGTGGTCACCGCCGAAGGACGCTATGGCTATGACCACCTGATTCTCGCCACCGGGTCTTATCCCTTCGTGCCGCCGATCGAAGGTTCCAGCGGCACCGCACGTCTGGTCTATCGCACCCTGGACGACCTCGACGCCATCCGCGCCGCAGCCGGCAACGCCCGCCGAGGCGTGGTGGTCGGCGGTGGCCTGCTTGGCCTGGAGGCCGCCAATGCCTTGAAGTCCCTGGGCCTGGAAGCCCACGTCGTGGAATTCGCGCCGCGGCTGATGCCGGTGCAGCTCGATAGCGAGGGTGGTGCTGCCCTGCGCGCGCAGATCCAAGCGCTGGGCGTGGGCGTGCACCTGTCCCGGGCCACCCAGTCGATCAGTGCTGGCGAGGCCTACCGCTACCGCATGAACTTCGACGGCGGCGAGCACCTGGAAACCGACCTGATCGTGTTCTCCGCAGGCATCCGCCCCCAGGATGCTCTGGCCCGCACCTGTGGCCTGGAAATCGCCGCCCGGGGCGGCGTGGTGATCGACGGCGATTGCCGCAGCAGCGACCCACGCATCTTCGCCATCGGCGAATGCGCGTCGTGGAACGGCAGTGTGTTCGGCCTGGTGGCGCCAGGCTACGGCATGGCCCGCAACCTGGCGGCACTGCTGGCAGGCGAGCCTGCGCAGGCGTTCGCCGGTGCCGACATGTCCACCAAGCTCAAGCTGCTGGGGGTGGATGTCGGTTCCATCGGCGATGCCCACGGCGCCACGCCGGGCGCGCGCAGCTATCGCTTCATCGACGAGGCCAACGCGGCCTATCGCCGGCTGGTGGTGGATGCCAGCGGCAAGCGCGTGCTCGGCGCGGTGCTGGTGGGCGACAACAGCTATTACGACACCCTGCTGCAATACGTGCAGAACGGCATCGCCCTGCCGGCCGACCCAGCAGCGCTGATCCTGCCGCAGGGCGGCGCAGTACCCGCCCTGGGCGCCGATGCGCTGCCCGACAGCGCGACCATCTGCTCCTGTCATAACGTCAGCAAGGGCGCGGTCTGCGCCGCTATCGACAGCGGCTGTGCCGACCTTGCCGCGGTCAAGGGCTGCACCAAGGCCGCCACCGGTTGCGGCGGCTGTGCGGCCCTGCTCAAGCAGGTCTTCGAGCACGAGCTGGGCGCCCGTGGCGTGGCCGTGGACAAGAGCCTGTGCGAACACTTCGCCTACACCCGCCAGGAGCTCTACGCGCTGGTCCGGGTCGAAGGCATTCGCACCTTCGCCGACCTGCTCGCGCGCCACGGTAAGGGCCACGTCGGTTGCGACATCTGCAAGCCCACCGTCGGCTCGATCCTCGCTTCGTGCTGGAACCAGCCGATCATGGACCCGTCCCTGGTGCCGCTGCAGGACACCAATGACACCTTCATGGCCAACATGCAGAAGAACGGCACCTACTCGGTGGTGCCACGTATTCCCGGCGGCGAGATCACCCCCGACAAGCTGATCGTGATCGGCCAGGTGGCGAAGAAATACGACCTCTATACCAAGATCACCGGCGGCCAGCGCATCGACCTGTTCGGCGCACAATTGCACGAGCTGCCCTTGATCTGGGGCGAACTGATCGAGGCCGGGTTCGAGACCGGGCATGCCTACGGCAAGTCGACCCGCACGGTGAAGTCCTGCGTGGGCAGCACCTGGTGTCGCTACGGCGTGCAGGACAGCGTCGCCATGGCCCTGCGCCTGGAAGACCGCTACAAGGGCCTGCGCTCACCGCACAAGCTCAAGTTCGCGGTCTCCGGCTGCACCCGTGAATGCGCCGAGGCGCAGAGCAAGGACATCGGCGTCATCGCCACCGACAAGGGCTGGAACCTGTACGTCTGCGGCAATGGCGGCATGCGCCCGCGGCATGCCGAACTGTTCGCCACGGACCTCGACGACGAAACCCTGGTGCGAATCATCGACCGCGTGTTGATGTTCTACATCCGCACCGCCGACAAGCTGCAACGAACCTCGGTCTGGCGCGAGAGCCTCGAAGGGGGGCTGGACTACCTCAAGCAGGTGATCCTCGACGACAGCCTGGGCCTGGCCGGCGAGCTGGAAGCACAGATGCAGCATGTGGTCGACCGCTACGAGTGCGAGTGGGCCAATGCCCTGAAGGACCCGGAAAAGCTCAAGCGCTTCCGTACCTTTGTCAACGACCAGCGCCCCGACCCGGACGTGCACTTCGTGCGTGAGCGCGAGCAGCGCCGGCCGGCCGCACCCTTGCACCTGATCCCAACCACCCAGGAGGCTGTCTGATGAAACTGTCCAACGCTGCTGTCGCAACGCAACCCGGCTGGCAAACGGTCTGCCGGCTCCAGGACCTGGTCGCTGATTCCGGCGTGGTGGTCTGGCATGAGGGCGAACAGGTGGCGCTGTTCTACCTACCCGGCCAGGCCCAGCCGCTGTACGCGCTCGACAACCGTGACCCGCGCTCCGGCGCCAATATCATCGGCCGTGGCCTGGTCGGCAGCCTGCAAGGGCAGTTGGTGGTCGCGGCCCCGCTGTACAAGCAGCATTTCAGCCTGCACGACGGGCATTGCCTGGAAGATGCGGCGCAGGCCTTACGCGTATGGCCGGTGCGCCTTTGCGGCGATGCGGTGGAGCTTGCGGCGTGCGCTTGAAGGGCAGGGCGTGAAGTTGCGAGCTGCCAGGCAGGACGGTTCGCCTCAGCGACTGGGAAATATCCGTGAACTTATCGGACTTTCCTGGCTCTCATGCCGGTAGCCATTGGTGATGGCCGCCTGCTAAGCTCGCGGCTTTACCTGATTGCCCTTATGGCGCATGAACAAGGAACTAGCATGAAACAGCATCGTTTGGCGGCTGCGGTTGCCCTGGTTGGTTTGGTCCTCGCGGGCTGCGACGCTCAGACCAGCAGCGTCGAGCTGAAGACTCCGGCACAGAAAGCCTCCTACGGTATCGGCCTGAACATGGGCAAGAGCCTGGCTCAGGAAGGCATGGAAGACCTAGATTCCAAAGCGGTGGCCCTCGGCATCGAGGATGCGGTGGCCAAGAAAGAGCAGCGCATCAAGGACGAAGACCTGGTAGCGGCCTTCACCGACCTGCAGAAGCGCGCCGAAGAGCGCCTGGCCAAGGCCAGCGAGGAAGCGGCCAGCGCCGGCAAGAAATTCCTCGAAGAGAACGGCAAGAAGCCAGGCGTGGTCACCACCGCCTCGGGCCTGCAGTACGAAGTGGTCAAGAAGGCCGACGGCCCGCAGCCCAAGCCGACCGACGTGGTCACTGTCCACTACGAAGGCAAGCTGATCGATGGCAAGGTGTTCGACAGCTCCGTCGAGCGTGGCAGCCCGATCGACCTGCCGGTCAGCGGCGTGATCCCGGGTTGGGTCGAAGGCCTGCAACTGATGCACGTTGGCGAGAAGTACAAGCTGTACATCCCGGCTGACCTGGCCTACGGCGCCCAGAGCCCGAGCCCGCTGATCCCGGCGAACTCGGTACTGGTCTTCGACCTGGAACTGCTGGGCATCAAGGACCCGGCAAACGCCCAGGGCGAGGCGCCGGAAGCCGAAGCGCCAGCGGCTGAAGAACCCGCCAAGTAATTACCGCGCAAGTAACAACAGGGGCCGCTTCGCGCCCCATCGCGGGACAAGCCCGCTCCCACTCTCTGTAGGAGCGGCCTTGCGCCGCGATGGGCCGCAAAGCGGCCCTTTATCATGCCCAAAACACTTCCCTCTGTAGGAGATTACCCAGCCCTTCGGGCTGCGCTGTCGCGCAGAGAACAAGCGGCTAGCGCCGCCCCCCTGTGGGAGCGGCGGTGCGGTGGTCCGACTTGTCCCGCGATCAAGGGCGACGGTGATATCCGGCCCGGCCCAATCGCGGGACAAGCCCGCTCCCACAAGGCCCGCAAAATCAAATAGTTATGCGTTGTTCTATGAGAGCGGCCTTGTGCCGCGATGGGCCGCAAAGCGGCCCCCTTTGTCACGAACGAACCCCACACTTCCAATGGTGTCGGAGAAAGAGCAGCCCGCCGACGCAAAACGTTTGCGATTCTGAAACAGCTGTGTAAAAAACGCCCGATCTGAGCGAGACCCTTGCCCGGTGGGCACCTCGCGTCGGAAACTGCTCCCTGTTCACAAGGTTATCCACAATAAATGTGGATAACCTTCCCTGCCGATATGGAGGCCCCATGAGCGCACCCTGGAATTTCGCCCGCTTCCTGCCCCTGGCCGAGCGCCTGCTCAGCCGCGGTCGGCTGCCGGCCTTGCTGTTCGCCGTGGCCCGCAAAGGGCCCAAGCTCGGCAAGCTACGTGAGGACGTTCATCTGCTCCAGGGCTTGTGCCTGGCCTGGTGGCGTGGCGAATACCGCGCTATCAGCCCCAAGGCGCTGGTCACCGTGGTAGCGGGCCTGCTGTATTTCGTCAGCCCCCTGGACGCCATTCCCGACTGGCTGCTGGGCGTTGGCTTTCTGGACGACATCGCCGTATTGGGCTGGGTCCTCAAGGCTGTGGGCGACGAACTGAGCCGCTTCAAGGCCTGGCGCGACAGCCAGGCACCCGAGCGCCTGCAGGTGGTCGAACGCTTGCCGGACACCCCTGAAACACTGCGCCTGGAGCGCGGAGCGCCCTGAAATTGCCCTGGCCTGCGCATACGCCCGCGCTTGGACATATAATTGGCATAAGGATTATGCCTATGGATTACATGCAGTAATCCTACGTAAGGGGGTTGTATGGGTATTCAGGTCATCAGCCGGGACGGTCAGCCCGAGTATGCCGTGGTTCCGTGGGAACAGTACCAGGCATTGCTCAAGGCCGCGGGGCAGGCACCTGCCGAGGCACCAACGAACGAACCTGCAGTCGCCGCCGAGGCCCCGGCTCTGGCGGCATTGAGCGAATTGACGCACTTGCGCCAGGCCAAGGGCCTGGCGCCCGAGCAATTGGCGCGCAGCGTCGGCATCAGCCCGGCCTACCTGGCGATGATCGAGGCTGGCGAGCGCCAGCCGGATGCGGCGATCCTGCGCAGCCTGGCCTGGCACCTGGGCATCGCTGGCTGGAGCGAGCCGTCATGAGCCAGGTCAGGATCAGCCGCCAGCACTGGGACAACCTGTTGAACGAGCTCGATCTGGCTCGCCGCCAACGCCATTTGCTCACTTACCGGGCGCTGATCGAACGCCTGCAATTGCCCAGCCCGGCGATGCAGACCCTTACCGCAGCCCTGGAATACCTGGCCGTGCTCGATGCTCGTGCCGAGCAGCCGCTGCGCAGCTCGCTGGTGATCAGCCAGGGCGCCAGCCGCCTGCCGCGTACCGGTTTCTTCGAGTGCGTCGAGCGCCTGGGGCGTTTCTCCGGCCCGGTGGACGGGCTCGAGGCGGCGTCCTGGCATGCTTCGGAAGTGGTGCGGGTGTTCGAGTACAGTTACCCGGAACAGGCCTGAGCCAGGGGCTGCTGCGCAGGCCGATCGCGGCATAAAGCCGCTCCTACAGGCCGACGCTCAACCCTGTAGGAGCGGCCTTGTGCTGCGATCGGCCGCAAAGCGGCCCCCATACGAAAAAGGGGCGAACATCTCGATGTCCGCCCCTTTCCCTTACCGCTCGATGTGCCTTTAGTGCTTGGCCACCTGCGAGTTCAAGCTCAGGTAGTCGAGCAGGATGCGCCCGGTCTCGGCCAGGTAGGCGTCGTCCTCGGGCTTGGTGTCCTCGTCCTCGATCGGCAGGGCGTCCTCGTCTTCTTTCTTCAGCTCCTTGAGCGGCTCCTCGCCCTTGGCCTTGCGGCGAACGTTCTCCAGCGCCAGTTGCTTGGCCTCGATCGCATCGTGGCGTGCACGGCGTTCCTGCTCGTTGAGGCTGACGGTCTTCTCGTTCATCAGCTTCTGAGTCAAGGCCAGGCGGTCACGGATGTAGGCGAACTCCGGGTCCTTGGCGCTGCGTGCGTCATGACGGGCCTTGAGCTCGGCCAGGAACGGCTTGAACGGGTCGACCGCAGGGCGTACCACCGGGCGGATGGTATCCCATGGCATGGCCTCGGGCAGAGCGCTCTCGCCGATTTCCTTGGTGTCGATGATCGACGGGTAGTCGATGTCCGGCAACACGCCCTGGTGTTGGGTGCTCTGCCCGGACACCCGGTAGAACTTGGCCAGGGTCAGCTTCAGCTCGCCATGGTTGAGCGGCTGGATGGTCTGCACGGTGCCTTTGCCGAAGGTCTGGCCGCCGATGATCAGCGCGCGGTGGTAGTCCTGCATGGCACCGGCGAAGATCTCCGAGGCCGAGGCCGAGAGGCGGTTGACCAGCAATGCCAGTGGGCCCTTGTAGAAGGCGCCGGGGTTCTCGTCCTCGAGCACGTCGACGCGGCCGTCGCTGTTGCGCACCAGCACCGTCGGGCCTTTCTCGATGAACAGGCTGGTCAGTTCGGTGGCCTCCTGCAGGGAGCCGCCGCCGTTGTTGCGCAGGTCGATGACCACGCCGTCGACTTTTTCCTTCTGCAGCTCGGTGAGCAGTTTCTTCACGTCGCGCGTGGTGCTCTTGTAGTCAGGGTCGCCCGCGCGGTAGGCCTTGAAGTCCAGGTAGAAGGCCGGGATCTCGATGATGCCCAGCTTGTAGTCGCGCCCGTCCTGCTTGAGCTTGAGCACCGACTTCTTGGCCGCCTGCTCCTCGAGCTTGACCGCTTCGCGGGTGATCGACACGATCTTGCTGGTCTGGTCGTTCGGCGCATTGCTGGCCGGGATGATTTCCAGGCGTACCACCGAGCCTTTCGGGCCACGGATCAGCTTGACCACTTCGTCCAGGCGCCAGCCGACCACGTCGACCATTTCCTTGTCGCCCTGGGCCACGCCGATGATCTTGTCGGCCGGTGCCACCTGCTTGGTCTTGGCGGCCGGGCCTGCCGGCACCAGGCGCACGATCTTGACCTGGTCGTTGTCGCTTTGCAGCACCGCACCGATGCCTTCGAGCGACAGGCTCATGTTGATGTCGAAGTTTTCCGCGTTGTCCGGCGACAGGTAGTTGGTGTGCGGGTCGTAGGACTGGGCGAAGGTATTGATGTAGGCCTGGAAGATATCCTCGGCACGGGTCTGGTCCAGGCGCGACAGCTGGTTCTTGTAGCGCTTGGTCAGGGTTTCCTGGATCTGCTTGGGATCCTTGCCGGCGAGCTTCTGGCGCAGCACTTCGTCCTTGACGCGTTTGCGCCACAGGTCATCGAGCTCGGCCTCGTTCTTCATCCACGGCGCATCCTCGCGGTCGACCAGCAAGGTTTCCTTGGTGGTGAAGTCCATCTTGTCCACGCCCTTGGCCAGCTCGGCCAGGGCGAAGTCCAGGCGCGACTTCACGCGGTCCAGGTAGCGCTTGTAAATGGTGAAGCCAGGTTCGAGGTTACCGCTCTTGAGGAAGTCGTCGAACTGCGTCTTCCACTTATCGAACTGGGCGATGTCAGCGGCGGTGAAATAGCTGCGCGAGGGGTCGAGCAGCTTGATGTAGCTGTCGTAGATGATGATCGAACGGGCATCGTCCAACGGCGGCTTGCTGTAGTGGTGACGCTTGAGCAGCTCCACCACGTTCAGACTGGCGACGATCTCGTCACGGTCAGGCTGCAGGCTGTCCCACTTGTTGGCGGCCGCCGCATTACCACCGAGCGTGAGGCTGCCGAGGCCGATCAGGAGGGCGAGGGCAGTGCTGGGCAGGAAATGCTTCATGCTGATTCGACGTAAAGGCAATTGATCACGCATAGTAGGCCGTCTTTTCCGTTCGCCGGTTCCACAAGAGCCGGACGCATACTGCAAAAAGCCCGGGACATGGCGATCCCGGGCTCAGTCATGACTCAACTATGGAGGCACTGTGAAGGCATTGCAAGGCGTTGACGGACATGTGGCCTGGGTCGAAGCCGAGCGCCCGACCTGTGACGCGGGCCAGGTGCGCATTCGTGTGGCTGCTGCGGGACTCAACCGCGCCGACCTGCTGCAGATGAAAGGTCTTTATCCTCCGCCGCCAGGCGCCAGCCCCTACATGGGCCTGGAGTGCGCGGGGGTGATCGAGGAAGTGGGCGCCGGTGCCGACTGGCGCGTGGGCGACCGGGTCTGCGCGCTGCTGGCCAGTGGCGCCATGGCCGAGGAAGTGGTGGTCGATGCCCGCCACGTACTGCCGGTGCCCGAGGGCCTGAGCCTGCCCGAGGCGGCGGGGCTGCCCGAGGTGTATGCCACGGCCTGGCTGAACATCTTCCAGCTCGGCGCGGTGAAGGCCGGCGAGAAGGTGCTGGTGCACGCCGGGGCCAGCGGCGTCGGCTCGGCGGCGATCCAGCTGTGCAAGGCGTTCGGCAACCCGGTGTGGGTCAGTGTCGGCTCGCAGGATCGCCTGGCGTACTGTCAGGCACTCGGGGCTGCCGGTGGCGTGGTGCGCAACGAGAACCTGGACGACCTGAAAGCGTTCGGGCCCTTCGACGTGATCCTCGACCCGGTGGGCGCCAGCTACGGGGAGTTGAACCTCGAGCTGCTGGCCCGCGACGGGCGCTGGGTGATCATCGGCCTGATGGGCGGGCGCAAGTTCGAACTGGACCTGGCGCAAGTGCTGGCCAAACGCACGCAGGTCACCGGCTCGACCTTGCGTAATCGCGATGATGCGTTCAAGGGCGAGTTGCTGCGCGAGCTGATGCAGCAGGTATGGCCGTTGTTCGGCGAAGGGCGGTTGTCGCCGCAGTTGGTCGACACCTACCCGGTGGCGTTTGCCGAAGCGGCGTATGTGGAGCTTGCGAGCAACCAGGTGTCGGGCAAGCTGGTGCTGGTGATCGACCCGAGCTTGGGTTGAGATTGCGGGAGGGCTGCTTTGCAGCCCTTTCGCGGCGCAAAGCCGCTCCTACAAGCGACCACGCACTTTCTGTAGGCCGCGAATGGTGCGCAAAGCGCCCCGGGAATCTCAGCTCCAGCTCAGAATCGGCCAGCCATTGACCTCGGCATGCTCGCGCAACACCGGGTCCGGGTTGACTACATGGGGGTAGTCCACCTTCAGCAGCAACGGCAGGTCATTGCGCGAGTCGGAATAGAAACTCGCCCCCTCCAGGTTCTCTTGCTCCTGGTCCAGCCATTCCATCAACCGGGTGATCTTGCCTTCGCGGTACGTCAGCACCCCATGGGTCTTGCCGGTATACACCCCGTTCACCGCCTCCAGTTCGATCGCCAGGTATTCATCCACCCCCAGCCGCGCCGCGATCGGCCCGACCAGGTGGGTGCCCGAGGCGGAAATGATCAGGATCCGGTCACCGCGCTTGCGGTGTTCGGCGATGCAGCGGCAGGCGTCACCGTAGATGATCGGCTCGATCACATCCTCGACCCAGGGCTCGACCAGGTGCTCCACCTCCTCGAGGGTGCGTCCAGCGATCGGCTCCAGGCTGAAGGCCATGTACTCCTCCATCTTCAGGTGACCCTTGCCGTAGGCCTCCATCAGCTCCTGGTCGCGGCGCAGGAAGTCCTTGCCGTCCACCCAGCCCAACTGGGCCATCTGTTTGCTCCACAACGAGGCGCAGTCGCCGTGGATGAGGGTTTCGTCCAGATCGAAAATTGCCAATGCCATTGCGGTGTTCTCCTAATGCCCTGTCTTCTCTATTTGGCGAGTGACTTGGATGTTCGGCCAAGGCGCCGCCCAAAGTGAACAGCTTATTTCCGAGACAGGACACTAGGCCACTTCTCGTAGCGCCGTGGGGTCGATCGACAAGGATACCCGTTGCCCGTCGGCGTGCAGGTCGGCCGAGGAGCGATTGAGCACGTCCACGACCAGCTCCACGCCGCGTATTTCCACACGATAACGGATGACGTTGCCCAGCAGGCTGTGGCTGCGCACCTGGGCTTCGAGGTTGCCTTCCAGGTGCAGGCTGATGGCCTCCGGGCGGATCGCCAGACGGCTGGCCACGGGGCGCTGCAATAGGCGGCTGGCGGTGTCCGGCTCGAGCAGGTTGTAGTTGCCGATGAAGCCTGCGGCGAACAGGTCGACGGGCGCGGTGTAGAGGGTTTCGGCATCGCCACTCTGGACGATGCGGCCCTGGTTCATCAGGAAAATGCGGTCGGACATCGTCAGCGCTTCCTCCTGGTCATGGGTGACGAAGATGGTGGTCAGCCCCAGCTCGCGCTGGATGGCGCGGATCTGCTCGCGCAGGTGTTTGCGGATGCGTGCATCGAGGGCCGACAGCGGCTCATCGAGCAGCAGCAGGCGCGGGCGGGTGACCAGCGAGCGGGCCAGGGCCACGCGTTGGCATTGCCCGCCCGACAGCTGGTGTGGGTAGCGCCCGGCGAAGCTGGACAGTTCCACCAGCTCCAGGGCTTCGCGCACCCGCGCCTGGCTCTCGTCGGCCTTGGTCTTCTGCATGCGCAGGCCGAAGGTGACGTTCTGCTCCACGGTCATGTTGGGGAATAGCGCATAGCTCTGGAACACCATGCCGATGCCGCGTTTCTGTGGGCTGAGCGGTACCAGGTCCTGGCCGTCGAGCAGGATGCGGCCGCTGTCCACCGGGGTCAGCCCGGCGATGCAGCGCAGCAGGGTCGACTTGCCGCAACCGGAAGGGCCGAGCAGGGTGACGAACTCGCCGCGTTCGATCTGGCAGTCGATGTCATGGAACACCGGGCTGCCGGCATAGCTTTTGTGCAGTTTCTGTACGCTGACGAAGCTCATGTCAGGATTTGTCCTTGTTCAGGCGATTGGCGACCCAGGTCAGCACCAGCACGAAGGCGAAGTAGGAGATTACCAGCGCGCTGTTGAAATGACCGCTGCTGTTGCGCATGTTGTTCAGGTACACCTGCAAGGTCTCGTAGCGGGTCCCCACCAGCAGGTTGGCGAAGACGAACTCGCCGAACAGGAACGAAAACGACAGCAGCAGCGCCACCATCAGGCCCTTGCGCAGGTTGGGCAGCACCACCAGCAAGGCTGCTTGCCAGGTGCTGGCGCCCAGCAGCTGGGCGGCGTCCATCAAGTCGCGCAGGTTGATCGCCTGCAGGTTATTGGTGATGGCCCGGTACATGAACGGCAAGGCGATGGTGAAGTAGCAGCCGATGAGGATCCACGGTGTGCCGACCATGGCCATCGGCCCGCTGCCGTACAGCTGCAAAAGGCCCACCGAGGACACCACCGGCGGCACCGCGAAGGGCAGCAGGATGAGGATGTTCATCAATGCGTCCAGGCGCGGGAAGTGGTAGTGCACCACGAACAACAGCGGCAGGATCAGCACCACCGACAGCACCAGCGCGCCGACGCATACCAGCAGCGACTGGCCGAAGGCCGCCAGGAAGCGCGGCTCGCTCCACAACGCCAGGTACCACTTGAAGGTCAGGCCGCTGGGCAGCAGGCTCGCCGACCAACTGGTGGCCAGGGAGTAGAGCAGGGTGCCGGCCAAAGGCAGCAGCAGGATGATGAACAGCAGGTACACCACCATACGGTGGTAGAGGCTGCCGCGAGGTTCAGCGCGCATGGTAGCTCCTCTTCAGCAACCATTGATGGACCACCGTGACCAGCGTCATAAGCCCCACCAGCACCATTGCCAGGGCGCTGGCCAGGTTCGGGTCGAGGGTGATGTCGCCGGCCACCAGGGCGGCGATGCGGATCGGCAGCACGTTGAAGTTGCCGGTGGTCAGGGCATAGACCGTGGCATAGGCGCCCAGGGCGTTGGCCAGCAGGATGACGAAGGTGCCCAGCAATGCCGGCGCCAGCACCGGCAGGCCGATATGCCGCCAATACTGCCAGTGGCTGGCGCCCAGCAATGCCGCGGACTCGCGCCAGTCTTCACGCAGGGCATCGAAGGCCGGGTAGAGCAGCAGTACCCCCAGGGGGATCTGGAAGTAGGTGTACACCAGGATCAGCCCGCTCTTGGAATAGATGCTGAAGTCTTCCAGCAGGCCGGCCTGCTTGAGCAGCAAGGTCAGCGCGCCGTTGAAACCCAGCAGGATGATGAAGGCGAACGCCAGCGGTACCCCGGAAAAATTGCTGGTCATGTTGGCGAAGGCGCTGACGAAGTCGCGCAAGCGCGAGTCCACCTGGCGCAGGGAGTAGGCGCCGAGGGTGGCGATGACGATGCCGAACAGGCTCGACCAGAAGCTGATCTCCAGGCTGCGCTGCAATGCCTGCAGGTAGAACTTGGAGGCGAACACCTTGCTGAAGTTGGCCAGCCCCCAGCCGCTGTCGCTCTGCAGGCTGTTGATGGCCACCCAGGCCAGCGGGGCGATCTGAAACACGAGGAAGAACAGGGCGAACGGCAACAGGCAGAGCAGGGCCAGGTAGCGGCCGCGAGGGCGGGCATTCACTTGAGCAGCTCCCGGCAGACCGCTTTGTCGTGGGCAGCGCCCAGCAGTTCGCAGATCGTGCCGCACAGCTCGGTCTGCAAGGGCTTGGCCGCCGGGTCCAGGCTGAACGCCTCGCCGAACACGAACAGCGGCACTTCGCGCTCCTCGGCCAGCAGGCCGTTGTGCGAACGGTCGTTGTTCATGCCGTGGTCGGCGGTCACCAGCACCTGGTAGCCCTCTTCGAGCCAGCGCGGCAGGTAGTCGGCCAGAAGAATGTCGGCGCTGCGCGCGGCGTTGCGGTACTGGCTGCTGTCCAGGCCATGGCGATGGCCGGCGTCGTCGATGTTCATCGGGTGTACCAGCAGGAAGTTCGGGGCGTGGCGACGGCGCAGGTACTCGGCATCGGCCAACAGGTGCGAGTCGGGGTAGTGGTCGGCGTAGTAGAACAGCCCATGCTGGATGGGCAGCTTCGGCGCATGGGTGTGGCGGTCGCGCAGCGGGTCGAAGGGCGAGCGGTTGTACAGCTCGCTGATCCAGTGGTAGGCCGCTGCCGCAGTGCCCAGGCCCGCTTCGCGGGCATAGTGGAACACGCTGCGTTGGGTGGACAGGCGGCTGACGTTGTTGTGCACGATGCCGCTGTCGATGGGGGCCACGCCGGTGAGGATGCATTCGTACAGCGGCCGCGACAGCGAGGGCAGCTCGCATTCGACACGGTACAGCGCGGCACGGTCGGCCTCGACGTAGGCATGCAGGTGGCCCATGGCGTGGTGGGCGACCTGGTGGTTGAG
Organism: Pseudomonas guariconensis; assembly: GCF_015680235.1. Lineage (GTDB taxonomy): Bacteria > Pseudomonadota > Gammaproteobacteria > Pseudomonadales > Pseudomonadaceae > Aquipseudomonas > Aquipseudomonas guariconensis_A. Next base: position 22,038 of record NZ_JADLJL010000027.1, read on the forward strand.
GCCATCGAGCAGGACCAGGATGACGTTGTGGTTCATGTATAGCTCCGAAGAACGTTTGTGGGTCCGCCGTGCGGCCCATCGCGGGACAAGCCCGCTCCCACAGAACAACGCATAACGGTTTGATGTTGCGGACCCTTGTGGGAGCGGGCTTGCCCCGCGATCGAGGGCGCAGCCCTCGCTTCATTCCATCTCGATGATCACTTGCTCCTGCCACATCTGCGGCAGTTTCTTCGATGTGGCCTCCCAAGCTTCGGCATTCTTGATCGGCTGCGCCGCGCCGTATTGCTCGTTGGGCAGCAGCTTGGCCTGCACCTCAGCCGGCAGCTTCAGGTGCTCGGCGCGGATCGGCCGAGCGTGGCCGATGGCCAGGTTGGTCTGGCCGGCGTCGCTGAAGATGTACTCGCGGGTGAGCTTGGCGGCGTTGGGGTGCTTGGCGTACTTGTTGATGATGGTGGTGTAGCCGGAGATCACCGAACCATCGGAAGGGATCAGCACTTCGAAGCGCTTGGGATCGATCTGCTCGCGGTAGCTCAGGCCGTTGAAGTCCCACACCACACCGACTTCCACCTCACCCTTCTCCAGGGTCTGGATGGTCGGGTTGGCCAGCGACAGGCGCTTTTGCTGGGCCAGTTTGGTGAACAGCTGCAGGCCCGGCTCGATATTGCTTTCGTCGCCCTTGTAGGCAATGGCGGCGGCCAGCACGCCGTTGGCTGCCTGGGCGGCGGTGCCGACGTCACCGATGGCGACCTTGTACTTGCCTTTTTCCAGGTCGTGCCAGGTCTTCGGGCGTTCGCTTTCCTTGACCAGGTCCTTGTTGATGATGAAAGCGATGGTGCCGGTATAGGCCAGGGCCCAATGGCCATCCTGGTCCTTGGCCCAGGTCGGTACCTGGTCCCAGGTGCTGGGCTTGTAGGGCTGGGTCACGCCCTTGGCGGCGGCGATGGGGCCGAAGGCGGCGCCCACATCACCGATGTCGGCGCTGGCGTTGTCCTTCTCGGCGTCGAACTTGGCGATTTCCTGGGCCGAACTCATGTCGGTGTCGCTGTGCTTGAGGCCGTACTTGCTGGCCAGGTCCGCCCAGGTGCCTTTCCAGTTGGCCCAGGCATCGGGCATGCCCACGCTGTTGATCACACCTTCCTTGCGGGCGGCCTCTTCCAGGGCCTTGAGGTCGGTACCGGCGGCCATGGCCGAGGTGCACAGGGCGATGGTCGAACCGAGCAGTGACGCCATGAAGAACGTTTTCATCCGAAGCTCCTTTGTAGGGCCTTGCAATGGGTGATGAAGGAAACCTTTGCTTGCGAACGTTTGGTCTAGGTCAGCAAACCTCGAGCCAAGGTAGGCCGGTTGCGTGACAGTTTGATGTAAGGCCTGGGCGGACAGGCGCCTCCCGAGGCCCTGGAAGTACAGCGTAGACCAGATCCCAGGCCTTGATTCCCAAGGCCTTGCCCTGTCCTGGCTGGTGCTGGCACGAGGGCTTTGTCACAGGATGTTCATGGGCTGTGCCTAGGCTTGCGCTAATCTCCAATGGCCCTTTTCTGGGGCTGGACTAGTCCAGATAGGTAACCTTCGATGCAGTCGACGCCACCGCGCGCGGTAACAGCCATCTGCCATGCCTTGCAGGAGCAGATCGAACACGGCCTGCTGGCGCCGGGCGGTAAGCTGCCGGCCGAGCGCAAGTTGAGCGAGGTGTTCGATACCACGCGTATCACGTTGCGCGAGGCGCTGGTGCAGTTGGAGGCACAGGGGCTGATCTACCGCGAGGAACGCCGGGGCTGGTTCGTGGCGCCCGAGCGGCTGACCTACGACCTGGTCGAGCGCAGCCATTTCCATGCCATGGTGCGCGACCAGGGGCGGGTGCCCGGCACCGAGCTGTTGTCGGCGCGGTTGCAGCCGGCGCCGGCGGCGATCTGTGCGCGGCTGGGGTTGCCGGCGCTGTCGAGCGTGGTGCGTATCTGCCGCTTGCGGCGCATCGATGGGCGGGCGGTGCTGTATGCCGAGCACTACCTCAACCCGCGGTTTTTCCCCGGCATCCTGGAACAGGACCTGGGGCAGTCGCTGACCGAGATCTATGGGCGGGTGTATGGCATCCAGTATGGGCAAGTATGCTTCGAGATCTTGCCGACGGCATTGCCGGTGGAGGCGGCCAGTGCCTTGAAGGTGTCGGCGGGAAGCCCCGGGTTGCATATCACCCGAGTCAACAGTGACCAGCATGGGCACCTGATCGACTGCGACCTGGAGTACTGGCGGCATGATGCCATTCGCATCCGCGCCCAGGCGGGTTGATCAGGGTTTTTGGGGCTGCTTTGCAGCCCATCGCCGGCAAGCCCCACCACCCCGAACGCATCGGCCTAGCGTCATAGGCTATCCCTGTGGGAGCTGGCTTGCCGGCGATAGGCCCTAACTGGCGGAACCGGCTTCTGCCATCCCGCCACCCCCGGCCGTCACCACCTGCACCGACAACCGCGGGGTCGCCAGATCCAGCCCGGCTTCATCCAGCTGTCGCTTCAAGGCCAGGTTGAACGCCCGCGACACCTCCCATTGTTTGATCGGCGCTGTCTTGAACCGTGCCCGCAGGATTGCCGACCCCGACTCGAAGCTCTCCACCCCCTGCAGTTCCAGCGGCGACCAGATATTGCGCCGCATCAGCGGGTCGTTGCGCAGCTTTTGCCCCACCTCGCGGATCAGCGTGATGGCCTGGTCGATGTTCATGCTGTGCGGGATCGCCACGCGGAAGATCGCGTAGCCGAACTCGCGCGAGTAGTTCTTGATGCTCTTGATCTCGCTGAAGGGAATGGTGTGCACGATCCCGTCGATATCCCGCAGGCGCACGGTGCGGATGGTCAGCCCCTCCACCGTGCCCAGGTGGCCGCCGACATCCACGTAGTCGTCGATGGCCAGGGAGTCCTCGATGATGATGAACAGCCCCGTGATCAGGTCCGCCACCAGCGACTGGGCGCCGAAACCGATGGCAAGGCCGATGACACCGGCACCGGCCAGCAGCGGCGTGACGTTCATGCCCATGTTGGCCAGGGCGACGATCACCGCGATGATGAAGATCGCCACGAACATCACGTTGCGAATCAGCGGCATCATCGTCTGCGCGCGGGCATTGGCCAGGCCGCGGCGCGAGCGCACCAGGGCATGGTGCACGGCGGTGTCGGCGAGGATCCACACCAGCCAGGCGGCGATCAAGGTCCCGGCCAGGCCCAGCACGCGCACGCTGACCTCATGCCCGCTGCCCTCGGCGAAATTGATCATCGACAGTCCCCAGACCCGCAGGCCCAGTTCGATGAATACCAGCCAGATGAACAGGTGCACCAGCGCATAGGCAAAGTTGCGCAGGCGTTCGGCGTAGACTTCCTGGCGCCGGCTGGCCCGCTTCGGGTTGGCGGCGTGGCGGCGCACCAGGCCGTTGAGCACCATGCACACCACCACCAGCACCGTGCACATCAGCGACTGACGCAGGGCCGTGCTTGTGTCCCCGGCGGAGACGAAGGTGGCGAACAGCGAAATCGCCACCAGGATCAACGCCGGCACGAACCAGAAGCTGCCGAGGATCTCGATGGTGTCGCTCAGGGTGCGGCGGGTCAGGCGACGCGACAGCGGTTGGTTGCGGATCAGGTGGGCGATGGGCCGGCGAAAGCGCAGGATGAACAGGCCTGTGCACACTGCCGCCACCACGTTGGCCAGGGTCGCCAGGGCATGGGCCAGGTGGCTGCCCAGGGCGGTGGTCATGCGCGGGTCGCTCATCGCCTCGCCGAACGCGGCGAAGCTGCCGATCAACCACAACGGGCGGAATGCCTGGTGTCGCAGGATGTGCAAGGCCCGGTGGCGATGGGGGCCATCGAGCAGCGAGAAGGCGATCACGCAGATCGCCGAGAACAGCGTGCCCACCACCAGGGCATAGGCCAGCACCATGGCCAGCGACTTGCCCAGCGAGGAGGGCAGGGCGAAGCTCAGGTACACGGTGAACACCAGGGCGACCAGCCACGGGCCCAGCTTGCGCAAGGCGAAACGCACCAGGTCCCAGGTCCGCGGGTGCTGGGGCAGCTCTTCGGTGAGGCCGAAACGCAGGCGCACCCGATGGCCGATCCAGTTGAAGGCATAGGCCAGCAGGCTCCAGACCGCGATGATCGCGGCAAAGCCGAACAGGATCGCCGGCCATTGATGCACCGGCACCACTAGCGCTGCCAACTCGTCCTGGGCCTGGTCGATTTCCATCGACCAGCGCCGGAACGGGCTGGCCTCGCCGCTGAACTGTTTCTCCAGGTCATGCAGCGCGCCGCCGATCAGCCCCAGCACGCCTTGCTCGGCGCTGGGCTGCGACTGTTTGGCGGCATCGCGCAGCTTCTTCAGGTCGTTGAGCAACTGGGTACGCTGTTGGTCGTTCTCCAGGCTCTTGATCACCTCGTCCAGCGATTGGCCCAGAGGCTCTGTGGCCTGCGGCTGCGCAGGCTTGCCCGCACCGAGCAGGCCGGGCAGGCCGGCGGCCTGTACGGGGGCGATGAAGAGAAACAGCAACAGGGCAAGGCAACGCAGGAGGGCAGGCACCGAAAATCTACCTCAGGGCAAACGATTGCCGGAGTGTAGAGGATTTTTCAGGCCAGTTTCGCGAGGATCTTCCAGCACATGATGCCGAAGATGCCGAGGGTGCCGACCCACATCATCAGCACGCCGACATTGCGTTCGCGCAGGCTGAAGCCGATGGTCAGCAACAGCAGGCCGACGAACACCGGCAGGAACAGGGAAAGGAACGGCGACATGGACAGGCATCCTTCTGCATCAGGGCTATGTAACAAGCATAGCGGGTTGGGCTGCAGGAGGATTGATCAATGGCAGGGTTTGGCGTTTGCCTGGTCCGGCCCTATCGCCGGCAAGCCGGCTCCCACGGGTAGGGCAGCGGTGACGATAGGGCCCGGTCAGGCAAACCCAAAAGCTTACGGCAACTCGCGACTGCGATAGAACGCCGTCAACACCTTCACCAGATGCGCCAGGTCCTGGCTGCCGCACAGCTCGCGAATCGAGTGCATGGCGAAGGTCGGCAGGCCGATGTCGACGGTGCGCACGCCCAGGTGGCTGGCGGTGATCGGGCCGATGGTCGAGCCGCAGCCCATGTCGCTGCGCACCACGAAGCTTTGCACCGGCACTTCCTCGGCCATGCACAGGTGGCGGAAGAACCCGGCGGTCTCGCTGTTGGTGGCGTAGCGCTGGTTGTTGTTGACCTTGATCACGGGCCCGGCGTTGAGCTTGGGCCCATGGTTGCCGTCATGCTTGTCGGCGTAGTTGGGATGCACGCCGTGGGCGTTGTCGGCCGACACCAGCAGCGAACGCTGGATAGTGCGCACGTAGTCGTCGCCGTCGGGCAACAGGCGTTGCAGGGTCTGTTCGAGCATCGGCCCGTCGGCGCCACAGGCCGAGCAGGAGCCGACCTCTTCGTGGTCGTTGCACACCAGCACGCAGGTCTCGTCGCTGTCGGCGGTCAGCAGCGCCTGCAGGCCGGCGTAGCACGACAGCAGGTTGTCCAGGCGGGCACCGGCGATGAAGTCGCCGTTCAGGCCGATCAGTGCGGCGTCCTGGGTGTCGTAGAAGCTCAGCTCGTAATCCAGCACCACGTCGGCATTGAGGTCGTGCTCGCGGGCCAACTGCTCGGTGAGCAGGGCGCGGAAGTCGACCCGCTCGTCACCGGCGACCTGGGCCAGGATCGGCGGTAGCTCGGTCTGCGGGTTGATCATCCAGCCTTCGTTGGCGGTGCGGTTGAGGTGGATGGCCAGGTTGGGGATCACCGCGATCGGCAGCTTGAAGTCCACCAGCTGGCTTTCGACCTTGCCGTCGCGGCGGAAGGTGACCCGACCGGCCAGGGACAGGTCGCGGTCGAACCAGGGTGCCAGCAGGGCGCCGCCGTAGACTTCGACGCCCAGTTGCAGGAAGCCGTGGCGCTGCAACTCGGGCTGCGGCTTGACCCGCAGGCACGGGCTGTCGGTATGGGCGCCGACCATGCGGATGCCACCGAGCAGGGGCGATTGCTTGCCCAGCTTGATGGCGATGATCGAGGAGTCGTTGCGGGTGACGTAGTAGCGGCCACCGGGCACCGTGGCCCAGCTGTCGCGTTCGTCCAGACGCTGGTAGCCGGCGGCCTCCAGGCGCTGGGCGAGGCTCGCGGTGGCATGGAAGGGCGTCGGGGAGGCCTTGAGGAAATCGATCAGGCCAGCATTCAGGGAATCGCGCATAACTCACTCCAGACAGCAGTGGCGCGAGTTTAACGCAGTTGCCTGAAGATTTGTGTCGGCCTCATCGCGGGAAAAGCGCCCACAGAGGAAGTGCTATCCCTCTGGGGGCCGGCTTGCCGGCGATTGGGCTGATGCAGGCCGCAGAAGCCTCAGAACGGCGCCGGGCACTCGAACTTCAGGCGCTCCCCGGATACCGGGTGGGTAAAGCTCAGCATCGAGGCATGCAGGCATAGCCGTTCATGGGCCGCCAGCGCCTCGGGGTTGGCATACAGCCGGTCGCCCAGCAACGGGTGGCCGATCGACAACATGTGCACGCGCAACTGGTGCGAACGCCCGGTGATCGGGGTCAGCTCTACTCGGCAGTGGTCGGCGCAACGCTCGAGCACACGCCAGAAGGTCAGGGCATGCTTGCCTTGTTCGTGGTCCACCACATGGCGGGGCTTGGTCGGCGGATCGTAGCGCAGGGGCAGGTCGATGCTGCCGCTGTCCAACGCCGGCTGGCCCCAGCACAGGGCGGTGTAGGCCTTCTCGGTCTCGCGGTCATGGAACTGGCGCGACAGCTCACGATGGCTGTCGGCGTCGCGGGCCAGCAGGATGATGCCGGAGGTCTCCCAGTCCAGGCGGTGGACGATCAGGGCATCGGGGTAGCCGTTTTCCTGCAGGCGGGTGATCAGGCAGTCCTTGTTGTCTTCGGCGCGACCAGGCACCGACAGCAGCAGGGTGGGCTTGTTGACCACCAGGATGGCGGCGTCCTCGAAGAGGATCTGGATGTTCGACAACGGCATTGTGGCGTGTTCTCGATAAACACTGTGGGAGCGGGCTTGTCCCGCGATTGCGTCAGCCGGGGCTTGCGCAATCGCGGGACAAGCCCGCTCCCACAGGGGTGACCCGATATGGCTGGATCAGCGATCAGGCAGGGTGATGTTCAGCTCCAGGATCGAGCAGCTACCCTGGTTCTCGAGTTCGATATGCACGTCGTCGCTGCCGATGTTCACGTACTTGCGGATCACTTCCAGCAGCTCTTTCTGCAGGGCAGGCAGGTAATCCGGTTCGCTGCGCTGGCCGCGTTCGTGCGCCACGATGATCTGTAGACGCTCTTTCGCTACCGACGCGCTGCTTTGTTTCTGTCTGCCACGAAAGAAGTCAAAAAGGTTCATGGTTTACTTGCCTCCAAACAGGCGCGCGAAGAATCCTTGCTTCTGCACATCGATGAACCGCAGTGGCTTCTCTTTGCCCAGCAGGCGGTCGACGGTGTCGCTGTACGCCTGGCCGGCATCGCTCTGGTCGTCGAGGATGACCGGGATGCCCTGGTTGGAGGCCTTGAGCACGGCCTGGGATTCGGGAATCACACCCTTGAGCTTGATCGCCAGGATCTCTTCGACGTCGGCGATGCTGAGCATCTCGCCTTTCTCGACGCGCTCGGGGTGGTAGCGGGTGATCAGCAGGTGCTCCTTGATCGGCTCCTCGCCGTTCTCGGAGCGGCGCGACTTGCTCGACAGGATGCCCAGCATGCGGTCGGAGTCACGTACCGAGGACACTTCCGGGTTGGTCACCACGATGGCTTCGTCGGCGAAGTACATCGCCAGGTGCGCGCCTTTCTCGATACCGGCCGGGGAGTCGCAGATGACGTAGTCGAAGGTTTCCTTGAGCTCCATCAGCACCTTCTCGACGCCTTCCTGGGTCAGGGCGTCCTTGTCGCGGGTCTGGCTGGCGGCCAGCACGAACAGGTTCTCCAGGCGCTTGTCCTTGATCAGGGCCTGCTGCAGGTTGGCCTCGCCGTTGACCACGTTGACGAAGTCGTACACCACGCGGCGCTCGCAGCCCATGATCAGGTCGAGGTTACGCAGGCCGACGTCGAAGTCGACGATGACAGTCTTGTAGCCGCGCAGAGCGAGGCCGGTACCAATGGCGGCGCTGGTGGTGGTCTTGCCCACACCCCCCTTGCCGGAAGTAACCACGAGAATCTTGGCCAAGGTGTTTCACCCCTAAATAAAATGGGACAGCGGTCCCTGCAAATACGAAAAACGGCAACAAAGAAAAAAGTTGCGCTAAAAATGCCGGCAAGTATCCGTTAAAGACGGGTGATGTTCAACACATCGCCAGACAGGCTGATCTGCACGCCAGCTCCCCACAGCGGGTCGCGACGCAGGTCCTCGCACACCTTGTACTGGCCGGCGATCGATACCATCTCCGCGGTCATCTGCTGGCAGAAGATGCGCGCCCGGGTATTGCCCTTGATGCCCGCCAGTGCGCGGCCACGCATGGCGCCGTACACATGGATGTTGCCGTCGGCGAGAAGTTCCGCACCCGGGCTGACCGAGGCGGTCACCACCAGGTCGCCGCCCTGGGCGTAGATCTGCTGGCCGCCGCGTACCGGCGCGGTGATGATGCGGGTGGGGCGCACTTCGGGTTCGACCGGTGGCGGCGGCGCGGGGGCGGGTTCGGGCTTCTTCACCTCGGGCTCCGGCTCCAATGGCCGTTCGCGGGCACCGGAGGGCGGCAGCACCGGCAGATCGATGGCGATCGCCGCGGCGATGTCCTCGATGCGGCTGGCGCGCACGGCCAGGGTGCGCAGGCCGTGGTGGCGGCAAACGCGCATCAGGCCGGGCAGGTCGATGGCACCGCCGTCAGCCGACAGCTTGTCCAGCGCCAGCACCAACGGCGTGTTGCTGAAGAAATTGGGGGCCTGGGCCACTTTCGCCGCCAGTTGCAGGTCGAGGGCTTCGAGGTCGTTGCGCGCCAGTTCCAGCACGGTGATGGCAAGCATGCTGCCTTTGAGCTGGAATACGGGGGCGGTATCGGAGGTCTGGTTGAGGCTCATGGTCTGCATAGACGGCTTGTTGCGAAAAAAGTGCCCTGACTTATAACGATAAGACCCGTTGGCCGCAACCGCGGGCGAACCGATGTAGAATGCCCACCTTTGTCTTTCCGGAAGCTTCAATGGAACGCCCGCGTTTTCGTCTTTATTTCCTTCACCCACGGTTCTGGGGCCTGTGGCTGGGTCTGGGCCTGCTGTGGCTGGTGGCGCAGCTGCCGTACCGCGCGCTGCTGTGCCTGGGCCGCGCCCTGGGCGCGCTGATGTACCGGGTCGCCGGTGAGCGCCGGCGCATCGCTGCGCGCAACCTCGAGCTGTGTTTCCCTGAGCTTTCCGGCGACGAACGGCAGCGCCTGCTCAAGGAAAACTTCGCCTCCACCGGCATCGCCTTCTTCGAAATGGCCATGAGCTGGTGGTGGCCCAAGCCACGTTTGGCGCGCCTGGCCCACATCGAGGGCCTGGAGCACCTGCAGGCCGCCCAGCGCGAAGGGCAGGGCGCAATCCTCATGGCCGTGCACTTCACCACGCTGGAGATCGGCGCGGCGCTGCTGGGCCAGGCCCATACCATCGACGGCATGTACCGCGAGCATGGCAACCCGTTGTTCGACTACATCCAGCGCCGTGGCCGCGAACGTCACAACCTCGACTCGCTGGCGGTGGAGCGTGACGACGTACGTGGCATGCTCAAGCTGCTGCGCGGTGGCCGGGCGATCTGGTACGCCCCGGACCAGGACTACGGCGCCAAGCAGAGCCTGTTCGTGCCCCTGTTCGGCATCCCGGCGGCGACCGTCACTGCCACTACCAAGTTCGCCCGCCTGGGCAAGGCCCAGGTGATCCCCTTCACCCAGAAGCGCCTGGAGGACGGCAGCGGCTATCGCCTGGTGGTCCACCCGCCGCTCGAGGACTTCCCGGGCGAGACCGAGGAGGCCGACTGCCTGCGCATCAACCAGTGGGTGGAAAGTGTGCTGCGCGAATGCCCCGAGCAGTATTTGTGGGCGCACCGACGCTTCAAGTCGCGCCCGCCAGGGGAGCCGCGGCTGTATGACAAGAAAAAGCGCTGAGCGAGCTTGCCGGTGCCGGCTCCAACGCGGGGCAAGCCCGCTCCCACAGAGGCCTGGGTAGAATCCGTGGGAGCCGGCTTGCCGGCGAGAGAGCCTGGGTAGGCAGAACATCCCTTTCAGGAGAATTCCATGGCCCCACCTCGCACCACCGGCCTGATCCTCTCCGGCGGCGGTGCCCGCGCCGCCTATCAGGTAGGTGTGCTGGCGGGTATCGCCGAGCTGTTGCCGCCGGGTGCGGCCAACCCGTTCCCGGTGATCGTCGGCACGTCTGCCGGTGCCATCAACGCTGTCACCCTGGCCAGCGGCGCCACGCGCTTCACCGAGGCGGTGCAGCGTCTGACCACCTTCTGGCAGCATTTTCGCAGCCACCTGGTATTGCGCAGCGACTGGCCGGGGGTGATCCGCCAGGCCAGCCGCTTCGTCAGCCACAGCCTGCTGGGGGTCGGCGGCCAGGTGCCGGTGGCGCTGCTGGACAGCAGCCCGCTACGTGCCCTTCTGCAATCGCACCTGGACCTGGACGGCATCGCCCACTCCCTGGCGGCCGAGCAGTTGCGGGCAGTGGCCATCACCGCCTTCGGCTATGAGTCGGGCCAGGCGGTGACGTTCTACCAGGGGCGCGGTGCCATCGAGCCCTGGTTGCGCCATCGGCGCATCGGTGTGCCTACCTCGTTGACCATCGACCACCTGCTGGCCAGCTCGGCGATCCCGCTGCTGTTCGCCCCGGTCAAGCTCGACGAGGAATACTTCGGCGACGGTGCGGTGCGCCAATCGGCACCGATCAGCCCGGCGTTGCACCTGGGAGCTAGCCGGGTGCTGGTGGTCGGTGTCAGCGGCAACCCCCAGCGGCCTTCGGCGCCCATGCCGGCCCAGCGCGTGTTCAGCGGCCAGCAGCCGAGCCTTGCGCAGATCGGCGCTCACATGCTCAACAGCACCTTCATTGACAGCCTGGAAGACGACATCGAGCTGCTGCAGCGCCTCAATCACCTAAGTCATCTGATACCGGCGCACTTGGATGCCCGGCGCCTGGGGCTGGCGCCGATCGAGGTGCTGGTGGTGGCGCCCAGCCAACCGCTGGACGAAATCGCCGCCCGCCACCGGCGCGAGCTGCCGGCGGCGCTGCGCCTGTTCCTGCGCGGCCCGGGAGCGACCCGGACCAGTGGGGCGGGGGTACTCAGCTACCTGTTGTTCGAGGCCAGCTACTGCAGTGAGTTGATCGAACTGGGGCGCAAGGATGCCCTGGCCAAGCGGCGGGAGCTGTGCCAGTTCCTGGGATTATGAGGATGTTTTCGCGGGCCCAATCGCCGGCAAGCCGGCTCCCACAAGGATTGCGCCAGTTCTTGGACATTTCGCAAGGCAGTTGCTTGCCCGGCCCAATCGCCGGCAAGCCAGCCGCCTACAGGCGCGGCGGCATCTCTGAAAACAGCGCAGGACAGGTGGGAGCCGGCTTGCCGGCGATTGGGCCGCAGCGCGGCCCCATTACTCGGCAATCTGCAGCTTGCGCGCCTGGGTATACACGTACCGCACCTTCTCGTACTCGAACGGCGAATTGAGCTGCCCATAACGGAAGTTGGTGCTGTAGCGCTTGTCCACCGCCCGCAGCACGGTGATTTCCGGATGATCGCGACTGGCTTCGGCCACGTTGAGGAAGTTGGCCTCGCGCTCGCCCACGTAGTCCACCGCCAGCCCCGCGGTATCGCGCAGGTTCGAAGGCCCGAGGATCGGCAGCATGATGTATGGCCCGTCAGGTACACCGTAGAAGCCCAGGGTCTGGCCGAAGTCCTCGCTCTGGCGCGGCAGGCCCATCTTGGTCGCCGGGTCCCACAACCCGCCCACGCCAATGATGGTATTGAACATCAGGCGTGCGGTGATCTCCGCCGAACGCTTGGCCTTGAGCTGCAAGATACTGTTGAACAGGTTGGGTACATCGCCCAGGTTGTTGAAGAAGTTGGTCACCCCGGTACGCACGAAGCGCGGGGTGACGTAGCGGTAGCCGTCGACCACCGGCAGCATCACCCATTGGTCGAAGCGGTAGTTGAAGTGATAGATGCGCCGGTTCATCGATTCCAGCGGGTCGTACACGTTCAGCGCGGTGAGCGTCGAGCGCTCGAACTCGCGCTGATCCAGCCCGGGGTTGAATTTCAGCTCGCGCAGCGGGTCGAGAAAGCCGTCGGTTTCGGCCGTAGGCGCAGGCTTGTCGGCTTCGACCACGCTGGTGCGTGGCGCGGTTTCGGCCGCCAAGGCGTTGCCGGCGGCGAGCAGGGCGGTGACGAGCAGCAGTTTGTTAACCACGGAAGAACTCCAGCATCGCATCGCTATTGACGCGGTAGTTGAGGTTGCCGCAATGGCCGCCATGGGGGTACAGGGTCAGGCGATCGCCGAACACCTTGCGCAGGAAGCCGATGTCGCCAGGGCCGAGGATCACATCGTCGGCGTTGTGCATCACGGCGACCTTGGGGCTCTCGCGCAGGTAGTCGGCCAGGGCGTACAGGCTCACCTGGTCGATCAGCTGCAGCACGCTGCCGCCGTCGGTGCGGGCGCGCCACATGGGGATCACCTGTTCGGTGATGTAGCACTCGAAGTCGCATTGCAGGGCACGCTTGAAGAACGGCGTGAGGCTGCTGCCTTCGGTGATCGGGTACTTGGGCGGAGTGATCAGGCCGCGGTTGTTGACCAGGTCCGAGGTGAAGGCGATGTCGGCCGCCGAGAAGCGGAACGAGGTGCCGATGAGCATGGCCATCTGTTCGTTGGACAAATGCTGGCGGGACTTCTGGAAGTCGTACAGCAGCGCCTCGTTGAGGTCGATATAGCCCTTCTGCTGGAAGTACAGGGTCAGTTTTTCCAACATCAGTTCGTAGAACGTGGTGCTGTGGTCGATGCCCTTGACGCGGGTTTGCACCAGTTTGTCCAGGTTGCTGACCGAGGTATAGAGATTGACCGGTGGGTTGAGCAGCAACACGCGCTTGAAGTTGAAGCTGCGCCGGGTTTCGTCCAGGTGGCTGACGAAGGCCGCATCGAGGGCACCGAGGCTGTAGCCGGTGAGGTGGAACTCGCTGACCGGCAGGCGCGGGTGCTGGGCGCGCACGGCCTGCATCACGCGGTACAGGTCTTCGGCGTCGTCCTGGGTGATGCCGGGGGTGGCGAAGCGCGAGGCGGCGCTCATGAAGTCCCAACTGGTGGGCGAGGACAACTGCACCACATGGAAGCCTGCCTGGTAGAACAGCTTCTTCAGGTATTCGTTGATGGTGCTGGAGTAGGGGGCTCCGGTGCCAGCGATGATGAAGATCAGCGGGGCCTCATGGTCCTGGTAGGCCAGGCGGTACTTGAGCTTTTTCACCGGCCAGAAGTTGTCGGGCAGGGTGAAGGCGCGCTCCGGGCGCAGGTTGAGGCTGTAGTCGGACTGGCTGATGTCCTCGTCGCTGGGCAGGGTAGGGCGCTGCTCCGGCGGCGTGGTGGCGATGGTCGCCTCGAACGGGTTGGTCAGTGGGTAGCCATAGCTCGCGGCGTCAATATCCTGCGCCGAAGCGGCCGCAGCCAGGAGCAGGCCACCGAACAGGGCAGCGAGGCGCAAGGGTCGAAGCATGGGATCCCCCAAAAGAATACATAAGGCAAAGCGCTATCTAGGACCATGATTGGCACGGCAAAGTTGCCTTGTGCACCACTCTTTGTTGTGCAAGATAGTGCCGCGACTGTCTACGGCGCGGCAATGGAGTTCATTCGAACATAGCTGCAACTCACGGATTTTGCCTTGCATGGCGCTGCAGGCCGATTATGCTGGCGGCACGTTTCGACCTTCTGGAGGCTGTCATGTCCCGCGCGTTGCCCATCGTTGTCATGTTGCTGTGCCTGGCACTGTGGCTGGCGGCCAGTTATGGCGTGCGCTATGGGCTGATGGAAGATGGGCGTTGGGTCGGGCTGTGCAGCGTGCCAGGGGAATATTGGCAATGCCAGGCCCGCTCGCTGTTGGGGCTGGGGATTCACCACCAGGTGCTGGGGTGGGCGGCGTTGGGCACCTCGCTGTTGGCCCAGGTGGTGCCGGGGCGTGGCGGTTGGTGGCTGGCGGTGCTGGGGCTGGTCTTCGGGGTGCCGGCGCTGGTGTTGTATACCGCGAGCCTGGCGGTATTCGCCGTGGTGCTGGCGGGGTTGCGGTTGGTCAGGCACCCGGCCTGATGCCAGCACTGCCCCTCTGTGGGAGCCAACTGTCTTGAGTTGCTTGCCCCGGTCCTATCGCTGGCAAGCCAGCTCCCACAGGTACGGTGGTATCTCTGAAGACAGCGCAGGCCTGGTGGGAGCGGGCTTGTCCCGCGATTGCGTGCTCACGCCTTGCGCAAGCTGCGCCACAACGCCGCCACCATCATCGCGCTCACGATCGCCCACCCCCACGCCTGCTGACTCGCCAGCCCTTCGATGAACAACTGCGGCGCGATTCCCGCCCCGACGATGAACGCCAGCAAGGCCACCTCTGCCCGTGGCGCCGTCACCGGACGCAGCAGGTAGACCAACGCCGGCAGCACCAACGCCGGCGTGGGAAAGCTGCGATAGCGTGCATCGAACACCATCGCCAGCATGCTCACCGCTGCCGCGAAACCTGCGGCCAGCAACCACCACCCCGCCCGCTGCTCGAGCCAGGCGAACAGGCGCTGGCGCCAGCCATTAAGCCCCGCCAGGGCCAGCGCGCCATGGGCCAGCACCACTAGGTTCAACCCGGCCAGCCCTGCCGCCCACACCCATTCGGCGGCAAAACGTGCGTGGGTGCGCATCAGCTCGCCCCACAGCCCCAGGCTGCCCGCGCCTACGGCCGCCAGCAGCGGCAACACCAGCGCTGCACGCCGGTTCGCAGGCTGGCCGGCCAGCAACAAGGTGGCCAGCATCAAGCCGGCGCCTGCCAGCCACCATTGGCGCCAGTGAGACAGGTTGCTCACCGGCCCTTCGAGCACGCCCTTGTCTTGCCGGTCGGCGTCGTACAGCCCCCAATAGCCGCCCACCGCACCTTCGCTGGCGCGCTTCCACGGCTGGTCGAAGGCCTCGATCAGGTTGTAGCGCCAGCCATTGGCCTCGGCCAGGGCGACGAAACCGCGAATGAACCGCGCCTCGTTGGCCCGGCTCGGCACGGCGGTCTCGCGCTGCCGGCCTTCGCTGGGCCAGCCGGTTTCGCCGATGAGGATGTCCTTGGGCGCGAAGCGCTGGCCGAACACCCGACGCACCTCGGCCACATGGGCCAGGGCGTCGTCGATACCGCGCGGGTCGTCCTCCCAGTAGGGCAGCAGGTGGATGGTCAGGAAGTCCACCGCCGGAGCCACCTGTGGATGCTGCAGCCAGAACTCCCAGACATCGGCGTAGGTCACCGGAACGTTCACCTGGCTTTTCACGCGGGCGATCAGGCCGGCCAAGCGTTCGCCGGTCACTTCCTTGCGCAGCAGCGCCTCGTTGCCGACGATCACCGCGGTGACCACGTCGGGGTTGGCGTTGGCCGAGGCGATCAAGGCGTCGACTTCCTTGTCGGTGTCAACCGGGTTGGCGTTGACCCAGGCGCCGAGCATCACCTTCAACCCATGTTTGCGGGCCAGGGCCGGGATGGCCTCCAGGCCTGTCATCGAGTAGGTGCGGATGCACTGGAATCGCTCGGCGAGCAGCGCCAGGTCGGCGTCCATGCGCGCCGGGCGCAGGCGAAACGGCTGGTCGAACGGCGATTGGTCCTTATCGAATGGGGTGTAGGAGGCGCACTGCAGCTTGTGCGTCGGGCTCGCCGCGTCGGGCAGGTGCACCGGCCTGCCGAGCCCGTACCAGAGCGCACCGAGCCCGGCCAGGGCCAGCAGGCAGGCGAGCAGGTACACAGGCAGCAAATGGTTGGCGCGGGGCATCGGGCGGTCCATGATTGGCGGCAAAAGGCTGATGATAGCCGCAAACGCTCTAGATCAGGCATCTACCATGCAAGGATCACGCAGAATGGGGAAAAGCTGGCGCACTGATGGCGAAGTGCTGTCGCTGATCGTTCGATAAAGGTCGCGCACAGAGCAGGTGAGCTATTGTGTGAAGTTGATGATGCAACTTCCGAGACCTGACGAGGGGATGCTTTGATGAAAATGCGACGTTTCCTGGGAGTGGGTGCAGCCCTGGTATTGGCCATGAGCGCTGCGCAGGCAATGGCCAAAGAAGTAAGCATTGGTTATGTGGATGGTTGGTCCGACAGTGTGGCAACCACCTTCGTGGCCGCCGAAGTGATCAAGCAGAAACTCGGTTATGACGTGGACCTCAAGCCCGTCGCCACCGGCATCATGTGGCAGGGTGTGGCCACCGGCAAGCTCGACGCCATGCTGTCGGCCTGGCTGCCGGTCACCCACGGGGAGTACTGGAGCAAGAACAAGGACAAGGTGGTCGACTACGGCCCCAACTTCAAGGATGCAAAGATCGGCCTGATCGTGCCCGAATATGTGAAGGCCGCGAGCATTAGCGATCTGAAGACCGATGAAAGCTTCAAGCACAAGATCGTCGGCATCGACGCTGGCTCCGGCGTGATGCTCAAGACCGACCAGGCCATCAAGGACTACGCCCTGGACGGTTACAAGCTGCAGGCAAGCTCTGGCGCGGCGATGACCGCCGAACTGGGCCGTGCCTACGCCAAGCAGCAGTCCATTGCCGTCACCGGCTGGGTGCCGCACTGGATGTTCGCCAAGTGGAAACTCAAGTTCCTCGAAGATCCGAAGGGCGTCTATGGTGCCGCCGAGACCGTCAACAGCATCGGCAGCAAGGAGCTGGCCAGCAAGGCACCGGAAGTGGCCGAGTTCCTGAAGAACTTCCACTGGAACTCCAAGGATGAAATCGGCGAAGTCATGCTGGCCATCCAGGAAGGCGCCAAACCCGAAGCCGCTGCCAAGGACTGGGTCGCCAAGCACCCTGACCGCGTGAAGGAGTGGACCGGCAAGTAATCGCCGCATAACCCAATCGCGGGACAAGCCCGCTCCCACAGGCCTTGCGACTGCACCGGCTCTGTGGGAGCGGGCTTGCATCCCTGGGAATAGCCGACCAGGCTCACACCGCCGATGCTGCATCGCTCTCCTTCCCTGGGGGAGATCACCCAGCCCTTTGGGCTGCGCTGTCGCGCAATGAACAAACGGCCAGTGCTGATCCTCTGTGGGAGCGGGCTTGTCCCGCGATTATGGCCTCAAAGCCACACTGCGTCCCAATGGGAGTACGCTCCAACCCGTCTGACCAAGCCTGCCCTGATGGGGTTGGCAATGATGTAGCGCGCCACCTCCGCACATCGTCGTCCCTGCGCAACGCCCTGTCCTGGTACCCAGGTTGCCAGATCCGTTCACGGTATCCCGCCTCGTACAGCCCACGACTGCTTCGCGACTTGAACCGGCGCATCAGCGCAGACAATGTCCCCGTACGCAGTTCGATAAGCCAATGGATATGATCGGGCATGATCACCCAGGCCAACGAGTGACAGGCTTTTTCCTCTTCGGCCTGGCGCAATTGGTGTATTGCCAAACGCGCGTAGTGAAAGTTCAAGAACAATGGCTTTCGTTGCAGGGTAGCGGTGGTCAGCAGGTAGAGCCTACCCGGCTCGGAGTAGCGGCCACAGCGCAGTAGCCTGGAGTGGGGGCGTTCCATGTCGGTTCCTTCGAGCAATGGTTATCCGAAAGATAGTTGCCAGGGGGGCAATGACCGATCCGAATTTATTGCTGAATGTGCTGACGCAATCGCGGGGCAAGCCCGCTCCCACAGATCCACCATTGCCCTCAGGAGCGGCGGGGCACCCCTGTGGGAGCGGGCTTGTCCCGCGATTGGGCTATTGGGGTTGTTACCAATCCTGCAAAACACTTTCTCATCTAAGACTAAGGTCGTCTGGTTGGCAGCCTTCGGCGGCATAAAGTAAGGGCGGGTTCTCCCTTATTTGTGCTGCTGCTAGGACAACAACAATGAACGACAGCATCTACCAGTCGATACAGAACAGCCCCCGCTTCAAGGAGCTCGTCACCAAGCGCGAGCGCTTCGCCTGGATCCTCTCGGCGATCATGCTCGGCCTCTACTGCGCCTTCATCCTCCTCATCGCCTATGGCCCACAGGTACTGGGCGCCAAGCTCAGCCCCGACTCGTCGATCACCTGGGGCATCCCCCTGGGCGTCGGCCTGATCGTTTCGGCGTTCATCCTCACCGCCATCTACGTGCGCCGTGCGAACGGCGAGTTCGATGAGCTGAACAAGGCCATCCTGAAGGAGGCGCAGCAATGATCCGCCACTCAGCCAAAGCCCTGGCCGTCCTGGCCTGCGGCGCTTTCGCACCCGCCGTGTGGGCCGCCGATGCCCTGACCGGCGAGGTGCACAAGCAGCCGCTCAACGTCTCGGCGATCGTCATGTTCGTGGCCTTCGTCTGCTTCACCCTCGGCATCACCTACTGGGCCTCCAAGCGCAACAAGTCGGCTTCCGACTACTACGCGGCCGGTGGCCGTATCACCGGCTTCCAGAACGGCCTGGCGATTGCCGGTGACTACATGTCGGCGGCCTCCTTCCTGGGTATTTCCGCCCTGGTGTTCACCTCCGGCTACGATGGCCTGATCTACTCGATCGGCTTCCTCGTCGGCTGGCCGATCATTCTCTTCCTGATCGCCGAGCGCCTGCGCAACCTGGGTAAGTACACCTTCGCTGACGTTGCCTCGTACCGCCTCGGGCAGAAAGAGATCCGCACCCTGTCGGCCTCCGGCTCCCTGGTGGTGGTGGCGTTCTACCTGATCGCCCAGATGGTCGGTGCCGGCAAGCTGATCCAGCTGCTGTTCGGCCTGGACTACCACGTCGCGGTGATCCTGGTGGGTATCCTGATGTGCCTGTACGTACTGTTCGGCGGCATGCTGGCCACCACCTGGGTACAGATCATCAAGGCCGTGCTGCTGCTCTCCGGTGCCAGCTTCATGGCGCTGATGGTGATGAAGCATGTGGGCTTCGACTTCAACACCCTGTTCTCCGAAGCGATCAAGGTGCACGCCAAGGGTGAGGCGATCATGAGCCCGGGCGGCCTGGTCAAGGACCCGATCTCGGCGTTCTCCCTCGGGTTGGCATTGATGTTCGGCACCGCAGGCCTGCCACACATCCTGATGCGCTTCTTCACCGTCAGCGACGCCAAGGAAGCGCGTAAGAGCGTGCTCTACGCCACCGGCTTCATCGGCTACTTCTATATCCTGACCTTCATCATCGGCTTCGGCGCGATCCTGCTGGTCAGCACCAACCCCGACTTCAAGGACGCTGCCGGCGCCCTGATCGGCGGCAACAACATGGCGGCGGTCCACCTGGCCAATGCCGTGGGTGGTAGCGTGTTCCTGGGCTTCATCTCGGCCGTGGCGTTCGCCACCATCCTGGCGGTGGTCGCGGGCCTGACCCTGGCCGGTGCCTCGGCGGTGTCCCATGACCTGTACGCCAGCGTCATCTGCAAGGGCAAGGCCAACGAGAAGGACGAGATCCGCGTGTCGAAGATCACCACCATCGCCCTGGGCGTGCTGGCGATCGGCCTGGGGATTCTGTTCGAGAAGCAGAACATCGCCTTCATGGTCGGCCTGGCATTCTCCATTGCCGCCAGCTGCAACTTCCCGGTGCTGTTGCTCTCGATGTACTGGAAGAAGCTGACCACCCGCGGCGCCATGATCGGCGGTTGGCTGGGCCTGGTCAGCGCAGTGGGCCTGATGATTCTCGGCCCGACCATCTGGGTGCAGATCCTCGGCCACGAAAAAGCCATCTACCCGTACGAGTACCCGGCGCTGTTCTCCATGCTGATCGCCTTCATCGGCATCTGGTTCTTCTCGGTCACCGACAAGTCCAAGGCGGCTGAAGACGAGCGTGCGCTGTTCTTCCCACAGTTCGTGCGTTCGCAGACCGGCCTGGGCGCCAGTGGAGCGGTTTCTCACTGAGCCTTTCCTGTGTGATGTGACAACGCCCCGCTAGCCGGGGCGTTTTTATTTGCAATGGGCTGCCTCTCTGAAAGCTTGGGAAATTTCATCAAATCGGTGGGACGCGTCCCATTAAAAAACGTGGGTGGAACCCTCACGCTTCCTTCTTTGGCTGCATCGGGCAATGCCGGACGCTGTGTGAGGGGCGTGATGAAAAAGATGAAGTTTCACTCGGCGTGGCAAGCTGGAGATCAACTCCACGGCGGCGTCTTACTGCAGTACGTGGCCCGAGTTGTGTACTTCTCCGTGCGAGGGAGATGGGGGCGGCCTACCAGTTGGCATTTTCCTCCCTGAGCACCATGAAGCCGGGGCGTTACAGCGGTATGTTGTCTTACCGTGTCGGTGACGGCGCGGAGATTGATCTGGGGGCCCGGCTGACGGACATTAGCGACACCGTGTTGGATGTTTTGGTCGAGCTGACCGTCAAGCGCGATATCCGGGTCGCCTTTGCGCCGGGCGCCGACCGAGCCGTGCTGGAGCCGCCTGGTGGTTGGCATCTGTGGCCCGGTGGTGAACCGCCCAGGCAACTGGCGAGGGATCTGCCGTTTCGCATGACCATCGATGGGCCATTTGGCGTCTACCTGGGTTGTCAGTACACCCTGTCCGCCGAGACCTGTGGTCTGCGAAACGAGCAGGGCGACGAAGTGCCTGTCGTCACCAGCATGACGCTGCGTGGGGCTACCTATGCGGGCGCTGGAGCGGTCAGGGTGCAATTGCCGACGTCCGAGAGTGGCAAGCGTGTTTTCGATGCGCCGCAGCCATTGCTCAACCAGCCGGGCACCGTGCATGTCACCGTGGAGAGCGCGGGTGTGAAATCCATGTTCAGGTACCCGGGCAGTACGTATCAAGGGCAGGTTCTGATTGTGTTCGATGCCCGTCTATGAGGTGGGGCGAATGGAATGCCGACACCGGCCCCTTGGGAGTGGCTGGAAAAGCCCCCTCGAAGAATGAAGCCCAGCGACCATGCGACTTACAGTGTCGTCACTTCGTAACGATCGGGCTTTTTCAGAGTGTCCTTGGACCTTGTACGAAATCCGTTCCGCTCGGGCGGTATGGGCAAAGGAGGGTGGTGATGTATAGGTCGGATCTGACGTAGTTATAGGAAATTTCCTATTTCGTTTAGGAGTAGTCTGACTATTCAAATGCGTCAATCAGCGAACAATAGAGCCATTGATAGTCAATTGGCCACTATCGGATTCATATAAGGCCAACTGCTGATTTGTAAAGGATGACATTCCATGAAAGTTGTGATCGTGGATGACCACCCCTTCATCCGTTCGAGCGTGAGCATGCAGCTTCGTCAGGACAGGCTCGAGGTGGTCGGCCAGGCGGGGAGCGGTGTCAAGGCCGTGAGCCTGGTGCGCCAGTATGCACCGGACCTGGTGGTGCTGGATATCGTCCTGCCGGACATGGACGGGCTGCAAGTGCTGCTTCGCATCCGAGACCTGCCAAGGCCGCCCAAGGTGCTGGTGCTCACCTCGCAACTGGCCGACTGTTTCGCGCTGCGCTGCATGCGTGCCGGGGCATCGGGATTCGTGTCCAAGAGCGATGACTTGCAGGAACTGAGTAGGGCGGTACTGGCATTGCGTTCAGGTTTCAGCTATTTCCCGGACGTTTCGTTCAGTTCGGTCAACCACAAGGATATGATCGCCAGCGAGGCCCAGCGCATTGCCCAGCTCAGCGATCGCGAGGTCATCATCTTACAGCATCTGGCCCGGGGCATGAGCAACAAGACCATCGGTGAGCAGATGCTGATCAGCAACAAGACCGTCAGCACCTACAAGGGGCGCCTGCTGGAAAAGCTCGGCGTCGCCTCGCTGATCGAACTGGCCGACCTCGCACGCCGCAATCAGCTGATTTAGCCTCCTTCGGTGTTCATACGTCTGTTGCTCGTGGCCATGCTGTCCGGCATCGTCGCAGCGTTCGCCCATGGCGCGCCGCAGTTGTATGCGCGTGCCTTGCCCGAGGGCGTGCGGCCTGTGCTGGACAACCAGCAACTGCGCTGGTTGTGGGAGCGACGCCAACTGCGGCTCGGGGTGATCGAGCGGGAGAACCCGCCATTCGATATCCTGGGTACCGGCTTGTCCTACGAGGGCATCACCGCCGATTACGCTGGCGCATTGGCCGAGCAGTTGCGCCTGGATATGCGGGTGCAGGTCTTCGCCTCCTTCGACAATGCCGTCAGCGCGCTGCGTGAAGGGCGTATCGACCTGATCGGCTCGGTCACTGCCCAGCAAGCACTGGAAGCGGGTTTGCGTCTGTCGCGAGCCTACGCCATGGATCGTCCGCTGTTGCTGGGGGTTGCCGATGGCCAGCGGATGGTGCCGGGGGGTGGCCAGCCGATCCGCCTGGCGATGCTCGATGGCTACCGGGAATTGGAGGTCGTGCAGCGGTATTATCCCCAGGCCCAGATACAATCGTATCCCTCGCCGGCCAGCGCCTTGGCGGCCCTGGCGGTGCACCAGGCCGACCTCTATCTGGGCAGCGCCCTGGGCATTCGCTATGTGCTGGGACGTAATCAAGGCGCGGGCCTCGAGGAGGTGGGGCGTGCGGTGCTGCCCGAACAAGGTGTCGGCTTCGCGATGGCTGACGACGACAGCCCCTTGGCGCAACTGGTCGATGCGGTTCTGGGCGGCCTTTCGGATGCCCAGCTGGAACAGATCCGCAGGCGCTGGCGCCCGATCGTGAGCGACGCGCACAAAGCCGCGCCTTTGCAACTGAGCGGGGTCGAGGAGCGCTGGTTGCAGGAGAACTCGCGTATCACCGTGCTGGCCGACGAGCAATTGCTGCCACTGAGCTACCGCGATGCCAATGGCCATTGGCGCGGTTTGAGCCTGGATGTCTTGCGCCTGATCAGCCGGCGTACCGGCCTGCATTTCGACGTCAAGCCCGGTGGCAGCATCGAACGAATGATCGAGCAGGTGAGCAAGGGGCAGGCGCAGATGATCGCCGGGGTACCGGACAGCCCCAGTCGACGGCGACAGTTAGGCTTCAGCCGCGCCTACCTGAGTGCATCCCGGGTACTGGTGACCCGTAACGAGGCCTGGGCGCCGGTCAGCCTCGACCAGTTGGGCGGCCTGCGTCTGGCGGTGGTGGGCGGCAGCCTGGCGCAGGATGACTTGCGCCAGGCGCATCCGCTGATCCAGCAGGCGAGCATGTCCGGCCCGCTGGAGGCGTTGCAGGCCGTGGCCAAGGGGCGGGTGGAAGCTGCGGTGCTGACCTACGACGATGCCCGGCCGTTGATTGCCCGCTGGTACCCCGGCAAGCTGAAGATCAGTGCCAGCTTGGCGTTGCCACCGGTTCATTTCGCCTTCGCCAGTGCCCGTGGCGCGACCGAATTGCAGAGCATCGTCAACAAGGCGCTGCTCAGCCTGGCGCCGCAGGAGATCGACGGCCTGGTACGGCGCTGGCGTAATCCGATGATTGTCGCCGATGGGGTGTGGCCACGTTACCGGACCAGGATCCTGGCGGGCTTTGCTTTGGTCATCGCCTTGCTGGCCATGGCGCTGCTGTGGATTCGCCTGCTGCGCCGCCTGCAGTTGCAACTGCGCCGCGCCACCCGTGAAGCCGAGCAGGCGAATCAGGCCAAGACCCACTTCCTGACGACCATGAGCCATGAGATCCGCACGCCCCTGCATGCCGTGCAAGGCATGCTCGAACTGGCCCAGCGCAAGGCGGCCCAGGGCGTGCTCGACCGTTTGGCCATCGAGGTCGCCAGCGATGCCGCGCGTGGCTTGCTCGATCTGATAGGCGACATCCTTGACATCGCCCGCATCGAAGCCGGGCATCTGCATCTGGTGCACGAACGGGTATGCCTCCACACCCAGGTCGCACGCGTGGTGCAGTTGTTCGAGCAACAGGCCAAGGGCAAGGGGTTGGCGCTGCACCTCGACACCCAGGGGCAGGTGGATGCGCAGGTATTGCTCGACCCGCTGCGTTTCAAGCAGGTGCTGGCGAACCTGCTGAGCAACGCCATCAAGTTCACTCAGCAGGGGCATGTACGAGTGCGCCTGCGCGCGCGGCAGCAGCAAGCGAGGCTATTGGTCGAGCTGGATGTCGAGGATACCGGCATCGGCATCGCGGCCGCGGAGCTCGAGGTACTGGGGCAGTTGTTCCGCCAGGCCAGCAACCAGAAGCAGTCGCCGCGCAGCAGCGCTGGCCTGGGCCTGGGCATCAGCCGCAGCCTGTGCGAAATGATGGGTGGGGGCCTAACCCTGGAAAGCGTCCTGGGGCAGGGCACACGGGTGCACCTGCATCTGGACCTGGCCTTGTCACCGGAGGACGAGCCGGTCGAGGTAGCACCGCTGGCGCTCGACCTGCAGGGGGCGGTACGCCTGCGGGTGCTGGTGGCTGACGACTACCCGGCCAACCGCCTGTTGCTGGCCCAACAGCTCGACTACCTCGGCCACCAGGCCAGGGTGGCCGAGGATGGCTCGCAAGCGTTGCGTTTGTGGCTGCGGGAGCATTTCGATGTGGTGATTAGCGACTGCAACATGCCGCGGCTCAATGGCTACGCCCTGGCCCGGGCGATCCGCGAGCATGAGCGGCGCAGTGGCCGGGCGCCGTGCCGCCTGATCGGTCTGACCGCCAGCGCCATGGCGCGCGAAAAGCGTCGGTGCCGTGCCGTCGGTATGGACGATTGCCTGTTCAAGCCGCTGGGCCTGGAGAGCTTGCAGCGGGCCTTGGCCAGCTGTGGGCGGGAAGAGAAGCCGATGCTCGACCTTGCCCACCTGGAACACCTGGTCGGCAACGACCGCTCCGCACTCAAGGCCCTGTTGCGCGACCTGCGCAGCAGCAATCAGGAGGACCTCCAGCGCCTGGAGTCGCTGGGCGACGATACCGTTGCCCTCGCCGAGTTGGCACATCGCGTCAAGGGAGGGGCGCGGATCGCTCGCGCCGACCGGCTCGTCACGTTGTGCGAGCGACTGGAGCGCAGTTGTGCGGCAAGCCCTCTGGTGATCGACGCCTTGCGTCACGATGTGCAGGCCCTGCGCCTGGCGATGGCGCGCCTGGAGCGGCAGCTGGCATCGATGTAGCGGTCGCCCTGCCAGCTGGCCTGATGCCAGCTTTGGGAAATTTCCACAAACCGCTGGGAACGGTCCTGTTCTTACAGATGCCATGGGTGGCGAATAATCTCCTTCGTCAGAGCAAAGCACCGCTAGAGCTGTTTCGCTGACGTTAATCACACTTTTCAAGGAGATGAATACATGAATGCACGCTTTCTCGCTGTACCGCTGCTTGCCCTGATCGCCGGTACGGCGGTTGCCGAGCAGGTTCAGCAACAGGTGCAAGTCACTGCGCAGATTCCGACCGACCAATTCTACGTTCGGCCAGTAGGGTCCTGGATTGGTTACCCTCAAGCCCTGCAGTGGAATGCCGCGCTGCAAGAGTTCGGGGCCATCCGCAAGCAGTTCGAGGCCAAGAGCTCGTTGGGGCCGATCAAGGGTTATCTGTTTGACGTCGCGGAAGTTTCCGACGCGGCCACCGGCAACAAGTTCGGCCTGAAGATCACCATGCATGGCAAGGAACTGAAAACCACCGCTACTGAACTGCTGACCGCTGCCCAGGCAGGCGCTGGTGCTGTCATGGACTTCCAGATCGCTGCCGTCAAACCGTCCGGTGGGTACAAGGTGGGTACCTATAACGGCTTCGTGAACATGGTATTCGAAAGCGCTGCTCCCTCCGGGTCCTGATTTCGGCCTACGCCTTTTCATTCCTGATTGTCTTCCCTTGCTCCTCGGCGCTCGTCGAGGGGTGGGGAAGGCATTGTCCGTGGGTAGGTTATGTTTCATTTCACTGCGCTTCACCGACGCTTGTGCCGGTGGCTGGCTTGTGGTGCCTGCTTGATGCCTGTGCATGGATGGGCCGAGCCTGATGGTCCGCCTTCTATCCTGCATCAGTTCCAAGGGTTGCCTCGGGAGTTCGAGGCGCATTTCTTCGATGTGCCGTTGGCCGTACGGGTTGAAGTGGATGGGCGCTATCTGGGTGACGCCATGGTCGTCCTGACCCGTGACGAGCGCGTGCAGTTGCTTGAGTTCACCGATACCCAGGAAAGCCGCGAGCCTCCCGCCGAGCGTCGGCGCTGGCAGGAGCGCTTGGCTGCCGGGCGGTTGCTGGGGGACTGTACCCGCGACTGCCCCGATGGCTTGCAGGCGATCCACTACAGCCTAGCCGACTCTCAGCTTTCGCTACTGACCACCAACGCCGAGCGAGATGGCCAAGAGGCGCGCTATCATCGCATGCCGGAGCAAGGTAGCCTCGGGCTGCTGGTGCGTAATCAGCTCAACCTGGTCCACGATGGCCAGGACACCAGCGGCCGCATCGCCTTCCAGAGCCAGGGTAGCCTGGGTAACTGGACGACCCTGGCCGATGCGCAAGCCGACCGGGTCAGCCAGAGCCAGGACGGTACCCGCTATCGCATGGACCAGCTCTATGCCGAGCGCTTGCTCGAACAGCATTTCTTCCGCCTGGGGTACTTCATGCCAGGCGCCCAAGGCTTGACCCGCCAGCCGACGCTGATGGGCAACAGCCCCGATACCACATTGGGCGTGATGTTCGGCAGCAGCGACAGCCTGCTGATCGACAACGGCCAGCCGAGCACGACCCCGATCTACGTCACCCCCAATCGCCCTGGCCTGGTGGAGATCTATCGTAATGGCGTGTTGATCAACAGCCAGCCGGTACAGCCAGGCCTGCAGACCCTCGACACCCGGGTACTGCCTGGGGGGATCTACCAGGTGGAAGTGCGCCTGCTGGAGGATGGCCAGGAAACGTCACGCACCGAGGCCTTCATCTACAAACCCACCAACTGGAGCAACCCCGAGAGCCGTTGGCGTTACAACGCCTACGTGGGTCAGCAGACCAGCCTGCTGAACAACTGGAGTTACGAGCGCCGTGACAGCCTCGCCGCTGGCGTGATGAGCAACTACCTGCTGCACCCGAGCGCCGTGCTCGGTCTCTCGGCGCAACATGTGGACGAGTCCATGCAATATGGCACCTCGCTGGACTGGGATGTGGTCGAGCGCCTGAAGTTCTACGGCAACCTCAACTACACCGAGGACCACGGCAGCGGTTTCGACATACAGGTGATCCAGACCTATGACGAAGGGTCGTGGGTGTTGAGCCATAACCAGTCGTGGCTCGAGCCCGAGCGGGCAAGCCGTGGCGTGACCTCGCCCCGCCAGCGATACAGCCAGTCCAGCCTGTCGCTCAACCACCGCGTTACCCAGCGTAGCAGCGCCACCGTGCGCCTGGCCCATAGTTCCGGCGCGGCCAGCGGCTTGGGTGTCGACCTGGGGTGGGCGTTCTATGGGCAGGTGTTCGGCACCGATTCCAGCTGGCGCTTGTCGGTATTCGACCGACCCGGTTCAGCCAGCAGCGGGGAGGCCCGCAGCCGTGGGGTCAACCTGAGCGTGAGCATGAACCTGGGGGCCCCGGGCAAGCGCATCGCCGCGAGCCTCGGCAGCCGCACCTCGCGTGACGGCGGCAGCGACCAGCATGCGTCCCTGGCCTACCAGCAGGACGTCGATTTCGGCCCGTTGGAGAGCGTGGGCGCCAGCGCCACCGTGGACCGTTACGGCACAGGCTTCGGTGGCAACGCCCAGTTCCAGAGCCAGAGCCTGCATGGCGATGCCTACGCCCAGACATCCACGTACAACAATAAGCTCAGCGCCGGCCTCAACTTGCAAAACATGGTGGCCTTCGGGGGCGGCAAGCTGGCCGTGAGCGGCCAGTACCTGTCCCACGAGGCAGGCCTGATCGTGGATGTCGACTCGGACATCGATGGTCTGAAGCTGCGCGCCGACGACTACCAAGGCTTCAGCGCTGCCTTGCGCCCTGGGCGCAACATCGTTCCGGTCACGGCGTTCAAGGCCGGTCATGTGCAGTTCGATTTCGATGGCGACGATGCACCGGCGGCGGTGATCCAGCCGGCCAGCCTCGACTATCACCTCAACCGTGGTGGCGTGGATTACCGCCAGTTGCATGTGATGCGCACGGTCACGGTGCTGGGCCGCTTGCTGGACGAGCACGGCCAGCCTGTGCGTGGGGCGCACGTGATCAACCATGCCAGCCGTGGCGTGAGCGAGGCCGATGGTTACTTCTCGGTGGAAATGAGCCAGTCGACGCCAACCCTGGAGGTGCGACGGGCCGGTGCGACCGCCTGCCTGTTGACGCTGTCGTTGGACGAACTGGTGCGCGAAGGCGATGTGCTGATGGCCGGTGACCAGACCTGCAACCCCACCCGTGTGGTGCAGCGCGACGGTGCCCCCGCAGTGGGGTCCTGAAGCCCGCCGTGGGTTTGCTCAATGTGAAAGTGTGAGGTTGACGATGCAAGTATTCAAATCTGTGTGCCTGGCCCTGCTGCTGGTGCCCTTGGCCGCCCATGCGGCGCCGGAGATCAACGTCGGTGGGCTCTACGATTACCTGGAGGAGGGCAAGAGCACTGCGCTAAAACGTATCTACAACAGTGGCACGGCCACGGCCTTCATCAAGGTCAGCGTCGCCGAACTCGTCTACGACCAGGATGGCGAGCCCCGGGAAGTGGACCTCGAGCAGTTACCTCTGGAACAGCGTGGCGTGGTCGCCAGCCCGGCCCGGTTGATCGTGCCGGCACGCGGCCAGCAATCGGTGCGCTTGCTGTATCGCGGCGAGCGCGACAAGGAGCGTTACTTCCGCCTGCGTTTCATTCCGGTGCTGCCCGAGAAGGACGATGGCTTCTCGCTCAGCGAGGCTCAGGCCCAGGACTATCGCGACAGCCTCAAGGCCGGGGTTCAGCTGCTGGCCGGCTACGGCACGCTGCTGTTCGTTCGTCCCACGGGCAGCCGCTACCAGACGCCGATGACCCAGCAGGGCGGGCAACTGGTGGTGACCAACAACGGCAATGCCACCGTGGTGCTCGATAACTTCCGTCATTGCGCCGTGGCGGGGCGTGATTGCGTGGACCCCACCAAGCACCATTTGTTGCCCGGCGTGACGCGCAAGTTCCCGGAGCAGCCCGGGCGTGAATACCGGTTCGAATTGCAAGAGGGCAGCAAGCGTG
Organism: Pseudomonas guariconensis; assembly: GCF_015680235.1. Lineage (GTDB taxonomy): Bacteria > Pseudomonadota > Gammaproteobacteria > Pseudomonadales > Pseudomonadaceae > Aquipseudomonas > Aquipseudomonas guariconensis_A. Next base: position 51,115 of record NZ_JADLJL010000027.1, read on the forward strand.
AAGTGCTGGCGTTCAAGGAATGAGGGCCTGGAACTGCATGACGGTGAGCTGCGGCCCTCGATGTGACCGAGTGCGCAAGGTGACCACCTTGTCGCTCCTGCTCATCCTCTTCCTATTGCCCAAGTGGGCCGAAGGGGCGGATGCCACGATCAGGGCGACCTACCGGCCGGCCACCGGCGTCGTCGTGGAACTGGGCCGGGACGGGCCGTGCGGGCGATGGTTGTCGCTGTGCCAGTCGGAGCGAGTCATGGGGGCCATGAACTTGCCGTTCCAGTACCGGAAAGAGTCGGTCCATTCGGCGGGCTACCTGCAGGACAGGTTCTATGTCGGTGTGCCAAAGTCACGAACGGTGACCGTGCGTAATGAGCGCACGGGAGACACCCACGACATGCTCATCGAGTTCACCCATGTGTCCATCTACAACGGCGTCAAGGCCGACTCGGACCGTTTCGATTTTTCCTTGAACCCTGTCAATACCTACGAGGTCGCGGGAGGGTGCACTGCCCTGCACGCTTTCGCAGATTCTTCGGGAGGCGCTTTCATTTGGCGGTTGGGCACATCGGGTGGCGGCTGCGCTGCATTGGGCGGCAAAGGCGCGAGCCCTGGGCTGAGATCGTACAGCCGGGTCAGCGGCATGGGCGCGGCTTACAAGCTGACCGTGCGCTCGCCAGAGAAGATGGCCGTGGGTACCTACCGAGGGACGACGAATTTCACGGCGGGGCAGGGAACGACTCGCGATTTCAGTTTCGGGTCGCATGTCACGGATCTCAACCAGGAAAGCATGAGCGTCGATATCGAGTTCATCGTGCAGCAGCCGCTCGTGGTGCGTTTCCCTCCGGGGGCCGATCGCGCCTTGCTGGAGCCACCAGGCGGGTGGCGCAGCTGGGTCGGACGAGGGACTCCGCCATACATCGAGCGGGAGATACCGTTCCGCCTGTCGTCGGCTGGGCCGTTCAAGGTATCCACGGTGTGTTCGGATCAATTGCCCGGGCTCAGTTTGTGCCAGATCAGCAATGGGCCCCATAGGGCGCCCACGTGGTTGGAACTCACCTTGCCCCCCAATGTACGTTATGGCTCGGGGCCAGTCCAAAGGCTGAACATCGCTCCAGGGCGAGAGTATCGATTCACCACTACGACGGTTGTGTCCAATGAACGTGGCTCCTTGCGCTTCTTCGTCAGGGAGTCGAACCTAGCTAGCATGCTCAAATACCCTGGCACCACCTACAAGGGGCAGGTCACGGTGATCTTCGATGCGGATATTTGAATGACCTGGATCGAACACATAGCGTTCGATCCCTCAGGTATGCTGTGCGTTCTTCAACGGCAAGCATTCCTGGCATGATCAACTACTTCTGGTTCTTTACGGCCGCGCTGTTCGAGATCGGCGGCTGCTACGCCTTCTACCTGTGGCTGCGTCTGGGCAAGAGCGCCTGGTGGGTGGTGCCGGCGCTCCTCAGTCTGACCGTCTTCGGTCTGATCCTCACCCGCGTCGAGGCGGCCTATGCCGGTCGCGCCTATGCCGCCTACGGCGGGATCTACATCGTTTCCTCGCTGCTCTGGCTGGCACTGGTGGAGCGTGCCCGCCCCCTGGGCAGCGACTGGATCGGCGCCTTGCTGTGCGTACTGGGAGCGACCGTCATCGTGTTCGGACCTCGCCTGCAACAAGGCTGAGTTTGTAGGGAAAGTTACCGGTTTCTGTAGGAAGCATCTAAATGCCGGTCGATGCATTGTGCGGCCGAATGTACCCCAGGCAGTCTCTGGTTTTCCGTTGGTTTGGAGGTACAGAGCATGTTGGTGATGGTGCGCAAGGCCGGGGAGGTGATCATGATCAAGGACGATATCCACATCAAGGTGGTGTCGGTTCGTGGCGATGCGGTGCGCTTCGGTATCAGCGCGCCACGGGATGTGCAGGTGCACCGGGAGGAGGTATACCGGCGAATCAAGGCCAAACAGACCAAAGGCTGATGATGGTGTAGGCTACTCGAGCAACTCCCGCGGCACTTCATGCCTGGCCAGCAGTTGGCACTGTTGGCTCTCCAGGTCGAAGAGGATGAACGCTTGCCCCTTGGCTAATGCCTGGCGCACCCGAAGTACGCGGGTTTCCAGGGGCGTATCGTCGCCATTGTCGGTGCCGTCGCGGGTGACGAAGTCTTCGATCAGGCGGGTGAGGGTGTCGGCTTCGAGTTGGTCGTAGGGGATCAGCATGATTCACGGTCTTGGCTGGAAGAGGGCATGCTCCCACAGATTGACGCAAAGCTGTAGCGCGAACGCCATGCGGGCCCAATCGCCGGCAAGCCGGCTCCCACCTGTCCTGCGCCGTTTCAGATGGGGACGCCGACAGCCGGGCGTCCCTGCAGTCTTCAGGTCTTGTTTCCCACCAAGGTGTCCACCGGCGGCACCCGTGTTTCGCTTTCCATCTGCGCTTCATGCTCCAACTGGTGGCTGAAGCGCTCCAGGGAGGTATTGGCCGGGTGCGAGTCGCTGGCGAACACCGGTGGGCTGAGCAGGTAGCTGGCCAACAGCTTGCTCAGGGCGGCCAGGCTGTCGATATGGGTGCGCTCGTAGCCATGGGTGGCATCGCAGCCGAAGGCCACCAACGCGGTGCGGATATCGTGGCCTGCGGTCACGGCCGAGTGGGCATCGCTGAAGTAGTAGCGGAACAGGTCGCGGCGTACCGGCAGGTCATGGTCGCCGGCCAATTTCAGCAGATGGCGTGAAAGGTGATAGTCGTAGGGCCCGGAGGAATCCTGCATGGCCACGCTCACCGCATGTTCGCTGGACGCCTGCCCTGGCGCCACCGGCGCGATGTCGATACCCACGAATTCGCTGACATCCCACGGCAGCGCCCCGGCGGCGCCGGAGCCGGTTTCCTCGGTGATGGTGAACAGTGGGTGGCAGTCGATCAGCGGCTGGCGGCCGCTTTCCACCACGGCCTTGAGCGCCGCCAGCAGCGCCGCCACGCCGGCCTTGTCGTCCAGGTGGCGGGCGCTGATGTGGCCGCTTTCGGTGAACTCCGGCAGCGGGTCGAAGGCCACGAAATCACCGATGGCCAGCCCCAGGGCTTCGCAGTCGGCGCGGGTGGCGCAATAGGCGTCCAGGCGCACCTCCACGTGTTCCCAACTGACGGGCATCTGGTCGATGGCGGTGTTGTAGGCGTGCCCGCTGGCCATCAGCGGCAACACGCTGCCGCGGAACACGCCGGTGTCGGTGAACACGCTCACCCGGCTGCCCTCGGCGAAGCGGCTGGACCAGCAGCCCACCGGCGCCAAAGCCAGGCGGCCGTTGTCCAGTAATTGGCGCACGCTGGCGCCGATGGTGTCGACATGCGCCGAGACGGCGCGGTCCGGAGAATTCTGCCGGCCTTTGAGGGTGGCGCGGATGGTGCCGCGGCGGGTCAGCTCGAACGGGATGCCCAGCTCCTCAAGGCGTTCGGCCACGTAGCGCACGATGGTGTCGGTGAAGCCGGTGGGGCTGGGGATGGCGAGCATTTCCAGCAGCACGCGCTTGAGGTAGTCGAGATCGGGTTCGGGATGTCGGTCGGACATGTCCTGGCCTCCGTTCTGGGTCAATGAATGTATTGGCATGGCCTCGAGGGCCCAATCGCCGGCAAGCCGGCTCCCACCTGTCCTGCGCTGTCTTGCACAGTTTGCGATCCCTGTGGGAGCCGGCTTGCCGGCGATTGGGCCGGTACGGCGTTGCTCAGGCCAGCGCCCGGCTATGGGGAAACAGCAGGTCGATGAAGCGCTCGGCCGTGGGTTGCGGTTCGTGGTTAGCCAGGCCGACTCGCTCGTTGGCCTCGATGATCACGTAATCCGGGTGCTCGGCATCGCGCACCATCAGGTCCAGGCCGACCACCGGGATATCCAGCGCCCTGGCTGCGCGCACCGCTGCATCGGCGAGTACCGGGTGCAACCGCTCGGTGACGTCTTCCAGGGTGCCGCCGGTATGCAGGTTGGCCGTGCGGCGCACCGCCAGGCGCTGCCCGGCCGGCAGTACGCTGTCGTACGCCAGCCCCGCAGCGCGCAGGGTGCGCTCGGTTTCCTCATCCAGCGGGATACGGCTTTCTCCACCCGTGGCGGCCTGGCGCCGGCGGCTCTGGGCCTCGATCAGCGCCTTGATGCTGTGCTCGCCATCGCCCACCACCTGGGCGGGGTGACGGATCGCCGCGGCCACCACCTCGAAGCCGATGACCACGATGCGCAGGTCCAGCCCCGGGTGGAAGCTTTCCAGCAGCACCCGGCTGTCGAAGCGCCGGGCCTGTTCGATCGCTTGGCTGATCTCTTCATGGGTGGTCAGGTTGACCGCCACACCCTGGCCTTGTTCGCCGTCGACCGGCTTGACCACCACCGCGCCGTGCTCTTCGAGAAATGCCAGGTTATCGTCGGCATTGCCGGCCAGCTGCTGCACCGGCACCCTCAGCCCGGCGTTGTGCAGGGCATGCTGGGTGAGGCGCTTGTCCTGGCACAGGGTCATGGTCACGGCGCTGGTCAGGTCGCTCAGCGATTCGCGGCAGCGCACCCGTCGCCCGCCCAGGCTGAGGGTGAACAGGCCCGCGGCGGCGTCGTCCACCTGCACCTCGATGCCACGCCGCAAGGCCTCGTCGACGATGATACGGGCATAAGGGTTGAGCTCGGCTTCTGGCCCTGGGCCGAGAAACAGCTGCTGGTTGATGCCGTTCTTGCGCTTGACGGCGAAGGTGGGCAGGTTGCGAAAGCCCAGCTTCTTGTACAGGCGTTTGGCCTGGCGGTTGTCGTGCAGCACCGACAGGTCCAGGTAGGCCAGGCCACGGCTCATGAAGTGCTCGACCAGATGGCGCACCAGCACCTCGCCGACGCCTGGCCGGCTGCATTGCGGGTCCACCGCCAGGCACCACAGGCTGCTGCCATGCTCAGGGTCGTCGAAGGCCTTGCTGTGGTTCAGGCCCATGACACTGCCGATCACTGCGTTGGTGTCTTCGTCCTCGGCCAACCAGTACACCGGGCCACCCAGGTGGTGGGGCGTGAGCAGCTCAGGGTTGACTGGCAGCATGCCGCGGGCCTGGTACAGGGCGTTGATCGCCTGCCAGTCGGCCTCGGCCTGGGCGCGGCGGATACGAAAGCCGCGGAACACCCGTTGCGCCGGGCGGTAGTCGGTGAACCACAGGCGCAAGGTGTCCGAGGGGTCGAGGAACAGCTGCTGCGGCGCCTGGGCCAACAACTGTTGTGGCGCGGCCACGTAAAGGGCGATATCCCGCTCGCCGGGGCACTCGTCCAACAGCGCCTCGGCCAGCACCGCCGGGTCCGGGTAGGTGTGGCCGATCAGCAGGCGGCCCCAGCCGCAGTGCACGGCGCGCGGCTGGTCGTGGGGTTCGCTGCCATCGCCTGCCAGGCGGGCCTGCAGGCGCTCGTAGGAAGGCGCTTGTCCACGTAGCAGGCGTTGGCCATAGGCTGTTTGGGCTTTCATCGGTCAGATTCCTTGTTCGCTGAGCCACAGGTTCAGGGCTGCCAGCTGCCACAGCTTGGAGCCGCGCAGCGGCGTCAGCTGGCCATGGGGGTTGCTCAGCAGGCGGTCGAGCATCGCCGGGTTGAACAGGCCGCGGTCCTGGCTCGGGTCGGTCAGCAGTTCGCGCACCCAGTCCAGGGTGGCGCCTTGCAGGTGCTTGAGGCCGGGCACCGGGAAGTAGCCCTTCTTGCGGTCGATCACCTCATGGGGGATGACCCGCCGCGCCGCGGCCTTGAGCACCTGCTTGCCGCCGTCGGGCAACTTGAAGCGCGCCGGGATGCGTGCCGACAGTTCCACCAGGCGGTAGTCCAGGAACGGCGTACGCGCTTCCAGGCCCCAGGCCATGGTCATGTTGTCGACGCGCTTGACCGGGTCGTCTACCAGCATCACCGTGCTGTCCAGGCGCAGCGCCTTGTCCACCGCCTCGCCGGCGCCGGGGCGGGCGAAGTGCTCGCGGACGAACTCGCCGGCCACGTCGGTCTCCAACAGCCAGCGGGCCTGGACGGTGTCGCGGTATTCGGCGTGGCTGCGGTCGAAGAAGGCGTCGCGGTAGGCGCTGTAGGCATCCTCGGCGCCATCGACCTGCGGGTACCAGTGGTAGCCGGCGAACAGCTCGTCGGCACCCTGGCCGCTCTGCACGCCCTTGCAGTGCTTGGCCACTTCCCGCGAGAGCAGGTAGAAGGCGATGCAGTCATGGCTGACCATCGGCTCGCTCATGGCGCGGAACGCCGCCGGCAGCTGTTCGATGATCTCGCGCTCGTCGATGCGCAGTTGGTGGTGGCGGGTGCCGTAGTGGCGGGCGATCAGGTCCGAATACTGGAACTCGTCGCCGCGCTCGCCGCCGGCATCCTCGAAGCCGATGGAGAAGGTCGAGAGGTCGTCCACGCCTACGTCACGCAGCAGGCCTACCAGTAGGCTCGAGTCGACGCCGCCGGAGAGCAGCACGCCGACGTCCACCGCGGCCCGTTGGCGAATGGCCACGGCGTCGCGGGTGGCGTCGAGCACGCGGGTGGTCCAGTCGTCCAGGCCTAGCTGTTGTTCGTCGGGGTGTGGGCCGTAGTGCAGTTGCCACCAGGTTTCGCGCTGCACCTCGCCATGGCGATCGATGCGCATCCAGGTGCCTGGCTCGAGCTTCTGCACGTTGGCCAGCAGGGTGCGCGGTGCGGGGACCACGGCATGGAAATTGAGGTAGTGGTTGAGCGCCACCGGGTCGATCACCGGGTCGATGTCGCCGCCCTTGAGCAAGGCCGGCAGGCTCGAGGCGAAGCGCAGGCGCTCGCCGTTGCGCGACAGGTACAGCGGCTTGACCCCGAGGCGGTCGCGGGCCAGGAACAGGCGCTGGTTGTCGCGCTCCCAGATGGCCAGGGCGAACATACCGTTGAGCTTGGGCAGCAGCGCCGCACCCCAGGCGTGATAGCCCTTGAGCAGCACTTCGGTGTCGCCGTCGGAGAAGAAGTTGTAGCCCAGGCCCTGCAATTCTTCGCGCAGCTCAGGGAAGTTGTAGATGGCGCCGTTGAAGGCCAGCGACAGGCCCAGGGTGTTGTCGATCATCGGCTGGGCCGAGCCGTCGGACAGGTCCATGATCTTCAAGCGTCGATGGCCGAGGGCGATCGGGCCCTGGCTATGAAAACCCCAGGCGTCGGGGCCACGAGGCGCCAGGTGGTGGGTGATGCGCTCCACCGCGGCGAGGTCCGCCGGGCGAGGGGCTTGGTTGATGGGGGTGAAACGTAACTCTCCTGCTAATCCGCACATAGGTCCTTACCGGTTTTGCCGTTGGGGAATATGTGCCCCCGAAATGAGGCACATAAGGAACTGACCCATGGGGTTTGCGAGAGTTTTAGATCGATCTGTTATATAGGCGTGGCAATGCTGGCCCAATCGCGGGGCAAGCCCGCTCCCACAGGGGCTGTTGCAGTCGAAAGACCTGTGGGAGAACGAGACCTCCGTGGGAGCGGGCTCGCCCCGCGATTGGGCCTGGATTATTTACCGCGAATCAACCGGCGCAGCGCAAACCGGTTCGGATGGCATGCTTCTGCCACCGCCCGGGGCACCGGCAGTGGTTCGCCACACACCCAGGCCGCCACCAATTCCCCGCATAGGGGCGCGGTAATCAGGCCCCGTGAGCCATGCCCGCTGTTCACATACAAACCGTCGAGCCACGGGCAAGGGGTGTCTGGCACCTGCCGGGCATCCTTGGCCAGCACCGCATACGCCTCGGCGAACGCCTGAGCATCGGCCACCGGCCCGACGATCGGCAAGTAGTCGGGGCTGGTGCAGCGAAACGCCGCCCGGCCCTGCAGCTGCTCGGGGTCAAGCGCGGCGGTGTGCAGCCGCTGGGCCAGGTCCGTGGAGATCTCCTCCAGCAAGGCCAGGTTGCCCTGGTGTTCGGCGGTGGTCGGGGTCAGGTCGTCGTTATGGAAGTCGAAGCTTGCACCCAGCGTGTGCTCATCGCCCCGAGGCGGTGCCACGTAGCCTTCTGCGCAGACCACGGTGCGCAACGCCCGGCTGGCCTCGGTGGCCGGCAGGCGGGTGATCTGCCCGCGAATACGCTTGAGCGGCAGCGCGGCGCAGGCGTCGAAGCGGCGCACCTCGGCGGCGCCGGCCAGTACCACCACGGGCGCGCTGGCCAGCAGCCGTTCGCCGTCCCAGGCCTGCCACAGGTCGTCGGCCTTGCGCAGCTCGATCACCTCATGATGCGCCAGCAAACGGATGTTCGAATGGTGCAACTGCGCCTGGCACAAGGCGGGTGGATGCACCCAGCCACCTTCGGGATAGAACAGCCCACCGGCCGGCAACGCCACGCCGGCGACAGCTTCTGCCTGGGCCTGGTCGAGCACTTGCAGCAGGCTGCTGTCGAAGGCTTCGGCCAGCTTGGCCTGGCGCTGGGCTTCCTGGTCGTCGAAGGCCAGCTGCAGCACGCCGCAGGCGTCCCAGGCCTGGCCGGGTTGCAGGCGTTGCAGCCAGCGCCGGGTGTAGCCGAAGCCGGCGAGGATCATCTGCGACAGCGCCGTGCCATGGGCCGAGAGCTTCAGGTACAGCACGCCCTGGGGGTTGCCCGAGGCTTCACGGGCCGGGGCGTCGTGGCGCTCCAGCACGCTGACCTGCCAGCCACGGGTGGCCAGGCTCGCAGCGGTGGCGCTACCGGCCAGGCCCGCGCCGATCACCAAGGCATGACGTGGGCCCTGGGGCAGGGCGGGGCGGGCATACCAGGGCGCGATGCCCGGTGGCAGCGGTTGCTCGGCCGGCCAACCCTGGAACTCGCCGTGCATCACCTCCCACTTCTTGCCGATACCGGGCACCTTGCGCATGGCAAAACCTGCGGCGATCAGGCCCCGGCGCACCCAACCGGTGGTGGTGAAGGTGGCGAGGGTGGTGCTTGGCCGCGAAAGCCGGGCCAACTGCGCGAACAGCTCCGGCGTCCACATGTCGGGGTTCTTCGCCGGGGCGAAGCCGTCGAGGAACCAGGCATCGATCGGGGCGTCGAGCTGGGGCAACTGTTCGAGCACGTCGCCCACCAGCAGGGTAAGGGTGACGCGGCCGCCGTCGAAGGTGAACTGTTGGAAGCCCCCATGTACCGCCACGTATTGCTCCAGCAGCGGTTGCCAATAGGGCGCGAGGTCCGGCCATAGTTGCACGGCGCGGGCAAGGTCCTCGCGGGTCAGCGGGTATTTCTCGACGCTGACGAACTGCAGGCGCGCTTCGGGGTGGGCCTGTTCGGCGAACAGCTGCCAGGCGCAATAAAAGTTCATGCCGGTGCCAAAGCCCGTTTCGCCGATCACCAGGCATGCGTTGGGCGCCAGGTCGGCGAAGCGCTCGCGCAGGCGGTTCTGTTCGAGGAAGACATGCTCGGTCTCTGCCACGCCTTCGTTCTTCGAGAAGTAGACGTCGTCGTATTGGCGCGAATGGGGGCGGCCTTGGTCGTCCCAGTCGATCTGGGCGTGGGTGGTGGCAGGCATGGGTGGCTCGGGTTGCGGTGAAAGTCGGCGATTTTAAGGCATCTGTCGGTTTTTCGCTGGCTGTACCGGCCCAATCGCCGGCAAGCCGGCTCCCACCGAGATCCACCCGCTGCGATCGGAGCCTGAAGCCTGGCGCGCAATCCGCTAGTCTTGCTTATCCATTGAAGGAGCAAGGCCACCCATGTTCGAATCCGCCGAAATAGGACACAGCATCGACAAGGACGCGTACGAAGCTGAAGTGCCCGCATTGCGCGAGGCGCTGCTCGAGGCCCAGTACGAACTCAAGCAGCAGGCGCGCTTCCCGGTGATCGTGCTGATCAACGGCATCGAGGGTGCCGGCAAGGGCGAGACGGTCAAGTTGCTCAACGAATGGATGGACCCGCGCCTGATCGAGGTGCGCACCTTCGACCAGCAGACCGACGAAGAACTGGCCCGACCACCGGCCTGGCGCTACTGGCGGGCCCTGCCGCCGAAAGGGCGGATGGGCGTGTTCTTCGGCAACTGGTACAGCCAGATGCTCCAGGGGCGGGTGCACGGCCTGTTCAAGGACGCCGTGCTCGACCAGGCCATCACCGGTGCCGAGCGCCTGGAGCAGATGCTCTGCGACGAAGGCGCGCTGATCATCAAGTTCTGGTTCCACCTGTCCAAGAAACAGATGAAGGCCCGGCTCAAGGCGCTCAAGGACGACCCGTTGCACAGCTGGCGCATCAGCCCGCTGGACTGGCAGCAGTCGGAAACCTACGACCGTTTCGTGCGTTTCGGCGAGCGTGTGCTGCGCCGCACCAGCCGTGACTATGCGCCCTGGCACGTGATCGAGGGGGCCGACCCGTACTACCGCAGCCTGGCGGTGGGGCGCATTCTGCTCGAGAGCCTGCAGGCCGCGCTGGCCAGCGCGCCGAGCGCCAAGCACCAGGGCAACGTCGCCCCGCTGGGCCGCAGCATCGACCAGAAGAGCCTGCTCGGTGCCCTGGACCTGAGCCGGCGCCTGGACAAGGCCGACTACCAGGAGCAACTGGTGACCGAGCAGGCGCGCCTGGCCGGCCTGCTACGTCACAAACAGATGCGCCGGCATGCCCTGGTGGCGGTGTTCGAGGGCAACGACGCGGCCGGCAAGGGCGGGGCGATCCGCCGCGTGGCGGCTGCGCTCGACCCCCGCCAGTACCGCATCGTGCCGGTGGCCGCGCCCACCGAGGAGGAGCGCGCCCAGCCGTACCTGTGGCGTTTCTGGCGACATATCCCGGCGCGCGGCAAGTTCACCATCTTCGACCGTTCGTGGTATGGCCGGGTGCTGGTGGAGCGGGTCGAGGGGTTCTGCACCCCGGCCGACTGGATGCGCGCCTATGGCGAGATCAACGACTTCGAGGAACAGCTGACCCGTGCCGGTGTGGTGGTGGTCAAGTTCTGGCTGGCGATCGACCCGCAGACCCAGCTGGAGCGCTTCGAGGAGCGCGAACAGATCCCCTTCAAGCGCTACAAGATCACCGAGGAAGACTGGCGCAACCGCGACAAGTGGGATGTGTATGCCGAGGCGGTGGGGGACATGGTCGATCGGACCAGCACCGAGATCGCACCCTGGACATTGGTGGAAGCCAATGACAAACGCTGGGCACGGGTGAAGGTGCTCAGAACGATCAACGAGGCGCTGGAGGCGGCGTTCGCGAAAGACAAGAAGTGAATCGTTGACTGTGCCGACCCCCGCAATCGGGCCGGCACCGGCATCCATGCCTTCCCGGAATAACCCGATGAATTCTTTTCGCGCCACTTTCTCTCAGTGCGGCACTCCAAGCCCTTAGAATTTGCCCACCCTTTCCATGGGCTTGATCGAGGACGCTATGCACATTTCTTCCGGACGCTGGGTCTATGGCCTGTTCCTGGCACTTTTGACCGCGTTGCTCTGGGGCATCCTGCCGATCAAGCTCAAGCAGGTGTTGCAGGTCATGGACCCGGTGACCGTCACCTGGTACCGCCTGCTGGTGTCCGGCGGCCTACTGTTCGCCTGGCTCGCGGCCAACCGGCGCCTGCCGGCGTTCGACAAGCTGGGGCGCAAGGGCTATGGCCTGGTGGCGGTGGCCGTATGCGGTCTGGTGGGCAACTACGTGCTGTACCTGGTCGGGCTCAACCTGCTCAGCCCCGGGACCGCGCAACTGGTGGTACAGCTCGGCCCGGTATTGTTGCTGGTGGCCAGCGTGTTCGTGTTCAAGGAGCGCTTCAGCCTGGGGCAGGGCATGGGCTTGCTGGTACTGCTGGCCGGTTTCGGCCTGTTCTTCAACCAGCGCCTGGAAGAGCTGCTGACCTCGCTGGGCACCTACACCACCGGCGTGCTGACCATCATCTTGGCCACCAGCATCTGGGTGTTCTATGCCCTGAGCCAGAAGCAACTGCTGACGGTGTGGCATTCGCAGCAGGTGATGATGGTGATCTATCTGTGCTGCGCGGTGCTGCTCACGCCCTGGGTGCACCCGCTGGAAGCGTTGCAGTTGAGCCCGCTGCAGGGGTGGCTGTTGCTGGCATGCTGCCTCAATACCCTGGTGGCCTATGGCGCCTTCGCCGAGGCACTGGCCCATTGGGAGGCTTCGCGGGTGAGCGCGACCCTGGCGCTGACGCCACTGGTGACTTTCGTCGCGGTGGCTCTGGCGGCCTGGCTGTGGCCGGCGTACGTGCATGCCGAGGACATCAATGCCCTGGGGTATGTGGGAGCGGTGACGGTGGTGCTGGGTTCGGCGCTGGTGGCCCTGGGGCCCTCGCTGGTGGCCGGGTGGCGCGCCCGGCGGGCGCGGTTGGCCCGGGCTCATTGATAACCGGTACCGGCCCTATCGCCGGCAAGCCGGCTCCCACTGGATCCGGGTTGGCACGCTCGGGGTGGGAGCCGGCT
>NZ_JADLJL010000028.1 GCF_015680235.1 Pseudomonas guariconensis
ACTTGTGATGCTGATAATCTTGGCGACGATCAGTCCATACTCACAAGCACCCACACGAATTGCTTGATTCGATTGTTAAAGAGCGATTTGGTTAAGAGCGTTGTCTCAACCGAGGCCGCGCATTCTACGCTTTCCTCAAAGTCTGTCAAGCGTTTATTTCGAAGTTTCTTACGAGAAAGTCGTTCAACTTCAACCGCTTAACACGCTGCGATCTCTCGTAGCGGGAGGCGAATCATACAGCGTTAAAACCTGCTGTCAACTGCCTTTTTCACCGCTGCCGATCTGTGAGACCGAAGCCTTCCGATACTACCTGAACCGTTCAACTCATTGAATCTCAAGGAGTTTTGCGTTTCGACTGCGTCGGAAGTGGGGCGCATTATAGGCCCCTGAAACGGCGCGTCAACCGTTATTTTCAAAAAACTTCGATATTGCCGAAAAACAAAGCGGGGAGGCCTACCGGCCTCCCCGCTTGCGTCGCCTCTCTATATAGAAGCCATCTTCATTCAGCTTTCAGAGTAATGCGCGCGAAAGCCTTCTTGCCCGCCTGGCACACATGGGTGGCGCCGACCGCGAAGACAAAGCCACGATCGACCACGGCGCCATCCACCTTGACCCCACCAGCATTGAGCAGGTCGCGCGCAGCCGCCGAGTTCTTCACCAGGCCAGCCTTGTTCAGCACGGCAGCAATCGGCATATCCTCCGAGGCGGCCACTTCAACCTCCGGCAGATCTTCCGGCAGCTCACCATCCTTCATGCGGTTACCCGCAGCACGGTGAGCATTGGCCGCGGCCTCTTCGCCATGGAAGCGTGCCACGATCTCCTCAGCCAGCTTGATCTTGATATCGCGCGGGTTTGCACCTGCTTCGACATCGGCACGGAACTGGTTGATCTCGTCCATCGAACGGAAGCTCAGCAGCTCGAAGTAACGCCACATCAAGGTGTCTGGGATCGACACCAGCTTGCTGTACATCACCCCAGGCGCTTCCTGGATACCCACGTAGTTGCCCAGGGACTTGGACATTTTCTTCACGCCGTCGAGCCCTTCGAGCAGCGGCATGGTCACGATGTTCTGCGCCTCCTGCCCATAGGCGCGCTGCAGCTCGCGCCCCATCAACAGGTTGAACTTCTGGTCGGTACCACCCAGCTCGACATCAGCCTTGAGCGCTACCGAGTCGTAGCCCTGAACCAACGGATACAGGAACTCGTGGATCGCAATCGGCTGGTTGCTGCTGTAGCGCTTGTCGAAATCGTCGCGCTCGAGCATGCGTGCCACGGTGTATTGCGAAGCCAGGCGAATGAAGTCGGCCGGGGTCAGCTTGTCCATCCAGGTGGAATTGAACGCCACCTCGGTCTTGGACGGGTCGAGAATCTTGAACACCTGCTGTTTATAGGTCTCGGCGTTGTCCAGGACCTGCTCGCGGGTCAACGGAGGACGCGTGGCGCTCTTGCCGCTCGGGTCGCCGATCATGCCGGTGAAGTCGCCGATCAGGAAGATGACCTGGTGCCCCAGGTCCTGGAACTGGCGCAGCTTGTTGATCAGCACGGTGTGCCCAAGGTGCAGGTCCGGCGCGGTCGGGTCGAAACCCGCCTTGATACGCAGGGGCTGGCCGCGCTTGAGCTTCTCCACCAGTTCCGACTCGACCAATACCTCTTCCGCACCGCGCTTGATAAGCGCCAGCTGCTCTTCAACCGACTTCATAGACAGACCCGCAAGGCTCAGATTCAAGGGGAGCCAACCATACAAGATCGGCCGTCAAATACAAGTTTCGCAAAGGAATGTGACCCGAAAGGCGTATCGCGGCGTCTACGCGCCCTTGCGCGAAAATGGATTTGGTTATATTTTATACAGTTATTTCATCTTCATCATGTCATTCATCTTTTCCATTTCACTTTTTCAAAGTCACCTCACCTATGACCAACGAGACGCCTAAAGCGCCCCCGCTTTATCCGAAAAGCCATTTGTTGGCCGCCAGCGGCATCGCCGCCTTGCTCAGCCTGGCTTTGCTGGTATTCCCTTCCAGCGAGGTCGAAGCCAAGAAGACCACCCTTAGCCTCGAGCTGGAAACCCCGGCAGAGCAGCTGAAGGACGAGTCCAAGGCCGCCCCCCTGGTCCAAACCGAAGGCGACAAAGGCTCGCCCTTCGCCCAGATCGAGAACGCCGAGCCTGCGGCCACGCAAACCGCCGAACAGGCACCCGCTGCCGAGGAGAAGGCCGAGCAAAGCGCCGACGCCAAGCTTCCCGGTCATCGCGAAGTCACCGTCGCCCGTGGCGACACCCTGTCTACCTTGTTCGCCAAGGTCGGGTTGCCGAGCAATGCGGTCCATGACGTCCTGGCCAGCGGCAAGCAGGCCAAGCAGTTCAGCCGGCTCAAGCATGGCCAGGTACTGCAGTTCGAACTCGACAAGGACGGCCAGCTGGCCAGCCTGCACAGCAAGGTCAGCAACCTCGAGACCATTCGCCTGACCAAGACCGCCAAGGGCTACAGCTTCGATCGCGAGATCAGCAAGCCAGTGGTACGCACCGCCTACGCCCATGGCGTGATCAAGAGCTCGCTGTCGGCCTCGGCCAAGCGTGCTGGCCTGTCCCACAGCCTGACCATGGACATGGCGCGAGTGCTGGGCTACGACATCGACTTCGCCCAGGACATCCGCCCAGGCGACGAATTCGACGTGGTCTACGAGCAGAAGGTCATGGATGGCAAGGTGGTCGGCACCGGCAATATCCTTTCCGCCCGCTTCACCAACCGCGGCAAGACCTACACCGCCGTGCGCTACACCAACAAGCAGGGCAACACCAGCTACTACACCGCCGACGGCAACAGCCTGCGCAAGGCGTTCATCCGCACGCCGGTGGACTTCGCCCGCATCAGTTCGCGCTTCTCCGCGGGCCGCAAGCACCCGATCCTGAACAAGATCCGCGCGCACAAAGGCGTCGACTACGCAGCCCCTCGCGGCACGCCAATCAAGGCCGCTGGCGACGGCAAGGTCCTGTTGGCAGGCCGTCGCGGCGGCTACGGCAACACCGTGATCATCGCCCACGGCAACTCCTACAAGACGCTCTATGGTCACATGCAAGGCTTCGCCAAGGGCATCAAGACCGGCAGCTCGGTCAAGCAAGGTCAGATCATCGGCTACATCGGCACCACCGGGCTGTCCACCGGGCCACACCTGCACTATGAGTTCCAGGTCAACGGCGTGCATGTCGACCCGCTGAGCCGCAAGCTGCCCATGGCCGACCCGATCGCCCGTTCCGAGCGCCAGCGTTTCCTGCAGCAGAGCAAGCCCCTGATCGCCCGCATGGACCAAGAAAAGGCCACCATGCTCGCCGCCAACAAGCGCTGATCCATGGCGCTCTATCTGGGTGTGATGTCCGGAACCAGCCTCGACGGCCTGGACATCGCACTGATCGACCAAGGCGAGCAGACCCGTCTGCTCGCCACCCACTACACCCCCATGCCCGCCGACCTTCGCCAGGACCTGCTCGCCCTTTGCGCCAGCGGCCCTGACGAAATCGCCCGTGCCAGCCTCGCGGAAAACCGCTGGGCCACCCTCGCCGCCGATGGCATCGGCCAGCTCCTGGCCAGCCAAGGCCTGGAGGCCGGCGCCATTCGCGCGATCGGCAGCCACGGCCAGACCATCCGCCACGAACCTGCGCGCGGCTTCACCGTACAGATCGGCAACCCGGCCCTGTTGGCAGAGCTCACAGGCGTGTGCGTAGTAGGGGATTTCCGGCGCCGCGATGTGGCAGCAGGCGGCCAAGGCGCTCCCTTGGTGCCGGCTTTCCACGAAGCACTGTTCGGCCATCTGGGCCAACAGGTCGCCATTCTCAACGTCGGAGGGTTCAGCAACCTCAGCCTGATCGAGCAGAACAAGCCCGTTCATGGTTTCGACTGTGGCCCGGGCAATGTGCTGCTCGATGCCTGGATCGAACGCAAGCGCGGCAAGGCCTACGATGCCGATGGCCAGTGGGCAGCCAGCGGCAACGTTTGCAATGCCCTGCTCGCCCGCCTGCTCGCCGACCCGTTCTTCGCCGGAACCGGCCCCAAGAGCACCGGCCGTGAGGTGTTCAACCTCCCCTGGCTGGACACTCACCTGGCGGCACTGCCGAACTACCGGGACGAAGATATCCAGGCGACCCTACTGGAACTGACTGCCCGCAGCATCATCGATTCGCTACGCAGCGCCCAACCCCACACCGAAACCCTGTTGGTATGCGGGGGCGGCGCACGCAATGGCGCGTTGATGCGTCGGCTGGCAGCCTTGCTGCCATCGGCCCAGGTAGCTAGCACCGCGGCCTACGGCGTCGATCCGGACTGGGTCGAGGCCATGGCCTTCGCCTGGTTGGCCCATTGCTGTCTCGAAGGCATTCCAGCCAACCGCCCGAGCGTCACGGCGGCCAAAGGGCTGCGCGTACTCGGCGCGATCTACCCGGCTTGAAACCCACGCAGAAAACAAAACGCCGCGCATAAGCGCGGCGTTTTCATGACAAGCCCAGGCTCAGATCGAGAACGACGAGCCGCAGCCGCAGGTGGTGGTGGCATTGGGGTTCTTGATCACGAAACGCGACCCTTCCAAGCCTTCCTGATAGTCCACCTCAGCGCCCGCCAGGTACTGGAAGCTCATCGGGTCCACGACCAGGGAAACACCCTCGCGCTCGACCACGGTGTCGTCTTCGGCCACTTCCTCATCGAAAGTGAACCCGTACTGGAACCCCGAGCAGCCGCCGCCGGTCACGAATACACGCAGCTTCAGGCGATCATTGCCCTCTTCGGTGACCAGGGTCTTCACCTTGTGCGCTGCACCTTGGGTGAATTCCAAAGCCGTGGGGGTGAAGGTTTCGACGCTCATGTTGACTCTCCCGGCGCAGTGCCGCCATAAAACTCGATGACGCGCATTATCCGCTTCTCCGAGAAAATCGGTCAAGAATTGTGCGGCTTTGGTCGTGCTCGGCAAAAATGGGGGCGTTATGCCCCCATCACCTGTGGCTCGAGCCGTCGATCAGGGCAGCAGGCCCGCGTGCCCCAGGCCCATGCGCTCGTCCAGGCCGAACAGAATGTTCAGGTTCTGCACTGCCTGGCCGGAAGCGCCCTTGACCAGGTTGTCGATCACCGACAGCACGACCACCAGATCGCCGCCCTGTGGCCGGTGCACCGCAATGCGGCAGACATTGGCGCCGCGCACGCTGCGGGTCTCGGGGTGGCTGCCGGCCGGCATCACATCGACGAACGGCTCATCGGCATAACGCTTCTCGAACAGCGCCTGCAGGTCGACGCTGGTATCGGCGACGGTTGCATAAAGGGTGGCATGGATACCACGGATCATCGGCGTCAGGTGCGGGACGAAGGTCAGGCCGACGTCCTTGCCTGCAGCCAGGCGCAGGCCCTGGCTGATCTCCGGCAGGTGACGGTGCCCCTTGACCGCATAGGCCTTCATGCTTTCGCCTGCCTCGCAGAACAGCGAGCCCACTGCCGCGCCACGACCTGCGCCGCTGACCCCGGACTTGCAGTCGGCGATCAACCGCGATGGATCAGCCAGGCCGGCTTCCAGCAGCGGTAGGAAGCCCAGCTGGGTGGCAGTCGGGTAGCAACCCGGCACGGCGATCAGGCGTGCCTGGCGGATCTTCTCGCGATTGACCTCGGGCAAGCCATAGACCGCATCCTTGAGCAGCTCCGGCGCACCGTGGGGTTGGCCGTACCACTTGCCCCACTCCACCGCATCCTGGAGACGGAAGTCGGCAGACAGGTCGATGACCTTGGTTCCGGCTGCCAGCAGCTCGCCGGCCAGAGCATGGGCAACACCATGGGGCGTGGCGAAGAACACCACGTCGCAGGCGCCCAGGGTCTTGCTGTCCGGCACGCTGAAGGCCAGCCCGTCGTAGTGGCCGCGCAGGTTCGGATACATGTCGGCGACAGCCACGCCCGCCTCGGAGCGCGAGGTGATGACCGCGACCTCGGCCTGAGGGTGCTGTGCCAGCAGACGCAACAGTTCGACGCCGGTGTAACCCGTGCCGCCGACGATACCGACCTTGATCATAACGCTTGCCCCTTATCAACGAGCCAACTGGAAAACGCACGATAATAGGGGGCTGGGGTCTCTGTAACAACTCTTCGGATGCCCCGTCGAGCGCTTGGCCTTTACTATCTGACGACCGTGAAACCTGAAGGAACTTCCCAATGCTCTATCTATGGATCAAGGCCCTGCACATCATCAGTGTCGTTTGCTGGTTCGCCGGCCTGTTCTACCTGCCGCGGCTGTTCGTCTACCACGCCCAAAGCCAGGACAGCATCAGCCAGGAGCGCTTCATCACCATGGAGCGCAAACTGTACCGAGGCATCATGAACCCGGCCATGATCGCGACCTATGTCTTCGGCGGCTGGATGCTGTACCTCAACCCGGGCTGGCTGAGCCAGGGCTGGCTGCATGCCAAGCTCACCCTGGTGGCATTGCTGACCGTGTACCACCACATGTGCGGCACCCAGCGCAAACGCTTCGCCGCGGGCAGCAATACCCGCAGCCATGTGTACTACCGCTGGTTCAACGAAGTGCCGGTGCTGTTCCTGCTGGGCATCGTGGTGCTGGTTGTGGTCAAGCCGTTCTGAAGCCGCCCGTTCCGACCCAGGCGGCCGGGCCTGGCGCCAGGCCGGCCCTGACTGCATAAAGGCACCACCTTCCCTGGCCAAGCTGTACACTAGGCGCCCTCTTCAGCCCCCAGGAGCCTTGCATGACCCGTTACGCCATGATTACCGGAGCTTCCAGCGGCCTGGGCCTGGCCCTGGCGGAAGCACTGGCACGGCGCGGGCGCAACCTGATCCTGGTGGCTCGCCACCGTGAAACCCTCGAGCCTGTGGCCATCGAGCTGACCCAGCGTTTCGGTGTCGAAGTATTGTTCCGCGCCTGCGACCTGAGCCAGCCCCTGCGCCTGTCGGGCTTCGTGCTCGAGCTGGAGGAAGGCGAGCGGCGCATCGACCTGCTGGTGAATTGCGCGGCCCAGCGCACCTATGGCCCCTTCCTGGCCCATGAATGGGCAGACGAACAGGACCTGCTCGAGGTCAACATCCTTGCCCTGAGCCGCCTGTGTCACGCCATCGGCAACCTGATGGCCGTGCAGGGCGGCGGGCAGATCCTCAACGTCGCCTCCCTGGCCGGTGCGGCGCCAGGCCCCTGGATGGCTGCCTATGCGGCCAGCAAGGCGTATGTGGTGAGTTTCTCCGAAGCGCTGCGTGAGGAGCTCAAGCGCACCGGGATCAAGGTTTCCGTGCTGTGTCCCGGCCCGGTGCGTTCGGCACGCCGACGCATTCCCCGCCTCGAAGGCAGCACGCGCTGCCTGAGCCCCGAAGAAGTGGCGCTCTACACCGTGCGCGCGCTGGACCGGAATCGCGCCGTGATCATGCCAGGCCGGCGCAATCGCTGGCTGGCAGCGCTGCCACGCCTGATGCCACGCTGGCTGGTGCGCAAGCTCGCGGGCCTGGTCAATCGCCGCTATTGCCCTGTCGGCTTCCAATAGCCACTGGGCGAGCGCCGCCGCGCTGGGTACACTCGGCCCGACCCTCACCATGGAGCAAGTGCTGTGGAGACTCTCTTCACCAAGATCATCAACCGGGAGATCCCGGCGAAGATCATCTACGAGGACGACCAGGTTCTGGCCTTCCACGATATCGCCCCGCAGGCGCCGGTACATTTTCTGGTCATCCCGAAAAAGCCCATCCGCACCCTCAACGACCTGACCGAAGAGGACAAGGGTCTGGCCGGCCACATCTTGTTCACCGCGCAGCGCCTGGCCAAGGAGCTGGGCTGCGAGGAAGGCTTCCGCGTGGTCATGAACTGCAACGAGCAGGGCGGCCAGACCGTCTACCACATCCACATGCATGTGCTCGGCCAGCGCCAGATGCACTGGCCACCGGGCTGATCCAGGGCACCCCCCCTCCTGCCGATTGCGGTAAACTGTCGGGCACACTCTAGCGGAGGTGCCCGATGGCTACCGAACGTCACTACTCGCCGCTCGACCGCTTGTTGCTGCAGGCAGATACCGCCATGCGCACCTTGCTGCCCTTCAGCGGCCAACCCGCCCGCCCGTCCCCGGCCATCGTCCAACCGGATGCGGAACTGGACGAAAGCCAAACCCGCCACGTCGCCGGCCTGATGCGCATCAACCATACCGGTGAAGTTTGCGCCCAGGCGCTCTACCAAGGCCAAGCCCTGACCGCCAAGCTGCCGCAAGTGCGCAAGGCCATGGAACATGCCGCCGAGGAAGAAGTCGACCACCTGGCCTGGTGCGAACAGCGCATCCGCCAGCTGGGCAGCCACCCCAGCGTGCTCAACCCGTTGTTCTATGGCATGTCGTTCGGCATCGGCGCCCTCGCCGGCCTAGTGAGCGACAAAGTCAGCCTGGGTTTCGTCGCCGCCACCGAGCATCAGGTGTGCAAGCACCTGGATGAGCATCTGGAGCAGATCCCCCAGGAAGACGAAAAGTCCCGCGCCATCCTCGAGCAGATGCGTGTCGATGAAGAACAGCACGCCGAGTCGGCACTCGAAGCTGGAGGCTATCGCTTCCCGGCCCCCGTGCGCTTCGGCATGAGCCTGATGGCCAAGGTGATGACCAAGAGCACCTACCGCATCTAGGGAATATCCATGACGGAACGATTCAATGCCAGGGACCTGGCACGCGCCGTGGAAGCGGGCATCCTCCAGCCGGGCCAGGACCAGGCCCTGCTGGGCTTCCTGCGCCAACAACCGCAAAGCCGCGGCGCTTTCCAACTGGCCCACGTGGCGTTCTATTTCGGCGCTTTGTTGATCATGGCCGCCATGGGCTGGCTGCTCACCGAAGCCTGGATGCGCATCGGCGATGTGGCCCTGCTGGCCGTCGCCACTCTGTATATCGCCCTGCTGACTTCGTTCGCACTGGCCTTGCAGCGCCGTGGGCAGCCCATCGCCGGCGGTGTCCTGGCGGCGGTCGCGGTGAGCATCGTGCCGTTGGCCGTGTTCGCCATCGAACGTCTGGTAGGCTGGTGGCCACTCGACGACACCCAGTCGAACTATCACCAGTACTACACCTACGTGCAGGGTGGCTGGGTACTGATGGAGGCCGCCACGGTGGTCGCCGGCCTGCTAATGCTGCGCCTGGTGCCCTTCCCCTTCATCGTCATGCCCATTGCCGTGGCCTTGTGGTTCATGTCGATGGACCTGAGCGAATGGTTCTATGGCTCGCCGTTCAGCTGGGAGCAGCGGCGCACCGTCTCGCTGTGGTTCGGCCTGGTGTTGCTGCTGATCTTCATCGTGGTGGACGGCCGTACGCGTCGGGACTATGCCGGCTGGGGCTACCTGGCCGGGTTGGCCGCCTTCTGGGGCGGGCTGACGCTACTGGACAGCGGCAGCGAGCTGGACAGGGCGCTTTACTGCCTGATCAACCTTGGCCTGATGGGCCTGGCGGTGCTGCTTCGTCGGCCGGTATTCATGGTCTTCGGCGCCATGGGCGTAGCGGCCTACCTGGGCTACCTCTCCTATGAGGTCTTCGCCGAGTCGCTGTTGTTCCCGGTGGTGCTGACGTTGATCGGCCTTGGCGTGATCGGCCTGGGGCTGGTTTATCAGAAGCGGCGGGAGTACCTCAGTCAATCGCTGCGGGCGCGCTTGCCCGGGTGGCTGCGCCAAGCGCTACCGGCGCTGCGCGACTGAAACCTCTGCTTCCTGCCGAGGCTGGCGCCGCACCTGTAAGGGCGGCGCAAGCAGGGCGGCTCAACCCAGCTCGACGATTTCGTAACCGTGGGTGATTTCCACCCCAGCCCGATCGAGCATGATCGACGCCGAGCAGTATTTCTCTGCCGACAATTCCACCGCACGCTTGACCTGGGCTTCCTTGAGCCCACGCCCTTTGACCACGAAGTTCAGGTGAATCTTGGTGAATACCTTGGGGTCTTCGCTCGCGCGCTCGGCTTCCAGGAAGGCCTCACAGCTTTCCACAGCCTGACGGGACTTCTTCAGGATGCTGACCACGTCGAAGCTGCTGCAACCACCCAGGCCGAGCAGCAGCATTTCCATCGGGCGCACGCCCAGGTTGCGCCCGCCTGCTTCGGGAGGGCCGTCCATGACCACGACATGGCCGCTCCCCGACTCGCCGAGGAACATCGCTTCACCGGCCCACTGGATGCGTGCCTTCATGTATCTAGACTCCCTAAATATCAGAAAAGGCCGTCAGCTTAGTCCTTGTGACGCCGTCGGAAAAGCTCAAGACGCGTCGCATTCATGCCGATACAAAAGGCAACGTCTGATAAGCTGACGCCAAATGACTGGCGCGCGATGCCAGCATTCTATAAAAAGCCCATGCGTCGCATCGAACAGGATTTCGTGATGGTTGCTCCAGCCCTACCCGCCAAGATCAAGAACATCGACAAACTGCTGGCCCACTGCCAACGACGCCGCTACAACGCCAAGAGCAACATCATCTGCGCTGGCGACCGGGCGGAGACGCTGTCGTTCATCATCAAGGGTTCGGTGACCATCCTGATCGAAGATGACGATGGCCACGAAATGATCATCGCCTACCTCAACAGCGGCGACTTCTTCGGCGAGCTGGGCCTATTCGAGCCTGCAGGCCAGGTGCAGCAGCGCAGCGCCTGGGTTCGCGCCAAGACCGAATGCGAAGTGGCCGAGATCAGCTACGACAAGTTCCGCGACCTGGCCCGCCACGATCCGGACATCCTCTACGCCCTCGGCAGCCAAATGGCCCAGCGCCTGCGCAACACCACGCGCAAGGTCGGCGACCTGGCCTTCTTCGATGTCACCGGGCGCGTCGCCCGCTGCTTGCTGGACCTGTGCAAGCAACCCGACGCCATGACCCACCCGGATGGCATGCAGATAAAGATCACCCGTCAGGAGATCGGGCGTATCGTCGGTTGTTCACGGGAGATGGTCGGCCGCGTCCTCAAGGACCTCGAGGAGCGTAGCCTGGTGCAGGTCAAGGGCAAGACCATGGTGGTCCACGGCACCCGCTAGTCGCGCGGGATAGACGCGATCACCTCGGCGTAGGCCTGGCTGAGGCGCTCGAACCAGGGCGCCTGCGGCACCACCTCGTGCAAGGCGATATGGCTGTCGGCGCGGCAGCGCTGCTCCAGGCCGCAACACTCGTTGAAGCGGTTGACCGCCGCGACCATCGACTCCCGTTCGTTATCCAGCAGCAACGCGCCGTGCACCAACACCACTGCCCGCTTACCGCCCAAGCCCTGACGCCAGCGCTGGGCGGTGCCGACCAGCTTGCGACCGTTGAGGTTGACGTTGTAGCGACCATCGCAGAACGCACCCTCGATCTCCCCGACCGACGCCACACCGCCCCACTCGCGCAACACCTCGCACAACGGCAGGCATAGGCGTTCATAGGCGTTTTCGATGCGGCCATGATCGCCCTCGCTGCGCGGCGCCACATAGACCAACGCCACGTTCACCGTGGTGTGGGATTGCGGCACCGGCTCGCCGCCGGTCTCGCGCAACAGCACCGGCCACCCTGCAATCGCCAACTCCGCACAGGCGGCTTCGAAGTTGTCCAGGCGGCTCATGCGCCGTGGCATCACCAGGGCGTGGTCGGTGGGGCGCCAGAACAAGACACCGGAATCGCGTTCGCCGCGGCAGACGGCAGCCAGGAGCTCCTGCTCGGCGTGCAGGCCTTGTTCGACGGTCAGCGCCAAGGGTTGATCGGTCATCAACTTCACCTTCGATAGTGTTTTCGCCGACCCGATCACCGGGCAAGCTCCCAGCTCTGTGGGAGCGGGCTTGCCCCGCGATTGGACGCGTAGCGGCCCAATTACTTAACCGGCAGCCGGCTCCGGATTCGATCAGTCCAAGGCCTGACCCACGGTCTTCACCGCGCGCTCAGGGAAGAACAAACGCTGCAACTCCAGCCCCGGCTGCTCGGCGCGCATGAACGCCTCGCCCACCAGGAACGAGTACACCTCATTGATCTCCATCAGTTCCACGTCGGCACGATTGAGGATGCCACTCTCGGTGATGGCCAGCCGGTCACGCGGGATACGTGGCAGCAGGTCAAGGGTGGTTTCCAGGCTGACCTCGAAGGTGTGCAGGTTGCGGTTGTTCACCCCCACCAGCGGCGTATCCAGAGTCTTCAGGGCGCGCTCCAGCTCGTCGCCGTCATGCACCTCCACCAACACGTCGAGGCCGACGTCCTTGGCGGTGGCCGCCAGTTCGGCCATGCGCACGTCATCCAGCGCAGCGACGATGAGCAGCACGCAGTCTGCACCCAGGGCGCGGGCTTCCACGACCTGGTACGGGTCGATCAGGAAGTCCTTGCGGATCACCGGCAGCGCGCAGGCGGCGCGGGCCTGTTGCAGGTAGGCATCGCCGCCCTGGAAATAGTCCACGTCGGTCAGCACCGACAGGCAAGTCGCCCCGCCTTTTTCGTAGCTGACCGCAATTTCGGCGGGCACGAAATGTTCGCGGATCACGCCCTTGCTGGGCGAAGCCTTCTTGATCTCGGCGATCACCGCCGGCTGCTTGCGCTTGGCCTGCTCGATCAACGCCTGGGCGAAGCCACGCGGCGCATCGGCCGCCTTGGCCAGGCGCTCGACCTCGGCCAGGCTCACCCGGGCACTGCGTTCGGCCACCTCCTCGACCTTGCGGGCAAGGATCTTCTCCAGCACCGTCGGCACGCTCATGCTTCGTTCTCCTGCTTGAATACGGCGGTAAAGGCGCCCAGCTCCTGCAATTTCTCCCAGGCAAGGCCGGTGTGCAGCACATCATGAGCCAGCTCGACGCCGCCCTTGAGGGTCATCGCGTGATCGGCGGCATACAGCGCTGCACCGGCGTTGAGCACGATCATTTCGGCGGCCTTCTGGCCGTTCTCGGTCTTGCGCCGACCGAGGGCATCGCGGATCAGCTCTAGCGAAGCCTGCGGCCCCTCGACCGCCAGGCCATGCAGGCTCTGGCTTTTCATGCCGAGGTCTTCGGGCTCGACCCAGTATTCGATGATCTGGTCATTCTTCAGTTCGGCCACGAAGGTTGGCGCGGCGAGGCTGAACTCGTCCAGGCCATCCTTGGAATGCACCACCAGCACATGCTTGCTGCCCAGGCGCTGCAACACTTCGGCCAGCGGGCGGCACAGGGCCTGGGTGAACACCCCGACCACCTGATGCTTCACACCGGCCGGATTCGTAAGCGGGCCGAGCATGTTGAACAGGGTGCGCAGCCCCAGGTCACGGCGTGGGCCAGCGGCATGCTTCATGGCACTGTGGTGGGTCTGGGCGAACATGAAGCCGATCCCCAGGCTGTCGATGCAGCGGGCAACCTGGACCGGCGTCAGGTTCAGGTAGATACCGGCGGCTTCCAGCAGGTCGGCACTGCCGCTCTTGCCGGACACCGCGCGGTTGCCATGCTTGGCCACGGTGCAACCCGCTGCCGCCAGGACGAAGGACGAAGCGGTGGAGACGTTGAAGATGTTGGCTCCGTCGCCACCAGTACCGACGATGTCGACGACGCCGTCCAGAGTCTTGAGCTCGACCTTGTCGGCCAGCTCACGCATCACCGACACGGCACCGACGATCTCGTCGATGCTCTCGCTCTTCATGCGCATGCCCATCAGAAAGGCGCCGATCTGCGCCTCGCTGCACTGGCCGGTCATGATCTGGCGCATGACATCGCGCATTTCCTCGGTGGTGAGGTCCAGGTGGCCGACGATACGGCCCAGCGCGCTCTTGATATCCATGTTCGGTCCTTAGCGGCGGCCGCCGGTCTGCTTGAGGAAGTTGGCGAACAGTTCGTGCCCCTGCTCGGTAAGGATCGACTCGGGGTGGAACTGCACCCCCTCGATGTTCAGCGTCTTGTGGCGCAGGCCCATGATCTCGTCGACCGAACCATCGGCATGGGCGGTCCAGGCCGTCACTTCCAGACAGTCGGGCAGGGTGTCGCGCTTGACCACCAGGGAATGGTAGCGGGTCACGGTGAGCGGGTTGTTGAGCCCGGCGAACACACCCAGGTCGCGGTGCAAGACCGGGCTGGTCTTGCCGTGCATCACCTGGCGGGCACGCACCACGTCACCGCCGAAGGCCTGGCCGATGGACTGGTGGCCAAGGCACACGCCCAGGATCGGCAGCTTGCCGGCAAAGTGCAGGATGGCCTCGATGGAAACACCCGCTTCGCTCGGCGTGCAGGGCCCGGGAGAAACCACGATACGTTCAGGGTTGAGGGCTTCGATTTGGGCGACGGTCATTTCATCGTTGCGAATGACCTTGACCTCGGCACCCAGCTCGCCCAAGTACTGAACGACGTTGTAGGTGAAGGAGTCGTAATTGTCGATCATCAGTAACATCGGGTTGAACCTCTTGAATCTACTGACTTTGAATTCGAACCTTCCAGCGCCGGACGCAAAGGCGGGCTAGCGCGGGGTGCGCTCGGTGAAGCAACTGGAAGGCAAACGGGGACGGGCCGGACAGGCCGGCAGGAGATAAAGTCAGGCGCGCCAACGCCAACGGGCGTGGGCCTTGATAACGCGCATCAAGAGTTTGCTGACGATCAACACAGGATTAGGTCTCGCTCATACGTCACGGCACAGTAGCCTACCGGGACGGCGGGTGCAATATGCCCGTAAACACGGCGAAACGAATCCACTGGGGAATAATGACCACAGGTTTGCTAAGGTCAATCGGCTTGTCCTGATAAAAACAATGAAAAGGATCCTTCTCCATGCAAAAACCACCCTTTTTCCGCTCCTTGTTAGGCCTGCTGGCCCTTTCCTGCAGCCACGCCATGGCCGCACCCTCGCCCTACTCCTCGATGATCGTGTTCGGCGACAGCCTCAGCGATGCCGGGCAGTTCGGCATGCGCTTCACCAACCGCAACGCCGACGGCAGCTATGCACCGGTCACGCCGATGATCCTCGGCAGCCGGCTGGGCGTCGCGCCCGAGGAGCTGAACCCCTCCACCTCCATCGGCACCCGTCCCGATGGCAACAACTGGGCCGTCGGCGGCTACACCACGCAGCAGATACTCGACTCGATCACCGACACCTCACGCACCGTCATCCCGCCAGGCCGCCCGGGCGCGGGCCTGGTACTGCGTGAACGCGACGGCTACCTGGCCAATGGCAAGTTCGCCGACCCCAACGCCTTGTACTACCTGACCGGTGGTGGCAACGACTTCCTCCAGGGCCTGGTCAACACGCCGGCCGACGCCGCAGCCGCAGGTGGACGCCTGGCGGCGAGCGCCCAGGCACTGCAACAGGGTGGCGCACGCTACATCATGGTCTGGCTGCTGCCAGACCTGGGCCAGACACCCAACTACAGCGGCACGCCTCTCGAAGGCCCGCTGTCGCAGTTGTCCGGTGTATTCAACCAGTCGCTGCTGAACCAGCTCGGCCAGATCGATGCCCAGATCATCCCGCTGAACATCCCGGTGCTGCTCCAGGAAGCCCTGGCGAGCCCCGCCGAGTTCGGCCTGGCGACCGACCAGAACCTGGTCGGCACCTGCTACAGCGGCGAAGGCTGCGTGGGTAACCCGGTGTACGGCGCCAACGGCACCGCGCCAGACCCGACCAAGCTGCTGTTCAACGACTCGGTCCACCCGACCATCGCCGGCCAGCAGCTGATCGCCGACTACGGCTATTCGATCCTGGCCGCGCCTTGGGAGCTGACCCTGCTGCCAGAAATGGCCCATGGCAACCTGCGCGCCCACCAGGACGAATTGCGCAACCAATGGCAGACACCCTGGCAGGCGGTTGGCCAATGGCAACCGTTCGTCGCCACGGGGGGCCAGGATTTGGACTTCGACGGCCAACGCAGCGGCGCCAGCGGTGATGGCCGCGGCTACAACCTGACCTTGGGCGGCAGCTACCGGCTCGACGACGCCTGGCGCATCGGCCTGGCGGCCGGCGTGAACCGGCAAAAACTCGAAGCCGGCGAGCACGACTCGGACTACAAGCTCGACAGCTACCTCGCCACGGTATTCGCCCAGTATCGCCAGGGCCGCTGGTGGGGGGATGCGGCGTTGACCGCTGGGCACCTGGACTATCACGACCTCAAGCGCACCTTCGCGCTCGGCGCCGGCGAGCGCAGCGAGAAAGGCGATACCGATGGCGAAGCCTGGGCGGTCACCGGCCGGCTGGGTTACAACCTGGCGGCCGAACACAGCGCCTGGCAATTGTCGCCCTTCATCAGCGCTGACTATGCGCGGGTCAAGGTCGATGGCTACGAAGAGAAAAGCGGACGCTCCACCGCCTTGGCCTTCGATGACCAGGAGCGGACTTCGCGGCGCCTGGGGCTTGGCCTGCAAGGCAGCTATCAGTTCACGGCCGGCACCCGGCTGTTCGCCGAAGTCGCGCGCGAGCACGAGTTCGAAGATGATCGCCAGGACCTGACCATGCACCTGACCAGCCTGCCGGCCCACGACTTCACGCTCACCGGCTATACGTCGGACAGCAACCTGACACGGGCCAGCCTTGGGCTTACCCATGAGCTGGTGGCGGGGGTGCATGTGCGCGGGAACTACAACTGGCGCAACAGTGATGACGTGACCCAGCAAGGCGTAAGCCTGGCGTTGAGCCTGGACTTTTGAACGCAGGGGCCGCTGCGCGGCCCATCGCGGGGCAAGCCCGCTACATTGCAGGATTGCGGTAATCCTGTGGGAGCGGGCTTGTCCCGCGGTGGGTTGCAAAGCAGCCCCAAAAAGAAACGGCGCCCTTCCGGCGCCGTTCGATCATGCAAAGTCCATCAGGCTTGTGGCTTGGTCTGCTCCGCCAAGGCCACCGCACGGAACATCGCCCGGCGCTTGTTGATGGTTTCTTCCCACTCCAACGCCGGCACCGAGTCGGCCACGATGCCACCACCGGCCTGTACATGCAGCTCGCCGTCCTTGATCACCGCCGTGCGGATGGCGATGGCGGTGTCCATGTTGCCGTTCCAGGCAAAATACCCCACCGCCCCTCCATAGACGCCCCGCTTGACCGGCTCCAGCTCGTCGATGATCTCCATGGCACGGATCTTCGGCGCCCCCGACAGGGTACCGGCCGGCAGGATCGCGCGCAGCGCATCCATTGCGCTCAGCCCTTCGCGCAACTGGCCGGTGACGTTGGAGACGATGTGCATGACGTTGGAATAGCGCTCGATGACCATCTTCTCGGTCAGGCGCACGCTGCCGGTGGATGACACTCGGCCGACATCGTTGCGCCCCAGGTCGATGAGCATCAGGTGCTCGGCGATTTCCTTGTCGTCGGACAGCAGGTCGTCTTCCAACGCCCGGTCAGCTTCCTCGGTCGCGCCACGCGGGCGGGTACCGGCGATCGGCCGCACGGTGACCAGGTTGTCCTCGACCCGCACCAGCACTTCGGGAGAACTGCCGACCACATGGAAGTCGCCGAAGTTGAAGAAGTACATGTACGGCGTCGGGTTGAAGCAACGCAAGGCACGGTACAGGTCGATCGGCGCTGCCTTGAAGTCGATGGACATACGCTGGGACGGCACCACCTGCATGCAGTCGCCGGCCAGGATGTATTCCTTGATGCGCCCCACCGCGTTCTCGTAGTCCTCGCGGGTATAGCTGGAGCGGAATTCTGGCTCCGCGGCGAGCGGGTCGCTCAGGTCCAGGCCTTGGCGCGGGGTGATCGGCTCGCGTAGCTTGGCCAGCAGGCCTTGCAGGCGGGCCTGGCCCTGTTCGTAGGCCTGCTCCTGGGCTGGGTCGACCAGCACGATGGCGTGCATCTTGCCGGCCAGGTTGTCGAATACCACCACGGCATCGGAAACCATCAGCAGGATATCCGGCACACCCAACGGGTCCGGGTTCGGGCAGGCGCCCAGGCGCTTTTCCACATAGCGCACGCAGTCATAGCCGAAGTAACCGACCAGGCCGCCATTGAAACGCGGCAGGCCCGGGATGTCGGCAACTTTGTAGCGGTCCTTGAAGGCCTCGACGAAGGCTAGGGGGTCTTCCACCTCGTGGCTTTCCACCTGCTCGCCATCCTGCAGGATGCTCGCCTGGTAGCCATGCACCCGCAGCACGGTGCGCGACGGCAGGCCGATCATCGAATAACGGCCCCATTTCTCGCCGCCCTGCACGGACTCGAGCAGGTAGGAATTGGCCTCGTCGGCCAGCTTCAGGTAGATCGACAGCGGTGTGTCGAAGTCGGCCAGGGTTTCACAGGCCAGGGGAATGCGGTTATAGCCGGCAGCGGCCAGGCGCAGGAATTCTTCGCGGGTCATGGGTAGCCTCGTGGCAAGCAGCAATGGGGTCGGGCAAGCGGACGGGCCGGCAGGCGCCGGCGGGCAGGAGTCAGGCGCGCCAGCGCCAACGGGCCAGGGCCTTGATGACTTTCATCCAGAATTTGCCGGTAACCGCCACGGTGGACTCTCTGTCTTGTGAGGCCTGAAGGTCCGCCAACGTTATCCCAGTGGCCGGGACTAAGCAACCTGGCAACAGGGCGCGCAGGTCGTCGATGACCAGGCTGGGCGATTCTTCGTGGATCGGGCGCCCATGGTTGTAGCCGTAGGTCAGGCCCACGCACTTGACCCCGGCCGCCTTGGCCGCCAGTACATCGCTGCGCGAGTCCCCCACGAACAGCGATTGCTCGGGGCGTACGCCGGCCATCTTCATGACGAACAGCAGCGCTGCCGGGTCGGGCTTTTTCTGTGGCAGGGTGTCGCCGCCGATGATCCAGCGGAAGTAGCGGCCGATCTTCATCTGGTCGAGCAACGGGCCGACGAAGCGCTCGGGCTTGTTGGTGATCAGCGCCATCTCCACACCCTGCTTGCGTAGCCAGCGCAGGGTATCGCGCACCCCAGGGTAAACCACTGTCAGGTCGTGGCTTTCGCCATAGGCCTCCATGAACAGGGCCAGGCCCTGCTCGGCCAGCTCGTCGTCGACAGCGTCGTGCTCCAGCCCGCCGGCCAAGGCGCGGCGGACCAGGACCTGGGCGCCGTTGCCGACCCAGTGGCGTACGGCCTCAAGGCCTGCGGGCGAGCGCCCCAGCTGGAGCAGCATGCGATCCACGGCAGCGGCCAGGTCAGGGACCGAATCGATCAGGGTGCCATCCAGATCGAACATCACCAGCCTGGGCAGCGCTCCCGGGAACAGCTGCTCGAAGCCACTCATGGGCGGGCCTGGGCCAGCTCGGCGCGCATCTTGGCGATGACTTCCTGGTAGTCCGGCGCATTGAAGATCGCCGAACCGGCCACGAAGGTATCGGCGCCAGCGGCGGCGATCTCGCGGATGTTGTTGACGTTGACGCCGCCGTCGATCTCCAGGCGGATATCGCGGCCGCTGGCATCGATCAGGGCACGGGCTTCGCGCAGCTTGTCGAGGGTGCCCGGGATGAACTTCTGGCCGCCGAACCCTGGGTTGACGCTCATCAGCAGGACCATGTCGACCTTGTCCATCACATATTTGAGCGCATCCAGGCTGGTAGCCGGGTTGAACACCAGGCCGGCCTTGCAGCCACCGTCGCGGATCAGCTGCAAGGAGCGGTCGATGTGCTGGGAGGCTTCCGGGTGGAAGGTGATGTAGGTGGCGCCAGCCTCGATGAAGTCACCGATGATGCGGTCGACCGGGCTGACCATCAGGTGCACGTCGATCGGGGCAGTCACGCCGTACTTGCGCAGGGCGCTGCAGACCATCGGGCCGATGGTCAGGTTGGGTACGTAGTGGTTGTCCATCACATCGAAGTGAACGATGTCGGCCCCGGCGGCCAGTACCTTGTCGACGTCCTCGCCCAGGCGGGCGAAGTCGGCGGAGAGGATGGAGGGGGCAATAGCGTAGGGCTGCATGGCGCACCTGTTGGCAGAAATCACGGTGGCGCGCATTGTAACTCAGGGAAGCGGATGAGGGCTGATTGGTATCAATTAGTGTCTGCCAGGGGCGCTTCGCACCCGTTTCGCGACACAAGGGCGCTCCTACAAGGATTGCGATCTTCTGTAGGAGCGGCCTTGTGCCGCGAAAGGAGGGCAAAGCCCTCCCCCAAGGCTCAGGCCCGCTGCTGGGTGCGCAGTTTCTCGCTACGCCCGCGCAACCATTCCAAAGTCAGCAACAGGATTACCGAGAACGCGATCAGCAAGGTCGCCGCCGCGGCGATGGTCGGGCTCAGGTTCTCGCGGATACCGCTGAACATCTGCCGCGGCAAGGTCGCCTGCTCCGGGCCCGCCAGGAACAGCGTCACCACCACTTCGTCGAAGGAGGTGGCAAAGGCGAACAGCGCCCCCGAGATCACCCCAGGGGCGATCAGCGGCAAGGTCACCCGACGGAAGGTCAGCAACGGCGAGGCGCCCAGGCTGGCCGCCGCCCGCACCAGATTATAGTTGAAGCCCTGCAAGGTCGCCGACACGGTGATGATGACGAACGGCACGCCCAGCACCGCATGCACCAGGATCAACGAAATGAAGCTGTTGCCCATGCCCAGCGGCGCGAAGAACAGGTAGCTGGCCACGCCGATGATCACCACCGGCACCACCATGGGCGAAATCACCAGGGCCATCACCAGCGACTTGCCGGGGAAATCGCCTCGGGTCAGGCCGATGGCGGCCAGGGTGCCGAAGACCATGGCCAGCACGGTGGCTGCCGGCGCGACGATGATGCTGTTCTTCAACGCCCGCATCCATTCGGCCGAGGCGAAGAAGTCCTGGTACCACTGCAGCGAAAAGCCCTGCAGCGGGTACACCAGGAAGCTGCCGCTGTTGAAGGAAAGCGGCACGATCACCAGCACCGGAAGCACCAGGAACAACAGGATCAGGCCACAGAGGATGCGCAGGCTGTAGAACCAGACCCGCTCCACGGGCGACATGTAAGGGCTCAGCATGACAAGGGCTCCTCAGCTCAGGCGCAGGCGGCTGGCTCCGACCAGCCAGCTATAGATCAGGTACAGCAGCACGGTCGCCAGCAGCAACAGCCCGCCCAACGCGGTGGCCATGCCCCAGTTGATGCTGGTGTTGGTATAGAAGGCCACGAAGTAGCTGACCATCTGGTCGTTCGGGCTGCCCAGCAATGCCGGGGTGATGTAGTAGCCGATGGCCAAGATGAACACCAGCAGGCACCCGGCGCCGACACCCGCATAAGTCTGCGGGAAGTACACCCGCCAGAAGCTGGCGAATGGGTGGCAACCTAGGGAGATCGCTGCGCGCATGTAGCTGGGCGAAATACCCTTCATCACGCTATACAGCGGCAGAATCATGAACGGCAGCAGGATGTGGACCATCGAGATGTATACGCCGGTCCGGTTGAACACCAGCTCCAGCGGCTCATCGATGATGCCCATGGCCATCAAGGCACTGTTGATCAGGCCGCCCGACTGCAGCAGCACGATCCATGCCGCCACTCGCACCAGGATCGACGTCCAGAACGGCAACAGCACCAGGATCATCAGCAGGTTGCTCTGCCGGGTCGGCAGGTTGGCCAGCAGGTAGGCCAGCGGGTACGCCAGCACCAGACAGATCGCGGTGATCACCACGCCCATCCACAGGGTACGGGTGAAGATGTCCAGATAGATGGACTGGTCAGGGGTCGCCTTGGCTATTTCGCCCAGATCATCGATGCGGTGATCCAGCGCCGCCAGCAGGTAGAAGGGCGTGACCGTGCTGGTGTTGCGACGGATCGCCTGCCAGTAGGCAGGGTCGCCCCAGCGCTCGTCGAGCGCCTGCAAGGCGTCCTTGTAGGAAGCGGGCTCGGCCTTGAACGGCAATGCCCGGGCAGTCTTGGCTAACAGGCTGCGGTAGCCGGCCAGTTCCATGTTCAGGCGCTTGGAAAGATCGCCCAGGGTCTGCTTCTTGCGCGACTCGGCCAGGTCCTCGCTGAGCACCTTGTATACGTCCTCGCCTGGCAGGCCCTTGCCATCCCATTGGGCGATGGCCTCGACGGTGCGCGGCAGGCCAGTCACCACTTCAGGGTTGCCGACGCTCTTGTACAACAGCGCCGCGATCGGCACTAGGAACACCAGCAACAGGAACAGCGCCAGCGGCGCGATCAACGCCTGCGCCTTCCAACGGTTGACCCGCTCGGCACGTTTGAGGCGCTGCTTGAGGCTTGGACCTGCACCTTCGTTGAGGGGCACTGCAATGGCCATGGCGAACTCCGCGATATGAACTGAAAATGGGGCTGCTGCGCAGCCCATCGCCGGCAAGCCAGCTCCCACAGGTGCTGCGCTGGCTTCGAGGCTTCCGATCCCTGTGGGAGCTGCCCCCTACAGGTACTGCGCTGACCATGGGGATGGCGCAGTCTCTGTGGGAGCTGGCTTGCCGGCGGTGGGCCGCAACGCGGCCCCTACGCTGGTCGTTTACTTCTTCGCCGCCCAGGCGTTGAAGCGTTGCTCCAGCTGCTCGCTGTTGTCGGCCCAGAAGGCCACGTCGATCTGCACCTGGTTGGCGATGTTCTCAGGCGTGGTCGGCATGTCCTTCTTCACCGCGTCCGACAGCAGGCTGACCGCCTTTGCATTGGCCGGGCCGTAGGCGATGTTCTCGGAGTAGGTCTTCTGCTGCTCGGGCTGCACGCTGAAGGCGATGAATTTCTTCGCCTCCTCGACATCCTTCGCGCCTTTCGGAATGGCCCAGGCGTCGAAGTCGTAGATACCGCCGTTCCATACCACCTTGAGGTTGCTTTCCTTCTGCACTGCGGCGATCCGGCCGTTGTAGGCCGAGCTCATGACCACGTCACCCGAGGCCAGGTACTGGGGCGGCTGGGCGCCAGCTTCCCACCACTGGATGCTCGGCTTGATCTGGTCGAGCTTCTTGAAGGCGCGGTCCTGGCCCTCTTTGGTGGCCAGTACCTTGTACACGTCCTTGGGTGCCACGCCGTCGGCCATCAAGGCGAACTCGAGGGTGTACTTGGCGCCCTTGCGCAGGCCGCGCTTGCCCGGGAACTGCTTGGTGTCCCAGAAATCGGCCCAGCTGGTGGGGGCGGTCTTGAGCTTGTCGGCGTTGTAGGCCAGCACGGTGGACCAGACGAAGAAGCCTACACCGCAGGGCTGGATGGCGCCCGGCACGTAATCGGCCTCGTTACCGAACAGCGACGGGTCGAGTTCTTCGAACATGCCTTCGTCGCAGCCGCGCGCCAGTTCCGGCGACTCCACTTCCACCAGGTTCCAGGACACGCTGTTGGTGTCGACCATGGCCTTGACCTTGGCCATCTCACCGTTGTACTCGCCGGCGACGATCTTGCCCTTGCCCGCCTTCTCCCATGGCTCGTAGAACGCCTTGACCTGGGCGGCCTTGTTGGCGCCACCGAAGGACACCACGGTCAGGTCCGCGGCCAGGGCTTGGCCGGCGGCGAACAGACCAAGGGCCAGGGCGGTCAGTTTCAACTGCTTGTGCATTATTGTTCTCTCCACAGTTCAGGGTTGGTGAAGCAAACCTTCAATGGGCTTCGGCAATCGGATCGAGCGCGCGGGCGTGCTCCACCTCCCAGCCAAGCGGTACCACATCGCCCACGGCCAGGGCCGGGTCGAGTTCGGCGATCGGCTGCTTCACGAAGAAGTCGCCCTTGCCGCACACCTCCAGGCGTACCCGCACGTGGTCGCCCAGGTAGATGAACTCGGCGACCCGCCCGGAGAAACGGTTCACGCAGCTTTCGCTGTGACCATTGAGGCGCACGCGCTCGGGGCGGATCGACAAGGTCACCGGCTCGCCGGCCTGGCCGACATTCACCGCCAGGGCCTCGACCCGCTCCCCACGGGGCAATTGGACCTGGCAACGATCACCGTCGCGCATCAGCAAGGTGCCGTTCAAACGGTTGTTCTCGCCGATGAAGTTGGCGACGAAGGTGTTGCGGGGTTCTTCATAAAGGGTGCGCGGATCGGCGATCTGCTGGATCTCGCCCTGGTGGAACACCGCCACCCGGTCGGACATGGTCAGCGCCTCGCCCTGGTCGTGGGTTACGTAGACCACGGTCACGCCCAGGCGCTGATGGATGTGCTTGATCTCCATTTGCATGTGTTCGCGCAGCTGCTTGTCGAGGGCGCCGAGCGGCTCGTCCATCAGCACCAGCTGGGGCTCGAACACCAGGGCGCGGGCCAGGGCCACACGCTGCTGTTGGCCACCGGAAAGCTGGCCCGGGTAGCGCTTGGCGAACGCATCGAGCTGGACCATGGCCAGCACCCGCTTGACCCGCTCACTGATGTCGGTCTTGCTGAGGTTGCGCACGGTCAGGGGGAAGGCCAGGTTCTCAGCCACGGTCATATGCGGGAACAACGCGTAGTTCTGGAACACCATGCCGATGTCGCGCTTGTGCGGCGGCACGTTGTTGATCGAGCGCCCGGCCAGCTGGATCTCACCTGCGGTGGGGGTCTCGAAACCGGCGAGCATCATCAGGCTGGTGGTCTTGCCCGAGCCGGACGGGCCGAGCAAGGTGAGGAACTCGCCCTTGCGGATGTCCAGGTTGAGGTTCTTGACGATCAGCGATTCGCCGTCGTAGCTCTTCTGCACACCGCGGAAGCTGACCAGTGTCTCGCCAGCGTTCGAATTCGCCTCGCTCATGCCTGCACCTTCTTGTTGGAATGACTGCGTAGGCAAAGACTAGACAAGGCGCAAGCCCCCGGAAATCGGGGGTACTGAGAGAATGCCATCATCCGGATGGAAGATTTGCTGTAGGGATTGCCCTACAAGCGTGACGCATTCAGAACCCTCCACGCCTCCTGTAATTAAATGGACTCGCCCCGTGCTTGCGTCCGCTCAGGCGACCAGGTCGAGCCTGCTGCCGCTATCGCGGGGCAAGCCTGCTTCTACAGAGGCCATACGGGTCATCAACCGGACAGGTCGCAACCAGAACACTCACACCAACTTATGTTCCATGGCGTACTTCACCAACTCCGCCAGCGAATTCACCTTGAGCTTCTGCATCAACCGCGCCTTGTGGGTGCTGATGGTCTTGCTCGACAGCGCCAACTGCTGGGCGATGTCGTTGACGTTGGCGCCCTGGGCCAGGCGCTCGAACACTGAGAACTCCCGCTCCGACAACAGCGTGTGCAGCGGTCGGGTCTCGGTCAGGCCGACCTCGAAGACCATGCGGTCGGCCAAAGCCGGGTCGATATAGCGCCCACCACCGGCTACCCGGCGGATGGCGGTCAGCAGCAAGGCAGGGTCGCT
Source organism: Pseudomonas guariconensis (assembly GCF_015680235.1). Taxonomy (GTDB): domain Bacteria; phylum Pseudomonadota; class Gammaproteobacteria; order Pseudomonadales; family Pseudomonadaceae; genus Aquipseudomonas; species Aquipseudomonas guariconensis_A. Next base: position 25,044 of record NZ_JADLJL010000028.1, read on the forward strand.
GTCCTTGGTGGCGTAGCCCGCGGCACCGGCCTTGAGCGCCCGAGCGGCCATCTGCGCTTCGTCGTGCATCGACAGCATCAGGATCGCCGGCGGGTTGTGCTGGGCACGGATCCGCGGGATCGCCTCCAGGCCGTTCACCCCTGGCATGGAGATGTCCAGCAACACCACCTCGCATGGTGTCTGGCGCAAGGTTTCGAGCAGCTGTTCGCCGTTGCCGGCCTCCCCCACCACCTGCATGTCCTTGGCCAGGCCGATCAACTGTTTGATGCCCTCGCGGACAATGGTGTGGTCTTCAGCCACTAGCACACGTATCACGATCGTTCTCCCCTACCCCAATGCAATGGTCACGCTCAGGCTACAACCTTCACCCGGCTCGCTGTCCAGCTCCATGCTGCCACCGAGCATCAACACACGCTCGCGTACCCCCACCAGGCCGAACGAGGTGGGCCTGGCCTGGTCTTGCGCAAACCCCACGCCATCGTCGATGACGGTCATGCGCAAATGGTCGGCCTCACAGGCCAGCTCGATCTGCACGGTATGCGCCTGGGCGTGGCGCATCACGTTGGTCAGTGCTTCCTGAAGAATGCGGAACAGCCCGGTGGCCTTGGCGTCGCTCAACGCCGGCAGGTGGTCCGGCACCTGCACCAGGCATGGAATCTGGGTGCGTGCCTCGAAACGCCGCGCCTGCCATTCGATGGCCGAGGCGATACCTGCGTCGAGGATCGGCGGGCGCAAGGCGGTGGCGACATCGCGCACCAACTGGAACAGCTGGGCGATCAGGCGTTTCATGCTGGCCAGGCGCTCGTTCAGGCCGGGGTCCAGTTCGGCATAGGCCAGTTCGCACATCGAGACCTCGAGCTTGAGCACGGTGAGCATCTGCCCCAGCTCATCATGCACTTCCCGGGCGATGCGGGCCTTTTCTTCCTCGCGTACGCTCTCAAGGTGTGCCGACAGTTCACGCAATTGCTCCTGGGAGCGTGCCAGTTCGAGCTCGACCCGCTTGCTCTGGGTGATGTCCCAGACAATGCCATCCCAGACCACCCGGCCGTCGGCCAGCCGCCGCGTACTGGCCTTGATGTCGGCCCAGCGCTGCTCGCCCTGGCGCGTGAGTATCCGGCCTTGCCAGGACCAATCCTGGTCGGTGGCCAGGGCCAGGTCCTGGACCCGGTGATAGTCGGCGCGATCTTGCGGATGCACCAGGTTGCGCAAGCCCATGTCCGGTTGCTGGATCTGCGCTGGCGTGTACCCCACCAGCGCCTCGCTGCCCTCACTGATGTAGGGGAACTCCAGGTCACCTTCGGCCGGGTCGCGCTCCAGGCGGAACACCAGGCCCGGCACGTTGCCGGCAATCCCCTTGAGCCGGGCATCGCTCTCGCGCAAGGCCGCCAGAGCGCGGCGGCGCTCAGTGACATCGGTAAGGAACACCACCAGGTATTCGGCGTCACGAAAGCGCAGGAAACTCAGCGACAACTCCACCGGCAGCAGGCTGCCGTCGCTATGCAGGCACTGGGTCTCGAACTGCTCGGCACTGCCATCACCGCTGCGGACCCGCTTCCACAGCTCCAGCCAGCGGTCCATGTGCAGGTTCGGTTCGAAATCGATCAGCGGGCGGTCGAGCAGCTCACCTTCGCCACGGCCCAACATGCGTTCGGCTGCATGGTTGGCATAACGCACATGGCTGTCCCAGTTGACCCAGAGGATGCCGACCGTGCTCTGGTCAATCGAGAACTGGCTAAGGCGCAGCGCTTCCTCCCGGGCCTGGCGTTCGGCGAGGTTCTCCCGTGCGGCCAGCAGGTTGCGCTCCAGCTGATGCTGTTGCCGGCGCTGCCACAGCAACGTAGCCAAGGCGCAGATCAGCAGCAGGCCGAACAACAGCGCAAGGTTGCGCCAGAAGCCTGCGGTATCGCTCAGGCGTGGATACTTCGGCTGCAGCCAGCGCTGGTGCAACTGCTCCAGCGACTTGGCGGGGATGGCTTGCAGGCCTTGCTCCAGGACATCGGCCAGCATCGGCCAGTCGCGCCGCGAGCCGATGCGCAGCAATTGTGGCAAGCCGATGTCGCCGACCACGGCCAGGTCGCCGAACTCGCTCTCCCGAGACAAGCCGCTGAGCCTTGCTTCATCCAGTACTGCGTAGCTCGCCTGACCGCCCAGCACCAGCTGCAGGGCCTGGCGTTCACTGGGTACGCCTTGCAGGTTCAGGTTGCCGTAGTTGGCCCGCAGGTAATCGGCCAGGGCACTGGGCATGCGTACCGCGACGCGGTCATTGGCGCCGAGTTTTTCCAGCTCGACCGCCAGCGCCCCGGTGCGCAGCCCGACCACCAGTTGCGGCACGCGCATGTAGGGGTCGCTGAACGACCATAGGCGCAGGCCGGCCGGCGTCTGCGTAAGGCCCGGGGCGAAATCGACTTCGCCAGCGCGCAAGGCCTGTTCCAAGGTGGCCTGGTCGGGGAAGTTGCGCCATGTGAGGTCCAGTTCCAAGGTGCGTGCGAGCTGGTTCACCAGCTCCACGTTGGCGCCATAGAACTGTTGCAGGCGCCGATCGAACTGGGCATAGGGCGCCTGTAGGACCAGGCCGACCCGCAGGCTGCGATGGCTGTCCAGCCATTGCCGCTGGGCCGGTTCGAGCACCACCGAAGGCGCAGGCTCAGGCCGGGCCAGGGCGATCAAGGGCAGCAACATCCAGCCGATAACCAACAGGCGACGCACTCGCTTCATCTATACGCTCGTCTTGGCAAGGGCGGCCATCATGCATGGCCGTCACGGACAAATACTATTAGGCTGCCGGTATCATTCTGGCCTTGGGTAGATCCATGCTCACACTTTATCGCACGACGCTGGCAGTGTTCTGCCTCGCTTCGCTCCTACCGCTCGGCACACAGGCCGCCGACGCGCCAGCGCCCCAACCCGCCGAGGAATCGGCCACCGCCCCGGCACCCCGCCCGCCCCTGGCCGAACGCAGCCAGGAAGATGCCCAGGCGCTCGAACGTACGGTGCCCAAGGCTGAACAGCAAACCTTGCAGGCCGGCGCCGATAGCTTTCTGGCCCTATGGAAACCGGCCAATGACAGCGACCCCAAGGGGGCCGTGATCATCGTCCCGGGCGCCGGCGAGAATGCCGATTGGCCCAATGCCGTGGGCCCGTTGCGCCGCAAGTTTCCCGATGTCGGCTGGCACAGCTTGAGCGTGAGCCTTCCGGACCTGGTCGCCGACAGCCCGCAACCACGGGCCGACAGCACGCCTCCCGCCGAGCCTGACAAAGGCAAGGGCGAAGCGGCACCGGCCAAGGACACCCCGGAAGATGCCAATGCCAATGTCGCCCAGGCCACCGCGCCCGATGCCGACACGGCCGAAAGCACCGACGCCAAGGAGGCCAGCGAACAGAACGACCAGGCCGATGCCGAACGCATCTTCGCCCGCCTCGATGCCGCCGTGGCCTACACCCAGCAGCACGACGCGCGTAGCATCGTACTGATCGGCCACGGCAGCGGGGCCTATTGGGCCGCCCGCTACCTCAGCGAACGGCAACCACCGCAGGTGCAGAAACTGGTGATGGTCGCGGCACAGACACCGGCGCGGGTCGAACACGACCTCGAGAGCCTGGCGCCGACGCTCAAGGTGCCTACTGCCGATATCTACTACAGCACCCTGCCACGCGACCGACGCGCCGCCGAGCTGCGCCTGCAGGCCAGCAAGCGGCAGAGGGACACCCCCTACCGGCAATTGTCGCTGATCGCTGCGCCGGGCAACGCAGCGGCCAAGCAGGAGCAGCTGTTCCGGCGGGTACGCGGGTGGTTGATGCCTCAGGAATGAAGGGGCCACCTCCCCCTGTAGGAGCGCATGTCGTTTGAACGCCAACAAAGGGCCCGAGTAAGCCTAGAGTCCCCGCCGTTTTCGAACCATGGCATACGCCTGGTGCAGCTCACGCGTGCGCTCGGTCGCTTCCCGCACCCGCGCCTCGCTGGCACCACTGCCGGCCAACTTGTCCGGATGGTGCTTGCTGACCAACCGCCGATACGCCTGCTTCACCTGGTCGATGTCGGTGTCCGCCTCGATGCCGAGCAAGCGCAAGGCCGCCGAATACGTCATCACGCCACGTTCCGGAAGGGGTTTGCGCGGCTCGTATTCCAGCGCCAGCCCAAGGATCTGGGTTCGGCTCAGCCCCAGCTCGCGGCCCCACTCCAAAAGCAACTCGCGCTCGCGGGTCCCGGCCTTGCCATCGGCCCAGGCCATCCGGCAGCAGGCGCGCAAAGTGCCTTCGGCCGCATGGGGTTGCTGCCTGATCCGCTGCAGGTAACGCCCGAGCCGATCCTTGCCCGACTTGCCGCGGTTGAACGCGGCAATCGCCCGCAGCTTCGCAGGCTCGGCCATAGCCAACCGAGTCATTTCCTGGCGGGCCTGCTGGATATGCCCCTCGACCACCCGGCCATCGCTTTTCGCCAGGCGCCCGAGCAGCACGAACAACAACTCCTCGTCCCGCAGCGCCGGGCGCCCGCCCAGGCGTTCGCGTACATCGTCCCAGCTCTGCAGGCGCAGGCGCCGGTCCATGGCCTGGCCAAGCAAGGCGCCAAGCAGCGCGCCGGGAATGCTGGCGATGGCGAAACCGGCGCCGGCCCCGATCACTGTGCTCGGCCACCACATCTCAGGCGCGCTCAGCGATCAGGCGCTCGACTTCGGCCAGGCGCTCGAGAGTCCCGACATCGACCCATTGGCCCGTGTAGTGCTCGCCACCGACCTGCCCCTGGCCCATGGCCTTGCGCAGCAGGGGCGCCAGCTTGAAGGCGCCGGGTTGGCAGCCGTCGAACAACGCGGGGTCGAGTACCGAGATACCGCTGAAGGTCAGGGTGCCAGGAGCTTCGTCGCCATCCACGACCTGCTCGCCGGCCAGGCGGAAATCGCCCCGGCCATGATGGCCTGGGTTGTCCACCAGCACGAGGTGCGCAAGACCCGCCAACGGCGCGCGCAATCGGGCGAAATCGTAGTCGGTCCAGATATCGCCGTTGACCAGCAGGAACGGTGCCTCCCCGAGCAATGGCAGAGCCTTGAAGATGCCGCCACCGGTTTCCAGCGGCTCGCCTTCGGGCGAATAGCGGATGCTCAGGCCAAAGCGGGCGCCATCGCCCAGGTGGTCTTCGATCTGCTGGCCAAGCCAGGCATGGTTGATCACCACGTCGGTGAAGCCTGCACGGGCCAAGGCCCGCAGGTGGTATTCGATCAAGGGTTGGCCAGCCACCGGCACCAAAGGCTTGGGCGTGTGCAGGGTCAGGGGGCGCATGCGCTCGCCCTTGCCTGCCGCCAGGATCATCGCCTTCATGGTCGGGCTCCGGCCTGGAGCTCGGCGATCAGCTGGCCCAGCTCGGCCAGTTCAGGGCGACGGCTGATGACCTCGTCGATGTAGGCGAAGAAGCGCGGCACGTCGGACAGGTAACGCGGCTTGCCGTCACGGTGGCAGATACGGGCAAAGATACCGATCACCTTGAGGTGGCGTTGCACACCCATCAAGTCGCTGGCCCGGTGGAAGGCCTCGAAATCGGCCTGCACCGGGATACCCACCGCGCGCGCTTTTTGCCAGTAGTCGCGCAGCCAACCTTCGACGCGCGCCTGAGGCCAACTGACGAAGGCGTCCTTGAACAGGCAGGTGATGTCGTAGGTCACCGGGCCGTACACGGCGTCCTGGAAGTCCAGCACGCCCGGGTTCGGCGCGCTCTGCATCAGGTTGCGCGGCATGTAGTCGCGGTGCACCAGCACCTTGGGTTGGGCCAGGGCGCTGTCGATCAGCAGTTGGCTCACACGCTGCCAGCTCGCCTGCTGCGCCTCGGTGAAGGCCAAACCCAGCTCACGCCCTACGTACCATTCCGGGAACAGTTCCACTTCGCGACGCAGCAAGGCGTTGTCGTAGCTGGGCAGCGGCGCGGTCATCGGCAGACGCTGGAAGGCCAGCAGGGCCTCGATGGCATCGGCGAACAGGGCGTCGGCATTGTCCGCATCGATGATTTCCAGGTAGGTCTTGTGCCCCAGGTCACCCAGCAGCAAGAAGCCACGCTCTAGGTCCTGGGCATGGATGGCAGGGACATGCACACCGGCGCTGGCCAGCAAGTGGTCGATATCGACGAAGGGGCGGCAGTTCTCTTGGGGAGGCGGCGCATCCATGATCACGAAGCTGCGACCATCGCCCTGCCAGCGGAAGTAACGACGGAAGCTCGCATCGCTGCTGGCGGCGGTCAGGCTGCCTTCGGGCACCTTGCCCCAGGCGTTTTCACGGTAGAGAAGGTCAAGCTGCTCAGCGAGCCAGGCGGTCAGTTGTTGCAGGCGTACATCGTGATCGGGCATTACAAGGGTCTCCGACGGCCCTAGCCGTCAAGCGGGTCATGCTTTATTATCCAGCATCTTTTTCAGACCATCGAGAGGCGTGCGGCCCCACACGCGGGCAGATGGCACGCAGGAAGCCCGGACTAATAAGATGGCATTGAAATCCCCCGCGTTTCGTAGAAAGTTTCCGTTGCTGGTGACTGGCGGTCTGCTGGCCCTGCAACCTCTGGCCACGTCATACGTGGTGGCTGCCGAGCAGTTCGACTGCCAAGTGTCCGCCTCCGGTGGCTGGGACTGCAAGCCCAAAACCACTGTCAGCAACCTGCCACCACGCCCGGTGCATGAAGGTGCTGCGCTGAGCTCCGGCGGTGACGGCCAGGTGGCCGAAACCGATGCCGACGGCGAAGCCAAGCCGGTGCTGGTCACCGAGAGCAAGGGCCGTGGCCTGAAATCGCGCAGCGAAGACTACAGCCACCTGGACTGGGTCCCGCGTGACAAGCTCACCGCTGCCCAACTAGCCGAGACCGGCCCGTACTGCGGTGGCGCGTACATCGAGCCGTCGCGCCCAGGCATGGACGACACCACGCCCCAGGACGAGTCGCCGACCTACCTGAACGCCAAGGTTTCCCGCTACCAGCAGGAACAGCAGATCGCCACCCTCGCCGGTGACGTGGTCATGCGCCAGGGCAGCATGCAGGTCGAGGCCGACGAAGCCAACCTGTACCAGGCCGAGAACCGCGGCGAGCTCAAGGGCAACGTCAAGCTGCGCGACAAGGGTTCGCTGGTCGTCGGCGACCAGGCCGAGATCCAGCTGGACACCGGCGAGGCCAAGGTCGACAACGCCGAATACGTGATGCACCAGTCGCACATCCGCGGCAATGCGCTGTACGCCAAGCGTGGTGAAAACGCTATCATCCGCCTCAAGGACGGTACCTACACCACCTGTGAGCCGGGCAGCAACGCGTGGCAGCTCAAGGGCAACAACATCACCCTGAACCCGGCCACCGGCTTCGGCACCGCGACCAACGTCACCCTGCGGGTCAAGGATTTCCCGGTGTTCTATACACCGTACATCTACTTCCCGATCGACGACCGTCGCCAGTCCGGCTTCCTGCCGCCGTCGTTCAGCACCAGCAGCGACACCGGCTTCATGCTGGTTACGCCGTACTACTTCAACCTGGCGCCGAACTACGACGCCACCTTGTATCCGCGCTACATGGCCAAGCGCGGCTTGTTGATGGAAGGCGAATTCCGCTACCTGACCAAGTCCAGCGAAGGCCAGTTCGGTGCTGCGTACCTGAACGACAAGAACGACGATCGTAAAGAGCAGACCGACTACAAAGAAAAGCGCTGGATGTACAACTGGCAGCACAAGGGCGGGCTGGATTCGCGCTTGATGACTGAGGTGGACTACACCGATATCAGCGATCCGTTCTATTTCCAGGATCTGGAGACAGGGCAGATTGGGGTCGAGAGCAAGGATGTGGTCGACCAGCAGGGTGCACTCACCTATCGGGGTGACAGCTACCGTGCGCGCTTGAACCTGCATGCCTATGAAATGGCGACCATCTCGCGCATTACGCCATACGACAAGCTGCCGCAGATCACCTTCGACGGTATGCTGCCGTATCACCCAGGCGGTTTTGACTTCAGCTACAAGACCGAAGCGGTTCGCTTCGATCGCGACCTGAAGACTGGCCCTGTATTCGACGAAGACGGCAATCTGGACACCACCGCAGGTCTTGATGGACGCCGGCTTGACCAGAACATCTTCGGCCTGGCCCGTGCCAACGGTACTCGCCTGAACGTTGCGCCAGCCATCAGCTTGCCAATGGAAGCCAGCTACGGGTTCCTCAAGCCGACGCTGAAGTACGTCTATACCCATTACGATCTTGATCTAGATAGTGAGGGCAAGAACGATCTCGCCAATGCCAGTGCTGCAACCCGTGAGCTTCAGGGCGACTTCTCTAGCACTCAGAGCCGCAGCATCCCTGTCTTCAGCGTTGATAGCGGCTTGTATTTCGATCGCAATACGCAATGGTTCGGCAAGAGCTACCGCCAAACCCTTGAACCCCGCCTGTACTATCTCTACGTACCGTATAAAGATCAGAAAGACATTCCAGTCTTTGACACCGGCGAGTCCTATTTCAATTACTCCTCGCTGTTCCGTGACAACCGTTTCAGCGGTTCCGACCGTATCGGCGACGAGAACAAGCTTTCGCTCGGCGTGACCAACCGTTGGATCGAAGAAAACGGCTTCGAGCGTCAACGTTTTAGCATTGGCCAAGCGGTTTACTTCAAGGACCGTAAAGTGCAAATGCCAGGCGTAGACTGGCGTACTCGCGACAGCGCCCAATCGGACGTGTCGCCATATGCACTAGAGTATCAATACGCCTTCAACCGTGACTGGCGCCTGAATGCCGATTACAACTGGGACCCTGACAGCCGCAGCCCTCGCTCCGGCAGCGCTATGTTCCACTACCAGCCAGAAGACAATCCGAACAAAATCGTCAACTTGGGTTACCGCTATCGCAACGACCTAGTACGTTACAACTCCCTGACTGGCCGCTGGGAATATGGTGGCGATTATGGCAAACCAGGTGATCCGAACTACGTGAAGGACTACTACAAGATCGAGCAGCACGACTTCTCGGTCATCTGGCCAATCGTCCCTCAGTGGAGCGTGATCGCCCGCTGGCAGCATGACTACAACCGCAACCGCACCCTGGAAGCCATGGGCGGTTTCGAGTACGACAACTGCTGCTGGAAGCTGCGCCTGATCAACCGCTACTGGCTCGACTACGACGACTTCAGCCAGGCCGTTCCGCAAAACGAGAAAGGCGACCACGGCGTCTTCCTGCAAATCGTGCTCAAAGGCCTCGGCGGCGTTGTGGGCAACAAGGTCGAGTCGTTCCTCGACGAAGGCATTCAAGGTTACCGTACACGTGAAGACCAAGCTTATTGATCGCCTGCGCCCGCTGATGCTGGGCGCCGTATTGCTGAGCAGCGCAGTGCATGCCGCTGTTCCCCTGGACCACATCGTGGCCATCGTCGACAACGACGTGGTCATGCAGAGCCAGCTGGACCAGCGCGTGCGCGAAGTGCAGCAGACCATCGCCAAGCGCGGCGGCGGCGTGCCGCCGGCCGGCGCCCTGGAACAGCAGGTGCTGGAGCGCCTGATCGTCGAGAACCTGCAGCTGCAGATCGGCGAACGCTCCGGCATTCGCATAACCGACGAGGAACTCAACCAGGCCATCGGCACCATTGCCCAGCGCAACGGCATGTCCCTGGACCAGTTCCGCGCCGCCCTGGCCCATGACGGTCTTTCGTTCGACGACGCTCGCGAGCAGGTCAAGCGCGAGATGATCATCAGCCGCGTGCGCCAGCGCCGCGTGGCCGAGCGTATCCAGGTGTCCGAGCAGGAAGTGAAGAACTTCCTCAACTCCGACCTGGGCAAGATGCAGATGTCGGAGGAATACCGCCTGGCCAACATCCTCATCCCGACCCCGGAAGGCGCCAGCTCCGATGCCATTCAGGCCGCTGCACGCCAGGTCGGCGATGTCTACCAGCAGCTTCGCCAGGGCGCCGACTTCGGCCAGATGGCCATCGCCCGCTCCGCTAGCGAAAACGCCCTGGAAGGCGGCGAGATGGGCTGGCGCAAGGCCGGCCAGCTGCCGCCTGACTTCGCCAAGATGCTCAGCAGCATGTCGGTGGGCGACATCACCCAGCCGATCCGCATCCCCAACGGCTTCATCATCCTCAAGCTCGAGGAGAAGCGCGGTGGTGGCGAGAACGTGCTGCGTGACGAAGTGCACGTACGCCACATCCTGATCAAGCCAAGCGAGATCCGCAGCGAAGCTGCGACCGAGCAACTGGCCGAGCGCCTGTACGACCGCATCCAGAACGGTGAAGACTTCGCCGAGCTGGCCAAGAGCTTCTCGGAAGACCCAGGTTCCGCGCTCAATGGCGGCGACCTCAACTGGGTCGACCCGAACAGCCTGGTGCCGGAGTTCCGCGAGCAGATGGCCAATGCCCAGCAGGGCGTGGTGACCAAGCCGTTCAAGACCCAGTACGGCTGGCACGTGCTGGAAGTGCTGGGCCGCCGCGCCACCGACAGCACCGAGAAAGCACGCGAACAGCAAGCGCTGACCGTGCTGCGCAACCGCAAGTACGACGAAGAGCTGCAGACCTGGCTGCGCCAGATCCGCGACGAAGCCTACGTTGAAATCAAGCTGCCTGGCGCCGACCAGGCCGCCCAGTGAAGCCCCTGCGCTTCGCCGTCACGCCCGGCGAGCCGGCCGGCATAGGCCCTGACCTGTGCCTGCTGCTGGCCGCCGAGGCCCAGCCTTACCCCCTGATCGCCATTACCAGCCGTGACCTGCTCGCCGAGCGGGCCACGCAGCTGGGGCTGGCTGTCAGCCTGCTGCCGGTCAGCGCCGATGCCTGGCCCGACCAGCCGGCCCCCGCCGGCAGCCTGTACGTGTGGGATACGCCACTGGCGACGCCGGTGGTGCCCGGGCAACTGAACAAGGCCAATGCCGCCTTCGTCCTGGAAACCCTGACCCGGGCCGGCCAAGGCTGCCTGGACGGGCATTTCGCCGGCATGATCACCGCCCCTGTGCACAAGGGCGTGATCAATGAGAGCGGCATCGCCTTCTCCGGCCATACCGAATTCTTGGCCGACCTGACCCACACCAGCCAAGTGGTGATGATGCTGGCCACCCACGGCCTGCGCGTGGCGCTGGTGACCACTCACCTGCCCCTGCGAGACATTGCCGACGCCATTACCGCCGAACGCCTGGAGCGGGTCACGCGCATCCTGCACGCTGACCTGCAGGGCAAGTTCGGCATAGCCCAGCCCCGCATCCTCGTCTGCGGCCTCAACCCGCATGCCGGCGAAGGCGGCCACCTGGGCCGCGAAGAAATCGACATCATCGAGCCAGCACTGCAACGCCTGCGCGCCCAAGGCATGGACCTGCGCGGCCCGCTGCCGGCCGATACCCTGTTTACCCCCAAGTATCTGGAGCACTGCGATGCAGTGCTGGCGATGTACCACGACCAAGGCCTGCCCGTACTCAAGTACAAAGGCTTCGGCGCCGCCGTCAACGTGACCTTGGGCCTGCCGATCATCCGCACGTCGGTCGATCACGGCACCGCCCTCGACCTGGCCGGCACCGGCAAGGTCGACACCGGCAGCCTGCGCGTGGCCCTGCAAACCGCCTACCAGATGGCCGAGAACCGACCATGAACGAGCAATACCAACACCGGGCGCGCAAGCGCTTCGGCCAGAACTTCCTGCACGACGCCGGCATCATCGACCGCATCCTGCGGGCGATCAACGCCAAGCCCGGCGAGCACCTGCTGGAAATCGGCCCGGGCCAGGGGGCCCTCACCGAGGGCCTGCTGGGCAGCGGCGCACAGCTGGACGTCGTCGAGCTGGACAAGGACCTGGTGCCGATCCTCCAGCACAAGTTCGCCGGCCGCGACAATTTCCGCCTGCACCAAGGCGACGCCCTGAAGTTCGACTTCAACCAGTTGGGCGTGCCGGCACGCAGCCTCAAGGTGGTCGGCAACCTGCCCTACAACATCTCTACCCCGCTGATCTTCCACCTGCTGAACCATGCCGACCTGATCCGCGACATGCATTTCATGCTGCAGAAGGAAGTGGTCGAGCGCCTGGCCGCAGGCCCGGGTGGTGGCGATTGGGGCCGGCTGTCGATCATGGTGCAGTACCACTGCCGGGTCGAGCACCTGTTCAACGTAGGCCCGGGCGCCTTCAACCCACCGCCCAAGGTGGACTCGGCCATCGTACGCCTGGTACCCCACGAGACCCTGCCGCACCCGGCCAAGGATCCACGCCTGCTCGAACGCATCGTTCGCGAAGCCTTCAACCAGCGCCGCAAGACCCTGCGCAACACCCTCAAGGGCCTGCTCGACAGCCAGGCCATCGAAGCCGCCGGCGTCGACGGCAGCCTGCGCCCCGAACAGCTGGACCTCGCCGCCTTCGTGCGCCTGGCCGACCAGCTGGCCGAACAGCCCAGCGCCAGCTGAGTACGCCTGAGCGGCCCAATCGCGGGGCAAGCCCGCTCCCATGGAACGCATAACGATTTGATTTTGCGGGCTTTGTGGGAGCGGGCGGGGCCCGCGATCAGGCTGGGCCTGGTATCGCCCTAGATCGCGGGGCAAGCCCGCTCCCAAAGGGCGGGATGATCTCCCAGGTCTACCGCCGCCCTCGAAAAGACGAGGAATCTGTGGGAGCCGGCTTGCCGGCGATAGGGTCGGTACAGTCTGCAAACGACTCGAAGCCCTGTACAACTGGCCTATCCCCCCGCCAATGGCCTAGACTGCAACCATTGCAGTATTTGCGTCCGCTCCTCCAAGGCCCTTGCATGTCCGACCCCCGCTATCAGATCGACGTCAGCGTCGTGACCCGCTACCTCAAAGAACAATCTGACCCCGACAACAGCCGCTTCGCCTTCGCCTACACCATCACGGTGCAGAACAACGGCACGCTCAAGGCCCGGCTGGTTTCGCGCCACTGGCTGATCACCAACGGTGACGGCGAAGTGGAAGAAGTGCGCGGTGCCGGCGTTGTCGGCCAACAGCCGCTCATCGAGCCAGGCGACAGCCATACCTACAGCAGCGGCGCCGTGCTCACCACCCGCGTCGGCACCATGCAGGGCAGTTATCAGATGCTGGCCGGAGACGGCCAGCACTTCGACGCCACCATCGCGCCATTCCGCCTGGCCGTGCCCGGAGCGCTGCACTGATGGCGGTGTACGCCGTCGGCGACCTGCAGGGCTGCCTGCAGCCGCTCAAGTGCCTGCTCGACCGCGTGCATTTCGACCCGGCCGTGGACCGCCTGTGGCTGGTGGGTGACCTGGTCAATCGCGGCCCGGAGTCGCTGGAAACCCTGCGCTTCCTTTATTCCATCCGCAACGCGCTGGTGTGCGTGCTGGGCAACCATGACCTGCACCTACTGGCCGCCTGGCACAACGTCGAGCGCCTGAAGAAGGGCGACACCTTGCGCGAGATCATCGAAGCGCCAGACGCCGACCAGCTCTTCGACTGGCTGCGCCAGCAGAAACTACTGCACTACGACGAAACGCGTGGCGTGGCGCTGGTGCATGCCGGCATCCCTCCGCAATGGACGCTGGGCAAGGCGCTGGAGCTGGCAGCCGAAGTCGAGGAAGTACTGCGCGACGACACCCGCCTGAAGCTCTACCTGGACGGCATGTACGGCAACGAGCCGAAGAAGTGGAGCAAGCACCTGACCGGCATCGAACGCCTGCGGGTCATCACCAACTATTTCACCCGCATGCGCTTCTGCACCGCCGAAGGCAAGCTCGAGTTCAAGAGCAAGGAGGGCCTGGACAGCGCACCGAAGGGCTACAAGCCTTGGTTCGCCCACAAGGACCGCCGCTCGCGCCATGTGAAGATCATCTTCGGCCACTGGGCCGCCCTGGAGGGGCGCATCAATGTCCCCGATGTGATCGGCCTGGACACCGGCTGCGTCTGGGGCGGCGCCATGACCCTGTACAACGTCGACAGCGGCCAGTACCACCGCTGCGATTGCGCCGACGACGGCACCCTGCGCCAACCGGCATAACCGACTAGACTCAACGATCAGCCCCGAAGGAAACCACCCCCATGAGCGAATTCAAGCGCATCCCTCCCGAGCAGGCCCAGGCCCTGCGTGAGCAAGGTGCGGTGGTCGTCGACATTCGCGATCCCCAAGCGTATGCCGCAGGCCATATCAGCGGCGCCACTCATCTTGATAACCATTCGGTGGCCGAGTTCATTCGCAACGCCGACCTCGACGCACCGACCCTGGTGGTCTGCTACCACGGCAACTCCAGCCAGAGCGCGGCCGCCTACCTGGTCGGCCAGGGCTTCTCGCAGGTCTACAGCCTCGATGGCGGCTTCGAGCTGTGGCGCAACACTTACCCGGGCGAAACCGCCCAGGGCAGCGCCGAATAATTTTTTTCATTTTCCCGCAGCCCGCGCCACATGTGGGCTCGGGCCTTACCTGACGAACGGTCGTGAGTATCTTCTCGACCCCGCGCCCTTGACCTCTCGTATAACCAACTATCCTTAAGCCCAGGCCATCCAAAAAAGGGGAGAGCCGGTACACCGGCGTGCGGGTCATCGGTAGCGTTTCTACGGGTGTTCTGGGGGGTATACAGCAATCGGCCAGCCCGGTTGCATGCCAGCATCATGCTGACTGATCCGGCGTCGGCTCCACGTATCGAGCGAGGTGACGTCATGAGCATTTTTAGCCACTTCCAACAACGTTTCGAGTCAACCCGCCAGGAAGAACTCTCGCTGCAGGAGTACCTCGAGCTGTGCAAAGAGGATCGCAGCGCCTACGCTTCGGCGGCCGAACGCCTGTTGCTGGCCATCGGCGAACCGGAGCTGGTCGACACCTCAACGAACTCCAGGCTGTCGCGGATCTTCTCCAACAAGGTGATCCGTCGCTATCCGGCCTTTGCCGACTTCCATGGCATGGAAGAGTGCATCGACCAGATCGTGTCCTACTTCCGCCATGCCGCCCAAGGCCTGGAGGAGAAGAAACAGATCCTGTACCTGCTGGGCCCGGTGGGCGGCGGTAAATCGTCCCTGGCCGAGAAGCTCAAGCAGCTCATGGAGAAGGTGCCCTTCTACGCCATCAAAGGCTCACCGGTGTTCGAATCGCCCCTCGGGCTGTTCAATGCCGCCGAGGACGGCGCCATCCTGGAAGAAGAGTTCGGCATCCCACGGCGCTACCTGAACACCATCATGTCGCCTTGGGCCACCAAGCGCCTGCAGGAATTCGGCGGCGACATCTCCAAGTTCCGGGTGGTCAAGCTCTACCCGTCCATCCTCAACCAGGTCGCCATCGCCAAGACCGAGCCGGGCGACGAGAACAACCAGGACATCTCGGCCCTGGTGGGCAAGGTGGATATCCGCAAGCTCGAGGAATTCCCGCAGAACGACGCCGACGCCTACAGCTATTCGGGCGCGCTGTGCCGGGCCAACCAGGGCCTGATGGAATTCGTCGAGATGTTCAAGGCGCCGATCAAGGTCCTGCACCCGTTGCTCACCGCCACCCAGGAAGGCAACTACAACAGTACCGAAGGCCTGGGGGCGATCCCTTATTCCGGCATCCTGCTGGCCCACTCCAACGAATCGGAATGGCACACCTTCCGCAACAACAAGAACAACGAGGCGTTCATCGACCGGATCTACATCGTCAAGGTGCCGTACTGCCTGCGCGTCAGCGACGAGGTGAAGATCTACGACAAGCTGCTGGTCAACAGCTCGCTGTCCAAGGCCCATTGCGCGCCGGACACCCTCAAGATGCTCGCGCAGTTCACCGTTCTGTCGCGCTTGAAGGAGCCTGAGAACTCCAACATCTATTCGAAGATGCGCGTCTATGACGGCGAGAACCTCAAGGACACCGATCCGAAGGCCAAGTCGATCCAGGAATACCGCGACGCCGCCGGTGTTGACGAGGGCATGAACGGCCTGTCGACCCGCTTCGCCTTCAAGATCCTGTCCAAGGTCTTCAACTTCGACCCGCACGAGATCGCGGCCAACCCGGTGCACCTGCTGTATGTGCTGGAGCAGCAGATCGAACAGGAGCAGTTCCCCGCCGAGGTCCGCGAGCGTTACCTGCGCTACCTCAAGGAATACCTGGCGCCGCGCTACATCGAGTTCATCGGCAAGGAAATCCAGACCGCCTACCTGGAGTCCTACAGCGAATACGGCCAGAACATCTTCGACCGCTACGTGCTGTACGCCGATTTCTGGATCCAGGACCAGGAATACCGCGACCCGGAAACCGGCGAGATCCTCAACCGCATCGCCCTCAACGAGGAGCTGGAGAAGATCGAGAAACCGGCCGGCATCAGCAACCCGAAAGACTTCCGCAACGAGATCGTCAACTTCGTGCTGCGTGCCCGAGCCAACAACAACGGCAAGAACCCGAGCTGGCTGAGCTATGAAAAGTTGCGGGTGGTGATCGAGAAGAAAATGTTCTCCAACACCGAAGACCTGCTGCCGGTCATCAGCTTCAACGCCAAGGCCAGCAAGGAGGACCAACAGAAACACAACGACTTCGTCACCCGGATGGTCGAACGTGGCTACACCGACAAACAGGTTCGCCTGCTGTCGGAATGGTATCTGCGGGTCAGGAAATCGCAGTAAAAGCGGCAAGCTGCGAGCCGCAAGCCATGAGCCGGACGCGGTGTGCCCTGGCGCACCGCACGGCTCACGGCGGCGGCGACTGCTTTTACTTGCAGCTCGTAGCTTGAAGCTTGCAGCTGTACCCAGCTACCGGAGGGCCCATGAGCTACGTAATCGACCGACGCCTGAACGGCAAGAACAAGAGCACGGTCAATCGCCAGCGCTTCTTGCGGCGGTACCGTGAGCACATCAAGAAAGCCGTCGAAGAGGCCGTGAGCCGCCGCTCCATCATGGACATGGAGCATGGCGAGCAGATCAGCATCCCGTCTCGGGACATCGACGAGCCTGTGCTGCATCATGGTCGCGGCGGCAAGCAGACCATCATCCACCCCGGCAACAAGGAATTCACCGCCGGCGAGCACATTCCCCGGCCCCAAGGCGGTGGAGGCGGCGGCGGCCGTGGCAAGGCCGGCAATTCCGGCGAAGGCATGGACGACTTCGTGTTCCAGATCACCCAGGAGGAATTCCTCGAGTTCATGTTCGAGGACCTGGAGCTGCCCAACCTGGTGAAACGTCACCTCACCGGGGCCGACACCTTCAAGACCGTGCGTGCCGGTATCGCCAACGAAGGCAACCCGTCGCGCATCAACATCGTCCGTACCCTGCGCTCGGCCCACGCCCGGCGCATAGCCCTGACCGGCAGCAGCCGCGCCCTGTTGCGCGAAGCCCAGGCCGAGCTTGCGCGCCTGAAGGTCGAGGAGCCGGACAACTTCACCGATATCCAGGCGACCGAAGCCGAGATCGAGCGCCTGAAGGCACGTATCAACCGCCTGCCCTTCCTCGACACCTTCGACCTGAAGTACAACCTGTTGGTCAAACAGCCCAACCCGAGCTCCAAGGCGGTGATGTTCTGCTTGATGGACGTCTCGGGCTCGATGACCCAGGCCACCAAGGACATCGCCAAGCGCTTCTTCATCCTGCTGTACCTGTTCCTCAAGCGAAACTACGACCGCATCGAGGTGGTCTTCATCCGCCACCACACCAGCGCCCGAGAAGTGGACGAGGAAGAATTCTTCTATTCCCGCGAGACCGGCGGCACCATCGTGTCCAGTGCACTCAAGCTGATGCAGGAGATCATGGCCGATCGCTACCCGGCCAGTGACTGGAACATCTATGCCGCCCAGGCCTCCGATGGCGACAACTGGAACGACGATTCGCCGATCTGCCGTGAAATCCTCTCCAAGCAGATCATGCCCCATGTGCAGTACTACACTTACGTCGAGATCACCCCTCGCGAGCATCAGGCGCTGTGGTACGAATACGAGCGCATCGGCGAAGCCTTCCCCGACACCTTCGCCCAACAGCAGTTGGTATCGGCCGGTGATATCTACCCGGTCTTCCGTGAACTCTTCCAGCGCAGGTTAGCCACATGACCGCCAGAGAGCAGAGACGCCAGCCCATTTCCACCGGGTCCGAGTGGACGTTCGAGCTTATCCAGGCCTATGACCGCGAAATCAGCCGCCTGGCCGAGCGTTACGCCCTGGATACCTACCCCAACCAGATCGAAGTGATCACTGCCGAGCAGATGATGGACGCCTATGCATCCGTCGGCATGCCGCTGGGCTATCACCACTGGTCCTACGGCAAGCAATTCCTCAGCACGGAGAAGTCCTACAGCCGTGGCCAGATGGGCCTGGCCTACGAAATCGTGATCAACTCCGACCCCTGCATCGCCTACCTGATGGAAGAGAACACCATGTGCATGCAGGCACTGGTGATCGCCCATGCCTGCTACGGCCATAACAGTTTCTTCAAGGGCAACTACCTGTTCCGCACCTGGACGGACGCCAGCTCGATCATCGACTACCTGGTATTCGCCAAGCAGTACATCGCTCAATGCGAAGAGCGCCACGGCATCGATGCCGTCGAGGACCTCATCGACTCCTGCCATGCCCTGATGAACTACGGCGTGGACCGCTACAAGCGCCCCTACCCCATCTCCGCCGAGGAAGAACGCCGCCGGCAGAAGGAGCGCGAGGAACATCTGCAGCGCCAAATCAACGACCTGTGGCGTACCATTCCCAAGGGCTCGGAAAAAGGCAACGAACGCGATGATGTGCGGTTCCCCGCCGAACCTCAGGAAAACATCCTGTATTTCATCGAAAAGCACGCCCCCTTGCTCGAACCCTGGCAACGGGAAGTGGTGCGCATCGTGCGCAAGATCGCCCAGTATTTCTATCCACAACGCCAGACCCAGGTGATGAACGAAGGCTGGGCCACGTTCTGGCACTACACCCTGATGAATGACCTGTACGACGAGGGCCTGGTGACCGACGGCTTCATCATGGAATTCCTGCAATCCCACACCAGCGTCGTGTACCAGCCGGGCTTCGACAGCCCCTACTACAGCGGCATCAACCCCTATGCCCTGGGCTTCGCCATGTACACCGACATCCGCCGCATGTGCGAGAACCCCACCGAAGAAGACCGACGCTGGTTCCCCGATATCGCCGGCAGCGACTGGCTTTCCACCATCAAGTTCGCCATGAGCAGCTTCAAGGACGAAAGCTTCATCCTGCAGTACCTGTCACCGAAGGTAATCCGCGACCTGAAGCTGTTCAGCATCCTGGACGATGACCAGCGCGATGACCTGCTGGTACCGGCGATCCACGACGAAGCCGGTTACCGCATCATCCGCGAACAATTGGCCGCCCAGTACAACCTGGGCAACCGCGAACCCAACGTGCAGATCTGGAGCATCGACCGCCGCGGCGACCGCTCCCTGACCCTGCGCCACCAGCAACACAACCGCAAACCGCTGGGCGACTCTACCGAGGAAGTGCTTCGGCACCTGCATCGGTTGTGGGGCTTCGATATCCACCTGGAAACCGTCCAGGGCGACCAGGTCATGAAAACCCACCACATGCCGCCGCGAGGCGAGCAGAACGAGGCGGGCGAGTACGGCCGCATGGACCTGGCCGTGGTGCATCACCTGTAGAGCAGGCAGCCCTCCATCGCCGCCGACAGGGTATCCTGTCGGCAGTAATGGAGGTTTTCACATGCAGATCTACAAAGTCGGTGGCGCCGTGCGCGACCGCTTGCTCGGGCGCCCGGTCAGCGATATCGACTGGCTGGTGGTCGGCGCCACCGTCGAACAGATGCAAGCCTTGGGCTATCGCCCGGTCGGGGCTGACTTTCCCGTATTCATTCATCCCCATACCGGCGAGGAATATGCCCTGGCGCGCACTGAGCGCAAGAGTGGACGCGGCTATGGCGGTTTCACCTTCCATGCCAGCCCCGAGGTCACCCTCGAAGAAGACCTGATTCGCCGGGACCTGACCATCAATGCCATGGCCGAAGATGAGCATGGCACCCTATGCGACCCCTACAACGGCAAGGCGGACCTCGATCAGCGCATACTTCGCCATGTTTCCCCCGCGTTCGCAGAAGATCCTCTGCGAGTCTTGCGTGTTGCCCGCTTCGCCGCGCGCTATGCACCGCTGGGGTTTCATGTCGCCGACGCCACCCTCGAGCTGATGCGCCAAATCAGTGCCTCAGGCGAGCTGCAGGCACTGACCGCCGAACGCAGCTGGAAGGAAATCGAGCGCGCGCTGATGGAAGACCAGCCCCAGGTGTTCATCCAGGTGTTGCGCGATTGCAATGCACTCAACGAATTGATGCCGGAGCTGGACGCCCTCCTAAACAAACCCGGAGCTGACCCGTTGGCGGCATTGCAGCACGCGGCCCAGGCGCAGCTGGCATTGAGCGTGCGCTGGGCCTGCCTGCTGCATGGGCTGGATGACCTGAACCAGGTCAAGGCGCTTAACCAGCGCTTCAAGGCACCGCGGGAATGCCAGGAACTGGCGGCGCTGGTCGCCGAGAACCAGTCGCTGTGCCATCGCGCCCAAACCTTGAGCGCTGTCGCCTTGCTGGACCTGTTGCAGAAATTCGACGTGTACCGTCGACCACAACGCTTCGAGGATTTCATCGCAGCCTGTGAGATGGATGCGCGCGGTCGGTGGGAAAACCAGGCTTATCCACAGGCCGATTACCTACGGGGCGCGGCGTCCGTGGCCAAAGGCGTGAATGTGAAAGGTCTGGTGGACAAAGGCCTGACAGGGCAGGCACTGGGCGAGGCACTCAAGGATGAGCGCCTGAAAGCGCTCCAGGCCTACCAGGACCGCGCCTAGCACTGCGGCGCACCATCGCGGGACAAGCCCGCTCCCACAAGGCCCAAATTATTCACTGTACCTGGGGCAGTCCATATCTGTGGGAGATCACTCTGCCCTTCAGTGGCAAGCGCTGACCTCTGTGGGAGATTACCCAGCCCTTCGGGCTGCGCTGTCGCGCAGAGAACAAGCGGCTAGCGCCGCCCCCTGTGGGAGCGGGCTTGCCCCGCGATGGGCCAGCCCGGGCAACCACTAAATCCGGGTCAGCTGCAACCCGCGCCATTCGAACGGCACCGGCGCCAGCACCTGGTCGATGCTTGCCTCCTGCCACAGTTGCGCCATGGGTTTGCCCACACCCGGGTGCACCAGGTGCGGCGCGATCAACGACAACGGCCAGAGCACGAATGCATTTTTGAGAATCTCGGCCCTGGGCAGCACCAAGCCATCGAAAGTACCCAGCAGGTCGTCATACATCAGCACGTCGATGTCCAGCGGCAAGCCCTTGCGATCCGGCGCATAGCGGCCGTTGTCGGCTTCGATGAACTTGAGCCGGCGATCCAGCTCCAGCAGCGGCAGGTCGGTCTGCCCGGTCACCACCAGGTTGTAGAACGGCCCGCTCTTGATACCCACCGCCTGGCTTTCGAACACCGGCGAGCAGCGCATGCCTTGCAGGAAGCCCGCCAGCGCATCGAGCCCGGCGCACAGGTGCGCCTGACGGTCGATGTTGCTGCCCAGCCCCAAGTAAACCGTGCTCAAAGACATCCGCGCTCGATCTCCACGCCAACACCGCCACGGGCCGCCGGTACGGCGCCCGGCTTGGTCAGCTTCAGACGCACCCACGGAATGTTGAATTCTTCCATCAGCACCGCGACCAGGCGCTCGGCGAACGTTTCCACCAGCTCGAAGCGGGCCTGCTCGGCGAACGCCTGGACGCGTGCCGAAACACTGGCGTAGTCCAGGGCCAGTGCCAGGTCGTCACCGGCAGCCGCCGGGCGGTTGTCCCAGGCGAAACTCAGGTCCAGGCGCAGGCACTGGCGAATATCCCGCTCCCAGTCATAAGCACCGATAACGGTATCGACTTCCAGGCCTTCGATGAACACTCTGTCCAAGCACTTCTCTCCACAGCACGACAAGGGCGACTGGCGCCGTTAGAATCAGGGCGTCCTCGCCCGGAATAGTTAGCATGTTTTGGTTATTGGCGCTGCTTGCCTACCTGCTCGGCTCTCTGTCCTTCGCCATCGTCCTCAGCCGCCTCAGCGGCAGCCCGGACCCGCGCTCCAGTGGCTCGGGCAACGCCGGCGCAACCAATATGCTACGCCTGGCAGGCCGCAAGCTGGCGATCCTGACCCTGCTGGGCGACCTGTGCAAGGGCTTGTTGCCCGTACTGCTGGCCCAACTGGCCGGCCTGGGCCTACAGGAGCAAGCCTGGGTCGGCCTCTGCGCGGTGATCGGCCACCTGTTCCCGCTGTACTTCTGCTTCAAGGGCGGCAAGGGCGTGGCGACCGCGGCCGGCATGCTCATGGGCCTGTACTTCCCCGCCGCGCTGCTGGCCATCGCCGCCTGGCTGCTGACCTTCTACCTCACCCGCACCAGCTCCCTGGCTGCGCTGATCGCCACCCCGCTGACCCTGCCCTTGCTGGCCTGGCGCGAGCCGGAGGCGCTGTTGCCGATCACCGTGCTCACGGTACTCATCGTCTGGCGCCATCGCAGCAATCTACGCGACCTGTTTGCCGGTCGCGAACGGCATTTCTAACCCTACAAGCCAGCGTTACACCGCCGGCAGTTGCTCCATCGGCCAGCGCGCCTGCACGGCGATGGCAAGGTCCTGGCGCTGCCCGGCCAGCAGACGCTGGCAACCGGCGTAGGCGATCATGGCGCCGTTGTCGGTGCAAAATTTCGGCCGCGCGTAGTACACGTTGCCCTTGAGGCTGGCCAGCATGCTTTCCAGCGAGGCCCGCAGGGCCTTGTTGGCGCTCACGCCGCCGGCGATGACCAAGCGCTTGAGGCCGGTCTGCTTGAGGGCGCGCTTGCACTTGATGGTCAGAGTCTCCACCACCGCCTGCTGGAACGCCAGGGACAGGTCGCAACGGGTTTGCTCGCTGTCGTCACCGGCATCGCGGCATTGCTGCCAGGTGTTCAGGGCGAAGGTCTTGAGGCCGCTGAAGCTGAATTCCAGCCCCGGGCGGTCGGTCATCGGCCGCGGGAACACGAAGCGCCCGGGCACGCCCTGCTCGGCCAGGCGGGCGATTTCGGGCCCGCCTGGGTAATTCAGGCCGATCAGCTTGGCCGTCTTGTCGAATGCCTCGCCCGCCGCATCGTCCAGGCTCTCGCCCAACAATTCGTACTGGCCGATGCCGTCGACCCGCACCAATTGGGTGTGGCCGCCGGACACCAACAAAGCGACGAACGGAAACTCCGGTGGCGTTTCCTCGAGCATGGGCGCCAGCAGGTGGCCTTCCATGTGGTGCACACCGATCGCCGGGATGTCCCAAGCGAACGCCAATGCCTGGGCGCACGAAGCCCCGACCAGCAGGGCGCCGACCAGGCCAGGGCCGGCAGTGTAGGCAATGGCGTCGATCTCGGTGGCGACGCAGCCGGCCTCGGCCAGCACCTGGCGAATCAGGGGCAGCATGCGCTTGACGTGATCACGCGAGGCCAGCTCCGGCACGACGCCGCCATAGACGCGGTGCAGGTCGATCTGGCTGAACAGCGCGTCGGCCAGCAGGCCGCGTTCGCTGTCGTATAATGCGACGCCAGTTTCGTCGCAGGATGTTTCCAATCCCAGTACTAGCATGGGTCCGTGCCTTGTGGAGGCTGAATTCGAAGGCGCGCATGATAGTCTCCGTACCACATGCCGACCAGCGGTTTTCGATCAGAGGCTTTGCATTCCGGCCAGCTAAGGGTTAACATCCGCAACCCTTGAAAACCGACGTTCTCCAGCACACCTTTTGTTTTGCCAGGAGCACGTCTACCCCGGTAATGAATTAAGGTAGCCCTGGATGCCAGCCGTCAAAGTTAAAGAGAACGAACCCTTCGACGTAGCTCTGCGTCGTTTCAAGCGCTCCTGCGAAAAAGCCGGTGTACTGGCTGAAGTTCGTAGCCGCGAGTTTTACGAGAAGCCGACTGCCGAGCGCAAGCGCAAAGCCGCTGCCGCTGTAAAGCGTCACGCCAAGAAGGTTCAGCGCGAACAGCGCCGCGCCGTTCGTCTGTACTGATACAGGCGTTCAACGCAAAGCTTCTGCCCGCCCGGCCTCGTGCCGGGCTAATGGCAGCAGTTGTTTCAAACCTCCGGCCTCGGCCAGAGGCGCCCTTCGCAACAGCGCATGGGCAACCTGCCTGAACACGTCAGAGCTGGTCCCCGACCAGTCGTGCACGTCCTGACTGACGAGCCATTCGTGGCTGACGAGCACACTCTTCCTCACACTTCCCGCATCAACTGCTCGCCCTCAACCGGCGCGTAGCGATTAGACTTGCCAGCTGCCAGATGATGAGACTGCCATGGCCGGGCTGATTCCCCAAAGCTTCATTGACGACCTTCTCAACCGCACCGACATCGTCGATGTGGTGAGCTCGCGCATCCAGCTCAAGAAGACCGGCAAGAACCTTTCCGCCTGCTGCCCGTTCCACAAGGAGAAAACACCCTCCTTCACCGTCAGCCCCGACAAGCAGTTCTACTACTGCTTCGGTTGCGGTGCCGGCGGCAACGCGCTCGGTTTCGTCATGGACCACGACAACCTGGACTTCCCCCAGGCGGTCGAGGAACTGGCCCGAGCCGCCGGCATGGAAGTCCCCCGGGAAGAAGGCCGCCGCGGGCAGAAGCCCCGTCAACCCACCGACTCGCCCCTCTACCCGCTGCTGGAAGCCGCCGCCGAGTTCTATCGCCAGGCCCTGCGCGGGCACCCGACCCGCAAGGCAGCGGTGGACTACCTCAAGGGCCGCGGCCTCTCCGGCGAAATCGCTCGCGACTTCGGCCTGGGCTTCGCCCCGCCGGGCTGGGACAACCTGCTCAAGCACCTGGGCGCAGACAGCCTGCAACAAAAGGTGATGATCGACGCAGGCCTGCTGATTGAAAACGCCGAGAGCGGCAAGCGCTACGACCGCTTCCGTGACCGGGTGATGTTTCCCATCCGCGACAGCCGTGGCCGGGTCATCGCATTTGGCGGACGAGTCCTGGGAGACGACAAGCCCAAGTACCTGAACTCCCCGGAAACCCCGGTGTTCCACAAGAGCCAAGAGCTCTACGGCCTGTACGAGGCGCGCAAGCATAACCGCAACCTCGACGAGATCATCGTGGTCGAGGGTTACATGGATGTCATCGCCCTGGCCCAGCAAGGCCTGCGCAATGCGGTAGCGACCTTGGGTACGGCAACCAGCGAAGAGCACCTCAAGCGTTTGTTCCGCGTGGTGCCGAGCGTGCTGTTCTGCTTCGATGGCGACCAGGCCGGCCGCAAGGCTGCCTGGCGCGCCCTGGAGTCCACGCTGGCCAGCCTGCAGGACGGCCGCCGTGCCCGCTTCCTATTCCTGCCCGAGGGCGAGGACCCGGACAGCCTGGTCCGCGCCGAAGGCACCGATGCCTTCATGGCCCGCATCAACCAGCACGCCCAACCGCTGGCCGACTATTTCTTCGAGCAGTTGGGCAACGAAGCCGACCCGCGCTCGCTGGAAGGCAAGGCGCACATGGCGACCCTGGCCGCACCGTTGATCGAAAAGATCCCCGGCGCCAACCTGCGCCAGCTGATGCGCAACCGCCTGAAGGAAATCACCGGGCTCGACCCTCAGCAGGTCGAACAGCTGGCTCAGCACGCACCGGCACCCAGCACCCCGGATTACGACCCCGGCTATGACTACGACGCCATGGCCAGCTACACCCCTGACTACGGCGAAGCGCACCTGCACGACTATGCACCTGCCCAGCAGGAGCAGCGCCCATGGACGCCGAACAAAGGCGGCAAGAAACAATGGGATGGCAAACCCTGGGACAAGAAAGGCGGCAAGCCCTGGCAGCGTGACGGCCAGCGCGGCGAAGCGCCACCCAGGGTGCCCGCACCGGTGGAGCCGCCGACATTGTCGGCCCTGCGCACCCTGCTGCATTACCCGCTGCTGGCCGGAAAAGTGGAAGATGCCAGCCACTTCGCCGACGAAGACCACCTCTACAGCCAGCTGCTGGTGGCCTTGATCGAAGCCGCGCAGAAGAATCCTAAGCTAAGCTCAATGCAGTTGATCGCGCGTTGGCACGGCACCGAACAAGGCCGCCTGCTGCGGGCCCTGGCGGAAAAGGAATGGTTGATCGATGCCGACAACCTTGAACAACAGTTTTTCGACACTATAACTAGTTTGTCCGCCCGCCAACGCGAGCGCAGCCTGGAACATCTGCTCAGGAAAGCACGTCAAAGCGAGTTGAGCAGCGAGGAAAAATCGCAGCTCCTTGCCCTGCTGAGCCGGAATGTTCCCGCACAAACCCCGACCTCATCTGGCGCGTGAGGTCCATGCTCGGGTATAATCCTCGGCTTGTTTTTTGCCCGCCAAGACCTTCAGTGGATAGGGTGTTATGTCCGGAAAAGCGCAACAGCAATCTCGTATCAAAGAGTTGATCACCCGCGGTCGTGAGCAGGGCTACCTGACTTACGCGGAGGTCAACGACCACCTGCCTGAGGATATTTCAGATCCGGAACAGGTGGAAGACATCATCCGCATGATCAACGACATGGGGATCAACGTATTCGAGAGTGCTCCGGATGCGGATGCCCTGCTGTTGGCGGAAGCCGACACCGACGAAGCCGCAGCCGAAGAAGCTGCCGCAGCGTTGGCGGCAGTTGAAACCGATATCGGCCGCACGACCGACCCGGTGCGCATGTACATGCGCGAAATGGGTACCGTCGAGCTGCTGACCCGCGAAGGCGAGATCGAAATCGCCAAGCGCATCGAGGAAGGCATTCGCGAAGTCATGGGCGCCATCGCCCATTTCCCGGGTACTGTCGACTATATCCTCAGCGAATACGACCGCGTCACCACCGAAGGTGGCCGTCTGTCCGATGTCCTCAGCGGTTACATCGACCCTGACGACAACATCGCCGCCCCGACCGAGGAAGTGCCGATCCCTGGCGCCAAGGCCGCGGCTGCCAAGGAAGAGGAAGACGAAGAGGAAGACAGCGAAGAAAGCGGTGACGACAGCGAGGACGAGGGCGAAAGCGGCCCGGATCCGGAAGTTGCCCGTCAGCGTTTCGGCGCCGTCGCCGACCAGCTCCAGGCCACCGGCAAGATCCTGAAGAAGCACGGCCGCAGCGGCAAGGAGAGCGTCGAAGCCCTCCAAGCCCTGGCAGACCTGTTCATGCCGATCAAGCTGGTGCCCAAGCAGTTCGACGCTCTGGTCGAGCGCGTGCGCAGCGCCCTGGAGCGCCTGCGCGCTCAGGAACGCGCCATCATGCAGCTGTGCGTGCGTGATGCCCGCATGCCGCGTGCCGACTTCCTGCGCCTGTTCCCGAGCAACGAGACCGACCAGACCTGGTCCGGCGACCTGGCCAAGCGCAACACCAAGTGGGCTGCCGCCCTGGGTGAAAAGGACGCCGCGATCGTCGCCTGCCAGCAGAAGCTGATCGACCTCGAGACCGAGACCGGCCTGACCGTCGCCGAAATCAAGGAAATCAACCGTCGCATGTCGATCGGCGAGGCCAAGGCCCGCCGCGCCAAGAAGGAAATGGTCGAGGCCAACCTGCGTCTGGTGATCTCCATCGCCAAGAAATACACCAACCGTGGCCTGCAGTTCCTGGACCTGATCCAGGAGGGCAACATCGGCTTGATGAAGGCGGTGGACAAGTTCGAATACCGTCGTGGCTACAAGTTCTCGACTTATGCCACCTGGTGGATCCGCCAGGCGATCACCCGTTCGATCGCCGACCAGGCACGCACCATCCGTATCCCGGTGCACATGATCGAGACGATCAACAAGCTCAACCGTATTTCCCGCCAGATGCTGCAGGAAATGGGCCGCGAACCGACCCCGGAAGAGCTGGGCGAGCGCATGGAAATGCCTGAGGACAAGATCCGCAAGGTATTGAAGATCGCCAAGGAACCGATCTCCATGGAAACCCCGATCGGTGACGACGAAGATTCGCACCTGGGCGACTTCATCGAGGACTCGACCATGCAGTCCCCGATTGACGTGGCCACGGTCGAAAGCCTCAAGGAAGCCACCCGTGACGTGCTCTCGGGCCTGACCGCACGCGAAGCCAAGGTGCTGCGCATGCGTTTCGGCATCGACATGAACACCGATCACACCCTCGAAGAGGTCGGCAAGCAGTTCGACGTGACCCGTGAGCGGATCCGTCAGATCGAGGCCAAGGCGCTGCGCAAGCTGCGCCACCCGACGCGAAGCGAGCATCTGCGCTCCTTCCTCGACGAGTGATGACGAACCCCGGCCCAGGCCGGGGTTTTTCTTTTCAGCCATTGCGCCCTGCAACTGCAGGCGCCGCGATGATTGACCCGCAAAACCTGAATCACCCGTCGCGCTTTGCCCGTCTACACTCGTTTCATACCCCTTGAACGAGAGGCCGCTATGTCCTTTGTGCCGGCCATTCTGTTGTCGATCCTGCTCGCCTGGACCACAACGGCCGGCGCCTTGACCCTGACGGATGAAGAGAAAGCCTGGCTCGGCGCCCACCCCCAACTACGCCTGGGTATGGACGCCACCTGGCCACCTTTCGAGTTCCGCGACCAGGAGGGCCGCTACCAGGGACTGGCCGCCGATTACATCGCCCTGATCCAGGAACGCCTGGGCATCGTGCTCGAGCCTATCGAACCCAGGAGCTGGACCGAAATCCTGCAGCAAGCCAGGGAAAGCCGCCTGGACCTGCTTCCAGGCATCATGTCGACCCCGGAACGCCAGAACTACCTGTACTTCACCCGCCCCTACCTGGATTTTCCCATTGTCATTCTCGCTCATGAGGGTGGGCCGCAACCCCGCACACTCAAGGACCTGTATGGCCTAAAGGTCGCCGTGGTGGAGAACTATGCGCCCCACGAGCTGCTGCGCACGCATCACCCGGACCTGAACCTCGTCGCATTGCCCAACGTCAGCTCCTCTCTCCAGGCCCTGGCCACCGACGAGGTCGACGCCGTGGTCGGCGACCTCGCCTCGAGCATCTGGGCCCTGCGCCAGCTCAAGCTGGATGGCCTGTACGTCAGTGGCGAGACGCCCTACCGCTACCAGTTGGCGATGGCCGCACCCAGGGGCAACAAGGTCCTGGTCGGCATTCTCGACAAGGTCATGGCCGACATGAGCCCCGGCGAAATCAGCCAGATCCAGCAGCGCTGGGTCGGCAATGTCGTCGACCAACGCTCGTTCTGGAGTGACATGCTGCTCTATGGCTTGCCCGCAGTCTTGCTGCTCATGGCCATCCTCGCCGTGGTGATCCGTATCAACCGGCGGCTGAGCTCGGAAATCTCCCGGCGTATCGCCCTCGAGCAGGAACTGCGCAGCAGCGAATACCACTACCGCAGCCTGGTCGAAAGCCTGTCCGCCATCGCCTGGGAGGCCGATGCCAACGATTTTACCTACAGCTATGTCTCACCCCACGCCGAGGACCTGCTCGGCTACCCGCTGGGCGATTGGCTCAAGCCGGGGTTCTGGCGCAGCATCCTGCACCCTGAGGATGCACTCTGGGCCCAGGCCTTCTGCGACAGCGAGACCGCCGCCGGGCGCGACCACAGTCTCGACTACCGGGTGATCCGCGCCGATGGCCAGGCTCTGTGGGTGCGCAATATTGTCAGCATGATCGAACACGGGCACCGCCCGCTGCTGCGTGGCCTGATGATCGACATCAGCGAAACCAAACGCACCGAAGATGCCCTGCGCCTGTCGGAGCAGAAGTTCGCCTCAGTGTTCCAACAATGCCCGGACATCCTGGTAATCGCCCGACACAGCGACGGCTGCCTGCTGGAAGTCAACGAAGCCTTCGAAGAACAGATCGGCCTGAGCCCGAGCCAGGTGATCGGTCGCACCGCCACCGAACTGGACCTCTGGGCGGTCGCGGGTGCCGGGGCCGCCCTGCTGGAGCGCCTGCAGCGTGGTGCCATCCGTAATCTGGAGACCAAATTCCGACGCAGCAACGGCCAGATGTTCACCGGCCTGATCTCCGCCGAAACGTTCGAACTCGACGGCACCCGGGCGCTGGTAGTGGCCGTGCGGGACATCAGCCAGCTGAAGGAAACCCAGCAACAACTGCAAACCTCCGAGGAGAAGTTCGCCAAGGCGTTCCACGCCTCCCCCGACGGCCTGCTGCTGTCGCGCCAGAGCGATGGCCTGTTGCTGGAGGTGAACGAAGGCTTCTGCCGCCTGACCGGCTACGACATCAACCCCGCCAGCGACCAGACCTCCCTCGACCTGGGCATTTGGGTCGACCTCAACGAACGCAAGCGCCTGGTCGACCAGCTCCAGCGTGACGGCTTCGTGCGCGACTTCAGTTGCCATATTCGCCGCAGTGACGGACAGATCCGCCTGTGCGAGCTGTCAGCCCGGCCGCTGCCGATCGCCGGCACCGACTGCATGCTCACCATCGTCCGAGACATCACCGAGCGCAACCTGATGCAGGAAAAACTGCAACTGGCTGCCACCGTGTTCGAGAACACCGCAGAAGGCGTACTGATCACCGACCCGGAGCAACGCATCAGCGCGGTGAACCGCGCCTTCAGCGAAATCACTGGCTACAGCGAAATCGAAGCCCTCGGGCAAACCCCGCGCCTGCTTGCCTCCGGCCAACACGACAGCGCGTTCTACGCCGCCATGTGGCACCAGCTCACCGCAGAAGGCCACTGGCAGGGCGAGATCTACAACAAGCGCAAGAACGGCGAGCTCTACCCTGGCTGGTTGACCATCAGCGCCGTGCGCAACCGCGAGCATGAAATCACCCACTTCGTCGCCGTGTTCGCCGACATCTCCAGCCTCAAGCTTGCCCAGGCCAAGCTCGACTACCAGGCCCACCACGACCCCCTCACCGGCTTGCCCAACCGCGCCCTGTTCGAAAATCGGCTGCTGGCCGCCCTTACCTGCCCCCAGGAAGCCAACCGTCAGGGCGCGGTTCTGTTCCTCGACCTGGACCGCTTCAAGCACATCAACGACAGCCTCGGCCACCCCGTGGGCGACCTACTGCTCAAAGGCATCGCCCACCGCCTGAAGGAACAGGTGCGCGACCTCGACACCGTGGCCCGCCTGGGCGGCGACGAATTCATCATCCTCCTGCCCGGCCTGCATCGCCCCAGCGATGCCAACGCCATCGCCAACAAGTTGCTGGCCTGCTTCCATGCCCCTTTCCAGGCCGGCGAGCATGAGTTCTTCACCAGCGCGAGCATCGGCATCAGCCTTTACCCACAGGACGGCAGCGACGTCGCCAGCCTCATCCGCAACGCCGATGCGGCCATGTATCGCTCCAAGGCCAAGGGCCGCAACCGCGTCGAAGCCTATACCCGCGACCTCACCGCCCAGGCCAGCGAGCGTATCGCCCTGGAACACGAACTGCGCCGCGCCATCGAGCGCAACGAAATGAGCTTGTGCTTCCAACCCAAGTTCAGCCTCAAGACCCAGAGCCTGGTAGGCGCCGAGGCCCTGGTTCGCTGGCGCCACCCAACCTTCGGCAAGGTGCCGCCGGAACAGTTCATCCACCTGGCCGAGGAGAACGGCACCATTCTGCAACTGGGCGATTGGGTAATGGAGCAGGCCTGCCGTCAGATGTTCACCTGGAAGGCCCTCTACAAACCGTTCGGCCCCCTGTCGATCAACCTCGCCGGCGCCCAGTTACGCCAACCGAGCCTGGCCAGGCGCATCGAACACCTGCTCAAGGTATACCAACTCAAGGCCGGCGACCTGCAACTGGAAATCACCGAGAACTTCATCATGAGCCAGGCCGAGGAAGCCCTGGCCATCCTTCACCAGCTCAAGGACCTGGGCGTGCAACTGGCCATCGACGACTTCGGCACGGGCTATTCGTCACTGAGCTACCTCAAACGCTTGCCGCTGGACATCCTCAAGATCGACCAATCCTTCATCCGCGGCCTGCCCGACGACCCTCACGACGCCGCCATCACCCGCGCGATCATCGCCCTGGGCCGCAGCATGCAGTTGACCATCATCGCCGAGGGCGTCGAGAACCAAGACCAGCAACGCTTCCTGGCCATCGAAGGCTGCGAGCAGATCCAAGGTTACATCGTCAGCCCGCCCCTGCCCCCGGAGGAATTCGCAGCGACCTTTCTTCGTATAGCACTATCAGATCTTTCAGATGGCACCCACCTCAAACCCTCGTTATAATCCCCGCCACCTCTGGGGCCTATAGCTCAGTTGGTTAGAGCAGAGGACTCATAATCCTTTGGTCCACGGTTCGAGTCCGTGTGGGCCCACCAACCTTGAAGCCGCGCTAATGCGCGGCTTTGCCGTTTTTGCGGCCTCACATTTACGCGGATATAGCCTTTTCACAAACGGGCAAGCGTCCACAATGTATCCACGGCGGCCCGCGATCAAGCTCAAGTCAAAACGCATTCGCCGACGAAGAAAGACAACAGAGTCCTATCATCCGGAAAGCCAAACGATCAGGCTTCAAATTAGACAGTGAGCCGATTAGCCGGCATTATCGGCTCATCATATGAGCCGAATAGGCTCGCTAATCGGCTCACAGACGAAGCCCCCTTATGAACGACCCGCTCTGGATCTGGCAGCGGCCCGACTGGCCACACTTCAGCTGGCAAGCCGAAGCGCTTGCACCGCTGCTGCGCGCTTGCGCTCAGGTCCAGGGACGTTTGTTAGGCATGCTCGACGCGGTGGGAGGCGCCACCGAAGTGCAGAGCAGCCTGGACACCATGCTGCAAAACATCGTCACCTCTTCAGCCATCGAGGGTGAGCAACTGAATGTCGGCTCGGTGCGTTCATCACTGGCACGGCGCTTGGGGCTGAACGAAGAAGGCCGCACTACCTCACGCTCCGAAGGCTTGGCGGAACTGCTGTTCGACGCCACCTTTGCGTATCAACAACCGCTAGACGAACAGCGACTGTTCACATGGCACCGTTGGCTATTCCCCAGCGATGACCAACTGCTGACACGACCATTACACATCGGCGCACTGCGCGGCGAAGAGCCCATGCAGGTGGTTTCCGGTCGAATCGACCGCCCTACCGTCCATTTCGAAGCCCCTCCCCGCGCAGGACTGGAAACGCAACTGGCCGACTTTCTTGCCTGGTTCGAGGCCAGCCGCAGCGATGCCACCCTGGACCCCTTTCTGCGCGCCGGCATCGCTCATTTCTGGTTCGTTACCCTGCACCCCTTCGATGACGGCAATGGTCGCCTCACGCGCGCCATTACCGACCTGGCATTGGCTCAGGGCGAACAGCAGACCATTCGTTTCTACACCATGTCCTCGAGCATCCTCGACGACCGTGCCGGTTATTACCGCATCCTCGAAGCCAGCCAGAAAGGTGCCCTGGATATCACCGCGTGGCTGCAATGGTTTCTTGCGACGTTGTTCAACAGTCTGGAGCAGGCCCTTGCTCGAATAGATCGGGTACTGGTGAAAGCGCGCTTCTGGCAGGCACATCGCAGCCAAGCGCTATCGGCAGAGCAAGTCAAAGTGCTCAACCGCCTACTCGATGGCGGCGAACGGGGTTTCGAGAACGGCATCAGCGCCGCTCAATACCAAGCCGTGGCCAAGGTATCCAAAGCCACCGCGACCCGTCACCTGAGCGACCTACTGGAAAAGGGTTGCATTGAGCGACTGCCTGGTGGCGGGCGAAGTACGCGTTACCAGATAGCGCGCTGAATACCTGGGCCGAGCTCATCAATGGCCTGCGTACTCCCGCCGATCTGAAGCGCGCCAAACCCTTAATCGAGCGTAGTTATCTAGAACACTAAGTGCGAGCGCTTGCGCTTCAGCCACGACCTATAAATCAGAATCTCAGACGCAACACTGTCCGCCACAGATTCTTGAGCGCCGAACGAATATGCTTATCCCAATTCCGCTCCCACCAGATGTCTTCATTACGTACGACCGTTTCTAAATCACTACCGGTCACACATGCCGCATGCTGACGAAACATCATCGGAAACGCACAGTGTTGCTTGACCTTCTTCTTGATCATCACATCCACCGGCTGGCCGTCATAAGGCGCCTGCGCGACGATCTGGCAGCCCTCTCGGGAAAGAATATAGGCATGCAACGCCACGACGCGACCACGCGCGATGAAAGGAAACCAAGTCAGCCAGATCGAGCCCATGCTGTAGCCTAGGTGCAATGCCTGAAATCTACGGGTGCGCAGGAAGCGGTTGATCCAGCGGACCTGACGGGCCTTCAAGGCATAGGGCTTTACGTCATCCTCGAAAATGAGGACGCGCTCCAGGCCCTCGTCCAGGGCCCGTTGCGCAAGCTGCTGGTGCGATTCATAGCAACCACGCTGCGGGTCCTGGTTTTTCTCGACGAGATGGAAGATGACAGGATTATCGATGAGTGCGGAAACGGTTTTCTCGAACAATTCACGTCGATCATTACGCGCTTTCAGCGAGATGCAATAAACCGCATCGACATCAAAATGCACCTTGCTCACTACGGCCCCTTTCAATCTCGTTCCTGCCACCTCAATGTGGCAAGCATTGGCTGCATGATACTGGGGACATGCAATATCACAAAGAATCAAAGGCACCTCGACAACAAAACTCAACCAAGCGCCATTACCAGATGCCACCACCACCGCGCGCTTGCTAGCCAGTCGAGCGACAGATAGTCTGGCGGACCCAATGCCGAGACCCACCATGTCCGACATCCGCCCCATCGCCCTCGACGAAATCGACCGCCAGTTGATCGCCCTGCTGCAGATCAACGCGCGCGAAAGCGTCGCCACCCTCGCCCGCCAATTGGGCATCGCCCGCACGACCGTGAACTCGCGCCTGGAGCGCCTGGAAAAGAGCAAGGTCATCACCGGTTATGGCGTGCGCCTGGGTCAGCGCCTGATCGGCGGCGGCCTGCAAGCGTATGTGGGCATCAAGGCACAACCTCGCTCGGGTAAGGACATCGTGCGCCGACTTACCGCCATGGGGCAGGTGCAGCAGTTGTGTGCGGTCAGCGGCGAATTCGACTACGTCGCCTGGCTGAGCAGCGACTCGCCGGAGCAACTGGACCAACTGCTCGATCAGATCGGCAGCCTGGAAGGGGTAGAGAAGACCACCACCTCCATCATTCTCAGCAGCAAGGTAGACCGCGGGCAGCCGGGCTGAGTTTGACGCGCAGGCTCATGGCGATCGTCAATCTGTACAGGAGACCGAACATTTAGACGATTCTCCACACACAACGACGCCACTCTGCACCTTAATTACGAACACCCCACTCCCTAAAATGGCCTCCAGGCATTTCCTATACTCAGGCTCCGCCCCCTGCGCAGCCCCTGGCAAGGTCATCACATGAACAAGAAAAACCGCCATCCCGCCGACGGCAAGAAACCCATCACCATCTTCGGCCCGGACTTCCCCTTCGCCTTCGATGACTGGCTGGAGCACCCCGCCGGCCTGGGTAGCATCCCGGCCGAGCGCCACGGTGAGGAGGTCGCTATCGTCGGTGGCGGCATCGCGGGCCTGGTGGCGGCCTACGAGTTGATGAAGCTGGGCCTCAAGCCCGTGGTGTACGAGGCCTCGAAGCTGGGCGGGCGCCTGCGTTCGCAGCCGTTCAACGGCACCGACGGCATCGTCGCCGAGCTGGGCGGCATGCGTTTCCCGGTCTCGTCCACGGCCTTCTACCACTATGTCGACAAGCTGGGCCTTGAGACCAAGCCATTCCCCAACCCGCTGACGCCAGCTTCGGGCAGCACCGTGATCGACCTGGAAGGCCAGACCTACTACGCCGAGAAGATCTCCGACCTGCCGGCGCTGTTCCAGGAAGTGGCCGATGCCTGGGCCGATGCCCTGGAGAGCGGCGCCCAGTTCGGCGATATCCAGCAGGCCATCCGCGACCGCGACGTGCCGCGCCTCAAGGAGCTGTGGAACACCCTGGTACCGCTGTGGGACGACCGCACCTTCTACGACTTCGTCGCTACCTCGCGCTCGTTCGCCAAGCTGAGCTTCCAGCACCGTGAAGTGTTCGGCCAGGTGGGTTTCGGCACCGGCGGCTGGGACTCGGACTTCCCCAACTCGATGCTGGAAATCTTCCGTGTGGTGATGACCAACTGCGACGACCACCAGCACCTGGTCGTCGGCGGCGTGGAGCAGGTGCCGCAGGGTATCTGGCGCCACGTGCCGGAACGCTGCGCCCACTGGCCGGCCGGCACCAGCCTCAGCTCGCTGCACGGCGGCGCACCACGTGCCGGGGTCAAGCGCATCCACCGCGCCAGCGACGGCAGCCTGGCGGTCACCGACAACTGGGGTGACACCCGCCACTATGCGGCCGTGCTCGCCACCTGCCAGACCTGGCTGCTGACCACCCAGATCGACTGCGAGGAGTCGCTGTTCTCGCAAAAGATGTGGATGGCCCTGGACCGCACCCGCTACATGCAGTCGTCCAAGACCTTCGTCATGGTCGACCGACCGTTCTGGAAGGACAAGG
Organism: Pseudomonas guariconensis; assembly: GCF_015680235.1. Taxonomy (GTDB): domain Bacteria; phylum Pseudomonadota; class Gammaproteobacteria; order Pseudomonadales; family Pseudomonadaceae; genus Aquipseudomonas; species Aquipseudomonas guariconensis_A. Next base: position 61,246 of record NZ_JADLJL010000028.1, read on the forward strand.
ACCCGGAAACCGGTCGCGACCTGATGAGCATGACGCTCACCGATCGCCTGACCCGCGGCACCTACCTGTTCGACAACGGCGACGACAAGCCTGGCGTCATCTGCCTGTCCTACGCCTGGATGAGCGACGCCCTGAAAATGCTGCCGCACCCAACCGAGAAACGCGTGCAGTTGGCCCTCGACGCCCTGAAGAAGATCTACCCGAAGACCGATATCGCCGGCCATATCATCGGCGACCCGATCACCATCTCCTGGGAAGCCGACCCGTACTTCCTCGGCGCCTTCAAGGGCGCACTGCCAGGGCACTACCGCTACAACCAGCGCATGTACGCGCATTTCATGCAGCAGGACATGCCGGCCGAGCAGCGCGGCATCTTCATCGCCGGCGACGATGTGTCCTGGACGCCGGCCTGGGTGGAAGGGGCAGTGCAGACTTCGCTCAACGCGGTGTGGGGTATCATGAACCACTTCGGTGGCAAGACCCACCCGGAGAACCCAGGCCCAGGTGACGTCTTCCACGAGATCGGGCCGATCGCCCTGCCCGACTGAAGACAAGGAGGCACCATGCGCATCGCTCTCTACCAGGGCACGCCCAGGCCACTGGACGTCGCCGGCAACCTTGAGCGCCTGCACCAGCAGGCCCAGCTGGCAGCCGGCCGCGGCGCGCAGTTGCTGGTATGCCCGGAGATGTTCCTGACCGGCTACAACATCGGCCTGCCAGCCGTGCAACGCCTGGCCGAGGCCGATGATGGCGCGTCGGCCATGGAGGTGGTGAAAATCGCCCAGGCCAACCGCATCGCTATCGTCTACGGCTACCCCGAACGGGCCGAGGATGGCGCGATCTACAACAGCGTGCAGTTGATCGACGCCCAGGGTCGCAGCCTGTGCAACTACCGCAAGACTCACCTGTTCGGCGACTTGGATCGAGCCATGTTCAGCCCCGGCCCCGACCACTTCCCGGTGGTCGAGTTGGGCGGTTGGAAGCTCGGCATGCTGATCTGCTACGACATCGAGTTCCCGGAAAACGCGCGTCGCCTGGCCCTGGCCGGCGCCGAGCTTATTCTGGTGCCGACCGCGAACATGGAGCCCTACGATTTCATCTGCCAGGTCACCGTGCGGGCACGGGCGCAGGAGAACCAGTGCTACCTGGTGTACGCCAACTATTGTGGCGCTGAGGGTGAAATCCGGTATTGCGGGCAGAGCAGCATCGTCGGGCCGGATGGGGACGTGTTGGCGCTGGCTGAGCGAGATGAGAGCGTGCTGCTGGCGGAGCTGGATCGAGAGCGGGTAGTGCGCGGGCGCGCGGCGTTTCCCTACCTGACGGATCTGCGGCAAGAGCTGCATTCGCGTAACGGGTGAGATCGATCCGGGCCGCTATGCGGCCCAATCGCGGGGCAAGCCCGCTCCCACAACGGGTAGCAATCCCTGTAGGAAACGCGGGCCGCTGGGCCGCCCAATCGCGGGGCAAGCCCGCTCCCACAACGGGTAGCAATCCCTGTAGGAAACGCGGGCCGCTGGGCCGCCCAATCGCGGGACAAGCCCGCTCCCACAACGGGTAGCAATCCCTGTAGGAAACGCGGGCCGCTGGGCCGCCCAATCGCGGGGCAAGCCCGCTCCCACAACGGGTAGCAATCCCTGTAGGAAACGCGGGCCGCTGGGCCGCCCAATCGCGGG
>NZ_JADLJL010000029.1 GCF_015680235.1 Pseudomonas guariconensis
CCCTCGCTCCGGCATTACTCCCGGTGGCAAGCGGCGAAGGGCCATCCATGGCCCTGCGCCGCTTGCCGGGCACCCACCTCCGTAACGCCTCCGCTCGGCCTCCTGACGTCGCGTTTGGCGGCGCCTGGACTATCGCGCATCGCAAGCGAAAGCAAAAGCAAAGGCCAGTCGGTTAATTTTGGGCCATCTCATTGGGGCTGCCATGCAGCCCATCGCGGGACAAACTTGCCCGACACCTAGCCCAGGAACAACCGATAAGCCGGGTTCTCGGTCTCGTCCCAATAGCGATAGCCCATCTCATCTAAGTTCTGGGGCAACCCGGCGAGCTCCTCGCCTGGAACCTCCAGCGCCGCGAACACCCGCGCCTCCGCCGCGCCATGGTTGCGGTAATGGAACAAGCTGATGTTCCACCGCTTGCCCAGCCGTTCGAGAAAGCCCAGCAGCGCCCCCGGCCGTTCGGGGAATTCGAATCGCAGCACCCGCTCCTGCGCCCCAGGTGCGGCATGCCCGCCCACCGTGTGCCGTACATGCAGCTTGGCCAGCTCGTTGTCGGTCAGGTCTAGCACGTTGTAGCCCTGCTCGCGCAGGCTGGCCAGCAGCGCCTGGCGCGGGTCGTGCTGTGGGTGGGTTTGCACGCCGACGAACAGCCGTGCCTCCTTGCCGGGGTAGTAGCGGTAGTTGAACTCAGTGATCTGGCGCTTGCCCAGGGCCTGGCAGAAGGCCCGAAAGCTGCCAGGGCGCTCCGGGATGGTCACGGCGATGATCGCCTCGCGCTGCTCGCCCAGCTCGGCACGCTCGGCCACATGACGCAGGCGGTCGAAGTTGACGTTGGCGCCGGAATCGATCGCCACCAGCGTCTGCCCGCTGATCCCTTCGCGGGCCACGTACTTCTTGATGCCAGCTACGGCCAGGGCGCCGGACGGCTCGGTGATCGAGCGGGTATCGTCGTAGATGTCCTTGATCGCGGCGCACAGCTCGTCACTGCTGACCGTCACCACTTCGTCGACGAAATGGCGGCACAGCTCGAAGCAATGGGCACCGACCTGGGCCACCGCGACGCCATCGGCGAAGGTCCCCACCTGCGGCAGGATCACCCGCTCGCCGGCGGCCAGGGCCGCTTGCAGGCAGTTGGAGTCCTCCGGCTCGACACCGATCACCTTGACCTCGGGACGCAAGTACTTGACATAGGCGGCGATTCCGGCGACCAACCCACCCCCGCCGACCGGGACGAAGATCGCATCCAGCGCGCCCGGGCGCTGGCGCAGGATCTCCATCGCCACCGTACCCTGGCCGGCGATCACGTCCGGGTCGTCGAACGGCGGCACGAAGGTCGCCCCCTCGCTGTCCGCCAGTCGCAGGGCGTGAGCCAGGGCATGGGGGAAGCTTTCGCCATGCAGCACCACATGGCCACCTCGAGAGCGTACGCCCTGGACCTTGAGCTCCGGCGTGGTGGTAGGCATGACGATGGTGGCGCGCATCCCCAGGTGCGATGCGGCCATCGCCACCCCCTGGGCATGGTTGCCCGCCGATGCAGTGATCACCCCTCGCGCCCGTTGCGCCGGGGTCAGCCGCGACAGCCGGGTGTAGGCGCCACGGATCTTGAAGGAGAAGGTCGGCTGCAGGTCTTCACGCTTGAGCAGCACCTGGTTGCCAAGGGCAGCCGACAGCGCCGGTGCCGGTTGCAGGGGTGTCTCGATGGCCAGGTCGTACACCGGGGCACTGAGAATGCGGCGAACCTGTTCCGACAGCAATTGCTGGGGCGAGGTCGTACGAGGGTTGACGCTGAGGCTGGTCATCGATGACTCCTGGTGATTTCAAGTACCCAGGAGCCGGAAAGAAAAAACCCGCCTCCAGGGCGGGTTCGGTGCACGTACGCGCTAGCCCGCCAAACGAATAATGGCGGTAATAATGCTGATGGCGCGACGCTGCGGGAATCTGTTCATGGGCAGGGAACTTATCCCGGCACCGGGCGCCACGTCAACACCCCTGCGAACTTTCCCGGGCCTCCTGAGCGGAGAGCGGCACGTCGAACACCTTGTCGAAGCCCCACTGGAACACGAAGGCATAGACGAAGAAGAACAGGAACAACGCCAGGTTGGTGAGCAAGGCCGCCCACAGGCTGATGTCCATCCAATACGCCACCAGCGGCAACAGGATCAGCACCAACCCGCCCTCGAAGCCCAACGCATGCAGCAGGCGGCGCAGGAAGGTGCGGCTGCGCTTGTCCTGGCGCGCCTCCCAACGTTCGAACACCCAGTTGTAGCCCATGTTCCAGCTCATGGCGATGGCCGACATGAGGATCGACAGCACCGTCGAATGGGCCATGCCGGCATCGAACATCAACGACAGCGCGGGTGCTACGCAAGCCACGGCGATGATTTCGTAGAGGATGGCCTGGACGACCTTGCGTGCCTTGCCTTGCATAGGGCAGCTCCTTGCTGATGAGGCCTACAAAGTTACAAGCAGAAGGCTACAAGTAAAAGCTAGTAATACATCTTGCGGAGAAAACGGAACAAAAGTACTAGAATAACCGATTCAGCAATTGATCACCCTTCCCTGGCATTCCGTGTCTCGTGGCCGATACGTGCCCTCTCCCGGATGCTCTGTCTGCCGCGCTCCGAACGTCTCGCGCCGGCGCGTGTCGATATTGGACAACACCACATTTGACTGCTTGTCTATGACGTGCTGCAGCGCGCGTCACTTCGTCCAGGGAATAGAACGGAGGATTCAAACCATGGCACATACCGTCATGATGGTATTCGGTACCCGCCCTGAAGCGATCAAGATGGCCCCCTTGGCCCGCGTACTGCGCCAATGGCCAGATATCGATCTGCACATCTGCTCCACCGGCCAGCACCGGGAAATGCTCGAGCAAGTCCTGACCGCCTTCGGCCTTGGCGTCGACCAGGACCTCAGGTGATGACCCACAGCCAGACCCTCAACGGCCTGTCCCGCGACCTGCTGGACAAGCTCGACAAAGCCTATGAACAGGTCAAGCCGCAGATCGTCCTGGTCCATGGCGACACCACCACCAGCTCCATCGCCGCCCTCGCCGCCTTCCACCGCCAGATCCCCATCGGCCACGTCGAGGCAGGCCTGCGCACCGGCAACCTCCGCCAACCCTGGCCGGAAGAAGCCAACCGCCGCCTGACCGGCGTGCTGGCCGACCTGCACTTCACGCCCACCCGCGACTCGGACGCCAACCTGATCCGCGAAGGCGTGCATCCCGACCAGATCGAAGTCACCGGTAACACGGTGATCGATGCCCTGTTGTGGATGCGCGACCACCTGGCCGCGCAAAACTGGCAACCCGCCGCCGATTCGCCGCTGATGAATCGGGCCGATGTGATCCTTACCGACTCCGGCGGCGTGCAGGAGGAAGCCCCGGCGCCTGGGCAAGCCGGTGCTAGTGCTGCGCAAGGTCACCGAGCGGCCGGCGGTGCTCAAGGGCGGCACGGTCAAGCTGGTGGGCACCGATACCGAGCAGATCGTCGCACAGACCAGCCTGCTGCTCGACGACCCCGAGGCCTATACACGCATGGCCCGGGTTTACACCCCCTTCGGTGACGGTCACGCCAGCGAGCGTATCGCCGAGCGCCTGAGCCGCTGGTTCGAAGAGCAAGCCGCCGGACGGGAAGACGCATGAGCCTGGCCTTCGTCGACTTCCTCGTCTATGTGCTGTTCGGCCTGAAGCTGCTGGCCATCGCCCTGGCCAGCCTGATGTTCCTGCTGGGCCTGGACGACCTGTTCATCGACATCTGCTATTGGGGCCGCAAGCTGATCCGGCGTTTTCGCATCTACGACCGCTTCGAGCCGGCCGACGAGAAACGTCTGTTCGAAGTGCCGGAAAAACCTCTGGCGATCATGGTCCCGGCCTGGAACGAAGTGGGCGTGGTCGGCGAGATGGCCCGCCTGGCCGCCTCGACCATCGACTACGAGAACTACCAGATCTTCGTCGGCACCTACCCCAACGACCCGCAGACCCAGGCCGACGTCGATGCCGTGTGCCTGCACTACCCCAACGTGCACAAGGTGGTCTGCGCGCGCCCCGGCCCGACCAGCAAGGCCGACTGCCTGAATAACATCATCGACGCGATCCTGCGCTTCCAGCAGGACGCGCGCATCGAGTTCGCCGGTTTCATCCTGCACGATGCCGAAGACGTGATCTCGCCCATGGAACTGCGCCTGTTCAACTATCTGCTGCCGAACAAGGACATGATCCAGATACCGGTCTACCCCTACGCACCGGAATGGAAAGGCTTCACCGCCGGGCACTATGTCGACGAGTTCGCCGAGAACCACGGCAAGGACGTGATCGTGCGCGAGGCGCTGACCGGCCAGGTGCCCAGCGCCGGAGTGGGCACCTGCTTTAGCCGCCGCGCCATCAGCGCCCTGCTCGAGGATGGCGACGGTATCGCCTTCGACGTACAGAGCCTGACCGAAGATTACGACATCGGTTTCCGCCTCAAGCAAAAGGGCATGAAGTGCATCTTCGCCCGGTACTCCATCACCGACCCAGCCCTGGCCCTCAAGCAGGAATGGCGCTGGGGCATGAGCCGGCGGTTCTCCCAGGTGATCTGCGTGCGTGAGCACTTCCCGCGCGACTGGCAACACGCCATTCGCCAGAAGTCGCGATGGATCGTCGGCATCGTGTTCCAGGGCACCAGCAACTTGGGCTGGAGCCGCAAGGGCGCACTCAACTACTTTCTCTGGCGCGACCGCCGCGGGCTGTTCGCCTACCTGCTGAGCTTTTTGGTCAACCTGTTGCTGCTGGTATTGCTGGCCATCTGGCTGGTGACCGCTATCGCCCCTGAGTCGTGGCGTTTCATGTCGATCCTGGGCGACAGCCAGCTGCTGTCCACCTTGCTCTGGCTCAACGGCCTGCTACTGATCAACCGCCTGTTCCAGCGCGGCTGGTTCGTCACCCGCTACTACGGCATCGGCGAAGGGCTGTTGTCGGCCCCGCGCATGATGTGGAGCAATTTCGTCAACTTCTTCGCCAACCTGCGGGCCCTGCGCCAAGTCATGGAAATGGGCGATTCGCGGCGCGTGGCCTGGGACAAGACCACCCACGAGTTCCCCGCCATCGCCTCGCCCGCTCGCACGCCCCTGGGCCAGCGCCTGGTGGCCAAGGGGCTGATCACCGACGAGCAGTTGCAACAGGCGATTACCAGCCCAGTGCGTCGGCGCCTGGGGCGCGAACTGCTGTTGCGCGGCTGGCTCACCAGCGAGCAACTGGTCGAAGCCCTGGCCGAGCAGTTGGACATGCCCTGGTCGCCACTGAACCCGTTCAAGGTCTCGCCGCAACTGATCGCTCAGTTGCCCCGCCGCCTGGCCACCCACTACGGCGTGCTGCCGGTGGCCGAAGAAGGCGATACCCTGGTGCTGGCCAGTGAAAGCCCGGTCAGCCAGGTCTCGCTAGGAGTCATCAGCCGCCAGCTCAAGCGCCCGGTCAGCAATCGCCTGGCCCCTCAGGGCCGGGTCGCCCTTGGCCTGCACCACCACTACCCCAGCCCCTGGCAGAAGGAAGAAACCCGGCAGATGCTCGCCGTGCTGGAGCGTAACCAGGACGATGCCGCACTGCTGGAGCGGGTATGCGTGCACCTGGTGATGCTCGGCGCCCTGTTGCAGGTACGCGGCATGGTGCCGGTGACCCTGTTCAACCAGGCGCTGATCGACTTCGACCCTGAGCACATGACCCTGGGTGAGCACCTGGTCGCCCGCGGCATCATCACCGAGGACGTGCTGCAGCAAGCCCTCGCCGAACAGGCCAGCGAGCAGCAGGCCGCCTATGACCTGACCCGGGAGGTGGCATGAAGCCCCGTCTTTCCCTGACCCTCACCGGCCTGTTGCTGTGCACCACCTCCCTGCCCACGCTGGCAGCGCCGATGAGCGACTTCCAGCGCTTTCGCAGCTTCCCGTTCATGGAGCGCAGCTACCGCGAAGCGCAGCGCGACAACTGGCAGGAGGTCGAACGCCTGACCCGCCACGTGCTGGAGCGGGTGCCCAACAACGACGAGGCCCGCGCCCTCCTGGTACAGGCCCTCACGCACCAGCGGCGCTACCAGGAAGCCGAGACACTGGCCGAACAGCTCGAAGATACGCCCGAGCATGCCGATGCCCTACTCGAGCTGCGCTTGAACTGGATCGAACAGGACTTGCCGCCTGCCGACCAGGTCGACGGTTGGATTGCCCACAGTGCCGGCAATCACCGGGTGCGCCTGCGGCAGGCCTATAGCCTTGGCCTGGCCAAGTCGCAGGGAGCGGCCCGTGCACTGGACTGGCTCAACCACCAGCCCCCCGGCGATGACGGCATGGTCCTGCGCCTGACCCGCGCCAATTTCGCCGAGCAGTTGCGCAACTGGAGCGAAACCATCGCCCAGCTGGAGCCTTTGGCCGAACAAGGCACGCTGCCCGCCGAGGACTGGCAACGCCTGGCCAACGCCTATGTGCACCAAATCGACGAACAAGGTCTGCAGAAGCTGTTGCCCAGCGCGCCGTCCGAGAAGGCAGCCAACCAGGCGCGCCTGGCCATGGCCAACCGTGCCATCGCCGTCGGACACAACCAGCAGGCGCAACGCTGGCTACAAACCCTGCCGACCGAGCAGCTGCAACAGCCCGAACAACGCCAGCAGTTGTGGGCGCTGGCCCGTGAAGGGGACGACGCCGCCTTGGTGCGCAAACTCAGCAATGAGCTGCAGCGGCCCTGCCTGGAAACCGTCGACTGGCTTTCCCGTCACGACCCGCAACAGGCCCGCGAACAGTTCGCAGGCTGCACTGCCAGCGCCGACCCACGCGCCCATGCGGTGCTCAAGCAGCGCCTGTATGGCGACCCGCCTGCGCCGCCCCAGCCACGCACCGCCGCGCAATGGGAACAGCGCTACCGCCAGACCGGCGACCTGGCCGCCCTCGAGCAGGCCAGCTACCTGTTGCTCGAACAAGGCCACCCGGACCGAGCCCGGCAATTGCTGATACCCGCCTATGACCGCCGCCATGGCCGCCTGACCCCAAACCTGCTGCAACGCCTGGGCAACCTCTACGCCCGCAGCGACGCGCCCTTGGACACCCAGCGCATGCTCGGCCTGGTGCCCCGAGTCGATGCCGGCACCCGTGCCCAATTGCTGGGCCGCCTGGCCGAGGCTGGCCAATGCGATGCCGTGCGCCAGGCCGTGCCGGCACCCACCGAAGCCGGCCAGTACCGCGCCCTGGGGCGCTGCGCCATGCCAGACCAGCCCGGGCAGGCGGTGGTCTACTACCAGGCCGCCGAACGCCTGGGCGACCAGGGCAACCGCCTGCCGCTGGCCTATGTCCTGGAGGCCGGCGGCGATTCCGAGGCCGCCGCGCCGATCTGGCGCAGCCTCCCCGCCGACGCCTGGAACGACAACGCGCGGATGACTGCAGCGCAGGGCGCGCTCAACGCTGGCGATGCCGATGCAGCCCGTGGCTATTGGGACGCAGCGGCCCACCAGAGCGCCGACGACTGGGCCCTGGGCGCCGCCATCGCCCGGCGTCAGGGCAACCCTGCCGAGGCCCTGGCGTTCCAGCGTCAGGCCCTGGCCCGTGCCCCCCGCGCCGAGCACTACTACGCGGCGGCCAACACCGCACAGCAGGCCGGCGACAGCGCCCAGGCCATGGCCTGGCTGGCCGAGGCCGTACGACTGGCCCCCGAGCAGCCACGCTACCGCGCCGACTATGGCATGCGCCTGGCGGGCTCGACCGACAAGCAGCAACGCCTGGCCGCCATCCCCTACCTGGAGCGGGTCACCCGCGACTTCCCCGAGGACTACCGTCTGGGCGAGACCCTGGCGCTGCGCTACGACGAAGCCGAGGACAGCGCCGCGGCACGCCGTGAGCTGCGCCGGGTCATCGACGTGGAACAGGTCCTGGTGGACGGTGACGACGAATACGGCAGCCTCGAGGCCCGCAAGTACCGCCAGCGCCGCGCCCATGAAACGCTTTCGCGGCGCGACACGATCACCCTGGCCAGCACCTGGTCGCCCGCCGGCACCTCGACCAACGACAAGTTCCTCGAAAACGGGGCGCGCAGCACCGAACGACGGGCTCGCTCGCAGAACGTACAGATCGCCATGTGGGACCATGCCCTGGGCGAAGAGCCCAGCCGCAACGGCAGCACCCTTTCGGTCTATGGCCGTGTGCTGTTCGGCGGCCAGAGCCGCACCGACTACGCCCAGAGCCTGGGCACCGGGGTCGGGCTGCGCTACAAGCCGTTCGGCCTGGCCAACCTCAACCTGTATGCCGAGCTCTATCACCAGCGCCAGGTCGACAGCGACCACTACAACGGGCTGAGCCTGGGCGAGCTGCTCAGCCCGGCCAAGGTGGGCGGCAACTGGGGCGACCTGCGCCACCATGCCGAATCGAGCAATGACCTGCTGCTGCGCGCCACCGCCTCGTTCCTCGACCAAGGCGACTGGCGCAACGACTGGCGGGTGGACGAGGACCAATGGAACGAGCGCTTCCTCTACCTGGATGCCGCCTGGTGGACCCGCGCCGGCGACCATGCGTGGTTGTCGCGCTACCAGCAAGGTCACGCCTGGAAGCTGCCCGGCAACTCGCCACAAACCGTCATGCCCTATGGTTTCCTCGAGTTCGCCAGCCAGGACCCGAGCAACGACTGGCGCCAGGACCTGCGCACAGGCGTGGGCGTGCGCTGGCAGTGGTGGTTCGATGACGACCGTTACAACGCCTACCGCGGTTCGCTGAAAGTACGTGCCGAATACCAGCAGTCGCTGGGCGGCAATCTCTACGAGCGCGCCAATGGCGTGCTGCTGGGTGTGGAGTTGACCTTCTGATGCGCACAATCCTGGCGATTTGCATGCTTGCCCTGTGCCTGCCGGCCGTGGCCGACCAGCGCCTGTTCTACCAACCACTCAACCGCGACGCCGCCTTGACGGCCAGCCAGTGGCAACAGCTGTGGCGGGATACCAAGGCCCACGGCGGCAAGACCCTCATCGTGCAGTGGACCGCTTATGGCGACAGTGACTTCGGCGGCGCCCGGGGCTGGCTGGCCAACAGCCTGCGTGAAGCTCGGGCCCAGGGGCTGGAACTGGTGCTGGGGCTGTACATGGACCCGGCCTATTACCAACGCCTGGAGGAACTCGATGGTGAAGGCCTGGCCAACTATTGGAAGGCCCAACTGGGTCGCGCCCTTAGCCAATACAACCAGGTCCGCCAGCATTGGGACCTACCCGTAGCGGGCTGGTACCTGCCCATGGAACTGGATGACCTGCACTTTCGCCAGGCCAGCCGCCGCGAAGCGCTGCATCGCCAGTTGCGGGCGTTCAACCGCCACCTGGACAAGCCGCTGCACTTGAGCGCCTTCAGCGCCGGGCACCTGGCGCCGCGAATCAATGCAGCCTGGCTGGACCAACTGGCCGACCTGGGCTTGACTGTGTGGTGGCAGGACGGCGCGGGTACCGGTCGCCTGCCTATGCAGGTACGCCAAGGCTACGAGCAGGCCTTGCCTTGCCGCGTCGGTATCGTGCGCGAGGCGTTCCGCCAGGTCAGCGCGCCAGACCAGCCATTTCGCGCCGAGCCGGCGCAGCCGGCGTTGGTCGGAGGGTGCCATGCCGAAGCGGTGTTTGCCTTGCGCTATCGGCCTTGGGCGCGCGCGCTGGGGTCGAACTGAGCGAAGGTCCATCTCGGAACAAGTCGGACCGCCGTACCGCAGCTCCCACAGGATCGAGGACCCCGCTGGCGATCATGTTCAAGACCATCGAAGCGCATGTGCGCAGGCAAGCGGTTCCGGCCGCCTTGCGTGCCGAGTTCCGCCAGCACGAATTCGAGGCCATGCAGCGTTTCTGCCTGCTGGTTTTCTGCATCAGCATCGTCATCTGGATGATCTTCGACCTGATCGTGAGCTACCTGGGCCAGCAAGGCTTCACCTGGCTCTCGGTGCTGTTCCTGGGCTTGCTGTGCGCCCTTACGGCGACACTCGGCGTCATCCGTAAAAGCCAGCATTTCGATTTGCTCAACGTGGCGTTCGTCGCCGCGATCACCCTGGCCATGCGCCTGGTGATCGACGGCATCCCCATCGCCTTGCGGCCGGTATGGCTGGTGCTGGGCGTGTCGACGGTGCTCTACAGCGTTTCGGTGCTGCCGGTACGCAGCTGGTCGTTCTTCTGCGCCATGGCGATCACTTGGGTGACACTCAACCCTTTCTACCACACCCGCATCGCTGTGCTGGAGCTCGAAGGCGCGATGCTGTTGAGCTATGCGGTGTTTCTTTGCGGCCTGGTCATCTACACCTACCTGCGCATGCGCCAAGCCAAGCTGTACAACTTCTACCTGTCCAAGGTATTGCTGGATCAGGCCTACCTCGACACCCTCACCGAGATTCCCAACCGCCGGGCCTTCATGGCCAGGGCCGAGCGCCACCTGCAGGGCGGCGCACCGGGGCAATACCTGGCGATGGTCGACATTGACAACTTCAAGCAGGTCAACGACCGATTCGGTCACGACACAGGCGACGAAGTGCTCAAACGCGTGGCCGGGCACATCCGCGCAACGATGGGACGGCATGAGTTCGCCCGGCTCGGCGGCGAGGAGTTCGCCATCTTCTTCCAAGGGTTGGAGCAGCTGGGCGCCGAGCGCGAGGTCGAAGCGCTGTGCCGTCAGGTGCGCGAAGATGCCAGCCAATACCCGGTGACCATCAGCATCGGCCTGGCCCGGGTCGACCATGGCGACACGCTGAGCATGGCGCTGGTGCGGGCTGACCAGGCCTTGTACGAGGCCAAGCACAGCGGCAAGGACCGCTTCGTGCTATGGACGGCTCGGCTGGCAAAAGGTGCCTAGCAGGCCCGGCCCAATCGCGGGGCAAGCCCGCTCCCACAGTACAACGCATAACTACTTGATTTTGCAGGCCCTTTGTGGGAGCGGGCGTGTTCTGCGATAGGGCGCTGCGGCTACGCCGCCGGCAAGCGAATCCTGAACTGCGCCCCACCCAGGGCCGACTGCGCCACGGTCAAGGACCCGCCCTGCCCTTCGATGGCTCTGCGGCTGATCGCCAACCCCAGCCCAAAGCCGCCGGTGTTGCGGTCGCGGCTGCGATCGAGGCGGTAGAACGGTTGGAAGATCCGCTCACGCTCCTCGGGTGGAATGCCGATGCCGTCGTCTTCCACGGTCAACAGGCACGCGCCATCGTCTTCACGGCGCAGCCGCAGCAGCAGGCTTTCATCGCAGTAACGCATGGCGTTGCGCACCAGGTTCTGCACCGCGCGCGCGGTCAGCCTGGGGTCCAGGACGAAGCGTGGCAGGTTGTGCTCAGCACGCACCTCCCACTGGATACCCCGGCCGTCGAGCTCCTCGGCGAACCCGCCGAGCACGCTGTCGACCAGTTCCAGCAACGACACCTCGACCCGTTCGCGCGCCTGGTCGGCATTCTGCAGCCGGCTGTAGGACAACAGCTCCAGCACCAGCTCATCCAGCTCACGCACATGCCCCACCAGCTCCAAAAGGCGCTTGCGGCTGGCCGGTGGCACTTCGTCGAACAGCAGTACCAGGCCGAAGTCCAGGCGGGTCAAGGGTGTGCGCAATTCATGAGACACCGCGTTGAGCAATTCGCGCTGTTGGTTGACGTGGCGCTCCAGGTCGCTGGCCATGGTGTCGAACACCCCCGCCAACTCACCGATGTTCGAGCGCGGCGAGATGTGCGTGCGTTCGGACATCTGCCCCTGCCCCAGGCGTCTGGCGGTTTCCTTCAGGCGCTCCAGGTCGCGCCAATGCGGCCATACCCACAGCAGCAAGCAGCCCAGCAGGGCCGCACCGATCAGCACCGTGACACCCCAGGACAGCAGGTTGATGTCGATCGGGTCGGGTGGGGTGTGCAAACTCACCAGCCATTGCGGGTCGAGCGGTGCCAAGGCCGTGTCGTAGTAGCCCCAGTCGCCGATGCGTATCACGTTCAGGCCATGTTCCAGGCGCGCCTGCTCCTCCACTGTAAGCCCCGCCTGGGCCATCGGCAGCAGCTTCACCTCCAGGGGGGCGAAGCTCTGCGCCAGGTCCTGCTCGACCGCTGGCCATTGATCGCGCGGCGCCTGGTGGAACTGGCGGACGATCAACGACTGCACGCCCTTGGTCTGCTCCAGGTTGTAGGCCATGAAGCGATCGTGGAACAGCGCGACGATGGAGTCCGGGATGAACAGGATCGCCCCGGCATAGGCGGCGATGATCACCAGGTACAGGCGCACCAGGATCTTGAGCATGGCGTATCAGTACTCCCACTCGACCCGGCTGAATAGGTAGCCCTTGCCCCAGACGGTCTTGATCTTGCGGGCTTCGCCAGCGTTATCGTCGAACTTGCGCCGCAGCTTGGAGATAGCCACGTCCACCGAGCGGTCGGTGCCGTTGAACTCGATGCCTCGCAATTGCTGGAGAATGCGATCGCGGCTGAGCACCTCGCCAGCGTTACGTGCCAGCACCACCAGCAAGTTGTACTCGCCGCTGGACAGCTCCACTTCATCGCCACGCCAGGTGACCAGGCGTTCGGCCAGGTCGATGCGCAGCCCGCCGACCTGGATCAAGTCGCTGTCCAGCCGGGGCTCGTTGACGCTGCTGCGACGCAACAGGGTACGCACGCGGGCCAGAAGCACCCGAGGCTCGCAAGGCTTGGTGACGTAGTCGTCAGCGCCCATCTCCAGACCCAGCACCTGGTCATGGCTGTCATCGCGGGCGGTGAGCATGAGGATCGGCAAGGTCTGCGACTCCTGGCGCAGCAAACGGCACACCTGCAAGCCATCCAGGCCCGGGAGCATGAGGTCGAGTACCACCAGGTCCGGCCGTTGTCGGCGGAACTCCTCCAGCACATGGTCGCCACGGGCGATCACCCGGACATGGAAGTCGTTGCGTTGCAGGTAGCTGGCGATCAGTTCGGACAAGGCGCTGTCGTCTTCGACCAAGAGAATGTTTGGCATAGGCGTAAAAGGCGGGAGAGCTAAGGATTGGCGATGAGGCAGGATATCGAATCCCACACACAGGCAATGCCGATTCTTACACTTTTTCACATTAGCCCTACAGAGCTTCACAGCCAGGCGCGCAGCGGTTGCCCTAGCATAGGCACTGTCATTTCTGGAAGATCCGTATGTCCATTTCCCTTCCCTTTCGCCTGCGCCCTCTGGCGCTCCTGGCGCTGCTGACCCTGTCGCTGGCCGGTTGCAACGACGCCGCCGACCAAGACGAACAGGCTCCCACCCCCCAGGTGCGGGTGGAAACGGTGCAGGTCCAGCCCCTGGCCATCAGCACAGAGCTCAGCGGGCGCATCCTCGCGCCGCGTACCGCGCAAGTCCGTGCCCGCGTGGCCGGCGTGGTGCTCAAGCGCGTGTACCGAGAGGGCAGCGACGTCAAGCAAGGCGACGTGCTGTTCCTGATCGACCCTGCGCCGTTCAAGGCCGACCACGACAGCGCCCGCGCGACCTTGGCCAAGGCCGAGGCCAACCTGTACCAGGCCCGCCTGCAGGAGCAACGCTACCGCGAGCTTGTCGACGACAAGGCGGTCAGTCGCCAGGAATACGACAACGCCCGTGCCGCCTATCTCCAGGCCAGCGCCGAAGTCGCCGAAGCCAAGGCGGCGCTTGAACGCGCCCGCCTGAACCTGGGCTATGCCACCGTCACCGCACCGATTTCCGGACGCATCGGCCGAGCCCTGGTTACCGAAGGCGCCTTGGTTGGCCAGAACGAGACCACGGCGCTGGCGATCATCCAGCAACTGGACCCGATCCACGCCGATGTCACTCAGTCGACCCGCGACCTCAACGCCTTGCGCCGCGCCATGCGCGCCGGCGAGCTGCAGCAGGTCGGCCAGGACCAGGCGCGGGCCACGCTGATCCAGGACGACGGCAGCGCCTACCCGCTGCCGGGCAAGCTGCTGTTCTCCGACATCAGCGTCGACCCGAGCACCAACCAGATCACCCTGCGCAGCGAGTTCCCCAACCCGGACCTGGACCTATTGCCCGGCAGCTACGTGCGCGTGCGCCTGGAACAGGCCGTGCAACCCAAAGGCATCAGCGTGCCGCAGCGCGCCATCCTGCGGGACAGCGCCGGGGTGCCGAAGGTGCTGGTCGTCGACCCACAGCAACGCATCAGCGAACGCCAGGTGGTGCTCGGCAGCGCCCAGGGCGACCGCTGGATCGTCAGCGACGGCCTGGCGCCCGGCGAGCGCGTGGTGATCGAGGGCCTGCAGCACGTCAAGACCGGCGACCAAGTCCAGGTCGCCCCGTCCCAGGATGGCCTGCCCATCGTCCAGCATAACGGCCAGTGAGGGCCTGATCCATGCCGCAGTTCTTCATCGACCGCCCGGTATTCGCCTGGGTGGTCGCACTGTTCATTCTCCTGGCCGGCGCCTTGGCCATACCGCAGTTGCCGGTGGCCCAATACTCCAACGTGGCGCCTCCCCAGGTGGAGATCTACGCCGTCTACCCGGGCGCCTCGGCGGCGACCATGGATGAAAGCGTGGTCAGCCTGATCGAGCAGGAGCTCAACGGTGCCGACAATCTGTTGTACTTCGAATCCCAGAGCAGCCTGGGCAGCGCCACCATCACCGCCACCTTCGAGCCGGGCACCCACCCTGACCTGGCCCAGGTGGACGTGCAGAACCGCCTGAAGGTGGTCGAGTCACGCCTGCCACGGCCGGTGACCCAGCAAGGCCTGCAGGTCGAGAAGGTGTCCACGGGCTTCCTGCTCCTGGCCACCCTCACCTCCGAAGATGGCAGCCTCGACGAGACGGCCCTGTCGGACATCCTCGCGCGCAACGTGATGAACGAGATTCGCCGCTTGAAGGGCGTGGGCAAGGCCCAACTGTATGGTTCCGAGCGCGCCATGCGGGTTTGGATCGACCCACAGAAGCTGATCGGCTTCAACCTTACGCCCAACGACGTGGCCACGGCCATCGCTGCGCAGAACGCCCAGGTGGCGCCGGGCAGCATCGGCGACCTGCCAGCGCGCAGCACCCAGGAAATCACCGCCAACGTGGTGGTCAAGGGCCAGCTGAGTACGCCCGAGGAGTTCGCCGCGATCGTCCTACGCGCCAACCCAGACGGCTCCACGGTGACCATCGGCGACGTCGCCCGGGTGGAGATCGGCGCCCAGGAGTACCAGTACGGCACGCGCCTGAACGGCAAGCCGTCCACCGCCTTCAGCGTGCAGCTGTCTCCCGGCGCCAATGCCATGGAGACCGCGACCCTGGTTCGGGCCAAGATGGAGGAGCTTTCCGGCTACTTCCCCGAGGGCGTGCGCTATGACATCCCCTACGATACCTCGCCGTTCGTCAAGGTCTCGATCCAGCAGGTGATCAGTACGCTGTTCGAGGCCATGTTGCTGGTGTTCGCGGTGATGTTCCTGTTCCTGCAGAACCTGCGCTATACGCTGATCCCGACCTTGGTGGTACCGGTGGCGCTGATGGGCACCTTCGCCACCATGCTGGCGCTCGGTTTCTCGGTGAACGTGCTGACCTTGTTCGGCATGGTCCTGGCCATCGGCATCCTGGTGGACGACGCCATCGTGGTGGTAGAGAACGTCGAGCGGATCATGGTCGAGGAAGGGCTGCCACCCAAGCAGGCCACGCGCAAGGCCATGGGCCAGATCAGCGGGGCCATCGTCGGCATCACCCTGGTGCTGGTGGCGGTGTTCCTGCCGATGGCCTTCATGAAAGGTTCGGTGGGCGTGATCTACCAGCAGTTCTCGGTGTCCATGGCGGTGTCGATTTTGTTCTCGGCCTTCCTTGCCCTGAGCCTCACGCCTGCCTTGTGCGCCACCCTGCTCAAACCGGTGGCCAAGGGCGAGCACCATGAGCGCAAGGGCTTCTTCGGCTGGTTCAACCGGCGCTTCGAAGGCATGAGCAACGGCTATCAGCGCTGGGTGGTGCACGCCCTGGCGCGCAGCGGTCGCTATTTGCTGGTGTACGCAGCGCTACTGGCGGTGCTCGGCTACGGCTTTAGCCAGTTGCCGACCGCGTTCCTGCCCACCGAGGACCAAGGCTACACCATCACCGACATCCAGCTGCCGCCCGGAGCCAGCCGCATGCGCACCGAACAGGTGGCCGCGCAGATCGAGGCGCACAACGCCGAGGAGCCGGGTGTTGGCAACACCACGCTGATCCTGGGTTTCAGCTTCTCGGGCAGCGGGCAGAACGCGGCGTTGGCGTTCACCACGCTCAAGGACTGGTCCGAGCGCGACGCCGACGACAGCGCCCAGTCGATCGCCGACCGCGCCACCGCGGCCTTCAGCCAACTGAGGGACGCGGTGGCCTACTCGGTGTTGCCGCCGCCGATCGACGGGCTGGGTGAATCCACCGGCTTCGAGTTCCGCCTGCAGGACCGTGGCGGCATGGGCCACGCGGCATTGATGGCGGCGCGTGACGAGCTGCTGGCCAATGCCCGCAAGAGCAAGGTGCTGGTCAACGTGCGCGAGGCCTCGCTGGCCGAGAGCCCGCAGGTGCAGCTGGAAATCGACCGCCGCCAGGCCAATGCCCTGGGGGTCTCGTTCGCCGACATCGGCGCGGTGCTCGATACCGCCGTAGGCTCCAACTACGTCAACGACTTCCCCAACCAGGGCCGCATGCAGCGGGTGGTGGTGCAGGCCGAGGGCGACCAGCGCAGCCAGGTCGAGGATCTGCTGAAGATCCATGTACGCAACAGCAGCGGCAAGATGGTGCCCTTGGGCGCCTTCGTTCAGGCCAAGTGGGTCAGTGGTCCGGTGCAACTGACCCGCTACAACGGCTACCCGGCGGTGTCGATTTCCGGCGAGCCTGCCGCCGGCTACAGCTCCGGCGAAGCCATGACCGAGATCCAGCGCCTGGTCGACCAGTTGCCGCCCGGCGCCGGCCTGGAGTGGACCGGCCTGTCATTGCAGGAGCGCCTGTCCGGCAGCCAGGCCCCCTTGCTGATGGCCCTGTCGCTGCTGGTGGTATTCCTGTGCCTGGCGGCGTTGTACGAGAGCTGGTCGATCCCCACCGCGGTGCTGCTGGTGGTCCCCCTGGGCGTGCTCGGGGCGGTCCTGGCGGTCACCCTGCGTGGCATGCCCAACGACGTGTTCTTCAAGGTCGGCCTGATCACCTTGATCGGCCTGTCGGCGAAGAATGCCATCCTCATCATCGAGTTCGCCAAGAGCCTGGTGGACCAGGGCCAGGATCCGGTAAGCGCCGCGGTACAGGCCGCCCGCCTGCGCCTGCGGCCGATCGTGATGACCTCGCTGGCGTTCATCCTCGGCGTGGTGCCGCTTGCGATCGCCACCGGGGCAAGCTCGGCGAGCCAGCAGGCCATCGGTACCGGTGTAATCGGCGGCATGCTCAGCGCCACCCTGGCGGTAGTGTTCGTGCCGGTGTTCTTCGTGGTGGTGATGCGCCTGGCCGGGCGACGCCAGGCCATGGACAGCCAGGCGCTGCCCCATCAACCCTGACTGGACAACGCCTGCGTGACATGGGAGGGTTCCCGGCATCGACTGCCTGGAACCCTTTTTCATGTCTACTGCCCTGCCCCCTTGCTCCACGCTGATTCTTGCCGGTGGCCGCGGCCAGCGTATGGGCGGGCGCGACAAAGGCCTGCTGCCCTGGCAGGGCGAGCCGCTGGTGGCGCATGTACAACGCGTGGTACGGCCGCTGTGCGACGACGTGGTGATTTCCTGTAATCGCAACCATGAGGCCTACCGGGCCTATGCCGACCAGTTGGTGTCCGACGCCGAGGCGGATTTCCCCGGACCGTTGGCCGGCGTGATCGCCGGGCTCGCAGTGGCGCGGCATGAATGGGTGATAGTGCTGGCCTGCGATGCGCCCCGGGTCGACCGAGCGCTGATCGAGGGCCTGCTGCGCTTGGCCGTCGAGCACGACAGCCCGGCCATGGTGCGCCAGGGTGGGTATTGGCAGCCGATGTTCAGTGTCTTGCCGCGCAGGGCGCTGCCCGTGCTGGAACAGGCCTGGCGAGAGGGTGAGCGCAGTCTGCAGAAGGCGCTGTTGCGCGGGGCGGTGCAAGGGTTCGAATGCCTCCAAGAGGATACCAGGTTGAGCAATTTCAACAGCCCCGAATGGCTGGAGGAATGAGCCGCTTGGGCGGGCCCAATCGCGGGGCAAGCCCGCTCCCACAGGGGGGACCAGCGCTAGGTTGCGGTGAGTTTGTGGGAGCGGGCTTGTCCCGCGATTGGGCCGCCACGACCCGCGCAGCTTACTGGCCGATTTCCGAGATACTGATCTCGCGCATCCTGAACTTCTGCACCTTGCCGGTCACGGTCATGGGGAATTCATCGACGAAGCGGAAATACCTGGGCACCTTGAAATGCGCGATGCGCGTCTTGGCCCACTCGCGCAGCGCATCCTCGCTGGCCGTGTGCCCAGGGTGGAAGCGGATCCAGGCGACGATTTCCTCGCCATACTTGCTGCACGGAATACCGATCACCTGTACGTCGGCCACTGCCGGGTGGGTGAAGAAGAACTCCTCCAGCTCCCGCGGGTAAATGTTTTCCCCACCGCGGATGATCATGTCCTTGCTGCGCCCGACGATGCGCACATGGCCCTGTTCGTCCATCACGGCGAGGTCCCCCGTGTGCATCCAACCGTCGGCGTCGATGCTTTCGGCCGTGGCCTTGGGGTTGTTCCAGTAGCCGAGCATCACGCTGTAGCCCCGGGTACAGAGCTCGCCGATCTCGCCGCGAGGTACGGTGGTGCCTTCGGCATCGATGACCTTGCTCTCCAGCCGCGGCTGGGTACGGCCCACCGTGGTCACGCGCAGTTCCAGTTCGTCGTCTGGGCCGGTCTGCAGCGACACTGGGCTGGTCTCGGTCATGCCGTAGGCGATCTGTACTTCGGCCATGTGCATTTCGCCGATTACCCGGCGCATCACCTCGATTGGGCAGGTGGCGCCGGCCATGATGCCCGTGCGCAGGCTGGACAGGTCGAAATCACCACGCTGTGGATGGTCGAGCTCAGCGATGAACATGGTGGGTACGCCATAGAGCGCCGTGGCCTTTTCCTCGGCCACAGCGCGCAGGGTGGCCAAGGGGTCGAAGGCATCGCTTGGGTAGATCAGGGTGCTGCCGTGGGTCAGGCATCCCAGGTTGGCCATGACCATGCCGAAACAGTGATACAGCGGCACCGGCACCACCAGGCGATCATGCTCGGTCAGCCCCAGGCTCTCGCCGACCATGTAGCCATTGTTGAGGATATTGTGGTGGCTGAGCGTCGCGCCCTTGGGAAAACCGGTGGTGCCGGATGTGTACTGGATGTTGATCGGGTCGTTCACATCCAGCTCTGCCTGGCGTTGGGCCAGTGCCTCGTGGGTGACTTCGCCTGCGCGCGCCTGCAGCGCCCGCCAGGCCAGGAACCCAGGCGGCGGTTCGTCGGCAAGGCTGACCACCCCGCGCAGTTCAGGCAGGCGTTCGCAGTCGAGCTCACCGGGGCGGCTGTCCTGCAGCCCCGGTACCAGGCCGAGCAGCATCGCGTGGTAATCGGACGTCTTGAAGGCATCGGCGCAGATCACCCAGCGGCAGCCGGACTGGCTCAGGGCGTAATCCAACTCGCTGCTGCGGTAGGCCGGGTTGATATTGACCAGGATCGCACCGACCTTGGCACTGGCGAACTGGGTGATGCACCACTGGGCACAGTTCGGCGCCCAGATCCCCAGGCGGTCGCCGGCCTGCACGCCCAAGGCCATCAATGCCCGGCCCTGGCGATCGACCGCCTCGGCCAGCGCGCGCCAGGTGTAACGCAGGCCCTGGTGACGGACCACCAGGGCTTCACGGTCGGGGAAGCGGGCGACGGTCGTGTCGAAGGCGTCGCCGATGCATTGGCTGAGCAGGTCCTTGTCTTGGCGACCTTGGGTGTAGCTTGGCGAGTTCATGGTGCGCTCTCTTGTTGTTCGCAGGTGTTCCTGCCAACCCAATCGCGGGGCCAGCCCGCTCCCACAGGCCGCTTGCCAGGAGCGGGCTCGTCCCGCGATGAGGTTGGCACTGCCTACACGTGGCTACCGGACGAATACCTGGGTCGTGGTGATGGCCATATCGCCCCCTGGCAGCTTGATGTTCTTCACCTTCTTCAGGGTCTGCGGGTCGAACACCGCGATGTCGTTGAAGGTTCCGGCCAGGTACAACTTGCTGCCGGCGCGGTCGAAAGCCACGCAGTAGTAAGTGTGGTCCAGGTTGGCGGCCTCGATCAGTTTCTGCTGCTTGATGTCGTAACGCGCCAGACGGTTGAGCACGCCGTACATCTGGTTGGGGTCCTTGGGCGAGCGCAGGCCGGTGAAATACAGCTCGGTAAGGTCGGCGAACTCCTGGGTGTGGGTCTTGCCGGTCTTGAGGTCCACGCTCAGGTAACCATACAGCAGCGCGGCTTCGTTCGGGTCCTGCTTGGCATCCTTGAACTTGGCCACGGTATAGAGCATGGAGAACTCGTGCAGGCCCGTCTGGTGCGGCCAGAAATACAGCACATCCGGGGCGCTGTAGCCTGGGCGGCTCCAGTTGCGCAGCGGCAGTGCCACCTGATATTTGCCGGTGTTCACGTCCATCTTGTAAATATCGGGCCCGGCGACATACAGGCTGCCATCGTCGGCAGCGCGCATCAGGTAGACCTGGCGTGGCATGGGGAAGCTACGCACGGGCTTGGCACCCAGGCCGTCGGCTGTGCGGAACACCTCCAGGCGCGGTGGCTTGACCACGTAGTGGTCGTTCAGGCGCTGGGTCGGGTTGACCGTGGCATACACCTCCTTGCCGTCGGGGCTGATGGCGAAGGAGAACATCGAACGGCCAATTTCACCGGCCACGCTGGACAAGTTGGCGTGGAAGGTGGTGCCACAGGTGTCCAGGTCGATGCCATAGATATCGCCGAAATGATTGTTCAGTACGTAGGCGGTGCGTTTGTCCGGCGCCATCATCGCCGTACCGGGGCCGAAGGCATCGGGCATACGGCAGGTCTTGTAGAGCGTGTCGCTGGCCACGTCCACCACGTGCAGGTTGTTCGGGTAGTTGGTGGCGATCAGGTATTCCTGGCCGCTCTTCAGGGCCGGCCCTGTGTCGGCGGCCTGGGCCGTCCAGGCGCCGGCACAGGCGGCGACGGTGAGCGCGAGCTGTGCGCAGAATCCAGCTTTCATGCGGTTTCCCCTTGTTGTTCTTGTCGGGCCTGTCACTTGTCTTTCGGGAACACGGTGCCGAGGTTGCGCCAGTCGTCCTGGGAGTTGGTCGCCTGGGCGTTCCAGTCCTGGTAGGTGCTCATCATGTCCGGCACCTGGGCCGGCCACCAGCAAGGGTCGGAGCAGCCATACAGGTCGGCCTCCATGGGCTGGCACAGCGAGGTGACGCCACCGAAGGCATCCACTTCCCAGCCCGGGTCGGTGGTGGCGGTGCAGCCGGCCACCGCGCTCATGGCCACCACCTCTTCGATACGGTCGTCGGCGGCGGCCTGTTCAAGGATTCGGGCCTTGTTGTTCAGGGGCTTCAAGTGCTTCATGTCAGTGCGCCTTCCGCGGAGTGATGTAGCGATCGATGAAGGCCGGGTTGGCGGCCATGATGCGGCTGTAGACCTCGATGCCGAAGTCCACCCAGTCGCGCATCAGTTCGCAGTAGTGGTAGGTCGGGTGGGTAGGGTCGCCGTAGCGCGCATAGCTCTCGTGGTAGCAGCCGCCGGAACACAGGTTGCGGATGCGGCAGCTGTCGCAACCTGTGCCGCTGCGGTCCAAGCGCTGGGACAGGAAATCGTTGAGCTGCGCCTGCTTGACGCCCTGGTGCACGTTGCCGAAGGTCGGCAGATTGGAGCCGGTGAAGCGGTGGCACAGGTTCAGCTCGCCTTCGTGGTCCACGGCTAACATCTTCAGCCCGGCACCGCATGGCAGGGCTTTTTTGTGCCCTTCATGGATGTCGGTGATCAGTTGGTGCAGGTTGGAAAAACCGATGTTGCGGTGCTCCAGCGCTGCCTCCAGGTACCGTCGGCCCAAGGCCTTCATGTTGGCGAAGACCTGCACCAGTTCCTCGCCGGTCAGGTTGAAGCTGGCCATGTCGCCCGACGTCACCGGGGCAAAACCCACCTCGGCGAAGCCCAGTTCGTTGAACAGGTGGTGCCAGATGGTCTCCACGTCGGTGATGCCCCGGGTCAGGGTGACCCGGGCGCCGACGGGGCGGCTGCGGTAGCGCGACAGCAGCATGTCGACCTTGCGCCGGACCACGTCATAGGTGCCCTGCCCGCCCACGGTGATGCGGTTGCGGTCGTGCACGGTCTTGGGCCCGTCGATACTCACCGACAGGCCGAAGCGATGGGCATCGAGCCAGTCGACGATCTCTTCGGTGAGCAGCGTGGCGTTGGTCGTCATGATGAACTCGACCTGCTTGCCCGCCTCGGCGAAGCGTCGCTCGCAGTAGGCGACCATATGCTCGATCAGGGGCCGGTTGGACAACGGCTCGCCGCCGAAGAACACCACGCTGTAGCGTTGCTCGTCGGGCGACTCTTTGAGCAGCATCTCCACCGAGGCTTCAGCAGTGTCGGCTCTCATCTTCTTGCCGGCGGAGGGTTTGGCCAGGTCTTCCTTGTAGCAATAGGTGCAGCTCAGGTTGCAGCCGGTGTTGACGTTGAGCACCACGGTGTTCAGAGCCGTGCGCTCGACCTTGCGCAGGGCGATCTCCGGGGTCAGCGGCGAGCCGTCGCTGACCAGCTCCAGGGCGATCAGCTCATGCAGGGTGTCCTCGATGTCCTGGCCGGCGAACTGCCGGCCCAGGCGCTGCACCAGTTCCTCGGCGGAGCAGCCCTGCTGGCGCAGGACATCGATGATGCCGCCGGTCACCGCGTCGGCGGCGAACAGCGAGCTACTGGGAATATGGAAGAGCATGCGGTCGGCATCGACCTGCACTTCATGCAGGTTGCGTTCGACCAGGTTCAATAGTGCGCCCATGGCGACCTCTCGATGATTCTTCAGCCCGTTTTCATTGCATGCGCGACAACCACCCTTTATGGCAAGGGCGGGTTGTTCCAGCGCTGCACGGTAACGATCATGTGGCCTTCACCCTTCTGGCCGCCGTCCTCGAGTTCAGCGATGACTTTCAGGTTGCCGGCGTTGTTGGTCATCATCTTGCGCTCGGGGTTGGGGCCGGCGCCGGCAGGCATGAAGATGCCGTCGGCCTGCATCTTGCCGGCGAACTTCACGTCCTCGTCTTCGGCGGCGCGTTCGTTGAACGGCTCGACCGTCCATTTGGCTGGCAAGTAGCCGATGCGCAGGGGCTTACCGCTGGCATCCTTGCCCCAGGCCTCGGCCTCGAAGCGGCCCTGGACCTTGGGCGTGGAGCCGCCGTTGTCGCCAATGCGGGCGATGGAGAAGGCAGGCACCACCTTGACCTCCTCGACCTTGTCGTAGACCGCCAGGCTTACGCCCTTGAGCGCGCCTACGGCCACCTCACGCTGACCCGGCGCGGCATCGGCCGCAGCCCGGGCCTTGACCCGCACCAGGGACGGTGTGGACTCCAGCACCTCGATCACCTCCACCCCCGCCCCTAACGCCGGCTTACCGGACAGGTCGCTGCCGACCAGGGTGATCTCGCTTTCGCTGCCGGCCTTGATGAAGGCCGGCTGCACCGCCAGCAGGCGCGCCTTGCCTGCCTTCACCGCAGTGAAGTCCAGGCCTCGCTCGTCGTGGTCGGCCTCGAACATGCGCCCCTTCATCTCGCCGTCCAGAGCGGCGAACACCTGTCGCAGGGTGCTGTCGCCGACCTTGACGTTGCCGCGCCATTCATAACCGTTGTAGAGAATCGCCGAGCCGCTGCCGTTGAATGGCGTGCCGTCGGCATAGGTGCCCTTGACCTCGACCTTGAAGGTGTCGTCTTTATCGGCGGTCACGCTCATCACGCCGCGGACATCGCCCTTGGCCAGCATGTGCCCACTGAACGCCCACTGGCCCGGCAACGCATCAGCCTTGGGCCGCGCCTTGAGCCATTGCGCCCAGGCCGGGTTGTCCAATGGATAGCGCTTGGCCAGATCCGGGACCATCTGCTTGAGCGCGATCTCCAGCCAGTCGCGGTCACGGGCCTGGGCCTGGTATTCGAGCGAGGGCCATTGCCCGAGGTGGAAGTTGACCAGGTGCTCCCATTCCTTGGCGGGGCGGCGCTGCAGGGCCACGCGCGCACCGGAATGGCAGCGGCCGCACATCTGGCTGGTCTGGTCGTCGAAGTGCTCGACGGTATTGAGCCGGCGCTCCATGGCGTAGCGCACGCCTTCGGTTTCGCTGGGCGCCAGGCCCTGCTTGTCGGCCAGGTACTTGACCAGCGTGCGTCGGTCATCGTCGCTGATCTGCAGGCCATGCATCACCTGCATGCGGGCGATACTCATCAGCCAGCCTTCCGGGGTTTTGCGCTGGTGGCTGATGCGGCTGTAGCTGTCATTGCCTTCGGGGATATGGCACCCCATGCACTTCGATTGCAACAGGCTCGGGCCCTGCTCGGCCGCCATGGCCTGGGTGCTCAGCAGTGCGGCGGCGACCAGCGCCAAGTTGCCCGCATGCCGCCGGAGTCGAGTCGTCTTCAAGGTCAGACCTCCACGGTGTTGTTCTTATCGTTTTCGCACGCTTAGGGACTGCAGGTGCATGTGGCCGGTATTGATACAGAAAGTGTGCCAGCGTCGGTAAAAACCTTTTGTTTCAGTGAGTTGGGTAGTTTTTGCGGTCAACCTCATACGGCTGACAGCGAGTTGGAACGTCCCAATTCGCGACAGGGTGTTTCAGCTTGAGACAAGGGCCATCGTGCGCCCCAATGGCGGGACAAACCCGCTTCCACAGAGACGTGCAGGAGCGTGCTTGTCCCCCGGTGGAAGTACCGGGCAATGACTGTTTCACCGCGTCTCATTCCGTCTCAATGTGCAACAGCATAGTCCCGCTTTTTCAACCCCGATGCCCAGGAAAACCCTTGTAGTTCAGGCCATTGGCAGCCGACTTCAGCCTTGGCATGCCGATTGCGCTTGTGCCCGTCACCCCACATGACAAGAGGCACCGAACCATGCATTGCGACCTGCCCCTCCTGCCCGCCACCCGCGCCTTCCTCGCGCGCAAGCTGAAGATGCGTATCGGCGCCGACTGGCAGGACGCCGTCAGTGGCCGGACCATGGCCTTGCGCAACCCGGCCACTGGCGAAATCCTCGGCGAGGTGCCTGCAGCCGACCTGCAGGACGTGGACCGCGCGGTCAAGGCGGCACGCCAGGCCTTCGACGACTCGCCCTGGAGTCGCCTGCGCCCGCGCGATCGGCAGAACCTGCTATGGCGCCTAGCCGACCTGATGGAACGCGACGCTCAAGTCCTGGCTGAACTGGAATGCCTGAACAACGGCAAGAGCGCCGCGGTGGCGCAGGCGATGGACGTGCAGCTGGCCATCGATTTTCTGCGTTACATGGCCGGCTGGGCCACCAAGATCGAGGGCAGTACCATCGAGCCCTCCCTGCCGCTGATGCCCGACGCGCACTTCCACGGTTTCATCCGCCGCGAGGCGGTGGGCGTGGTCGGGGCGATCGTGGCCTGGAACTTCCCGCTGCTGCTGGCGTGCTGGAAACTCGGCCCGGCACTGGCCACCGGCTGCACCTTGGTACTCAAGCCCGCCGACGAGACCCCGCTGACCGCCCTGAAACTGGCCGAACTGGTGAATGAAGCCGGCTACCCGGCCGGGGTATTCAACGTGGTCACCGGCACCGGCCTGAACGCCGGCGCGGCACTGAGCAACCACCCGGAGGTCGACAAGCTGACCTTCACCGGCTCCACCGAGGTCGGCAAGCTGATCGGCAAGGCCGCCATGGACAACATGACCCGCGTCACCCTGGAGCTCGGCGGCAAGTCGCCGACCATCGTCATGCCCGATGCCAACCTGCAGGAGGCCGCAGCTGGCGCAGCCACGGCGATCTTCTTCAACCAGGGCCAGGTGTGCTGCGCAGGTTCACGGCTGTATGTACATCGCAAGCACTTCGATAACGTGGTCGCCGACATCGCCGGCATCGCCAACAACATGAAGCTTGGCAACGGCTTGGACCCGACCGTGCAGATGGGCCCATTGATCTCGGCCAAACAGCAGGACCGGGTCACCGGATACATCGACCTGGGCCGTGAACTGGGCGCCACCATCGCCTGTGGCGGTGAGGGCTTCGGGCCGGGCTACTTCGTCAAGCCGACGGTGATCGTCGACGTCGATCAGCGCCATCGCCTGGTACAGGAGGAAATCTTCGGCCCGGTGCTGGTGGCCATGCCCTTCGACGATGTCGACGAGGTGGTGCGCCTGGCCAACGACAACCCCTACGGGTTGGGCGCGAGCATCTGGTCCAACGACCTGGCTGTGGTGCACCGAATGATCCCGCGCATCAAGTCGGGCTCGGTGTGGGTCAACTGCCACAGCGCCCTGGACCCGGCCCTGCCGTTCGGCGGTTACAAGCTGTCCGGGGTCGGCCGCGAAATGGGCGCCAATGCCATCGAGCACTACACCGAGCTCAAGTCGGTCCTGATCAAGCTCTGACGCTACCCAGCTCCCATAGGGCGATCGCCTTGGGAGCTGGCTTGCCCCGCGATTGGGCCTTACAGCCCCGGCAACGATTGCGCCAAACCAGAACAAGAAAAATGGAGCGTCCCCGATGATTCGAATCTCCCCCCTTCCCTTGGCCCTGCTGCTTACCACGGCCCTGCAAACCGCTACCGCCCACGAACTCTACAACCACAATGGCACCGTTCTCAATGCCGACCTCGAAGCCCTGTTCGGCATCTTCCACAGCGACGAAAGCTTCAACCAGGCCGGCAATCGCCAGCCCGGCAGCAGCGCCTGGCGCGAGGGGTACGTCAAGTATGGCTTGAGCGCTAGCCAGGCCCTGACCGACCGTGGCACCGCGTACGGTGCCTTCAGCCTGCTCAGTTCCGCCACCTGGGGCGATGGCGATGCGGCGGGCCTGACCCTGGGCGACGAGCGACGCACGGCCGTGGAGGATGCCTACCTCGGCTGGCGGTCCGGCAACCTGTTCCCGGCCCTGGGCGAGGACGGCATCGATGTGTCCGGTGGGCGCCAGGTGGTGACCCTGGGCGACGGCTTCCTGATCCAGGGCGACCCGGTCAACCTCGGCAAGGTCGACCTGGGCGCCAACTTCAACCGGGGCGGTGCGTACTACCTGGCCGCCCGCAAGGCCTTCGACCGCACCGGCGTGCTGCGTGTGGGTGGCAGCCAGGGTTGGCGCGGCGACCTGATGTGGCTCAAGTCCGACAACCACCACCAGGCCGACACCGCCCTGGCGGTGGGCAACCTGGAGCATGTCGGCGACATCGGCACCGTCGGCCTGAGCTGGATCCGCGGGCTCGACGTCGACCAGCGTTATGCCCGGATCATGGGCCTGGAGCACCGCGACGGCATGGACACCTACAGCCTGCGCGGGCGCGGCAGCCTGGGCGTGAAGGACCTGGAAGTGGCCGCCGAATATGTCACCCAAGACCGAACCGGTGGGCGCGAGGACGCCTGGTACGTGGAAGGCAACTGGACCTTCTCCGCGCTGCCCTGGTCACCGACCGCCACCTACCGCTACAGCCGTTTCTCCGAGGACTTCGACCCACTGTTCTTCGGCATGAGCCGTGGCTATGGCACCTGGTTCCAGGGTGAAGTGGCCGCCAACTATGCCGGGCCGTTCAACAGCAATACCCAGGTGCATCACCTAGGCCTCAAGGCCAAACCACGGGACAACGTCACCCTCGGGGCGCTGTATTTCGACTTCGATACCCTGGAAACCGAACAGGGCAACTTCGGCGGTCGTGAGATAGACCTGTACCTGGAATGGATGGTCAACGACCACCTGCTGATCAGCCCGCTGGTGGGGTTCTATACGCCTGAACGCAGTGCCGACAACGGTGGCGTGCAGCTGGGCGGGCGGGATACCGGCACCTATCTGCAGGTGGTCGTCGGGACGTTCTTCTAGCCAGCCAGGGGACCGCTGCGCGGACTTTCTGTAGGAGCGGCCTTGTGCCGCGAAAGGGCTGCAAAGCAGCCCCAGCCCCCCTCACCGGTACCCCTGCTCACCCAACCACCGCAGAACCATCGCCCGCTGCTGCGCAGGTACGCTGCCCAATACCTGTTCCACCGATGCCCCCGACTGCAATCCTCGCACCACAGAGGCCAGCTCGATGCCGTGCAGGTGCCAGATCCCTAGCGGCTGGTCCGCCGTCACCACCACCTCGGCCTGCGCCACCAGCCCATCGCGCAGCACCGGTCGGCGCTCGATGCGTACCGCCTGCCACTGCGCGGCAAGATGCATCGGCTGCGCATCCGGCCACGTCCGACGCCGTGCCCAGAAGCCACGGCCCGCCTTTTCCAGCTCCTGGGCATAGAAGTCCCGCCCTGTGCGGGCAAAACGCAGGAACAGTTGCTCCACCCGCGTCTGATGGAACTGCCGGGCCAGGGCCACCCGCACAGGCTCGCGCAACAGCGTGTTGATCACCACCGGCGCCTGCATCGCCGACGACAGCGACTGGAAGATCCCATTCCCCGACAGTGGGTCCACGGCCATGGCCGCGTCTCCTACCCGTACCCAATCCGACCCCACGCAGTCGCCGGCCAGGATCGCCGTGCTGCTGCGGGCGTGCACTTCGCTGGGCCGTAAGGCCTGCTCGTCGAACAGCTGCGCCACCAGCGCCGAACGCCGCCTGCGCTCGGCGCAGTATTCGGGCAAGGCAGCCTTGCCAGGCAGGCCGTCGGCATCCAGGGTCACCTGCCAATAGCAGCGGCCATCGGCAAGCCGTGCCATCCAGGCCCAGCCGTCATCCAGGCTCTCTACCGCTGAGGCGGGCTCGCCCGGCGTGGACTGCCAGAGGTTCAACAGGCTCACGGTCTCCGGGCCGCGCAACCGGTCCGCGGCCAACGGCGCCTGGCGGCCACGGGCCTCGACCAGGAACTGCCCGTGCAGCACCTGGCCATCGGCCAGGTGCACGTGGCAGCCGTCTTGGTGCTGCACTTCTCGCACCCGGCCTTCGACGAGCGTCACCCCGGCGCGATGCAGGTCGTCACGCAACGCATGGTCGAAACGCTGGCGGTCGAGCAGATACTCCTGGTTCATTCGCAACTGTTCGCCGTTCCAGCGCACCTGCCGGGTCGCCGGCACGGCTGCCTGGCGCAAGGCGTCGACCAGCCCGGCATGGCGCAGCCCTTCGAGCACGCGCTGGGACACCCCCTCCACTGCGGCGAAACGACGCCAGTCGGAGATCACCGTGACCGGATAGCCAAGCCGACGCAGCCCAAGGGCCGTCGCCGCACCGGCAGGGCCCGCGCCCAGTACCAGCACCTGTGGCTCAGCCATCACCGAGGCGCCTGTGCTCTGGCCCGGTATAGGCCGCACCGCCCCGCAGGTGCGCCAACACCTGCTCGCGCCCGAGCCCCGGATGCGCAGCCAGCCAGGCCGCGATCCGTCCACTGAGCGCGGCGCAGGCCAGGCTCGCACCTGCCATGGCCTGCCCGCCCACGGGGCCGCCCAGGTCAGCCTGGGCGCTGCCCAGCCAAGACCACTGCGCCGCCGTGCAACGGGCGTCGCCGGTGATGCGTATCACGCCCGGATAACGGGCCGGATATACCGGGCCGCCCTGGGCCGGGCTGGAGGCGCACAGCACCACGCCGGCCGCCTGGGCCTCGGCACAGGCCTGGCGCAACACCGGGCGGTCCTGGTGCAGGCCCAGGCTGAGGTTGATCAGGGTCGCGCCCTGTTCCACCAGCCACAGCAAGGCTGCGGCCACCTGCAAGGCACTGGTGCGCCATTGCTGGTCGAAGACCTGAGCCATCAGCACGGGCAACTCGCCCGTCTGCGCCTGCACACTGGCCAACACCGCGCTGCCGTGACCCAGGCGATCGGGCAACGGCACCCCTTCGCGCAGCATGCCGTCCTCGAGCCAAAAACGACGTGCCGCCACCAGCTGGCCGGCCTGCTCGAGCGAGCAACCGCTGTCGATCACGCCGACGCGCACATCACTGGCCATGGCCCGCCACCTCCCGAGGCAAGATGCGCAGTTGGCCCTCGTGCAGATGCAAGTGCAGGTCGGCATCGGCCAGGGTCGAGGCGCGGTGGCTGATCAGGATGCGGGTACGCCCGACGAACAGTTGGTCGATGGCGGCGATCACCTCGCGCTCGGTGGTTTCATCCACCGCCGAAGTCGCCTCGTCGAGTACCAGGATCGCTGGGTCTTGCAACAACGCCCTGGCGATGGCGATGCGTTGCTTCTGGCCGCCGGAAAGTTGCTGGCCGCGCTCGCCGAGCAGGCCGTCCAGGCCCAGCGGCAGGCTTTGCACCAGGCTGTCCAGCCGGGTCAGGCTCACCACCCGCTGCAGGTCGGCCAGGCTCGCCTCGGGTGTGCTGTATGCCAGGTTCTGCGCCAGAGTGCCGCGAAACAGCACGATGTCTTGGCTGACCACCGCGATGCGCCGACGCAAGGCCGACAGGTCCAGCTCGCGCAGGTCGATGCCATCAAGCAGGATGCGCCCGGCATCGGGGTCGTAGAAACGCTGCAGCAGGTCGATCAGGGTCGACTTGCCCACGCCCGAGGCGCCGCTGACGGCCACCTTCAGGCCGCCTGGAATATGCACGTCCACCTTGCTCAGCACCGCGCCCTGGCGCCCGGTATGGGCAAACTCCACCGTCTCTAGGCGCAGCTCGCCCGGCCCTTGCGGCATCGGCTGCGGGGTGTCGGCCTCGCGCACCGCCACCGGCGCCTGCCTGAGCTCCATCACCCGCCCCAGGCTCACCGCCATGCGCTGCACCGCGACGTACAGCCCAAGCAGGCTCTGCACCGGGCCCACCGCCATGCCCAGATAAGTGGAAAAGGCGATCAGCGCGCCCAGTTGCCAGGTGCCCTGGATCACCCACCAGCCCCCGACCAGGAAGGCGCAGGCGCGGCACAGCGAGGTCAGCGTACCGGGCACCGCCTGGGTGAAGAATTCGGTGACCTGAACCTTGAGCAGTTGGCCCATGTAGCCCTGCCCGAGCCGATCCAGGCGCGCGGCCTCGCGGTCCTGCTGGCCGGCCGCCTGAATGAACTTCATCGCCGGCAGCGTCTCGACCAGGAACGACGACACGTCCGCCGAGCGCTCGCGCAGGCTGCGCACCTCGCGTTCGACCTTGCGTCGCATCCACCGCAGCCACAGCACTTCGATCGGAACCAGCAACGCCAGCAACAGCGACAACTGCCAGGACAGCATTAGCATCAGGCCGACCGCGCCGACCAGGCCGATCACGCTGGACACCGCCGAGAACAGCGAGTCCACGGCAAAACGCTGGATCTCAGCGACGTCACCGTCTAGCCGGGAAAGGATATCGCCAGTGCGCCGTTGCCCGTAGAACCCCGGCGAGAGCTGCTGCAGGTGGCGGTACAGGTCGTCGCGCAGGGCGAACAGGATGCGCCCGGACAAGCGGGTGTGCAGGTAGCGGTTGATACCCGACAGCAAAGTGCCGAGCAGCCCGGCGGCGATCATGATCGCTGCCATGTGCCAGAGGGTGGTGTAGTCCCGGGCCAGCAGGCCTTCATCGATCAGCGTCTTGACCAGCCAGGGCTGGGCCAGGGCCAGCAGCGACGCCGCCAGAGACAAGCCCAGCAATACGGCGATGGCGCGCCGTTGGGGACGCACGAAGCCATACAGCCAGGCCAGGGCCTGGCGCATCAGCACGGGGTCGCTGGTTTCCACCAGCCGCGCGAACAGGCCGCCCATGTCAGCCGCGCAGTTGCTTGAGCTTGCGGTACAAGGTCGCCCGGCTGATGCCTAAGGCTTCGGCCGCCGCCGAAACGTTGCCTTGGTGCCGGGCCAGGGCCCCGCGAATCAGCTCCAGCTCGTTCTCGCGCAGGCTGCCCGACGGCGGCGCGCCGCTGGCCAGCTCGTCCAACAAGCAGTCGGTGAGGTGGTCCAGGCCCAGTACCTGCTCGCCGTCCTCGCGCATGGCCAGAGCGGTGCGCAGCACCATTTCCAGCTGGCGAATGTTGCCCGGCCAGTCGAAACCGTCGAGCAGCTCGGCCAGAGCCGGGTCCAGGGTCACACCCTTGGCGCCGAACTTGTACAAAAGGCCCTCGACGATACCTGCCAGGTCGTCCCGCTCGCGCAGCGCCGGCAGGCGCAGGGAGACGCCATTTACCCGGTAGTACAGGTCCTCGCGAAAATGCTGCTCGGCGACCAAGCGCTTGAGGTCGCGGTGGGTGGCGCAGATCAACGCCACATCGATCTCCTGCTCTTCGCCGGCGCCCAATGGCGCCACTCGCCGCTCCTGCAATACGCGTAGCAAGCGGGCCTGCAGCGCCAGGGGCATGTCGCCGATCTCGTCGAGAAACAGGGTGCCGCCATGGGCCTGCATCAACCGCCCGACCATGCCGCCCCGGCGCGACCCGGTGAAGGCGCCCTCGCGGTAGCCGAACAGCTCCGACTCGATCAACCCTTCCGGGATGGCCGCGCAGTTGACCGCCACGAAGGGCTTTTCCGCACGCGGGCTGGCCTGGTGCAAGGCGCGGGCCGCCACTTCCTTGCCGGTACCGGTTTCGCCGAGCAGCAGCACCGGCAGCCCATTGATCAGCCCCTGGCGCGCCATGCGCAGGCCGCGGGCCAGACGCGGGTCGCCTCCGGCCAGCGCCTCCAGGGCGAGCGACTGGGCGGCCTTCGCAGGCTTGCCAGGCGCCACGGCGCCGTTGAGGCTGCCATGACGCGGCAGTTGCAAGGCGCGGAAGAAGAATTCGCCCTTGGCGGTCTGCACGCTGCTCACCCCGCCCTGCCACAGCCGGGCGATGAACGCTGGCGAGCGCTCGCCGAGCAGGTCGCTGCTGCGCCGGCCGATCAGGGCCTGGCGCGATACCTGCAACAACTGGCAGGCGTTGTCGTTGGCTGCCACCACTTCGCCGTCCAGGCTCAGCGCCAACAGGCCTTGCCAGGCACTGGCCAGGTATTGCGGGCGGCTGTGGAAGGCTAGCACCAGGTGCTCAGGGTGGCACAGGCCGAACAACCGGCCCTCGATGTTGCCGGCCGCGAGCATCAGCGCGGTGAGGTTGTCCTGGGGCTGGGTCATCACCCCTTCGCGGGTGATATCGAGCACACCGATCACTTCGCCGCGCGGGTCGCGCAGCGGCACCGATGTACAGGAAAACGGACTCAGGCGATCGAGGTAGTGTTCGCCGCAGTTGATCAGCGTGGGCCGGCCTTCGACCACCGCTGTGCCGATAGCGTTGGTGCCGCGCAGCGACTCGCTCCAGCAACTGCCCGGGTGCAGGTCGCGCAGGCCCTCGCGACCAAGCACCTGGGCCTGGCCTTCGATGGCCAGGACGTTGGCTTGGGCGTCGCCGAGTATGACGATGCCACTTTTGCCTTGGCGCTTGACCAGGTAATCGAGGTCGGGCGTCACGGCGTCGATCAGCAGGCGGTTGTGTTCGAGCAGCGTGCGCAAGTCATGGCCGGGGCGCGAACCCAGGCCTACCTGCTCATTCTGCAGGCAGTCCAGGCCGTGGCCAAGGCTACGCCGCCAGGAAGCGTCGATTTCCTCACGCAGCATCCCGGAGGGCAGCTCGCCTTCATTGGCCAGTTTCAGGCGGGCCTGGCGGGATTCGTGTAACGGGTCGCAGGCGTCTGTTATTGGTAATTGTCGCGCCATCGTTTACTCCAGCTGTGCTCCTACAGTCAGGAGCAACGGGCTTCGGGACTCGTTGCAGTGTGCGTCAGAATCCGCGCGCCGTCATCCGGCTGGGGTGGAGCGTGGCATAAAGTTTACGTTTACGTAAAGATCGAAAGCTCTGAAGGCCTTCCCTTCGACTGGCACAGCCTCTGTGGGAGGGCGGGATCATCTCCCATCGGAAAGGGGGAGACTCTACAACGGGTGATGTTGCCCCCGGGCATTCCCCAAT
This sequence comes from Pseudomonas guariconensis, assembly GCF_015680235.1. GTDB lineage: Bacteria > Pseudomonadota > Gammaproteobacteria > Pseudomonadales > Pseudomonadaceae > Aquipseudomonas > Aquipseudomonas guariconensis_A. Next base: position 33,819 of record NZ_JADLJL010000029.1, read on the forward strand.
GCTGGGGCCCACAGCCCACCGCCCTTCCCTGCAAAAGCAATTCGCAGCCGCGCCAGAACCACCGCCCTAGAGCCCTTCAAGCGACATATCAAAAAACTGGCACGGCTGTTGCCGATCCCTCATCAGACGCCCCAACCCATGGGCCCGTTTGCAGGAGGGTTTGACTCATGCACCGATTGACACCCCACCCGCTGGCAGTGGCGATCTTCGCCAGCATGCTCCAGCTTCCGGCCCAGGCTGCGCTCAACGCAGTCGACCAGGGCACCTATCTACCCGAGAACGGCGGCTTTGCCGCCTGGTACCAGGACAGTCACGGCCGCACGCTCGATCTGTGCCTGTCCAAGGCGGTGAGCTCCAGGGCACCCGGTGCTCCCGGCGCGCCGTCGTACATGTGCACCTTGCTGCCAACACCCGGGGTATTCGACGACACCCGGCCGATCGCCTTCCCCAGCAACTTCCCCGACGAAGCCTTCTGGTTCACCGGTGACGCCTCCATCGTCGATGCCGCCCGGGGCATCGACCTGGGCTACGTCTCGGCGATCGAGGCGGCGTTCGGTGCCGAGGAGCCCAAGGAAGGCGACCAGATCAGCTTCGCCCGGATACGCATTCGGGTCGACGTGCCGACCGCCGGGACCTATATCATCACCCACCCCTACGGCGTCGAGGTGTTCGACGTGACCACCCCGGGTACGCGGGCGATCAACATGACCCGCGACATCGGCATCGGCTCGCCGGGCAACTTCACCGGCGCGCTCAAGGGCGATGTCGGGCCGTTCCTGCGTAGCGTCAACGGGCCCTATACCGAGACCAACCCGGAAACCGGTGCGAGCGAGCAGTTCGTGGGCGACCCCAACCTCGAAGAGCGTGTGACCGGCAGCCCGTTCAACACCAACTACGTGCGCATCGAAGGCCCCAACGGCCTGGACCTGCGCACCGAGCTGTTCGCCGTGTCCGGCAAGCTGTCCACGGTCAACCTGCCGACGCCGCTGCTGCCACAGCGCAGCACCTATTCACGGCATTTCGAGAATGGCGACCTGCGCGCTCAGCAGGATGTCTTCGTCATGGCCCCACCACCACCGGCCACGGTCACCCTCACCAGCCAGACGCCCAACCTGTCGCTGACCGAAGCCAACGGCACCGGTGCCTGGTACGCCCAGTCGGCACTCGACCCATCGATACCCGCCAACCTGACGATCAGCGCCGACAACAGTCTGGCCATCCCCACCAGCACGGCCACCAGCGCCAACCTGCCCCTGACCGACCTGGTCACGATCACCCGTGCCGAGTACAGCCTGGCCAGCGGCCAGTTGACGCTAGTGGCCAACAGCAGCGACGAGACCTCGCCGCCGGCCATGACCGCCAGTACCGGCAACGGCGCGCAGATCGGCAGCCTGTCCGGCGACGGCGCAGTGAAGACATTGACCACCGGGCTCTCGCCCATCCCACCGGCCAAGGTGCAGGTCACCAGTGCCCATGGCGGTAGCGACAGCGAAGACGTGGTGCTGGTGCCATGAACAGACAAAGGCTTCGCCTTCAAGGAGGCAGCATGAACACTTGGCCACGCCGGGCGCTGTACGCCGCCGGGTTCTCCCTCACCCTCTCCAGCGCCGCCTGGGCAGCGCTCAGCGAAGTCGACCCGGGGCCCTACACCCTGGCCACCGGTGGTTATCCGATGTGGTACAAGGATGCCGGCGAGCTGTCCCTGGAGCTGTGCCAGTCGCGCGCCACCAGTTCGCGCGCCCCCGGCGCGCCAGGGGCCCCGGCCTACATGTGCACCCTGCTCCCGGAGCCTGGCGTGTACGATGACACCCTGCCCTTGGTGTTCCCTGACAACTGGCCGCCAGAAATGTTCTGGTTCCTGGCCGAAACCGAGATTCCGGCCGTCGGCAACAGTGGCTACGAGCTGGAAGTGTATGTTGCCGGTGTCGAGGCGGCGTTCGCGGCCGAGAACCCGGTGGACGGCGACCAGCAGAGCTTCGCCCGCATCCGTATCCGCGCCTCGGTGCCAACCGCCGGGACCTACACCATCACCCACCCCTACGGTGTCGAAAGGGTCGAGGTCACCACCCCAGGGCGCCGAGCGATCAACATCACCCGCGACATCGGCATCGGTGCCCCAGGCGATTTCAGTGGCGCACTCAATGGCGACATCGGGCCGTTCCTGCGCAGCGTCAACGGCCCTTACACCGAGGTGAACCCCGACACTGGCGCTACCGAAACCTACGTCGGCGACCCCAACCTCACCGAGGCGGTCATCGGCAGCCCGTTCGGCACCAACTTCGTGGCCATCGATGGCCCCGCCGGGCATATCCAGACGAATGTCTTCACGCTTTCGGGCAAGGTCCTCGACCCGCGCGCCCAGACCCCGGCGACCCTGGAACGCGCCACGTACCAGCGCAACGGCAACGGTACCCGCGTCGAAGTGTTCGCCAAGGCGCCCAACGACGCCAGCCTGTGCATGCGCCATGGCCTGGCCCTGGTCGGCACACCGCCCTCCCCTTGCCAGTACACTCTGCTTTCGGACAACAACGGGCTGTTCTTCAGCCATCAGCTGAGCCAGGACCCACCGCCACCGGTGATCGTGGTCACGGCCAGCAGCAGCGCCGGTGGTACCCGACCGACGTCCTTGTCGAGCAAACTCACCGACGTGGTGAAAGTCAGCACCGCGCGCTTCGACTGGGCCACCAAACGCCTGGTGATCGAAGCCAGCTCCAGCGACGAAGTGCAGGTGCCCGACCTGGTTGCGCAGGGCTATGGCCGCCTGTCCAAGGCGGGCACCGTGCAGACCCTGACGGTCAATGACCTGCCCCAACCGCCCGCCAGCGTCACGGTGAAGTCCGCCGCCGGTGGCAGCGATGTCGAGCCGGTGGTGGTGGTCGGCAATGCCCCGGTCGCGGCCGAGAACCAGCCACCACTGGCCCAGGCCGATGTCGCCAGCACCAGTGTCGGCGTCCCCATCACCCTTAGCCTGCTGGAGAACGACAGCGACCCGGACGGCAACGTGCCGCTGGTCATCGCCGACCTTACCCAGCCCGGCACCGGCCTCGGCTCGGTCGTGACCAACGGCAGCACGGCGGTCACCTATACCCCGCCATCCGGCGCTACGACTGCCTTCACCGCCACGTTCAGCTACCGCGCCCAGGATGCCAAGGGCCTGAAGTCGGAACCGGCCACGGTGACTGTCAACGTCGCCCCCAACCAGGCGCCAACCGCTGTCGCGGACAGCGCAGCGACCCTGGGCGTGCCACTGACCATCAACGTGCTCGCCAACGACACCGACCCGGAGAACAACCTGCCGCTGGCCGTGGCCAGTGTCGGCCAGCCACCTGCAGGCCAAGGTACGGTCAGCACCGATGGCAGTACCGTCACCTATACGCCCCCGGCCACGGTCACCGCACCTTTCACCACCACGTTCACCTACGTGGCGCGTGATGCCCTGGGCGCCTTGTCCGGTAACGGCACGGTCACCGTGCAGGTGTCGCCACGCCCGGCCCAGGAAACCTTCACGGTGACCACCGCGACAGTCACGGCGCGTTCCAACAACCGTTTCAACTGGGATTTCGGCGGCACGTCCTCGGTGACCACCGGCAATACCGTCACGGTGCAAGTGACCACGCCAAACGGCCTGGTGACCCTTGGCAGCGTGCCTGTACCGCTGACCGGACGCTGGCGCCTGATCGTGAGCAACAGCACCACCATCGTGCCATCAGCCAACCCGACGGCGACCATCACCACCAGCCAGGGCACCACGCGTACCGTGCCGGTGGTCGTGCAGTAGCCCAGGGAGGACGCCATGAAACCCCTGAACCCCTTGCTGCTCTGCCTGGCCCTGGCGGGCCAGGCCCTTCAGCCCGGCTGGGCCGAAGACCTGATGGACAACGCTGACCTTGCGGTCGGCAGCGACCTCGGCGAACCGGTGATCGTGCGCCTGCTGCCGGCCGGCGCCGGCCAGGTGGCGGTGATCGAGCAGCAGGGGTCGGGCAACCGCGCCGCCCTCGACCAGAACGGCCAGGCTCTGCTGGGCCGCATCGTCCAGGCCGGGGGTGCGCAGGAGGCGTACATCCTGCAGGAAGGCAGCGACCTGATGGCCGCGATCGTCCAGCAGGGCCAGGGCAACAACGCCGCGATCCGCCAGAGCGGCAGCAACAACAGCGCGTCGATCGAACAGATCGGCAACTACAACAACGCCAGCATCGAACAACGCGGCACGGGGCTGACCAGCGCCGTGACCCAGGCCGGCAACGGCCAATACGTTCAGATCACCCAATACCGATAGACCTGGAGGCACCACCATGTTCAAGCTCGCTCCCTTAAGCGCCGCCATTGTACTGGCGGTCGCCGGCCAGGCCATGGCCGCTGACAGCATCTCGGAACAGTCCCAGCAGGGTACCGAGAACATCGCCGAAGTACTGCAGAACCTGGCACCGAGCGCCACGATCATTCAGGACCAGACCGGCCTGGGCCACAACCACATGGCGGTGCAGGACACCAGCACCAGCCAGATCGAGCAGACCGCCACCGGCTCCTACAACGCCGGCTACGGCGATCAGATCTTCGAGAACGGCAGCAAGCTCACCCAACAGTCCGGCGGCAGCGGCAACGACAACTTCGCCAGCCAGTCCCTGGGCGCGGAGAACCAGTCGACGCAGATCCAGGACGGGGTCGGCAACCGCTCGCAGGTGTTCCAGGACTCGCAGATGGGGGCCAAGGCCACCACCGACCAGAAAGGCAGCGGCAACGATGCGGTGGTCGAGCAGTTGTTCAGCGGCAGTGGCAACAAGAGCCTGATCAAGCAGGAAGGCACCGGTAACAGTGCCGCCGCCGAACACATGTTCCACGAGAACGGTGAAATCAAGATCCAGCAGATCAACAGCAACGCCAGCTGGGCCTATGGCGACCAGCGCGACGGCCTGGGCGGCGTGCTGGAGATCCATCAGGTCGGCACCGCTCACAACGCAGAAGTCTGGCAGGACACCCAGATCGCCAGCAGCGCCAGTGTCTACCAGCAAGGCCAGAACAACGAAGGCTACATTGACCAGAGCTTCGGCCAGGGCAACAGCGCGAGCCTGTCCCAGAGCGGCCAACGCAACGCCAGCTGGTCAGATCAGTTCGAGACCAACCAGTCGGTCACCAGCATCACCCAGAACGGCAACGACAACCTGCACTTCACCTACCAGAACGGCGATAACCACCGCCTGGTCATCAGCACCACCGGCAACGGCAACAAGGTCCAGGCCAGCAACTGGAAAGGCGACCGCGAAGGCGGCCAGTTCGGCATGGGCCAGCAGGCGCAGATCACCCAGAACGGCTACGGCAACACCGTCAACATCACCCAGAACGGCATGGAGCAATTCGCCAAGCTCGGCCAGAAAGGCACCGACAACACCATGTTGACCAACCAGGCCGACAGCAACAACGAACTGTATTTCGAACAGAACGGCACCGATAACCTGCTGATCGCCGATCAGCGCGACAACAACTATGCCGCAGGCCTGAGCGCCGGCAGCGACAACAAGGTCACCCTCGACCAGTCCGGCCAATACAACCAGAGCTACACCTACCAACTGTACGGCAGCGGCAACGAAGCCACCATCAAGCAGGTCGACAGCGCCAATGTCGCCTACGTGACACAGGGAGGCACCAACAACCAGGCCTTCGTGGACCAGAGCAGCATGAACCAGAGCGCCACCATCACCCAGTACGGCACCGCCAACCTGGCCACCGTCACCCAGCAATAACCCCCTCCCCCTTTGGACCGCGGTGTTCCCTCTCCCTGGCGCCGCGGTTCTTTTTTCCTGCGATTTCTGTGGTGTCTGTGCGATCGAGCGCCGCCCGTGCGGCGCTCGTTCTCACAGACACCAAAGCAATTGAGGCAAACCTCTTCGCGCAACGACGTTACAATGGCCGCACACCCAACCGACACAGCCACCATGATCCAGTCCGACCTCGACCTGTTCGGCCCCCAGCCGCAACTCCTGGCCAGCCATACCGTGCTGTTGCCCGGTTTCGCCCTGGCCGAGGTCGAGGCGCTGCTCGATGCCCTGCGCCCGGTGCTGCGCGCCGCGCCCTTCCGGCACATGCGCACCCCTGGTGGTCTGCACATGGCCGTGGCCCTGACCAACTGCGGTGCCCAGGGCTGGGTCAGCGACGAGCAAGGCTATCGCTACAGCCCCACCGACCCCATGACCGGCAAGCCGTGGCCGGCAATGCCCCAGGCACTGCTAGAGCTCGCAACACGCGCCGCCGATGCAGCCGGTTTCGAGGGGTTCGTGCCCGATGCCTGCCTGATCAACCATTACTTGCCCGGCACCCGCCTGACGCTGCACCAGGACCGTGACGAGCGCGACTTCGGCCAGCCGATCGTGTCGCTGTCACTGGGCTTGCCGGCGGTGTTTCTGTTTGGCGGGCTGCAACGCTCGGACCGGACCCAACGGATACCCTTGAGCCATGGCGATGTGCTGGTATGGGGTGGCGAGGATCGCCTGCGGTATCACGGGGTGATGCCGATCAAGCCTGGCGTGCACCCGAGGATGGGAGAGCGGCGGATCAACCTGACCTTGCGCAAGGCCAGGTAAGACGTCGCGGGACAAGCCCACCCACCTGTCCTGCGCTGTTTTCAGAGAAAACGGCCATGCCTGTGGGAGATTCTATGGTTGTGGGCAAGCCGGCTCTCACTGGTGCAGCGCCGACCACACCCTGTGGGAGCCGGCTTGCCAGCGATAGCGCCGGGGCAAGCCACCCAAGACAATTGCTCCCAGTAGAATCGGACAGTCATGCGATTAACGGGGTCCCCCTCACTGCTGCTGATACTGGCTCAGGTACTTGTCCAGCACCGCCTTGTCGCCGCTGCCATCGCCCGCCACCTGCCACAGCCGGCGCTCGATGCCCTGGGCCAGCAGGTGACCCACCGCCGCCTCGATGGCCGAAAGCACGCACAGCTGGGCCGGCTCGTTGGTGGTGTAGCCGACCTCGGCCTCCAGCAGTTTCTTGAACTCGATGAACTTGAACACCCCGGCACTGCGCCCGACCGAGTAGATGGTCTTGCTGGTCATCACGTTGGCCAGGACCTGACCGCTGCGCACGTCCACCGCCCGCAGGTTGACGGTGACCTGGTCGACCCGGTACTCACGGGAGATATCGATGCCCAAGTAGCGGGCACCCTCACCGCCGCTGCGCACGTTGGTGTCGTAGGCGATGATGCCGCCTTCGAGCATCAGGTTGGCCGCCTGCAGGGGCGGCAGTTCACCCTGGATGTTCAGCGGTACGTCCGGTTTCTTCTGCGAGGCGCGGATGATCTTGCGTTCGGTCAGCAGGTTCTGCAGCCCCTCGCGCTCGAGTACGACGAACCAGCCACTGGCATTGAGCGCATCCATCAGCATGCTGGCCGCCCCCTGGGTGACGCTGGTGGAGAACGAGCTGGCCGGGGTCGGTTTGTACTGGCCTGTCTGGTCGCGGAAGCCGTACACCACCGCCATGAGCCGGCCCTTGGGCCGTGGCATGTTGATCAGGTCGTAGTAGGTGGAGGCGCGCGGTGTCAGGGTCGGTATCGCCCCGTCCTGTTCAGCGGGCATGGGCTCGCGCAGGCCGCAGCCTTGCAAGGTGGCGAGGATCAGCAGTGTGCTCAGCAGGCGTTTCATGGTCGTTCTCCCCTATCGGCCTTCCCTCTCAGGGGTTAAGGCCACTGACCTCGATGATCGAGACTTCCCCTGTCGCACGGTCGGTGACCTTGATGCTCAGGGCCCCGGAATCGTCGATCACGTCGATCAGGAACGAGTCCGTGGACATGCTGCCGGTGGTGCCGTTGCTGATATTGTCCAGCAACTGCGAGAGCAACCGCGATTCGAGCTGGTTGCTGAAGCGCTCCAGGGCGGAGGTGCCGGCAAAGGCCGACGCGCGGTCCTTGAGGTCCGGGTCCTCATGGTCGTTCTGCGCCTGGGCGTTGTTGAGCAACCAGGTCCCATTGAGCGGGTTGCCGCCGAACGCCGGGTTGACCGGGGTGTACACCAGCTCCGTGGCCTGGATGGGGCCGACGAAGGCGCCGGCCAGCAGGCAGGCGGCAATACAACGGGGCATGCGCGTGTTCATAGCTCGTCCCTCTCCAGATCAGTGGTGTCCTGCAGCAGGCGTTGCAGCTTGCGCTGGATGATTTGCTGCTTGACCAGGTCCGCCGCCGCGACGGCCTCGTCTTTGAGTTGCGTGGTGTTGGGCGGCAGGAAGCGCCGGTACAGCACTTCGCGTTCGTACTCCACCGTCACCAAGCTGCCCCAACGGGCATCGGGGCGTTCGCGCACCACCAGGTTGAAGTCCAGGCGGCTCGTGGCGCGCAGGCGGTCGGTGAAGTCGTTGTAGAAGTCATGGCCGATGTGCGAAATAGTGTTGTCGACGATGAACCCCATCATTTCGTCCTCGGCGCCGGCCTGGGCCTGCGTGGGTACCCAGGCGGCCAGCAGCAGGCACAGGCAGCACAGAGCGGCGCGCGTGTTCATGGCGTGTCTCCTGGGCCGGCGTGGGTGCGGGCGCCACCGCCGGCCTCTGCGAAAGGCTGCTCGGCGACGAACTGCCAGTCGCTGTAGTGCTCCAGCCCTTCGAAGCCGGACCACTGGGCATCGAAGCCGCTGCGCTTGAGCGGCGCGGCATCGGAGTTGCTGTAGACGCCGGTGATGCGGCCATCCACCGAGCGCAGCAGGCCCCATTCCTGACCGTTGGTGATCGGGTCCGGGTAGAGCCTGCGGATGTGCCGCTGTGGCGATGGGAAGCGGTTGTCCTCGAGCAGGTCCTCAAGGGCCTGGGGGTATTGGGCCAGGCCTGGCGAGGCGCGGTAATAGCTGCGCAGGGCCTGGGCATACTGCCCGCCGACCCATAGCAGCTGGCGCTCGTGCTCGCGCTGGGCGTTGGTAGCCCACAGGGTCCCGGTGGCGGCCAGGGCCATGCTGCTGACCGCGATCAGGAACAGCACGCCCAGGTAGGTAAAGCCCGCGCAGGCCTTACCATTCGGCATAGAGGCTGCCATCACGCGCCCTCCCTGTTGCTCCGCTCTTGATATCGGCCACGCCGCCGCTGACCCCTTCCGGCGGCGGCACCAGCTTCCAGGCGTCGCTGCGCTCGGTGAGCGGGTCGACCGGGGTGTTGCGCAGGTAGCGCTGTTCGACCAGCTGCTCCAGCGACTCGGGGTAGCGGCCGGTGTCGCCGTAGTAGTGGTCCAGGGCCTCGCGCAGCACCGCCAGGCTCTGGCGCAGGGTCGCCTCGCGGGAGGCCTCCAAGCTGTTGAAGTAGCGCGGCATGGCGATGGTCATCAGGGTGGCGATGATCGCCATGACCACCAGCAGCTCGATCAGGGTGAAACCGCGGATGCGTTTCATGGTCGTCACCATTGCCCGTAGGGGATGCCGTTCAGGCCATTGCCGCTGGCCTTGGAATACACGTCGAAGACATCGCGGCCTTCACGTGGGTTGTCGGCACTGCTGTCGTAGGCGCGCAGGCCCCAGCCGCCTTCGTCCTCATGCTTGGCCGCCACCAGCGGGTCATGGGGGATGCGGCGCAGGAAGTAGAACTTGGCGCCCTTGGCACTGCGCACATCGCGCACGCCTTCGACCAGCACCTGCAGGCTCGGCGGGTAGCCGCTGCTGTCCAGGCGCTTTTCGATGTAGCCGGCGTCGAAGGCACGCTTGTAGGCATCGATGGCATCGCGGATCTGGTACAGCGCCTCGCGCAGTTGCTGCTCCTTGCCGCGACGCACCACGGTCTCGGTCAAGGGCGCGGCCATGGTGGCCAGCAGCCCGAGCAGCGCCAGGGTCAGCACCACCTCGATCAGGCTGAAGCCCTGCTGTTGGCGTTTCATGGCAGCGGGTCCACTTGGCGAGTGACGGCGGCCGGCACAGTGGCCACGGTGCCCTGCGGTTGCGATGCGTCCGGTTGCGAGGTTTCAGGCTGCGCCAGCGGTGCCATCATCTGTTGGCGCACCTGCAGGCTCGACTCGGTGCCGGTGGCGAACTCCATGTCCGACGGGCTCTGGTACGGCAGGTTGCGCACGATACGCGGGGTGATCGCCAGCACCAGCTCGGACTTGCTCTTGTCGTCGCGGTTACTGCCGAACAGCCTGCCCAAGCCAGGGATGTCGCCGAGGCCAGGGATCTTGTTGCCGCTGGAGGTCAGGTCGTTGCGCACCAGGCCCGCCAGCACCTGGGTTTCGCCGTCGTGCAGGCGCAGGCTGGTCTGGGCGTTGCGGGTATCGACCTGTACCGGGATGGTGCCTTGGCGGGTCGGCTCCAGGGGCGTGGCGTTGCTCACTTCCAGGGCCACCTTGATCGCTACTTCGTTATTCAGGTGCACAGTGGGCTGCACTTCGAGCTTCAGGCCCACGTCCAGGTAGGTGACGCTCTCGGTGATTACCGGGCCCTGGGTCGATGGCACCGAGGTGGCGCTGATGATCGGCACCCGCTGGCCGATGTGGATGCGCGCCTGCTCGCGGTTGCTCACGCGGATCACCGGGCTCGCCAGCGTATTGATGTCCTTGTCGGCGGCGTTGATCTTGGCCTGGGGCGCCGGGGCGATACTGATGCGGCCCGAATCGATGCCGCGCAGCTGGTCGAGCACGCTGACCGGGTTGCCTTCGTCATTGAGCACGCCGAAGGTATTAGGCCATTGCAGGCCGAGGTCGAGGATGCGCGAACGGGCCACCTCCATTACCTCCACCTCCAGCACCACTTCCGGGTTGGACTGGTCCTGGGACTGCAGCAGCTTCTCGGCCATGCGCACGGCATCGGGGGTGTCGCGCATGGTCAGGGTGTTCAAGCGCTCGTCGACGAACACGTCGCGGGTCTTGAGCATGGTCTTGACCATGTTCAAGGCAGTGTTGGCGTCGATGCTGGTCAGGTAGAAGGTGCGCATGACCAGCTCCTGGTAGTCCTTGGTCTTCTGCGGCGAGTCGGGGTAGATCAGCAGGGTGTTGTCGTTGACGATCTTCTGGTGCAGCTGGTTCTGCTCCAGCAACAGGGCCACGGCGTCCTCGATGCGTACGTCGCGTACGAAGATGGTGGCTTTCATCTCTGGGCGCAGGTCCTTGTCGAAGATGAAGTTGATGCCGGCGACCTGGGCCAGGACCTCGAAGATGGTCTTGAGGTTGGCATCCCGAAACTCCAGGGTCACCGGCCGTTCCAGCTTGCTGCGCAGCTGCGGGTAAGGCTGGGCGGTACGTGCCTGGACGTTCTCGATGTCGCTGCGCAAGGCGATGCCCTTCTGGTTCTGCGGGTCCAGGCGCAGCACGTCGCGCATGTAGCGCTCGGCGCCGAACAGGTCACCCTGGCGCAGCGCGGCCTGGCCCATGGCCACGCGCTCGTCGAGGTTGCGTACCAGCTCCAACTGGCGGATGCCTTCCTGGGCTCGGCGGTTGTTCGGTTCGATGGTCAATATCCGGCCATAGCCCATGCGCGCACTGGCGAAATCGTGGCGGATACGGTCGCTGTCGGCCTGGGTCAGCAAGGCTTCCACTGCCTGCTGGCGCCCGTGGGCCAGGGCAATGTTCAGCTCGGTATCACGCGGGTCCTCGCGCAAGGCCTGCTCCAGCATGGCGATACCCGCCTCGTACTGCCCTTCTTTCATCAGCTCGGCGCTGTCCTGGCGCGTGGCGTTCGAGCCGCAGCCGGCCAGGGCCGCGCAAAGGGCCAGAAGCATGAACGGAGCAGGCTTGCACAACTTCGACGGCTTCATGGTGCGCTCCCGACAGACAAGGTCTGTGACTGGTGCAATGGCAGGTAGACCAGGTTCAGCTCGGTAGCCGAGACCCGGTCGAGGCGGTAGGTTTGATCGATCACATCGCCCTGGCGTACGACGTAGAGCTTCTCCCCGCTCTGCAGGAATACCTGCTGGTCGTCGCGGTCGCCCAGGCGGCCGATGAACTGGAACGGCAGCACCGGGGCGGTGGGTTCAGCCGGTGCCACGGGGATAGCGGCGGCGGGTTTCTCGGTGACGGTGGCGAGGGTCTTGGCTGGGGTCCATTGCTGGGGTGGGAACAGGTCCCTCGAGGGCTGGGCTGGCTTCGTCGCCGGCAAGCCGGCGCCCTCTTGGGTGGCTGCACCTTGTATTTGGGTGGGGGCCGGCTTGCCGGCGAGTGGAGCCACCTCATCCTGCTGCCCGAACCAGTGCCCAGGGGCCCACGCCAAGGCGCCTGAAAGCCCGAGGAAACCCGCCCACATCACCGTGCGCTGAATGTTCATCACGACCTCGACAGGTAAAGGGTCATGCGCAGGCGACCATTGAGCTCGCGGTCACCGATGCGCTTGCGCTGTAGCTCTAGGTCCTCGAGAACCAGGGTCGGCAGCTGGCCGAGCAGCGCCTGGAGGAAACCGCGGATCTGCGGATAGCTGCCCCGCACCGGCAGCACGATCTGGTAGCGCGCCAGTTGGGTCTTGGGGTCGACCCCCAGGGCGTACTCACCACGGGCCAGGCTGATACGCTCGGCACTGGCCAGGTGGTACAGGCGCTCGATCAGTTCGCTGGCCTGAGGCTGGCCGGGCAGTTGCTGACGCAGGCTGTCGAGGGCCTGCTGCTCGGGCTTGGCGGCCACCTTCAGCTCGCCGCGCCTGACCCGCTGCACCTGTACGCTGGCGTCAGCCTCGCTGGCGCGCAGTTCACGTACGCCCTGCCACTGCGGCAAAACCCAGGCGAAACCGACCAGCACGGCCAGGCCCGCCGTCAGCAGCGCGGCGCCGCCGACACGGCCCAAGCGGGCCAGGTGTTCATGAAGGATCAGGCTAGGGACGCGCATGGCCGGTCTCCCACGTGGCGGTCAAGTTGAAGCGCACTGGGTGCTCGGGCTGGCCGGACACCACCTCGTGGTTGAGCAGCGAGACATCGCGTAGCGCCTCGCTGCGCTCCAGGCGCTGGTGGTACTGCAGCATGGCTTCCAGGTTGCGGGCCTCGGCGGCGATGCGCACCTGGCCCTTGCGTGCATCGGGGGTCAGCGTCAACAACGCCACGTCTTCCTGGGGCTGGGCTTCGAGCATGGCGAACAGTTGCTGCCAGGGGCGTTGCAGCTGTTGCGAAACGCTGCGCATCTGCGCCAACTGCTCGGCCTGTTCGCGGCTGGCGGCGCTGCCCTGCGGCGCGCTGTCCTGCGGGCGACGGCCCAGTTGCTGTTCAAGCCGGTGAACCCGTTCTTCCAGGTCCAGCCGCTCACCTTCGAGCTGCTGCTGAACCAGCAGCAGCGCGGCCAGTACGGTGCAACCCAGGGCCAGTGACGCCCAAGCCATCAGGCTGCTGCGGTGGGGCTGGAATTCCAGGTCGAGGCGGCGCATGTCAGGCCACCGCCCGCCACATGGCGCACAACGGGTCGTTCTCGGCGGCCGGCTGGCACAGCTGTACCGCCGCCAGCTGCGGCGCGTCACCCCGGCCAGGCGCATGCAGGTACACCCGTGGCAGGTGTTCGCCATACAGCTCGCAGGTGCGCTCGATCAATGCCTGCAAGGCCTGGTCGTTGTCGGCGCAGCCCTGGCTCAACACCTGTTGCCAGGCCCCGCCAGCAGCCAGCAGCAGCACGCTGCGCCGCGGCTCGGCCAGGACGAAGAGGAAGTCGCCCTCCTCCAGTTGCGCCGAGCAGCTGTTGTAGGCAGCCATCAGGTAAGGCTGCACCGAGCGCAGGACCAGGCGGTTTTCCCGGCCTAGCGTCTTGAGCGCCTGCAGCAGTGCCTCGGGCAGCGCCGTGGCGATGCGCGCGGCGCCGGCCGCTTCAGGCGAGAGAACGATGCGCCAGTCGTCCAGCGGCTGCCCGTAGAGGTTCTCGAAGCAGGCCCGAGCATAGGCATCGAGCTCGCGCGGGTGGCCGATGGCATCGCTCCAGGGCACCAGGCAGAAGCGGCTGTAGCGGGCAGACAGCAGCACCTGCAGCCGGGCGCCGCGGGGCGCGTGCTCGGCCAGCAGTTCGGCCAGGGCGGCGACGGCCGGTGCCCAGGCCGGTTGCCCGGCTTCGCCGGTGAATGCGCGGCTGCCCAGCCACTGGTGTTGGTTGGCGTGCCAGCGACCCAGGCCGACACCTTCGGCGCCGAGGACGGCGCAATAGTTATCAGGCGATAAATGTGACACGGTTGATCTCCTCAAGCGTGGTACGGCCCTCGCGGACCAGGTCCAGGGCAGATGCGCGCAGCAGCCGCAGGCCGCGCTGGCAGGCCAGCGCCTTGATCTGCGACAGGGGGCGGCGTTCGACGATCATCTGCCGCAGGTCGTCATCCAGGTGCAGCAGTTCGGCAATGGCGCTGCGCCCGCGATAGCCGCTGCCGCGGCACTGGCCGCAGCCTTGGGCGCGGACGAAGGTCCAGCCGGCGACGCCTTCGCGGGTCAGCCCGGAGGCTGTCAGGGTTTCGTCGTCCGGCTCGGCACTGACTGCGCAGTGCGGGCAGGCCAGGCGGATCAAGCGCTGAGCCAGCACGGCGTTGAGCGCCGAGACGAAGCTGTAGGGGTCGACCTGCATCTGGCTGAAGCGGCCGATCACATCGAAGACGTTGTTGGCGTGGATGGTGGTGAACACCAGGTGCCCGGTGAGCGCCGACTGCACGGCGATCTGCGCGGTATCAGGATCGCGGATCTCGCCCACCAGGATCTTGTCCGGGTCGTGGCGCAGGATCGAGCGCAGGCCGCGGGCGAAGGTCAGGCCCTTCTTCTCGTTGACCGGAATCTGCAGCACGCCGGGCAGCTGGTACTCGACTGGGTCCTCGATGGTGATGATCTTGTCCACGCCGTGGTTGATCTCGCTGATCATGGCGTAGAGGGTGGTGGTCTTGCCGCTGCCGGTGGGGCCGGTGACCAGAATCATGCCGTAGGGCTCGGCGGCCAGCCGGCGCAGCGCCAGCAGGGTGTGCTCGGCAAAGCCCAGGGCCTGCAGCTGCACGCCGCTGACCCGGTCGGACAGGTCCTGCTTGTCGAGCACCCGCAGCACCGCGTCCTCGCCGAAGATGCTCGGCATGATCGAGACGCGGAAGTCGATCTGGCGCTCGCCCACGGCGACCTTGAAGCGGCCGTCCTGCGGCACGCGTTTCTCGCCGATGTCCAGTTCGGCCATGACCTTGATGCGTGAGATCACCTGCTCGGCGAACGCGCTGCCGCTGGCCTTGCCGGCACCGGTGAGCACACCGTCGATGCGGTACTTGATGGTCAGGCCCTGGCCGGTCATGCCCAGGTGAATATCGCTGGCATGCTGCTTGAGGGCATCGTAGAGGGTGGCGTTGACCAGCTTGACCACCTTGCTCTGGTCTTCGCTGATGCTGGCCAGGGACAGGCGCTGCAGCGGGTCGGCCTCACTGCCAGGCTCGGCGTCGTGCTCCAGGGCATCGACGGCATGGAAGCTTTCCTCCTGGCGGGCCAGGAAGGTGGCGATGTCGGCGGCCTGGGCCAGGTACAGCGGCGCGCCTTGCAGGCATTCATCGATCCAGGCCAGGCGGGCGTGGTCGAAGGGGTCGGCGAACACGCCGATGATCTGGCCCTCGTGCTGCACCAGGACGAATTCGCGTTTCAGGCACAGGGCCAGGCTGGCCCGCTCGAACAGCGGGGTGCTGGTCAGCAGCGCCTGGCTGTCGAGCACCGGGTAGCGCAAGGTGGCGCCCAGGCGGCGGACGAACGTGGCCGGCTCGTCACAGGCCAGACGGGCCAGGCAGTCCAGCAGGCGTTCGTCACCGGCCTGGAGGCGGGCTTGGGCAAGCAGTTCGCGGGAATAGCCCGTGGCAGGGATCGGGTGGGCTGCAACAGAGGCTTCTGACATGGCCTGCGACTCCGCTCAGGGGCGCGTCGCAGGCTGGCTCGGGGATGCCGGGGTGGCTGCGGGCGCCGCTATTCCCCGGTGAGCAGGTCGTCTTCAGGTGCGGGAGGCTTGGCGCCGTCACGTCGGCGGTCGGCCAGTACCCAGCTGCCATCGTACATCTGCAGGGGGAACGTCTGGTTCCTGTTCTGGCGTCGTTCGACGAAACCCTCGGCCTGTTGCTCCGCTGCCCGCGGCTGGCGCTCCGTGCCGGTCAGGTCGGATACCGCGCGGGCCAGTTCCAACAACGGGAACGGCTTGAACAGGACATGGGTCACGCCAAGTGTGGCGGCCCGCTCACGGACCTCGGCGGTCGGGTGGGCGGTGATCAGCACGAAATGGCACTGCCTGTTCTTGCGCACGGTCTCCAGGACCTGGAACCCCTCCATGTCGGGCAAGCGGTAATCCAGCACGATCACGTCCGGTGCCAGGCTTTGAGCCTGGGCGATGCCACTGGCACCGTCGTGGGCGACATGGACTTCCAGGCCTTGCGTCTGCAGGTAGGCCTGCAGGTTTTGCGCAAGGGTCTGCTCGTCATCGACTACCAATACTGTGTTCACCAAGGTCGACTCCCAAGAACTGCCCGGTTGCCCGGTCTCTGGAGTTCAGCCTTGTACAGGCTTGAGCATCCTTCGTGCCAGGCGTGAATAGTCATGTCGCACCACTGTAAGTCATTGATTCCACTAAACCAGCCAACAGGTGCCTGCAGGGCCTCCCCAAATACGGGGAAACTGATGGCATTTGGCCCCCTGCGTAATTCCCCAGGAGTGGGGAAAACCCGCGCGCCGGTGAGGCTAGTCATCCGCTCGTTCAACCTTCGCCCCTTCACGCAGGCGGTGGCGCACCGATTGGCGTGCCTGGGCTTGCATCTGGCCGACGAGCGCAGCCCTGGCCCAGGCCAGGCCCTGCTCACGTTCGACCGGGATTTCATGATTTTGGTTCTGCATCCCTTGCATGCTTTCCTTGTTGGCCTGATAGAAGGCCTCGACCTGTGCCTCGGTGGGTTCGTCGATAGCCGTGAGCTGGGCATACACCTGTTGCGCGGCCATCTCGTGACGAGTGTAGTCGGCGTACCCGGCCCTATCGAAACCGGCATCGGCCAGGCGGCGTTCGAACACCGTGGGGTTGCCGAAGGCCTGTTCGACCTCGCCGACCCGCGCCGCCACGGTTTCGTCACTGACCACGATGCCACGACGCAGGGCTTCCTGCCACAGCAGTTCCTTGTCGATCAGCTCGTCCAGGGCCTGTTCGCGCAGGCGCTTGTACAGGCTCGGGCTGCGGATGCTGGTCACCGCCCGCCCCTGGTCCTGTAGGTACTCGGCAAAGTAGCGTTCCAGGCGCGTGACGCTGATTTCCACGCCATTGACCCGCGCCGCGGCGAGGTCCGCCTGGCTGACCGGGGCCAGCCCCAGGAGCAGGCACAGCAACAGGATTCGCATGACAACCTCCGTTCAGGGTGTATCCGGCATCGAGCGATACGCCGCCGCGGTATGGAACTGCGGCCCGGGCAACGCCACTTGCACCACATGGGCCCCGGCCAGGCCCTGGCGCCGACCCGGGCCGAAACCCAGGGCCGGGGTCAGGCCGGTCTCGACGTCATGCAGCCCTTCCAGGGCCTGCACCAGCTGTTCGCGGCTGGCGTCGCGGCCCACCTGCTTGAGGGCCTCGGTCATCAACACCAGGGCGCACCGGGTGCTGACCTGCAACGATGCCTGGCGACCATCCAGGCCTTGTCGCTCACGCAGCCCGGCCAGGGTGGCGAGCCCTTGTGAAGTCCAGTCCGCCGGGACAAAGGGATAAGCCAGGAACACGCGCTCGGACCACTGCGCCGGCAGGCTCGGCAAGGCGCCGGCCACCTGGCTGGAGGCTGCGAACAGATAGGGTGCGCGACCAGCCGCCTGCAGTGCCGCGGCCAGCTCGGCAAAGGCCTGGGCGCGGCCTAGGAAGACGATACCCTGGCCCTGCACCGCCTGGCCATCGAATGCCTGCACCGGGCCCGATGCCCAGCCTGCGGCCTGCAAGCGCTGGCGCACGGCTTCAGCCTGTGCGGCCTGCCCCGGGCCGGAATAGACCACTTGCAACGCCTCGGGCGGCAGGCCCAGGCCGGCCCGGGCATACCCAGCCAGGCTCAGCAACTGCTCGGGCAGGCCGGGCAAGGGGTCGAAGATCTGTGGGCTGGCGCCGCTGCGGGGTGTACTGCCGACCAGCGGCACGTCGCGTTGTTCGAGTGTCGCGGCCAACTCATCGTCGAGCATGGGGGCCAGCGGACTGATCAGGGCGAAAACCTGCGCCTCGTCCAGCAAGCCATCCAGGGCCTGCCTGGCGCCCTGCGGGTCGACGCCAGGGTCGCGCACCACCAGTTCCAGACGCCGCCCATGAATACCGCCCTGCTGGTTGAGTTGCGCCAGGCCGTCCTCCAGCACCGCACGCACCACCCTGCCCGCCTCGGCCAGCGGCCCGCTGGCCGGCAACAGGGTACCCAGGCGCAGTACGTCCGGCTCGACACCGGGGTCGCGCTCCTCGCCCAGGCGCTTGAGGTATGCCGTGAGGTTGCGCTGGTCGGCCAGGGTCAGCTCGAAACGTGGCATGGCCGGGTCCAGGCGGTTGCCCGCAGGGTCCACGCCCTGCTGGATGGCCCGGGCCAGGCTGGCCTCGGCATAGGCCGGGTAGCGCCTGCCATTGGCCTGGCGCTCGCCCTGCCCCATGGCCAGGCGCTGCCAGTCCAGGCTTGGCGGGCGCACCCCACCCTCGGCGCGGCCACGGCCGTCGTTGCCATGGCAACTGGCGCAAGGCAGCACACTGGCCGGCACGCTCATGTCGCTGGCGCCTACCCGGGCCAACAACTGGGCATCGCTGCTCGACAGGCCTTCGCGGTACAGGCGCTTGCCAGCCTGCTCCTGCTCGGTCAGGTCCAGGGCCATGGCCGTAGTGGACAACAACCCCACCAGGACCAACCACCCCCCTGTAGGCGCGGCCTTGCGCCGCGAACGGCCGATCGCGGAGCAAGCCCGCTGCCACAAGGCGTGCATAAGTTGCGTGGGCGAGCACATGGCGCTCACCGGCCTGCCAGGGGTTGGGCCAGCAACTGCATGCGCTGGGCGATGGCCGTAGGCGGCGCGTCGGGGCGGATCTTGCTCCAGCGCTTGCCGGCCACGTCACCGGCGATCAGTTGGGTGGAATGCTGCTCGGGGCTGGGCAGGAACTGCCCCAGGCGCCCTAGCACCAGGTCGACATTGGCCTTGTCGCCGGTCAGGAACAGCCAGTTCGGGCCGTCCACGCCCTGTTTGCGAGCAAAGGCCTTGAGCGCGGCCGGGGTGTCGTTGAGCGGGTCGCTGCTGACCGAGACGAAGGTTACCTGGCTCGCCAGCTCCGGCCCCATGGCCTCGCGCACTTCGCGCAGCTTGCGGGTGATCAGCGGGCAGGCGTCGTTGCAGTGGGTGAAGATGACGTTGAGCATCACCACCTTGTCCTTGAGCACATCACTGTAGAAGCGCAGCTCGCGGCCGTCCTGGTCCTTGAGCACGGTGTCGGTGAACCAGGCCTGTGCGTCCCGAGTACCGCCGCCACTGACCATCGGCTGCGGCGCCGGTTGCGGGGCCGGCCCGGCCGAGGCATGGTCTTCGTGGGCCATGGCCACCGAGGCGAGGATCCACAGGCAGCCGACCAGGGTCAGCCAATCGAGGCCGCGCATGCCGAGGCGGCGGGTGCTGGTGGTGGTCATGGCTGCACCTCCTGCTGGCGATCCGGCCCGCCGGCGATGGCGGTGCTCTTGGCGTGTACGCGGCGGGCGCTGAGGCGGTTGATCTCGGCGACCAGCACGGTCGGGTCGGTGAAGCCGTAATAACGCGTCCAGTGGCCGCTGCGCCCGTCACCGACGAGAATCAGCGGCGGGTGTTGGCTCAAGTCGGCGCTGAAGCTGCCCAGGCCCTTGAGGGTCTCGGTGATGGCGTAGGGCGAGCCAGTCAGCCAGCTCCAGCCTGGGCCATGCTGGAACGCCTTGGCGTAGCCGAGCAGGCGCTTGGAGTCGTCGCGCTGCGGGTCGACGCTGATCGACACCAGCTGGATCTCCTCACCGACCCGCCCGCCCAGCTGCTGCTGAACCTTGGACATGATCGACGACACCACTGGGCAGACCGTGGTACAGCTGGTGTAGATGAACCCCATGACCACCAGATGATCCCCAACCAGGTCTTTTTCCAGGCGCACCGGCATGCCGTCCTGGTCGAGCAGCGAGACATCGGCAAAGCGCACGCTGGCCTTCTCCTGGCGGGCCGCTGGCGGTTGCTGGGCATGGCCGCTGTGGTCATGCCCGGCGTGGGCCTGGGCCAGTTGGCTGGCCAACAGCAGGCTCAGGGCGATCAGGTTGCAAGCAAGCTTGGCGTTCATCGCACACTCCTGGGTTTCCCTTGGGAAGCGGTAGAGGCTGCGGCCGGCAGGACACGCAGGCTGGTGTAGTTCTCTTCGGCGAACTTGCGACCGAGGGTCGGCGACTGCACATGCAGGTACCAGGCCCCGGCCTCGGCCAGTTGTAGCGAACCCTGGTACACGCCATCGCCCACTTCTTCGAGCGGCAGGCTGCGAGGCATCGAGGATGGCGCCAGGAAGTAGCGCAGGCTCAGGTCACGCAGGCCCAGGCGCGGCTCGCCGTCGTCGCCGAGGATGCGGACCCGGGCGACGAATACGCTGTGCTGCAGGGCCGGCTGGCCGTTGCCGAGGAACTGGGCGTGTACGCCCTTGCGCTTGGGCGCATCCGGCGATGCCGCCACGCGGGTGCTGAAGCAGTGGATGATCTGCGGCTGGTTGAGCAAAAAGGCCACGTCGAAACTGCCCGCCGCCGGCAGCTTAACCGTCGAGCCATACACCCCAGGGGCCAGCTCGCGTAGGCTGCGGTCGATGACGATGGCCGCACGGGCCTGGTGGCCACGGTTGTTGTAGCCGGACATCGGCGCGTTCATGCCTTCGGCATAGAAGTAGGTGGTGTTGTCCACAGGGTTGACCACGAACACCGAGTTGTCGTCCCGGGCCACCGACAGCCCTTGGGCCAACGGCAGGTCGCCGGCCTGGCGGGGCGCCGCGGGGCCAGCCTCGAAGCCCTGGACGATCGGCTCGCGCCCGGCCCCGAGGCTCGACAGGTTGATCATGCTGACTTTCGGTGAGGCCAGGCCACGCACGTAGGCATAGCCCTTGGTGAAGGTCAGTTGGTACGGCTCGGCCGCCACCGGGATACGGTGGATCAGTTGGTCGTTGCTGGCATCGATCACCAGGGCCTGGTTCTCCAGAGTGTTCAGCACGATGCCGTAGCGGCCGTCGTCGCTGAACTGCATGGGCCCAAGGCCGGGCTCGGCCTTGACCGTGTGGCGCAACTGGTGGCTGCGGGCGTCGATCACACGGACCGAGCCCTCCTTGCCATCGGCCACGTACACCGCCTGGGACAGCGACGAGTAGGCCACCGACAACGGATGTGGGCCGACCTGCAGGGTCTTGGCCAGGCGCATGTCGGCGGCATCGATGATGCTCAGGGTGCCTGCGTCGCGGTTGCTGACGAAGGCGTAGCGCGAGTCGTTGCTGAAGGCGATCTCGTGGTGCCCGGAGCCGGTGATGAACGACTTGAGCATGCCACGGCTGGGCACGTCGATCACGGTGACCCCACCCTTGGCCGGGTCGCTGCTGTTGTTGCCTACCCACAACCGGCGTTGGTCCGGTTGCAGGGCCACGCGCAGCGGCTGCTCGCCCGCCTCCAGGTTGGCCACACGGGTGAAGGTCTCGGTATCGATCACCGCTACCTGGCCCTGATCAGGCATGGAGACGAACACCTGCTTGTCGTCGCTGGTGGCCACCCAGTCCATGGGCCGGCCCGGTAGGTCGATGCGCGCCAGGGTGCTGGTCACCCCGCCCACCGAGACCGTGGGGTCGATCACCGTCAGGCTGGGGTCTTTGTTCAATACCAGCAGGAAGTAGCTGTTGAGGTCGAGCAAGGGGCGCGCGCCGATGCTGCTCTTGAGGAACAACGCCACCCGCGCCTTGCAGCTGCTGTCGCGGTCGCCGGTCGGGGCCGACTGCGCCGGGTCCAGCCAGGCCCCCGGGGCCATGCCCGAGAGCGGCTGGCCACTGGCCTGATCGCTGACCTTGAAACGGATGTTGGCGAAGCTGCCTTCGCGCAGCACGCCGCCATCCAGGGGCCGCGCCTCGAACTCCACGGTCACGCCATCGCGGCTGAGCCGGTGCAGGCCCTGCGGGTCGGCAGGCTCCTGCAGCAGCTCGCGGGGGTCGCACCAGAGCTTGTCGTAGGCAAGCCCCAGTCCGATCAGCGCCACCCCCAGCATCACCCCCAGGTACGCGGGACGATTTTTCTTGTTCATGCGCGTTCCCCCTTCTCTCATTGTGCCGGGGCGGTGGCCGGTGGCGCTTCGTTGGTGACCCGCAGGAGGCCCCACAGCCCCGAGAGGTTGCCGTAGGCGCCGTAGTCGCGGAACAGATAGTCCCCCGGCACGGCGTTGGCCCCACCGGCGCTGGGCAGCATGAAGCTGAAGTGCGCCGCTGGCAGTACGCTTTCCTGGGAACCCACGTAGATCGCCATCGGGTTGTAGCCAAAGCGCACCGAACCGACCCCTGGCAGCCCCATGGGGTAGCCACTGGCATCGCTCTTCTCGGCTTGGTAGGCATGCAGCGGCCACAGGTGCCCGTCTAGCTGGTAGATCATGCCGCGGCTGCCACCGCCAGGCATGAGCACATGGCTGCGCAGCGGTTGGCCGGGTTTGGCCCAGAGCACCGGGGTCTGCGGGTCGCCGCCGACCAGTTCATTGCTGTAGGCCATGTGGGCGTTGGGCACGTCACCGAAGCCCAGGCCAGCGGCGCGGCCGAACGGCGAGTCGGGCGCCATGCCGAAGCGCAGCCACAACGGTTCGGTCTTGTAGTTGACCGCCATGTTGCCGTTGTCCTGCGGGTCGGCGGCCGCGCCGTTGCCCTCGGTATTGATGCCCTCCACCGGCCGGCCATCGGCCCAGCGCATGTTCAGTGCGCGTTGCCACACCGTGACGAAGTCGCGGTATTCCGGCTGCCCGTTGGCCTTGACCGTGGCCTGGGCGCGGCTGGCGCCGTCCTCGGTCCAGGTCGCGCCCTGGGGCAGGATGCTCATGGCCCCCACCAGGCCCTTCTGCGGCTGCTTGATCAGGTCCGCCGGGGTCAGGTTCAAGCCGCCGAACTCGATGGCGGTGGTGTTGATGTTGTCCACCGTGCGCCCCAATTGCAGCACCGGCTTGCCTTCACGCTCCAGGTGCCCGGCATAGTATTGATACACCTTGGTCGGGTAGGCACCGCTGTTGCCGGCTCGTGGCGGTACGGTCTGCACCGGGTTCAGGCCCACGTTGGTGCCATCGGACTTGGTGATGTCGTAGGCCAGCAGTTGGGCATGCAGGCCCACATGGCTGGATGGGCGCATCTGGTTGTTGTTGAAGGCTGTGGAACCTTCGCTGTCGTTGCGGTCGCGCTTGACCACGCCATGCATCACCGCGGTGCTGGCCAGGTCCGGCATGACCAGTGGCAGGCGGTTCTCCAAGGTAATGCTGATGCAGTCACCTGAGTTGGCGCGCAACACCAGCGGCTCTACCGGAACCCCAGGCTTGAGCTTGCCGGTGGTCGGGTCGAGGTCGGCCTTGCGCACGTAGAGGATCGCGGTCGGGTCGTGCAACGGCGCGCTGTGGCCACCGATGGTGAAGGTCTCGCCATCCTCGGGGTCGACCCCGCTGACCAACGGGATGCTGGTGCGGCGGCTGTTGAACACCAAGGTGCCGCCATTGGCCTTGAGCGGGCCGCCGACATGCTGGCCGACCCCGGCCGGGTCGACGATGCTGACGCCGTTGCGGTTCTCCAGGATGTCGTTGGCCAGCGCCGCGACCACTTCATAGTTGCGCTTGACCGTCGGCCGGCTGCCGATGCCGGTGGGGTTGGCGGTTGTTTTCGGGCAGATGCCGTCGAACGCCACGGTGTTGCGCATGGCCACCGGCTGCGGGTTGTTCGGCAGCGGGAACAGGTCCGGACGCTGGGCGGTGTAGTTGCGCATGATGCCCCAGATACCGTTCCAGTAGCCCTCCAATGCCGCATCGAGGGAATACAGGTAGTCGCCGTTGGTGGCCGCCGAACTGGAGATCATCGAGACCGGCGCCATGAACCCCAGTTGCTCGGAGATGCCGACCATCTGCGAGGATTTCCACCCCGAGTTGGAGCTATTGCCGAAGCCCGAGCCGTTCTGCAGCCACTTCACGCCATGCAGGGTGACGTTGTGCTCCTCTTCATGACCGCCGGCATGCATGCGCAGCCGCACGTTGTCGCCCGAATAGGTGCGCAGCATCGGGGTGAAGGGGTCGCCCGGCTCGGTGCCCAGATTGACGTGCGGCGGGAACAGCGTGGTGCCGCCGGTCGGGCCGACCGCCGAGGTGATCGCCGAAGGCGCCTGGTTCATCGCCGGGATGGCGCGGTCGGTGCGGGTCTGCAGGGCATAGGCCAGGTCGCCGGCAAGGCCGTCGGCCTGCATGCCACGCTTGCCGTCCGGGCCGACCTTGTTCGGGTCGAACACCCGCAGGGCCAACGGCTCGTTGCGGTAGTTGACGACGAACATGCCTGGGTCATCCACCGAGATCGCCTGTGGGCACGGGCGGCTTGGGCAACCCGGGGCCAGCCCGCCTCGGGATTCGACGATGGCTTCCAGCAGGTTGGAGGCCTTCTGCCGCACAGGCGGGTTGATGGCGTAGCGGAAGCTGTCGGCGGTGGCCGGGTAGGCCTGGGCGTCCGGCTTGCCGTCGGGGCCTGCACCTACGTACACGCCGGCCTCGTAGGCATGCTGGAAGTCGCTGTACTCGAGGAAGAACTCGCGATAGCTGTCGTTCTTGCCATCGCCGTCATGGTCGCCGGTCTGGATCACCGCCTGCCACGAGGTCGGGCCGCCATCCTGGCGGGTGGCCGGGTTGTACAGCTTCTCGCCGGTTTCGGCGTGGTACCAGGTGGAGCCGGCAGGCTCGGCCAGTACGGTGGCGTACAGGCCCAGTTGCTGGTGGGTCGATGGGCCGAGGTGGTCGTGGGTGAAGATGGTACCCAGGCCACGGTCGACGTTGTGCACGTTGACCAGCGGGTCGGCGAACCAGCGTTGCATGGCGGTGCGTGCACCGAGCCAGTCGGCCCGGCCGAAGCGGCCGAAGTACGGGTGTTGCTTGGCTTTCGGGCAGGCCGCGGTGCCATCGCGCGGGTCGCCCTCGGTGCAGCCGTTGAAGCTGCGGATGGCCTGGATCCGCTCGACCACGCTGCCGGGCGAGAGGATGCCGTCTTCGTAGTTCCAGCCGTTGGCGGCACCGTCGGCGGCGGTCAGGTCCCATTTGGGCAAGTGGATGTGCTGACCGATCACGTCGGTGGGGGTACGGACCTGGTAGTCGTCCATTTCATAGAACGACGGGATCAGGTTGGTGTGCTGGTACATGGTGCAGTCGAAGGTGTTCATGCGCATCACCAGCGGCTCCGGTGGGCGCTGCTTGGTGATCACTGGCCAGGCGTCCTCCCACAGGGCCAGGATGCGTGCCTGCGGGAAGTGGTAGCCGACCTTGTTGTACACCGCGTCGAACTGGATGTTGGCACCTTTGTAGATGCGTGGGCGGTCGGCGGTGAAGGTCGAGCCACCCCGGAAGTTGATACCGCCCAGGCTTTCACCGCTGAAGAACTCGCCCACACCCGAAGACTGGGTCAGGCGCTTGCCACGGTCGTCCATGCACGGCTCGTAGTACGGGGCGCCAGCCGTCGGCAGCGCGCCATTGGTGCGGAAGTTGCGCGGCACCGGATCGCCACCCGGGATCAACGCGTAGCTTGGGTGCTCGGCCTGGGCATGGAACTGCATCGCCGCCTGTTCGACATCGGTCCCCTCTTCAGGCAGGTAGATCGGCTTGGCCTTGTGCACCACCTTGGAGAAGTCCAGCTTGGTGGTGGTGGTTACCGCCTCGCCCCCGGCGGATATACCATCGAGCACGTGGCGGCCCAGGCCACCGTCCCAGCCGTCGACCTGGTTGGGGTCGAGGTTGGCCCACAGGGCTTTGCCGCTGTTCTTCAGTTGCTGGGCCAGGGCCGGGTCGAGCATATCCAGTGGCGGGGTCGGTGGACGCTGGCCGACGCTGGTTTCCATGCCGCCGATCCAGAACGGGTAGCCGGGGTTCTTCAGGGTGCCGTCGGCATTGCGGTTGCTCTCGCTGCGGTCGACCAAGGCCAGGGAGCCCACGGCATGCGGCCCGACGGCCTCGTCCAGATGATCGTCATCGCCCTCCTCGGCTTGATCGTCGTCATGTTCGGCGACCAGGGTCTCGGCCAGCCTGGGCACCACGGTGACCTTGCCGGGCATCGGTGCCATGGCCTTGCCAGGCAGTGGCACGATCGCCGGAATCGGCGTGCCGGCGACGATCTCGCCATCCGGCAAGGCCCTGGCGCCGACTGCGGGCTTGCCGCTGCGCAGTGCGAACGGGGTGCTGTGGAAGCCATCCTCGGTTTGCCCGCTCACCTCCAGGCGCGTACCTGCCTCGAACACATCGTGGACCCGCCACATGGCCCACATGCCCTGGGCGAAGTGGGGGTAGAAGTGGCAGTGGTAGATGGCATCGCCCGCTACCCGGTTGCGGTTGCCCGAGCCGCCGTTGGCGATCTCGTAGGTATACCCCCCGCCAGCACCGATACCCTGGGCGTCGATATAGTCGGAGTTGTCATCGTTGGGGTTGAACAGCCACTGGTGGCCGTGCAGGTGGAAGATGTGCTGCTCGTGGCCGTTGTGGGTGTTGCGGAACTTGGTGAAGTCACCGATGTAACTGTGGTGAACGTTGGACGGCTCCGACGGGTACAAAGCCATGTTGGCCTTGACGCCCACCGCGCTGGCAGGCGGTGTCTCGCCGGGGCGGATGTGCTCCAGACCAACGTTGGCCGGCACGTCCACCAGGGTGCCGACGTCGCCCACGGTATGGGCGCTCAGGAAGAACTCTTCGTAGGCGCAGGACAGGCAGTCATGCATCGGCCCCACGCCCAGGCGGTTGGCCACCACCTCGGCGCCCATGCCGCCGGACCCATAGTTGATCATGAACGAATCCCGGGCCGGCTCCAGCACGTGGCCCATGACCGGGTCGGCCCAGTAGCCGGGGAAGGCCTGGGTCACGGCCACCTCATCGGCGAACTGCGAGGCGAAATCGCGGAAGGCGTCCAGGCGGTTGGGCAGCGCTGGGTTGCGCTTGCCGATGGCTTCCAGGGGGTAGGTCGAAGGTGGGAAGCTGCCGTCGGGGTTGGGGCCCATGACGATGGCGTCGGTCTCGCTGTTGACGATCTCGTTGCCATCGACCATGGCGATGATCGGCTTGCCGGCCTTGCCTTCGGCGATCCACGGCTGGACCTGTGGGTAGCGAGCCTCGTAGTCGACCACCGGCTGGCCGGTGGCGGTACGGCCGGTGGTGGCCAGGCGCATCTCCTCTTCTGTGAGGGTGTTGCGGTAGGTGCGTCCGCCTTTGGGCACCACCACCACTTGGCCGAACAGGCCGTTGGCGACGTTGCCCGCGGTACCCTCGCCCCCAAAGGTGGCACCCTTGCTGGTGGCGGCGAAGGCACCTTCGCGCTCGGCGTAGAGGGTGTAGCTGCGGGTATTGCCGGGGGCTACCAGGAAGTTGCCATTGCGCCCGGTGTTGGCGGCGATGTCGCTGATGCTGTTGACTGCCTGCATACCGTTGACCTGGAAGCCCACGTGGCGGTCGGCAACCTGCTGGTCGGCGATAACAGGCTCGCCCAGTGGGTCTTCCACTTCGAGCTCTTCGCCTTCGACGTCGGTCTCGATATGGTCGATGCCGTGCTTGTTGGGGTTGGCCTGGTAGGCCAGCAGGTTGGTGAGGTTCACCGTCAGGCAGTCACCAGCGGCCACCCGCAGCACGATCGGCCGCGGGCGCTTGTCCGGGCGCAGGGTGACCTTGCCGGGCACTGCGGCGCCGCCTTGGTTCAGGGGCACCAGCTTGTCATCGACCACATCCTGGCGCAGGGCGAAGATCATGCCGTTGGCGTTCTGCGCGCCCAGGCGGTTGAACATCAGCGGCTGGTCCAGTGCTACCACGTTGGCCACCAGCGTGCGCTGGCATTGCACCGCCGCCTCGCTGGTCGTCTGCCAACCCAGCAGGGCCAGCACGAGTGAAGACAGGACAGAGCCTTTGAGGGGGGTCATCATGCTGCACCTCCGGGGGACACAGGTTCTCTGCGTTGGCCGGAGCAAGCGGCATGCCACAAATATTCTGGCGGTTTTTCAACAGGTTACGTTTGCATTCAAAACAGATTGGGGAGGATTCCCCAGCAGATTCCCCGAAACGGGGTAAGGCTTGGCGCTAATCGCTGGTTCTTTGCGTGACAGCGCAGCGCGATGACTGCATTGAAAATAGCGAAATATCCATTTGCCATGGCGGCGCTCACTCACCTTTTCGCCTTTACGGCGACTACTTTTGCTCTTGGGCAAAAGAAGGCAAAGGCCGGTCGGTTATATTTGGGACATTCCATCGGGGCCATGCAGCCATCGCGGGACAAGCCCGCTCCCACAGGCAACCCGCCAGAGGCAAGGTTTGCGTGATCCTGTAGGAGCGGCCTTGTGCCGCGATGGGGCGCGTAGCGGCCCCAATCATTAAGGCAAAGGCAGCCAAGATTCTGGATCACAACAGCACAGTGATACGCGATAGCCCAGGCGCCGCCAAACGCGACGTCAGGAGGCCGAGTGGAAGCCTTGCGCAGGTGGGTGCCAGGCATGGATGCCTGG
>NZ_JADLJL010000030.1 GCF_015680235.1 Pseudomonas guariconensis
AGCCGGCTCCCACCAGTAGCTCCGTTTTTTTGTGGGAGCCGGCTTGCCGGCGATGGGGCGCAAATGCCCACCGATCAAATTCCGGGCAAAAAAAACCCTGCCGGAGCAGGGCTTTTCTTCAGTTCGGTATCAGCCTTTGTAGGCGGCAACCGACTTGGTGATCGCGGCGCGGGCGGCGTCGGCGCCTTCCCAGCCTTCGATCTTGACCCACTTGCCCTTCTCGAGATCCTTGTAGTTCTCGAAGAAGTGTTCGATCTGCTGGATCAGCAGGGCCGGCAGGTCGGTGTATTCCTTCACGTCGACATACAGCTGCGACAGCTTGTCGTGAGGCACTGCGACGACCTTGGCATCGCCGCCGCCGTCGTCGGTCATGTTCAGGATGCCGACCGGACGGGCGCGGATGACCGAGCCTGGGGCGACCGGGTAAGGGGTCACGACCAGCACGTCCAGCGGGTCACCGTCGTCGGCCAGGGTGTTCGGGATGTAGCCGTAGTTGGCTGGATAGAACATCGGGGTGGCCATGAAACGGTCGACGAACAGGGCGTCGCTGTCCTTGTCGATCTCGTATTTGATCGGCGCGTGGTTGGCCGGGATCTCGATGGCGACGTAGATGTCGTTCGGCAGGTCCTTGCCCGCCGGAATCTTGCTGTAGCTCATTGGGCAGTGCCCCCGTGTTTGACCAAAAAGTGGCGGCGATTATAGGCACATTCCTACCGGGCATGCCACGCCCGGCCGGATGTGCGGGCCCGTCAGGCGTGGGTTTCGCGGTATAGCGGGTGCTCGGCCTGCAACTGCTCCAGGCGCGCCAGCGGGTCTTGCCGGTAGAACAGCGAAAGTTGCCGGTACACCTGTGGATAAGCCTGCTGCAGCAGGTCGGGGGCGCTGAAGAAGTACTCGCTGGTGACGGCGAAGAACTCCGCGGGGTTTTCCGCGGCGTAGGGGTCGATGGCCGTCTCGGTGTCGGGGTCGGCATCCAGTTGCCGGTTCATGTCATCGAAGGCCTGCTGCATGGCATCGGCCCAGGCTTGCACAGACATGCCGTTGTGCAGCGGCGGCAGGCCGTTGGCGTCGCCGTTGAGCATGTCGAGCTTGTGGGCCAGCTCATGGATCACCAGGTTGTAGGCCTCCCAGCCGCCGCTGGCCAGTACCCCGGGCCAGGCCAGGATCACCGGGCCCTGTTGCCAGGCCTCGCCGCTGTGCTCGGCGTCCCAGGTGTGCTCCACGCCGCTGGCGTCGCGATGGCGCTGGGGGCTGAGGAAGTCGTCGGGGTAGAGGATGATTTCGTGAAAGCCTTGGTACCAATCCAGGTCGCCCAGATGCAGCAGCGGCAGTTGGGCCTGGGCGGCGAGAAACAGGCGCTGTTCGTCGTCCAGCTCGACGCCGTCCAGGGCCGTCAGGTGCTTGTCGTGCAGGAACAGTACGCAGGCTTCGCGTAGCCTGCGGTCTTCTTCGTCACTGATGCCGTCGAGCAGCGGCAGGCGCTCGCGCACGGCCTGCCACAGCTGTGGGTCGACCGGGTAGCGGGCCAGGGTGCGCCGGCGCCGCCAGGCGCGCAATGACCACATGGCCGTTCAGTGGGCCTTGGCCGTGCGGCCCAGGCGGCTGCGCAGCAGGCCGAGGATCATCGGCACCAGCGACAGGATGATGATCCCGACCACCATCAGCGACAGGTGCTGCTTGATGAACGGCACGTTGCCGAAGAAGTAGCCCAGGGTCACCAGACCACCCACCCACAACAGCGAGCCGGCCACGCTGAAGGCCAGGAAGCGCGGGTAGTGCATGTGCGCGATGCCGGCGACGAACGGTGCGAAGGTGCGCAGGATCGGCAGGAAGCGCGCCATGGTCACGGTCTTGCCGCCATGGCGTTCGTAGAAGTCGTGGGTGCGTTGCAGGTAGTCGCGGCGGAAGATCTTCGAGTTCGGGTTGCGGAACAGGCGCTCGCCGGTGGTGCGGCCGATGACGTAGTTGGTGCTGTCGCCGAGGATCGCGGCGGCCATCAACAGGCCAGCCAGCAGGACCGGGTCCATGCCGCCGCCTGCGGCCACGGCGCCAGCGATGAACAGCAGCGAGTCGCCGGGCAGGAAGGGCATGACCACCAAGCCAGTCTCGCAGAAGATCACTGCGAAGAGGATCGCGTAGATCCAAGGGCCATAGTTGGTGACCAGCAGATCGAGGTAGGCATCGAGATGCAGGATAAGGTCCAGCGGGTTGAATTCCATGTACAACACCTGTGTTCTGACCCGCGACTACGGGCGCACGATGACGGACTGTGCCAAGGGCGTAGGTTTGATTACCTGCGGGTGGGTAAATTTTCACACATGACAGGAGGGGGCATTATACGGCGATGTCAGGAATGTGCCCGGGGAGTTTGTAGCGGCGGGTTTCGGCGTGGCACACCCTGTTCGTATAGGAGCGGCCTTGCGCCGCGATCGGGCGCGAAGCGGCCGCAAAATCGGCAATCGCGGAGTACCTGGCAAAACGAGATGGCAGAATCTACGGCCGCTTCGCGCCCGATCGCGGCACAAGGCCGCTTCTACAGGCGTGTCAGTCCTGGGTGATCGGCAGTATGTAGTTCTCGAACTCGGTGTCCTTGCGAAAGCCGATCGACTCGTAGGTCTTGCGCGCCACGTCGTTGTCGCTACTGGTGGAGACGCGCATGCGCACGGCATTGGTGGCCTTGGCCATCTTCTTGGCTTCGCGCATCAGGTGATCGGCCACCAGCATGCGCCGGGAGTCTTCGGCCACATAGATGTCGTTGAGGATCCACACGCGCTTGAGCGACAGCGATGAGAAGCTCGGGTAGAGCTGGCAGAAGCCAAGGATGCGGCTGTCATCGTCGTCCGGCAGGGCCAGGTAGATCACTGACTCATCGCGCTTGAGGCGTTTTTCCAAGAAGCTGCGCGAGCTGTCCGGGTAAGGCAGTTGCCCATAGAACTCGCGATATTTCACGAACAAGGGCGTCAGCAGGTCGAGGTGTTCCAGGGTTGCCTTGATGATGCGCATGTGCGGCCCTCAGAGTCCATTTGGGGATACAGCGGATTGCCACGGCGTTGATTGCATGCTGCCCCAAAGCCTGCGTAAAGCGCAATCCGCCGGGTGTTACAGGTTTCTTACCCTTCCCCGAGCAGGAAATTGCCGCTTTTGCCGGGGGCGCCGTCGGTCTCGATGCTGTGCACCTCGGCTTCATCCTTGAGGTTCACCCCGGAAAGCTGCCGACGGCAGGCCTCACGCATCAGGTACAGCAGGCGGTGGGCGGCCATGCCGTAGCTCAGGCCCTCCAGGCGCACGTTGGAGATGCAGTTGCGGTAGGCGTCGGTCAGGCCGACCTTGGGGCCGTAGGTGAAGTACAGGCCCAGGCTGTCGGGTGAGCTCAGGCCCGGGCGCTCGCCAATCAACATCACGGTCATGCGTGCGCCGAGCAGTTCGCCCACCTCGTCACCCACCGCGACGCGGCCTTGTTCCACCAGTACCACCGGTGCGCTGGTCCAGCCGTCGGCGGCGGCCTGCTCCTCGAAACGGGCCAGGAAGGGCAGGGTATGGCGGTGCACGGCCAGGGCCGACAGGCCATCGGCGACCACGATCGCCACATCGATGCCGCCCGGGTTGGCCTGGGCATGCTCGCGCAGGCGCTGGGCCGATGCGTCGTTCAGGCGCCGGCCCAAGTCGGGGCGTTGCAGGTATTGGTTGCGATCGCTGGCGGCGCTGTGCAGCAGCAGGCTTTCGCGGCCACGGTCAGCCAGTTGCTGGCGCAGGCCGGCATGGTCGAACGGCAGATGCACGGCATCGCGGGCCTGGGCGTGGGCGAACTGGAAGTCCAGCTGGGCGCCGGTCGGCAGGCTGATGCCGGTGCGGCCCAGGGCGATGCGCGCCGGGGTCAGGTTGCGCAGGGCCAGCCAAGGGTTTTCAGGCGTGGTGGTAGGTCGGTCCATGGTCATCCCTATGCAAGCTGCGCCAGGGCCTGGCGGAAGGCTGGCGGCAGATTGTCGCCGAAGCGTACCCGGCCATCGGCCTGGGTGAAGATGCCGGTGCGTTCGAGCCACGCCTCGAATTCCGGCCCGGGCTTGAGGCCCAGGGTCTGACGTGCATAGAGCGCGTCGTGGAACGAGGTGGTCTGGTAATTGAGCATGATGTCGTCCGAGCCCGGAATGCCCATGATGAAGTTGATCCCGGCCACGCCCAGCAAAGTCAGCAGGGTGTCCATGTCGTCCTGGTCGGCCTCGGCATGGTTGGTGTAGCAGATGTCGCAGCCCATGGGCACGCCCAGCAGCTTGCCGCAGAAATGGTCCTCGAGGCCCGCGCGGATGATCTGCTTGCCGTTGTACAGGTACTCCGGGCCGATGAAACCGACCACGGTGTTGACCAGGAACGGGTTGAAATGCCGGGCCACGGCATAGGCGCGGGTTTCGCAAGTCTGTTGGTCGACGCCATGGTGGGCATTGGCCGACAGCGCACTGCCCTGGCCGGTCTCGAAGTACATGAGGTTCTGGCCGACGGTGCCGCGCTTGAGCGAGAGGCCTGCCTCGTAGCCTTCCTGGAGCACATTGAGATTGATGCCGAAGCCGGCGTTGGCCGCCTCGGTTCCGGCGATGGACTGGAACACCAGGTCCAGCGGCACGCCGCGATTGATCGCTTCGATCGAGGTGGTGACGTGGGTGAGCACGCAGGCCTGGGTGGGGATCTGGTAGCGCTGGATGATGGCGTCGAGCATTTCCAGCAGGGCACAGATCGAGGCGATGCTATCGGTGGCCGGGTTGATGCCGATCATGGCGTCGCCATTGCCGTAGAGCAGGCCATCGAGAATGCTGGCGGCGATGCCGGCCGGCTCGTCGGTGGGGTGGTTGGGCTGCAGGCGGGTCGACAGGCGTCCGCGCAGGCCCATGGTGCCACGGAACTGGGTGACCACGCGGATCTTCTGTGCCGCCAGCACCAGGTCCTGGACGCGCATGATCTTCGACACCGCCGCGGCCATTTCCGGGGTCAGGCCCTTGGCCAGGGCGCGCAGGCTGTCCTCGTTGGCCTGTTCGCTCAGCAGCCAGTCGCGCAGCCCGCCGACGGTCAGGTGGCTGACCGGGGCGAATGCCTGGGCGTCGTGGGTATCGATGATCAGCCGGGTGACTTCATCGCTTTCGTAGGGGATCAGCGCTTCGCTCAGGAAGTGCTTGAGCGGGATATCGGCCAGCGCCATCTGCGCGGCGACCCGCTCGCCGTCGTTGCTGGCCGCGACACCGGCCAGAAAGTCGCCCGAACGTGCCGGGCTGGCTTTGGCCATCACGTCCTTGAGGCTGTCGAAGCGGTAGACCTGGTTGCCCACCGTGTGTACGAAACTTGCCATACAGAATCTCCAGAGCGCCGCGGGTCTGCCCGCGGCGTAAGTCGGCGATCAGTGCAGGGCCTCTTCGGCCTTCTGGATCGCGGCGAATTCCTCTTCCGGCGTCCCCGCCACCAGGTGATGACGGCTGTAGAAAGCAAAGTAGGCAATTAATACCCCATAGATCACCGCAGCGCCAATCACCACGCGGGGGTCGACCAGGAA
The DNA here is from genome assembly GCF_015680235.1 of Pseudomonas guariconensis. GTDB lineage: Bacteria > Pseudomonadota > Gammaproteobacteria > Pseudomonadales > Pseudomonadaceae > Aquipseudomonas > Aquipseudomonas guariconensis_A. The sequence continues at coordinate 5,534 of NZ_JADLJL010000030.1, forward strand.
GCCTGCGACCACGGCCACGCAAGCCAGCACCAGGGCCAGGCCCGAGGTGAAGATGCCGCCCGGCGTACGGTAGGGGCGTTCCATCTTGGGGCGACGGATGCGCAGGGTGATATGCGCGGCCATCATCAGCACGTAGGAGAGGGTCGCACCGAACACGGCGACCAGGATCAGCAGGTCGCCCTGGCCGGTCAGCGACAGGGCGAAGCCAATGATTCCAGGGATCACCAGGGCCAGCACGGGAGCCTTGCTCTTGTTGGTTTCCGAGAGCTTGCGCGGCAGGTAGCCGGCACGGGACAGCGCGAAGATCTGCCGTGAATAGGCGTAGATGATCGAGAAGAAGCTGGCGATCAGGCCGGCCAGGCCCACCAGGTTGACGAAGCTGCCCATCCAGGTGGAACCGCCGTAGGCCTTGGCCAGTGCCTCGACCAGCGGATTGCCCGAGGCCTTGAGAGCTTCGGAGCCCGCGCCGCCAGGGCCGACCACCAGGATCAGCAGGGCGAAGGCCACCAGTACCAGCATGGCGCCGATCAGGCCGCGCGGCAGGTCGCGGCGTGGGTTCTTGGTTTCCTCGGCGGCCAGGGGCACACCTTCGACGGCCAGGAAGAACCAGATGGCGTAGGGAATCGCCGCCCAGATACCGACATAGCCGAACGGCAGGAAGCTGCTGGCGCCGGCGGCATCGGTCTGGGCGATGTCGAACAGGTTGGCTGCATCGAAATGGGGCACCATGGCCACCAGGAACACTGCCAGGGCGATCGCGGCGATGGCGGTGATGATGAACATAAGCTTGAGGGCTTCACCGACGCCGAAGATGTGGATGCCGATGAATACGATATAGAAGGCCAAGTAGATCATCCAGCCGCCGATGCCGAACAACGATTGGCAATAGGCGCCGATGAAGGTGGCAATGGCTGCGGGTGCGATGGCGTACTCGATGAGGATCGCCGTGCCAGTGAGGAATCCGCCCCAGGGCCCGAAGGCACTACGGGCGAAGCCGTAGCCACCGCCGGCGGTCGGGATCATCGACGACAGTTCGGCCAACGAGAAGCACATGCACAGGTACATGGTGGCCATCAGCAAGGTGGCCAGGAACATGCCGCCCCAGCCGCCTTGGGCTAGGCCGAAGTTCCAGCCGGCGTAGTCGCCGGAGATGACGTAGGCCACGCCCAGGCCCACCAGCAGGACCCAGCCGGCGGCGCCTTTCTTCAGTTGTCGGTGTTGGAAATAGTCCGCGTCGACTTTTTCGAAGTCAACGGAGGAGCTCGCCGGCGCGCTGCCGGAATGATCGCTTGGCATGGTGTTCACCTTTTTTCTTCTTGATGACCGGCAGGGGCGGTCTGTGGTGATCGGTTTTGCATGAAATGGGCCAGATGGGTTGGAGCCGCTGCGCGGCTCTTTCGCGGCACAAGGCCGCTCCTACAGGGATCGTGCTGCCCCTTGTAGGAGCGGCCTTGTGCCGCGAAAGGGCTGCAAAGCAGCCCCAATGGCCCGTTTAGAAGAAGCCCAATGGATTGATGTCGTAGCTCACCAGCAGGTTCTTGGTCTGCTGGTAGTGGTCGAGCATCATCTTGTGGGTTTCACGGCCCACGCCGGACTTCTTGTAGCCACCGAACGCGGCATGGGCCGGATACAGGTGGTAGCAGTTGGTCCACACGCGGCCTGCCTTGATGCCGCGGCCCATGCGGTAAGCGCGGTTGATGTCGCGGGTCCATACGCCTGCGCCGAGGCCGAACTCGGTGTCGTTGGCGATGGCCAGGGCCTCGGCTTCGTCCTTGAAGGTGGTGACGCTGACCACCGGGCCGAAGATCTCTTCCTGGAACACGCGCATGCGGTTGTTGCCCTTGAGCAGGGTCGGCTGGATGTAATAGCCGGTGGCCAGGCTGCCTTCGAGTTTTTCCACCTTGCCGCCGGTCAGCAGCTCGGCGCCTTCCTTCTGGGCGATCTCCAGGTAAGAGAGGATCTTCTCGAACTGCTGCTGCGAGGCCTGGGCGCCGACCATGGTGTCGGTGTCCAGCGGGTCGCCACGCTTGATCTGCAGGACCTTCTTCATCACCACCTGCATGAATTCGTCGTAGATCGACTCCTGCACCAGCGCCCGCGATGGGCAGGTGCACACCTCGCCCTGGTTGAAGAAGGCCAGCACCATGCCCTCGGCGGCCTTGTCGATGAAGGCCGGCTCGGCCTTCATGATGTCCTCGAAGTACACGTTCGGCGACTTGCCGCCCAGCTCCACGGTGGACGGGATGATGTTCTCGGCCGCGCACTTCATGATGTGCGAGCCCACCGGGGTGGAGCCGGTGAAGGCGATCTTGGCGATGCGCTTGCTGGTGGCCAGGGCCTCGCCGGCCTCGCGACCGAAGCCTTGCACCACGTTGAGCACGCCCTTGGGCAGCAGGTCGCCGATCAGCTCGAGCAGCACGGTGATGCCCAGCGGGGTCTGCTCGGCAGGCTTGAGCACCACGCAGTTGCCGGCGGCCAGGGCCGGGGCCAGCTTCCAGGCGGCCATCAGCAGCGGGAAGTTCCACGGGATGATCTGCCCAACCACGCCCAGCGGCTCGTGGATGTGGTAGGCCACAGTGCTTTCGTTGATCTCGGCGGCGCCGCCTTCCTGGGCGCGGATGCAGCCGGCGAAGTAGCGGAAGTGGTCCACGGCCAGCGGGATGTCGGCGTTGAGGGTTTCGCGGATCGGTTTGCCGTTGTCCCAGGTTTCGGTGATGGCCAGGATTTCCAGGTTCTGTTCGATGCGGTCGGCGATGCGCAGCAGCACGTTCGAGCGGTCCTGCACCGAGGTGCGGCCCCAGGCATCGGCGGCGGCGTGGGCGGCGTCGAGGGCCTTGTCGATGTCCTCGGCGGTGGAACGGGGGAATTCAGCGATCGGCTGGCCGTTCACCGGCGAGGTGTTGGTGAAGTACTCACCCTTGACCGGAGGAACGAACTCACCGCCGATGTAGTTGCCGTAGCGGCTCTTGAAGGAGATTTTCGCGCCTTCGGTACCCGGATGTGCGTAACGCATGGTGTGTCTCCTGGCTATTGTGTTTGTTGCGGAGTTCAAAAGCGTAGAGCAAAGGTCGGGCCAGTGCCGTCGCACCCTTGAAAATCAAGGGGTTGGCCGGTGCTCGATGGCTGGCGCAGTGGTTTGTGTGACAACTGTGGCACGCCCTGTGTGACAGTTTGTACCGCTGTTGGCGCAACCCATGACTCGCCGGTCAGTGCGCCATTGCAATGCATCGATGGGTGGAGGATGCTGGCGGGACGCTCTATCTGCGGAGAACAAGAACGATGCAGAGCAACGCCTTCAGCCGCCACGCCCACCAGGTCCTCACGGTCGCCCGTGGCCAGGCCAGCGGGCCGGGCAGCGACCCGTCGATCGCCCGCTCCTGGCTGCGCTGCCTGGAGGACTACCATCTGGACCCGGCGCTGGCCCAGGCACCCGTCGTGCTGGAGCATGGCCGCCTGCTGGAAAGCCGCGAGCGCCTGCGCCAGGTGCTGCAAATCGCCGACACGGAAATGAACAGCCTGCACCAGCAGCTGTCCGGTGCCGGCCATGCGGTGTTGCTGACCGATGCCCGCGGGGTGATCCTCAACTGCGTTACTGCCCCTACCGAGCGGCGTATCTTCGAGCGTGCCGGGTTGTGGCTGGGCGCCGATTGGAGCGAGGCCAGTGAAGGCACCAACGGCATCGGCACCTGCCTGGTCGAGCGCCAGGCGCTGACCATCCACCAGGGCGAGCACTTTCGCGGCCGGCACACTGGCTTGACCTGTTCGGCCAGCCCGGTGTTCGACCCGCACGGCGAGTTGCTGGCGGTGCTCGATGTGTCTTCGGCGCGCCCGGATGTCTCGCGTCAGAGCCAGTTCCACACCATGGCGCTGGTCAATCTTTCGGCAAAAATGATCGAGAGCTGCTACTTCCTGCGTCATTTCGAGAATCAATGGCTGCTGCGTTTCCATTTGCAGGCCGAATCGGTTGGGCTGTTCAGCGAAGGGCTGGTGGCCTTCGACGGTAACGGGCGGATCTGCGCGGTCAACCAGAGTGCTCTTAACTTGCTGGGCACCATCCGTGGCGGGATGCTCGGCAAGCCGGTGGAAATGTTCTTCGCCTGCAGTCTCGACGAGCTGTTCGGCCGCGCCACGCCCCAGGGCAGTACTGCCTGGCCGTTGCATACCCGCGACGGTCGCCAGGTCTTTGCCAGTCTGCGCGGCCAGGGGCGTACTTCGACGTGGGCGGTGCCTGCGAGCCTGCCTGAGGTCCGGCGCGAGACGCCTGCGGGCATCTGCCTGCTGGACCCGGCGCTGGCGCAGGATCTGCACCGCGCCGTGCGCGTGTTCGAGCGTGACGTACCGCTGCTGTTGTGCGGCGAGACCGGTTGCGGCAAGGAGGCGTTCGCCCAGGCCGTGCACCAGGCCAGTCAGCGTCGGCACAAGCCGTTCGTGGCCATCAACTGCGCGTCGATCCCCGAGAGCCTGATCGAGAGCGAGCTGTTCGGCTATCGCGGCGGCACCTTCACCGGAGCCCGCAAAGAAGGCATGCGCGGCAAGCTGTTGCAGGCCGACGGTGGCACCTTGCTGCTCGATGAAATCGGTGACATGCCACTGGCGTTGCAGACTCGCCTCCTGCGGGTACTGGAGGAGCGCCAGGTGGTGCCGATCGGAGGCGAGCCCCAGGCGGTCGATGTGCGCATCATCAGCGCGACCCATCGCGACCTGCTGGAGCGGGTGCAGGAGGGCACGTTCCGTGAAGACCTCTATTACCGGCTCAATGGCCTGGAAGTGGCCTTGCCGGCGGTGCGTGAGCGCAGCGACAAGGCGCAGTTGCTGGACTTCCTGCTGCGCCAGGAAGCCAACGGCCAGGCCATCGACCTCGCACCGCCCGCACGTCAGGCTTTGCTGGACTTCGCCTGGCCCGGCAACGTGCGACAGATGCGCAATGTGCTGCGAACCCTGGTAGCGCTGTGCGAAGGCAATCGCATTGAGTTTTCCGACCTTCCCTCCATCGTCAGAGCAGTCGCCAACCCTGTGGAAGATCACCCGTCGCGCGGAGCACAAGCGGCTTGCGGGCTTGTCCCGCGATCAAGGGCGAAGCCCTTGCCAGGCGACGGTGATATCGGGCCCGGCCCAATCGTGGGACAAGCCCGCTCCCACAGGGAGCCGGCCACGCTCGAGGAGGCCGAACGGGCCACGTTACTGGCGGTGCTCGAAGAAAGGCGTTGGCACATGACTCAGGTCGCTGAACATCTGGGCATCAGCCGCAATACCTTGTATCGAAAACTGCGCAAGCACGGCATCTCGAAGGTCGGCTGAACGAAACAGCGAGTGCGATTTCCCTCGCCCTGGGCTACCCTGCCTCGACGTTTTGCGAGGTCGATCATGCACATTCACATTCTCGGTATTTGCGGCACTTTCATGGGTTCGCTGGCGGTGCTGGCCAAGGAGCTGGGCCACCGGGTCACCGGCTCGGACGCCAACGTCTACCCCCCGATGAGCACCCAACTCGAAGCCCAGGGCATCCAGTTGACCCAGGGTTATGATCCGGCTCAGCTGGAGCCGGCCCCCGACCTGGTGGTGATCGGCAACGCCATGTCCCGGGGCAACCCTGCGGTGGAATACGTGCTGAACAAAGGCCTGCCCTACGTCTCCGGCCCGCAGTGGCTGGCGGACCACGTGCTGCAGGGGCGCTGGGTGCTGGCTGTCGCCGGGACCCACGGCAAGACCACCACCAGCAGCATGCTGGCCTGGGTTCTGGAGCATGCCGGCATGAGCCCGGGCTTCCTGATCGGCGGCGTGCCGCAGAATTTCTCCGTGTCGGCCCGCCTGGGCGACACTCCGTTCTTCGTGGTCGAGGCCGATGAATACGACAGCGCCTTCTTCGACAAGCGCTCCAAGTTCGTCCACTACCATCCACGCACAGCGATTCTCAATAACCTTGAGTTCGATCATGCGGACATCTTCCCGGACCTTGCCTCCATCGAGCGGCAGTTCCATCATTTGGTACGAACCATCCCCAGCGAAGGCCTGGTCATCCACCCCACCACCGAACAAGCCCTGGAGCGCGTGATCGGCATGGGTTGCTGGACGCCGGTTCAGACGACCGGAGAAGGCGGTCAATGGCAGGCCCGGCTGCTCAGCGCCGATGGTTCGCACTTCGAGGTGCTGTTCGAGGGCGCGGTGCAGGGTGTGGTCGAGTGGGCGCTGACCGGCCAGCACAACGTGGCCAATGCCTTGGCGACCCTGGCGGCGGCCCGCCATGTAGGCGTGGCCCCGGCCATGGCCATTGAAGGCCTGAGCGCCTTCAAAAGCGTCAAGCGGCGCATGGAGAAAGTGGCCGAAGTTCAGGGCGTCACCATCTATGACGACTTTGCCCACCACCCGACGGCCATTGCCACCACCCTCGACGGCCTGCGCAAGCGTGTCGGCGAGGCGCCGGTGATCGCGGTCATCGAACCGCGTTCCAACTCCATGAAGCTCGGTGCCCACCGCGATGGCCTGCCGGACAGCGTCGACGACGCCGACCAGGTGATCTGGTACGCACCGCCCAACCTGGGCTGGGACCTGGCGACCACGGCAGCGCAATGCAAGGTACCGGCCGTGGTGGCCGACAGCCTCGAGGCGATCATCGAGCGGGTCAAGGGCCAGGCCCGCCCAGGCACGCATGTGGTGATCATGAGCAATGGCGGCTTCGGCGGCCTGCACGGCAAACTGGCCGAGGCCCTCAAGTGAGCGGGCCGGAACGCATTACCCTGGCCATGACCGGCGCCTCCGGGGCGCAGTATGGCCTGCGCCTGCTCGACTGCCTGGTGCGTGAGGATCGCGAGGTGCATTTCCTCATCTCCAAGGCGGCGCAGCTGGTGATGGCCACCGAGACGGACGTAGTGCTGCCGGCCAAGCCCCAGGCGATGCAGGCATTCCTGACCGAGTACACCGGTGCTGCCGACGGGCAGATCCGCGTGTACGGCAAGGAAGACTGGATGGCGCCGGTAGCCTCGGGCTCCGGCGCGCCTGCGGCCATGGTGGTGGTGCCCTGTTCCACCGGCACCTTGTCGGCCATCGCCACAGGTGCCTGCAACAACCTGATCGAACGAGCCGCGGACGTGACCTTGAAGGAGCGGCGCCAGTTGATCCTGGTACCGCGCGAGGCGCCGTTCTCGACCATCCACCTGGAGAACATGCTCAAGCTGTCGCAGATGGGTGCTGTGATCCTGCCGGCGGCGCCGGGCTTCTATCACCAGCCCCAGACCATCGACGACCTCGTCGATTTCGTGGTGGCGCGTATCCTCAATCTGATGAGCATCCCGCAGGACATGCTGCCACGCTGGGGCGAGCATCACTTCGGGGTAGACGATTGAGGCGCGCACTGACGGGGCTGTTGGTGCTGGCCCTGCTCGGTGGCTGCGCGACCGTGCGAACCCTGGATGCCAACAAACCGGGCGCGCCGGTGGTGTATGCCGGGACGCGGCTGGACCTGTATGCGATGAACGGGGGATGTTGCCCAGAGGATCGTTTCGGGGCCAAGGCACCAGCGCATCCTGGCCTGGACCTGCCGGGGAGCGCGTTGCTCGATACCCTGTTGCTGCCGTTGTCGTTGCTGACGGCGTTGGGGGTTGGTTTCCAGGCTAGCGGCGGGCTATGAGCCCAAATTGCCGGTAAGTCGGCTCCCACTGGGTCTGTGTGGGAGCCGGCGTGCCGGCGATTTGGGGCTGGAAGGTATGCATGGGTTATTTCTTGCCCAGCTTGCGCAACTCGTCGGACTCGACGATCCGCACCCCATCTTCTTCCTCCAGCGCCAGGCGCCACAGGGCCCGGGCCAAGGTGCAGGCCTCGATCCCCCGGTACTTGCCAGGTATCAGGCGCGAGAACGGCGCTGCCAGGCGCTCACCCATCCGCGGCTCCAGGCGCTCGCCCAGCAGCAGCGAAGGCCGGACGATGGTCAGCTGCGGCCAGTCCTGGGCCTTGAGCGCTTCTTCCATTTCGCCCTTGACCCGGTTGTAGAAGATCGACGACTTGGGGTCGGCCCCCAGCGCACTGACCACCAGCAGATGACGGGCGCCCATTTCCCGGGCGCGCTTGCTGAAGGCCACGACCATGTCCAGGTCGACGGCGCGGAAAGCCCGTTCCGATCCGGCCTGCTTGAGCGTAGTGCCCAGGCAGCAGAAGGCGATATCGACGCGGCCGGCCAGTTGCGGGAGAAACACGGCCGGGTCGCCCACGGGGTTTTCCAAGTGCGGATGCTCGGCCAGGGGCCGACGGGTAGGGGCCAGCACCCGGCTGATGGTGGGTTCGTTGAGCAGCCGGTCGAGCAGGTGTTCACCCGTCAGGCCTGTTGCTCCGGCAAGTAATACATGCTGAGGCGTCAAGTACATGATGTCTCTCCCTTGTTACACACAGCTTAGTGGGTGGCAGGTGATTTTTCCTGTTCACCCACCGCTGGCTGGGCTTCATTGCGCAAGGCTTCTTCGGCCTGCTGCCGGCGTAGGCGCTGCCAGTGTGCAAGCACCGGCGGTGGTGCCCAGAGCTGCGGCTCGGAGGCTTCGAAGCCTTCTCTCCTTTCTCGTTCGGCAACACTGGCGCGGGCCAGTTCGAACGCTTGTTTCAGGTCGTCGGTCTGGTTCAGCGCCTCGGCGAACAGGGCGTCGCCGAAGTAGGTGAAGTCAGCTTCTTCCGAGCAGCCGAAGGACACCCGGTCCGGACGCGCCGCGGTCATGATCAGAGTGCGCTCATCCTTGAGCGGGGCGATGTAGCCACCGGAATAGCAGGCCGAGATGACAATGACCTTGTCACGGTCCTTGAGCGGGGCCAGGGCGCTGGCCAGTTCGTCGGCGGCGAGGTCGGCCAATTGCAGGCGTGGCTGGTCGAGCACCAGTTGGTGGTCGTGGCTGCCGTGGCTGGTCAGGTAGATGAACACCAGGTCCTCGGGGCCGCTGCGCTCGGCCAGGGTGCGGGCGGCGCGGGTGAGGTTCTCGCGGGTGGCCATGGGGCGATCGGCCATGTGGTCACGGTGGTTGACCAGGGTTACCTGGCCATGGGCGCCGAAGCGTACCTTGAGCATGTTGCTGACATAATCGGCCTCGCGCAGGAATACGCTTTGCTGGCCATCACCCGCCACCACCAGGCTGTACAGCTCGATGGGCGCCTGACTGGGCGGCACCGCCGCCAATGCCTGTTCCAGCAGCCGGCCCTGGTTGAGCAGGGCCAGGTCAAGCGGGTCGGGGAGCAGGCGGCCCTTGGCATCGCGCACGCGCACACCGTTGGCCCAATGCCCCTTGCTCACCTTGCCGTTGGCCTGTATCAGCCGGCCTTCGCCCTGGTAGGCATCGTTCTCGAAGCCGCCGATGTACTGGCTGCCGTCAGCCAGTTGCAGACGGCCCTGGCCATGGAAGCGCCATTCGCGGAAGCCGCCCCGGTAGCGGCTGCCGTCGCTGCCGAGCATTTCGCCTTGGCCGTCCAGGGAGCCGTCCTTGAAATCGCCGATCCACACGTCGCCTTCAGCGTTTTCGTAACGGCCGCGGCCTTCGAGGCGGTTGTCCTTGAACTCGCCGATGTACTGCTCGCCTTCGACGCTGTCATAAGTACCGCTGCCCTGCAGCAGGCCGTCGGTGAAATGGCCGCTGAACTGGTTGCCGCTGGCATCGCTGCGCACACCGGCCCCATTGGGTTTGCCCTTGGCGAATAGGCCCTGGTAACGGCTGCCGTCGGCCAGTTCGAGCTCGCCGGCGCCTTCGTACAGGTCGTCCTTGAACTGACCGCGGTAGGTCTGGTCGTTCTGCTTGAGGGTGCCTTCGCCGTCGCGTCGGCCATGCTTGAAGGTACCGGCATAATGACTGCCAGGGGTGGTCAGGTCGCCCAGCCCATGGAACAGGCCCTCGGCGAACTGGCCACGATAGACCTCGCCATTGCTGCCATGCCACTCGCCCTGGCCATGCCATTGGCCGTTCTGGAAAGAGCCGGCATACCAACTGCCGTTGGGGTAGTCGATGCGCCCCTCGCCTTGCAGTAGGCCATCCACTACCTCGCCCCGGTAGCGGCCGCCATCAGGCAGGCGGGCGTCCGGCGGCGACAAGGGTTCGCCCTCGCCGCAGGCAGCGAGCAACAGGGTCAGGGTCAGGGGCAGCAGGGCACGCATGGCAGGTTCCGGGCAAACGATGCGTCGAGTATGCCGCAGAAGCCTAAGCGGAGACAGCTGGGGTTGGTGTCACTTGGTTGCAGTGTGAATTGCTGTGAGCGTTTACCCAGCCCTTCGGGCTGCGCTGTCGCGCAGCGAACAAGCGGCTAGCGCAGCCTCCCTTTGTGGGCGCTGCGGTGCGGCGGTCCGACTTGTCCCGCGATCAAGGGCGAAGCCCTTGCCAGGCGACGGTGATATCGGGCCCGGCCCAATCGCGGGGCAAGCCCCCTCAAGGAGCTGCGACGGTTCAGACGAAACACAGCGAAAGGGGTTCGGCGATGTACGCCGGTTTCTCCTCGCCCTCAATCTCCAGCGTGGCGGTGACCTTGAGCAGCCATTGCCCCGGCTTCTTCTCGGTGGCCTCGGCCAGCTCGACGTTCAGCCGTACCCGGCTGTCGACCTTCACCGGCTGTATGAACCGAACGCTGTCCAGTCCATAGTTGAGCGCCATCTTCAGACCCTCGGGCAGCACGAGGATATCCTCCATCAGCTTGGGGATCAGCGACAACGTGAGAAAGCCATGGGCAATGGTGCTGCCGAACGGCGTACGTGCCGCCTTTTCAGGGTCCACATGGATGAATTGGAAGTCCCCGGTGGCTTCGGCGAACTGGTTGATGCGCATCTGGTCGATCTTCAGCCACTCGGATCGCCCCAAAGATTTGCCGACATAGTTCGATAACGCGCTAACAGGTACGTAGGGCATCGTGACTCTCCAGGTTGTCTTGCGCGTCGATGAGTCGGACTTGGTACGAAGGTGCAAGATGAGCACGCCGTTGCGATACAGTCAAGTTGTCATCTTTTCGCCGCAAATCGCCTTATAGACGCCCTGAGGCCGTGCTTATAATGGCCGCACTGCCCGGAGGAGATGCTTATGCTGTTGCGTGGTTTGACCTGGCTGGTGCTGTTTCAGCTGCTGGGTACGGCGATCAATCACCTGTTCCTGCCCATTCTGCCCGGGCCGATCATCGGCCTGCTCCTGCTGTTGGTGACCCTGATGATCCGGGGCGAAGTCGGCAAGCCCCTGAACGAGGCGTCCAGCAGCTTGCTGCGCTACCTGCCGCTGCTGCTGGTGCCACCGGCGGTGGGGGTGATGGTTTATGCCAAGGACATCGCCGCGGACTTCTGGGCCATTGCTGGCGCGCTGCTGATCTCGTGCCTGGTGACGCTGGTCTTCGTCGGCGTGCTGATGCAAAAGCTCATCCACCGCCAGGGCAAGCGCAAGGAGCAGGCATGATGTTCGATTGGCAAGGCGCGCTCGACGCCGTCATCCACCACCCCTTGTTCGGCATCGGCATCACCCTCGGCGCCTACCAGCTGGTGCTGGCTGCCTACGAGAAAACCCGCTGGATCTTCCTGCAGCCGGTGCTGGTGTCGATGTTGGTGGTCATCGGTGTGCTGGTGACCTGTGGCATCGATTATGTCGAATACCGCAAGAGCACGGAGATCATGACCATTCTCCTGGGCCCGGCCACCGTGGCCCTGGCCGTGCCGCTGTACCTGAACCTGCGGCGCATCCGCCAGCTGTTCTGGCCGACATTTACTACGCTGGTAGTCGGAGGCCTGTTCGCTACCGTGGCCTGTTTGTTGCTGGGCTGGTGGTTCGGTGCCGAGCACATGATCCTGATGACCATGGCGCCGAAGTCGGTGACATCGCCCATCGCCATGCTGGTGGCCGAGCAGATCGGCGGCGTGGCGGCGCTGGCGGCGGTATTCGTGTTGATCACCGGGGTGATCGGCGCGATCTTCGGCCCGGCGTTGCTGACCCGCTTTGGCGTGCACAGCCCCGAGGCCCGCGGCATGTCCCTGGGCGTGACCGCCCATGCGGTGGGCACTTCGGTGGCCTTGCAGGAAAGTGACGAATGCGGCGCCTTCGCCGCGCTGGCAATGAGCTTGATGGGCGTGGCCACGGCGGTGTTCCTGCCGCTGGCTGTCAGCCTGGTGGCTTGAGGACGGACGATGACGCTACCGCTGTTTCCCCTCGATACCGTGCTGTTTCCCGGTTGCCTGCTCGACCTGCAGATCTTCGAGGCGCGCTACCTGGACATGATCGGCCGCTGCATGAAGCAGGGCGGTGGGTTCGGCGTGGTGTGCATCCTCGAAGGCGAGCAGGTCGGCAAGGCGCCACCGGTGGTCGCCTCGGTCGGTTGCGAGGCGATGATCCGCGACTTCGTGCAGCAGGACAACGGCCTGCTGGGTATCCGTGTCGAGGGCGTGCGGCGTTTTCGCGTGGAACAGACCGAGGTGCAGAAGGACCAGTTGATGGTCGGCGAAGTGCAGTGGCTGCCAGAGCTGGCGGATAGCGCCCTGTCCGAGCGGGACGACGACCTGTTGGCCTTGCTTCAGGCCCTGGGTGAGCACCCCATGGTGGCGGCCCTGGACATGCCGCGCGCGGTGGATGGCTGCCAGTCCCTGGCCAACCAGCTGGGCTACCTGCTGCCGTTCATGGAAGAGGACAAGCTCGACCTGCTGGCGATCGACTCGCCGCAACTGCGGCTCGAGGCGATCCAGGATCTGCTGGAGCGGATCCAGGGCGAGTTGTTTGCTTGATCCGTCTCGCTCTGTGTACCGGCCCTATCGCCGGCAAGCCGGCTCCCACAAATGCGCAGATGGTTCACCTGTGGGAGCCGGCTTGCCGGCGATAGGGCCGCTGCAGCATTCATCAATACTGATAGCGCAACAGCGCCTGGGGCAGGGCATACAAGGCAAAGAATGCCAGTAGCGCCACGCACGCCGGCAACACCAGCCACCACACCCGCAACGGCAGGGCATTGAGCGGCGTGCGGTATTGCACCAGCGTCAGGCTGGCGGCGCACACGCAGCAGGCCAGCAGGGCGCCGGCCATGATATCCGTCGGCCAGTGGGCACCGAGGTAGACCCGCGACAGCGCGATCGCCAGGGCCGGCAAGCACCCCAGCAATACCCAGGTCAGGCGCATGCGTGGCGGCTGGCCACGCCCGGCCAGTATGGCCAGCACCAAGAAGAAGGCAAAGGAGGCCGAGCTGTGGCCGCTGGGCATGCTGTAGCTGGTCAGCGGGTCGGTCAGCACTTCCGGGCGGGCGCGGGCAAACAGCCATTTCAAGGTGCCGTTGGCGAGCGCCGTGCCCATCAGGGCGCCGCCGGCGAACAGCGCGTGGCGCCACTGCCTGGCCAGCAGCAGAAGGCCGGTGAGCAGGGCGCCGAGGCACAGTTGGGTGCGGAAATCGCCCAAGCGGGTAATGACCACCACCAGGCCGTCGATGGCCTCGCTGCGATGTTCCTGGACCAGTGTCATCACGCCCTGGTCGAATTCATGCAGGTACGGCCAGCCGATGAACACCGCCGTCAGGGCCAGGAAGCTCAGGCCCGCGATCAGGCGGGTGCCGTGGCGCTGGTCGCGAATGCTGCTGTGCAGGCTCAGGCCGATCAGCACGGCCAGGGTACCCGCGATGATGCCGGCATCGAGCCAGAAACCTTCCGGCAACGGCAGGCGCATGGCTGCGCCCGTGGCCCAGCCGGGCAACAGGTAAGCCACCGACCAGCCGGCGCCGGCCACCAGGCTCACCGCGATGAAACGTGGCAACGGCATGTCGAACATGCCCGCCACCATGGGCAGCATCGGCCGTAGCGGGCCGATGAAGCGGCCCACCAGCAGGCTGGCGATGCCGTAGCGTTGGAAATAAGCCTCGGCGCTGCCAATCCACTCCGGGTGATGGCGCAATAGCGGTAGGCGCCGGATGTTCTGGTGGAATTTCTTGCCCAGGCTGTAGGAGATAGCGTCGCCCAACAGGCCGCCGGCAAAGCCCAGCAGCAAGGTCTCACCGAGGCTGAAGGCACCGCTGCCGGCCAGCACGGCTACGGCGAACAGCAGGACGGTGCCCGGCACGACGATGCCGGCAATGGCCAGGCATTCCACGCAAGCCACCAGGAAAATTGCCAGGCCAAGCCACTGCGGGTTGGCGCTGAGCCAGCCGGTCAGGCTGTCGAGCCATTGGCCCATGAGTCAGCTTCCTTGTTCCAGGATAAAGAAATCATGCCCTTCGACTTGGCCCCGGCGCAGCGGGTTCCTCGTGCAGAAGCGGGCGAATTGGGCATCGACGAAGCGGTACGGCAGGTGTTCGTCGCGGCCGTGGGGGATGCCCAGGCGGGTGGTCTGGATCACCTGCGGGACGCTAATCGCGCAGTCTTCGACGTACAGGCGCTCGGGGTCGAAGCGCTTGGCGTCCCAGTGCGGTACCTTCAGGCCCAGGGCTCGGCACAGCAGGGTCTGGCCGGCGCACAGGCGCTCGGCTGGGCGCAGGTTGCCGCTGGCGTCGGGATTGTTCAGTTGCATCTGCGCCAGGCTGTTGGCGTCGGAGATGGCATCTACCCAGGGGTAGGCGGACTTGATCAATACAGCATTGCCCGGCCCATGGGCGCTGAAGTTCAGCGAGTCGCCGCCACGGGCGTAATACATGTAAATGTGACCGCCGTCGAGGAACAGCGCCTTGCGCTTTTCCGTATAGCCGAGGGAGGCGTGGCTGCCTTTGTCGGTGAGGTAGTAGGCCTCGGTCTCGATGATTCGTGCCGCCAGCCACAGGTCGCCATGGCGATGGCGGATGACCTTGCCCAGCAGTTCACGGGCAACGGTCTGGGCGTCGCGGTCGAAGAAACTGTCGGGCAAGGCTCGGGCCGGGCAGGGGGCGGGTGCTTGCATGCTGGTGGTTCGCGGTCTGTGGAGCGCGAATGATAGCAATTAATGGCTTAATCGAGGCTGAACGTGGGGTGGGGCTTGGAGGTGGCTGGGTTTGGGTATCTCACAGGCACCGCGAACCCCAGCCAGACAAGAGATTTTTGACCATCCGTTACCCGCCGCTGGGCGTACCGGAGCGTGCCAGTTATAATCAGCCGATTTCCCCTTCGCCAAGACACCGAGCCCATGACTGAGTCCGTTCTTGACTACATGACCCGCCTGGGTCGCGCCGCCCGTGAGGCCTCGCGGGTGATCGGCCGTGCCAGCACCGCGCAGAAGAACCGCGCCCTGCAGGCCGCCGCAGATGCTCTGGACGCCGCCCGTGCCGAGCTGACCGCAGCCAACGAACAGGACCTGGCCGCCGGTCGTGCCAACGGCCTGGAGCCGGCCTTGCTCGACCGCCTGGCCCTGACCCCGGCGCGCATCGACGGCATGATCACCGGCCTGCGCCAGGTGGCCAGCCTGCCGGACCCGGTAGGTGCGATCCGCGACATGAGCTACCGTCCGTCGGGCATCCAGGTCGGCAAGATGCGCGTGCCGCTCGGTGTGATCGGGATCATCTACGAGTCGCGCCCGAACGTGACCATCGATGCTGCCAGCCTGTGCCTGAAGTCCGGCAACGCCACCATCCTGCGCGGCGGCTCCGAGGCCATCCACTCCAACCGCGCCATTGCCGCCTGCATCCAGCGCGGCCTGGCCGAGGCCGGCCTGCCGGCGGCGGTGGTGCAGGTGGTCGAGACCACCGACCGCGCAGCCGTGGGTGCGCTGATCAGCATGCCGGAGTTCGTCGATGTCATCGTCCCGCGCGGGGGGCGCGGCCTGATCGAGCGCATCAGCCGCGAGGCCCGCGTACCGGTGATCAAGCACCTGGATGGCATCTGTCATGTGTTCGTCGACCAGCACGCCGAGCTGGACAAGGCCTGGCGCGTTGCCTTCAACGCCAAGACCTACCGCTACGGCATCTGTGGCGCCATGGAGACCCTGCTGGTGGACGCCAGCGTCGCCGAGGCCTTCCTGCCGGAAATGGCCCGCCGCTTCCAGGAGAAAGGCGTCGAGCTGCGTGGTTGCGAGCGCACCCGGGCGATCATCGAGGCCAAGGCAGCCAGCGAAGACGACTGGCACACCGAATACCTCGACGCGATCCTGTCGATCCGCGTCGTCGACGGCCTGGAACAGGCCATCGAGCACATCAACCGCTACGGCTCGCACCATACCGACTCGATCATCACCGAGCACCAGGGCCAGGCCCGGCGCTTCATGACCGAGGTCGATTCGGCGTCTGTCATGCTCAACACCCCGACCTGTTTCGCCGATGGTTTCGAATATGGCCTGGGCGCGGAGATCGGCATTTCCACCGACAAGCTGCACGCCCGCGGCCCGGTGGGCCTGGAAGGCCTGACCTGCGAGAAGTACGTGGTGATCGGCGACGGCCAGCTGCGCGGCCAGGAGTCCTGCTGAGTTGAGCAAGGCCCAGGCAGTCCGGCGCGTCGGCATTCTAGGCGGCACCTTCGACCCCGTGCACATCGGCCACCTGCGCAGCGCGCTGGAGGTGGCCGAGTTCATGGGGCTCGATGAGCTGCGCCTGTTGCCCAACGCCCGGCCGCCGCACCGCGACACCCCGCAGGTGGCGCCTGAAGACCGCCTGGCCATGGTGCGCAGCGCCGTGGCGGGCGTCGAACGCCTGAGCGTGGATGCGCGCGAACTGGCGCGCGACAAGCCGTCGTACACCATCGATACCCTCGAGTCGATCCGCGCCGAGCTGGGCGCCGACGACCAGTTGTTCCTGGTGCTGGGTTGGGACGCATTCTGCGGCCTGCCCGGCTGGCATCGCTGGGAAGAGCTATTGCAACACTGTCACATCCTGGTGCTGCAACGCCCGGATGCTGATGTCGAACCCACTGACGAGCTGCGCAACCTGCTGGCGGCGCGCTCGGAGAGCGATCCCACCGCCATGTCCGGCCCGGCGGGGCACATTTCGTTCGTCTGGCAGACACCGCTCGCGGTGTCCGCCACGCAGATCCGACAGCTGCTGGCCAGCGGCAAGTCGGTACGGTTCCTGGTGCCGGACGCAGTACTGGCCTATATCGAGGCGCACGACCTTTACCGTGCGTCGCACTGATGGCGCCGGCAGGCGCCTCATTCATGAATTGAACGAGTTTCTTATGAGCAAGCAGAAAATCAACGGCGAAGAATTGGTCAACCTGGCCAAATCGGCCCTGGAAGACGTCAAGGCCCAGGACATCCAAGTCATCGATGTACGTGAAAAGCACAGCCTGACCGACTACATGATCATTGCCACCGGTACCTCCAACCGGCAGATCAACGCCATGGCCGAGAAGGTTCGCGAAATCGTCAAGCTGCAGGGCGTGCAGCCCCTGGGCGAGGAAGGCAAAGGTGACAGCGACTGGGTGCTGCTGGACCTCAACGACGTCATCGTGCACATGATGACCGCCGCTGCGCGCCAGTTCTACGACCTTGAGCGCCTGTGGCTGGGTGCCGAGCAGAGCCGCTCCGCCGATGGCAAGCACCACAGCCCGGAGAACGCCCACAGCTATTCCGAAAACCTCAAGGACCGGGGCTGAGGACACGTCGTGCGCCTGCGCCTGATCGCGGTCGGCTCGCGCATGCCCCGCTGGGTCGAGGAAGGCTGGCATGAATATGCCAAGCGCCTGCCCCCGGAGCTGTCGCTCGAGTTGGTGGAAATCCCGCTGAACACCCGAGGCAAGAATGCCGACGTCGCCCGCCTGATCCGCCAGGAGGGCGAAGCCATGCTGGCCAAGGTGCAACCGGGGGAACGCATCGTCACCCTCGAGGTCCATGGCAAGCCTTGGAGTACCGAGCAATTGGCGACCGAGCTGGACCGCTGGCGTCTGGATGCGCGGACGGTCAACCTGATGGTGGGTGGCCCGGAAGGGCTGGCGCCGGAAGTCTGCGCCCGCAGTGAACAGCGCTGGTCGCTGTCGCCGTTGACCTTGCCGCACCCGTTGGTAAGGATACTGATCGGCGAGCAGATCTATCGCGCCTGGACCGTGCTGTCCGGGCACCCTTACCACAAATGAGCCTGTAAGCCCGCCCGATGTCGCAGCCGATTCGTCTGAAGGACCACGAGAAAGACGCCCGCCTGGTGCGCAACCGCGTCGTGGTCGGCGCGGTGGCGGTCGTGCTGCTGGTGTGCGTGCTGATCGCCCGGCTGTACTACCTGCAGGTCATCCAGTACGACTATCACTCCACACTGTCGGAGAACAACCGGGTGCATGTGCAGCCGATCCCGCCGACCCGCGGGCTGATCTTCGACCGCAATGGCGTGATCGTCGCCGACAACCGCCCAAGCTTCAGCCTGACCATGACCCGCGAGCGTGCCGGCGAATGGCGCCAGGTGCTCGACACCATCGTCGAAGTGCTGGGGCTGACCCCGGACGACCGCGCCTTGTTCGAAAAACGCATGAAGCAGGGGCGCCGGCCGTTCGAGCCGGTGCCGATCCTGTTCGAGCTGAGCGAGGAGCAGATCGCCCGCATTGCCGTGAACCAGTTCCGCCTCCCTGGCGTGGATGTGGCCGCGCAGCTGGTGCGCCATTACCCGCAGGGGGCGCACTTTGCCCACTCGGTGGGGTATGTCGGGCGGATCAACGAAAAAGAGCTCAAGACCCTCGACCCGGTCAACTACAGCGGCACCCACCATATTGGCAAGACCGGCATCGAGCGGTTCTACGAAGCCGAGCTGCACGGCCAGGTGGGCTACGAGGAAGTCGAGACCAACGCCCGAGGCCGGGTGCTGCGGGTGCTCAAGCGCACCGACCCGATCCCGGGCAAGGACATCGTCCTGAGCTTGGACATCAAGCTGCAGGAAGCGGCCGAGAAGGCCCTGGGCGGGCGCCGTGGCGCGTTGGTCGCGCTCGATCCGCGTACCGGCGAGGTGCTGGCCATGGTCAGCCAGCCGAGCTTCGACCCCAACCTGTTCGTCACCGGCATCAGCTTCAAGGCCTACGCCGAACTGCGCGACTCGATCGACCGGCCACTGTTCAACCGCGTGCTGCGCGGCCTTTACCCGCCGGGTTCGACCATCAAGCCGGCGGTGGCCATCGCCGGCCTTGACAGTGGCGTGGTGACCGCCAGCAGTCGCGTGTTCGACCCGGGCTATTACCAGTTGCCCAACTATGACCACAAGTACCGCAACTGGAACCGCAGCGGCGACGGCTGGGTCGACCTGGACACCGCGATCATGCGCTCCAACGACACCTACTTCTATGACCTTGCCCACAAGATGGGCATCGATCGGTTGTCCGCCTACATGAACAAGTTCGGCATCGGCCAGAAGGTCTCCCTCGACATGTTCGAGGAGTCGGCCGGCCTGATGCCGTCGCGCGAATGGAAGCGCGCTACCCGCCGTCAGGCCTGGTTCCCAGGCGAGACGCTGATCCTCGGTATCGGCCAAGGCTACATGCAGGCCACCCCCCTGCAGCTGGCCCAGGCCACCGCGCTGATCGCCAACAAGGGCAAGTGGAACCGCCCGCATCTGGCCAAGACCATCGAAGGCAAGCCGCCGGTGGACGAGAACCCCATGGAGGATATCGTCCTGCGCGACAAGTCCGATTGGGCCAAGGTGACCCATGGCATGGAGCAGGTGATGCACGGCGCCCGCGGTACTGCGCGCAAGGCCGCTCTCGGTGCTCAGTACCGCATTGCCGGCAAGAGCGGCACCGCCCAGGTGGTGGCGATCAAGCAAGGCGAGAAATATGACCGCAACAAGCTCCAGGAGCGCCATCGCGATCATGCCCTGTTCGTCGCCTTCGCCCCGGCCGAAGACCCGAAGATCGTGGTCTCGGTGATGGTCGAGAACGGCGAGTCCGGCTCCGGCGTCGCAGCACCAGTGGTTCGCCAGGTGATGGACGCCTGGCTGCTCGACGAGAACGGCCGCCTCAAACCCGAATTCGCTCCTGCCACCGTCGTTCAGGAATCGGCCCCGTGAAGAACAATTTCGATCGCATGCTCTCCAGCGAGGACGTGATGCGGCGACGCGCAAGCTTCCTGCAGCGCATCCACATCGACGGCCCCTTGCTGGTCATCCTGCTGACCCTGGCGGCTGGCAGCCTGTTCGTTCTCTATTCGGCCAGCGGCAAGAACTGGGACCTGCTGATGAAGCAGGCCAGCTCGTTCGGCCTGGGCCTGGTGTCGATGTTCGTCATCGCCCAGCTCGAGCCGCGCTTCATGGCACGCTGGGTGCCCCTGGCGTATGTGGTCGGGGTTTTGTTGCTGGTGGTGGTGGACGTCATGGGCCACAACGCCATGGGCGCCACGCGCTGGATCAACATCCCCGGCGTGATCCGCTTCCAGCCCTCGGAGTTTCTCAAGATCATCATGCCGGCGACCATCGCCTGGTACCTGTCCAAGCGCACCTTGCCGCCAGACCTCAAGCACGTGGCGATCAGCCTGGTACTGATCGGCGTGCCGTTCATCCTGATCGTGCGCCAGCCCGACCTGGGCACGGCGTTGCTGATCCTGGCCTCGGGCGCGTTCGTGCTGTTCATGGGTGGCCTGCGCTGGCGCTGGATCGTCAGCGTGGTTGCCGCCGCCGTGCCGGTGGCGGTGGCCATGTGGTTCTTCGTGATGCACGACTACCAGAAGCAGCGGGTGCTGACCTTCCTGGACCCGGAGAGCGACCCCCTGGGCACCGGCTGGAACATCATCCAGTCCAAGGCGGCGATCGGTTCGGGTGGGGTGTTCGGCAAGGGCTGGCTGCTAGGCACCCAGTCGCACCTGGATTTTCTTCCGGAAAGCCATACCGACTTCATCATCGCCGTGCTCGGCGAGGAATTCGGCCTGGTCGGCATCTGCCTGCTGCTGCTGACCTACTTGCTGCTGATCGGCCGCGGCCTGGTGATCACGGCCCAGGCCCAGACCCTGTTCGGCAAGCTGCTGGCAGGCAGCCTGACCATGACATTCTTTGTATATGTATTCGTCAATATCGGTATGGTCAGCGGCCTTCTGCCCGTGGTGGGCGTGCCGCTGCCCTTCATCAGCTATGGCGGAACTTCGTTGGTGACGCTGCTGTCAGCGTTTGGCGTTTTGATGTCGATCCATACGCACCGCAAATGGATTGCACAGGTTTGAATAAGGTGAAGAATTTCATGCAAGCAGTGCGTGGCTGGGCTGCCCGTTGTGCGCCCTGGATTGGCGCAATGGGCTTGTTCGGCGCAGTCCAGCAGGCCAATGCCGGCGATTACGAGCGCTCGCCCCAGGTGGCCGAGTTCGTCGGCGAGATGACCCGCGACTACGGCTTCGCCCAGGAACAGTTGATGGGCGTGTTCCGCGAGGTGCAGCGCAAGCAGTCGATCCTCGACGCCATCTCGCGTCCGGCCGAGCGGGTCAAGCCCTGGAAGGACTATCGGCCGATGTTCATCACCGATGCCCGCATCGCCCGTGGCGTGGACTTCTGGCGCCAGCACGAGGCGACCCTGGCCCGCGCCGAGCAGGAGTACGGCGTGCCGGCGCAGGTCATCGTCTCGATCATCGGCGTGGAGACCTTCTTCGGGCGTAACACCGGTAATTTCCGCGTGATCGACGCCCTGTCCACCTTGGGCTTCGATTACCCGCCGCGCGCCGAGTTCTTCCGCAAGGAGTTGCGTGAATTCCTCCTGCTGGCCCGCGAAGAGCAGCTCGACCCGCTCACTCTCAAGGGTTCCTACGCTGGCGCGATGGGCCTGCCGCAGTTCATGCCGAGCAGCTTTCGCAGCTACGCCGTGGATTTCGACGGCGACGGCCACATCAATATCTGGAACAACCCGGATGATGCCATCGGCAGCGTCGCCAGCTATTTCAAGCGTCACGGCTGGGTGGCCGGCGAGCCTGTGGTCAGCCGCGCCCTGGTGGTCGGCGAGCGCGCCGACGAGGGCCTGACCACTGGCATCGAGCCGGTCAAGACTGTCGGAGAGTTGCGGGCCCTGGGCTGGTCGAGTCATGATGCGCTGCGCGATGATCTGCCGGTCACGGCCTTCCGGCTCGAAGGCGAGCAGGGCCCGGAATACTGGATGGGCCTGAAAAACTTCTACGCGATCACGCGTTACAACCGCAGCGTGATGTACGCCATGGCGGTGCATCAGCTTTCGGAACAGCTGGTTCAAGCACGGGGCGTCAAGTAATGCGCGTAATTTTCTCCACCCATTCCCTCAAGCTGCTGGGCTGCGTCGCGGTCGGCCTGGCCCTGGCCAGCTGCTCCTCCAATCGCACCACGGCGCCCAAGCAAGGCGGCAATGTCGTGCGTACCCAGCCCGGGCTGGACATCAACCGGGCCCACAAGGACGGCGCGCCATGGTGGGACGTGGACGTCAACAAGATCCCCGACGCCACGCCGACCGTGCATACCGGCGCCTACAAGGCCAACCCCTACACGGTGCTGGGCAAGACCTATTACCCGATGCAGGACTCGCGCAACTACCGCGCCGAAGGCACCGCGTCGTGGTACGGCACCAAGTTCCATGGCCAGAACACGGCCAACGGCGAGCTCTACGACCTCTACGGCATGAGCGCGGCGCACAAGACGCTGCCGCTGCCGGCCTACGTGCGGGTGACCAACCTGGCCAATGGCCGCAGCGTGATCCTGCGGGTCAACGACCGCGGCCCGTTCTACTCCGACCGTATCATCGACCTGTCCTACGCGGCGGCGAAGAAGCTCGGCTATGCCGAAATCGGCACCGCCCGCGTGCGCGTCGAAGGGATCGACCCGCAGCAGTGGTGGGCCGAGCGTGGCCAGCCGGCGCCAATGGTGCTCAAGCAGCCCCAGGTGGCCCAGACCCAGGCGATTCCGGCCAATACCGGCAAGGTCGAGCAATGGACACCGCCCCCCCAGCAGCATGCGGCGCCGGTGGTGCCGGTGCAGGTGGGTGGCAACAATGTACCGGCCAACAACGGCGGCAGCTTCCTGCAGGTCGGGGCCTTCGCCAACCCGGACGCTGCCGAGTTGCTGCGCGCCAAGCTCAGCACCATGGTCAGTGCGCCGGTGTTCATCAGCTCCATCGTGCGTAACCAGCAGACCCTGCATCGCGTGCGCCTGGGGCCGATCACCAGCCAAGGCGAGATCCAGCAGGCGCAGGACAGCATTCGCCTGGCCAACCTGGGGCAGGCGAAGCTGGTCACGGCTGACTGACGCCGGCTTTTCCGTAGGGGCGGCCTTGTGCCGCGAAAGGGCCGCAACGCGGCCCCTGGGTTTGGGCATTACCCAACCTTTGGCTGGGGCTGCTGCGCAGCCCTTTCGCGGCACAAGGCCGCTCCTACAGGTTGTGCACCGGCAACGAGGGTGTACAGCCAAACTGTCGGTTTTGTCATGAATTGCCGGCCATGGCCATGTACAATGTCGGCTTTTGCCCGTAGCGACATAACGCCGCATTTTGCGGGCCTGGCCGACGGCCTAAAAAACTAGCCTGACTGGCGCCGGGCACACGATGTGGCCCGCGAAACATCAGACCATTAGCGATTTTCGAGAGACGGATGAACATCACCAACCTTGCCAAACGACTTTGCCTGCCCGTTCTGCTGATGATCACGCCCGCTGCCTTCGCGGCGGAGCAGATGATGCCATCGCCACCCCAGCTGGCTGCCAAGTCCTACGTACTCATGGATGCGTCCAGCGGCAACGTGCTGGTCGAGAACAACGGTGACGAGCGCCTGCCGCCGGCCAGCCTGACCAAGCTGATGACCGCCTACATCGCCACCCTGGACATTCGCCGTGGCCAGATCGGCGAGAACGACCCGGTCACCGTCAGCGAAAATGCCTGGCGCACGGGTGGTTCGCGCATGTTCATCAAGGTCGGCAGCCAAGTCAGCGTCAGCGATCTGCTGCACGGCATCATCATCCAGTCGGGCAACGACGCCTCGGTGGCCCTGGCCGAGCACATCGCCGGCAGCGAAGACGCCTTCGCCGACATGATGAACAAGACCGCTGCCGACCTGGGCATGTCCAACAGCCACTTCATGAACCCGACCGGCCTGCCGCACCCGGAGCACTACTCTTCGGCCCACGACATGGCCGTGCTGGCGCGCGCGATCATCGACGAAGACCCGGCCCACTACGCCATCTATTCGCAGAAGGAATTCTTCTGGAACAACATCAAGCAGCCCAACCGCAACCTGCTGCTGTGGCGTGACAAGACCGTCGACGGCCTGAAGACCGGCCACACCGACGAAGCCGGCTACTGCATGGTGGCATCGGCCGTTCGTGACGGTCAGCGCCTGATCGCCGTGGTATTCGGCACCAACAGCGAGCAGTCTCGCGCTGCCGAGACCCAGAAGCTGCTGACCTACGGTTTCCGCTTCTTCGAAACCCAGACCTTCTACCAGAAGGGCACCGAGCTGACCCAGGCCCCGGTCTGGAAGGGCGCCACCAGCCAGGTGAAGGCAGGCCTTGCCAATGACCTGACCCTGACTATGCCTAAAGGCCAATTGAAGCGTCTCCAGGCTTCGATGACCATGAACCCGCAGCTCACCGCACCGATCGCCAAAGGTGACGTGATCGGCAAAGTGGAAGTCAAACTGGACGAGAAAGTGGTTCACAGCGCCGACCTCATCGCCCTCGACGGCGTCGAGGAAGGTGGTTTCTTCCGCCGTATGTGGGATAGCATCCGTCTGTTCTTCTACGGGTTGTTCAACTGATACGTGACCTGCATGCCCCCGCGTATCCTGCGGGGGCGTTGTTGTTGCCACGGCTTACGAGGCCGTTTCCGCCATGAGCGAACCTGACGTCAAGTCGCACAAGATCGAATTCCCTTGCGACGATTACCCGATCAAGGTAATCGGCGATACCGTGGTCGGTTTCAAGGACACCGTGATCGAGATCCTGAGCAAATATGCCAAGGTCGACCTGTCCACCCTGGCCGAGCGCCAGAGCAAGGAAGGCAAGTACACCACGGTACAGCTGCACATCGTTGCCGAAAGCGAGAACCAGCTGCACGATATCAACAGCGCCCTGCGCGCGACCGGCATCGTGAAAATGGTGCTCTGATGCCGCCCTGCCTCGGTTTTCGCGATCTCGGCTTGCAGCCCTATGAACCGGTGCTGGAAGCCATGCGTCGCTTTACCGAGCAGCGTGGCCCGGACAGCCAGGACGAAGTCTGGCTGGTCGAGCACCCCGCGGTCTTCACCCAGGGCCAGGCCGGCAAGGCCGAGCATCTGCTGGTACCGGGCGATATCCCGGTGGTGCAGACCGACCGTGGCGGCCAGGTGACCTACCATGGCCCCGGGCAACTGGTGGCCTACCTGCTGCTGGATGTTCGTCGCCTCGGGTTTGGCGTGCGCGAGCTGGTCAGCCGTATCGAGCAGACGCTGATCGACCTGCTCGCCAGCTACGGTGTCCAGGCCATGGCCAAGCCCGATGCGCCGGGTGTCTATGTCGAGGGCGCGAAGATCGCTTCCCTTGGCCTTCGAATCCGCAACGGTCGTTCCTTCCACGGCCTTGCTCTGAACGTGGACATGGACCTTGCGCCATTCCGCCGAATCAACCCCTGTGGGTATGCGGGGCTGGCCATGACCCAGCTGCGAGACCTGGCAGGCCCGATCGAACTCTCCGAGGTCAGGACAAGGCTGCGCGGACAGCTGGTCAAGCACCTCGACTATGCTGAGCAGACGACCCTCACGGGCGGAATCGACTGAATATGACAACAACTGTGCAAGAAACCGTGCCAACCCCGGAAGCTACCGCGCGCCCCGCGCCGAAGAAAGTCGAGGCGGGCGTCAAGCTGCGCGGCGCCGACAAGGTCGCGCGTATCCCGGTCAAGATCATCCCCACCGAAGAACTGCCGAAGAAGCCCGACTGGATCCGCGTGCGCATCCCGGTTTCCCCGGAAGTCGACCGGATCAAGCAACTGCTGCGCAAGCACAAGCTGCACAGCGTCTGCGAGGAAGCCTCCTGCCCGAACCTGGGTGAGTGCTTCTCGGGCGGCACCGCGACCTTCATGATCATGGGCGACATCTGCACCCGCCGCTGCCCGTTCTGCGACGTCGGCCACGGCCGGCCGAAGCCGCTGGACGTCGATGAGCCGAAGAACCTGGCCATCGCCATTGCCGACCTGCGCCTGAAGTACGTGGTGATCACTTCGGTGGACCGCGACGACCTGCGCGACGGCGGCGCCCAGCACTTCGCCGACTGCATCCGCGAGATTCGTGCGCTGTCGCCTGGCGTGCAACTGGAAACCCTGGTCCCGGACTACCGTGGGCGGATGGACGTCGCGCTGGAAATCACTGCGCAGACCCCGCCGGATGTGTTCAACCACAACCTCGAAACCGTACCGCGCCTGTACAAGGCTGCGCGCCCCGGTTCGGACTATGACTGGTCGCTGGACCTGCTGCAGAAGTTCAAGCAGATGGTGCCGCACGTGCCGACCAAGTCCGGCCTGATGCTGGGGCTTGGCGAGACGGACGAGGAAGTCATCGAAGTGATGCACCGCATGCGCGAGCACGACATCGACATGCTGACCCTGGGCCAGTACCTGCAGCCGTCGCGCAACCACCTGCCGGTACAGCGTTTCGTGCACCCGGACACCTTCGCCTGGTTCGCCGAGGAAGGCTACAAGATGGGCTTCAAGAACGTCGCTTCCGGGCCTCTGGTTCGTTCCTCGTACCACGCCGACCAGCAAGCCCACGAAGCCAAGATCAAGCTCTGAACCTGGCTGTGTGACCCATGCCGATGCGCGCCGGTAGGCGCCATCGGCATTTTTGTTTGCGGGGGGATTCCCCCTGGACAGGGCCATGGCCGTGCGTGATCGTGCCGGCCCGTATCTGCTAGGAGTTGCTCGATGAATTGCGCCGAACCCCTCGACATGCAATTGCCTGCCGCCATACCGGCCGATGCCTGTTTCGCCATCGTCGCCCCGGCCGGCCCGGCGCGGCTGGACGAGCAGAAGGCTCACCGCTGGTTCACCAGCCGAGGCATGCAATGCCGGCTGTATCCGGGGGTCAGCCAGGCGCAGGGCTACCTGGCCGGCAGCGACCAGCAACGCCTCGATGACCTGCACGCGGCGTTTGCCGACCCGGACATCGACGCCATCCTGTGCATGCGCGGCGGCTACGGCAGCATGCGCCTGCTCGACCGGCTCGACTTCGACCTGATCCGCCGCCACCCCAAACCGTTGGTTGGCTACAGCGACATCACCGCCTTGCACACCGCACTCAACCGTTACGCTGGGCTCATCACCTTCCACGGTGCGATGCTCAATGCCGACCTGTTGGGGGAGAAACTGGAGCCGACCGTGCCGTCGCTGCTCAGCCAGCTCAGGGGCGAGTTGGGCGAGGGGGACGTGTTGCGTCATCCTGAGGCCTACCCGCTGACCTGCGTGCAGCCTGGCGTGGCGAGCGGGCGGTTATTGGGCGGCAACCTGTCGCTGCTCTGCGCCACCCTGGGGACGCCTGCCGAGATCGACAGCCAGGGCAGCATCCTGTTCATCGAAGACGTCAACGAGCCGTTGTACCGGGTCGACCGGTTACTCACTCAATTGCGCCTGGCGGGCAAGCTGAATGGGGTGCGAGGCGTGCTGGTGGGCGACTTTGCCGGAATCAGCGTGGCGGCGATGGTGCCGCTGCTCAAGGATATCTTCGGGCCGCTGGGCGTGCCGGTATTGGCGGGGTGGCGCAGTGGGCACTGCGATCCGAACCTGTGCCTGCCGCTGGGGGCCAGGGTACGGTTGGACAGTCAGGAGCAGGTACTGGTACTGGAGCAGGGGCTGTTCAAGGCTTGAGATAGCTAGGGCTGCTTTGCCGCCCTTTCGCGGCACAAGGCCGCTCCTACAGGCCCACTGTAGGAGCGGCCTTGAGCCGCGAAGTATTACTGCCGACGCAAGCTGTCGAGCAGCTTGTGGGTCGGATAGCCATCGGCCGGCCACCCCAGCCCTTGCTGGGCATTACGGATGGCCTTGCGGGTATTGGCGCCGATGATGCCATCGGCATTGCCTGCCTCGTGGCCGCGGGCATTGAGCAGGTCCTGCAGCTCGATACGCTCGCTGCGACTCAGCGGCAGGTCGTCCTTGGGCCAGCCGCCGGCGATGAAGCCCCAGCCGGAGAAACGATCCCCCAGCAGGCTGACCGCCAGGGCGTAGGACGACGAATTGTTGTACTTCAGGATCGCCCGGAAGTTGTCCAGCACCAGGAACGCCGGGCCGCGGGCACCCGCGGGCAGCAGCAGGGCGGCCGAGAGCTGGTTGCTGCCCGCAGGCAGCTGGGTACCGGTCGGCAGCGTCACGCCCAGTTGCAGCCATTCGCTGACGGTCTTGCGCTGGGCGCCATCGGCCAACCAATAATCGAAGCCTGCGGGCACCTGCACCTCGAAGCCCCAGGGCTGGCCCTTCTGCCAGCCCGAGCTTTGCAGGTAGTGGGCGGTGGAGGCCAGGGCATCGGCAGTGCTGTTCCAGATGTCGCGGCGGCCATCGCCGTCGAAGTCCACGGCGTGGGTGTTGTAGGTGGTGGGGATGAACTGGGTCTGGCCCATGGCGCCGGCCCAGGAGCCACGCATGGCCTCAGGCTGGATGTCGCCGTTCTGCAGGATCTGCAAGGCGGCGATCAGCTGATCCTGGGCGAAGGTCGGGCGACGGCCTTCGTAGGCCAGGGTGGCCAGGGAGCGAATCACCGACTTGCTGCCCTGGAACTGGCCGAAATTGCTCTCCATGCCCCAGACCGAGACCAGAACCTGGCGATCCACGCCATAGCGCTGCTCGATCTGCGACAACAGCTCGGCGTGCTGTGCCAGCAGCTTCTTGCCGTTGCGCACGCGCAATGGCGACAGGGCACCGTCGAGGTATTCCCATACCGGGCGGGCGAATTCAGGTTGGCTGCGGTCGGCCTTGATCACGTCCATATCGGGCGTGACGCCGAGGAAGGCGCGGTCGAACGTGCTGGGGCTGATACCGGCCTGCAGGGCCTGTTGGCGGAAGCCCGCCTGCCATTGGGCGAAGGTCTGCAGGGGCTGGATTTCGCTGCTGGTGTCAGGTGTGGTGCCTGGCAGGGTCACGTTTGCAGTGGGCTGGGCGGGAGCCAGCGGCAAAGCGTCGGCGGCGGTGGGCTTTTCCGCGCAGGCGACGAGCAGGATGAAGCTGGAGGCTGCGATCAGCTGGCGTGGGTGCCAGCGCAGGGACAGACGGAAGGGCATGCACAGATCCAGAATTGCGGTTCAGGTGCCGACCATATCATGACTGGGCGCTTCCTGCCTTCATGCGGCCAAAAAGCAAGAAGCCTCCCAATCTCTCGATTGGAAGGCTTCGCGGCGGTAGCTGCCTTTGCCCTTGTTCGGTCGTTCCTGGCGGCAGCGGAACAGTGGCTGGGCGACGATGGACTTGGCCTTGTTCGGGCCGTGCTTTTTCGGCTTCTTGCTCATGGCGATTACCCCGTTTGGGTGGATGTCGGGGCGCACTGTAAGGCTGGGGTGGGGGAGGGGCCAATTGATTGTGTTTATGGACGATGAGCGCGGCCTCTGTAGGAGGGCCTTGTGCCGCGAAAGGGCCGCGAAGCGGCCCCCTGTCATTCTGGAGGAAGTGCCAGACGCTGCCCGGCCATCAGCAACGACAAGCGCGCCAGCCCGGTCCAGGGCGAGCCTTCGGCCTGGCCCTTGATCTGCGCATCGATGCGCTGCGCATCCTGTAGCAGTTGCGCCCAACGCTGCGCCGAGAGCCGCTGCAACGCCTTGCTGACCAAGGGCCGGCGCTTGTCCCACACTGGCGGGCGCGCCTGGCTGAAGGCTTTGTCCAGGGGCACGCCCTGGCTGAACTGTTGGGCCAGCCCCGCCAACAGGCGCAGCTCCCGGGCCAGAGCCCAAAGGATCACGGGTGGCTCGACCCCCTCGCCACGCAGACCCTCGAGCATGCGCAGGGCATGGCCGGCCTCGCCGTTGAGGATCGCATCGACCAGGCCGAAGACATCGAAGCGTGCGCTGTCGGCGACAGCAGCCTGGACGGTGTCGACCGTGATCTGGTTGCCCTCGGCCAGCAGCTTGAGCTTCTCGATCTCCTGGGCGGCGGCCAGCAGGTTGCCCTCGACCCGCGCGGCGATCAGATCGACTGCATCGCGCTGGGCGCAGAGCCCGGCCTGGGCCAGGCGCTGGTTGATCCACTGCGGCAATTGCTGGGCGTCCACCGGCCAGATCTGGATGAACTGGCAGTGCTGGCCTTCGATCAGCGCCTTGCCCCATTTGGTTTTCTGCGCGCTGCCGTCGAGCTTGGGCAGGCTGATCAGCAGCAGGGTGTCGTCGGCCGGGTTGGCGCAATACTCCATGAGCGCGGCGGCGCCCTTGTCGCCCGGCTTGCCGGACGGCAGGCGCAGTTCCAGCAAGCGACGCTGGGCGAACAATGACAGGCTGGCACCGGCCTGGAGCAGGGTGCCCCAGTCGAAGTTGGCGTCGGCACTGAACACCTGGCGTTCGTCGAAGCCTTGCTGGCGGGCGGCGGTGCGGATGGCATCCGCAGCTTCCTGGCACAACAGCGGGTCGTCGCCGCTGACCACGTAGACCGGGGCCAGGGCACCTTGCAGGTGTTTGTTGAGTTGGGCGGGAGAGAGCTTCATGGTGTGGAATGGGGCACCGGCAGGTGCCCCTTCGGCCTCGTGTCAGTTGGCCGGTACTTCCATCGGGGATTGCTGCGGCGTTTCGTCCTGCTGGCGGCGGGCCGCTTCCAGGGCGTCGGCTTCGGCCTTGGCGCGGGCCTCGGCTTCACGTTGCAGCTCGTCCAGGTGGGACGGCGTCAGCATCTGCAGGCGCACCATCATGGCCTGGATCAGGTCGCGGCGCATTTCTTCGCGAGCCTGGGTGGCTTCCTGGTCGGAGCCGGTGATGTTGTCACCGTCATGCACGTAGATCTTGCGGACCTCGACCTTGTCGCTGAGCAGTGGAATGTCATTCAACCCCAGCATGCTATAGCTGAGCACGGTGGTGAGTTCGTACTCGACCGAGCGGTTGCCGCCGCTGTAGGTAGCCGCGCGCTGGGTCTGTTTCTCGTCGGTCAGCACCAGGCGATAGGGCGCGCCGGCGTGAACGTTGACGCCGTTGCGGTCCAGGGTCTCGCGCAGCTCGGTCACGGTCTCGCCGTAGGCGTTGCGCGCGCGCAGGTCCATTTCCTTGATGGTCAGCTCGGTGGTGCCGGTGCCGCGCAGCTGGAAACCACAGGCGCTGAGCACGACGGCCAGGCCCATTACCAGCAGATTGCGTTTGATCATGTTGTAGCTCCCTTGTGGGCCTGTTCCGCCCACCCACGCTGTGCGCGGGTGGGCGTTGCCATCAGTTGGCGACGATGTTGACCAGCTTGCCCGGCACGACGATGACCTTGCGGATGGTCAGGCCATCGATGAAGCGCAGGACGTTCTCGTTGCTGCGGGCGGCGGCTTCGATCTCTTCACGGCTGGCGCTAGCCGGCATCTCGACCTGGCCGCGCAGCTTGCCGTTGACCTGGACCACCAGCGTGATGCTGTCCTGTACCAGGGCGCTTTCGTCGACGCTCGGCCAGGTGGCGTCGATCACCGCCTGGTCGTGGCCCAGATGCTGCCACAGCGCATGGCTGATGTGCGGGGTGATCGGGGCCAGCAGCAGGGTAACGGCCTCCAGGCCTTCCTGCAGCAGGGCGCGGTCCTGTTCGGTGGCTTGCGGAGCTTTTTCCAGCACGTTCATCACGGTCATCACTTGGGCAATGGCGGTGTTGAACTTGTGGAACTGGCCCACGTCGGTGCTGGCCTGCTTGATCGCGGCATGGATGGCGCGGCGGATGGTCTTCTGCGCGTCGTCCAGCGAAGCGACATCCAGCTTGCCCGGCAGGCCCTGGGCGACGTGGGCCTGGGCCAGGCGCCAGACACGGCGCAGGAAGCGGCTGGCACCTTCGACGCCGGAGTCGGACCACTCCAGGCTCATGTCGGGCGGCGAGGCGAACATCATGAACAGGCGGCAGGTGTCGGCGCCGTAGGCGTCGATCATGGCTTGCGGGTCGACGCCGTTGTTCTTGGACTTGGACATCTTCTCGGTGCCGCCGATTTCCACCGGCAGGCCGTCGGTCTTCAGGCGGGCGCCGATGATCTTGGCCTTGGCGTCACGCTCGACCTCGACGTCGGCCGGGTTGAACCAGTCCTTGCCGCCGTTGCTGGCGGTGCGGTAGTAGGTCTCGGCGACGACCATGCCCTGGGTGAGCAGGTTCTTGAACGGCTCGTTGGAGGTGACCAGGCCCTCGTCGCGCATCAGCTTGTGGAAGAAGCGCGCGTACAGCAGGTGCAGGATGGCGTGCTCGATACCGCCGATGTACTGGTCCACCGGCAGCCAGTGGTTGGCGGCTTTCGGGTCGACCATGCCACCTTCGTAGTTCGGCGAGGCGTAGCGGGCGAAGTACCAGGACGACTCGACGAAGGTGTCCATGGTGTCGGTTTCGCGTTTGGCCGCCGTGCCACATTTCGGGCAGGTGCATTCGTAGAATTCGGGCATGCGCGCCAGGGGCGAGCCGGCGCCGTCCGGTACCACGTTCTCGGGCAGGGTGACCGGCAGTTGGTCTTCCGGCACCGGCACGTCGCCGCAGGACGGGCAGTGGATGATCGGAATCGGGCAGCCCCAGTAGCGCTGGCGGCTGATGCCCCAGTCGCGCAGGCGGAACTGGGTGCGCGACTTGCCGAGTTCCTTGCGGATCAGCGCGGCCTCG
Source organism: Pseudomonas guariconensis (assembly GCF_015680235.1). Taxonomy (GTDB): domain Bacteria; phylum Pseudomonadota; class Gammaproteobacteria; order Pseudomonadales; family Pseudomonadaceae; genus Aquipseudomonas; species Aquipseudomonas guariconensis_A. The sequence continues at coordinate 38,028 of NZ_JADLJL010000030.1, forward strand.
ATGGCGTCGAAAGCACCCTGGAAGTCCAGGCCGTCGAACTCGCCGGAGTTGATCAGCTGGCCATGCTCGCCGTAGGCGGCCTGCCACTCGCTGCCGACTTCGTCGCCGGCGCTGGTGCGTACCACCGCCTTGAGCGGCAGGTTGTACTTGTGGGCGAACTCGAAGTCGCGCTCGTCGTGGGCCGGGACCGCCATCACCGCGCCGTCGCCGTAGTGCATCAGTACGTAGTTGGCGACCCAAACCGGCAGTTTCTCACCGGTCAGTGGGTGCTGGACGAACAGGGAAGTGGGCATGCCCTTCTTCTCCTGGGTCGCCATGTCGGCCTCGGCGACGCTGCCGCTCTTGCATTCGTCGATGAACGCCTGCAGCGCCGGGTTGCCCTGGGCAGCCTGGGTGGCCAGCGGGTGCTCGGCGGCGACGGCGACGTAGGTCGCGCCCATCAGGGTGTCCGGGCGGGTGGTGAAGACCTTCAGGGCGCCTTCGTGGCCGATGCTCGCCTGGTCGTAGGGGAACTGCACTTCCATGCCGCGCGACTTGCCGATCCAGTTGCGCTGCATGGTCTTGACCTGCTCAGGCCAGCCCGGCAGCTCGTCGAGGCTTTCCAGCAGCTCGTCGGCGTAGTCGGTAATGCGGAAGTAGTACATCGGGATTTCGCGCTTCTCGATCAGCGCGCCCGAACGCCAGCCACGGCCGTCGATGACCTGCTCGTTGGCCAGGACGGTCTGGTCGACCGGGTCCCAGTTGACGGTGCCGTTCTTGCGGTAGATGACACCCTTTTCGAACAGGCGGGTGAACAGCCACTGCTCCCAACGGTAGTAGTCCGGCTTGCAGGTGGTGACTTCACGGGACCAGTCGATCGCCAGGCCCAGGCTCTTGAGCTGGGACTTCATGTAGTCGATGTTCTCGTACGTCCACTTGGCCGGGGCGACGTTGTTCTTCATCGCGGCGTTTTCCGCCGGCATGCCGAAGGCGTCCCAACCCATCGGCTGGAGCACGTTCTTGCCTTGCATGCGCTGGTAGCGGGCGATCACGTCGCCGATGGTGTAGTTGCGCACGTGACCCATGTGTAGCTTGCCGCTCGGGTACGGGAACATCGACAGGCAGTAGTAGGTGTCCTTGCCTGGCTGTTCGGTGACAGCGAACGATTGTTGCTCGTCCCAGAAGGTCTGGGCGGCGGCTTCTATATCACGGGGCGTGTATTGTTCGTGCATGGCTACTTTGTGCTGAGAGAGATAGGGACCCTGTTTTCCGCAGCGGAACCTCGCTGCGTCCGGCACTCCGGTGTCGGTAGAGTGAACGCCGTAGCATACATGAGCGTCGTGTATCGTGGGAAACCCTGAATGCGGCCCACGGGCCGTTGGTCGCGGCATCCGGCTGCTTTTTGCAGTGACGCTAAGCTCATTTGTGGGGGAGATATTCTTATCTTCAATGAGGTGAACGGATGGGAGAGTCGCAGCTACCCGCAATCAAACCGGAGCTATACGAACGCTTGATCGACCGCCTGGGCCTGGCTCTGGAAGTGGCCAGGACCTCCGTACGATTACGCGACGAGATGCCAGCCGAACTGGAACTGCGTGGCTTGAGCCACGCCGAGTTCGAAGTGATCAAGGCCTACCTGGAAACCCTCCCGGAAGGTCGCTTTGCCAGCACCGGAGCTTACCCGCCACCGGAGCCGACTTTGGCGAAGATCGTCTGGCTCAAGGACAAGAAACGCCCTGCCAGCATGGCAAGATCCCGGGCGCTGCCCCGCTAGCCGTTCTGGGTTCCAGGCGCAGACCGTCTTGCGCCGGTTCTTTCTTACAACTGCTCATGATCGGCGTCGGACGCGCACTTGTTGCCCGGCGTCGATCCTCTTAGGCTGCACGCCTTCATTGGAGGTCTGTGCATGCCGCTTCGCTACTTCATCAAACAATGGTTGCTGCCGCCTGGCGTGCTGTTCCTGTTGCTGCTGGCTGCCTGGTGGCTGCGCACGCGGCGCCCGCGCCTGGCGGCGGCCTGCTTCGTTCTGGGCCTGGGTGGCCTGTGGTTGATGAGCCTGCCGCTGGTGGTGGAGCAGGCCGCCCGGCAGCTGGAAACCGAAGCGCCATTGCCGCCGGGGCAATGGGCAGCCCTGGCCGGGCGTGCCGAGGCCATCGTGGTGTTGGGGGCTGGCCGTGAGCGTGGCGACTCGGCCTGGGGCGGCCAGGACCAGCCGACCGGCACGGCCCTGGAGCGCATGCGCTATGCCGCGCAGTTGGCCAAGGCCTCGGGGCTGCCGTTGGCGATCAGTGGCGGGCTGCACTATGGGACGCCGCCGAGTGAGGCGCAATTGATGACTGACCGGCTGCAGGCAGACTTCGGCGTTGCTGTGCGCTGGAAGGAAGAGGCCAGCCGCACCACTTGGGAGAATGCCCAGTTCAGTGCGCGGCTCCTACAGCCCCAGGGTATTCGCCGGGTGGTGCTGGTGACCCAGGCCTGGCATATGCCGCGTGCGCGCTGGAGCTTCGAGCGGGCAGGGTTCGAGGTGATAACGGCGCCGGTGGGGTTCCTCGGGGGCGACCATGCCCAGCCGTTCGCCGGCTTGCTGCCCGATAGCCGGGCGGTTTGGCGCAGTGGGCAGTTGCTCAACGAGGCGGTGGGGTTGGTGGGCTATCGGTTGTTTTATTGAATTGAGTAGGGGGCTGCGGTGCAGCCCTTTCGCGGCACAAGGCCGCTCCTACAGGGGTTGCGCCTTTCTGAAGGCGCGGCCTTGTGCCGCGAAAATCACACCGTCCTGGCAATTCGCCCCGCCAGCAGCGCCCAGCCCAGCAACAGGGCGCAGACAATCGCCAGCGGCCATGAGCGCCATTGCAGATAGGGCGTCAGCTGCTGCATCGGTATCACTTCTCCATAGAGGACCGCCTGCTGGAACTGCGGAACCTGCGCCGTGATCTTGCCGAACGGGTCGATCAACGCGGTCACGCCGTTGTTGGTGGCGCGGATCATCCAGCGGCCTGCTTCCAAGGCGCGCATCTGGGCCATCTGCAGGTGTTGCAGCGGGCCGATCGAAGTGCCGAACCAGGTGTCGTTGCTGATGGTCAGCAGCAGGTCGCTACGCGCTGCCAGGCCGGCGGCGAACTCGGGGTACACCACCTCGTAGCAGATGAACGGCGCCACCTGGTAGCCCTTTGCCTGCAGCAAGGGCTGGTCCGACGGGCCGCGGGCGAAGTCCGACATCGGCAGGTTGAAGAACTCGATCAACCCACGAAGCATGTCCTGCAGCGGTACGTACTCGCCGAACGGCACCAGTTTCTGCTTGAGGTAGGTGCCGTCGCCTTCGCCGGCCACGGTGATGCCGTTGTAGTAGCGGCGCTGGTGATGCACCACTTCACGCACCGGCACACCGGTGATCAGCGCCGAATGGCGGTCGGCGGCGAAGCGCCCCATCACATCGATATAGCCCTGGGCCTGGTCCTTGAGCACCGGCACGGCGGTTTCCGGCCACACCAGTAGATCCACGGGTTTGGAGGTGAAGCTCATGTCGCGGTACAGCGTCAGTTGCGCGTCGATGTGCGCCGGGTCCCATTTCAGGTCCTGTTCGACGTTGCCCTGCAAGGCCGCGACCTTCAGTGGATCGCCGGAGGGTATGGTCCAGGCGTGGCCTTTGAGGGCCATGCCGACGCCCCAGGGTGCCACCAGCAGTATCACGCCCGCCGCCAGGAACGATGGGCGTGCCCGCAAGCGAGGCAGGTTGCACAGCAGCGCCGCGCTCAACGCCAGGACGAAGGAAACCAGCCACACGCCACCTAGCGGCGCCAGGCCTGCGAGCGGGCCGTCGAGCTGGCTGTAGCCGGCGTACAACCAAGGGAAACCGGTCAGGAACCAGCCGCGGAAGGCCTCTTGCAGCAGCCACAGGGCCGCGAAGCACAGGGCGTCGGCCAGGGGGGCCTCGTTGCGCCTCAGCCAGCGCGCCCACAGCCAGGTGGGCAGGGCGAAGAACCAGGCCAGGGCGGCGAAGAACGCCACCAGCAGGGCCACCGCCAGCAGCGGCGAGGCGCCACCGTAGGTGTTCATGCTGACATAGATCCACCAGGTGCCGGCGCCGTACAGGCCGAAGCCGAACCACCAGCCACGCCACATGGCCTGGCGTGGGCTGAGCTCACGCAGGCCGAGGTAGAGCAGGGCAATGGACAGCAGCGCCAGCGGCCAGATGTCGAACGGCGCCAGCGCCAGGAGGGTCGATGCGCCAGCCGCCAGGGCCAGCAGGTTACCGGGCCAGCCGGGGCGGGTGATCCAACGCATGTTTGTCCTTAACGGGTGATCGGTGTCAGGCGCAGCAAGTGTATCCGCCGGCTGTCGGCATTGAGAATACGGAACTTGTAGGCGCCGATCTCGGTGGTCTCGTTGCGCTTGGGCAGGTGGCCGAAGGCACTCATCACCAGGCCGCCGACGGTGTCGAATTCGTCGTCGGAGAATTCGCAGTCGAAGAACTCGTTGAAGTTCTCGATCGGCGTCAGGGCCTTGATCAGGAAGTCACCGCTGGGCAGCGGCTTGATGTAGCTGTCTTCCTCGACGTCGTGTTCGTCCTCGATGTCGCCGACGATCTGCTCCAGCACGTCCTCGATGGTGACCAAGCCTGCCACGCCGCCGTATTCGTCGATGACCACGGCCATGTGGTTGTGGTTGGCGCGAAACTCGCGCAGCAGCACGTTCAGGCGCTTGGACTCCGGCACGAAGGTGGCGGGGCGCAGCAGGTCCTTGATGTTGAAGCTGTCGCCGTTCTCCTTGAGGATCAACGGCAGCAGGTCCTTGGCCAGGAGGATCCCGAGCACATCGTCATGGCTCTCGCCGATCACCGGGTAGCGCGAGTGCGCGGCGTCGATCACCGCCGGCAGGAATTCGCGTGGCGACTGGCTGGCCTTGATGCTGATCATCTGCGAGCGCGGCACCATGATGTCGCGCACCTGCAGGTCGGCGACCTGGATGGCGCCTTCGACGATGGTCAGCGCTTCGCTGTCGAGCAGCTTGTTCTGATGGGCTTCGCGCAGCAGCTCGAGAAGCTCCTGGCGGTTCTTCGGCTCATGGGCAAAAGCCTGGGTCAGTTTACCCAGCCAGGACTTCTGCCCATTGCTCGATCGGTCTTCGCTCATGGCGGTTACTCGTGATCCTTTGTCGCGGGGGGAGTGATTTCGTCATCGGCGTACGGGTCGGGATGACCCAGTTCCGCCAGCAAGGTTCGTTCCAGGGCTTCCATTTCCTCGGCTTCGTCATCTTCGATGTGGTCGTAACCGAGCAGGTGCAGGCAGCCGTGGATGACCAGGTGCGCCCAGTGCGCCTCGAGGGCCTTGCCCTGTTCGGCGGCTTCGCGCTCGACCACCGGCACGCAGATGACCAGGTCGCCCAACAGCGGGATGTCGAGCAGTTCGTCCGGGACATCGGCCGGGAACGACAGCACGTTGGTGGCGTAGTCTTTGTGCCGGTAGGTGTGGTTGAGCTCGCGGCCTTCGGCCTCGTCGACCAGGCGAATGGTCATTTCCGAGTCGGCGCTGCGCTGGCGCAGGGCCAGCTCGCACCAGCGGCGGAAGGCGGCGTCATCGGGGGCGGCAGCATCGGTGGCCCGTTGCAGGTCGAGTTCAAGCATCTTTGGCAGGTGCCTCGGGCTTGGCCTGGCGGGCGTCGAAGCGGTCGTAGGCTTCGACGATGCGTTGCACCAAGGGGTGGCGCACCACGTCCTTGGGCTGGAAATGGGTGAAGCTGATGCCCGGCACGTCCTTGAGCACCTCGATCACATGGGCCAGGCCCGACTTGGTGCCACGTGGCAGGTCGACCTGGGTGATGTCGCCGGTGATCACCGCAGTCGAGCCGAAACCGATGCGGGTGAGGAACATCTTCATCTGCTCGAGGGTGGTGTTCTGGCTTTCGTCGAGGATGATGAAGCTGTTATTCAGGGTGCGGCCACGCATGTAGGCCAGCGGGGCGATCTCGATCACCTGGCGCTCGATCAGCTTGGCTACGTGCTCGAAGCCGAGCATCTCGTAGAGGGCGTCGTACAGCGGGCGCAGGTACGGGTCGATCTTCTGGGCCAGGTCGCCAGGCAGGAAGCCGAGCTTCTCGCCCGCCTCGACGGCCGGGCGTACCAGCAGGATACGGCGCACCTGTTCGCGCTCCAGGGCGTCAACGGCGCAGGCCACGGCCAGGTACGTCTTGCCGGTACCGGCGGGGCCGATGCCGAAGTTGATGTCGTTGGCCAGGATCTCCTTCACGTAGCGCTGCTGGTTGACACCGCGCGGGCGGATGTTGCCCTTGCGGGTGCGCAGCGAGACGCTGACTTCGTTGACGGCCGGGTTGTCGAGGGTCTCGACGGTCGACTCCTGCAGGTACAGGTGAACGGTTTCCGGCGACAACTCGGAGGCTTTGGCTTCGCGATAGAGGCGACGCAGCAGCTGTTCGGCAGCCGAGGTGGTCTTGGGCTCGCCGATCAGTTCGAACTGATTGCCACGGTTGCGGATTTCGATGGCCAGGCGCTGTTCGATCAGGCGCAGGTGCTCGTCGAACTGGCCGCACAGGTTGGCGAAGCGGTGGGCCTCAAAGGGTTCGAGGATGAAGCGATGGGGTTGTATGGGTGCGTTCAAGGTCGTTTTTAGCCGCTCGACGGCAATGGATGTGAACTCAAGAATAACCCTTGAAGGGCAGTGGCGAAAGCACTGAAACGATCAAGGGTCTGGTATCGATCATGTCGAGCTGGTCGAACCTTGTGGGAGATCACCCAGCCCTTCAAATAGCAACAAGGGTCATTGGATCAACGAGCCGACCAGCGAATGCGGCTTGGCCTCTTCGATGCGTACGTCCACCAACTGGCCGATCAGCGCTGGATTATCGCAGTGGAAGTTGACGATTCGATTATTCTCGGTGCGGCCCTGCAACTTGCCCGGGTCACGCTTGGAGAAGTCGGTGACCAGGATGCGCTGGATGCTGCCGACCATGCGTCGGCTGATCTCGAACCCCTGCTGGTCGATGCGGTGTTGCAGCAGTTGCAGGCGCTGTTTCTTCACCTCTTCGGGGGTGTCGTCCGCCAGCTCCGCCGCCGGCGTGCCTGGGCGGGCGCTGTAGACGAACGAGAAGGAGAAATCGAAGCCGACCTCTGCCACCAGCTTCATGGTCTGCTCGAAGTCCTTTTCGGTCTCGCCGGGGAAGCCGACGATGAAGTCCGAGCTGATGCAGATGTCCGGAACCGCGGCCTTGAGCTTGCGCAGCTTGGACTTGTATTCGAGGATCGTGTGGTTGCGTTTCATGGCCGCCAGCACGCGGTCGGAGCCGGCCTGCACCGGCAGGTGCAAGTGCTTGACCAGCTGCGGGACCTCGGCATGTGCCTGGATCAGGCTGTCGGAGAACTCCAGCGGGTGCGAGGTGGTGTAGCGGATCCGCTCGATACCCTCCACCGCTGCCACGACGCGGATCAGCTCGGCAAGGTCGGCCAGGCGCCCGTCGTGGGTCAGGCCGCGATAGCCGTTGACGTTCTGGCCCAGCAAGGTGATCTCGCGCACGCCGTTCTCGGCCAGGTGGATGACCTCGGCCAGCACGTCGTCGAACGGCCGGCTGACTTCGGTGCCGCGGGTGTAGGGCACCACGCAGAAGGTGCAGTACTTGCTGCAGCCCTCCATGACCGAGACGAACGCGGTCGGGCCGTCGATGCGGGGCTCGGGCAGGTGGTCGAATTTCTCGATTTCCGGGAATGACACATCGACCTGCGGCAGGCGGGTGCTGCGGGCTGCGTCGATCATCTCGGGCAGGCGGTGCAAGGTCTGCGGGCCGAACACCACGTCGACATAGGGCGCACGCTTGCGCAGCGCCTCGCCTTCCTGGCTGGCGACGCAGCCACCCACGGCGATGACCATGTCCGGGTTGCGGTCCTTCAGGGCGCGCCAGCGGCCGAGCTTGGAATACACCTGGTCCTGGGCCTTTTCGCGGATCGAGCAGGTGTTGAGCAGGATGACGTCGGCGTCATCGGGGTGCTCGGTCACTTCCAGGGCCTGGTATTCGCCCAGCAGGTCTACCATGCGCGAGCTGTCGTACTCGTTCATCTGGCAACCGTGGGTTTCAATGTAGAGCTTCTTGGCCATGGCGAATCATCTGCTGCGGGTGCTTAAAGGGCCGCACATTATAGAGACCGCGCCGGGTGCTTAACAGGCCAGGCGGTCTGCTATGATGCCGGCCTTTTCCTATCTTTGTGTCGTTTCTTTCGATCATGAGCAAACGCGAACCCGCCATCTACAAAGTGATCTTCCTGAACCAGGGTCAGGTTTTCGAGATGTACGCCAAGCAGATCTACCAGAGTGACCTGTGGGGGTTCCTGGAGATCGAGGAATTCGTCTTCGGCGAACGCACGCAGGTGGTGGTCGACCCCAGCGAAGAGAAGCTCAAGGCGCAGTTCGAAGGCGTGGTGCGCAGCTTCGTGCCGATGCATTCGATCGTGCGTATCGATGAGGTGGAGCGCCTGGGCACCGCGAAAATCAGCGAGGCCAAGGGGGGTGGCAACGTGATGCCGTTCCCGATGCCGATGCCGGAGAAGTAGGCGGCCCGTCAGGGCAGGGGGGAAAACGGCGTACGCCCTTCGGCGTTCTGCAGTTCCAGGAGGTATTTGCGGAAGATCTGGCCCAGTACTTGGGTGGCATGCTCGAGTTCGTCGCGGGGCATCTGCTCGGTGACTTCGTCGGCCATGTCCAGGGCGTCTTCGTCACCGTTGACCGCGGCCATCTTCAGCAAGATGTAGGCCTGCACGTTGTTGGCCGGGACCCCTTCGCCATGGAAGAACATGGCGCCCAGGCGGTATTGGGCCTGGGCCTGGCCTTGCAGCGAGGCTTTCTCGAACCAGTTGACGGCTTTTTTCAGGTCCTTGGGGGCCTGGTTGCCACTGTAGTAGAACTCGCCCAGCTCGTACTGTGCCTGGGCATCCCCCGACTCCGCCGTCTGCTCGCAGGCCTTCAGGGCGTTCTCCAGGTCCTCTGGCTGGGTGTTGAGGGTGCAGCGTCCCGTCGCTGGAATGAGCAACGAGTTGCCGCCCTCTGCCAGGGCCAGCAGGGGCTGAAGTAGCAGCAGGCAGCCCAGGGTGAGGGCGCGGCCGGTGCGGTTCATGGGGATCGACTTACCTCTGCAAAGCTGCGGCCAATGTCTCTGGTGGCACATTATGGGATAAGCAGCGCCTACCTTACAAAGTTTTACTCGATTTTCTACATCTGCGGGACAGCGCCTTTGATTGTGACGAGGTTCACACGCCCGGGGACTGGCAGCCTGAACCGACCGATCGCGGGGCAAGCCCGCTCCCACACGTGAGGCGTGATCCTGTGGGAGATCACCCATCCCTCCGGGCTGCGCTGTCGCACAAAGAACAAGCGGCTAGCGCCGCCCCCCCTGTGGGAGCGGCGGTGCGGCGGTCCGACTTGTCCCGCGATTCGGTCATCCCTTTATTTCAGGGCTGCGAACGCGCGTTCGGCGGCATCCAGGGTGATCTGCAGCTCTTTGTCGCCATGGGCGATGGAGGTGAAGCCTGCTTCGAACGCGCTCGGCGCCAGGTACACGCCGCCTTCGAGCATCAGGTGGAAGAAGCGCTTGAAGCGTTCCACGTCGCTGGCCATCACGTCGTCGAAGGTGACGATGTCGTCGGCGCCGCTGAAGTACAGGCCGAACATGGCGCCCGCCTGGGTGGTGACGAACGGTACGCCAGCGGCATCGGCGCGCTGTTGCAGGCCGTCGAGCATGCGGCTGGTGTAGGCAGTCACTTCATCATGGAAGCCCGGGCGGCTGATCAGCTTGAGCGTGGTCAGGCCCGCGGCCATGGCCAGTGGGTTGCCCGACAGGGTACCGGCCTGGTAGACCGGGCCGAGCGGGGCGATGCACTCCATGATCTCGCGCTTGCCGCCGAAGCAGCCGACCGGCATGCCGCCACCGACGATCTTGCCGAAGGTCGACAGGTCCGGCTTGATGCCGTAATGGCCTTGGGCGCCGCCGAGGGACACGCGGAAACCGGTCATCACTTCGTCGAAGATCAGCACCACACCATGCTTGTCGCACTGCTCGCGCAGACCTTCGAGGAAGCCCGGTGCCGGCGGCACGCAGTTCATGTTGCCGGCCACCGGCTCGACGATGATGCAGGCTACCGTCTGGCCGACGTCCGACAAGGTCTTCTCCACCGCCGCAATGTCGTTGAACGGCAACGTCAGGGTGTGTTTGGCGAAGTCCGCCGGTACGCCGGCCGAGCTCGGCACGCCCTGGGTCAGCAGGCCGGAGCCGGCTTTGACCAGCAGGCTGTCGGAATGGCCGTGGTAGCAGCCTTCGAACTTGATGATCGCATCGCGGCCGGTGTAGCCACGGGCCAGGCGGATGGCGCTCATGGTCGCCTCGGTGCCGGAGCTGACCATGCGCACCATTTCCATGGACGGCACGATCGAGCAGACCAGGTCGGCCATCTCGGTTTCCATGGCGGTCGGGGCGCCGTAAGACAGGCCGTGCTCCAGCTGCTTGCGCACCGAAGCCAGGACGTCCGGGTGGCTGTGGCCGAGGATCATCGGGCCCCAGGAGCCGACGTAGTCGACGTAGCGCTTGTCGTCTTCATCGATGACATAGGCGCCTTCGGCATGTTTGAAGAACAGCGGGGTGCCGCCGACGCTGCGGAACGCGCGCACAGGCGAGTTCACGCCGCCAGGGATGTGCTTCTGGGCTTGGGCGAACAGGGATTCGGAACGGGACATGGGGTTTCTCTCGAATCAGGAAGCGAACAGGGCGTTGAAGGCGCGGGCGCGGCGGGTGACTTCCTGCGCGCTGTCGGCACCGAACAGGCCATGGATCACCGCCAGCAGGTCGGCACCTTGGGCGACCAGCGGGGCGGCGTTGTCGAGGGTGATGCCGCCGATCACGGCGATCGGCAGTTGTACGCGGGCGCGGGCCTGGCCCAGCAGGGCGAGGTCGGCGGCCGGTGCACCGGGCTTGGTCACGGAATTGAAAAATCGGCCGAAGGCCACGTAGCTGGCGCCTTCGGCGGCAGCCTGCTCGGCCAGTTCGAGCTGGGCGTGGCAGGTGGAGCCGATGATGGCGTCACGGCCGAGCAGGGCGCGGGCCGGGGTCAGCGGGCCATCGGTCTGGCCCAGGTGTACGCCGACGCCCAGGCGTGCGGCCAGCTCGGCGTCGTCATTGATGACCAGTTGGGTGCCGTAGCGCTCGCAGAGCTTGGCCAGCGCTTCGGCTTCGCGCAGGCGGCGGGCTGCGTCATCGCTCTTGTCGCGGTACTGCAGCAGGCACACGCCGCCGGCCAGGGCCGCCTCGACATAGGACAGGAAGCGACCGGCGAGCAGTTGGCTGTCGGTGATCGCATACAGACCGCGTAACTTCATCGCAAGACCTCGTGGATCAGAAGCAGAAATCCAGGGGCAGCCGGCGTGGGACGAACTGCCCCTTGCCCAGCTGCTCGGCATCGCGCAGGGTGCGCCAGGTATAGTCCAGCGCGCTGCGTACGGCACTTTCCAGCTGTTCGCCGAGGGCGAGGCGACCGGCCAGGGCGCTGGCCAACGTACAGCCCGAACCATGGTAGCTGCCTGGCAGGCGCTCGCAGGTCCAGGTGTGCTGCTGGCCATCGCGGCTATAGAGCCGGTTGTGGATTTGCGCTTCGTCGCCGTGACCGCCGGTAATCAGCAGATGTCTACAGAACGGCAAAAGCTTCTCGGCGCATTCGTCAGCGGTGCCTTCGGGCAGCTCGGCGAGGATGCGGGCTTCGGGCAGGTTCGGCGTGGCGATCAGGGCCAGCGGCAGCAGGCGCTCACGCAGCGCATAGCCGACCTCGTCCTTGCCCAGGCGGCCACCGCCGCCAGCACGCAGGACCGGGTCGCAGACCAGCGGCAGGTGCGGGTGGGCGGCGAGCAGTTCGGCGACGGTATCGACCATTTCGATCGAGCCGAGCATGCCGAGCTTGACCGCTGCCACCGTGGAGTCGGCCAGCACGGCATTGGCCTGGGCTAGGACCCACTCGCGGTCGAGCACCCGGAAATCGGAAACGTTGACGGTATCCTGCACGGTCAGGGTGGTCACCGCAGGTGCGGCGTGACAGCCTTGGGCGATCAGGGCTTCGATATCTGCCTGCAGGCCGGCGCCGCCACTGGGGTCGTGGCCGGAGAGACAGAGGACAACGGGGCGGGAGCTGTAGGTATTCATGGTCGGCGAGCTTACCACCAAACCTGTTGGGGCGAAGCGCCCTGCATGGGGGTTTTGTTGATCGAATGGTCAGAAAACGATGTCAGCATTGCCTGGAAGTATTGATGTAGAGCCTTTTCTTTGAAATCGAAAGTGGCTCGTGGGGCATGCGGAAGGCTATGCTAGAGTGCTCGGATAACTCGATAAACGGTCGCTGTCGGAAGCCGTCGTCTCAAAGGGAAGGGAGACCACCACGACGTGACCGGACACGCCATGCTGGGGCTGTATGCGCTATTTGCTGATAATGCTGCTGGGCTGCTTGCCCCTGTTTGCCGGAGCGGTCGATTTCGACGATTCCACGCGTCACCTTCCCTTGGGCAAGGCCATGCAGGTCTACGAAGACCCTGATGGCAGCGCCAGCATCGTCCAGGTCAGCTCGCCGGCCTTCGCCCACCATTTCCGCCAGCATCATGAGGCGGTGCTCAATGCCGGCTATTCCAGCTCGGTGTTCTGGCTGAAGATCGACCTGCGCAACACCAGCCCCGAGACCGCTTCGCCCCGCCAATGGCTGCTGGAATTGGCCTACCCCCCGTTGGACCACCTGGACCTCTACCTGCCCGATGACCAGGGTGTCTATCGCCTGGTCCGGCGCACCGGCGATGCTTGGCCCTATGCCAGCCGGCAGATCCGGCAGAACGACTACCTGTTCGAACTCCCGTTGCAACCGGGCCAGGCGACCACGGCCTACCTGCGTCTGCAGAGCCAGGGTTCGATGCAGGCACCGGTCGCGTTGTGGTCGCTCGAGGCCTACCTGGAAGACCAGCCCACGCGCCTTTATGTGCTGGGCATGATCTACGGCGTGCTGCTGGTGATGCTGGTGTACAACCTGTTCATCTACCTGGGCGTGCGCGATGTCAGCTACCTGTACTACATCTGCTATATCGCCTCGTTCGGGCTCTACCAGGTGTCGGTCAACGGCGCCGGGGTCGCCTATTTCTGGCCGGACAATCCTTGGTGGGCCAATGCCGCCACCCCGCTGTTCATCGGCGCTGCAGGGTTGTTCGGCTGCCAGTTCGCGCGGCATTTCCTGCAGCTTGGCCGACTTAGCCGTGGCTTCGACTGGCTGCTGCTGGCACTGATGGCCGGTGGCGCGTTGGTCATGGCGCTGGCCGTGACGACCCCCTATGGTATTGCCCTGCGCATGGCTACGTTGTTGGCGCTGCTGTTCACCGTGAGCATCTTTGCCGCTGGGGTGTACGCCTGGTGGCGAGGGGTGCGGGTCGCGCGCTGGTTCATCATCGCCTGGACCGCCTTCCTCGTGGGCGGGCTGGTCAACACCCTGATGGTGCTGGGCTATCTGCCGAACATGTTCCTGACCATGTACGCCAGCCAACTGGGCTCAGCGCTGGAAGTGGCGCTGCTGTCGCTGGCCCTGGCCGATCGCATCAACAGCATGCGCGAGCAGCAGGCCCAGGCCTTGCGCGAGACGGGCCGTGCCCTGGAGCAGCTCAACCAGCAACTGGCCCGCAGCAATCAGCTGAAGGATGAATTCCTCGCCACCGTGACCCACGAACTACGCACCCCGATGAACGGCGTGATCGGCTCGCTGGAGCTGATGCACACGCTGCCCATGGGTGCCGAGCAAGCCCAGTACCATCGCACGGCAACCGGGTCCGCGCAGGACATGATGGCCATGGTCGACGATATTCTCGTGCTCACCGAATTGCAGGCCGGCCGCCTGCGCGCCCAGGCCGCGCCGTTCAGCCTGCGCCAGCAACTCCAGGCGTTGCGTGCCAGTTTTGCTGGGCGAGCGTTGGGCAAGGGGCTGTACCTAAGCCTGGATATCCCGGCCGATCTGCCCGACGAGCTGATGGGCGATGCGTCAAAGCTGCAGCGTTGCCTTTCTTGCCTGGTGGACAACGGCCTTAAGTTCACCCATCAGGGCGGCGTGATGATCCAGGTGCGAGGCCGTTGGCTGGCACCTGACAGCGTGGCGTTGAGCTTCACGGTCATTGACAGCGGCATCGGCTTCGATGACCTGGACCAAGCCATCCTCTACCAGCGCTTCTTCCAGGTCGATGGTTCCATGACCCGTCGCTATGGTGGCCTGGGCATTGGCTTGTCGATTTGTCGACAACTGGGCGAGCTGATCGGCGCTCGTTTGGTGCATGAGTCGAACCGGGGCCTGGGCAGCCGCTTCGAACTGTCGCTGAATCTGGCCGTGGCCCAGGCGCAGCGGCCGTCCAACCAAGCGTCAAGCCGTTAGGGTTTCCCCCGGACGTCGAGTTAGGCGTTTTTGCCACTTTGACTCATGGGGAAGGAGTGCTTCACTGGGGCTTTCAGGCATGACCGGATCCAGGGAGCCCCCAATGAACCTGCACCAGTTCGCTGAAACCCACGAAGTCACCAACCAGCCGCCGTCGCTCGATGGCGCCAACCTGTACCGCCTCGATCTGCCGCTGCAGGAGTGGTCCCGGTACTTCGGTGCCGGCTGGGCCGAGTCGCGGATCGATGCCTACGGTGCTTTGGCCGGTGGCCCTCTGATGGCGGCGGGGTTTCTGGCCAACGCCCACAAGCCCGAATTCAGCAGTCATGACCGTTATGGCCATCGTATCGACCTGGTGGAGTTCCACCCGGCGTATCACGAGCTGATGCGTACGGCGGTCGAGCATGGCCTGCCATCCTTGCCTTGGGCCGAACCTCGCCCGGGCGCCCACGTGGCGAGGGCGTCGATGACCTACCTGCACAGCCAGGCGGAGGCCGGCACGGGGTGCCCGTTGACCATGACCTTCGCTGCGGTGCCGGCCCTGCGCCTGCAACCGGAATTGGCCGAATATTGGTTGCCCAAGGTGCTTGCGCGTGAATACGACCCGCGCAACATCGGTGACCGGCACAAGGTGGGCGTGACCCTCGGCATGGCCATGACCGAAAAACAGGGGGGCACCGATGTGCGCGCCAATACCACCCGGGCCTACCCGGTCGGTACCCCTGGGCCTGGCAAGGCCTACGAACTGGTCGGCCACAAGTGGTTCTGTTCGGCGCCGATGTGCGACGCGTTTCTCACCCTGGCCCAGACCGACAAGGGCCTGAGCTGCTTCCTGCTGCCGCGGCATCGACCGGACGACAACCGCAACCAGTTCTACATCCAGCGCCTGAAGAACAAGCTCGGCAACTGCTCCAATGCCTCCAGCGAAGTGGAGTTCCGAGGCGCGCTGGCATGGATGGTCGGCGAGGAGGGGCGGGGCGTGCCGACCATCATCGAGATGGTGGCCATGACCCGTTTCGATTGCATGGTCGGCTCCAGCGCCCTGATGCGCCAGGCACTGACCCAGGCGGCGCACCACTGTGCCCATCGCAAGGTCGGCGGCCGGGTGCTGAACGAACAGCCCTTGATGCAGAACGTGCTGGCCGACCTGGCCCTGGAAAGCGAGGCGGCGCTGGCCCTGAGCTTGCGCATGGGGCAGGCCCTGGACCAGCTGGACGACCCGCAGCAGGCGCATTTCGCCCGCCTGGTCACCGCGGTGGGCAAGTACTGGATCTGCAAGCGCGCGCCGGCCATGATCAACGAAGCCGCCGAATGCCTGGGGGGCGCGGGGTACGTGGAGGACAGCATCCTGCCGCGGCTGTACCGCGAGGCACCGGTGAATTCCACCTGGGAGGGTTCGGGCAACGTGCAGTGCCTGGATGTGCTGCGCGCCCTGTCCAAGGAGCCGGGTGTGCTCGATGCGCTGTTCGCCGAACTTGGCGACGGCCACGGCGACCCGCGTCTGGCGGCGCATATCGGCAACCTCAAGGGGGCGTTCAGCGATACCGGCGATATCCAGTACCGTGCGCGGCAACTGACCGAAGACATCGCCGTAGCCTTGCAGGCCAAGCTGCTGCTCGAGGCGGGCAATGCGACAGTCAGCGATGCCTTCATCGCCAGCCGGCTGGGGGCTGGCGGTCGGGTCTATGGCGCTTTGCCTCGTGGTGTCGATGTGCAGGCGCTGGTCGCACGCGCCTCACCCGTCCACCTGTAGGGGCGGTGATCGGTGGGGGTGTAATTGCAACAGAAGGCAGGCAAGATGGACGTCATGCATGCCAGAAGACAGGAAGCCCAGCGTGAGCCAAGCGTTTGTAGTCGTTGATACCCCCGAACAGGCCGTCGATCGTCTGGCGGCCTTGCATGAACAAGCCACTGGCGCCCTCAGCCAGGCCCTCAAGCGCTACCTCAAGGACCGCACCGAGCCGGACGATGACCAGCGTGCACTGTTCCGCTACCCGGCCCTGCGCCTGACCTACTACAGCCATGGCGAAGTCGCGGCCACCACCCGTGCCTATGCCAAGGTCCAGGTCGCCGGCACCTACAGCGTCACCATCACTCAGCCGGCTGCGTTTCGCGGTTATCTGCTGGAGCAGTTGCGTCCGTTGATGCATGACTACACCGTGACCCTGGAAGTCGGTGTCAGCGAGCAGAACATCCCGTATCCCTATGTGGTCGACCAGGGCGATGAGCTGGCCGGCAGCGGCATCACTGCCGCTGAGCTGGCGCGTGTATTCCCCAGCACCGACCTGTCGGCGGCCACCGACAACATCGCCGACGGCCTGTACGACTGGGGCAACGCCGAAACGTTGCCCCTGGCGCTGTTCGATGCCGCCCGGGTGGATTTCTCGTTGCGGCGCCTGGTGCACTACACCGGTAGCGACTGGCATCACGTGCAGCCCTGGATCCTGCTGACCAACTACCATCGCTACGTCGACCAGTTCATCGCCCATGGCCTGGAGCAGCTGCAGCAAGACCCGCGCTTCGTGCGCATGGTCCTGCCCGGCAACGTGATCATCGAAAAAGGCATGGACGAAGGTGTCGCTCAGGCACTGGTGGCCGGAGTGGTCTGGCACCGCTACCAGATGCCGGCCTACCACCTGATCGCCGACGACGGCGATGGCATCACCTTGGTGAACATCGGCGTTGGCCCATCCAACGCCAAGAACATCACCGACCACCTGGCCGTGCTGCGCCCGCACTGCTGGCTGATGATCGGCCACTGCGGTGGCCTGCGCCAGTCGCAGACCATCGGCGACTACGTGCTGGCCCACGCCTACATGCGCCGCGACGGCATCCTCGACCGGGTGGTACCGCCGAACATCCCGATCCCGGCCCTGGCCGAAGTGCAGTTGGCCTTGCAGGAGGCGGCGGCGCAGGTGACCGGCGAGCGTGGCGAGCAACTCAAGAAGCGCCTGCGTACCGGCACCGTGCTGACCTACGACGACCGCAACTGGGAGCTGCGCTGGGCCCAGGAGCGCCCGCTGATCAACCTGTCGCGTGCTGTGGCGGTGGACATGGAAAGCGGCACCATCGCCGCCCAGGGTTATCGCCTGCGGGTGCCGTACGGCACCTTGCTGTGCGTGTCGGACAAACCGCTGCACAGCGAGATCAAGCTGCCGGGCTCGGCCAATGCGTTCTATAACCGCGCGGTCAGCCAGCATCTGAAGATCGGCATCGCCGCTCTCGACCTGCTGCGCACCGAGCTCAACTCGTTGCACTCGCGTAAACTACGCAGCTTCGATGAGCCGCCGTTCCGCTGAGGATCCATGCCCCTGCCTCCCCGTTCCAAGCCGCGCCGCCCTTCGGCGCGGCCAGCCGGCCCGCGTCGCCAGCCCAAGGCGCCGCCGGCCGAGCCCCGCCTGATCCTGTTCAACAAGCCATTCGACGTGCTGACCCAGTTCAGCGATGGCGAGGGGCGCGCGACGCTCAAGGACTACATCGACATTCCCGGCATCTACCCAGCAGGCCGCCTGGACCGCGACAGCGAAGGGCTGTTGCTGTTGACCAACGATGGCCGATTGCAGGCGCGCATCGCCGACCCCAGGCACAAGCTGCCCAAGACCTATTGGGTGCAGGTGGAGGGGGAGCCGAGCGAGGCGCAGTTGCAGCGTTTACGTGACGGTGTGCAGCTCAATGACGGGCCGACATTGCCGGCTGAGGCGCGATTGCTCGAGGAGCCCGAACTGTGGCCGCGCAACCCGCCGGTGCGGTTTCGCAAGAGCGTGCCGACCCATTGGCTGGAACTGGTGATCCGCGAAGGGCGCAATCGCCAGGTACGGCGCATGACCGCAGCAGTGGGGTTACCGACTTTGCGCCTGGTGCGAGTGCGGATCGGTGACTGGGCGCTGGACGGGCTGGAGCAGGGATGCTGGCGGGAAGTGCCACCCAGGCTTTGAGGTGTAAGGCCCAATCGTCGGCAAGCCGGCTCCCACAAGATCTGTTCTATGAGCGATATCCCAGCCCTTCGGGCCGCGCTACCTCTGTGGGAGCGGGCTTGCCCCGCGATCAAGGGCGCAGCCCTTGCCAGGCGACGGTGATATCGAGGCAGGCCCAATCGCGGGACAAGCCCGCTCCCACAGGACCTCGCAAATCAATTAGTTACACCTGTTCTATGAGAAATATCACAGCCTTTCGGGCTGCGCTGTCGTGCGGAGAGCAAGCGGCTAGCGATGCCCCTTGTGGGAGCGGGCTTGTCCCGCGATCAAGGGCGCAGCCCTTGCCAGGCGAGGGTGATATCGAGGCAGGCCCAATCGCGGGACAAGCCCGCTCCCACAAGACCTTGCAAAATCAATTGGTTACAGCTGTTCTATGAGCAATATCCCAGCCCTTCAGGTTGAGCTGTCGTGCGGAGAGCAAGCGGCTAGCGATGCCCCTTGTGGGAGCGGGCTTGCCCCGCGATCAAGGGCGCAGCCCTTGCCAGGCGACGGTGATATCGGGCCCGGCTTGCCGGCGCGATTGGGGCTGAAGCGCTAGACCCCTTCGAGGAATCCCACCACCACGCTCTTGATGATGAACGCAAGCACGCCCAGGCCCAGCACGAAGAACAGAATCAGCGTGCCGAAGCGGCCTGCCTTGGATTTCTTCGCCAGGTCCCAGACGATGAAACCCATGAAACCGATCAACACGGTGACGAGGATGATCATCATCCATTCTTCGAATACGGCGGGATCCATCAATGTTCTCCAGGCTGGCTGAGCGTTCGAGTATACGCCGAGTGATCAGCGAAGGTGGGTCAGGGGCAGCTCGGTGCTGGCCAGTACCTGATTGAGCACGAAACTCGAGCGCACGCTGGTGACGCCCTCGATGCGGGTCAGGCTGCCGAGCAGCAGTTTCTGGTAGTGGTCCATGTCTGGCACTACGACCTTGAGCTGGTAATCGGCGTCCATCCCGGTGACCAGGCTGCATTCGAGCACCTGGGGCAGGCTGCGGATGGCGGCCTCGAAGGCCTCGAAACGTTCGGGGGTGTGGCGGTCCATGCCGATCAGCACATAGGCGGTCAGGCTCAGGCCGAGCTTCTTGCGGTCCAGCAGGGCGACCTGGCGCGAGATGTAGCCGTCGTCTTCCAGTTGCTTGACCCGCCGCGAGCAAGGGGAGGGGGACAGGCCTATGCGTTCGGCCAGCTCCTGGTTGGAAATGCGGGCGTCGCGCTGCAATTCGGCGAGGATGCTCAGGTCGTAGCGGTCAAGCTTGCTCATGGATAAGGCCTTTTCTGTCCGGATTGCTGCGAATTATCGATCCGGGGTTAAAAATTGCGCAAGTGCTATTTATCAGAGCAATCTTCGCAATCCTCTGCTGCGCCGAATCCGTATCTTTATCAACAGAATCACTGCCCGGACAACAGTCCACGGCGCCGGCCTCAGGAAGGCCGTCGCGGCCAGCCATCCAAC
The DNA here is from genome assembly GCF_015680235.1 of Pseudomonas guariconensis. Classification (GTDB taxonomy): domain Bacteria; phylum Pseudomonadota; class Gammaproteobacteria; order Pseudomonadales; family Pseudomonadaceae; genus Aquipseudomonas; species Aquipseudomonas guariconensis_A. The sequence continues at coordinate 57,855 of NZ_JADLJL010000030.1, forward strand.
AGGATCCGCCAGGCCCCCGGGCTACACACCGTCCAGAAGACGGCGTGAGGTGAGCCGGTGCCACAAGTGCCGAGCACGGACGACAATTCCCAAAGGGAGGCCAATGGCCTCCCTTTTTTCATGGTGCGCCAGGCATGGCGCGTTGCGCGCAAGCGCAACCTGCTTGGCTGTGGTGGTCGAGTGGGTGACTTGGAGGTGAAAGTCCTCTACACACCCGGCAAGGGGAAGTGTTAGCCAGAGGCAAGGGTGTCGTGGGCGACTACGAATCTGAAGGAAGCCCGAGGCAAAATGCTGGTCTGACGTACAGGAAGCGGATTAGGCGGCGCAGCGGGGTAAGACGGCTATGATCGTCAAAGCCCAATACTTGCACGGAACGCTTTGACGTAGAGCTGGAGCGACGAGATCATCGCTTCGTCCGTTATGCCGATGACGCAAACATCTATGTGCGCAGTCCTCGCGCAGGCGAACGAACGATGA
>NZ_JADLJL010000031.1 GCF_015680235.1 Pseudomonas guariconensis
AGGTAGGGGTTTTGTCTTTCCGGGTCTGATAACCGCGCCCGGGGTCTACGGCCGCTGCGCGCCCGATTCGCGGCACAAGGCCGCTCCTACAGGGCCCGTGTTTCTCTTAAGCAAATCTCTTTTGCGCAATCCGCCGCTTATCTTCTCGCCAACAGCTGCGACAATTAATGCCGATAATTGACGTGACTTTCCTGCATACAGCCTACGTCAAGGCTTAGGTTCCGTGGATCCTTACCTGCGGACATAGCGATGCCAGCGTACCGTGCTGCGCATTCCTGGACTTCACCACCGTCCTATCATTTGAGGTAGCAAGCAAGATGGCCAAGGCCGCCGATGTCGTTGTGCAATGCCTGGAAAACGAAGGTGTCGAGTATGTGTTCGGCATTCCCGGCGAGGAGAACCTCGACCTGCTGGAATCCCTGCGCAAGTCGAAGATCAAGCTGGTCCTGACCCGTCACGAGCAATCCGCAGGCTTCATGGCCGCCACCTATGGCCGCCTGACCGGCAAGACCGGTGTCAGCCTGTCGACCCTGGGCCCCGGCGCCACCAACCTGGTGACCGCCAGTGCCTACGCCTACCTGGGCGGCATGCCAATGATGATGATCACCGGCCAGAAACCGATCAAGAAGTCCAAGCAGGGCCGTTTCCAGATCATCGATGTGTGCGGCATGATGGACCCCATCACCAAGTACACCCACCAGTTCGCCTCGGCCGACAACATCCCTGCCCGTATGCGCGAAGCCTTCCGCCTGGCTGAAGAAGAAAAGCCGGGTGCCGTGCACCTTGAGCTGCCGGAAGACATCGCCGCCGAGCAGACCGATGCCATGCCGATCCAGCCGAGCCTGCACCGCCGTCCGCTGGCCGAGCACGTGGCCATCGAAGCCGCCATCGAGAAACTGCGCACTGCCCGCAGCCCCATCCTGGTAATCGGCGCCGGTGCCAACCGCAAGATGACCGCCAAGGTTCTCAAGCAACTGATCGACAAGACCGGCATCCCGTTCGTCACCACCCAGCTGGGTAAAGGTGTGGTGGACGAGCGCCACCCGAGCTTCCTCGGCAACGCTGCACTGTCGTCCGGTGATTTCGTCCACCGTGCCATCGAAGCGGCCGACTTGATCATCAACATCGGCCACGACGTCATCGAGAAGCCGCCATTCTTCATGGTGCGCGGCGGTACCGAAGTCATCCACGTCAACTTCCGCTCCGCCGAAGTCGATGCCGTGTACTTCCCGCAGATCGAAGTGATCGGCGACATCGCCAACGCCGTTTGGCAGATCGCTGAAGGCCTGGGTGACACCTCGCACTGGGACTTCACCCGCCTACTGGCCATCCGCGAAGCCAACGAAGCGCAGATCGCAGAAGGCAAGGACGACGACCGCTTCCCGGTCTACCCGCAGCGCCTGGTTGCCGACATCCGCCGCGTATTGCCGTCCGAAGGCATCGTCGCGCTGGACAACGGCATCTACAAGATCTGGTTCGCCCGTAACTACAAGGCCCACAAGCCTAACACCGTGCTGCTGGACAACGCCTTGGCGACCATGGGCGCAGGTCTGCCGTCGGCGATGGCGGCACACCTGGTCTACCCGGACCGCCCGGTGATCTCGGTGTGCGGCGACGGCGGCTTCATGATGAACAGCCAGGAGTTGGAAACTGCGGTTCGCCTGGGCATGCACATCACCGTGGTGATCCTGCGTGACGACGGTTACGGCATGATCCGCTGGAAGCAGGCCAACATGGGCTTCACCGATTTCGGCCTGGACTACGGCAACCCGGACTTCGTCAAATACGCCGAAGCCTATGGTGCCAATGGTCACCGCGTGGAAAGCGCCGAAGGCCTGCTGCCGCTGCTCGAGCACTGCATCAAGACCCCTGGTGTGCACGTGATCGACTGCCCAGTGGACTACAGCGAAAACGACCGCATCCTCAACCAGGAGCTGCGTGAGCGCGCGCTGGCGGTATAACGCCTGAGCCCAGATCGCGGGCAGGCCTATTCCCACAGGTACATCACAGGCCTGGTGGGGCTTGCCCGCGATTGTCATTATCCAGTCAACCCATCCCCCCATGTGTTAGGGTGCATCCAAATATCCTTTGGACGTAACCCATGTTCCCTGCGCTCAGCGATAAAGAATTCGACCGTCTGGAAGACCTGCTGATCACCTACGGCAATGACTTCTCCGTGCTCAACCTGGCCGAGCTCGATGGCTTCTTCACTGCCCTGGCCAGTTCCCCGATCAGCATCCTTCCCGAACAATGGCTGCCGGCCATTTCTGGCGGCAAGGTACCCAAGTTCAAGAAGCCGGCCGATGAAGAGGCCTACACCGCCTTGATGCTGCGTTATTACCAGCAAAGAGCTGACGAGTTGGCCGAGCATCTCGACCACTTCGAGCCGCTGTTCGAGGAGAGCGAAGGCGAGGAGGGGCCGGCGATCATCCTGGAAGAATGGTGCTTCGGCTACATGCGCGGCACACAAGTCGCGGGCTGGGACGCGTTGCCGCCCGAACAGGACCGGCTGCTCAAGGCCATTTCGCTGCACGGCCTGGAAGACAACTTCGAACTGCTCGACTCCATGAGCTTCGACGAACATCAAGCGTGCGTCCCTCAGGTCGTAGAGGCCGCGCGTAGCCTGTATCGGTATTTCAAGCAGCGAAACTGACGCGATAAGGCCGGTATTTCCATGCTCCCACAGACGTCACCGTTCCCTGTAGGAGCGGCCTTGTGCCGCGATGGGCTGCGTAGCAGCCCCAGCAGTCTCACGATGGATACTTTCCACGAGGAAACAAAAAAGGCTGCCAAATGGCAGCCTTCTTCATGACGGGCTCGGACAATCAGTCCCAGCTCAACGCCCCACCGGTCTGATACTCGATAACCCGAGTCTCGAAGAAGTTCTTCTCCTTCTTCAAGTCCATGATCTCGCTCATCCATGGGAACGGGTTGGTCGTTCCTGGGTACTCTTCCTTCAGGCCGATCTGGGTCAGGCGGCGGTTGGCGATGAACTTGAGGTAGTCCTCCATCATCGCCGCGTTCATGCCCAGTACACCGCGTGGCATGGTGTCGCGGGCGTATTCGATCTCCAGCTGGGTACCCTGCAGGATCATCTGAGTCGCTTCTTCCTTCATCGCGGCGTCCCACAGGTGTGGGTTCTCGATCTTGATCTGGTTGATCACGTCGATGCCGAAGTTCAGGTGCATGGACTCGTCACGCAGGATGTACTGGAACTGCTCGGCGACGCCGGTCATCTTGTTGCGGCGGCCCATGGACAGGATCTGGGTGAAGCCGCAGTAGAAGAAGATGCCTTCCAGGACGCAGTAGTAGGCGATCAGGTTGCGCAGCAGCTCCTTGTCGGTCTCGACGGTACCGGTGTTGAATTCCGGGTCGGAGATGGCGCGGGTGTACTTCAGGCCCCAGGCGGCTTTCTTCGCGACCGATGGGATCTCGTGGTACATGTTGAAGATCTCGCCTTCATCCATGCCCAGCGACTCGATGCAATACTGGTAGGCGTGAGTGTGGATCGCCTCTTCGAACGCCTGGCGCAGGATGTACTGGCGGCATTCGGGGTTGGTGATCAGGCGGTACACGGCCAGGGCCAGGTTGTTGGCCACCAGGGAGTCGGCGGTGGAGAAGAAGCCGAGGTTGCGCATCACGATGCGGCGCTCGTCCTCGGTCAGGCCGTCCATGCTCTTCCACAGGGCGATGTCGGCGGTCATGTTGACCTCTTGCGGCATCCAGTGGTTGGCGCAGCCGTCGAGGTACTTCTGCCAGGCCCAGTCGTACTTGAACGGCACCAGCTGGTTGAGGTCGGCGCGGCAGTTGATCATGCGCTTCTCGTCGACGCGCACGCGAGCGGACGAGCCTTCCAGTTCGGCCAGGCCTTCGGCGATGTCGAGTTCGTTCAGGGCGGCCTTGGCGCGCTTGACGGCGTCGGAGTCGTCGGCGGTGGCTACGCGGGCTTCCTGGGCGGCGGCGTCGCCGGCGCTGTCCAGCTTGTCGAGGGTGGCGGCAGCGGCGTTGCCTTGTGCAGCGGCGTTGCCTTTGGCGGCGACTTCGCCGTCTTCCTTGTCGAATTCGTCCCAGCTCAGCATGGTTCCTGGCTCCTGCTAGAGGGTTGCGCGGGGCAACCGGTTGGATTTTAAGAAAGTGATGCCTGTACGCAAGGCCGTTACGGCGATAGGACAGCTCGAGAGGCTGACTCTCGTTTACATCTGAATATGTTCATGCCTGGCCAACCCCCGGAGGAGGGGCCAGGGCATGCGAATTGTGTAGTGCAACGACATGAAGTGCGGGCCGGCCAAGCGCTTGACGTTGGCTTGTGTCAGGCAGCGGATCATTGTCTGAACCCTTTTTCGAGGGGGGCGAATTATAACGGAATCCGCTAGGGATCGGGACGTGCAGCATGCGGACGATTGTATTTTTTCGACCGGTGAATGCGCGTTTCCGTTCACGAATTTCGTGTCGTTTTCTACGGAGGGAAAGTGTAGCTCTAACCTATATGTTGTGCCAGTTTAATTTTGTTGGCACAGGATATGGTGTTTTGGCAAAAGGCAGGTTGGCGGCCAATCGCCGACGAGCCGGCTTCCACAGGTGCAGCCTTTACACCGTACCTGTGGGAGCCGGCTTGCCGGCGATTGGCCGCTATTTCACTGGCTACACCGTTGACGCAGTGTTTCGACGATGTGCGTCTTTGGATGCTGGCGCGCCTCTTCGACCGTGGTGAAACGGCCGGTTTCGGCGTTGCGGCCTATCTTGCGTACTGCTGTTTTCTTCCGAGCCATCGTTTGCCTTCCTTGTTGGGATAGAGGCCCGGCGCCGGGTAGCACCGGGTCTGGCTGTTTTATCCCTTGGCGAACGAGGTGTGCAGGGGGCACGACCTCTCGATGACGCGGATACAAAAATGCCGCAAAAGGCGCCCGAAGGCGCCCTTGCGGCATGGGGTGTTACTGGCAGGCTTCGCAGTCTGGCTCGTCGATCGCGCAGGCCTTCGGCACTGGGGCTGGGCCCGCTGCCTGGACCGGGGCGCTGTCGCCGCCGCTGGAAACGGCATTGAGCTTGCCGGTGTTGATGGTCGACTTCTCGGTGCTGGTGGCAGCCAGGGCACGGAGGTAGTAGGTGGTTTTCAGACCACGGTACCAGGCCATGCGGTAGGTCACGTCCAGCTTCTTGCCCGAGGCGCCGGCAATGTACAGGTTCAGCGACTGGGCCTGGTCGATCCACTTCTGGCGACGGGAGGCGGCATCGACGATCCACTTGGTCTCGACTTCGAACGCGGTGGCGTACAGGTCCTTCAACTCTTGCGGGATGCGCTCGATCTGCTGGACGGAGCCGTCGTAGTACTTCAGGTCGTTGATCATGACCGAGTCCCACAGGCCGCGGGCCTTCAGGTCGCGGACCAGGTACGGGTTGATCACGGTGAACTCGCCCGACAGGTTCGACTTGACGTACAGGTTCTGGTACGTCGGCTCGATCGACTGCGACACGCCGGTGATGTTGGCGATGGTCGCGGTCGGCGCGATGGCCATGATGTTCGAGTTGCGGATACCTTTCTTGACGCGCTCGCGGACAGGGGCCCAGTCCAGGGACTCTTCCAGGTTGACGTCGATGTACTTGGCGCCACGGGCCTCGATCAGGATCTGCTGGCTGTCCAGCGGCAGGATGCCCTTGGACCACAGCGAGCCTTCGAAGGTCTGGTAGGCGCCGCGCTCGTCGGCCAGGTCACAGGAAGCCTGGATGGCGTAGTAGCTGACGGCCTCCATCGACTTGTCGGCGAACTCGACTGCAGCGTCCGAGCCGTACGGGATGTGCTGCAGGTACAGCGCGTCCTGGAAGCCCATGATGCCCAAGCCGACCGGGCGGTGCTTGAAGTTCGAGTTCTGCGCCTGGGGCACCGAGTAGTAGTTGATGTCGATCACGTTGTCGAGCATGCGCACGGCGGTCTTGACGGTACGCGCCAGCTTGGCGGTATCGAGCTTGCCGTCATTGATGTGGTTCGGCAGGTTGATCGAGCCCAGGTTGCACACCGCGATTTCGTCGGCGTTGGTGTTCAGGGTGATCTCGGTGCACAGGTTCGAGCTGTGTACAACGCCCACGTGTTGCTGCGGCGAACGCAGGTTGCACGGGTCCTTGAAGGTCAGCCACGGGTGGCCGGTCTCGAACAGCATAGACAGCATCTTGCGCCACAGGTCCTTGGCCTGGACGACCTTGAACACCTTGATCTTGTTGTACTCGGTCAGGGCTTCGTAGTACTCGTAGCGCTCTTCGAAGGCCTTGCCGGTCAGATCGTGCAGATCAGGCACTTCCGAAGGCGAGAACAGGGTCCACTTGCCGTCGTCGAAGACGCGCTTCATGAACAGGTCCGGGATCCAGTTGGCGGTGTTCATGTCGTGGGTACGACGACGGTCGTCACCGGTGTTCTTGCGCAGCTCGAGGAATTCCTCGATGTCCAGGTGCCAGGTTTCCAGGTAGGCGCAGACAGCGCCCTTGCGCTTGCCGCCCTGGTTGACCGCCACGGCGGTGTCGTTGACCACCTTCAGGAACGGCACGACGCCCTGCGACTTGCCGTTGGTGCCCTTGATGTACGAGCCCAGGGCGCGCACAGGGGTCCAGTCGTTGCCCAGGCCACCGGCGAATTTCGACAGCATGGCATTGTCGTGGATGGCCTTGTAGATGCCCGACAGGTCGTCCGGCACGGTGGTCAGGTAGCAGCTCGACAGCTGTGGACGCAGGGTGCCAGCGTTGAACAGGGTCGGGGTGGAGGCCATGTAGTCGAACGAGGACAGCAGGTTGTAGAACTCGATCGCACGGGCTTCCTTGTCCTTCTCCTGCAGTGCCAGGCCCATGGCCACGCGCATGAAGAATACCTGCGGCAGCTCGAAGCGCACGCCATCCTTGTGGATGAAGTAGCGGTCGTACAGGGTCTGCAGGCCCAGGTAGGTGAATTGCTGGTCACGCTCGTGGTCGATGGCCTTGCCCAAGCGCTCCAGGTCGTAGCCCTTCAGCGCAGGGTCCAGCAGCTCGAACTCGACGCCTTTCTCGACGTAGGCCGGCAGGGCCTTGGCATACAGCTCGGCCATCTCGTGGTGGGTGGCGCTGTCGGCGACGTTCAGGAAGCCCAGCGCTTCGGCGCGCAGGGTGTCCATCAGCAGGCGGGCGGTGACGAAGGAGTAGTTCGGCTCGCGCTCGACCAGGGTACGGGCGGTCATTACCAGGGCGGTGTTGACGTCCTTGATGGCCACGCCGTCGTACAGGTTCTTCAGGGTGTCGCGCTGGATCAGCTCGCCGTCGACCTCGGCCAGGCCTTCGCAGGCTTCGCTGATGATGGTGTTCAGGCGCGCCATGTCCAGCGGCGCCAGGCTGCCGTCGGCCAGGGTGATGCGGATGCTCGGGTGCGGCTCGACCACGGCGTCGGTGTGGGCGCGGGTGGCGCGCTCCTTGGCACGTTGCTCGCGGTAGATCACGTAGTCGCGGGCGACTTTCTGCTCGCCGGCGCGCATCAGGGCCAATTCGACCTGGTCCTGGATTTCTTCGATGTGAATGGTGCCACCCGACGGCATGCGACGCTTGAAGGTCGCCGTGACCTGCTCGGTCAGGCGCGCGACGGTGTCATGGATGCGCGACGAGGCAGCGGCCGTGCCGCCTTCAACTGCGAGGAACGCCTTGGTGATGGCAACGGTGATCTTGTCGTCGGTGTAGGGAACGACAGTGCCGTTGCGCTTGATCACGCGCAGTTGGCCCGGAGCGGTAGCAGCCAGATCCTGGTTCGAATCGGCGGCCTGCGGCACCTTCGCCTGCGGGTTCTCGCGAGTTGTGTCGGTTTGCATGGGTGGGTGTCTCCACAGTTTCTATATGTTCAGGCGCCTTTTGGGCGCCCACCGTTCCATCCACTAGCCTGGTGGCCAGAGCGGGGGACGCACATGCACGCGCGTCCGCCCGCTCGGGTATACCGACTTCGGGACAGACTCAGGAATAAGGGGCAATAACCTGCCGCTCCCTGGCCGAAGTCAAATGCTCTTGGCGCTGGGGCCAAAGCTGTTGCTCTCAATGCTTCCGCTGGAGCGGTTTGCTGGTGAAACCACGTTTAGTTCGGCCAGAAAAATCGCTTGAATTTCTGTGCCGACTGGTGTTGGCGATAGTGGGCCAAACCCAATATCTAGTGGTTCGCTGCGATGGGGATACAAGATAATGCGGTCTTGGGGGCTTTGCAAGGCGGGCGTCTGTGGATAACTTGTGCGTACTTTGTGTGTGATCCGTGGGTATGCGCTGTAGGCCTTGTCCTAGCTGGCCTTCACTTTTTTTCTGCGTCCCGATGCCCTATCGCGGATTTTTTCGGGTGCGAACCCTATCACGAAACACGCTTCGATCCAGGCCCTGCGACAGGCGGCTTGGCATGGTTGGCAGGGCGGGGTGCGGCACGTAGTATCGGCAGGCATTGTTGCCTTTTGGTTACGCGGCACCGCCAACCCACCGGCAGCCCCAGAACAAGAATAAACAGCAAAGGCGATTCATGGACCAGCCCAGCAACCGGATTTTGATCGTCGAGGACGACCAGCGCCTGGCCGAGCTCACTGCCGAATACCTGCAGGCCAACGGTTACGAGGTCGCGGTGGAAAGTGATGGTGGCCGGGCCGCGCGGCGCATCATCGACAGCCAGCCAGACCTGGTGATCCTCGACCTGATGCTGCCCGGCGAAGACGGCCTGAGCATCTGCCGGCGCGTGCGTGGCCTGTACGCAGGCCCGATTCTCATGCTTACCGCCCGCAGCGACGAGCTCGACCAGGTGCAGGGCCTGGACATGGGCGCAGACGACTATGTCTGCAAGCCCGTGCGCCCACGCGTGCTGCTGGCGCGGATCACCGCCCTGTTGCGGCGCAGCGAGGCACCGGAAGCCAAGCGCCAGGAACTGGTCTTCGGCGCCTTGCGTATCGACAGCCGCCTGCGCGAAGCCTGGCTGGGCGAGCAGGCGATCGACCTGACCAGCGCCGAGTTCGACCTGCTCTGGCTGCTCGCCAGCCACGCTGGCCGGGTGTTGTCGCGCGAGGAGATCTTCACCTCCCTGCGCGGCGTGGGCTACGACGGCCAGGACCGCTCCATCGATGTGCGCATATCAAAGATCCGCCCCAAGATCGGTGACGATCCGATCCACCCCCGCTTGATCAAAACCTTGCGCAGCAAGGGTTACCTGTTCGTCGGCGAGGCCGCCCAGGCCGCGGTGCCATGAATTCGATCTTCCTGCGCATCTATGGCGGCATGCTGGCCGTGCTGGTGCTGGTGGCGATACTCGGCGTGCTCAGCCTGCACCTGGTCAACCAGGTGCGAGCCGAGCAGCACCGCGAGCGGTTGGCCCAGGGCACGTTCAGCCTGATGGCCGACAACCTGGCCGTGCAGGACCCGGTGGAGCGCAAGCGCTCGCTGTTGATCTGGGAACGTTTGCTCGGCGTGCCGTTGGACGTGCAGCCAGCATCGGCTTTCACGCTCGACGGCAGCCAGCGCGCGCGACTGCGACGTGGGCTGGTGGTGGTGGAAAAAACCGGCCCCCATGCGGTGCAGGTGCTGCGCCAGATCGGCAGCGAAGAACAGTTGCTGGTGGCCGAGGTCAAGCAGGTCAGCGAACAGCTTGCTCGCGCCACCCTCTACCTGCTGGCGGACGAGCTGGTGCGCTACCCGGTGACCGAGCAGCAACGGCGCCTGGCCGAGCTGAAGGAAAGCAAAGGCTTCGGTTTCAATGTCGCCTTGCAACGCCTGGAGCGGGTCGGCCTGGACGATGACCAGCGGCGGCGGGTGGAGGAAGGCGACACGGTGATGGCGCTGGGCAAGGATGGCGACTCGATGCGCGTCTTCTCAGGGTTGACCGGGTCGCCCTGGGTGCTGGAGATCGGGCCGCTGTACCAGCTCAACCCGTATCCGCCACAATTGTTGATCCTCATTGCCTTCCTTGGCCTGTGCCTGATCGGCCTGGTGGTCTACCTGCTGGTGCGTCAGCTGGAGCGGCGCCTGTCGGGGCTCGAAGTCGCCGCCACGCGCCTGGCCCAGGGCAGCCTGGACACCCGCGTGCCGGCCGGCGATGCCGACTCGGTGGGGCGTCTGGCCGAAGCCTTCAACGGCATGGCCGAGCACCTGCAGCGGTCATTGACCATGCAGCGCGAGCTGGTCCGGGCCGTGTCCCACGAGTTGCGTACCCCCGTGGCGCGCCTGCGCTTCGGCCTGGAGATGATCGAGAGCGCCGACACCGAGCAGGCCAGGGCCAAGCACCTGGCCGGCATGGACAGCGACATCCAGGACCTGGACAAACTGGTCGACGAGATGCTGACCTACGCCCGCCTGGAACAGGGCACGCCGGCGCTGAAGTTCCAGGCGGTGGACCTCGATGCCTTGCTGGCGCGGGTGATCCAGGAACTCTCGCCCCTGCGCGCCGAGGTCAAGGTGGTGCGTGGCGCATGCCAGGGTGGCCAGGCGGGCGGCGCCTGGGTCGAGGCCGAGCCACGCTACCTGCATCGCGCCCTGCAGAACCTGGTGGGCAACGCCATGCGTCACGCCGAAAGCGAGGTGCGGCTGAGCTACCAGTTGGGGCAGGAGCACTGCCGGATCGATGTCGAGGACGATGGGCCAGGGATCCCCGAGGGCGTGTGGGATCGCATCTTCACCCCGTTCACCCGCCTGGACGACAGCCGCACCCGCGCCTCCGGCGGACATGGCCTGGGCCTGTCGATCGTGCGCCGGATCATCTACTGGCATGGCGGGCGGGCGATGGTGGGGCGCAGCCAGACGCTGGGCGGGGCGTGTTTCAGTCTTAGCTGGCCCAGCACCCGGGCGCTATCCTGAACCCTATACGCTGATCAGGCTGAGCAAGGCGCCATCGCGAACGCTGAACTGGCCTTCGAGCTCTCGACCACTGCGCCACTGAGCCGACAAGTCGGTAAGCAGGCGCAGCCGGGCCTGCCCGTCGTTGGACCATTCCAGCAGTTCAGCGTGCTCGAAATAGAAACGTTGCCGGGTCAGGGGGTAGAGCGCCTTGAACAGGCTTTCCTTGAGCGAGAAGGTCAAGGTAACGGCCAGGCCGAGCTGGTTGCGATCCAGGCGCTGCAGCTCCGGCGGGGTGAGGATTTCCCCCGCCAGCCGGTCGGCGCGCGCGTCATCGAGCAGGGTCTCCTGGTCCAGGCCCAGGCCCTGGGTATCGCCGTCGGCGGCCACCACTGCCGCCGCCCAGCCCTTGCCATGGGTGATCGAGCCGTGGATGCCGGTCGGCCAGATCGGCGAGCGGTCTTCATGGGTACCCGGCACGTAGTCGCGCCCGTCCAGTTGCTGCAGCGCGGTGCGGGCGCAGACTCGGCCGGCCAGGTATTCGGCCTGGCGCTTGGCCACCGAGCGTTGCAGGCTGGCGCTCTGCTCGACATCGGCGCGCTGGAAGTCGTCCACGGCCAGGCGGCTGGGGTCGAAGGTACAACTGACCAGCACCGCGCCTGGGACTGGGCGGGGCAGGGGCCAGTGGTGCTGGGGTGGGGTGCAGCAGGTAGGAAGTCTGGTCATGGCGGCTATTGTGCCAGCGCTCGGTCATTTTGGGGCCGCGACGCGGCCCCGGTAATCCTCAATCGAACACTTTTTGGAAAAACGCCTGCATATCCGCCCACGAACTCTCGTCGGCCGCCTTGCTGTAGCCGATATCCGGCCCACCATGCCCGCCATGGCTCAAGCGATCGGCATCGGGGTTGGTGAACCCATGCTTGGCCCCTGGAATGCTGACGAACTCGAAACTGGCCCCCGCCGCATCCATTTCCTTCTTGAATGCTTCCACCTGCTGCTCGGTGACCATGCTGTCGGCCGCGCCGTGCTCGACCAGCACCTTGGCCTTGACGCTGCCGGGTGTGGCAGGCGTCTGGGTGGCCAGTGCGCCATGGAAGCTCACCACGCCGGCAAGAGGCTCGCCGCGCCGTGCGGCATCGAGCACGACCTTGCCACCGAAGCAGTAGCCGACGGCGCCGAGCTTGTCCTTGTCGGTGTAAGGCTGTAGCTGGAGCAGTTCAAGGCCGGCATCGAAACGCTTGGCGGCCGCCTTGGGGTCTTTCATCGCGGTCGCCATGAAGGCCTGGGCGTCCTGGGGATGCTCGGTGTTCTTGCCATCGCCATACATGTCGATGGCCAGGGCGCTGTAGCCGAGGGCGGCGAGGTCCCGGGCACGGCGCTTGGCATAGTCGTTCAGGCCCCACCATTCATGCACCACGACGATACCCGGGCGCTTAACATCGAGGGCATCGTCATAGGCGTAGTAGCCCACCAGGCGCTGGCCGTCGGCATCCTGGTAAGGGATTTCACGGGTCTGCACAGCCGCCTGCGCGAGGGTGGTGCTGCATAACAAGGCCAGGGCAAGCAGGGAACGCATGGTCGGTACCTCCTTTTCGGTAAAGGGCGGGCTCGTTCAGCCAGGGTTCAGCCAGGGTTCAGCGGCGGTTCAGGGCGTCCTCCCTACTCTAGCCCCCAGACCGAAACAACGCATCCAACTGGAGTACCAAACCCATGAAAGCACTCAACACCCTGATGGTCGCCATGGCCGTTTGCGCCGCCAGCCTCACCGCCCAGGCCGCCGACGACACCTTCGCCAGCCTGACCTACGGCCAGACCAGCGATAAAGTACGCAAGTCCGGCTTGCTGCAACGCAATACCGAGCATCTGAATACCGACGGCATCATCGGCAAGGACGGTACCTGGGGCGTGCGCCTGGGCAAGATCAACGACGACGCCCGCTACTACATGACCTACGACAACGTCTCGGGTGACCACAGCGGCATCAAGCTGCGCCAGGAAAACCTGCTCGGCAGCTATGACCGGTTCCTGCCGGTAGGCGATACCACCAAACTGTTCGGTGGCGCCAGCCTGGGCCTGACCAAGCTGACCCAGGAATCCACCGGCTACAGCCGCGACACCGACCTGGGTTACGCCGTGGGCCTGCAGGCCGGCGTGCTGCAGCAAATCACCGACAATGCCTCGGTGGAGCTGGGCTACCGTTACCTGCGCAGCAATGCCAGCACCGAGCTGGCCGAGCACGGCGCAGCCAAGGCCGGCGCCCTGCGCCTGACCAGCAGCGCCCAGACTTACCTGTCGGCTAACTACAGCTTCTGATCTGGCAGGGGGCCGGACATTCACTGGTATGCTGTGCCGGCCCTATCGCGGGACAAGCCCGCTCTCACAACACCTGTGGGGGCGGGCTTGTCTTGCGATAGGGGCTGACAGGCAATGAAGCAAGGAGAGTGACATGAAATTGCTGGTGGTCGAGGACGAAGCGCTGCTGCGTCATCACCTGTACACGCGCCTGAGCGAAAGCGGGCACGTGGTCGAGGCGGTGGCCAATGCCGAGGAAGCGCTGTACCAGGCCGAGCAATACAACCACGATTTGGCCGTGGTCGACCTGGGCCTGCCGGGCATGAGCGGGCTGGACCTGATCCGCCAGCTGCGCAGCCAGGGCAAGCGTTTCCCGATTCTGATCCTCACCGCGCGCGGCAACTGGCAGGACAAGGTCGAGGGCCTGGCCGCCGGCGCCGACGACTATGTGGTCAAACCATTCCAGTTCGAGGAACTGGAGGCGCGTCTCAACGCCTTGCTACGACGTTCCAGCGGCTTCACCCAGTCGACCATCGCCGCCGGCCCGCTGGTGCTGGACCTCAACCGCAAGCAGGCGACGCTGGATGAGCAACCCCTGGCCCTGACCGCCTACGAATACCGCATCCTCGAATACCTCATGCGTCATCACCAGCAGGTGGTGGCCAAGGACCGGCTGATGGAACAGCTCTACCCCGATGACGAAGAGCGCGACCCCAACGTCATCGAAGTGCTGGTCGGCCGCCTGCGGCGCAAGCTCGAGGGCGACCGAGGCTTCAAGCCCATCGATACGGTGCGCGGCCTGGGCTACCTGTTCACCGAGCGCTGCCGATGATCCGTTCGCTGCGCCTGCGCCTGATGCTGGCGGCGGCGCTGCTGGCCCTGCTGTTCATGCTGGCGCTGCTGCCGGCCTTGCAGAAGGCCTTCAGCCTGGCCTTGCAGGAGTCGATCGAGCAGCGCCTGGCTTCGGATGTCACCACCTTGATTTCCGCGGCGCGCATCGAGCATGGCCAGTTGCAGATGCCCGAGCTGCTGCCTGACGAGCGCTACAACCTGCCCTATACCGGCTTGCGCGGCTATATCTTCGACCGTGACGGCAACCTGGTATGGCGCTCGCGCGCCACCTCCGAGCAACACATCAACTACCACCCGCGCTATGACGGGCGCGGTAACGAGTTCGACCGCATCCGCCAGGACGATGGCGAGGAATACTTCGTCTACGACGTGGAGATCAAGCTGCTCGGCGGCAAGAGCGCGGCCTACAGCATCGTCGCCCTGCAACCGGTGCGCGACTACCAGCACACCCTCGATGGCCTGCAGGAAAAACTCTACCTGGGCTTTGGTGCCGCATTGCTGGTGCTCATGCTGTTGCTCTGGGCCGGCCTGACCTGGGGGCTGCGCTCGCTGCGCCGGCTGAGCGTGGAGCTGGACGAAGTGGAGGCGGGCGCGCGCGATGGCCTGAGCCGCGAACACCCCCGCGAGCTGCTGCGCCTGACCGGCTCGCTCAACCGCCTGCTGCGCAGTGAGCGCGAGCAGCGCCAACGTTACCGCGACTCGCTGGATGATCTGGCGCACAGCCTCAAGACCCCGCTTGCGGTGCTGCAAGGGGTCGGCGAAAGCCTCGGGCAGGGCAGCAGCGAGCGCGAGCAGGCGCGGGTGCTGCAAAGCCAGATCGAGCGAATGAGCCAGCAGATCGACTACCAACTGCAGCGTGCCAGCCTACGCAAGAGCGGCCTGGTGCGTCACCGGGTGCAACTGCGGCCGGTGCTCGACAGCCTGTGCAGCACGTTGGACAAGGTCTACCGCGACAAGCGCGTGGCGGTCACTTTGGACGTTCCCGAGCGTGCCTGGCTGCCGATGGAGCAGGGCGCTGCGCTGGAGTTGTTCGGCAACCTGCTGGAAAACGCCTACCGCTTGAGCCTCGGCCAGGTGCGGGTGAGCTTGCAGCAAGCTCCTGGGCAACTGGCGCTGTGCGTCGAGGACGATGGCCCCGGAGTGCCGGCCGACCAGCGCGAACGCATTCTACAACGTGGCGAGCGGCTCGATCGCCAGCACCCAGGGCAGGGCATTGGTCTTGCGGTGGTCAAGGACATCATCGACAGCTACGACGCCGAGCTGAGCCTGGACGACTCGCCCTTGGGCGGCGCGGCCTTTCGAATCGTCTTCCACCTGGACTGAGCGTTGTCTGCATCGCGGGGCGAGCCGGCCCCCCGCTCCCAAGGTTGACAGCGCCCCTGAGCGGGCTGGTCCCGCGATGAACTCAACACCAGCCGGGCGGATTCCCGCCATCTCCCTCGTTCCAAACTTGCCAGCGGGCGGAAACCCGCCAACTCCCTCCTGCGTGACTGCCCAACCTTTGGGCAAGAAAAGCCCTGAAACACGGGCCTTGCACCCATTGTGAGCACATTGGCATCGGCCTTGCTATTGACCTGGCATCGGCCTGCCCAGGCAGCTCGACCACAACGACAAATCCCTCCAGGTGCAGGAGGGTTCGCGCTTTAGGTGCCCCGACACCCTGGGAAGGGTGGGCCTGGCACACTTGAGGAAAATGAGCCATGACGACACGTCAGCCGCTGTACAAATCGCTGTATATCCAGGTGTTGGTCGCCATCACCATCGGTATCCTGCTCGGTCACTACTACCCGGAAACCGGCGTCGCCCTCAAACCCCTGGGTGACGGATTCGTCAAACTGATCAAGATGGTCATCGCCCCGATCATCTTCTGCACCGTCGTCAGCGGCATCGCTGGCATGCAGAGCATGAAGTCGGTCGGCAAGACCGGCGGCTACGCGCTCCTGTACTTCGAAATCGTCTCCACCATCGCCCTGATCATCGGCCTGGTGGTGGTCAACGTGGTCCAGCCGGGCGCCGGCATGCACGTCGACGTCAGCACTCTGAATGCCAGCAGTGTGGCCGCCTATGCCGCCGCCGGCGCACAGCAGACCACCGTCGGCTTCCTGCTCAACATCATCCCCAACACCGTGGTCGGCGCCTTCGCCAATGGCGACATCCTGCAGGTGCTGATGTTCTCCGTGCTGTTCGGCTTCGCCCTGCACCGCCTGGGCAGCTACGGCAAGCCGGTGCTGGACCTGATCGACCGCTTCGCCCATGTGATGTTCAACATCATCAACATGATCATGAAGCTGGCTCCGGTCGGTGCCTTCGGCGCCATGGCCTTCACCATCGGCCAGTACGGCGTGGGCTCGCTGGTGCAGCTGAGTTACCTGATGATCTGCTTCTATGTCACCTGCCTGCTGTTCATCCTGGTGGTGCTGGGCAGCATCTGCCGCTTCCACGGCTTCAGCGTACTCAAGCTGATCCGCTACATCCGTGAAGAGCTGATGATCGTGCTCGGCACATCCTCCTCGGAGTCGGCGCTGCCGCGCATGCTGGCCAAGATGGAGCGCCTGGGTGCCAAGAAGTCCGTGGTGGGCCTGGTGATCCCGACCGGCTACTCGTTCAACCTGGACGGCACCTCGATCTACCTGACCATGGCCGCGGTGTTCATCGCCCAGGCGACCGACACCACCATGGATATCACCCACCAGATCACCCTGCTGCTGGTGCTGCTGATTGCCTCCAAGGGTGCTGCAGGTGTCACCGGTTCCGGGTTCATCGTGTTGGCTGCCACCTTGTCGGCGGTGGGCCACCTGCCGGTTGCGGGCTTGGCGCTGATCCTGGGTATCGACCGCTTCATGTCCGAAGCCCGAGCCCTGACCAACCTGATCGGCAACGCCGTGGCCACCGTGGTCGTGGCCAAGTGGGTCAATGAACTGGATACCGACCAGCTGCAGGCCGAGCTGGCCTCCGGCGGCGCGCCGCTGGCCGACGCCCGCCCGGTCGACGACCTGGGTGTGGCCGAAGGCCCGGCGCGTTGATTCATTTGGGCTGCTATGCAGCCCATCGCCGGGGGGCCCCGGGCCCCCCGGCGATGGGCGCGCAGCGCCCCACAGGCATTAACCTTCTTTATGCCTATGGTGTCTGTGCCGGCCCTATCGCGGGGCAAGCCCGCTCCCACAGGTCCCTCGCTGAATGACAGAGCAGCGGGGCACCTATGGGAGCGGGCTTGCCCCGCGATAGCGGTGCTTCATTCGACGCGGGTTTCGCCGCTGTACACCAAAATCTCCCTGCACCGCCGGCACAAGTAGCGTCGCCCCTGGCGCACCAGCTTGTGCCGCTGGGCCGTGAACGGGAAATCGCTTTCCGGGCACGGGCAACGGTAGATGTAGCGCGTCACCACCCGCCGCTGAACCTCATAGTTGTGACAACGATTGGGGGGCAGCTCGTAGACCCCGCGCATGATCAACTGCCATTCCTCGCCATGGGCCTGGATACGGTCGCCGAACAACTGGTGCGCGACCAGGTGCGCGACCTCATGGGCCACGGTCTGGCGCAGGAAGTCTTCCTGGTTCTCGCGGTACAGCTGCAGGTTGAAGCGCAGCAGGTTCTCGTGCAGATGGGCGACACCGGCCTTCTGGCCGCGCAGCTTGAAGCTGACTTCCGGGCGGGGGAAGGGGCGTTTGAAGAAGGCTTCGGCTTGCTGGTAACAGGTTTCGACGCGTTGTTTGAGCAGCTCGGGCATGGCGGGGTGGTTCTCCTGGCCGGGCCATTATGCCGCAAGCGCTCCGTGCCTGCCGAGCCACCGGTCAGCGCACAGCCTGGGGCCGCCTCGATGGCGGCCCCAGGTGATGCTCCCGTGTCGCGGTGGATCTAGTTGGTATAGACAGGCCCCACACCCAGCCCCCAGATGATCACCGTGGCGGCCATGATCGCCACCAGCACCACCAGGCCCACCGCCAGCACGGAGCTGGAGAACAGGAAGCCTTCGTCGGTGGGGATGTTCATGAAGGTCGGCAAGCCGACGTAGAGCAGGTAGACCGTGTAGCAGATGGCCGCCGTGCCCACCAGCATGCCTAGCCAGAGGTGCGGGTAGAGCGCCGCCAGGCCGCCGATGAACAGCGGGGTGGCGGTATAGGTGGCAAAGGCCACGCACTGTGCCATGGACGGCGTGGCATCGTAGGTGCGGGCCATCCAATGGATGAAGGCGCCCATGACCGCGACCCCGGCGAGCATCGCCAGGTAGGACATGATGCTCATCCATAGCGCGCTTTCCATGGTCAGCATCACCGCCGGTCGATCGCCGATGACCCAGCCGACCTGGGTGGTGCCGATGAAGGCCGACACGGCAGGGATCGCTGCCAGTATCAGCGTATGGGTCAGGTACATGTGGCTGATGCTTTCGTCCTCGCCACGGATCTCCTTCCACTCCTGGTCAGGGTGGGTAAACAGCCCCAGAACGTGATGGATCATGCCGGTCACTCCTATCGTCGTTGTCAAACGCCCCCCAAATGGAGCGCTTGCGGCCCGAGGCCCTGGACACCGATGCAAGCGGTCGTGTGGCCTTATCAGGCAGTATAGGAAGCCGTTGCCAGCAAAAAACCGGCTTTTTAGAGCAAATTGCGCTGTCAGGCGCGCCCTTGATTCTTTATCGGAATGGCCTACGCCTGTGCTCGGTTTGTGCGTAAAATAGCCCGCTTTTGTCACACCTCGCGGATCCAAGCGCTATGGGCACCCTCTCGGTCAACCAGAACAAACTGCAAAAACGCCTGCGTCGTCTCGCCGGCGAAGCCATCACCGACTACAACATGATCGAGGATGGCGACAAGGTCATGGTCTGCCTGTCCGGCGGCAAGGACAGCTACACCATGCTCGACGTTCTGTTGCACCTGCAGAAGGTGGCGCCGATCACGTTCGAGATCGTCGCGGTGAACATGGACCAAAAGCAGCCGGGCTTCCCCGAGCACGTGCTGCCGGCCTACCTCGAGACCCTGGGCATCGAGTACCACATCGTCGAGAAGGACACCTACTCGGTGGTCAAGGAACTGATCCCCGAAGGCAAGACCACCTGCTCGCTGTGCTCGCGCCTGCGTCGCGGCACGCTCTACACCTTCGCCGACGAGATCGGCGCGACCAAGATGGCCCTGGGGCACCATCGCGACGACATCGTCGAGACCTTCTTCCTCAACATGTTCTTCAACGGCTCGCTCAAGGGCATGCCGCCGAAGCTGCGCGCCGACGACGGCCGCAACGTGGTCATTCGCCCGCTGGCCTACTGCAGCGAGAAGGACATCCAGGCCTACTCGGACATGAAGGCATTCCCGATCATCCCGTGCAACCTGTGTGGCTCCCAGGAAAACCTGCAGCGCCAGGTGGTCAAAGACATGCTGGTGGAATGGGAGCGCAAGCACCCCGGTCGTACCGAGAGCATCTTCCGTGCCCTGCAAAACGTGGCGCCGTCGCAGCTGGCTGACCGCAACCTGTTCGACTTCACCAGCCTGAAGATCGACGAGAACGCCACCCCGCGCTTTCTCGACGTGCTGAACATCTGAGCCCATGCGCGACTACCAGTGGCTGCATGAGTACTGCCTGAACCGCTTCGGCTCCGCCCAAGCCCTCGAAGCGTTCCTGCCGCAGCCGCGCACCTCAGCCCAGCTGCGCGACATCGGCGATGACCGCTACCTGTCGACGCTGGCCCTGCGCGTGTTCCGCGCCGGGCTCAAGCACAGCCTGGTGGACGCCAAGTGGCCGGCGTTCGAGCAGGTGTTCTTCGGCTTCGAGCCGCAGAAGGTGGTGCTGATGGGCGCCGAGCATCTGGAGCGGCTGATGCAGGACGAACGGATCATCCGCCACCTGGGCAAGCTCAAGAGCGTGCCGCGCAATGCACAGATGATTCTCGATATCGAGAAGGCGCACGGTAGTTTCGGCGCATTCATCGCCGACTGGCCGGTGACCGACATCGTCGGGTTGTGGAAGTACCTGGCCAAGCATGGCAACCAGCTGGGTGGGCTCTCTGCGCCACGCTTCCTGCGCATGGTCGGCAAGGACACCTTCATCCCCACCGATGACGTGAGCGCGGCGTTGATTGCGCAGAAAGTGATCGACAAGCCGCCGACCAGCCAGCGCGACCTGGCATTGGTGCAACAGGCCTTCAACCAGTGGCATGCAGAAAGCGGGCGACCGCTGTGCCAGTTGTCGGTGATGTTGGCGCATACCGTCAACCATTGAGACCGTGCGGGGCAAGCCCGCTCCCACAGGGCCTGCAAAATCAAATAGTTATGCGTTGTTCTATGAGAGCGGGCTTGTCCCGCGATTGGGCTGCACAGCTGCCCAGATGCCTCAACGCCCTTCGCCCGCCAGGCGCCGCTCATGCTGGAACTTCCAGCGCACATACAGCAGCGCACTGACGAACAACCCCAGGCTCACCAACACCTCGACCCAGCCGAACACCGCTCGCGCCGGGTCGAACGCTGCCAGCACGCCCTTGATGAAATAGAGATTCACCACGAAGCAGGTCCAGGCATGGGCCCGGGCGCCGCCCATCAGCATGCCAGGCAGCAGCACGAGCAGCGGCACCAGTTCGATCGCCAGGATCACCTCGACCCGCGCCCCGTGCAGGTCGGCGAACCACAGATTGTTCACCACCAGCAGGGCGATCAGGCCGAAGAAGAACGCCAGGCTCGATGCCCGGGCCAGGCGCAGGCGCGGTGCCAGCCATTCCAGCGGCGGCAACACCTTCGGCTTTTTAGCCACGTTCGCCCCCCAGTGCCTTGGCGGTATTCGCCAGGCGTTGGCCGAGGGCACGGCACAGGGCGATTTCGTGCGGGTCCAGCTCGCGCTTGCCGTCGGCCCCGGCATGGTGGCTGGCGCCATAGGGCGTACCGCCGCCGCGGGTCTCGAGCAGCGCCGACTCGCTGTAGGGCAGGCCCAGCACCAGCATGCCGTGGTGCATCAGTGGCAGCATCATCGACAGCAGGGTGGTTTCCTGGCCGCCGTGCAGGCTGGCGGTGGAGGTGAACACCGCTGCTGGCTTGCCGACCAGTTCGCCGCCCAACCACAGGCTGCTGGTGCCGTCGAGGAAGTACTTCAGCGGCGCGGCCATGTTGCCGAAACGGGTCGGGCTGCCCAGGGCCAGGCCTGAGCAATGGCGCAGGTCGTCGAGGGTGGCATAGAGTGCGCCGCTGGCCGGGATGTCCGGCGCCACGGCTTCGCACTCGGTGGAGATCGCCGGCACGGTGCGCAGGCGCGCCTCCAGGCCGGCCATCTCGACGCCTCGGGCGATGTGCCGGGCCATCTCGCTGGTCGAACCATGGCGGCTGTAGTAGAGGACCAGGACGTAGGGCTCGCTCACGGCAGGATCTCCAGCACTTTCTCAGGCGGACGGCCGATCACGGCCTTGTCGCCGACGACCAGGATCGGCCGTTCGATTAGTTTTGGGTGCTGGGCCATGGCCTCGATCAGTTGCGCGTCGGTCAGTGCCGGGTTGGCCAGGTCCAGGGCCTTGTATTCGTCCTCGCCGGTGCGCAGCAGTTGGCGCGGGGCGATGCCCAGCTTGCCGAGCAGAGCCTTGAGCGTGGCGGTGTCCGGCGGGGTTTCCAGGTAGCGCACGATGGTCGGGGCCAGGCCGCGCGCTTCGAGCAGTTCCAGGGCGCCGCGGGATTTCGAGCAGCGCGGGTTATGATAGAGGGTCAGATCAGTCATGACGGGTCGCATCCAGCTGGGTGTGGCGGCTATTCTAACCGCAGCGACTGTGTAGTTTGCTTGAATCTTCTAGAAGGATTGACCCATGGCAAGGCGTTTGGCAGCCCTATTGGCCATCACCGCGAGCCTGTTGCTCGGCGGTTGCGGTGCGGATTACGGCGTGGACCAGCACGGTAATACGGTAAAGGCCGAGCAGATCGACGGGCACTGGGTAGTGCTCAACTACTGGGCCGAGTGGTGCGGCCCGTGCCGTACGGAAATCCCCGAACTCAATGCAGCGGCCAAGCAGTGGGAAGCCCAGGGCATCAAGGTGGTGGGGGTGAACTTCGACGGGCTGCAGGGGCAGGACCTCAAGCAGGCGGCCGAAACCCTCGGCATCGCCTTCACCGTGCTCGCCCAGGACCCGGCCGAGCGCTACGAGCTGCCGCGCAGCGAGGCGCTGCCGGTGACCTACATCATCGACGACCAGGGCAAGGTACGTGAACAGTTGATGGGCGAGCAGACGCTCGAAGGGCTGCAGGCCAAGATCAAGGCGCTCAAGGGCGGCGCTTGATGGCTTTCGGGGCTGCTTTGCAGCCCATCGCGGCGCAAGGCCGCTCCTACAGGCTGGCGCCCGCCCTGTAGGAGCGGCCTTGTGCCGCGAAAGGGGCGCCAAGCACCCCCCTTGTTTCAGCCTTCCTCAGGCCAGAACCGCAGCGGCTTGCCCTCGGCCGGCCAGAAGCGGATCTGCTCGATCGGCGAGACGTCCCAGCGTTGGACGGTCTCCAGTGCCTGCAGGAAGCGTTTTTCCTGGTCCATCAGCGCCGGTGCGCACAGTTTGCGGGTCTTGCCGACTTTGCCGAAGCTGATGCGATCGCCTTCCAGGGTATAGGGCGCGAACCAGTGGTTGCAGCCGGCATTGCCATAGGCGCGGCCATCCTCGCCCAGAATCAGGGTCAGGTGGCTATAGTCGATCAACGGGCGTTCGCCGATCCATTCCAGCACATAGCCGCGCTCCTGCTGCAAGGGCGAAGGCTCGGAAGCACAACCCACCAGTGCGCTGGCAGCCAGCACGGCGCTCAACAGGTGTTTCACTGCGCGCTCTCCTGGCAAGCGGGGCACAGGTGCCGTTCGCCCTGGCTGCTCCAGCCCAGTTCGGCGATACGGGCGCTGGCGGCCGGCTGGCGAGCCTTCTTGCCGAGCTTGGCGTCCACGGCGAACTCGAAGTCCAGCTCGGCCTGGCATGCGTCGCACTTGACCTGCCAGTTGAGGATCTCCAGTTCGTTGAACACCGGGCCGTTGGCCACGGCGACCCACTGGCCGCGAGGGTTGATCAGGTGGCGCACGCTTTCCACGGTCAGGCGCATGGACAAATCCTTGCTGCCCTTGAGCGTCACCAGCAGGACATCGTCCTTGTGCATCGAGCCACCGTTGCCGGTCACTTGGTAGCGGCCGGGCACCAGGGCGCGGCATTCGATCAGCGTGTGTTGCGGGTTGAATAGGGTGTAGCGGAAATCGTGTTCGACCATGGGTCCTCCAGAATTGCCGCGTATCCTAGCACTAACCCATGACCAGATTCTGCGCATCGCCTGCCGCCCAGCGGACGATATTGCCCAGGGTGGTGGCGGCGATGGCATCCAGGGCTTCGCGGGTGAGAAACGCCTGGTGCGCGGTGACGATCACGTTGGGGAAGGTCAGCAGCCGGGCCAGCACGTCATCTTGCAGCGGCAGGTCGGAGCGGTCCTCGAAGAACAGCTGAGCCTCCTCTTCGTAGACGTCCAGGCCCAGGTAGCCCAGCTGGCCGCTCTTGAGCGCGTCGATCAGGGCCGGGGTGTCGACCAGCGCGCCGCGCCCGGTGTTGATCAGCATGGCGCCGGGTTGCAGGTGTGCCAGGCTTTGCGCATTGATCAGGTGGCGAGTCTGCTCGGTCAGCGGGCAGTGCAGGCTGATGATCCGCGCTTGGCGCAGCAGTTCGGGCAGTGCCAGGTAACGCGCACCCAGGGCCAGCAGCGCCGGGTTGGGCGTCGGATCGTAGGCGAGCAGTTGGCAGCCGAACCCTGCCATGATGCGGGCGAAGGCCTCGCCGATCTGGCCGGTGCCGATCACCCCCACGGTCTTGCCGTGCAGGTCGAAGCCCGTCAACCCGTGCAGGGTGAAGTCACCTTCGCGGGTGCGGTTGTAGGCCCGGTGCAGGCGGCGGTTGAGCGCCAGGATCAAGGCCACGGCATGTTCGGCCACGGCGTGGGGGGAATAGGCGGGCACCCGCACCACCGCCAGGCCCAGGCGCCGGGCGGTGGCCAGGTCGACATGGTTGTAGCCGGCCGAGCGCAGGGCGATCAGCCGAGTACCGCCCGCGGCCAGGCGTTCGAGCACTGGCGCGTCCAACTCGTCATTGATGAAGGCACAGACCACCGCGAAGTTGTCGGCCAGCGGGGCGGTATCCAAGGTCAGGCGGGCTGACTGATAATGCAGCTCCAGGCCGTGGTTTCCGGCAGCCCGGTCGAAGCTTTCCTGGTCATAGTGCTGGCTGCTGAACAACAGGACGCGCATGGGGGCACCTCTAGGTTTCGTGTTGCGCCCAGTGTAGCCAGTTGGAGACCATGGGCGTTGATCCAGGGCGGCCCTTTGGGGTGAAGCCCTTGCCTGGCAACGGTGATATCGGGTCCGGCCCAATCGCGGTGCAAGCCCGCTCCTTGTAGGATCAGGGGGCTTGCCTGAGATCGGGCCCTGAGTTCAGGCGCTCAGTCGCGCCTGGGCCGCCAGCCGGGTAATGGCTCGTTCCAGCTCATCCAGGGCCTGCTGGGCCTGGGGGCTGTCCTGCTTGAGCAGGGTCTCGCTGCGCTGGCAGGCGGCACGCAGTTGAGGCACGCCACAGTAGCGCGAGGCGCCATTGAGCCGGTGCACCCGCTCGATCATCGCCATGCGGTCGCCGCGCTCGCGGGCGTTGCGGATCGAGTCGCGGTCGGTCTCCAGCGAAGCCAACAGCATGGCCAGCATGTCGGCGGCCAGGTCCGGCTTGCCCGCTGCCAGGCGCAGCCCTTCGTCAGGGTCGAGCACCTTCAGCTCGGTGCTGTCGGGCAGGCGCTCGTCACCGCGTTCCTGTTGCTGCGGGGCCAGGCTCAGCCCGGTCCACTTCATCACCACCTGGGCCAGTTGACGCTCGCTGATCGGCTTGGTCAGGTAGTCGTCCATGCCGCTGTGCAGCAGGGCGCGTTTCTCGTTGGCCATGGCATGGGCGGTGAGGGCGACGATAGGCAGCGGGTTGCCGCTCTGGCTGGCTTCCCAGAGGCGAATCTGTTCGGTGCAGGCGCGGCCGTCCATGCCGGGCATTTGCACATCCATCAGTACCAGGTCGAAGGGCTCGTTCTGCACGGCCTGCACCGCCGCGAAGCCGTTGTCCAGCGCCAGCACGTCGGCGCCCAGGCCTTCGAGCAAGGTCTGCACCAGCAACAGGTTGGCCGGGTTGTCGTCCACGCAGAGGATCTTCGGCGCCCGCAGGTTGCCAGCGCCGCGCGGCTCGGCCAGCGGCCGGCGCGGCTGCACCAGTTCCAGCAGCAGGCGGCGCAGCTTGCGCGTGCAGGCCGGCTTGGACAGCAACTGGCCATGGCCGTTGGGCAGGTAGGGGTGGTACAGCGCGTGTTCGGTGGTCGGACACAGCACTACGCACTGGCAATCGAGGCGTTCCAGTTGCTGGTGGTAGTGGCCAAGCTGCTCTGGCGAGAGGCTGCCCAGGTTGGCCCCGAGCACGGCGAAGTCGAACGGCTGGCCTGCCTGGGCGGCCGCCTGGACGCCTTGCAGCAGTTGGTCGAAGGAGGCGAACAGGCTGACGTTCAGGCCACAGTCCTCCAGTTGATGCTCCAGCGCCTGGCGTGCCAGCTCGTGGTCATCGACGATAGCCGCGCGGCGGCCGAGCAGCGGCTGCAAGGGCTGCTCCCCGGCATCGTCATGGGCCCGGGGCAGGCTCAGGCTGATCCAGAACTGCGAGCCTTCGCCCGGCGTGCTGTCGACGCCGATCTCACCGCCCATCTGTTCGATCAGACGCTTGGAAATCACCAACCCAAGGCCGGTGCCGCCGGGTTGGCGCGACAACGAGTTGTCGGCCTGGCTGAAGGCCTGGAACAGGGTGCGCACGTCCTGGGGCGACAGGCCGATGCCGGTGTCCTGCACACTGATGCGAAGCTGCACGTTGTCTTCCTGCTCGTCCTCGAGCATGGCCCGCACCACGATGGTACCTTCGCGGGTGAACTTGATCGCGTTGCTCACCAGGTTGGTGAGGATCTGCTTGAGCCGCAGCGGGTCACCGACCAGCGACAGGGGCGTGTCGCGGTAGACCAGGCTGAGCAGCTCCAGCTGCTTGGCATGGGCGGCCGGCGCGAGGATGGTCAGGGTGTCCTGGATCAGGTCGCGCAGGTTGAAGGGGATGCTGTCGAGCACCAGCTTGCCGGCCTCGATCTTGGAGAAGTCGAGGATCTCGTTGATGATCCCCAACAGGTTGTCGGCGGACTTTTCGATGGTGTTCAGGTAGTCGAGCTGGCGCGGCGTCAGCTCGCTGCGTTGCAGCAGGTGGGTGAAGCCGAGGATGCCATTGAGCGGCGTGCGGATCTCGTGGCTCATATTGGCCAGGAATTCGGACTTGATACGGCTGGCCTCCAGGGCCTCCTTGCGCGCCATGTCCAGCTCGATGTTCTGGATCTCGATGGTTTCCAGGTTCTGGCGCACGTCCTCGGTGGCCTGGTCGATGCTGTGCTGCAGCTCTTCATGGGCATTGTGCAGGGTCTCGGCCATGCGGTTGATGCCGGCGGCGAGCTCGTCCAGCTCGTGGCTGCCCATCGCCGGCAGGCGCTCTTCCAGGTTGCCGTCCTTCAGTTGGGTGACGGCGTGCTTGATGCGGTTGATCGGGTCGTTGATGGTGCGGCTCATGCGCAAGGCGAGCAGTACGGTAAGCGCCAGGCAGCCTAGGATCAGCAGCACGCTGGTGAACAGGCTGCGGTAGCCGCGCAGCAAGGTGCCGTCGTGGGACAGCTCGATTTCCACCCAGCCCAGCAGGCGCTCGGCCTCGGCGGGCACGGCCTCGGTGGCCAGGTCGCGGTGATGGCCGAACACCGGCATGAGGTAACGGGTGGCATCGTTGCCGGTGCGCTGCAGCAACTGGGTGCCGGTGCCACCGGTGGGGGCCAGGTTGAGCATGCTGGGGCCGGCATGGGCCAGGCGCGTGCGGTCTGGGGCGAGAAATGCCACGGCGCGCACGTCGGTTTGCTCCAAGGCCTGGGCGGCGATCCGTTCGAGCTGGGCTTGGGCCGGGTGGGCGAGCGCTGGCGCCGCCAGCGGGGCCAACTGTTCGGCGAGCATCTTGCCGCGCTGGAACAGCTGGGTGCGCAGCTCGTTCTGCTGCAGCCAGGTGAAATAACTCCCCAGCACCAGCGCCATCAGGCCGGCGGGCAGCAGGGCCAACAGCAGGACCCGGCTTCTGATTCCCAAGCGATCGAGCACATCTGTCTCCTGTCATGTGCTTGCATGCCGTCATCATAGGGACGGCCCCAGGCCGAACGTTACCCCGGTAGGCGGCCTGATGCACTTATTTGTATCTGTTTAATGCAGCCAGAGCCCTCATTCAATGCAAATGCAGCTCCGGCAAGGGTGGCCAAAAGCCGTCACCGGTCGAAACCCGGTTGCCTTGGTGCGCTAGCATGGCCAATAATTGCGCAACTGAGAATCAATGTCACAAGCCAATGAATCCCGTAGCTGTTAACCAGTCCTCCATTCTCGCCATCGAGGACGACCCTGTACTTGGCGCCTATCTGAACGAGGAGCTGCAGCGTGACGGCTTCCAGGTGACCTGGTGCCGCAACGGCCTTGAGGGCCTGAAGGCCGCCGGTCGCCAAGTGTTCGATGTGGTCCTGATGGACATCCTGCTGCCCGGCCTCAATGGCCTGGATGCACTGGCCCAATTGCGCAGGCACAGCGCCACCCCGGTGATCCTGATGTCGGCCCTGGGGGCCGAGGCCGACCGCATTACCGGTTTCCAGCGCGGTGCCGACGACTACTTGCCCAAGCCCTTTAGCATGGCCGAACTGCGTGTGCGCATCGAGGCGATCCTGCGGCGCGTCGCCCTCGAGCGGCGTCACCAGGGTTCGCGCGAGGTGGCCAACGGGCAGCTGCGCTTCGATGACGGCGCCTGCGACGTCTGGCTCGATGGCCTGTGGGCCGGGCTGACGCCCAGCGAATACCGCCTGCTCGATACCCTCAACCGCAGCCAGGACGAAGTGTTGAGCAAACCGTTCCTTTACCAGCAGGTGCTGCAGCGAGGCTATTCGCGCCACGACCGCAGCCTGGACATGCACGTCAGCCAGATCCGCCGCAAGCTCAAGGTGATCGGCTACCACGAGCGGCAGATCCGCACGGTCTGGGGCAAGGGCTACATGCTCTGCGCCGGTGAGGCGGACTGACGGTGCTCGACCGCCACTCGTTGTTCTGGAGACTCTCCATTCTTCTAGTGGGCTTCTGCTTGCTGATGATCGGCCTGAGCTACACCTGGGGCCGGCACATGGAAACCCGCAATGCCTACCTCGAGGCGTCGGCCCGCGAAGAACTGCTGGCTTGGGCCGGCGAAGCCGAGCGTGCCTGGCGCGAAGGCGGCCGCTCCGGCGTCGACCAGTGGCTGGCCCGGATGCGCGAACAGGGCGCGGGCTGGGTTGGCGTGCTTGATGCAGAGCTCAGGCCGTTGGGCAGCGCCAGCCTGTCCGTTGAAGAGGTCCAGCAACTGACGCACCTGCGCGGTGTCGACTGGCCCATGAGCCGCCGCAGCGTCACCCAGCCCTGGCTGCGCCTGCCGTTCCCCGGCGCGCCGGAGCAGGGCATGCTGGTGATAGAGCTGCCGGAGCGCCTCAACCCCGGCCGCTACCGACTGTTCTGGCAGGTGCTGACCAACGGCGTCATCCCGGGCCTGTTCACCTTGCTGCTGTGCGTGGGTCTGTACCGCATGCTGATCGTGCCGTTGAACCAGTTGCGCGAGCAGGCCAATGCCTGGCGCGCCGACCAACTCTCGGCGCGCCTGGACTCGCGCACCATCGGCCGCCACGACGAACTGGGCGAGCTGGCCCGGGCCTTCGACCAGATGGCCGAGCGCCTACAGGGCACCGTGGCCATGCAGCAGCAGATGCTGCGCGACCTGTCCCACGAAATGCGTACACCGCTCAGCCGCCTGCGCGTGGCCTGTGACGGGGAAACTGACCGGCAGCGCCTGGCCGAGCGTGTAGGGCGTGAAGTGGACTGCATGCAGCAGTTGGTGGAGAACACCCTGCAACTGGCGTGGCAGGACGCCGAGCGCACGCCGATGAATCTCGAGCCGATCCAGCTCCAGGCCCTGTGGGACATGCTGGCCGAAGACGCCTGCTACGAAAGTGGCTGGTCACCGGCGCGGTTGCGCTGCGAACTGCCCGTCGACTGCTGGGTGCAAGGCAATCTCAACTATTTGGCCCAGGCTCTGGAGAACATGCTGCGCAACGCGATCCGCCACTCCCCCGAACAAGGGCTGGTACGCTTGGGAGGCCAGCGCGAGGGCGGGTATTGGCGCATCTTCCTGGAAGACCAGGGGGGTGGAGTGGCCGAAGCAGACCTGGAGCGCATCTTCGCCCCGTTCTCGCGCCTGGACGGCTCCCGCCCGGGCGATGGAGGTTTCGGCCTCGGGCTGAGCATCGCCCGCAGCGCGATCCAGCGCCAGGGCGGGACGTTGTGGGCTGAGAACGGAAAGCAGGGCCTGCGCCTGTGCATGCGCTTGCCCGCCACGGCGCCGTCCCCCTACACGGGGCGGCGCGTCGTCTTATAGCTTGTAGCTATAGCGACTACAGATTGCGTGATATGGCGAGGAAACGTTTGCCGGTATGATAGTCGCCCCTGCCGTCCGGATTGTGAACTACGCCATGACCTTGCAGTACCCAACCATCGCCGATTGCGTCGGCAATACGCCCCTGGTTCGCCTGCAGCGCATCGCAGGTGCCACCAGCAACACCCTCCTGCTCAAGCTCGAAGGCAACAATCCGGCAGGCTCCGTGAAGGACCGCCCGGCGCTGTCGATGATCACCCGCGCCGAACTGCGCGGCCAGATCAAGCCGGGCGACACCCTGATCGAGGCCACCTCCGGCAACACCGGCATCGCCCTGGCCATGGCGGCGGCGATCAAGGGCTACAAGATGATCCTGATCATGCCCGACAACTCCACCGCCGAGCGCAAGGCGGCGATGACCGCCTATGGCGCCGAACTGCTCCTGGTCAGCAAGGAGGAGGGCATGGAGGGCGCCCGCGACCTGGCCGACAAACTGCAGGCCGAAGGCCGTGGCCTGGTGCTCGACCAGTTCGCCAATGGCGACAACCCGATCGCCCATTACACCAGCACAGGCCCGGAGATCTGGCAGCAGACCCAGGGCAGCATCACCCACTTCATCAGCTCCATGGGTACCACTGGTACCATCATGGGCTGCTCGCAATACCTCAAGGAGCAGAACCCGGCGGTGCAGATCGTCGGCCTGCAACCGATGGAAGGCTCGGCCATCCCCGGTATCCGTCGCTGGCCCGAGGAATACCTGCCGAAGATCTTCGATGCGACCCGTGTCGACCGCGTGGTCGACATGTCCCAGGAAGAAGCCGAGCAGACTACCCGCCGTCTGGCTCGTGAAGAGGGCATTTTCTGTGGTGTGTCCTCTGGTGGTGCGGTCGCGGCCATGCTGCGCCTGTCTCGCGAGGTCGAAAATGCGGTCATGGTGGCGATCATCTGCGACCGTGGCGACCGTTACCTGTCCACCGGCCTGTTCGACGCGACCTGATGTCCAGAAAGAAAAGCAACGGCGGCCTGCGTTTCCAACCGGCCGGCGGCAACCGCGCGCCCCAGGTGCCGGTAGGCAAGAAACAACGCCTGGACATCGAACGTCTGGCCGGTGACGGCCGGGGCATCGCCTTTCTGGAAGGGCGTACCTGGTTCGTCAGCGGTGCCCTGGCGGGCGAGGCTGTCGAAGCCCGGGTGCTCGGTGCACGCGGCAAAGTGGTCGAGGCGCGCCTGGAGCGGGTGCTGCAGGCCAGCTCCGAACGGCGCGAGGCACCTTGCCGCTATTACGCCCGCTGTGGGGGTTGCAACCTGCAACACCTGCCCCACGAGGGGCAGCTGGCGCTCAAGCAGCGTTTGCTGGCTGAGCAGCTGCAGCGCGTGGCAGGCGTGCAGCCCGAACACTGGGCCGAGCCGCTGGTGGGGCCTGAATTCGGCTACCGGCGGCGGGCGCGGGTCGCGGTGCGTTGGGACCCCAAGACACGCCAGTTGGAGGTAGGTTTTCGCGCCGAGGCCAGCCAGGATATCGTCGCCATAGACGAATGCCTGGTCCTGGTACAGCCCTTGCAAACGATTTTCCGCCGCTTGCCGGGCGTGCTGCGCAGTCTGGGCAAACCTCAGGCGCTGGGGCATGTCGAGCTGTTCAGCGGTACCGCCGAGGCGGTGCTGGTACGGCATGTGGCGCCGTTGCCGGCAGATGACCTGGCGTGCCTGGAGGCCTTCTGCGAAGAAGTCGGAGCCCAGTTGTGGCTGCAGGGCGAAGGCGAGCCGGCGCCGGTACGGGCAGGCCAGGCGCTGGGCTTTGCCCTCGAACCCTGGCGGCTGGAACTTGCCTGGCGGCCGGGGGATTTCGTGCAGGTCAACGCTCAGGTCAACACGGCGATGATCGAGCAGGCCCTGGCATGGCTTGCGCCGCAGCCCGAGGAGCGGGTGCTGGACCTGTTCTGCGGCCTGGGCAACTTCGCTCTGCCGTTGGCCCGGCAGGCCCGTGAAGTGGTGGCGGTGGAAGGTGTCCAGGCCATGGTCGAGCGGGCGGCGGCCAACGCCCAGGCCAACAAAGTGCATAATGCACGCTTTTTTCAGGCCGATTTATCGCAGCCTTTGGACGGCGCCGGATGGGCCGCCGAGGGCTTTTCTGCGGTACTCTTGGATCCACCGCGCGACGGTGCCTTCGAGGTGGTGCAAAACATCGCACGCCTGAAGGCCAGGCGGTTGGTCTATGTGTCCTGCAACCCGGCCACGCTGGCGCGAGACGCCCAGGTGCTGGTAGGGCAGGGGTACCGGTTAACAAGGGCCGGGATTCTCGACATGTTTCCTCAGACGGCGCATGTCGAGGCCATGGCGTTATTCGAAGCGGGCTAGCCAGGCTGGCCCCTTGGTGCGGTGTCCAGGGACTGGGCGTCGTACGGTGATTGCCAGCGCATCCGTGGGGTGCGCTGTATGGAAAGGTAAAAGAAAGATGGTACAGGTGAGAGTGCACCAGCCGGTCAATACCGACGGTAGTATCAATCTCGAAGCATGGCTGGATCATGTGGTGAGCGTCGACTCGGCGCTGGACCGCAAGGCGCTCAAGGAGGCCTGCGATTTCGCCCAGGAGGTCGAGAAGAAGGGCAACCCGGCCAAGCATTCCTGGGCCGATGGCACGTCCAGCTTCCAGGCCGGCCTCGAGATCGCCGAAATCCTCGCGGACCTCAAGCTCGACCAGGACTCCCTCGTGGCGGCGGTGATCTACCGCTCGGTGCGCGAAGGCAAGGTGACCCTGGCCGAGGTCGGCCAGCGGTTCGGCCCGGTGGTCTCCAAGCTGATCGACGGTGTGCTGCGCATGGCGGCGATCAGCGCCAGCCTCAGCCCGCGCCAGTCGCTGGTGCTCGGCTCCCAGGCCCAGGTGGAGAATCTGCGCAAGATGCTGGTGGCCATGGTCGACGACGTTCGCGTCGCCCTGATCAAGCTGGCCGAACGTACCTGCGCCATCCGTGCGGTCAAGGCCGCCGATGACGAAAAACGCCTGCGCGTGGCACGCGAGGTGTTCGACATCTATGCACCGCTCG
Source organism: Pseudomonas guariconensis (assembly GCF_015680235.1). GTDB lineage: Bacteria > Pseudomonadota > Gammaproteobacteria > Pseudomonadales > Pseudomonadaceae > Aquipseudomonas > Aquipseudomonas guariconensis_A. Next base: position 32,458 of record NZ_JADLJL010000031.1, read on the forward strand.
CCCACCGCCTGGGCATCGGTCACATCAAGTGGGAGCTGGAGGACTTATCCTTCCGCTACCTCGAACCCGATCAGTACAAGCAGATCGCCAAGCTTCTGCACGAGCGCCGCCTCGACCGCGAGCGCTTCATCACCGACGTGATGAACCAGCTGCAGAACGAGCTGCTGGCCACCGGCGTCAATGCCGACATCAGCGGCCGGGCGAAACATATCTATTCCATCTGGCGCAAGATGCAGCGCAAGGGCCTGGAGTTCAGCCAGATCTATGACGTGCGTGCGGTACGGGTATTGGTCCCGGAGATCCGCGACTGCTACACCGCGCTCGGTATCGTCCATACCCTCTGGCGGCACATCCCCAAGGAGTTCGACGACTACATCGCCAACCCCAAGGAAAATGGTTACCGCTCGTTGCACACCGCAGTGATCGGCCCGGAGGGCAAGGTGCTGGAGGTGCAGATCCGCACCCACGCCATGCACGAGGAGGCCGAGCTGGGCGTCTGTGCCCACTGGCGCTACAAGGGCACCGACGTCAAGTCCAGCTCCAACCACTACGAAGAGAAGATTTCCTGGCTGCGCCAGGTGCTCGAGTGGCACGAAGAGCTGGGCGACATCGGCGGGCTGGCCGAGCAGCTGCGGGTCGATATCGAGCCGGACCGGGTCTATGTGTTCACCCCCGACGGCCATGCCATCGACCTGCCCAAGGGCGCCACGCCGCTGGACTTTGCCTACCGCGTGCACACCGAGATCGGTCACAACTGCCGTGGCGCCAAGATCAACGGGCGCATCGTGCCGCTGAACTACAGCCTGCAGACCGGCGAGCAGGTGGAAATCATCACCAGTAAGCACGGCAGCCCGAGCCGCGACTGGCTGAACTCCAACCTGGGCTATGTCACCACGTCCCGGGCGCGGGCCAAGATCGTCCATTGGTTCAAACTGCAGGCCCGCGACCAGAACGTCGCCGCCGGCAAAACCTTGCTCGAGCGCGAGCTGAGCCGCCTGGGCCTGCCCCAGGTCGACTTCGAGCGCCTGGCCGAGAAGGCCAACGTCAAGACCGCCGAGGACATGTTCGCCGCCCTGGGCGCTGGCGACCTGCGCCTTGCCCACATGGTCAATGCCGCCCAGCAGCTGCTCGAGCCCGAGCGCAACGAGCAGATCGAGCTGATCCCGCGCAAGGCCAGCGGCACCCGTTCCGGCAAGCGTGGCGACATCCAGATCCAGGGCGTCGGCAACCTGCTCACGCAGATGGCCGGCTGCTGCCAGCCGCTGCCGGGCGATGCCATCGTCGGCTACATCACCCAGGGCCGAGGCGTGAGTATCCACCGCCAGGACTGTGCCTCGGTGCTGCAGCTGGCCGGCAAGGAGCCGGAGCGGATGATCCAGGTCAGCTGGGGGCCGATCCCGGTGCAGACCTACCCGGTCGACATCATCATCCGTGCCTACGACCGCCCGGGGTTGCTGCGCGACGTGTCTCAGGTACTGCTCAACGAGAAGATCAACGTATTGGCGGTCAACACCCGCTCGAACAAGGAAGACAACACCGCCTTGATGTCGCTGACCATCGAAATCCCCGGGCTGGATGCCCTCGGGCGCCTGCTGGGGCGGATCTCGCAGTTGCCGAACATCATCGAGACGCGGCGTAATCGCACCCCTTGAACACCGGGGTCGCTGTGCGGCCCATCGCCGGCAAGCCGGCTCCCACACAATAGCCTGATACCCGGTGGGAGCCGGCTGCCGGCGATCGAGGGCGAAGCCCTCGCCCAGGAACCGACTGACATGACCTACACCCTCGACGACCTGCTGCACCTCATGGCCCGCCTGCGCGACCCGCAACACGGCTGCCCGTGGGACCTGAAGCAGAACTACGCGAGCATCGTCCCGCACACCCTCGAGGAGGCCTACGAGGTCGCCGATACCATCGAACGCGGCGACTTCGAACACTTGCAGGGCGAGTTGGGCGACCTGCTGTTCCAGGTGGTCTACTACAGCCAGCTGGCCCGAGAAGAAGGGCGCTTCGCCTTCGATGGCGTGGTCGACAGCATCACCCGCAAGCTGGTCCGCCGGCACCCGCATGTCTTCCCCACCGGTGACCTGTACGCACCCTTGGATACCCCCCGCCTGAGCGAGGCTCAGGTCAAGTCACGCTGGGAAGAGATCAAGGCCCAGGAGCGCGCCGAGAAGAGCGAGCCCGAGCAGTTGTCGCTGCTCGACGACGTGCCGGCGGCATTGCCAGCCCTGTCGCGCGCGGCCAAGCTGCAAAAGCGCGCGGCCACCGTCGGTTTCGACTGGCCTGACGCCTTGCCGGTGTTGGACAAAGTCCGGGAAGAGCTCGATGAAGTGTTGCAGGCCATGGCCGACGGCGATGGTGATGCCCTGGAGGACGAAATCGGTGACCTGCTGTTCGCCACCGTCAACCTCGCTCGACACCTCAAGCATGACCCGGAAAACGCCCTGCGCCGGGCCAACCGCAAGTTCGAACGACGTTTCCGCTTCATCGAACAGGCATTGCGTGACAGTGGCCGCCCGATCGAAGATTGTACCCTTGATGAACTGGACGCCCTGTGGGGCGAAGCCAAGCGTCAGGAAAAGAACCTGCCCAGCTGCGGCTGAGCTGTTGCATAAGTGAGTGAATACATGAGCCTTTCCCTTCGCGACCAATTGCTCAAGGCCGGTCTGGTCAACCAGAAACAGGTCAAGCAGGTCAACAAAGCCGAGAAGAAACAGAAACGCCTGGAGCACAAGGGCCAGGTCGAGGTCGACGACACCCAGCAGCGCCAGGCCAAGGAAGCCATGGCCGAGAAGGCCAAAAAAGACCAGGAGCTGAACCGCCAGCTGCAGGAAAAGGCCGAGCAGAAGGCCCGTGCCGCGCAAATCAAGCAATTGATCGAAGCGACCCGCTTGCCCAAGCTCAACACCGAGGATTACTACAACTTCGTCGACGACAAGAAGGTCAAGCGCATTGCCGTCAACGCCCTGATGCGCAGCAAGCTCAGCAACGGCGCCTTGGCGATCGTCTCCTTCGGCGGCGGCTACGAGGTGATCCCGCGTGAAGCCGCGGTGAAGATCCAGGAGCGCGACCCGCATCGCATCCTGCTGCTCAATACCCATGTCGAGGAAGCGGACGAGGACGATCCGTACGCCGCGTACAAGATTCCTGACGACCTCATGTGGTAATTGGCTCCTACAGGACTCGCACGATCCCTGTAGGAGCGGCCTTGTGCCGCGATAGGGCCGCGAAGCGGCCCCACTGTGTACTGGGGCTCACTGCGTACTACGCTGGTTTTCCAGGCACTCCAGCTCGCTGCGATACTGCTGGGCCTCCTGCTCGGAGTGGAACATGCCCACCAGTTCGCCTTGCTGGTGCACGTCCCAGATCCGCAGGCCATGGGCCTGGCTTTCGTGGGACATTTTCGATTCGTCGCGTTCGGTTACTTGGACTGTCATCGTTAAACTCCACTTTCGATTGGCTGCGGCAACGTGTCGCAGGTCTCTTTTATAGAGTTTGTTAGCAGGCTAAGTAAATTAAAACGACGATGAAACAAGTTTCATCCAGGCCTGGCTCAATCGCGGGACAAGCCCGGCTCCCACAGGTTTGCCGCTGTTCTAGGAAGCGGCGGTAGCCTGTGGGAGCGGGCTTGCCCCGCGATTGGGGCGGCCCAGGCCGCGAACAGATTCCAGGCAAAAAGAAGCCCCGCATCAAGCGGGGCTTCGAGCATTGCAGGCAGCGGTGATCAGTTACCCTTCACCGACTTGCCATCGACCGTACCGTCCTGCAGCACGATCACATACTCCTTGCCATCGGTCTCGACCTGGCGCAGCTGTACCAGCAGGTAGTCCCAGTCCTTGGCGAACCACAGCTCGGTGATGCGCTTGCTCTGGCTCGGGTCGCGCACGCGCTCGACCTTCACGGCATCGACCTGGCCGGTCTTGGTGGTGACCTTCTCGGTGCCGAGCACGCGGAAGTCGTAGGTGTCGATCTCGTCGCCATCGACCACCTGGTAGGTCATGCTCTTCTTGCCTGCGGCCACGTCATGCTGCAGGGCCAGTTGGTAAGAAGATTTGTCCAGCACACCGCGGTTGAGCGGCAGGCTGACGGCATCGCCACGGTCGGAACCGGTGATCTTCTTGCTGTCCCAGTCGAAGGTCAGGTCGACTTTCTTCGCTTTGCCTAAGCCGCCACGTTCGAAGTGGTACTTCTGTGGCAGCAGGGTGTCGTTGTCCAGGCGCAGAGTGCTTTGCTCGGTCAGGCTGGCGATCATCATGGAAGCCTTGAAATTAAGGTTCCAGGTACCGTTGGCGTTCTTTTCCAGGCTGCGCTCGGCAGTGCCACTCATGGGCAGCTGCTTCCAGTCGGCGGTATAGCTGGCCGAGAAAGGCTTCAGATCAGCTGCCTGGAGCGGCAGGGCGAGCACGGCGAGAGCCAAGAGCAGGGCACGACGCATAAATTCTCCTAGGGTCGAATCAAGTGACCGCTGGCCGCCAAGGGCTGGCCATCCAGTAATGCACCCTGTTCGCCCAGGCACAAGCGTCCTTCGGCGAACCAGCGCACCGCCAGCGGGTAGATCTGGTGTTCCTGGCGATGAACACGCTGGGCCAGGCTGTCGGGTGTATCGCCTGGCTCAACCGGTACCACTGCCTGTACGACCAAGGGGCCGCCATCGAGTTCCTCGGTGACGAAGTGTACGCTGCAACCATGTTCCGCGTCGCCCGCTTCCAGCGCCCGTTGATGGGTGTGCAGCCCTTTGTACTTGGGCAGCAGTGACGGGTGGATGTTGAGCAGGCGGCCCTGGTAATGGCGGACGAACCCGCCACTGAGGATACGCATGAAACCGGCGAGCACTACCAGGTCCGGCTCGAAGCCGTCGATCAGCGCCATCAGCGCCGTATCGAAGGCTTCGCGGCCCTCGAAGCCACCGTGGGCCAGCACGGCGGTTTCGATACCGGCCGCCTGGGCCCGCTGCAGGCCATAGGCGTCGGCGCGATTGGAAATCACGCCGCGAATGCGCACAGGGCTATCGTCGCCACGGTTGGCGTCGATCAGCGCTTGCAGGTTACTGCCGGAGCCCGACAGCAGTACCACGACATTACAGGTCTTGCTTGGCATCAGTGCGCCTTGAGGTTCTGCAGCTCGACCTGGGCGGCACCGGCGGGTGCCTCGGCGATGCGGCCGATGACCCATGGCTGCTCGCCAGCGTCACGCAGCACCTGCAGGGCGCTGTCGACCTTGTCTTGCGCGACGCAGATGACCATGCCGACGCCGCAGTTCAGGACGCGATGCATCTCGTGCTCGTCGACGTTGCCTTTCTCCTGCAGGAAGTCGAACACCGCCGGGCGCTGCCAGCTGGCCACGTCGATCACGGCCTGGGCATTGTCGGGCAGCACGCGCGGGATGTTGTCCAGCAGGCCGCCGCCGGTGATGTGGGCCATGGCCTTGACCGCACCGGTGTCCTTGATCAACTTGAGCAGCGGCTTGACGTAGATGCGGGTCGGCGCCATCAGCAGGTCGGCCAGCGGCTTGCCGTCGAGCTGGGTGTTCTCGATGTCGGTACCGGACACTTCGAGAATCTTGCGGATCAGCGAGTAGCCGTTGGAGTGCGGGCCGGAGGAGGGCAGGGCGATCAGGGCATCGCCGGTGGCGACCTTGGAGCCGTCGATGATCTCGGCCTTTTCCACCACGCCGACGCAGAAGCCGGCCAGGTCGTAGTCCTCGCCCTCGTACATGCCAGGCATTTCGGCGGTTTCACCACCGACCAGCGAGCAGCCTGCCAGCTCACAGCCGGCGCCGATGCCGGTGACCACGGTGGCGGCCACATCGACGTTGAGCTTGCCGGTGGCGTAGTAGTCGAGGAAGAACAGCGGCTCGGCACCGCAGACCACCAGGTCGTTGACGCACATGGCCACCAGGTCCTGGCCGATGCTGTCGTGCTTGTTCAGGTTCAGCGCCAGGCGCAGCTTGGTACCCACGCCATCGGTGCCGGAGACCAGAACCGGCTGCTTGTAGCCGGCCGGGATCTCGCAGAGGGCGCCGAAGCCGCCCAGGCCACCCATGACTTCAGGGCGTGCGGTGCGCTTGGCCACGCCCTTGATGCGTTCGACCAGTGCTTCGCCGGCGTCGATGTCTACACCGGCGTCCTTGTAGCTCAGGGAGGGTTGCTTGCTCATTGATCCAGGCCTTTAGGAGGGAGGGATTCGGGAAAACGACCGCGACGGCCAAGGCCGGCTCGAAGGGCGGCGGCTGCCTGTACGTCACTGGTCTGCGAAGGCGCGCGATTTTATCAGGGTTGCCGGGCAGCGGCCATCCTCAGGCCGACGGGCAGGGCGTGAATCTGGCAAAAAACATCCTTTCACAGGCTGTGACTGGTTGCCGGGCCGGTGCCTGTATAAGGTAATAGGAAAGGCGGCGGGCCGAATCGGCTGGTGCGGCGGAGCGTTTTCGCCGTGCCGGGGTCAAAACGGCACATTGGGTACCCGACGCCCCTTGGACATCTGGACAGGAATCCTTCATGCGTTTTCTCAATCACCTGGCGGTCGCTTGCCTGGTCGTGGGCAGTGCCGTTGCACAGGCCGAAACCGTCTCCGGGCTCTACCAGGTCCGTGAGCCTATCGACGGGCAGGGTAGCGAAGCACGCGCCCAGACCACCAGCAAGGCTCTGGACACCCTGGTACTGCGCCTGACCGGCGACCCCAAGGCAGCCCAGAGCCCGGGCCTTGCAGCATTGCGCAAGGACCCGCAGCAAATCATCAACCAAGTAGGCACTGAGGCAGGTCCGCCCGAGACCTTGGTGGTGGAATTCGACCCTGGCAGTACCGAACGCGCCCTGCGCCAGGCCGGCCTGGCCCTGTGGGGCAGCAACCGGCCGTCGGTCCTCGGTTGGTGGCTGAACGACAGCGTCGAAGGCAGCAACCTGGTAGGCGACGGGCAATCCGCCGCCGGGCCGTTGCGACGTGCCGCCCAGCACCGAGGCCTGCCGCTGCGTTTGCCGCTGGGCGACCTGCAAGAACAATTGGTGGCCAATGCCCAGCAATTGGAGGGCAACGACCCGGCACCCTTGCGTGAGGCGTCCGAGCGTTATAACGCCGATGCCATGCTGGCAGTGCATGCCCAGGAAACGGACGGCAAGTGGCAGGGTAAGTGGCAGCTGTGGCTGGGTGACCAGCGCGAGCAAGGCAACGTCGAGGCAGCCGACCAGGCTGCCCTGGCCGATGCGGTGATGCTGGCGGTCAGCAGCCGCCTGGCACCGCGCTACGTCACCCGCCCGGGTGCCAGCAGCCAGTTGCAGCTCCAGGTGCAGGGCATGAACCTGCCGCGCTATGCTGAGCTTAGCCGCGTGCTCGAGCCCTACGGCCCACGCCTGCGCCAGGCTGAAGGCGATACCTTGACCTACAGCGTCACTGGCAACCGCGAGCAACTGCGCGCCCAGCTGGGCCTGGCCAAGCTCCAGGAGCTGCCGCCTGAGCAGGCGCCTGCGCCGCAGCCCGATGCTACCGCGGCGTCGCAGCCACCGGGCACGCCCCAGCCGGCGGCGCCCAAGCCGTTCGACGGCCTGCGCTTTCGCTGGTAAGGAGTGCCACGCATGATCGATATGCGCCGTTGGGCGTGGCTGGGTGTGGCGTTGCTGGTCGCCGTGCTGCTCTATTGCCTGCATAACATCCTGTCGCCGTTCCTGGTCGGCATCCTGCTTGCCTACCTCGCCGACCCCCTCGTCGATCGCCTGGAGCGCCTGGGCCTGTCGCGGACCTGGGGCGTGGTGGTGGTGTTCAGCCTGTTCGCCTTGCTGTTCCTGGCCCTGCTGCTGGTGTTGGTACCGATGCTGGCCAAACAGCTGGTGCGCTTGTACGAACTGGCCCCGCAGATGCTCGATTGGCTGCAGCATGTGGCGCTGCCCTGGGTGCAGGGCCGGTTGGGCCTGGCCGATGGCTTCTGGAAGTTCGACAAGATCAAGGCCGCCATCGGCGCGCACATGGGCCAAACCACCGACATCGTCGGTGTGGTGGTGTCCCAGGCCACGGCCTCGGGGCTGGCCTTGCTCGCCTGGCTGGCCAACCTGGTGCTGATTCCGGTGGTAGGTTTCTATTTGCTGCGCGATTGGGATCTGATGATGGCCAAGCTGCGCAGCCTCTTGCCACGCAATCGCGAAACCCAGGTCATGGGCCTGGCGGGGGAGTGCCATGAGGTGCTGGGCGCCTTCGTTCGCGGCCAGTTGCTGGTGATGCTGGCGCTCGGCTTGATCTATGCAGGTGGGCTGATGCTGGTGGGCCTGGAGCTGGGGCTGCTGATCGGCCTGTTGGCCGGGCTTGCGGCCATCGTGCCGTATATGGGGTTCATCATCGGCATCGGCGCGGCATTGATCGCGGGCCTGTTCCAGTTCGGCGGCGATCCTTATGCCATGCTCGGCATCGTCGCGGTGTTCATGGTCGGCCAGGCGCTCGAAGGTATGGTGCTGACGCCATTGCTGGTGGGCGACCGCATTGGCCTGCACCCGGTGGCGGTGATCTTCGCGATCCTGGCCGGTGGCGAGCTGTTCGGCTTCACGGGTGTGCTGCTGGCCTTGCCGGTGGCTGCGGTGATCATGGTATTGCTGCGGCATGTGCATGACCTCTACAAGGAATCGGACATGTATGCCGGGGATATCGACCCGAAGCTTTAGAAGAGTAGGGGCCGCGTCGCGGCCCTTGCCCCGCGATCAAGGGCGAAGCCCTTGCCATGCAACCGTGCCGGCAAGGCCAGAACATCATGCAACCCATTGATTTTACTTGCCCTATTACCTTCACAGATTGTGCCGCCCGCGTTGCGGGTATAGACTTTGCACACTGTTCACCAAAGGCCCCCTGTGGTCCTCGCGACCGCCCGCCAGCATGAAACCGATCCAGTTGCCCCTGGGTGTGCGTCTGCGCGATGACGCCACCTTCATCAACTACTATCCGGGCGCCAATGCCGCGGCATTGGGTTACGTCGAGCGGCTTTGCGAAGCCGACGCCGGCTGGACCGAGAGCCTCATCTACCTATGGGGCAAGCAGGGTGTTGGCCGCACGCACCTGCTCCAAGCCGCTACCCACCGTTTCCAGCAACTGGGCGAACCAGCCGTCTACCTGCCCCTGGCCCAATTGCTCGACCGTGGCGTGACGTTGCTCGATTACCTGGAGCAATACGAACTGGTGTGCATCGACGATCTGCACGTGATCGCCGGCAAGGCCGATTGGGAAGAGGCCATGTTCCACTTGTTCAACCGCCTGCGCGACAGTGGCCGGCGGCTGTTGCTGGCGGCGTCCAGCTCACCGCGCGAGTTGCCGATCAAATTGCCCGACCTCAAGTCGCGCCTGACCCTGGCGTTGATCTTCCAAATGCGCGGCCTGTCCGATGAAGACAAGCTGCGCGCCCTGCAATTGCGCGCGTCACGTCGCGGGCTGCACCTGACCGATGAAGTCGGCCATTTCATCCTCACCCGTGGCGCTCGCAGCATGAGTGCGCTGTTCGACCTGCTCGAGCGTCTCGACCAGGCTTCCCTTCAAGCGCAGCGCAAGCTGACCATCCCGTTCCTCAAGGAAACCCTGGGTTGGTAACCCCCTGAAAACAGCGCCCCATAGCCTGAAAACAGAAAAGTCACATTTTTTTCGATAAAATTTGCAAATGGCCATGATAGAGGGCATAGTTTCCCCCTTCTAAAGGATTACAGACACGGTCGTGCCCATGCTGACGCGCTTCGCACCCCTCGTGCCACTTGCACTCGTGACCCTGCTTTTTGGCTGCGCCTCCCAAGGCCCTGTTTCCCAGCCACAGGATCAACAATCGCTCGCGGCGCATACCGCCGAGCTGATCAAGCCATCTGCCTCTTCCGTTTTCGGTGAAGCGCCGCTGGCCACTGAAGAAGACCTGGAAGCCTTTTCCAGCAACAGCAAGCCCTATGAGCTGCCGGCCCTGGCCGACAGTATCCTGGAGCGTGGCATGTCGCTGATCGGCACCCGTTACCGTTACGGCGGTACCTCGGAGAAGTCCGGTTTCGATTGCAGTGGTTTCATCGGCTACCTGTTCCGTGAGGAAGCGGGAATGAAACTGCCGCGTTCGACCCGCGAGATGATCAACGTCGACGCACCAAAGGTTGCCCGCAATAAACTCAAGCCAGGCGACCTGCTGTTCTTCAGCACCAATGGCCGTGGCCGTGTGAGCCATGCCGGCATCTATTTGGGTGACAACCAGTTCATCCACTCCAGCAGCCGCCGCAGCGGTGGCGTGCGCATCGACAGTCTGGGCGATCGCTACTGGAGCAAGACGTTCATCGAGGCCAAACGCGCCCTGGCCATGGCACCGACCACGATCTCGCGCAACTGATATCAAAATGCTGTACCCTCCGCGGCGGCGATGCTGAAAAGCTCGCCGCCGTGCGCATTTATAGAAAGCGTCTAATCTAATTCCTCAACTCTTTTGGCTTCGGCTGCGGCCGGACGGTTCCAGACAGGATGTTCTGACCATGGCGATGTTGGCGCGCTTCGCATTCCTTTCCCTGGCGGCACTGCTCGCGGCCTGCTCCAGCCGAGCTCCGGCGCCTGCACCGGTGGCCAAGCCGGTGGTGACCTTCAACCAGCAACCTGCTTTTTCCCCAGTGGCGGAGGATGTGTTGTTCCGCGCCATCGGCTTGGTGGGCACGCCTTACCGCTGGGGTGGCAACACGCCGGACTCGGGGTTCGATTGCAGCGGGTTGATCGGCTATGTGTACCGGGACGCAGCGGGAATCAAGCTGCCGCGTTCGACGCGGGAGATGATCGTGATGCGCGCGCCTAACGTGGATATCAATGCGTTGCAGTCGGGTGACCTGGTGTTCTTTGCCACAGGCGGTGGGTCGCAGGTCAGCCATGCGGGGATCTACGTGGGGGAGGGGCGGTTCGTGCATGCGCCGTCCAGCGGCGGGACGGTGCGGTTGGATTATCTGTCCAACAGCTACTGGGCGCGGGCTTACCTGCAGGCCAAGCGGGTGTTGTCGGCAGGGCACCTGGCGCAAAATCCCTGAGGTTTGGTTCTGGGGCCAGCAACTGTTGAAAACGGCGCAAGTATCGGATGGCGCCTGGGCTGGTGAGTGAGATTGGCGGTGAACTCACGGGCCAATCGCGGGACAAGCCCGCTCCTACAGGGGGACCGCGCAATTCTTGCGCCCGCGCCGTCCTTGTGGGAGCGGGCTTGTCCCGCGATTAGGCCAGAACAGCCAACCAATTCAGTATGTTTTTCGCCGCGCCCCGCCGGGAGCAATGCCGGAGCGAGGGAACCCCGGCGCGCAGCGTCGGGGCCGGATGCAGGAGCCAGCGGTTTTTGCCTACTTTTGCCCGCGTGCAAAAGTAGGTCGCCGTAAAGGCGAAAAGCGCTAGTGGCGCCACCACCAAAAAACGAACCCCGCACGATCCAAAAAACCAAACCCAAACCCTCAAGACCCCCGGCTAACCCGCCAAACCACATCCCCCACATCATCCGCCACCAAAACCCCACCCCGCCCATCATTGACCACCCCCACTGGCCTCCCCATCGCCTTCCCCTCACCATCCACAAACCCCGTCAACACATCCATCGGCTTCCCGGCAGGCCTCCCCTCATCATTGAACGGCACGAAGATCACCTTGTACCCACTGTGCGGCTTGCGATTCCAAGACCCATGCTGCCCCACGAATGCCCCCTGCTCGAACGGCGCCGGCAGCCCCCCCGGCTGGGCGAACTCAAGCCCAAGCGACGCCGTATGCGGCCCCACCGCATAATCCGGCACGATGGCCTGTGCGACCTTCGCCGGGTCCTGCGGCTCGACCCGCAAGTCCACATGCTGCCCGTAGTAGCTGTACGGCCAGCCATAGAACCCTCCATCCTTGACCGATGTGATGTAGTCCGGCACCAGGTCGCTACCGATCTCGTCACGCTCGTTGACGGCCGTCCACAACACGCCCGTGCGCGGTTCCCAGGCCAACCCGTTGGGGTTGCGCAGGCCCGACGCGAAGATCCGATGTTCGCCATTGGCCGGGTCGACCTCCCAGATCGCCGCCCGGCCCTGCTCCTTGTCCAGCCCGTTCTCGCCCACGTTGCTGTTGGAACCGACCGTGACATACAACTTCTTGCCGTTACGGCTGGCGATCACGTTCTTGGTCCAATGGTGATTCAGCGGACCCCCAGGCAGGTCTATCACCTTGCGGCCTTCCTGGCGTAGCTGCATGGCGCCCGGCTCATAATGAAAACGCAGCAACCGATCGGTATTGGCGACATACAGGTCCTTGCCCACCAACGCCATGCCGAATGGCGAATTGAGCCCTTCGATGAACGTCGTCCGAATCTCTGCCACACCATCGTGATCGGCGTCGCGCAGCAGGGTGATGCGATTGGCACTGGGCACGCCAGCGCCGGCGCGCTCCATGACCTTGCGCATCACCCAGCCGCGAATCCCCTTGCCATCCTCAGGCTTGGGTGGGGCATTGGTCTCGGCTACCAGCACATCGCCATTGGGCAGTACATACAGCCAGCGCGGGTGGTCCAGCTGCCTGGCAAAGGCAACGACTTGCGTACCGGTCGCCGACTTTGGCGTGGCACCTTCCGGCCAGCCGGTCGCGGGCGCGATATTGATGGTGGGGAGCAGCGTCTTGCGCGGCTCCGGCAGTTGCGGCGAAGGGCCGCTGCCATCGCTCACATCCAGGCGAGCGGACTCGCCGCAGGCGCCGAGGCTCAAGACCAGGGCCAGCAGTATCGAAGTTCGCATCCTGTCCATGCTCAGAATCCTCAGCGGAGCTTGTGAAAATTGAGAGTCGGATGCGTTGGAGTAGGTTCATTCGCTGCGTGCAGATCTATCTACCACCGGCCGAATGGGGCATTGGCAACCATGGCGGGCTCTAGATCACCAGGGCCTTCTTCCCATGCGCAACATCCAACAAACATTGCTTCACAACCTCCAAGTACTCGATACCGGGCGCGCGCTGACACGGCTGACTGACGATTTCCTGGACCATTTCCCCGACCCCTATCGACTCGCCCAGCGTCACGCCGAACAGGTCCTGCGGCGTCATACCGGCAAGGACTGGGATCCGGACCAGGTCTGGTGGCACCAGTTCACCGATGCGGCGTCCAGCAGCCGGAGCTTCACGGGTTGGGCTCATTACCAACGCCCCATCAAGTCTCAGCGCTTCACCGCGCTGATGATCGAGCGCTTCGATGTGGGCTTTCAAGACGCCACGGACGAACTGGACCTGTATGGCGGATTTTATTCCCAGGGCCCGCATGCGCAGCGGTTCGACGAGCGCAACGAAGTGCCCATGCTCGCCCGGGATGTCCAGAAGGACTTTTGGAAACTGGACTTCGCCCAGGTCGTGCGTGACGACATCGAGAGGTTCTGGAGAGCGCGCGCCGACGATTTCCGGGTGCTGGCCAAGGTCAGCCTGCTGGCCCAATGCAAGGAGGCTGAGCAGGACGGAAGGATCACAGCGCAGGATGCCCGGCAAGTGCGCGCCCTCGTCTCGAGCGTGCTCGCGCGCTCCGGGCGAACCCCGACGCTGGAGGAGCTGCGCCAGGTAGCCGGGGAGGGGGAGGTCACCATCACCGTCTATCGCCCGCGCGTGGGTAGAGCTTGCCTGTATATCCTGCGCCCTACCGGCGGGCGCGTGTGGCTATACATGCCCTACGACGAGCAGGCCTTGCGCGGGTTCGCCTCCGAGCAGGCCATGGCGCACTGGTTGCGTGGTTGGGCGGGCACTGCCGAGGGCATGCGACGATTGAGGGCGGCGGTGATCTTCGACGAGCATCTGAGCGATGGGCGCGAGGCGGCCGTGGATGCCCTGCAGCAGCTCGCCAACAGCCGGAGTGATGCTGCGGCCCTGAAACTGCTCCAGCAATCCAGTACGGCGGGCAACAGTCAGCTGTTTTCCCAATTGCATGAAGATGCCAGAAGCGACATGCGCCACAACGCCCAGCTGATGGTCGACAACCGGCAATTGCGCAAGGCCATGCTCACCGGTTATCTCGCGGCCTTCATCAAAGTTGGCGCTTTGCTGGTGCCATTGTCGCCCGGTATCAGCCTGGCACTGCTGGCGGCGTCGGTGACCAAGCTCTGGCTGGACGTGGATGCGGCTACCCATGCACGCAGCCGTATGGCGCGGCAAGGGGCCTTGCGCGCCGCCATCGTCGATTCGATTTTCGCCGCATTGAACATGATCGAGCTCGGCTTCGGCGCCAGCCATGCCGCTTTGGCCTACCGAGCGCCGTTCCATGAAACGGACGTGTCGCTGGGCAGCTGGCAGCCAGTTGCGCAGCCCCAGGGCTTGTTCGAAGCCCAGGAGGCTAATGACATCCTGGATGGCCTGCAACAAGGCAGCCAGGCGCTGCGTGGCATCCGCCTCGATGCCACGGGAGGATGCTGGATCGAACTGCAGGGCCTGCCGTATCGCGTGCGCTATGGCACCGAGTTGAAAACCTGGCTCATCGTGCCCCCCGACAACCCGTTCGCCTTCGGGCCGATACGCCCTGTACGCCTGAACGATGCGGGGGAATGGGAGTTGCTGGGCGCGCCTCGCCTGGCGGCGGGCGCGCCAGGAGACGGGCTTGCCCAGCAGTCGTCGGCCTTTTGGGATGAGTACATGCTCACCGATGAACAGCGCAGCGAGACCTTGTCGGACGCCGCCTTGGCGCGCCAGGAACATCTGCTCGAGCAGGCCGGCATACCTGAACTTGCGAGCGACGCCGAACCGTTGGTAGACGATGAAGGGTTCGACTACATCGACGACCATGGCGCTGCTACCTATACCTACAAACACGATGGCCGTTTCAGAAACCACCTGATCGATATCTACACCGCGGATGACGCCATCAATGATTACCTGCGCCAGGGGCAGCGGCATTTCGACTATGCCGACGAGGTCAGCTATCTGGACAAGCTGGCCGACTCCCTGGAGCAGCTACCCGCCGACGCCCAGGTGCCTCTGTACCGGGGTGGTTGCGGTGAGCGCGGTACCAGTGGTGTGCACTTTCGCAGTGGGCGCTTCAATAAAGGTGACATTCTGGTCAATACCGACCTGACGTCCTTCACTGAAAACCCCTACATCATTCGTAAATTTTCGGCCGATCCGGACAAGCTTTCGACCCGGGGTCTGGTAGGGGTTTTCGACGATACCTCCGTGGTGTTCGAGCTGCCGGCTGGCCGCTACCACAGTGGCAAACAGATCGCGCCGTTCTCTGCGCATAAATATGAAGTCGAGACCCTTTTCCTGCCAGGGGCGTACTTCCAGATCGATGAAATCACCGAGGTCATCGGCGTCGATTACCGATTCGTCAAGGTCAGGCTCAACCAGGTGAGCAAGCCTCGAAGCGGCGCGGTGTATGACTTGCGCAGCGGTGAGTCGTTCGACAGAAGCGCCTATGTCGAGCGTTTGGGCGCGCCTCACCTGGTGGATCGCTTCTTTCCTTTGTCGACAGCCCCTGATTCATTTGACGCTCCCGGTCCAACCCTCTAACCTTCGCGACGTGTTTCAGGTGCCCTGCCAGTCAACGCTGGGCAGGGTGAAACTGGGAAGCCGGTGGGC
The DNA here is from genome assembly GCF_015680235.1 of Pseudomonas guariconensis. Classification (GTDB taxonomy): domain Bacteria; phylum Pseudomonadota; class Gammaproteobacteria; order Pseudomonadales; family Pseudomonadaceae; genus Aquipseudomonas; species Aquipseudomonas guariconensis_A. The sequence continues at coordinate 47,982 of NZ_JADLJL010000031.1, forward strand.
GCCAGCGAAGGCGCGATTCCGGCGCTGCCCCCGCAACGGTAGGTGAGTCAAAGGCCGCGCAGGGCCACTGGGTGCATGCACCCGGGAAGGCGCGCGGTCCACGGGCCCAAGGCCCTGCTCACGAGCCCGGAGACCGGCCTGTCACTGCCAACGGCATCACGGAGGGTGATGCGCGGTGCACTGTGGCGCGTCTGCCACGGCTCCTGCGCGTTCTCCGGCTGCCTGCCTATCGACCTGTCCTCGCCCTGTGCGCGGCGACAGCCTGCGGAGAACCCTGATGAGCGAAACCACCGAACGCGACGAGCGTCACCTGGCGCGTATGCAGCGCAAGAAGGCGATCATCGACGAGCGTATCGCCAATGCCCCCAACGAATGCGGCCTGCTGCTGGTGCTTACCGGCAACGGCAAGGGCAAGAGCAGCTCGGCCTTCGGCATGCTCGCCCGTGCCCTGGGCCACGGCATGCAGTGTGGCGTGGTGCAGTTCATCAAGGGGCGTAACAGCACCGGCGAAGAGCTGTTCTTCCGCCGCTTCCCTGAACAGGTGCGCTACCACGTGATGGGCGAGGGCTTCACATGGGAAACCCAGGACCGCCAGCGTGACATCGCCGCCGCCGAAGCCGCCTGGGCAGTTTCGCGCCAGATGCTGCAGGACCCTTCGGTGCAGTTCGTGGTGCTCGATGAACTGAACATCGCCCTCAAGCACGGTTACCTCGACCTCGACCAGGTACTGGCCGACATCCAGGCGCGCCCGCCGATGCAGCACGTGATCGTCACCGGCCGTGCCGCCAAGCCGGAAATGATCGAGCTGGCCGACACCGTCACCGAGATGGGCGTGGTCAAGCATGCCTTCCAGGCCGGTATCCGCGCGCAGAAGGGCGTGGAGCTATGAGCCAACCCCGGCATTGCCCGGCGGTGCTGATCGCAGCACCGGCTTCCGGCCAGGGCAAGACTACGGTCACCGCTGCCCTGGCGCGTCTGCATCGTAACCTGGGCCGCAAGGTTCGGGTCTTCAAGTGCGGGCCGGACTTTCTCGACCCGATGATCCTCGAACGCGCCAGCGGCGCGCCGGTGTACCAGCTCGACCTGTGGATGATCGGTGCCGAGGAAAGCCGGCGCCTGCTCTGGGAGGCGGCGGGCGAGGCCGACCTGATCCTGATCGAAGGGGTCATGGGGCTGTTCGACGGCACTCCGTCCAGCGCTGACCTGGCACGTCATTTCGGCGTGCCGGTGCTGGCGGTGATCGACGGCACGGCCATGGCCCAGACCTTCGGCGCTTTGGCCCTGGGCTTGGCGCGCTACCAGGCCGACCTGCCCTTTGCCGGGGTGCTGGCCAACCGGGTCGGCAGCCTGCGCCACGCACAATTGCTCGAAGGCAGCCTGAGCGAGGGCCTGCGCTGGTACGGCGGCTTGTCCCGTGAGCGCGGCATCGAGTTGCCCAGCCGCCACCTGGGGCTGGTTCAGGCCAGCGAACTCAACGACCTGGACATGCGCCTGGACGCTGCCGCCGATGCCCTGGGGGCCAGCTGTGACGCCACCTTGCCGCCACCGGTGGCGTTCGACGCACCTGTGTCGGCGGCCAGCGCCGCGAGTTTGGCCGGTGTGCGCATCGGCGTCGCCCGGGACGAAGCATTCGCCTTTACCTATGGGGCCAACCTCGACCTGCTGCGCAGACAGGGCGCGCAGCTGGTGTTCTTCTCGCCGGTCCATGATGCTGAGCTGCCGCCCGTCGACAGCCTCTACCTGCCCGGCGGCTACCCGGAGCTGCACCACCGTGCTCTGGCCGGCAACGCCCCGATGCTGGAGGCGATCCGCGCCCACCACGCCCAGGGCAAACCCGTGCTGGCCGAATGCGGCGGCATGCTCTACCTGCTCGACGCCCTGACCGACGTGGCCGGCGAGCGGGCCGAACTGCTCGGCCTGCTGCCGGGCGAGGCGGTGATGCAAAAGCGCCTGGCAGCCCTGGCGCTGCAAGCGGTAGAGCTGCCCGAAGGCACCCTGCGTGGCCATACCTACCATCATTCGCTGACCACCACGGCGTTCGAGCCGATCGCCCGCGGGCAGAGCCCCAACGGCGGGCGCGGCAACGAGGCGGTGTATCGCATCGGCCGCCTGACCGCGTCCTACGTGCACTTCTATTTCCCCTCCAACCCCGACGCGGCGGCGGCGCTGTTGCGACCATGAGCGAGCACGCCTTCTCCGATGCCGAGCGCGCCGCAGTTTACCGGGCCATCGGTGAGCGTCGCGACATGCGCCATTTCGCCGGCGGCGAGGTGGCGCCCGAGTTGCTTGCCCGTCTGCTGGCGGCGGCCCACCAGGCCCCTAGCGTCGGCCTGATGCAGCCGTGGCGCTTCATTCGCATCAGCGAACGAACCCTGCGTGAGCGTATCCAGGCGCTGGTGGAGCAGGAGCGCCAGCGTACCGCCCAGGCCCTGGGCCAGCGCTCCGATGAATTCATGAAGCTCAAGGTCGAAGGCATCCAGGACTGCGCCGAAGTGCTGGTGGCCGCGCTGATGGACCACCGCGAAGCCCACGTTTTCGGCCGGCGGACCTTGCCGGAAATGGACCTGGCCTCCCTGGCTTGCGCCATCCAGAACCTGTGGCTGGCGGCCCGCGCGGAAGGCCTGGGCATGGGCTGGGTGTCGTTGTTCGACCCCCAGGCCTTGGGCCTGCTGCTGGGCATGCCGGCGGGCGCCAAGCCGGTGGCGGTGCTGTGCCTGGGCCCGGTGGTCGAGTTCTACCCGGCGCCGATGCTGGTGCTGGAGCAGTGGGCGCAGGAGCAGCCTTTGAGCGAAATGCTCTTCGAGAACCAATGGGGAGAACGCCGATGAGCGTGGCCTTGCTGACCGTGGCCGGGGTGGCCCTGGATGCCTTGCTGGGTGAACCGAGGCGCTGGCACCCGCTGGTGGCCTTCGGCAACTTCGCCTCGCGCCTGGAACAGCGCTTAAATGCGGGCGGGCGGGGCTGGCGCAGCCACGGCGTCAGCGCCTGGTTCCTGGCCGTGGTGCCGCTGACATTGCTGGCGCTGATCCTTTCCTGGCTGCCGGGTATCGGCTGGCTGGTGGATGTGCTGGCGCTGTATTGCGCCCTGGGCCTGCGCAGCCTGGGCGAGCACGTGCTGCCGGTGGCCGAGGCCTTGCGCCGTGGTGACCTGGGCGAGGCACGCCGGCGCGTGGGTTACCTGGTCAGCCGCGAAACCCGCGAGCTGGACGAGCCCGCCGTGGCGCGGGCGGCCACTGAGTCGGTGCTGGAGAACGGCAGCGACGCGGTGTTCGCCGCCTTGTTCTGGTTCGTCGTGGCCGGTGCGCCCGGGGTGGTGCTGTACCGTCTGAGCAATACCCTCGATGCCATGTGGGGCTATCGTAATGAACGGTTCGAGCGCTTCGGTTGGGCCGCGGCGCGTATCGACGATGTACTCAATTACCTGCCCGCCCGGTTGGTGGCACTGACCTACGCGCTGCTGGGCAAGACCCGCCTGGCCTTGGCCTGCTGGCGCAACCAGGCGCCGCTGTGGGACAGCCCCAACGCAGGCCCGGTGATGGCTGCCGGTGCCGGCGCCCTGGGCGTCGAACTGGGTGGCCCCGCGGTGTACCACGGCGAGTTGCATGAGCGCCCGCGCCTGGGCGAAGGCCCCATGGCCGATGTCGACGCCATCGAGCGGGGCTGGAGCCTGGTCCAGCGGGGCGTGTGGCTATGGCTGTTGCTGATCTGCCTGGGAGCCTACTGGAATGCTTGAACACGGTGGTCGCCTGCTGCGTGCGGTGCGCCGATACGGCATCGCCCGCGAACATTGGCTCGACCTCTCCAGCGGTATCGCCCCCTGGCCCTATGCAATCCCGCCGATCCCGCTGGACGCCTGGGCGCGCCTGCCGGAGACCGAGGACGGCCTGGAGCAGGCTGCGCGCGCCTATTACGGCGCGGCTGAACTGTTGCCGGTCGCCGGCTCCCAGGCGGCGATCCAGGCCTTACCCTGCCTGCGCCCGGCCGGGCGGGTCGGCGTGCTCTGGCCGTGCTATGCCGAGCATCCCCATGCCTGGCGACGGGCAGGGCATTCATTGGTCGAACTGGACGAAGCGCAGGTCGAGCAGAGGCTCGACAGCCTGGATGTGCTGGTGCTGGTCAACCCAAACAACCCCACGGGGCGGCGCATCGAGCGCGAACGCCTGCTCGACTGGCATGGCCGCCTGGCGCGGCGTGGCGGCTGGCTGGTGGTCGATGAGGCCTTCATGGACAACACGCCCGCCCACAGCGTGGTCGAGTGCGCCACGCGCCCTGGGCTGATCGTGCTGCGCTCGTTTGGCAAATTCTTCGGTCTTGCCGGCGTGCGCCTGGGCTTCGTGATGGCCGAACAAGCATTGTTGCAGCGTCTGGCCGACCTGCTTGGGCCCTGGACCATCAGCGGGCCCACCCGGGTGCTAGGGCAGGCCTGTTTCCGCGACGGCGCGGCGCATGCGCTGCAAATCGCCCGCTGCGCCCAGGCCAGCCAACGCCTGGCTGCATTGCTGGTCGACGCTGGCCTCTCGCCCCTTGGCGGCTGCGACCTGTTCCAGTACGTGCGCAGCGAGCGGGCCGCGCACCTGCAGGATTTTCTCGCCCACCGCGGCATCCTGGTGCGTCTGTTCGAGCAGCCAGCGGCCGTGCGCCTTGGCCTGCCTGCCAGCGCTGCGGATGAGCAGCGCCTGCGTCAGGCCCTGGCGGACTACCAGAAGGAATCGGCATGACCACGCTCATGGTGCAAGGCACCACCTCCGATGCCGGCAAGAGTACGCTGGTCACCGCCCTGTGCCGTTGGCTGTTGCGCCAGGGTATCGGTGTGGTGCCGTTCAAGCCGCAGAACATGGCGCTCAACAGCGCGGTGACCGCCGACGGCGGCGAGATTGGCCGCGCCCAGGCGGTGCAGGCCCAGGCCTGCCGGCTGGCGCCGCACACCGACATGAACCCGGTGCTGCTCAAGCCCAACAGCGACACTGGGGCGCAGGTGATCGTCCACGGCCGTGCAGTGACCTGCATGAATGCCGTGGCCTACCACGACTACAAGGCTATCGCCATGCAGGCTGTGCTGGCTTCCCATCAGCGCCTCAGCGCCGCCTACGCGGTGGTGATGGTCGAGGGCGCGGGCTCGCCGGCGGAAATCAACCTGCGTGCCGGCGATATCGCCAACATGGGCTTCGCCGAGGCGGTGGACTGCCCGGTGATCCTGGTGGCCGACATCAACCGTGGTGGGGTCTTCGCCCACCTGGTCGGCACCCTCGAACTGCTGTCGCCGAGCGAGCAGGCGCGAGTCAAGGGCTTCGTCATCAACCGTTTCCGCGGCGACATCGCCTTGCTGCAACCGGGCCTGGATTGGCTGGAACAGCGCACCGGCAAACCGGTGCTGGGCGTGCTGCCCTACGTCACCGACCTGCACCTGGAAGCCGAGGATGCCATCGATGTACGCCAGGCAACCCAGCAGGGGCGCCTGCTCAAGGTGATCGTGCCGGTGCTGCCGCGCATCAGCAACCATACGGACTTCGATCCGTTGCGCCTGCATCCGCAGGTCGACCTGCAGTTCATCGGCCCGGGCCAGCCGATCCCGCCGGCCGACCTGATCATCCTGCCGGGCTCCAAGAGCGTGCGCGGCGACCTGGCGCAACTGCGCGCGCGTGGCTGGGACGCCGCCATTGCCCGGCACCTGCGCTACGGTGGCAAGCTGATCGGCATCTGCGGCGGCCTGCAGATGCTCGGCCAGCAGGTGCACGACCCGCTCGGCCTGGAAGGGGAGGCCGGCTCCAGCCCTGGGCTGGGGCTGCTGGACTACGCCACCGTGCTGGAGGCCGAAAAGCAGTTGCGTAACGTCTGCGGCACCCTGGGCCTGGAGCAGGCTGCGGTCAGCGGCTATGAAATCCATGCCGGCGTCACCCGTGGCCCAGCCCTGGAACGCCCGGCGGTTCAGCTGGCCGATGGCCGCTGCGATGGCGCGATCAGTGCCGACGGCCAGATCCTCGCCACCTATCTGCACGGCCTGTTCGAAGGCAGCCACTCGTGCGCCGCGCTGCTGCGTTGGGCCGGGTTGGACGATGCCCAGGTCATCGACTACGAAGCCCTGCGCGAACGGGACATCGAGCGCCTGGCCGACTTGGTGGAACGCCACCTGGACACCACGCGCCTGCGTGAACTGTGTGGAGTCGCCTGACATGCGCAACCTGATCCTCGGCGGTGCCCGCTCCGGCAAGAGCCGCCTGGCCGAACAGTTGGCCGTGGCCAGCGGCCTGCCGGTCACCTACATCGCCACCAGCCAGCCGCTGGATGGCGAGATGAACGAACGTGTGCAGTTGCACCGCCAGCGCCGCCCCGCCGAATGGGGGCTGCTCGAGGAGCCCCTGGCCCTGGCCGCGGTGCTGCGCGCGCACGCCGATACCGGCCGCTGCCTGCTGGTGGATTGCCTGACCCTGTGGCTGACCAATCTGCTGATGCTCGAAGACGACCAGCGCCTGGCCCAGGAGCGCGATGCACTGCTCGACTGCCTGCAGACCCTGCCCGGCACCCTCATCCTGGTCAGCAACGAAACCGGCCTGGGCGTGGTGCCCATGGGCGAGCTGACCCGCCGCTATGTCGACCTGGCCGGCTGGCTGCACCAGGCCGTGGCCGAACGCTGCGAACGTGTGGTGCTGACGGTCGCCGGCCTACCTCTCATGCTCAAAGGACCTGCCCTATGAACCAACCCTGGTGGCGCGCCCCCTGCCAACCGTTCGATACCGCTGCCATGGAGCAGGCGCGTGCCCGCCAGCGACAGTTGACCAAGCCGGCGGGCTCGCTTGGCCAGCTGGAAGGCCTGGCCGTGCATCTGGCCGGCTTGCAGGGCTGTGAACGGCCATCCCTCGAGCAGGTCGCCATCGCGATCTTCGCCGGTGACCATGGCGTGGTGGAGGAGGGCATCTCGGCCTATCCCCAGGCCGTGACCGGGCAGATGCTGCACAACTTCGTCGGCGGTGGCGCGGCGATCAGTGTGCTGGCGCGCGAGCTGGGCGCCAGCCTGGAAGTGGTCGACCTGGGTACGATCGATCTTGGCCTGGCATTGCCAGGCGTACATCATCTGCGCCTGGGCGCCGGTACCGCCAACTTCGCCCGCCAGCCGGCGATGACCGACGCACAGCTGCAGGCAGCCCTCGGCGCCGGGCGTGACAGCGCCCAGCGTGCGACCGGACAAGGTGCCCGGCTGTTCATCGGCGGCGAAATGGGCATCGGCAATACCACCGCCGCCGCGGCCGTGGCCAGTACCCTGCTCGGCTGTCAGGCCCGTGAGCTGAGCGGCCCGGGCACTGGCCTGGACCCGGTCGGCGTGCGCCACAAGGCCGAGGTGATCGAGCGTGCCCTGGTGCTGCACGGGCTGCGTGCCGACGACCCGCTGCAGGCGCTGGGCTGTGTCGGCGGCTTCGAGATCGCAGCTTTGGCAGGTGCCTACCTGGCCTGCGCGCAACAGGGGGTGGCCGTGCTCGTGGATGGCTTCATCTGCAGCGTCGCCGCCCTGGTGGCTGTGCACCTGAATCCCCAGTGCCGTCCTTGGCTGCTGTTCGCCCATCAGGGCGCGGAGCCCGGCCACCGGGCAGTGCTCGAAGCACTGGAGGCGAGCCCGCTGCTGGCCCTGGGCCTGCGCCTGGGCGAAGGCAGCGGGGCCGCGCTGGCGGTCCCGTTGATGCGCCTGGCCTGTGCCCTGCACGGGCAGATGGCGACCTTTGCCGAGGCTGCCGTGGCGGATCGCCCGGCATGATCGTCGACCTGCTGCGCCACGGCGAGACCGAGCAGGGTGGTGGCCTGCGTGGCAGCCTGGACGATGACCTGACCGAGCGCGGCTGGGCGCAGATGCACGCGGCGGTGGCCCAGGCCGGCCCATGGGACGTGTTGGTGAGCTCGCCGTTGCGCCGCTGTGCCCGGTTCGCCGAGCAGCTCGGTGCCCAGCTGGCCTTGCCCGTGCAATGCGAGGTGGGCGTTCGTGAGCTGCATTTCGGTGACTGGGAAGGGCGCAGCGCCGCGCAGATCATGCAGGACCAGGCCGATGCGTTGGGCCGCTTCTGGGCCGACCCCTATGCCTTCACGCCACCCAACGGCGAGCCGGTGGACGAGTTCGCCGAGCGGGTGCTGACGGCCATGGAGAACCTCGGTCGCCAGCATGCCGGCAAGCGCGTACTGCTGATCACCCATGGTGGAGTGATGCGCCTGCTACTGACGCGGGCCCGGGGCTTGCCGCGCGAACAACTGTTGCAGGTGGAGGTCGGGCATGGGGCGCTGGTGCGCCTTGCCCTGGCGGCCGATGGCCAGCTGCGCGAGGAGGCCTGACATGTCGCCCTTCTGGATCGCGCTGCAATTTCTCAGCAGCCTGCCGGTGCGCCTGCCAGGCATGCCCGAGCCTCGGCAGGTGGGCCGTTCGCTGCTCTACTATCCCTTGGTTGGCTTGCTGTTCGGCCTGGTGCTGTGGATGGCCAGCCATCTGCTGCAAGGCGCCGCTGCGCCTTTGCATGCGGCCTTGTTGTTGGCGCTATGGGTGGTGCTCAGCGGTGCCTTGCACCTGGATGGCCTGGCCGACAGTGCCGATGCCTGGCTAGGCGGTTTCGGCGACCGTGAGCGTACCCTGCGAATCATGAAGGATCCGCGCAGCGGCCCGATCGCCGTGGTCACGCTGGTGCTGGTCCTGTTATTGAAGTTCTGTGCGTTGTGGGTGCTGGTGCAGCAGGATGCCGGCGGGTCGCTGGTGCTGGCGCCGGTGGTGGGGCGCGCGGCACTGCTCGGGTTGTTCATGGCCACCCCTTATGTGCGCCGGGGGGGGCTGGGGCAGGCGCTGGCCGATCACCTGCCGAAAGAGACCGCTGCCTGGGTGCTGGCGGGCTCTGCGTTGGCTGCGGTGGTACTCGGCGGGTGGCAGGTGTTGGGGGTATTGCTACTGGCGGTGCTGGTCTTCGCATGGGGACGCCACCTGATGTGTCGGCGCTTGGGGGGGGCGACGGGGGACACGGCGGGTGCGTTGCTGGAGTTGGTGGAACTGGCGGTGGTGCTTGGGTTGGCATTGCTGTGAAGGATCGAGTCCAGCCCCATCTCCGGCAAGCCGGCTCCACACAGAGGGTCAGCACTGGCCGTTTGTTCTTTGCTCGACAGCGCAGCCCAAAGGGCTGGGTGACCTCCCGCAACAAGCGTACACAGGGCCT
>NZ_JADLJL010000032.1 GCF_015680235.1 Pseudomonas guariconensis
TCCCACAGGTTCGGCGATCGGCGTCGTCCCTGTGGGAGCCGGCTTGCCGGCGATTGGGGCCTGACGCCTCAGGCATGCTCGACGAATACATCGGCAAACACCTGGTTCCTCGGCACCCCGGCAATGAACAGCCGCCGCGCGAACCGCTCCACACGCCCCGGCGCCCCGCACACCAATGCCACGGTCTGGCGTGACCCCAGGCGCAACCCCGCCAGCGCCTGCTCCCACTCCTCGACAACCACCTGCTGCACGCTCAGTTGCGCATACCGGCTCGCCAGTTCCTGCAACGGCGCGTCCAGGTAGAACCCGTGTCGATCCCGCGCCACATGCATCACCTTGATCTCGCCCTGGTGCCCCTGGCGCAACGCCTCGCGCAAGATGCCCCATAGCGGTGCAAGCCCGGTACCTGCCGCCAGCAGCCATAAAGGCCGTGCCTGCCAATCCGCGTCATAGTGCAGGGCCCCGCCACGCAGCTCGCCCAGGCGCAGTTCGGCGCCGAGGGCCAGTTGCCTGGCCTTGTCGCAAAAGGCACCCGGCTGGCGGCAGTCAAGGTGAAATTCCAGGAAGTCATCTTCACCCGGCAGGCTCGCCAGCGAGTAAGGCCGCGCCACGCCATCCAGCCACAGCACCAGATGCTGGCCTGCCTGGTAGCGCAATGGTCGCTCGGGGCGCAGGCGCAAGCGCAACACGGCACCGAACCAGGCCAGGTCGCACACCGTTGCGGCCAGGCCATCGAGGCGTGGGTCGAACACCGCCACGCGCAGGTCGCCCTGAACCTGGCACTGGCAAGCCAAGCGCCAGCCCTGCTCACGCTGCGCCGGGCTCAGGGCCTCGGGCATGGCCTCGAGCGGGTGGCCATCCAGGCATCGAACCAGGCAGGCATGGCAACTGCCGGCTCGGCAGCTGTAGGGCACGTTGACGCCGGCCTCGTTCAAGGCATCGAGCAGGTTGCTGGCGGCCGGCACCGTCCAGCGGCGTTCGCCGACGCAGAGTTCGGGCATGGTCAAACATCTCGTTCCGTTCAAAAATCGCCTGGGGCAGCATCGTCGGCGTACCGGCGATGCTGCGCAGCGGCCCTCATGCAACAGGATCGCACGTTCGCAGCAAAAAGAATGCCCGCCCCTTGCCGACCTTGGTCCAGACCACGCGCAGGTGTGCCGGGCACGGATGCGCGCTATACTGCCGCGCCCTTTTGCGTCGGCCACTGCCTGCCGGCGCGCCTTGCAAGGTGTTTCGACGCGCTGGTCGGCTGTGTCGGAAGTGCCTTTACGAAATGTTCCCGTCTTTAAGAGGAGCGCGCTGCATGACCGTGATCAAGCAAGACGACCTGATTCAGAGCGTTGCCGACGCCCTGCAATTCATCTCGTACTACCACCCCGTCGATTTCATCCAGGCGATGCACGAGGCCTACCTGCGTGAAGAGTCGCCCGCCGCACGCGACTCCATCGCCCAGATCCTGATCAACTCGCGCATGTGCGCCACCGGCCACCGCCCGATCTGCCAGGACACCGGCATCGTCACCGTGTTCGTGCGCGTCGGTATGGACGTACGCTGGGACGGCGCCACCCTGAGCGTCGACGACATGATCAACGAGGGTGTGCGCCGCGCCTACAACCTGCCTGAAAACGTCCTTCGCGCCTCGATCCTGGCGGACCCCGCCGGTGCCCGCAAGAACACCAAGGACAACACCCCGGCGGTCATCCACTACTCCATCGTCCCCGGCGACAAGGTCGAAGTCGACGTCGCGGCCAAGGGCGGCGGTTCGGAGAACAAATCGAAGATGGCCATGCTCAACCCGTCCGACTCGATCGTCGACTGGGTCCTGAAGACCGTGCCGACCATGGGCGCCGGCTGGTGCCCGCCGGGCATGCTGGGCATCGGCATCGGCGGCACCGCCGAGAAGGCGGCCGTGATGGCCAAGGAAGTGTTGATGGAATCCATCGACATCCATGAGCTCAAGGCCCGCGGCCCGCAGAACCGTATCGAGGAGCTGCGCCTGGAACTGTTCGAGAAGGTCAACCAGCTGGGCATCGGCGCCCAGGGCCTGGGCGGCCTGACCACCGTGCTCGACGTCAAGATCATGGACTACCCGACCCACGCCGCGTCGCTGCCGGTCTGCATGATCCCCAACTGCGCCGCCACCCGTCACGCCCACTTCGTGCTGGACGGCTCCGGCCCTGCCGAGCTGGAAGCGCCGTCGCTGGACGCCTACCCGGAAATCGTCTGGGAAGCCGGCCCGAGCGCCCGTCGCGTCAACCTCGACGCGATCACCCCGGAAGAAGTGGCCAGTTGGAAGCCGGGCGAGACCCTGCTGCTCAACGGCAAGATGCTCACCGGTCGCGATGCGGCGCACAAGCGCATGGTCGAGATGCTCAACCGTGGCGAAGAACTGCCGGTCGACCTCAAGGGTCGCTTCATCTACTACGTCGGCCCGGTCGACCCGGTCGGTGACGAAGTGGTAGGCCCTGCCGGCCCGACCACCGCGACCCGCATGGACAAGTTCACCCGCCAGATCCTCGAGCAGACCGGCTTGCTGGGCATGATCGGCAAGTCCGAGCGTGGCCCGACCGCCATCGAGGCGATCAAGGACAACAAGGCCGTGTACCTGATGGCCGTCGGCGGCGCCGCCTACCTGGTGGCCCAGGCGATCCGCAAGTCCCAGGTCCTGGCGTTCGCCGAGCTGGGCATGGAGGCGATCTACGAGTTCGAGGTCAAGGACATGCCGGTCACCGTCGCGGTGGACAGCAACGGCGAGTCGGTGCACATCACCGGCCCAGCCCTGTGGCAGAGCAAGATCGCCCAGAGTCTGGCGGTTGAAGTGAAGTAACCCTCGGGGCCGCTTTGCGGCCCTTTCGCGGCACAAGGCCGCTCCTACAGAGACCATACGAGACCTGTAGGAGCGGCCTTGTGCCGCGAACGGGCTGCAACGCATCTGCGCTATCAGCTCACGCATTCGAACTGCTCCGGCCAGTCGCGCCGGATGAATACCTGCCCCTCGCGCCGCACCTGGCGTACCGCGTCCAGATCCACCTCGCAGACCAGCCAACGGCTACGCGCCGGGCACAGCTCGGCACTCTCGGCGACCACCCCGTTGCTCGGCATGCCGTGATCCGGCGGCACGAACAGCCCTGCCCGCCCGATATTTTCATCCAACGCTGGCGACCAGGCCGCCATACCCACCGTTGGGCTTTGCAGAACCGCGATCTGGTTCTCCAATGCCCGTGCTTGGGCCCCAATGCGCACCCGGTGGTAGCCAGCCTCGGTGTCGGTGCAGCTCGGCGCCAGGATCAGGTCGGCGCCGCCTTCAGCCAAGTGGCGGGCCAGCATGGGGAACTCGTTGTCATAGCAGATCAGGATGCCCAGGCGCCCCAAGGCCGTGTCGAACACCTTGAGCCCTTGACCAGCCGCGATCCCCCACTGTTCCCGCTCGAAGCGGGTCATGATCAGCTTGTCCTGGTACCCGAGCACGCCGTCCGGGCCGAACAGCCAGGCACGGTTGCGATAGCAGCCATCGGCATCGAGCACCGGCAGGCTGCCCGGCTGAAGATAGATGCCCCAACGCCGGGCAATGCTTTCGCACAGCGCCAGCCAAGGCTCGACCAACGGCTGGATACCCGAAATGGAGCCCTTCAGGTCGCTGCGCTGATCCGACGCCAGCTGGCCGCTGAGCACCAGGCCTGCGTACTCCGGCAACAGCAGCAACTGTGCACCGCCCTCGACGGCCTCGGCGCACAAGGCCTGGAAGTGGTCGGCATAGGCCTCCCAGGTCTCGTGCAGCTCGATGGCGTACTGGCAGGCGGCGAGGCGGATCATATCGGCAGTTCCTTGAGCCAGAACGACATGATCTTGGACGACGCCTGTTCGTCGTCCAGGTCGCGCCAGGCGTAGGTCGTGCGCAGGGACGGGTCGTGAAGGAAGCCGCGGTTACGCCAGAATCCATGCAACGGCTTGTAATCCGAAGGCCGTCGCGGGTGCCCGGCCGGGCGTTCCACGGCGCAGAAGGCGCAATAGTCGAACTCGGCGAGCTTGTGGGCGTAGGACTCGCGCTCGATAAAGAAGCGCACGCCCAGCCCCTGGCCACGGTAGGCCGGCAACAGCACCGACTCGCCGAAGTAATAGACGCTGGCCGGGTCTCGTCCCTGGGCTAGGAACGGCTGCTGGAACTCGGGCGTTTCGTCGACCAGGGGCAGGCCGGTGGAGGCACCGACCACCTTGCCCTGGTCGATGGCCAGCACCGCCAGGCTACGCCCGGAGCGGGCATAAGTGGACAGGTAGTCGGCCTCGTACTCCGGCGTACCGTCGTAAAGGTAGGGAAACTCGCGGAACACCGTCAGGCGCAGGCGAGCGAGGTCATCGATGTAAGGCGCAATGGCTGCGCCGTGCAACAGGCGGATTTCCATGCGTAGCGGTCGTTTTGTCGATGTGGATGACGCGCTCGGCTAAGCCGGGCTTGAGGGGAAACCCTATCATCCGGGCCAAGCTATTCCCTTTCCCGTACACGACAGGAACATTGCCATGACCGCTACCGAGCTTGTGAACGCCTACTACGCAGCCTTTAACGCCGGGGACATGCCGACCTTCCTTGGTTTGTTGAGCGAGGACGTGATCCACGACATCAACCAGGGCGAGCGGCAGATGGGGAAGGCGGCGTTTGCCGGGTTCATGGAGAAGATGAACCGCTGCTACCGGGAGCGGCTGGCCGATATCGTGGTCATGCAGAATGCCGATGGCAGCCGGGCAGCAGCGGAGTTCACGGTGCACGGGGAGTACCTGGCCGATGACGAGGGCTTGCCGCCGGCCAAGGGGCAGACCTATGTGCTGCCGGCTGGAGCGTTCTTCTACATTCATTGCGGGAAGATTGCGCGGGTGACCAACTATTACAACTTGAACGATTGGATCGAGCAGGTTGGGTAGGGTTTTCTCTTTGGCTGGGCTGGGCGCCCTCATAGAACAACGCATAACTAGTGGATTTTTCGGGCTTTTCGGGAGCGGCACCGCCGCTCCCACAAGGGGGCGGCGTAGCCCGAACGGCTGGGTAATTTCCCACAGGGACGGCGCAAGCTCGAGAATTAGGCGGTCCCTGTAACAACCACTCAACCGACCCAACCAGCCGATCAGGAAATCCGCGTCCCAAGCACCTTGAGAAACGCCGCCAGCCAAGCCGGATGCGCTGGCCAGGCTGGCGCAGTCACCAGGTTCCCATCCACATGCGCCTGGTCCATGGCAATATCCACGAATCGCCCCCCCGCCAACCGCACTTCCGGCGCACATGCCGGGTACGCACTGCAGGCCCGCCCCTCCAGCACCCCGGCAGCCGCCAGCAATTGCGCCCCATGACACACCGCCGCAATCGGCTTGCCCGCCTGGTCGAACGCCTTCACCAACGCCAGCACCCGCTCGTCCAGCCGCAGGTATTCAGGCGCCCGCCCCCCTGGGATCAGCAACCCGTCGTACCCCTCGGCCCGCACCTGCACGAAGTCGTAGTTCAAGGCAAAGTTGTGCCCAGGCTTCTCGCTGTAGGTCTGGTCCCCCTCGAAATCATGGATCGCCGTGCGCACCGTCTGCCCCGCCAGCTTCTCCGGGCACACCGCATGCACCGTATGGCCGACCATCTTCAGGGCCTGGAACGGCACCATCACCTCGTAGTCCTCGACGAAGTCGCCCACCAGCATGAGAATCTTCTTGGCCGTCATCGCATCCACTCCTTTGCGTTGCATGGGAACAATCCCTGCACGATAGTCTGCTTCCACGCCGACGGGTATCCGCTGCAATGCTAATCGCGACGATTGAGCAGGTTGACCACCAGGCGGTCCAGCCACCCCCACATCCGCTGCTGCATACGGCGCCAGAACGGGCGAGCGTTCCAGCGCCCCAGGTCGACCTCCTGGCTGAGGCCAAAGTCCCGCTCGAAACTGGCCACCACCGCAGCAGTCAAGGGCGGGTCGAGGGCCTCGACGTTGGCCTCGAGGTTGAAGTGCAGGTTCCAGTGGTCGAAATTGCACGACCCGACACTGACCCAGTCGTCCACCAGCACCATCTTCAGGTGCAGGAAGCACGGTTGGTACTCGAAGATCCGTACGCCGGCGCGCAGCAGGCGCGGGTAGTAGCGGTGCCCGGCGTAGCGCACAGCCGGGTGGTCGGTGCGTGGGCCGGTAAGCAGAAGGCGCACGTCGATGCCTTTCTGCGCGGCGCGACGCAAGGAACGGCGCACGCTGAAGGTCGGCAGGAAATATGGCGTCGCCAGCCAGATGCGGCGTTGACCACTGTTCAAGGCACGCACCAGCGAATGCAGGATGTCCTGGTGCTGACGGGCGTCGGCATAGGCCACCCGGCCCATGCCCTGGCCCTGGGCCGGCACCCGTGGCAGGCGCGGCAGGCCGAAGCCTTCCGGCGGACGCCAGGCGGTACGTCTATTGTTGGCATGCCATTGGCGGTCGAACAACAACTGCCAGTCGGTGACGATCGGCCCCTCCATGCGCACCATCACTTCATGCCACTCGCTGGTGTCGACTCCCGGCGTCCAGAATTCATCCGTGACACCCGTGCCACCTACCACCGCCCAGCGCTCATCCACCAGCAGCAGTTTGCGGTGGTCACGGTAGAGGTTGCGAAACCCGCGTCGCCAGCGGATGCGGTTGTAGTAGCGCAGGTAGACCCCGGCGGCCTCCAGGCGCTCGCGCAAAGCCGAAGGGAATGCCAGCGAGCCGTAGTCGTCGAACAGGCAGCGCACCCGTACACCACGGGCAGCGGCCTGCTCCAGGGCCTCGACCACCGCCTCGGCACAGGCTCCCCCTTCCACCAGGTACAGTTCCAGGTCGATCTGGAACTCGGCGCGCACGATCGCCAGGAGCATGCGCGGGAAAAAATCGGGGCCGTCGATCAGCAGCTCGAATTCGTTGCCATCCCGCCAGGGGAAGACCGGCCCGGGCATGTCAGCGCGCGGAGAAGATCAGCACCGCGCTCACCGGCACCGATGGGCTGATGGAAGAGGCACCGGCGAGCTTGCGCAACGTCGCCAGGCCCGGCAGCAGGTCGAAGTCCTCGGCACGCAGCAACAAGGGCTCCAGGGTCACCACCTGGAAACGACGCTCGTCCAGGCGAGTGGCCAACAGCAGGGTGCTGTAGCTATGCGACTGGCCATGCAGGGTCACGGTCACCGGCAGGCGCAACTCCACCTGGGCACCGTTGGCCAGGTCGTTGATCGGGCCCAGGTCGATCTTTGCCTGCACCGTGGCTTCGGGGAACTTGGCGACTTCGAACAATTCCTTGCGCATGCGCTCGTCACGCAGCGGGATGCCGCCGCTGACCGAGTCCATCTCGATGCGCAGCTGCGCAGCGCCGTTACGATCCACTGTGCCGTGGAACACCAAAAAGCGGTGTACCTCGGCAGTATCCCCATTCTTGCTGGTGACGAAGGACAGGCGCGACGACTCACCATCGAGGTGCCAGTTGGCATGGGCGGGCAGGCACAGGGCCAGCAACAGGGCGGGTAACAGGCGGGGCAGCTTGAACATGGGAAATCCTGTGTAACAAGGCCGTCAACCTTACCCGCACGCCCTCACGGCAGCAAGCGGCAGCCCTCACGCGCGCCCTGCCAGGCCGCCTGGTGGCGACGCCCCAGGCCCTCAGCGAGTACATGCCGTTCGACGCTGTCTTCCTCCAGCCGCCCCAAGGGCAGGTACTGCTTCACGTACCCTCGGCAATAGGCCTGGTCGAAACCCATGACGAAGCGGCACGAGCAATACTCCTTCGCCGAGTACGCCGAGAGGATACCTGGGAAGTCCGCCAAGGCCTGGCGCTCGTACCAGGCCCAGGCCAGCAGGGCCAACACCAGCCCAGCCAATACGCGCTTCATGCACCCTCCCCGGCCATGGCCGACAATATTCGCTCGAGCAGCTCGTCGTGCCGGTAGCGGCCATCTCGGTCATCGGCGTAGCGCACGATCACCAGCTTTCGCGACGGCACGACATAGAGCGCCTGACCCCAGTGGCCAAGCGCAGCAAAAGTGTCCTCCGGCGCGCTGGGCCAAGGCCGGGAGCTACCCGGCAGAGGTTGGTTGAGCCACCAGTGCCCGCCGGGGTTGGCTTCGCCGGGAATCGCCTGGGCATGCGCAAACAGCTGTCGGTTGAAGGCCACCCAATCGGCCGGTAGCACTTGCCGGCCGTGCCACCGCCCATCACGCAGCATCAGCAGGCCGATGCGGGCAAGGTCGCGGGCACTGAGATAAAGGTACGAGGAACCCACGTAGGTACCGGCACCGTCACGCTCCCAGACCGCGCTGCGAATGCCCAGCGGCTCGAACAGCGCCTGCCAGGGATACGCCTCGTAACGACCTGGCACCAGCATGCCGCGTAGGGCCGCGGCCAGCAGGTTGCTGTCGCCGCTGGAGTAGCGAAAGCCTTCGCCAGGCGCCTGGGCAGCCGGCTGCGAGGCAGTGAAGGCCGCCATGTCGGTGTGACCCCGGGTATAGAGCATGGCCACCACCGATGACTTGAGCGGCGCGTATTCATAGTCCTCCTGCCAGGCCAGGCCACTGGCCCAGTGCAGCAGGTCGACCAGGCGTAACCGGGGGTGGGCGTGAAGCAGCGGGTAGTAGCGCGACGCCGGGTCCTCTAGAGCGAAGCGCCCCTCGCCGTAGGCAACGCCGAGGACGGTGGCGAGCACGCTCTTGCTCACCGACCAGGTCAGGTGCGCCGTGTCCGGCCCGGTGGGCGCGGTGTAACGTTCGTACAGGATGCGGCCATCGCGCACGATCAGCAGCGCATCGGTGCGTGCCCCTGTGCGCCCGCCCTCGTCACGTGGCGGGAAGGCGTACGCGTCCACCGCCTGCCAGTCGATCTTCGCAGGTTCACGGCTCCAGTTCGTCTCCGGCCACGGCTCGGCCCAAGCCGAAAGGCTCACCAGGCCCAGGACACCCAGCAGTTTCCCCAACACACCCATGGCCAGCCCTCACATCGCGGATCGGGCGAGCCTGCCAGGGTTTCATGACAGCCCGGCGGCGGCCCAGGCCTTCTGCAAACGTTTCTCCCGAGCCGCCGTGGCCAACGCCAGCACGCCCTGATCGCGCTGCCACAGCTGCGCCCATTGCGCCGGGCCTGCGGCCAGCGCCTTGTCGATGGCTTCACGCAGGCTCTGGAACTGGGCGAACAAGCCCCCCAGCAACAGGTGGCAGGCCGCACTGTCCGCGCATTGCCGGCTGCCTTCGGCGCAACCGCCCAGCAACCCCAGCAAACGCAGCTGCAGGTCCTGAGGCCAGCCGCTCTCCTGGCCGACGCCGTACAGCCAAGCCGCCAGTGCGGCGAGCACGTAAAGGTCCTCGAGGGAACGGAAGGGCTTGACGTAGGCGTCCCAACCGTCGCCTGCCAGTAGTTCGCAGCTGGCCTGGTGCAGTTGCAGGCGGGCATGCCCGACCTCGGGCATCAACGGCAACGTAGGCAAAGGCTCCAGTGTGACACCGGGCTCCCCTGGGTAGACCACGGCCAGTTGCAGGCGTGGCACCTCCCCCTGCCCTTCGCTGCGCGCGGCCACCAGCAACCATTCGGCCTCCAGGCCTGCGGTGACGAAATCCTTGCGGCCGGTCAGGCGCAGGTCCTCGAGGCGGGTCTGCATGTCCGCCGGCCGTACACTGCGCCGCTCGGTGGCACACAGGGCGCCCAAGCTGGCAGGGGCACTGGGCCAGAGCACGCGCAACGCCGCCTGGTAGCCCACCAGGAACGCCAGGCCGGGGGTGGCCATGGCCCGGCCGCCCAGTACGGCGAGTTCGAAAGGTGTGGCGTGCCCCAGCCGCTCGAGCAACGCGCCATGGCCTTCGCCCAGGGTGGCTGCCAGGGGTTGCCGGCAGGGGTCGTTGAGTCGTTGCAACCAGGCCATCGGGCACTCCTCGTCTGGGTTGTCACGCAAGCATCACCAAAGGTTCATGGGGGTGACACCGCGCATACCTAGGCTGACTTTGCACAACAAAGCCGACCGGCCGCAACCCTTTGGCTGGCTTAGGGAGACTCGCAATGACTCGGATCGCTCGCTCTGGCGACAACAGCACTGAACGCCGTCTGCAAGCCGAACGCCTGGTCGGCGCCGCGGCGCTGCAGGAAGCACAGGCCCTGCGCTTCAAGGTGTTCAGCGCCGAATTCCAGGCCAAGCTCAAGGGCGCTGAGCAGGGCCTGGACATGGATGACTACGATGTCCATTGCCGCCACATCGGCGTGCGCGACCTGGCCACCGGGCAATTGGTCGCCACCACCCGCCTGCTCGATCACCAGGCCGCCAGCAGCCTGGGCCGCTTCTACAGCGAAGAAGAATTCAGCCTGCACGGCCTGCTGCAACTGCAGGGGCCGATCCTGGAGCTCGGTCGCACCTGCGTCGACCCGGCCTACCGCAACGGCGGCACCATCGCCGTGCTCTGGGGCGAGCTCGCCGAAGTGCTCAACGAAGGCCGCTACAGCTACCTGATGGGTTGCGCCAGCATTCCCATGCAGGACGGTGGAGTGCAGGCCCATGCCATCATGCAGCGCCTGCGCGAACGCTACCTGTGCACCGAGCACCTGCGCGCCGAGCCGAAGAACCCACTGCCGAAGCTGGCCCTGCCGGGCAATGTGATTGCCGAGATGCCGCCCTTGCTCAAGGCCTACATGCGCCTGGGTGCCAAGATCTGCGGCGAGCCGTGCTGGGACGAGGACTTCCAGGTCGCCGACGTGTTCATCCTGCTCAAGCGCGACGACCTCTGTCCACGCTACGCCCGCCACTTCAAGGCGGCGGTCTGATGCCGAGCCTGCGGGTACTGGCCCGCCTTTCCCGCCTGGTGCTGGTCCTGCTGCTAGGCATGGCCATGGCCAGTGTCATCGCCTTGGGCGAGCGCCTGGGCCTGGACGCCTCCACCGAACGCCGCCAGCGCTGGACGTGCCTGTTCATGCAGCATCTGGTCGCGGCCCTGCCTTTCCAGGTACGCGTGGTGGGCAGCCTGCCGCAGCGGCCGATGCTGTGGGTCAGCAACCATGTGTCCTGGACCGACATTCCCCTGCTCGGCATGCTCACGCCGTTGTCGTTCCTGTCCAAGGCCGAAGTGCGGCATTGGCCGTTGGCAGGCTGGCTGGCGGAAAAGGCCGGTACGCTGTTCATCCGCCGTGGCGGTGGCGACGGCCAGCGACTGTCCCAGCAAATCGGCAACCAGTTGGGCGAACACAGGCCGTTGCTGATCTTCCCCGAAGGCACCACCACCGATGGCCGAAGCGTGCGCACCTTCCATGGCCGCCTGCTCGCCGGTGCCATCGACCAGGGCACACCGGTACAGCCAGTGGCGATCCAGTACCTGCGCGGCGGCGAGCCAGACCCGATCGCGCCCTTCATTGGCGACGACGACCTGGTTTCGCACCTGATGCGCCTGTTCGATCAACCGCCGGGCGAAGTGGTCATCCATTTGTTGCAGCCGATCGCGAGCGCCGGCCTAGAGCGGGCGGCCCTGGCGTTCCAGGCACAGCAGGCGGTTCACATGGCCTTGTTCGGGGTGGAAGATCTCGGCAGCGTGCCGCGGCGTCAGGCACGGGCGGCCTGAAGGCCCAATCGCGGGGCAAGCCCGCTCCCACAAGGGTCATCGCTAGCCGCTGGTTCTCTGTACGACAGCGCAGCCCGGAGGGCTGGGTATGATTTTGCGAGGTCCCGCGATCGGGCCGTCATTGGCAACGCCCAATTCACCTGCCCGCCGCCGCGAAGACCTGCAGCTGTGGATAAAACTCCCGGAAATCCGCCATCAACGGTTCGTATAGCGCGTCCAGCTCCTGCATCACCCCACTCATCCCCTCCGGTCGCGACAAGCGCCGGGCGATTCCGTTGAACACCTGCTCCAGCGTGGCGAAGTCGCCATAGGCACCCAACCAGTCATCGGCGGCCATGAACGGCGCGATCCGCGCCAGGCGCCCAGGCAATTCGGGTTCGGCCAGCAGCACCCGGTAAAAGCTTTGAGTGAATGCTGCCAGCGGCTGCTCGGCATAGTCGCTCCAGTGCCGGGCCAGGCAATGATCGAAGAACACGTCCAGGATGATCCCTGCATAACGCCGCCGTTCCCGCGGGAAACGCGCCAAAGCCGCCAGCACCAGGGGATGGCTGTCGGTGTAGCTGTCGATGTGCCGGTGCAGGCGGATCGCGGCCTCCAGCGCTGGCGGGAAGCGCCCCTCGAGCGAGCCTTTGACGAAGTCGCCATACAAGCTGCCCAGTAATTGCTGCGGCTCGTCGCCGCCTAGATGAAGGTGTGCAAGGTAGTTCATGGCGCCAGTCTAGCACTGCGGCCATCAATATCGTTATAACGCGATATAGCGATTCGCGCTCAGCTCAGAACATCTTCATATTTGTATATCGCGAAACATCGATTTATATTTCGCCACATCGCGATATAACGCTACACACCAAGAGCCACCTCCATGCCTCTCGATCTCGACGAAATAATAAAAGCCCTTTCCCACCCGGTAAGGCGAGAAATCCTCACCTGGCTGAAGGACCCGGCGGCGCAGTTTCCCGACCAGTACCACAGCACCGAGCACGGCGTGTGTGCCGGGCAGATCGACCAACGCTGCGGCCTGTCGCAGTCGACCGTCTCCGCCCACCTGGCCACCTTGCAGCGCGCGGGGCTGATCACCAGCCAGAAGATCGGCCAATGGCACTTCTTCAAACGCAACGAAGAAACCATCCAGGCCTTCCTCGAGCAAATGAGCCAGGAGCTCTGACCCGTACCTGTCTTGCCCTTCAACCAGCACGGCCGTGTGCCGGGCTGACAACCGCTCCCAATTGACTCACGCGAGGCTTAACAGATGACCACGCTTTTCGATCCGATCACCTTGGGCGACCTCGAGCTGCCCAACCGCATCATCATGGCCCCGCTGACCCGCTGCCGCGCCGACGAAGGCCGCGT
Source organism: Pseudomonas guariconensis (assembly GCF_015680235.1). Classification (GTDB taxonomy): domain Bacteria; phylum Pseudomonadota; class Gammaproteobacteria; order Pseudomonadales; family Pseudomonadaceae; genus Aquipseudomonas; species Aquipseudomonas guariconensis_A. The sequence goes on from NZ_JADLJL010000032.1 coordinate 12,899, forward strand.
GCCCAATGCGCTGATGGCCGAGTACTACGTGCAACGGGCCAGCGCCGGCCTGATTCTCAGCGAAGCCACCTCGGTGACGCCCATGGGCGTCGGCTACCCGGACACACCCGGTATCTGGTCCGACGAGCAGGTACGCGGCTGGACCAACATCACCAAGGCCGTGCATGGCGCCGGCGGGCGCATTTTCCTGCAGCTGTGGCATGTGGGCCGTATCTCCCATCCCACCTACCTCAATGGTGAGCTGCCGGTGGCCCCGAGCGCGATCCAGCCCAAGGGCCACGTCAGCCTGGTTCGCCCGATCACCGGGTACCCGACGCCACGCGCCCTGGAGACCGAAGAGATCAGCGACATCGTCGAGGCCTACCGCACCGGTGCCGAGAACGCCAAAGCGGCCGGCTTCGACGGCGTCGAGATCCATGGCGCCAATGGCTACCTGCTCGACCAGTTCCTGCAGAGCAGCACTAACCAGCGCACGGACCGTTATGGCGGCTCGCTGGAGAACCGTGCGCGCCTGCTGCTGGAAGTGACCGATGCGGCCATCGAGGTGTGGGGGGCCAACCGCGTGGGCGTGCACCTGGCGCCACGGGCAGACTCCCATGACATGGGGGATGCAGACCGTGCCGAGACCTTCACCTACGTGGCCCGGGAACTGGGCAAGCGTGGCGTGGCATTCATCTGCTCACGGGAGAAGGAAGCCGACGACAGCATCGGTACGCTGATCAAGGAAGCCTTCGGCGGGCCGTACATCGTCAACGAGCGCTTCGACAAGGCCAGCGCCAACGCCGCATTGGCCAACGGCAAGGCCGATGCGGTGGCCTTCGGCATTCCGTTCATCGCCAACCCGGACCTACCCGCCCGCCTGGCCGCCGATGCGCCGCTGAACGAGCCACACCCGGAAACCTTCTATGCCAAGGGGCCGGTGGGGTACATCGATTACCCGCGGATGTAAGCAAGTCGGCTCTTAGGGAACGACCCATGACTATTTGATGTTATGGGTCTGTTGTGGGAGCGGCGGTGCGGCGATCCCACAGGGACTTTGATGCGATCGTTCAGGGCCGGGCGTTGATCTGCTGTTGCAGGTTCTGGATCTGGCTCTGCAGGGTATTGAGGCTACGGGTGGTCTGCCCGCGGAATGCATCGAATTCCTGCACCGAGGCACCACCGGCGGCCGGTGCCGGACGGTTGTCGATCTGGCTCTTGAGCACCAGGATGTCTTGTTCCAGGCCCTGGATCGCCGCGTTCGGGTTGCCCTGCTTCTTCAGCGCAGCCACCTCGTTGTTCAGGCTCTTGAGCTGGGCGTCGATCCTGCCGCCATCCACCTGCCCCGACTTCAGAGCTGCCAGTTCACCATTGACGGCCTTGAGCTGGGCCTCCAGCTGACCTTGCAGCGCAGTGATGGTCTTTTGCTGCTGCGCCATCGCGTCCTGCTGTGCGCGGGCATCGGCCAGCACTTTTTCCAGGCGCTTGCCCAGATCGCCGGTCTGCCCGGCCACGCCCTGTTGCTGGGTACGTGCCTCGGCCAGGCTGGCCTGCAGCTTGCGAATCTGCAGCTTCAGCGCTTCGCTGCCGGTACTGGCACTGGACTCGGTGGCATCGACCTTGCCGCTGATCGCTTGCAGGCGCCCGGCCGCCTCTTCGCTGATGCGCGCGAAGCTTTCCTGAGTCGCCACCAACTGCTGTTCCATCAGCGAGATCTGCTGGAAGCTCCACCAGCCCAGGCCCGCCAGGGCAATGAAGGATGCCCCGAGCAACGCCCACAGCGGCCCGTTGCTGGCCGGGCGCGCCGCCTTCTCGCGGCTGCGCGCCACCCGTGCGGGCAACAGCTCGTCATCGTCAGGAGTGCCGGCGCGCAGGACAGGCACGTCGTCGAAATCGTCGTGGACATTGTTACGCATGGGTACGTTCAACCGCGGTAGTAGTAGCAAAGGGGCAGTAGTATAAACCGCTCACGCGGCGCTCTGATGACCATCATCCGTTCGACTGGTTCACCCAGTGCCCGACTGCGCCTTCCACCAGGCGCAGAATTCATCCAGCGCGGTCCACAGGCTGACCTTCGGGCGATAGTCCAGGTACTGCCGGGCACGGCTGATATCCAGGGTGAAATCCTTGCTCATCACCTGCGCGCTCAGGCGCGACAAGGTCGGCTGGGGGCGCCCAGGCCAGAGTAGGCAGGCCGCCTCGTTCAGCGCGCCCAGGCTATAGGCCAGCCCGGGGGCACGGTAGCGGGTAACCGGCGGCAACTGCATCTGGCGCATCACATAGTTGACCACGTCCCACACCGGCAGAGGGTGGCCGTTGCTGATGTTGTAGGCCTGTCCGAGGGCCTCTTCATCGGCGAACAGGGCGCTGAGCAGGGCCTCGTTGAGGTTGTGCACGCTGGTGAAGTCGGCCTTGTTCAGGCCATTGCCGATGATCGCCAGGCGCCCCTTGCGCTGCATCTGCATCAAGCGCGGGAAGATACTGGCATCGCCCGCCCCAGTGACGAAGCGCGGCCGCAGGGCCAGCACCTCCAGGCCGAACTCCTGGGCACCGAACACCTTCTGCTCGGCCAGGTGCTTGGTCGTCGCATAGTGGTCATGCAAGCGACGCGGCACCTGGTCCTCACGGATATCCAGGCGCGAACGGCCATTGAAGTAGATCGACGGCGAAGACAGGTGCACCAGGCGGCGCACACGTTCCTTCAGGCACCCCTCCACTACGTTCTCGGTGACCACCACGTTGCCCTGGTGGAAGTCTTGGTAGCGCCCCCAATGCCCGACTGCGCCCGCGCAATGCACCACCGCATCGATGCCTTGGCACAGGCGTCGGGCCAGCTCGGCATCGGTCAGGTCGCCGGGCATGAATTCGGCGCCACGCTTGACCAGGTGCTCCACGCCCTCGGCACGCCGGCCATTGACCCGTACATCCAGGCCCTGCTCCAGGGCGAAACGCGCAAAGCGCCCGCCAATGAAGCCGCTCGCGCCGGTGACCAGAATTCGCATGTAAGACTCCGCCTTGCCAGATTACAGATGCAGCTGACGTCGCCCGCGCCTACAAGGGCACCAGCCAGCCCGGCGCCGTCTGGCGCAGGTGTTCGGTCAACTGGGCGAGCAGTTGCCCGCCATTGCGCCAATGATGCCAGTACAACGGCACGTCGATGGGGGTATCGGCGCAGATTTCCACCAGTTGGCCCGTGGCCAACTGCTTCTGCGCCTGCAGCTCCGGCACCAACCCCCAGCCCAGGCCGGCTTCGGTCATGCGCAGGAAGCCTTCCGAAGAAGGGCACAGGTGGTGCAGGAAACCGTCCTGGATCCCCAGGGACGCCAGGTAGCGGTGCTGCAGGAAGTCATCTGGCCCGTATACCACCGCCGGGATACGCGCCAGGCGCCGGGCCTCGAAGCCCAGGGCAAAATGCCGCGCCATGAACGCCGGGCTGGCCAGCGCTCGGTAGCGCATCGCCCCCAGGGGCAGGCTGCGCGCCCCAGCCACCGGCCGCTCGCTGCCGCACAGGCAGGCCGCCACCTCGCCTGCGCGCATACGCTTGAGGCCGACCTCCTGGTCTTCCACCACCAAGTCCAGCAACACCTGCTGGCCGGCGCAGAAGTCGCCCACCGCACCGGCCCACCAAGTGGCTAGGCTGTCGGCGTTCAAGGCGATGCGCAGGCGTTCCGGCATGCCCGCTTCGTCCAGCGCCGGAACCTGGCGCTGCAAGTCGCGCTCGAGCAGGCGCACCTGCTGCACATGGTTGAGCAACTGGCGCCCCACCTCGGTGGGGCTGGGCGGCGTGGCACGCACCAGCACCGGTTGCCCGACCCGCGCCTCGAGCAACTTGATGCGCTGGGAAATGGCCGACTGGGACAGGCCCAGGACCTGCGCCGCACGCTCGAAACCGCCTTGTTCGATGACCGCGGCGAGGGCGGCCAGCAGCTTGTAATCGAACATCGATTTCCCTAATGCCTGATCAGCTTTATTTGTTTTTCTTATACAGCGCCTTTGCCCACAATGGCCAGCATCTTCTTTGGCAATAAACGCCGCGCATCGCCCGGCGTCCGTGGAGTGTTCCCGCTATGTGGCAAAGCTATCTGAACGGCATGCTGGTGGCCTTCGGCCTGATCATGGCCATCGGCGCGCAGAACGCCTTCGTCCTGGCCCAGAGCCTGCGCCGTGAACACCACCTGCCGGTGGCCGCGTTGTGCATCCTCTGCGATGCCATCCTGGTCGCCGCCGGGGTGTTCGGCCTGGCCACGGTGCTGGCCCATAATCCGACATTGCTGGCGGTGGCCCGCTGGGGTGGCGCGGTATTCCTGATCTGGTATGGCGCCAAGGCCCTGCGCAGCGCCTGCTCCAAGCAGAGCCTGCAGCACCAGGAGGGCCAGGGCGTGCGCTCGCGCCGTGCGGTGCTGCTCAGTGCCCTGGCCGTGACGCTGCTCAACCCGCACGTCTACCTGGATACCGTGCTACTGATCGGCTCGCTGGGCGCCCAGCAGACCGTGCCGGGCGCCTACGTGGCCGGCGCCGCCAGTGCCTCGCTGGTATGGTTCTCGACCCTGGCCCTCGGCGCGGCCTGGCTGGCCCCCTGGCTGGCCCGCCCGACCACTTGGCGCCTGCTCGACCTGATGGTGGCGGTAATGATGTTCGCGGTGGCAGCGCAGTTGATCTTGAACTGAGCAGGTATCCGTATCGCCAAGGCAAACACCACCGGTCGGTATCGCCCACCACTGGGGAACCTCTATTCCCTATCTTTGTTGCGTGGTTATGCGCCGGGGCCGGTGCTATGATCCAGCCCTTGCGTCGCAAAGAGTACAAACTCCCCGACGCACACCGGGCCGCCCGTGATCGGCCTTGCGCAAACCGCACACAGACCTGAATCAGGAGATCCACCATGGCTTTTGAATTGCCGCCGCTGCCATACGCCCACGATGCCCTGCAGCCGCACATCTCCAAGGAAACCCTGGAGTATCACCACGACAAGCACCACAACACCTATGTCGTGAACCTGAACAACCTGGTCCCAGGCACCGAATTCGAAGGCAAGACCCTGGAAGAGATCGTCAAGACCTCTTCGGGTGGCATCTTCAACAACGCCGCTCAAGTCTGGAACCACACCTTCTACTGGAACTGCCTGTCGCCGAACGGCGGTGGCCAGCCGACCGGCGCCCTGGCCGATGCCATCACCAAGGCTTTCGGTTCCTTCGACAAGTTCAAGGAAGAGTTCACCAAGACCTCCGTCGGCACCTTCGGCTCCGGCTGGGGGTGGCTGGTGAAGAAGGCCGACGGTTCCCTGGCCCTGGCCAGCACCATCGGCGCCGGCAACCCGCTGACCAGCGGCGACACCCCGCTGCTGACCTGCGACGTCTGGGAACACGCCTACTACATCGACTACCGCAACCTGCGTCCGAAGTACGTCGAGGCGTTCTGGCAGCTGGTCAACTGGGACTTCGTTGCCCAGCAGTTCGAAGGCAACACCTTCAAGGCCTGATCGCCTGGGTAGCCTTCGCTGAAAAATCCGACGCCTTGGCGTCGGATTTTTTTTGCCCGCTCACCTGACGTGAAACTCCATCCCTTACCTCTTGCCCCTCCCCGATAGCGCGCTAACATCAATCATCTGGAAAGTTGACAATCGCGCACTCAAGTCACCCGCCACCTCAACCGATACATTGCCAACAGGGACCATGAAGGTCCTCTCGCTTGCCGCGGCAACAAGGTCGATCGTGTATCGCCAAGGCTAAATGGCAAAATAATGGCACGCGCATGGATTAAGGAAACCCCATTGAAGCTGGAATTTCGGAACAGCTTATCGGTCAAGTTGCTCAGGGTCGTGCTGCTCTCGGCGCTGGCCGTCGGTATCGTTCTGAGCTGCGCGCAGATCGTCTACGACGCCTACAAGACCCGCCAGTCAGTCAACAACGACGCCCAACGCATTCTCGACATGTTCCGCGACCCGTCCACCCAGGCCGTATACAGCTTGGACCGGGAGATGGGCATGCAGGTCGTGGAAGGCCTGTTCCAGGACGAATCCGTGCGCATCGCCTCCATCGGCCACCCCAACGAAACCATGCTGGCGGAAAAGTCCCGCCCGCTACAAGACACGCCCGTGCGCTGGCTGACCGACCTGATCCTCGGCCAAGAGCGCACCTTCACCACCCAGTTGGTCGGCCGTGGCCCTTACAGCGAATACTATGGCGACCTGAGCATCACCCTGGACACCGCCGACTATGGCGAGGGCTTCCTGGTCAATGCCGTGATCATCTTCATTTCCGGCGTACTGCGCGCGCTGGCCCTGGGCCTGGTGCTGTACCTGGTGTACCACTGGTTGCTGACCCGCCCGTTGTCGAGGATCATCGAGCACCTCACCCAGATCAACCCCGACCGCCCCAGCCAGCACCAGATCCCATCGCTCAAGGGCCACGAAAAGAACGAACTGGGCCAATGGGTCAATACCGCCAACCAGCTGCTGGCCTCCATCGAACGCAATACCCACCTGCGCCACGAGGCCGAGAACAGCCTGCAGCGCATGGCCCAGTACGACTTCCTCACCGGCCTGCCCAACCGCCAGCAATTACAACAGCAACTGGACAAGATCCTCGTCGACGGCGGGCGCCTGCAACGGCGTGTCGCCGTGCTGTGCGTGGGCCTGGACGACTTCAAAAGCATCAACGAGCAGTTCACCTACCAGGTCGGTGACCAACTGCTGCTGGCCCTGGCCGACCGCCTGCGGGCCCACAGCGGGCGGTTGGGTGCACTGGCGCGGCTCGGGGGCGACCAGTTCGCCCTGGTCCAGGCCGACATCGACCAACCCTACGAAGCCGCCGAGCTGGCCCAGAGCATCCTCGACGACCTGGAAGTCCCCTTCGCTGTCGACCACCAGCACATTCGCCTGCGCGCCACCATCGGCATCACGCTGTTCCCCGAGGATGGCGACAGCACCGAAAAGCTGCTGCAAAAGGCCGAGCAGACCATGACCCTGGCCAAGGCCCGTTCGCGCAACCGCTACCAGTTCTACATCGCCAGCGTGGACAGCGAGATGCGCCGTCGCCGCGAGCTGGAAAAGGACCTGCGCGAAGCCCTGCCGCGCAACCAGCTGTACCTGGTGTACCAGCCACAGGTCAGCTATCGCGACCATCGTGTGGTGGGCGTCGAGGCGCTGCTGCGCTGGCAGCACGCGGAGCTGGGCATGGTCCCACCGGACCAGTTCATTCCCCTGGCCGAGCAGAACGGCAGCATCGTCGCCATTGGCGAATGGGTACTCGACCAGGCTTGCCGCCAGCTACGCGAATGGCATGACCAGGGGTTCACCGAGTTGCGCATGGCGGTCAACCTCTCGACCGTGCAACTGCACCACAGCGAACTGCCGCGGGTGGTCAACAACCTGCTGCAGATCTACCGCCTGCCCCCGCGCAGCCTGGAGCTGGAAGTGACCGAGACCGGCCTGATGGAAGACATCAGCACCGCCGCCCAGCACCTGCTGAGCCTGCGCCGCTCCGGGGCGCTGATCGCCATCGACGACTTCGGCACCGGTTACTCCTCGCTCAGCTACTTGAAGTCGCTGCCGCTGGACAAGATCAAGATCGACAAGAGCTTCGTCCAGGACCTGCTCGACGACGATGACGACGCCACCATCGTGCGAGCCATCATCCAGCTGGGCAAGAGCCTGGGCATGCAGGTGATCGCCGAGGGCGTGGAGTCGGCCGAGCAGGAGGCCTACATCATTGCCCAGGGCTGCCACGAAGGTCAGGGCTACCACTACAGCAAGCCCTTGAACGCCCGCGAACTGACCGTCTTCCTCAAGCATGCGCAACGCAACCAGGCCACGGTGACCTAGACCCAAGGCCGGCACACGCGTGAAAACGACCCTTCTGCACGAATTACGCGCCGGCCTCTTTACACCAAATGCAAATCTTTCGCATTATGTTGCGGTTTCGTATCCCACAGCACACTGTCCAACCCCACGACGCAGGAAACCTACAATGATTCGAATGCCTCTGGCCTCCGCCAGTCTGCTGGCCATCGCCATCGCCCTCGCCGGTTGCGGCGAGAGCAAGGATGAAAAGGCTCCCGCTGCGCAAGCACCGGCAGCTGCTGCCACCACCGCCGCGGCGCCGGGGGCTGTCGACGAAGCGGCCGGCAAGGCCGTGGTCAAGCATTACGCCGAGATGGTCCATGCCGTCTACAGCGACTCGCTGAGCACCGCCAAGGCCTTGCAGACCGCGATCGATGCGTTTCTCGCCAAGCCCAACGACGAGACCCTGAAAGCCGCTAAAGAAGCCTGGGCCGCTGCACGCGTACCGTACCTGCAGAGCGAAGTCTTCCGCTTCGGCAACACCATCATCGACGACTGGGAAGGCCAGGTGAATGCATGGCCCCTGGACGAAGGCCTGATCGACTACGTCGACAAGAGCTACGAACACGCCCTGGGCAACCCGGCGGCCAGCGCCAACATCATCGCCAACACCGAGATCCAGGTGGGCGAAGAGAAGGTCGACGTCAAGGACATCACGCCTGAGAAACTGGCCAGCCTGAACGAGCTGGGTGGTTCCGAGGCCAACGTCGCCACCGGCTACCACGCCATCGAATTCCTGCTGTGGGGCCAGGACCTCAACGGTACCGGCCCAGGCGCCGGCAACCGCCCTGCCTCCGACTATCTGGAAGGCGAAGGCGCCACCGGTGGCCATAACGAGCGCCGCCGCGCCTACCTGAAGGCCGTGACCCAGCTGCTGGTCCAGGACCTGGAAGAAATGGTCGGCAACTGGGCACCGAACGTCAGCGACAACTACCGCGCCAAGCTCGAAGCCGAGCCTGTGGCCGATGGCCTGCGCAAGATGCTGTTCGGCATGGGCAGCCTGTCGCTGGGCGAACTGGCCGGTGAGCGCATGAAGGTCTCCCTGGAAGCCAATTCGCCGGAAGACGAACAGGACTGCTTCAGCGACAACACCCACTACTCGCACTTCTACGACGCCAAGGGCATCCGTAACGTCTACCTGGGCGAGTACACCCGCACCGACGGCACCAAACTGGCCGGCCCGAGCCTGTCCTCGCTGGTAGCCAAGATCGATCCGGCCACCGACGCCACCCTCAAGGCCGACCTGGAAGCCACCGAGGCGAAGATCCAGGTCATGGTCGACCGCGCACTCAAGGGCGAGCACTACGACCAGCTGATCGCCGCCGACAATGCGGCCGGCAACCAGGTCGTGCGCGACGCCATCGCTTCGCTGGTCAAGCAGACCGGCGCGATCGAGCAGGCCGCCGGCAAGCTGGGCATCGCCAACCTGAACCCGGACACCGCTGATCACGAGTTCTGATCCGACGCGTTCGTGGTTCGACAGAGGTGGCCTCTGGCTAATCCGCACTTGGGGCTGCTATGCAGCCCATCGCCGGCAAGTCGGCTCCCACTGGCACAGTGCTGTCTTTGAGACTGATGCGTTACTTGTGGGAGATTACCCAGCCCTTCGGGCTGCGCTGTCGCGCAGAGAACAAGCGGCTAGCGCCACCCCCCTGTGGGAGCGGCGGTGCGGCGGTCCGACTTGTCCCGCGATCAAGGGCGACGGTGATATCCGGCCCGGCCCAATCGCGGGACAAGCCCGCTCCCACAAGGCCCGCAAAATCAAATAGTTATGCGTTGTTCTATGAGAGCCGGCTTGCCGGCGATGGCCGGGCAGCGCCCCGCGTCCTTCTGACAGGCACTAGCCTTCGGGCCGCCTTTTTCTCGGGTAGCGTGCAACAGACACGCCCCCTGTGCTTCGCGCTTACAAAAAGTGCGCCCGCCTCTGACGATGATTTCATCCAGCAATTGCAAATTGCTCTTATTCAAACTTCTTCACCCTGCTAAGCTTGCACGCCGGTTTTTTAGTCCATAGCCAGGATCCTCGATGCCCGCGTCGCTGTTCCGACTCTCCCCTTTGCTGCTGGTCGCCGCCCTGGCCGCCTGTGACGACGCCCCGCGTTTCACCCAGGCCGAGCCCGGCGAAGCCCTTTCTGGCGGCAAGGCAACGGTACAACGCAGCGACCGCAACGCGTATTCCCTGCCCTCGGCCAACCTTTCGCCAGAACGGCGCCTGGACTTCAGCGTCGGCAACAGCTTCTTCCGCAACCCCTGGGTCATCGCGCCGTCCACCACCACCGCCCGAGACGGCCTGGGCCCGCTGTTCAATACCAACGCCTGCCAGAACTGTCACGTACGCGACGGCCGTGGCCACCCGCCCGAGCTCGACGCCAGCAATGCGGTGTCGATGCTGGTGCGCCTGTCGATCCCCGACCAACCGCAGTATGTGAAGGAAATCGAGCGCCTGGGCGTGGTTCCGGAGCCGGTCTACGGCACCCAGCTGCAGGACATGGCCATCCCGGGCGTGGCGCCGGAAGGCAAGGTACGCGTGACATACACCACCGAGACGGTCACCTTCGAGGATGGTCACCAGGTCGAACTGCGCCGCCCGAAACTGCAGATCACCCAGCTCGGCTACGGCCCCATGCACCCTGATACCCGGTTCTCCGCACGGGTAGCCCCACCGATGATCGGCCTGGGCCTGCTCGAGGCCATCCCGGAGGCCGCGATCCTGGCCAATGCCGACCCGCATGACCGTAACGGCGATGGTATCCGTGGCCGTGCCAACCAAGTCTGGGACGACGCTGCCGGCAAAGCCGTGCTCGGCCGCTTCGGTTGGAAGGCCGGCCAGCCCAACGTCAACCAGCAGAACGTCCATGCCTTCGCCGGCGACATGGGCCTGACCAGTACCCTGCTACCCTTCGACGACTGCACACCGGCCCAGGCGGCCTGCCTGGCCGCCCCCAATGGGGACGGGACCGATGGCGAGAAAGAAGTCAGCGACAACATCCTGCGCCTGGTCACCTTCTACACCCGCAACCTGGGTGTGCCGGCACGCCGCGACGTCGGCGCGCCGCAGGTACTGGCCGGCAAGACCCTGTTCTTCCAGGCTGGCTGCCAGGGCTGCCATACCCCGCAGTTCACCACCGCTGCCGATACCCCGGAGCCGGAACTGGCCAACCAGGTGATCCGCCCCTACAGCGACCTGCTGCTGCACGACATGGGCCCGGGCCTGGCCGACGAGCGCAGCGAATTCAAGGCGTCCGGGCAAGACTGGCGCACCGCGCCGCTCTGGGGCATCGGCCTGAGCGAAACGGTCAGCGGCCATACCCAGTTCCTCCATGACGGGCGCGCCCGCAACCTGCTCGAGGCCGTGCTCTGGCACGGCGGCGAAGCCCAGGCGGCGCGCGACCATGTACTGACCTTCAATGCCGAGCAACGCGCCGCGTTGCTGGCCTTCCTGAACTCACTTTAAGCGCAAGGAGCCGGGCATGTTCCGACCCAAACTGTTGTTCACCAGCCTCGCCGCACTCGCCCTCGGTGCCTGTTCGCCGCAAGACCCACAAGCGGTTACCTCCGCGGCCATCGCCAAGCAGGTGATCCTGCCGACCTACAGCCGTTGGGTCGAGGCCGACCGCCAGCTGGCCAGCAGCGCCCTGGCCTACTGTGAAGGCAAGGCCTCGCTGGAAACCGCCCGCGCCGACTTCCTCAACGCCCAGAAAGCCTGGGCCGAGCTCCAGCCGCTGCTGGTAGGCCCGCTGGCCGAAGGCAACCGCGCCTGGCAGGTGCAGTTCTGGCCGGACAAGAAGAACCTGGTAGGCCGCCAGGTCGAGCAATTGGTCGCCGGCGACAAGCCGATCGACGCTGCGGCACTGGGCAAGGCCAGCGTGGTGGTGCGTGGCCTGTCGGCCTACGAGTACATCCTGTTCGACAGCAAGCCGGACGTCGCCACCCCGGAACAGAAGGCCCGCTACTGCCCGCTGCTGGTGGCCATCGGCGAACACCAGAAGGCCCTGGCCGAAGAGATCCTCAAGGGCTGGAACAGCACCGATGGCATGCTTTCGCAGATGACCAAGTTCCCCAACCAGCGCTACGCCGATTCCCACGAGGCGATCGCCGACCTGCTGCGTGCCCAGGTCACTGCCCTGGACACCCTGAAGAAGAAGCTCGGCGCTCCTATGGGCCGTCAGAGCAAAGGCATTGCGCAACCGCTGCAGGCCGAAGCCTGGCGCAGCAGCTCCTCGCTCAAGAGCCTGGAAGCCAGCCTCAAGGCCGCCCAGGCGGTATGGGTAGGCGTCGACAACCAAGGCCTGCGCGGCCTGCTGGGCAAAGACCAGAACGCCCTGGCCGAGAAGATCGACAACGCCTACGCCACGTCGTTGAAACTGCTGGCCGACAACCAGAAGACCTTGGGCGAGCTGCTCGCCGACGACGCCGGCAAGCAGGCCCTGGATCAGATCTACGACAGCCTCAACGTCGTCCACCGCCTGCACGAGGGCGAGCTGGCCAAGGCGCTGAATATCCAGCTGGGCTTCAATGCCAACGACGGTGACTGATCATGCTGCGACGCCAGGCCCTCAAACTCGGTAGCGTGTTGCTCAGCGCCCTGACCCTGGGTGGCTGGAGCCTGCTGCGCAGCAAGGGCAGCGAACCGCTGCTGCTCTCGGCACGCGATGACAGCGACGGCAAGCACTACGCCGTCGGTTACCGCCTGGACGGCACCCAGGTGTTCGCCACCCAGGTCGCCCAGCGTTGCCACGCCATCATCCACCATCCCGAACGGCCCATCGCCCTGTTCGTCGCCCGTCGTCCCGGCACCGAAAGCTACCTGGTCGACCTGCGTGACGGGCGCCTGTTGCAAACCGTAGCCTCCCAACCGGATCGGCACTTCTATGGCCATGCGGTGGTTCACAAGAGCGGCGAATGGCTGTACGCCACCGAGAACGACACCACCGACCCCGGCCGTGGTGTACTCGGCATCTACCGCTTCGAGGGTGACCGCCTGGTACACAGCGGCGAGATTTCCACCCACGGCATCGGCCCCCACGAAGTGGCCTGGCTGCCGGACGGCGAGACCCTGGTAGTGGCCAACGGAGGCATCCGCACCGAGGCCGAAAGCCGCGTGGAGATGAACCTCGACGCCATGGAGCCGAGCCTGGTGCTGATGCGCCGCGACGGCACCTTGCTGAGCAAGGAAACCCTGACCCAGCAGATGAACAGCGTGCGTCACCTGGCCATCGGCAGCGACGGCACCATCGCCGCCTGCCAGCAGTTCATGGGCGATGCCCACGAAACAGCCGAGCTGCTGGCGATCAAGCGCCCAGGCGAGCCGTTCAAGGCGTTCCCGGTGCCCGAGCGGCAATTGCAGTCGATGGCTCAGTACACCGCCAGCGTCGCCATCCACAGCGACCTGCGTCTGGTGGCCCTGACCGCACCACGGGCCAACCGCCTGTTCATCTGGGACCTGGACAGCGGCGCGGTGAAGCTCGATGCGCCGATGCCCGATTGTGCGGGCGTGGGGGCGGTGAAAGACGGCTTCGTGGTCACCTCCGGGCAAGGTCGCTGCCGGTTCTACGACTGCCGCAAGGCCGATCTGGTCGGCCAGCCGATGAACCTGCCGTCCGGGTTCTGGGACAACCACCTGCATCTGGTCTGAGCCCCTTTTCGCGGCACCAGGCCGCTCCTACAGGGTTTGCACGCCCCCTGTAGGAGCGGCCTGGCGCCGCGAAAGGGCCGCAAAGCGGTCCTGTTTATCCCTTCCTTCCATCTTCTTCGAAAAACAGGCAATACTTCCCCCATCCGCACGTGGGCAGGATCGCCCGTTGTCGTGCCATACGAACAACAACCATTCTCCAAGGAACCGGAACTATGCTGCGCCGCCGCATGCTGATCATGTTGGCCGTGGTCCTGCTGATCGTGCTGGTCCTGGGTGGCATCAAGGCGTTCTCGATCTACCAGCAGGTCCAGATGTTCTCCGCCCCGAAACCACCGGTGAGCGTCGCCGCGGCGCTAGCCGAGCAGCGCCAGTGGCAGGAACGCCTGCCCGCGGTCGGCAGCCTCAAGGCCTTCCAAGGTGTCGAGCTGAGCCTGGAGGTGGCGGGCACGGTCAAATCGCTGCACTTCGAATCCGGCCAGCAGGTCAAGGCCGGCCAGCTCCTGCTGCAACTGGACCACGACCAGGAAACGGCTCTGCTGGGAACCGCCCAGGCCGACCTGGGCCTGGCCAAGGTCGACTTCGGCCGTGGCAGCCAGCTGGTCGGTGACGCCGCCATCTCCCGTGGCGAGTTCGACCGCCTCACCGCCCAGTACCGGCGCAACCAGGCCGTGGTCGACCAGCTCAAGGCATCGCTCGCGAAAAAGAGCATCAGCGCCCCCTTCAGCGGCACCATCGGTATTCGCCAGGTGGACGTGGGCGACTATCTCGCCAGCGGCACGGTGATCGCCACCCTGCAGGACCTCTCCAGCCTCTATGTCGATTTCAACGTGCCCGAGCAGGCACTGCCGCAACTGAACCTGGGCCAGCAGGTACTGGTGCAGGTGGCGGCCTATCCAGGCCAGACCTTCCCCGCCACCCTCAGCGCCATCAACCCCAAGGTCGAGGAAAGCACCCGCAACCTGCTGGTACGTGCCACCCTGGCCAACCCCGACGGCAAGCTGCTGCCTGGCATGTTCGCCAGCCTGCTGGTGCTGCTGCCCAACCCGCAGCCGCAGGTCGTGGTCCCGGAAAGCGCCATCACCTATACCCTCTATGGCAATTCGGTGTATGTCGTGACCCAGAAGAAGGACAAGGACGGCCAACCGGAGAGCAACGCCGACGGCCAGCCACAGCTGATCGCCGAGCAACGCACGGTCAAGACCGGTGAGCGCCGCGACGCAGTGGTGGTGGTAAGCGAGGGCCTCAAGGCCGGCGAACAGGTGGTGACCGCCGGGCAACTCAAGCTGACCCCTGGGGCGGCCATCCGTATCAGCGCCGACAAGGCCCTGAAGCAGGATGGCCAGGGCGCCCCGGGCGCCAATTGAGCAGGAGGCTGGCATGGCTTTCACCGACCCGTTCATCCGCCGCCCCGTGCTCGCCAGCGTGGTCAGCCTGCTGATCCTGCTGCTGGGCTTCCAGGCCTGGAGCAAGCTGCAGATCCGTCAGTATCCACAGATGGAAAACGCCCTGATCACGGTGACCACCGCCTACCCCGGCGCCAACGCCGAGACCATCCAGGGCTACATCACCCAGCCGCTGCAACAGAGCCTTGCCAGCGCCGACGGCATCGACTACATGACCTCGGTGAGCCGGCAGAACTTCTCGGTGATCTCGGTCTACGCGCGCATCGGTGCCGACACTGACCGCCTGTTCACTCAACTACTGGCCAAGGCCAACGAGGTCCGCAACAAACTGCCCCAGGACTCCGAAGACCCCGTCCTGAGCAAAGAGGCCGCCGACGCTTCGGCGCTGATGTACATCAGCTTCTACAGCCAGCAGATGAGCAATCCGCAGATCACCGACTACCTGTCGCGGGTGATCCAGCCCAAGCTGGCCACCCTGCCCGGCATGGCCGAGGCCGAGATCCTCGGCAACCAAGTGTTCGCCATGCGCATCTGGCTCGACCCGGTGAAGCTCGCCGGGTTCGGCCTGGCCGCCACCGATGTGACCGACGCGGTGCGCCGCTACAACTTCCTCGCCGCCGCTGGCGAGGTGAAGGGCGAATATGTGGTCACCAGCATCAACGCCACCACCGAGCTCAAGTCCGCGGAGGCCTTCGCCAAGTTGCCGGTCAAGACCGCCGGCGACCGGCGCGTACTGCTGGGCGATGTGGCACGCGTGGAGATGGGAGCGGAAAACTACGACACGGTCAGCTCCTTCGATGGCACGCCGTCGGTGTACATCGGCATCAAGGCCACACCCGCCGCCAACCCGTTGGAGGTGATCAAGGAAGTGCGGCGGATCATGCCCACGCTCGAGGCAGAACTGCCCTCGAACCTCAAAGTGTCCATCGCTTACGACGCGACCTTGTTCATCCAAGCCTCTATAGACGAGGTGATCAAGACGCTTGGCGAGGCGGTGCTGATCGTCATCGTCGTGGTGTTTCTGTTCCTCGGTGCATTGCGCTCGGTGCTCATCCCAGTGGTGACCATCCCGCTGTCGATGATCGGTGTGCTGTTCTTCATGCAGATGATGGGCTACTCGCTGAACCTGCTGACCTTGCTAGCGATGGTGCTGGCCATCGGGCTGGTGGTGGACGACGCCATCGTGGTGGTGGAGAACATCCACCGGCACATGGAAGAAGGCAAGACGCCCTTCGAGGCCGCACTGGAAGGCGCTCGGGAGATCGCCATGCCGGTGGTGTCGATGACCATCACCCTGGCGGCCGTCTACGCACCGATTGGTTTTCTCACAGGCCTGACCGGCGCCTTGTTCAAGGAGTTCGCCCTGACCCTGGCGGGCGCGGTGATCATTTCCGGCATCGTCGCCCTGACCCTGTCGCCGATGATGTGCGCTGTGTTGCTGCGCCACGAGGAGAACCCCAGCGGCCTGGCCCATCGGCTGGACATGCTGTTCGATGGCCTCAAGGTCCGCTACCAGCGCTTGCTGCACGGCACCCTGAACAGCCGCCCGGTGGTTCTGGTGTTTGCCGTGATCGTGCTGTGCCTGATCCCGGTGCTGCTGATGTTCACCCGCAACGAGCTGGCGCCGGATGAAGACCAGGGCGTGATCTTCATGATGAGCAACGCCCCCCAAACCGCCAACCTGGACTACCTCAACGCCTACACTGACGAATTCACGCCGCTGTTCAAGACCTTCCCCGAATATTACTCGTCGTTCCAGATCAACGGCTTCAACGGTGTGCAGAGCGGTATCGGCGGGTTCCTGCTCAAACCCTGGAACGAGCGCGAGCGCACCCAGATGGAGCTGTTGCCGCTGGTGCAGGCGAAACTGGAAGAAATCGGCGGCCTGCAGATTTTCGGCTTCAACCTGCCCTCGCTGCCCGGTACGGGCGAAGGGCTACCCTTCCAGTTCGTGATCAACACCGCTGGGGATTACCCGGCCCTGCTAGACGTGGCCCAACGGATCAAGGCCCGCGCCCAGGCGTCGGGCAAGTTCGCCTTCCTCGACATCGACCTGGCCTTCGACAAGCCCGAGGTGGTGGTGGACATCGACCGGGCCAAGGCCGCGCAGATGGGCGTTTCCATGGGTGACCTGGGCGGTACCTTGGCGACGTTGCTGGGTGAAGGGGAAATCAACCGTTTCACCCTCGAAGGGCGCAGCTACAAGGTCATCGCCCAGGTCGAACGGCCGTATCGGGACAACGCCGGTTGGCTCAACAACTACTACGTGAAGAACGACCAAGGCCAGTTGCTGCCCCTGTCGACCCTGATCAGCGTCAGCGACCGCGCCCGGCCGCGCCAGCTCAATCAGTTCCAGCAACTGAACTCGGCGATCATCCAGGGCTTCCCCATGGTGAGCATCGGCGAGGCATTGCAGACCGTGCAGGCGATCGCCCATGAGGAGGCGCCGGAAGGGTTCTCGTTCGACTACGCAGGGGCTGCCCGGCAGTTCGTTCAGGAAGGCAGCGCACTTTGGGTCACCTTCGGCCTGGCCTTGGCGATCATCTTCCTGGTGCTGGCGGCCCAGTTCGAAAGCTTCAGGGACCCACTGGTGATTCTGGTGACCGTGCCGCTCTCGATCTGTGGGGCGCTGTTGCCGCTATTTCTTGGGGTGTCGAGCATGAACATCTATACCCAGGTGGGCCTGGTGACGCTGATCGGCCTGATCAGCAAGCACGGCATCCTGATCGTCGAGTTCGCCAACCAGTTGCGCGAAGACAAGGGCCTGGGCGTGCGCGAGGCCATCGAGGAAGCCGCCGCCATTCGCCTGCGACCGGTGCTGATGACCACGGCGGCCATGGTGTTTGGCATGGTGCCGCTGATCCTGGCCACCGGGGCCGGGGCGGTCAGCCGGTTCGACATCGGCATGGTGATCGCCACCGGGATGTCGATCGGCACCTTGTTCACGCTGTTCGTGTTGCCATGTATCTATACGCTGCTGGCGCACAAGACCACGGCGAAGGTTTAGATCCGTGCCACCCTCTTCGCGGGCAAGCCCACTGGTCGCCAAGCCCGCTCAGTCGTATGCGGGGCCGATGATGCGGGCAATAAAAAACGCCAGGGGCCCGTCATGGGCCCCTGGCGTTTTCATCCATCACGCGCTCGCTCACCCGAACGGTCGCAGCCCCTGGCGCATACCGAAGAGGAACAGCAACAGGTCATTGTCCGGCTGGACCGCCGTCTGTTGTTTCACTTGTCGGGGTATTGCGCACAGGCCCCCGTCTTCGGATTTGCTGAACACTGCGGACCGAGGCTCTTCCCAGGCCGCTACCGCCGCGGTGGTCACCGCCAGTGCAGCCAACAGGAACAAAGCTCGAGCGATTTCTAGTTTCATTGCTCTAACCCTTTGACAGCGCTGCCAAACGCCATCTGGTAAAAATAGAGCAGTGTCTGCCAATGCGCCTCATTGAATGACGAATGGCGCCTCAGCTGGCGCAGGTCGTTGTAGGCCGCGCGCTGGCAACTGATGCGCCGCCGGCACTTCTCCAGGTCCAGCAAGGCGACTTCGGCCCGGGCCTGTTCACCCTCGCCGATAACCTTGACGAACACATGCTTGCCATACAGGCAGCCATGCTGCCAGTGCCCCAGGTGCATGCGCGCCAGGTTGTCGGCCAGGTCTTTGAGCATGCGCTCGTGTAGCGCTTGCGGATAACGTTCCACGGCACCCTCGGCATGCCAGGTGTCCAGGTCGACGAAGCCGTCGAGGGCTTCGCTCACCAACAGCGCCCGCCATTGATGGTCGGCGCCTCGTTCAGCGCCACCGAAGACGATACGCGGTACGCGCACGCCCAGCTGTTCGAAACTGTGCAAGGCATCCAGCTCGCGCAATACCGTTGGTCGGCCGAAGGGATGGCGCAGGCTGCGGTATAGATGCCCGACCTGGCGCTTGGCATACAACAATTGCCCACCCGCCATCAGACGTTGCACGCCACTTTCGCCGCCGCGGCGCTGGTTGGGCTCTTCGACCCATTCACCCTGCTGGCCCCAGTAGTACTCGAACTGGGAACCTGTATTGCCGGCCACTGCCATGAAAACCTACCCCTTGCGTAATACGTATACCCGCCACATGGCGTAGAACGGCAGGAAGTCCAGGCGATCCTGGATACGGAACCCTGCTGTCATAAATTCTTCTTCGATTGTATCAACTGGTAACACAAAGCGATTCTGGTAACTGCCCTGCTCCGCCTTGGCGCTGCGTCGGCGCTCGAGTTTCTTGCGACGCCACGCCTTGAAATTGCCATCCACCCACAGCGAGAGGATCACGCTGTCGCGGCTAACCCGATGAAATTCCGAGAGAATCGCCTGGCGATGCGCGGCCTCGCCGATATGGTGGAACAGGCGCATGCAGAAGATGCTGTCGACCGCGTTGTCCGGCAGTTGGATATCGAATGCGGAAGTCTGCAAGGGGCGTACCCGCGACACCACCTCTGCTGGCTGCGAGGCACAGGCGGTCTCGATCATCGCAGCCGAGTTGTCGGCACCGATGATCACCCGGTTGGGCTTCTCTGCCAGCATCGGCCAGAAGCGCCCGGCACCGCACGGCAGGTCCAGCACCAGCCCTGGCTCACCGGCCAGGGCCAGGGCACGACGCGCCAACTGCTCGTCACGCTGGTGCGAGAGACGACGCGCCAGGCCGTCCTGATGCTTGAGGAAGTATTCCTGGGCATGTTGCCGGTCGTACTTCTCGGAAAATTCGAGTTTGATGGGGCTACGCATGGTGCACTCCTGACTCCAAGTGCGCTCACTCTAGGGTGCCAAGCGTCGGAATCAGGTCATGCGAATGTGAAAATTGCGTCAGCCTGCAACAGGATATTTCCGAAAAATCAATGGGAAACCGGCAGCTGGTCAGCGGTTTCGTTATCTTCGGCAGGGCCCTTGCCCTGGCTCAGGTCCACCTGGAAACGGCAGCCATGGGGCTGGGTGGCTGTCAGGGTGACCCGCCAGCCTTGGTCATCGCAGATCCGCTGCACCAGCGACAATCCGAGGCCCAGGCCTTCGCCGCGGCGCTCGTCACCGCGCACGAAGGGGCGGAACATGGCTTCGCGTTGCTCTTCCGGAATACCCACCCCGCTGTCCTCGACACTGAAGCCGGCAGGCTCCAGGCTCAGGCGGATGTAGCCGCTGTCGGTGTAATGGGCAGCGTTGCGCAGCAGGTTGCCCATCACCGATTGCAGGAACGTGGCGTTGTAGAGCACCCGACCGGCGCTGATGCGGCCGTCGTAGTAGAGCGTCAGCCCCTTCTGCTCGATGGTGTCGCGCCAGACACCGATCAGGTCGTCGGCCACCTCGCTCAAGGTCGCCTGGGAAGCCACCGCGCCTTCGTCGCGCTGGGCCCGGGCGAGCATCAGGAAGGTCTTGACCAGCTCGCGCATTTCCTCGGTCGCCCGGGCGATGCGCTCCACCTGGCTGCGCGAACGGGCGTCGAGGTTCGGGTTCTCCATCAATAGTTCGCAGGACGTGGCCAACACCATCAAGGGCGTGCGCAGCTCATGGCTCACGTCGCTGGTGAACAGCCGCTCGCGGGTCAAGGCATCGCGCAGGCGGCCCAGGGTATCGTCGAAGGCCACCGCCAGCTGGCCGACTTCGTCCGCGGCGTAATCGGGGGCCAAGGGCGGTGCCAGGCCCAGCAACTGGTCACGATGGCGCACCTGGCGGGCCAGGCGGATGACCGGCGCCATCACGCGCCTGGCCAGCAACCAACCAAGGGTCACGGCCAGCACCAGGCTGAGCATGAAGCCCACCACCACGACCGCGAACAGCACCCGCTCGCGTTCCTCGAAGTCGCTCTGGTCCTGCAGCAGCACGTAATGGCGACCGTCGACGATCTCCACCATCGCGTGGTAGGACAACTGGTCGCGGAACACTTCATGGAAGCCCGGTTTCAGATGGCGCAGGTCCTTGGGCAATTCGAAATCGTCGCGCCCCCCGCTGAAGTAGAACAGCTGGTCGGGGCGCGGCCGATGGCTCCAGTCACTGATGCTATCCATACGCAGCAGGCGCTGCAGGTCCCCTCCGAGCACGGCGGAGATCAGCCGCTCCTCGACCAGGTGCACGGTGGCGACGATACCGAAGGCGAAGGCGCCGGCCACCAGTGCACTCATCAGCGCGAAGGCGATGATGATGCGCTGGGCAAGGCTCTGCTTAAACTCCATCACGGCCCTCGGCGAGGCGATAGCCGACGCCATGGACGGTATGCAGCAGCGGTTTTTCGAACGGTTTGTCGATCACCTGACGCAGTTGGTGAACGTGGCTGCGCAGGCTGTCGCTGTCAGGGCAGTCATCGCCCCACAGGGCTTCTTCGAGCACCTCGCGACGCAGCACATGGGGGCTCTTCTGCATCAGCACCGCGAGCAGCTTGAGGCCTACCGGGTTGAGCTTGAGCAGGCGCCCTTGGCGGGCGACTTCCAGGGTATCGAGGTCATAGCTCAGGTCCGCGACCTGCAGCGTGCGGCGGCCACCGCCCTGGGCGCGGCGCAGCACCGCCTCGATGCGCGCGGCCAGTTCAGACAGGGCGAACGGCTTGAGCAGGTAGTCATCGGCACCGGAACGAAAGCCCTGCAAGCGATCGTCGAGCTGATCGCGGGCGGTGAGCATGATCACCGGGGTATCGCGGCGTGCATCTTCGCGCAGGCGCTTGCACAGGGTGTAGCCATCGATGCCCGGCAGCATGATGTCGAGCACGATCAGGTCGTAGTGCTCGGTGGCGGCCAGGTGCAACCCGGACAGGCCATCCTGGGCACAATCGACGGTGTAGCCCTTCATGCCCAGGTAGTCGGCCAGGTTGGCGAGGATATCGCGGTTGTCTTCAACCAGTAGAATGCGCATCGGAGTCTCCTGTGCGGCGCTTTCGCTCTGCGCGGCAGGCGCAGCTTAAGGCCATCGCCGGCGCGGCGCCAGTCTTGGGCAACGATCCTGAAGGCTGACGGATTTTTCACCCATCCTTCACGAACCCAGCATAGCGGCAAGCCGACAATGGCCGGCATTTATCGCCCCTGGAGTCGTCATGCAGCAAAGCCCCCGCCCCCGCCCGCTCAACCTCTGGTTGTACCTGGGCATCCCGCTGGCCACCGCCGTGGCTTTGATCTTGCTGGAATGGACGTCGCTGGACATGGATGTGGCCAAGCTAGCCTTCGACCCGGCCGCCGGCCAGTTCATCGGCCGTCACAGCTACCTGTTGGAAAATATCCTGCACGACCGGGTCAAGCAGGTCGTCATCGTCCTGGGCCTGTTGTCGATCGTCGCCTTCGTGACCAGTTGCTTCTGGTCGCGCCTGTTCGGATGGCGTCGCGAGCTGGGTTGCCTGGTGCTGTCGCTGGCCTTGTCCACCGCCTTCGTCACCCCGCTCAAGGCCGCCACCGAGGTGCAGTGCCCGTGGAGCCTGACCCAATTCGGCGGCAAGGAGACCTACAGCAAGCTGCTCGAACACCGCCCGGCCACCGACAAACCCGGGCGCTGCTGGCCTGGCGGCCATGCGGCGACCGGCTTCAGCCTGTTCGCCCTGTTCTTTGTCCTGCGCGACCGGCGCCCCCGCCTGGCGCGCGCTGCCTTCGTGCTGGCATTCACCACCGGCACGGTGCTGTCTATCGGGCGCATGCTGCAGGGCGCGCACTTCTTGTCGCATAACCTGTGGACAGCGGTGTTCTGCTGGATGATCGGGCTCGGGTGCTACTACTTGGTGCTGTATCGCCGGGGAGCCGTGACGGTGCCCGAAGCACAACGTAGCGTTGCCTGAATGAACGGGGGCGCTTTGCGCCCCTTTCGCGGCACAAGGCCGCTCCTACAAAAAAGCACACTTTCCCGTGGGAGCGGCCTTGTGCCGCGAAAAGCCGAAACAAAAAGCCCCGCACTAGGCGGGGCTTCTTGTTACAGCGAAGGGTGAGGCTGGCTTACATCATGCCGCCCATGCCACCCATGCCGCCCATGTCTGGCATGCCGCCAGCAGCTGGCTTGTCTTCCGGCAGGTCGGCAACCATGGCTTCGGTGGTGATCATCAGACCACCGATCGAAGCTGCGGCTTGCAGAGCCGAACGGGTGACCTTGGCTGGGTCCAGGATGCCCATCTCGATCATGTCGCCGTATTCGCCGGTAGCGGCGTTGTAGCCGTAGTTGCCCGAACCCTGCTTGACCTTGTCAGCGACAACGCTTGGCTCGTCGCCGGCGTTGGCAGTGATCTGGCGCAGCGGGGCTTCGACCGAGCGACGCAGCAGTGCGATACCGACGTTCTGGTCTTCGTTGTCGCCCTTGAGGTCGGCAACGGCCTGCAGGGCGCGTACCAGGGCAACACCACCGCCAGGCACCACGCCTTCTTCGACAGCTGCACGGGTTGCGTGCAGGGCGTCTTCGACGCGAGCTTTCTTCTCTTTCATCTCGACTTCGGTGCCGGCACCGACCTTGATCACGGCAACACCGCCAGCCAGCTTGGCCAGGCGCTCTTGCAGCTTCTCACGGTCGTAGTCCGAGGAAGTCTCTTCGATCTGGGCACGGATCTGCTTGACGCGCGCTTCGATGTCAGCGTCGGAACCGGCGCCGTCGATGATGGTGGTGTTTTCCTTGGACAGAATGACGCGCTTGGCGTTACCCAGGTGCTCCAGGGTGGTGGTTTCCAGGGTCAGGCCGATTTCCTCGGAGATGACCTGGCCGCCGGTCAGGGTGGCGATGTCCTGCAGCATGGCCTTGCGGCGGTCGCCGAAGCCAGGTGCCTTGACAGCCGCGACCTTGACGATGCCGCGCATGTTGTTGACCACCAGGGTGGCCAGGGCTTCGCCTTCGACGTCCTCGGCAACGATCAGCAGTGGGCGGCCGGCCTTGGCAACGGCTTCCAGAACGGGCAGCAGCTCGCGGATGTTGGAGATCTTCTTGTCGACCAGCAGCAGCAGCGGGCTTTCCAGCTCGGCAACCATGGTGTCCGGCTTGTTGACGAAGTACGGCGACAGGTAGCCACGGTCGAACTGCATACCTTCTACGACGGACAGTTCGTTTTCCAGGCCCGAGCCTTCTTCGACGGTGATCACGCCTTCTTTACCGACTTTTTCCATGGCTTCGGCGATGATTTCACCGATGGAGGTGTCGGAGTTGGCGGAGATGGTACCTACCTGGGCGATGGCCTTGGAGTCGGCGCATGGCTTGGACAGGTTCTTCAGCTCGGCGACGATGGCGGCGGTGGCCTTGTCGATACCGCGCTTGAGGTCCATCGGGTTCATGCCAGCGGCAACGGCCTTCAGGCCTTCGTTGACGATAGCCTGGGCCAGGACGGTAGCGGTGGTGGTGCCGTCACCGGCAGCGTCGTTGGCCTTGGAAGCAACTTCCTTGACCAGCTGGGCGCCCATGTTCTCGAAGGCGTCCTTCAGCTCGATTTCCTTGGCGACGGAAACGCCGTCCTTGGTGATGGTCGGCGCGCCGAAGCTCTTAGCCAGGACCACGTTACGGCCTTTCGGGCCCAGGGTCGCTTTGACGGCGTCAGCCAGAACGTTGACACCAACCAGCATTTTCTTACGAGCGGAATCGCCGAATTTTACGTCTTTAGCAGCCATGATCGTTTATTCCTTGAAAATCTTTGGAGTAACGGGAAGTCGGGGAAATCAGCCTTCGATGACGGCCAGGATTTCGTTTTCAGCCATGACCAGCAGGTCTTCGCCATCGACTTTCACGGTGTTGCTGCCCGAGTAAGGGCCGAAAACCACTTTGTCACCCACTTTCACGGCCAGCGCGCGTACTTCGCCGTTTTCCAGGATGCGACCGGTGCCAACGGCGACGACTTCGCCGCGGTTTGGTTTTTCAGCGGCCGAACCCGGCAGGACGATACCGCCAGCGGTTTTCGATTCTTCTTCGCTGCGACGGATGACGACGCGGTCATGCAGAGGACGAAGCTTCATTGTCGATCTCTCCTAAATTGTGGTTTTCATCGGCCGGTGTCGATACCGGCGGGTTGATACGGTCCGGCGTTGCCGGTCGGGGCTCGCCCGGGCGAACCCCGTATATATGTCTGGTGTTGCCACCAGAAACCTTGCGGTGACCCATACATGTGGTCGCCGAAATCAATTACAAGGCTTGATACGTAAAAATTTTTATCCGGGTGAAAAAGCTGGGGCCGCTTCGCGCCTCCTTCGCGGCACAAGGCCGCTCCTACAGGGTCATGCGCGAACCTGTAGGAGCGGCCTTGTGCCGCGAAGGAGGCGCGAAGCGGCCCCCAGCGATGTTACTTGTCGCGGCGCTCGTACTCGCCCTCGATCACATTAGGACGATGGCCACCTTCCCGCGGCTGCGCCTGGAACGGGTCGTCCTGGAAGGCGCGCTGGCGCATGGCCTGGGCTTCGGCGCGCTGGCGCATCTTGCGCGCGGCCAGATGGCGGGTGAACGGCAACAGGCACAGCAGGCCCAGCACGTCGCTGATGAAGCCCGGCAGCAGCAACAGGCCACCACCGACTGCCAGCATCAGGCCCTGGAACATGTCCTCGGCGGGCAACTCGCCACGCTGCAGGCTCTCGCGGGCACGCAGTGCGGTGGCCAGCCCGGCCACTCGCATCACCAGCACGCCCAGGGCGGAGCCGGCGATGATCAGCAGCAGCGCCGGGAAGAAACCGATGGCGGCACTGACCTTGACGAAGACGAACAGCTCCAGCACCGGAAAAATCAGAAACAGCAGTAGAAAAGCACGCATTCAAGGGATCCTCGGCGGAAGAAAGCCTTCCTGTAAGACCATCAGATGGATGCGTATACGCCTGTTTTCAACCCTCGACGTTCGTCGCCACCGGCCATTGGTCGGCGCGGGCCAGCAAAACCAAGGCTTCACGAACCTGTATCGGCGTATTACAAACAGTGGGAAACGCCAGCCAATAGATGCCTTGGCCGATGCGCAGGTGCATGCCCTCGCTGTCGATGCCCACCAGTTGCGCCGGCGCGGTACGGGGCAGGTCGGTCAGCTCGACGTAATGGGCGATGGCGTTGGCATGGTCGCTGTTCATGTGCTCGATCATGCTCGCCTCGGCCTGGCCGGCGAAGGGGTTGGCCAGGGTCACCTGGTCGAGCCAGTGGATCGCGCCGAAGCCGCCGATGTAGCGGTGGCGTACAGGCTCCAGTACCCAGAAATCGAAATCGTGCGCCTTGTGGTAGTTCTCTGCGTCAGGGAAGTAGCGGTAGTAGCGCTCGGCCGCTGCCTCGATGGCGCGTTCATCGGTGAGCTTGCGGGCCTCGGCCATGACCGTCAGCCGCCCCACGGCCTGGACATCTTCGGCATCGCGCTCACCCACCAATAGCGAACACTTGGCGTCCTTCTGCAGGTTGTGGGTGTGCTGGGCGATACGGCTGATCAGGATCAGCGGGTGGCCATCTGCGTCCAGGCAATACGGCACCACCGAGCCGAAGGGGAAGCCGGGCATGGATTTGGAATGGGTCGAAAGGACGCCGCGGTACTCCTTGAGCAGCAGTTCCCGGGCGGGGCGGATGGCAGTGTTACTCACGAAGGACGCTCCTGGGCGGCGGATTGGATGCGGACAAAGATAAGCATTATCACTCCCCGCTGCCAATCCGCGCCTGTTGCAGGAACAGGCCGCTTACGCCTACCAGGTCACCCCGAAGCCGGCCGTGTAACGGGTCTTGTCCAGGTCGCTGTCCCGGGTCCCGCTGATGATGTCCTTCTCCGCCTTGAGGTTGAGCGAGGCCCATTCGGTGACCTTGTAGCGCAGGCCTGCCTCGGCATCGAGCGAGTAGTCGGCCACGCCGCCCAGGGGCTTGCCGAACTCGCCATTGGTGAAGATCTCGACGCTCTTGCCGATCAGGTAGCGGTTGTAGTCCCACTTCAGCGCGGCGGAATAGAAGTTGTCCTTGCCGCCATCGCGGTACTCGAAATCGGTGCGGTTGATCAGCGAACCGAGGGAGAACGCCCCCAGTTCGTCGTCCCAGAACTGGTAGCCCGGGCCGGTACCGACGGTGCGCTGGCGCGCCAGGTCTTCGATGTGGTCGCGCTTGTACTCCAGGCGCCCTTGCCAGAACCACTGGTCGGTGATGAAGCGGTCCAGGGCGTACTCGGCCTTCCAGTTGTTGGTGGTCGTGACGTCGTCCTTGGTCTCGCGGTTGTATTCGCCTTCGGCGTTGTGCCGCCAGCGGCCATGGCGCGCGGTGGTCTTGAAGCTGACATCGTAGTCGTCGGTATCGTTCTCGGCGCGCTTGTAGTCCATGGCCACATCGACGTTGCCCTTCCACAGGAAGTCCTCGACCAGCGGCCTGGGCTTCATGATCTGTTCGATGCTCGCCAGGTCCACGGTCTTGGGCGCCTCGCCGTTGGCCAGGGTCACCTTGCCCGGCTCGGCGGCCTTGAGCGACTTGGTCTTCTCGCCGTTGTAGGCATCCTGCTTGACCAGCAGCTCCTGGTCGCTTTCCAGGGTTTGCACTTCTTTCCAGTCCAGGGCGATGGAGCCGCCATACGGGGTTTCCAACAACAGCTTGCCGCCATCGAAGACCTTGATCTTGCCGCTGAGCCTGTCGCCGTTCTTCATCCATACGGTATCGGCGAGTGCCGGTGCGCAGAGGGAAGCAGCGAGGATACATAGCAGGGTTCTAGAATACATAAGCAGACTACAGGTTCGATTTACCGAAAAAAGCCGGGCATTATCCAGATCACCACGACCAGAGCAAGGACAGACCCCAGCGTATGAAGTTGAGTTCCGCTGCCATTTCATACGGTCCTTGGCGAACTTTCTTGGAAAACAAGGAAAAGTCCGATGCCCTCTTCCCTACAGACGAGTGAGGATGAGAAACATGCCCGACGGACGGCACTCTATTCCGTTCTCGGCCAGATTCCTCCCGGCAAGGTGGTCAGCTATGGCCAACTGGCCGAGCTGGCAGGCCTGGGCCGCGCCGCCCGCTGGGTCGGGCGTACCCTCGGGCAGCTGCCGACCGACACCCGCCTACCCTGGCATCGGGTGTTGGGTGCAGGCGGACGCCTGAGCCTGGCCCTCGGCACGCCGTCGGGGGATGAACAGCGCGCTCGTCTGCGTGCAGAAGGCGTTACAGTCGTGAACAATCGCGTCGATATGTCGCGTCATGGCTGGCGTCCGATGGAGCACAGCGGTTAGAGTGCGCGCTTTGTTTTCGCAAATATTGAGGCAGATGTTGGCCCATGCCCCGTAAAACCTGGCGCGCTGCGCTCGCTGCCTATGCCAGCCCGTCGACCTTGGTGCTTTTGCTGCTTGGATTCGCCGCCGGCCTGCCGTACATGCTGGTGTTTTCGACGCTTTCCGTGTGGCTTCGGGAAGCGGGTGTAGCACGCGAGACCATCGGCTATGCCAGCCTGATCGGCCTTGCCTACGCGTTCAAATGGGTTTGGTCGCCGCTGCTGGACCAATGGCGCCTGCCGGTGCTCGGTCGCCTTGGTCGGCGTCGCTCCTGGCTGTTGCTATCGCAGGCCCTGGTCGTGGTCGGCCTGGTCGGCATGGGCCTGTGCGACCCGCAAAAACACCTGTCCTGGCTGATCGCCCTGGCCGTGCTGGTGGCCTTCGCCTCGGCCACCCAGGACATCGCCGTGGATGCCTATCGCCTGGAAATCGCCGATGACCAGCGCCAGGCCGCACTGGCCGCCAGCTACATGGCCGGCTACCGCGTCGCGGCCCTGCTCGCCACGGCCGGCGCCCTGTTCTTCGCCGAATGGTTCGGCTCCACCGGCTTCAGTTACCTGCACAAGGCCTGGACCGGCACCTATGTGCTGTTCGGCGTGCTGATGCTGCCCGCGCTGTTCACCACCCTGGTGATGCGCGAGCCGTCTGTGCCGATGCGCACCCAGCTGTCGGCGGCGCGCTACGGCCTGGTTCACCAGTTGGCATCGGTGTTCGTGCTGATCATCCTGCTGGTGTCGGTACCGGCGAGCTTCACCCAGATGTTCAACACCGGCTGGTCCAGCGTGATTACCGGTGATGCGACCATGCTCGACCTGCTGCTCGAGGACCGCGCCTTCCTGCGCCTGATCCTCTACGTGCTGCTGACTTGGGCCTGCCTGTCGTCCCTGGGCCGCAGGGGCCTGGCGCCGGTGCTGACACCGGTCAACGACTTCATCCTGCGTTACCGCTGGCAAGCCTTGTTGCTGCTCGGGCTGATCGCCACCTACCGCATGTCCGATACGGTGATGGGCGTGATGGCCAACGTGTTCTACATCGACCAGGGCTTCACCAAGGACCAGATCGCCAGCGTCAGCAAGATCTTCGGCCTGATCATGACATTGGTCGGCGCCGGGGCCGGCGGCCTGCTGATCGTGCGCTTCGGCATCCTACCGATCCTGTTCATCGGCGGCGCAGCCTCGGCGGCGACCAACATCCTGTTCCTGATGCTGGCCGACATGGGCCCGAACCTGGAAATGCTGGTGGTCACCATTTCCCTCGACAACTTCAGCTCGGGCCTGGCCACCTCGGCGTTCGTGGCCTACCTGTCGAGCCTGACCAACCTGAAGTTCTCGGCCACCCAGTACGCTCTGCTCAGCTCGATCATGCTGCTGTTGCCGCGCCTGATCGGCGGTTACTCAGGGGTGCTGGTAGAGAAGTTCGGCTACCACGATTTCTTCCTGATCACCGCTCTGCTGGGTGTACCGACCCTGATCCTGATCGCCCTGCACTGGCATCAGGAAGCTGGGCGTGGCAAGCAGGCACCGGTGGACAATTCCGCGGCCGAGCGGCCTTGAGTCCAGGGGCCGCTTCGCGGCCCATCGCGGGACAAGCCCGCTCCTACAGAGGCCTCGTTCTTGCTGTGGGGGCGGCCCCAACCCTCTATGCCACGGCCCCCTGGCCCCGGCGCCCACCCACTACATACCACAACGGCCACAGCGCCAACGCCCCGGCGATGCCGGCGCCCAAGGCAAAGTGCACCAGGCTCGCCCCGGCACCCAGCATTGCCAGGACCGCCCCGCCAAGCCCCAGCAGGGCAATGGTGATCATCCCTAGCATCGCCGATACCAGCCCCTTGCTCTGCTCGCTGGCGAACAGCGTCATGCGATACAACACCGCATTGGCCACGCCCAGGCCCAGCGCATACAGCGACATACCCGCCACCACGCTGGTCACCGTCGGCCAGTACCAGGTCGCCACCACCATCAGGCCCAGGCCGGCCAGGTAGGGCCAGAGCGCCCCGCGCACCAGGCTGGCCAAGGGATAGCGGTCGGCGATGCGGTTGATGATCAGGTTGCCCAGGATCAGCCCGCCGAATACCGGTAGCTGCCACAGCGCATATTCCATCGTACTCAAGCCTTCATCGGTGATCAGCAACACCGGCGACAGGCCGATCCAGCCGATCAGCGGCAAGCCCACCAACCCAAGCGCGGCACTGCCCGCGACGAAACGGCGATTGGTCAGCAACTGGCCGTATCCGGCCAGCAACGGCAACAGGTGGATCGGGGTGAATGGCAGACGCGACCCGTCGCGGCGCTCCACGCCCAGGGTTTCCGGCATCAACCGGTACAGCAACGCCCAGGTCAGCACCGCGCCCATGGCAAACGCCACGAACAGCCAACGCCAGTCCAGCCACTGCAGCATCAAGGTGCCCACCAGCGGCCCCAACAGCGGCGACAACAGGGCGATGTTCGCCAGCAGGGCCATCATGCGCACGGCATCGGCTTCGCTGAAGGCCTCGTTGAGCGCCGGATAACTGACCGTCACCACGAAGCCCAGGCCGATGCCCTGCAACAGGCGCAGCAGGTTGAACAGGCCGATGTCATGGACCCAATAGGTCGCAAGGCACGCCGCCCCGAACATCGCGCAACCGGCCAGCAACAGCGGCCGACGGCCATAGCGGTCGGCCAGCGGGCCGATCAGCCATTGCAGCAGCACGCCGCCGAGCAGGTACAGGTTCAGGGCGTGGGGAATGTATTCGGGGCTGGCCTTCAGATCGTCGACCACCACCGGCATGGCGGGCATGACCGCATCGCTGGCCAGGTAAGTCAGCAACTCGAACAGGGCCAGGGTCAGCCCGAACAGCAAGGCGCGCAGGGGCGTGATGTACAGCAATGGTTTCATGATGAAAAACAGCTTGGTGAACAGGAGGGACCAGCCTATATGCCAGAAATGGCAGGGGTTGGCTGTGAACAAGTGTAATGGACCAAGAACGCATCGCGGGACAAGCCCGCTTCCACAGGGCCTGCATCACCCTGTAGAAACGGCCTTGTCCCGCGACGGGATCTCGCGAAAGGCCGCTTACTGCGCAGCCGCTTCCTGCACCACGCGGATCACCCGCTGCGGGAACGGAATGTCGATACCTTCGGCCTTCAGGCGATCACGGGCATGTTCATTGAGCATGAACATCACGCTCCAGTAGTCGGCCGTGTTGACCCAGGCACGCAGGGAGACGGTGATGGCGCTGTCGCCCAGGGTCGACACCACGGCTTCCGGAGCCGGGTCCTGTAGCACGCGTGGGTCCTTGGCCAGTTCCAGCAATACGTTGCGCGCCTTTTGCAGGTCAGCGTCGTAATCCACGCCGACGTCGAACACCACCTTGCGGGTCGGCTGGCGGTTGTAGTTGGTGATGATGCCATTGGACAGGCTGCCGTTGGGCATGATCACGGTCTTGTTGTCACCGGTGCGCAGCACGGTGTGGAAGATCTGGATGCTGTCGACGGTCCCGCTCACGCCTTGGGCTTCGATCCAGTCGCCGATGCGGAATGGGCGGAACAGCAGGATCAACACGCCACCGGCGAAGTTCGCCAGGCTGCCTTGCAGGGCCAAGCCGATGGCCAGGCCGGCGGCACCGATGGCGGCGACGAAAGAGGTGGTCTCGATGCCGATCATCGACGCCACGCTGACCAACAGCAACACCTTCAGCACGATATTGGTCAGGGTGCTGATAAAGCCTTGCAACGCCACATCGGCATTGCGCAGGCCCACCAGCCTGCCCAGGCGCGCACTGAGCTTGTTGACGACCCACCAGCCGATGGCCAGGGTCAGCAGTGCCAGCAGCAAACGGCTGCCGTATTCCATGAGCAAGGGGATCCACGTCTGCGATTGGCGGACCAGTTGATCGACTTCAGCGTTCAAATCCATATTCATTCATCTCCTGAGCCCTGCGGCTGTACGAAAAAACAGGCCGCGAATATCTCGCGGCCCCAGGTTCCGATGGACATCAATAGGCCATCAAGGTTCCTGTTTCACGGCGATCAGTCGCGGAAGTTGTTGAACTGCAGCGGCATGTCGAATTCCTTGGTGCGCAGCAGGGCGATGGCTTCCTGCAGGTCGTCGCGCTTCTTGCCGGTGACCCGCACCTGCTCGCCCTGGATGGCGGCCTGGACCTTGAGCTTGGCGTCCTTGATGGTAGCGACGATCTTCTTGGCCAGTTCTTTATCGATACCCTCGCGGAACTTGGCTTCCTGCTTCATTTCCTTGCCGGAGGGGTAGGCATCCTTGACTTCCAGGCACTTGACGTCGATCTTGCGCTTGACCAGGGCCAGGCGCAGGATCTCGATCATCGCCTCGAGCTGGAACTCCGCCTCGGCGGTCAGGAGCACGGTCTGCTCCTTGTCCTTGAACTCGAAGCTGCCCTTGCCCTTGAGGTCGTAGCGACGGTCCAGTTCCTTCACCGCGTTGTCCACGGCGTTGGTGACTTCGTGCTTGTCCAGTTCCGATACCACGTCGAACGAAGGCATGGTTGTTCTCCAAAATAAAAGCGCGCTCGGTCGGATGGAGCGCGCCAGGTTTGACGGTTAAAATGCGGGCTCATTATAACGGGTTGCGAAACGCAGATGAGCAGCACCTGGCATATTCTCGGCGCCGGTAGCCTCGGCAGCCTCTGGGCCTGCCGCCTGGCCCGCGCGGGCAAGGCGGTACGCCTGATCCTGCGCGACGACCGGCGCCTGGCCGCCTACCAGGCCGCCGGTGGCCTGACCCTGGTCGAACATGGCCAGGCCAGCCACTATGCGATCCCCGCCGAGAGCCCCGGCGCCCATGGGCCGATCCATCGCCTGCTGGTCGCCTGCAAGGCCTATGACGCCGCCTCCGCCGTGGCCCGCCTGGCGCCGCGTCTGGCCGAAGGGGCCGAACTGGTGCTGCTGCAGAACGGCTTGGGCAGCCAGGACGAGGTCGCCGACCAAGTACCCCGTACCCGTTGCATCTTCGCCTCGAGCACCGAAGGCGCCTTTCGCGAGGACGACTGGCGCGTACGCTTCGCCGGGCAAGGCTTCAACTGGCTCGGCGACCCCGCCAACCCCACCGTGCCGCAATGGTTCGACGACTTGTCCGAGGCCGGCATCCCCGCTGAATGGACGGTGGATATTCTCACCCGCCTGTGGCGCAAGCTGGCGCTCAACTGCGCGATCAACCCCCTCACAGTGCTGCACGACTGCCATAACGGCGGCCTGCTGGAACACCTGGGCGAGGTCGCCACGCTGTGCGACGAGCTCGCCGCACTGCTGCGCCGCTGCGGCCAACCCCAGGCCGCCGAAATGCTGGACGAGGAGGTGCAGCGGGTCATCCTGGCCACGGCAGCCAACTACTCTTCCATGTACCAGGATGTGCGCCATGGCCGGCGCACCGAAGTGCACTACCTGCTCGGCCACGCCTGCCGGACCGCAGCCCGCCACGGCCTGGGCCTGCCACACCTGGAACGCCTGCACCAGCGGCTGGTCGATAGCTTGCAGGCCCGTGGCCTGCCCAGCGACTGACGCTGCCCATCAACCGCACAGAGGACACCGCCTCGCCCATGACCCTGCGCCAACGCCTGGAAAATCTCCCGGTCGGGCAGAAACTGCTGGCGGCCTTGCTGGTACTGCTGGTCACCATCCTGCTGGTGGCCAACCTGGCGTTCATCAGCGCCGCCTACTGGATCACCCAGGAAAGCATGGCACCCCAGGCCCTGCACACCATCGGCCGGCTGGTGTCCAATCCCCAGTTGTCGGCACGCGCTGGCGACTCGCCGGAAGCGGCCAGCGCCCTGCTCAAGGAACTGGACAGCTACTCGCCCCTACGTGCCGCAGCCCTCTATGGCGGGGATGGGCGCATGCTCGCACAGTTGCAACACGGCGACCCACTGGCGCTACCCAAGCGTTTTCGCAATATCAGCGGCTGGCGCATGATGGAGTTTCGCAGTACCCAGCTGATCCCCCTGCCCCGCGAAGGCAAGCCGCCGGCCTACCTGCTGCTGGTCGCCAGCAGCGAACTGCCGACGGCCTTCTACACCGGTACCCTCACCGCGAGCTTGGCGATCCTGATCTTCAGCGTGCTGCTGTGGTTGCTCATCGCCCGGCAGATCAAGCGCTTGATCACCCAGCCGATCCACCAGCTCGAGGAGCTGAGCCGCCAGGTCACCCGCGAGGAAAGCTATGCTCTGCGCGCCCAGCGCGGCAATGACGACGAAATCGGCAGCCTCGCCGATGCCTTCAACACCATGCTCTCGCGTATCGAGGCTCGCGAGCAGCAACTCAAGCGCACCCGCGACGAATTCCAGATGGCCTACGACCAGGCCCAGGGCCTGGCGGAAGAAACACGCCACACCAACCGCAAGCTGGAACTGGAAGTCCAGGTGCGCAGCAAGATCGAGAAGAAGCTCACGGGCTTTCAGAACTACCTCAACAGCATCATCGATTCCATGCCCTCGGCCCTGATCGCCCTGGACGAGCAGCTCTACGTGACCCAGTGGAACCATGAGGCCACAGTGCTCTCCGGCACACCGCTGGACGAGGCGCTGAACCAGCCGATCTTCATCGCCTTCGAGCCGCTCAAGCCGTTCCTGCCACAGCTCAAGGAAAGCGTGGAAAAACACCGCGTGGCCAAGATCGAACGGGTCACCTGGCCCAAGGGCGAGGACGTGCGCCACTATGCCTTGACCTTCTACCCGTTGACGGGCGGAGGCGGGCGTGGCGTGGTGATCCGCATCGACGACATCACCCAGCGTCTCTCGCTGGAAGAGATGATGGTGCAGTCGGAGAAGATGCTCTCGGTCGGCGGGCTTGCCGCGGGCATGGCACACGAGATCAACAACCCCCTGGGCGCGATTCTGCACAACGTGCAGAACATCCGCCGGCGGCTGTCGCCGGAGCTGCCGCGCAACCAGGAGCAGGCGGCCGAGCTGGACATCGACCTGCCCAGCGTCAACCGCTACCTGGAAAGCCGCGAGGTACCCCAGTTGCTCGATGGCATCCAGCAAGCCGGCGCACGCGCGGCCAAGATCGTCACCCACATGCTCAGCTTCAGCCGCCGCAGCAACCGACAGCTGGCGCCCTGCGACCTGCCGGCGCTGATCGACCAGGCCGTGGAGATCGCCGGCAACGACTTCGACCTGGCCATCGGCTTCGACTTCAAGGGGCAGCATATCGTGCGCCAGTTCGACCCCGCGCTCGGGCCGGTCCCCTGCACGGCCAACGAACTGGAGCAGGTGCTGCTCAACCTGCTCAAGAACGCCGCCCAGGCCATCCACCAGCGCCCGCAACCCAGCGAGCCAGGACGCATCACCCTGCGCACCCGGCTCAACCCGCCGTGGGCGGAGATCCAGGTGGAAGACAACGGTGTCGGCATGCCCGAAGCCGTGCGCAAGCGTACCTTCGAGCCGTTCTTCACCACCAAGGAAATCGGCCAGGGCACCGGGCTGGGCCTGTCGGTCTCGTATTTCATCATCACCAACAACCACAAGGGGCAAATGGAAGTGCATTCCGCGCCCGGCCAGGGCACCTGCTTCACCCTGCGCCTGCCCCTTGGCCAACCGGTGCCGACGGCACCAGGCACCACGGAGGCATGACATGGGCTATCGCCTGTCGAAGATCTACACCCGCACTGGCGACAAGGGCGAGACCGGCCTGGGCGATGGGCGCCGGGTCCCGAAGGATCACCCTCGCATCGAGGCCATCGGCGAGGTGGACAGCCTCAACAGCCAGCTGGGCCTGTTGCTCGCCGGGCTCGCGGACGAAGGGCTGGAAGAAGTGATGGAGGTTCTGGCGCCCTGCCAGCACCGGTTGTTCGACCTGGGGGGCGAGTTGGCAATGCCAAGCTACCAGGCGTTGAACGCCGTGGAAGTCGAACGGCTGGAAGCGGCGATCGATCGCTGGAACGAAGAGCTGGGGCCGCTGAAGAACTTCATCCTGCCCAGCGGCTCGGCGCTGGTGGCCCAGGCCCATGTGTGCCGGAGCCTGGCGCGCAGCGCGGAGCGGCGTTGCCAGCAGCTCAATGCGCTCGAGCCGCTGGAGGGGGTCGGGTTGGCGTACATCAACCGATTGTCGGACCTGCTGTTCGTGGCGGCCCGGATCATCGGGCGGCGGCAGGGGGTGGCCGAGGTGTTGTGGCAGCCTGCGGATAAGCCTAACGCCTGATTTTTGGGGCTACTTCGTAGCCCATCGCCGGCAAGCCGGCTCCCACAAGGACCGCACAGGGCTTGAGTTCTGTGCAGGCCCTGTGGGGGGGGGCGGGGGGCGCCCGCCGGGGGGGCCCGCGCCCCCCCGGCGATGGGCCGCAAAGCGGCCCCGATTACTCAGACTTCAGGCCAGAACGCCCGGATCCCGGCAACACCCTGTGCTCCGGCATCCCAAGCCTGCTCCCGCTCACCGGCCCCGACACCGCCGAGCAGGAACACCGGATGGTTGATCCCCTGGATCAGCCGCCCCGCTTCCTCCCACCCCAGCGGCACGGCGTCCGGATGAGTCTGGGTCGCTTGCACCGGCGACAGGGTGACGAAATCCACGCCCATCTGCTCGGCCAGAGCCAGCTCCTCGGCATCGTGGCAGGACGCCGCCAGCCAGCGTGCCTTGGGGAAGGGGCGGCCATTGGCGGCATACTTGCGCAGTTGCGCCGAGGTCAGGTGCCAGCCAGCGGAGGGGAAATCCCCCAACCACTCCAACGGCCCCTTGAGCATCAGCTGGGCCTTGCCGGCACACAAGCCGACCGCATCCACCGCCACGTCGCGGTACTTGGGATCGTACATGTCCGGTGCGCGCAGCTGGATCAGGCGGATGCCATCAGCGATGGCCTTCTGGATGCCGCGTAGCAGTTGCGGCGCGTCCAGCCCGTCCGGAGTGATCAGGTATTGGTCAGGCAGTCGGGCGGCCGCCACGATCGGCGCGTTGGCCTCGGGGAAGTCGTACTGCGCCAGGTCCCGGGGCGCCACCCAGGCCAACGGCTGGCCCTCGGCGCCATGGGGCTCGCCGGTGAAGCCGTCGACTTCGCGGACATCGAGCAGCACCTGCTTGTCCGGGTAATCATGGCTGACCTTGATCAGCGGCCGGGAACGGGTCACCTCGATGCCCAGTTCCTCACGCAGCTCACGGGCCAGCGCCGCCTCGACGGCCTCGCCCTCCTCCACCTTGCCGCCAGGGAACTCCCACAGGCCGCCCTGGTGCTGGGTGTCGGCGCGCCGCGCGATCAGGATGCGCCCGTCGGTGCCACGAATGACTGCTGCTACGACGTGGATCCGTTTCACCCTTCACGCTCCGCCAGGCCTGCCTTCTGCCAGGCCTGGAAGGCCGGCCACTGGTAGATGGTTTCGATGTAGGTAGCCGCTTCGGCCGGCACTTCTACGCGGTAGGTGCGCAAGCGCACAGCCACCGGGGCGAAGAAGGCGTCGGCCAGGCTCGGCGTGCCGAACAGGAACGGGCCGCTTTCCTTGGCCGCCAGGCGGCATTCGGACCAGAGGGCGACCATGCGATCGATATCCACCTGGACATCCAGCGGGATGCTTTCCAGGCCTTCGTCGCGGGACAGGTCGAATGGCATGGCAGTGCGCAGGGCCATGAAACCGCTGTGCATCTGCGCGCAGGCCGAGCGGGCCTGGGCACGGGCAGCGATGTCGGC
This sequence comes from Pseudomonas guariconensis, assembly GCF_015680235.1. GTDB lineage: Bacteria > Pseudomonadota > Gammaproteobacteria > Pseudomonadales > Pseudomonadaceae > Aquipseudomonas > Aquipseudomonas guariconensis_A. The sequence goes on from NZ_JADLJL010000032.1 coordinate 50,528, forward strand.
AGGCCACAGCTGGGCGTCGGGGTGGCGCTCGGCCAGGTATTCGGCGATGGCCAGCGAATCGGCGATCACGCCATGTTCGGTCTTGAGCAGCGGCACCTTGCCACTGGCCGAGAATTCGAGGATGCGTTTGCGGGTGTCGGGCTGATTCAGCTTGATCAGCGTTTCTTCATAGGGCACACCAGCCAGCTCCAGGGCCAGGGCGCCACGCAGCGACCAGGAGGAGTACAGCTTGTCGCCGATGATCAGGTGATAGCTCATGGTTCGGCTCCATTGGTTTGGAAATTCATGGCTGCCTTGCAGCCCATCTCCGGCAAGCCGGCTCCCACAGGTTCAGCACAGGTCTGGGGTATACGGCGGCATCTGTGGGAGCCGGCTTGCCGGCGAAGGGGCCGCGACGCGGCCCCAGCTGAATCAGGTGCGGTATTCAGCGTTGATCTTCACGTACTCGTGGGACAGGTCGGTGGTCCAGATGGTTTCGCTGCATTGGCCACGGCCCAGCTCGATACGAATGGTGATTTCCTCCTGGGCCATCACCTTGGAACCCTGCTCCTCGGTGTAGCTCGGGCTGCGGCCGCCCTTGCTGGCGATGCAGACGTCGTCGAGGTACACGTCGATCAGGCTGACATCCAGCGCCGGTACGCCGGCACGGCCGACCGCAGCGAGGATGCGGCCCCAGTTGGGATCGGAGGCGAACAGCGCGGTCTTGATCAGCGGCGAGTGGGCCACGGCGTAGCCGACGTCCAGGCACTCCTGGTGGTTACCGCCGCCGTTGACCTGCACGGTGACGAACTTGGTGGCACCTTCGCCATCGCGCACGATGGCCTGGGCCACTTCCATGCACACCTCGAACACGGCTTTCTTCAAGGCTTCGAACAGCGCCCCGCGGGCTTCGGTGACTTCCGGCAGGTTGGCCTTGCCGGTAGCGATCAGCATGCAGCAATCGTTGGTCGAGGTGTCGCCGTCGATGGTGATCCGGTTGAACGACTTGTTGGCACCGTCAAGCAGCAGGTCCTTGAGCACGGCAGGCGCGACCTTGGCGTCGGTGGCGATGTAGCCGAGCATGGTGGCCATGTTCGGACGGATCATCCCGGCCCCCTTGCTGATGCCGGTGACCGTGACGATGACGCCATCGTGCTGGAATTGGCGGCTGGCACCCTTGGGCAGAGTGTCGGTGGTCATGATGCCGGTGGCGGCTTGCGCCCAGTTGTTTTCCGACAGGTCATCCAGGGCGGCCTGCAACGCCCCCTCGATCTTCTCGACCGGCAGCGGCTCGCCGATCACGCCAGTGGAGAACGGCAATACCGCACTGGCATCGACCCCGGCCAATTCGGCCAGCTTGGCGCAGGTGCGCTCGGCGGCAGCCAGGCCTGGCGCGCCGGTCCCGGCATTGGCGTTGCCGGTGTTGGTCAACAGGTAGCGCACGGTGCCTTGTACACGCTGCTTGGAGAGGATCACCGGCGCTGCGCAGAAGGCGTTGAGGGTGAATACACCCGCGACGCTGGAGCCTTCGGCGCAACGCATCACCACCACGTCCTTGCGCCCAGGGCGCTTGATGCCGGCGGACGCGATGCCGAGTTCAAAACCGGGAACCGGGTGCAGGGTGGGCAAAGGACCAAGACCAACAGCCATTAGAGCGCTCCTAGAAAATACGGTGAACAGGTGATGGAAGAGCGGGGCCGCTTCGCGCCCCATTCGCGGCACAAGGCCGCTCCTACAGTGCCTTGGGCGCGGTCCCTGTAGGAGCGGCCTTGTGCCGCGAATGGGCCGCACAGCGGCCCCGGTTTGTCACGTTACAGCAGGCGGATCAGATCACTCGATCTGGCCGTGGCAATGCTTGAACTTCTTGCCCGAACCGCACCAGCACGGCTCGTTGCGGCCCAGCTTCTGCTCGTTGCGCACCGGCGCGGTGGCCACGGCCACTTCGGCACCTTCCTGCGCAGCGTGCTCTTCGCTTTCCAGGCCAGGGGCGGCGGCATGCTGGAACTGCATGCGCTGGGCCAGTTCCTCGGCTTCGCGACGCAGGCGCGCTTCCTCTTCGGCCGGGTCCTCGCGACGGACCTGGACATGGGACAGCACACGGATGGTGTCGCGCTTGATCGACTCCAGCAGTTCCTGGAACAGGCTGAAGGATTCGCGCTTGTACTCCTGCTTCGGGTTCTTCTGCGCATAGCCGCGCAGGTGGATACCGTGACGCAGGTGGTCCATGGTCGACAGGTGGTCTTTCCACAGGTCGTCGAGCACGCGCAGCAGGATCTGCTTCTCGAAGGTGCGCAGGGCCTCCTCGCCAGCCTGATCTTCCTTCTCGTTGTAGGCCGCGGTGATTTCGCTGAGCAGCTTCTCGCGCAGGGTTTCCTCGTAGAGGCGCTCGTCCTCGTCGAGCCACTGCTGGATCGGCAGCTTCATGGCGAAATCGCTGGCCAGGGCCGCTTCCAGGCCGGCCACGTCCCACTGCTCGGGCAGCGACTGTGGCGGAATGTGCTGGCTGATGGTGGCATCCAGCACTTCCTGGCGGAACTCGGCGATGGTATCGCCGATGTTGTCGGCCGCCAGCAGGCTGTTGCGCATGTGGTAGATCACCTTGCGCTGCTCGTTGGCCACGTCGTCGTATTCGAGCAACTGCTTGCGGATGTCGAAGTTGCGGCCTTCGACCTTGCGCTGGGCCTTCTCGATCGCGTTGGTGACCATGCGATGCTCGATGGCCTCGCCAGACTGCATCCCCAACGCCTTCATGAAGTTCTTCACCCGATCGGAGGCGAAGATACGCATCAGGCTGTCTTCGAGCGACAGATAGAAACGGCTGGAACCCGGGTCGCCCTGACGACCGGCACGGCCGCGCAGCTGGTTGTCGATACGGCGGGACTCGTGGCGCTCGGAGGCGATCACGTGCAGGCCACCGGCTTCGATCACCTGCTGGTGACGCTTCTGCCAGTCGGCCTTGATCTGGGCGATCTGCTCGGCGCTCGGGTTCTCAAGGGCCGCGACCTCGGCTTCCCAGTTACCCCCCAGCAGGATGTCGGTACCCCGACCGGCCATGTTGGTGGCGATGGTCAGCGCGCCCGGCGCACCGGCCTGGGCGATGATCTCGGCTTCCTTCTCGTGGTACTTGGCGTTGAGCACCTTGTGCTCGATACCTTCCTTCTTGAGCAGGTTGGACATGTGCTCGGAGGTTTCGATAGTGGCCGTACCGACCAGGACCGGGCGGCCCTGCTTCATGCTTTCCTTGATGTCGGCGATGATCGCCGCGTACTTTTCGTCGGCGGTCAGGTACACCAAGTCGTTGAAGTCCTTGCGCGCCAACGGCTTGTTCGGCGGAATGACCATCACGTTCAGGGCGTAGATCTGAGCGAACTCGAAGGCCTCGGTATCGGCGGTACCGGTCATGCCGGACAGCTTGGTGTAGAGGCGGAAGTAGTTCTGGAAGGTGGTCGAGGCCAGGGTCTGGCTCTCGGCCTGGATGTTCAGGTTCTCCTTCGCCTCGATGGCCTGGTGCAGGCCCTCGGACAGGCGGCGGCCCGGCATGGTACGGCCGGTGTGCTCGTCGATCAGCAGGACCTGGCCGTCCTGGACGATGTACTCGACGTTGCGGTGGAACAGCTTGTGGGCGCGCAGGCCGGCGTAGACGTGGGTCAGCAGGCCCAGGTTGTGCGCCGAGTAGAGGCTCTCGCCCTCGGCCAGCAGGCCGGCCTGGGTGAGCATCTCCTCGATGAACTGGTGGCCAGCCTCGTTGAGTTCCACCTGGCGGCTCTTCTCGTCGATGGTGTAGTGACCTTCCTGGGTCACCTGGCCTTCGACTTCCTCGATATGCTGGGTCAGGCGCGGGATCAGGCGGTTGATCTCGATGTACAGCTTGGAGCTGTCCTCGGCCTGGCCGGAGATGATCAGCGGAGTACGGGCTTCGTCGATGAGGATGGAGTCGACTTCGTCGATCACGGCGAAGTTCAGCTCACGCTGGAACTTCTCTTCCTGGCTGAACGCCATGTTGTCGCGCAGGTAATCGAAACCGAATTCGTTGTTGGTGCCGTAGGTGATGTCGGCGGCGTAGGCAGCGCGTTTCTCCTCCGGTGGCTGGAAGGCCGAGACGATGCCCACGGAAAGACCGAGGAACTCGTACAGCGGGCGCATCCAGTTGGCGTCACGGCGGGCCAGGTAGTCGTTGACCGTTACCACGTGCACGCCCTTGCCGGACAGCGCGTTGAGGTAGACGGCCAGGGTACCGACTAACGTCTTGCCTTCACCGGTGCGCATTTCTGCGATCATGCCCTCGTGCAGGGTCATGCCGCCGATCAGCTGCACATCGAAGTGACGCATGCCCATGACGCGCTTGCCGGCCTCACGGGCCACGGCGAAGGCTTCGGGCAGCAATTGGTCGAGGGTCTCGCCTTTGGCCAGGCGCTCCTTGAACTCTGCGGTCTTGCCTCGCAGCTGCTCGTCGGAGAGGGCCACCATCTTCTCTTCGAAGGCATTGACGATATTCACCGTCTTGAGCATGCGTTTGACTTCACGCTCGTTCTTGCTTCCAAAAAGTTTCTTTAACAAAGGCGCAAACATATCGACAGGATCTTCCACACTTAGGGATGGAGGGCGGCCCCGTGAGTCGCCCGTGCAGCCCACGGGCTGCATGCGAACGAGCATTCTACCCGGAAACGATGGTGAGGAAAGTGGTGGATTTCCACGATGCTGGCACAGCGCTTTGGCGGGGGCCCTCCTAACATAAGGCCTTTTCGGGCAAGTTCAAGGTGCTGGAAGATGAAACGTATCAGGGACATTTCCGAAGAGGATCAGGCAGTTGCGTTGCGTTTTGCCGCCCAATCGCGGGACAAGCCCCACAGGGGTTCGCACCGGCAGCACCGGTACAACGGGCTTCTGTTAAGATGGCTGTCCTGTAACCCACCGTGTATTCCAATGGCCTACAAGAGCTCCTCCGCCCGCCCACCGGCTGCCCTGCTGCGCCAGGCTCGGCCGCTGCGTCTGCTGCTCAACCAGGCCGAACGCCTGGAGCACTTGCAGCGCCTGCTGGAAAGCCAGCTGCAGCCGGCGGCACGCGAGCATTGCCATGTGGCGTCCTGGCGCGATGGCACATTGTTGCTGGTGGTGACGGACGGTCATTGGGCGACACGCCTGCGCTACCAGCAGAAAAGACTGCAACGCCAGCTGCAGGCGCTGGAGGCCTTCGGCAACCTGCAGCGCATCCTGTTCAAGGTGCAGCCGCCGCTGGTGCCGGCCAAGCGCGAGGGGCAAGGGGCCGAACTGTCGAGCAAGGCGGCCGAGAGCATTCGTGATTCGGCTGAAGGCATTACCGACCCCAGGCTGCGCGCAGCGCTGGAGCGGTTGGCCAGTCATGCTCGAGACAAGCGATAACCCGCAGGTGCCGCTTCTCGGCGCAGCAGCCCCATCGGTCCCAATAGGCATAAAATAGGATCGAGTAGGAGACGGGCTCTCACCCGTCGTCCTCTCACACCACCGTGCGTACGGTTCCGTACACGGCGGTTCAGGTTATGCGGCTAAGC
>NZ_JADLJL010000033.1 GCF_015680235.1 Pseudomonas guariconensis
TTACTCCCGGTGGGGCGCGGCGAAGGGCCATCCATGGCCCTGCGCCGCTTGCCGGGCATCCATGCCCGGCACCCACCTCCGTAATGCCTCCGCTCGGCCTCCTGACGTCGCGTTTGGCGGCGCCTGGACTATCGCGCATTGCAAGCAAAAGAAAAGGCAAAAACCGGTCGGTTAAGCTATTTGGGACATCTCATTGGGGGGCGCATTCAGCCCTGGCTGCAACCTTCACCCATGGCGCGGTATTGGATGGTGTGCACCTGGCCCTGGTGGTCTTCGTAGGTCATGGTGGCGGGCACCACTTCGCAGACGTTGGGGATGGTCGAGAGGCTGATCACTCGCTTGATATCCAGGTTGGTGGAATAGTCGTACTGCTCGACAACAGGCTGGGTAGAAGCGGTCTTGACCTCATCTGCCAGGGCGAGTGATGACATACCGACCAATGCAAGAATCAGTAATGGTTTCATGGAGTTTGGCCTTAAAAGCAATCAAGCTGATCGATTGACTTCATATGCCGGAAAGGGCGCGGAGAAGTTGTCATCGGAGTGCGAGATGACACGAAGTACCGATCCCGCTGTGTACGGGGGATGCAGAAAGTTTACTCCTGACAGGTAATAGTTGAACCCCGAAGTCGGACATTCACCCTTGCGTGATCTGCAACAATTCATGACAACAGGTTGATTCTCGACGAACTGCACAACCGTGCTCGAGGTGTCACAATCCTCCCATGACGACCCTGCCTGAACTTCACTGCACGCCTTTGAACAGCCTCGAGCGCAAGTTGCTCGACCACTTCTACCGCCAATACGGTTCGCGCATGCGCGCAGCCGCCGATGGCGAGCTTTGGGTGGCGCGGGCCAAAGGTATCGTCGGCGGCATGAGCTTGACTCCCATGGCCGGTGGCCGCTGGCTGACCGGCCTGTTCGTGGCACCGCAGTGGCGTGGCCGGCAGGTTGCCACGCAGCTGATCGAGACCGCGCTGAAGGATGCCTCGGCGCCCATCTGGCTGTTCTGCCATCCGGACCTGCGCATCTTCTACCAGCGTCTGGCTTTCACCGATACCGACGTGCTGCCCGAGGCCCTGGGCACTCGCCTGGCGCGCTACCAGCGCAGCAAGCGCCTGGTGGCGATGGTGCGAGATCAGTCGTCGCGGGCATCCAGCCCAGGGAACAGCACGTCGGTATAGCCGAACCGGCTGAAATCCTGGATGCGCGAGGGGTACAGACGACCTATCAGATGGTCGCACTCGTGCTGCACCACCCGGGCGTGGAAACCATCGGCGAAACGGTTGATCGGCTTGCCTTGTGGGTCGATGCCTTCGTAGCGGATATGCCGAAAGCGCGGCACCACGCCACGCAGGCCCGGCACCGACAGACACCCTTCCCAGCCATCCTCGACCTCCATCGCCACGGGGGTGATCACCGGGTTGAGCAGGATCGTCTGCGGTACCGGCTCGGCATCGGGGTAGCGCTCGCTGCGCTCGAAGCCGAAGATCACCAGCTGCAGGTCGATGCCGATCTGCGGCGCAGCCAGGCCCACGCCCCCCACATGGTGCATGGTCTCGAACATGTCGTCGATCAATTGCTGCAGCTCGGCGCTGCCGAGCAATGCCTGCGGCACGGGCGGGGCGATGCGCAGCAGGCGATCGTCGCCCATCTTGAGAATGTCACGGATCATCGCGGGTTCGGCTCGCTGGGCTGGGGCTCGACCGGGTGCTCATGGCCGAGCACGGTGAGGGTTTGCTGGGTGGCATGGCCAGCGGCTTCCTTCTCGCCAGGGTTCTTGCCTTCGCTCGACATGTGCTCGATGACCGCATTCATCTCAGCGCCCAGCAGCAGCACCGCGGCGGAAATGTAGAAATACAGCAGCAGTACGATGATCGCACCGATGCTGCCGTACATCGCGTTGTAGTCGGCGAAGGTCTTCACATAGTACCCGAACGCCAGCGAGGCGATGATCCACACGACGACCGCCAGCACCGAGCCCGGTGTGATGAAGCGAAACTCCTGCTTCACGTCGGGCATCACGTAGTAGATCAATGCCACCGCCACCATCATCAGGATGATGATCGACGGCCAGCGCAGGATGGTCCACACCGTGACGATCACTTCCTGCATGCCGACCTGGGCGGCGATCCACTCCATCACCTGTGGCCCGAGCACCATCAAGGCCGCAGCGGCCAGGAGCATGCCGGCGATGCCGACGGTATAGATGATCGACAGCGGCAGGCGCTTCCACACCGGGCGCCCTTCGGGCACGTCGTAGGCGGCATTCATCGCGCTCATCATCAGGCGTACACCGGCCGAGGCGGTCCACAGGGCAATGACGATACCCACCGACAGCAGCCCACCCTTGGACTGCTGCAGCTGGTCGATCACCGGGTTGACCTGTTCCAGGGCCTGGGGCGGCAACACCAGCTCCGACTGCAGGCGCAGCCAGGAGAAGAAGTCCGGCAGGTGCAGGAAGCCGATCAGGGCGATGAGGAACAGCAGGAAGGGAAACAGGGAAAACAGCATCTGGTAGGCCAGCGCAGAAGCGTAGGTGGACATCTCGTCATCGAGGAATTCTCGGACGGTGCGCACCAGCACGCGGTGCAGGGGCAAGCCGCGCAGGTCGGGGAAAATCATAGCGTCTCCTTTCGCCGCAGGATCGTGTCAGGCAAGGCCAACTGGCAGGGGTAGGCCCTTTCAATGGTGCAAGTCTAATAGACCACGCCGGGTGCGGTGCTGCTCAATTGCTGTGGTAGCGGCGATCCGGGAGCAAGCCCGCTGCACGCCTCTGCAGAGCCAGGGTGTTGCCCGACCACATCAGGCTTGTTCGCCAGCAGCGCCCAACGCACAATACCAGGCCTTTCTAGCGTCAACCCGCAGGAACCTGCATGAAACTCGACAAAACCACCGCCATCGCCCGCCGCAACGAAGTGCTGGAGCGGCCGGTGCTCAACCGCGACAACACCTTGTTCGCGATCCTCGACCGCAAGCGCAACCTGTGGTGGTTCGATGTGCCGACGGCGCTGCTGCGCAAGGGCCAGCCCGACTGGGTCAACCTGCTACTGCACACCCCCGAGACCGACACGCTGCAGCACCTGAAGGTGCCGACCAACTTCCTGCGTGCCCATCAGGAGCAGATGGAAGTCCGACACCCCGGTAAGCGTCGCTCGACCATCAGCCTGGCCCTGAGCGCCGACCGTGACTCGCTGCTGCGCGACACCCGCCCCGGTGGCGAGCAGTTGGACTTCACGCCCTTCCTGCAGGCCTGATCAGGCCCGCTCGATGCGATCGTCAAGGATGACGATACGGCCCTGCTTGTACAGCGCGCCAATCGCTTTCTTGAAATTGCCCTTGCTGACATTGAACAGCCGGCTGATCACCTCCGGGTCGCTCTTGTCGCAGACCTCGAGCATGCCGCCGGCGGCCTCCAGGCGCGCCATGATCTGCTCGGGCAGGCTGTCGGCCAGCACCTTGCCCACCGGCTGCAGGCTCAGGGCGATCTTGCCGTCGTGGCGCACTTCCTTGATATAGCCCTTCTCGTGCATGCCCGAACGCAGGAACTTGAACACCTCGTTCTTGTGGATCAGGCCCCAGTGGCGGTTGTTGATGATCGCCTTGAAACCCATGGGCGTCTGCCCGGCCACCAGCAACTCGACCGGCTGGCCGGCCTGGTAGTCGGCCGGAGTGCGATCCAGGTAGCGGTCCAGGCGTGCGGTAGCGGTGATGCGGCGGGTGCGTTTGTCCAGGTAGGCATGCACCACGCAGTAGTCGCCGATCTTCAGCGGGCGCGACTCTTCCGAGTACGGCATCAGCAGGTCCTTGGACAGGCCCCAGTCGAGGAAGATGCCGGCGCCATTGATGTCCTTGACCTTGAGGCTGGCGAACTCGCCGACCTGCAGCTTGGGCTTCTCGGTGGTGGCGATCAGCTGGTCCTCACTGTCGAGGTAGATGAACACGTTCAGCCAGTCGTCGACCTCGGTGGCGGTGTCCTTGGGGATGTAGCGCCTGGGCAGCAGGATCTCGCCGTCGGCCCCACCGTCGAGGTACAGGCCGAAGTCGGTGTGTTTCACGATTTGCAAACTGTTGTAGCGCCCAAGCAAAGCCATTTACGAAGATCCTCAAGACAAGGCGGCTATTCTACACCTGAACAGCCCCGGCCGCCTGTCCGTCCATGCCCAGGAACTGCCGTGGCCAGGTTGCGTCTACTGCCAGGCAAGCCCCAGCAAGGATTCGCCCATGTTCCTGACCCTGCGCCATGCGTTCCTCGTCCTCTGCTTCGCCCTGGCCGTGGTGGCCTGCAGCCGCATCGACCTGGCCTATCGCAACCTCGACGTGCTGGTGCCCTGGTCCCTGGGCGACTACCTGAACATGAACCGCCAGCAGAAGGCCTGGCTCGACCAACGGCTCAAGCAGCACCTGACCTGGCATTGCCAGACCCAGCTGCCCGGCTACCTGGCGTGGCTCGACCAGATCCGCCGGATGGTGGCCGACGATCAGGTCACCGACCAGGCCCTGCGCCAACGCACCGATGAAGCGCGCCAGGCCATTGCCAGGGTCGCCGAGGCGATCACCCCGTCGGCCACCGAGCTGTTGCGTGGCATGAGCGACGACCAGGTCAAAGAGATGAGCCAGGCCTTCCGTGACGATATCCGCAAGCGCCAGGCGCAATACGACAAGACACCATTGCCCAAGCAGGTCAGCGAGCGCGCCCAGCGCATGGAAGAACGCCTGGAACCCTGGTTCGGCGAGCTCAACGCCCCTCAGCGCCTGCGGGTGCTGACCTGGTCCCAGGCGCTGGGCGACCAGAATGGCCAGCGCATTGCCAACCGTGCCCACTGGCAGCAGCAACTGGTGCAGGTCCTGGCCCAGCGCGATACCCCGGCCTTCGAGCCGCGCCTGGCACAGCTGCTGCAGCGCAAGGAAAGCCTGTGGACCCCGGAATACCGCATCGCCTTCCAGCGCTCCGAACAGCAGGCGCGCAACCTGTTGGTGGACCTGGTCAGGCAGAGCACACCGGGGCAGCGGCAGCACCTGCTGGCGCGGCTGGCCAAGGTGCGCAGCGACTTCACCGAGCTCAAGTGCATGAAGGGCTAGCGCCCTTTGCGCCTATACGGGAATACGTCAATCACCCGGCCATCGTTGATCGCCGCCTGCAGCCCCTTCCAATAATCGGCGTCATACAACTCCCCGTGCAGCCGGCTGAACAACCGCCGCTGGCCGATGTCGGCGAACAGGAACGGCGGGAACTCCTCGGGGAACACATCGTGGGGGCCGATCGAGTACCAGGGTTCGCCGGACATTTCATCTTCCGGGTAGCGCGGCGGCGGGATATGTCGGAAATTCACCTCGGTGAGGAAGCTGATCTCGTCATAGTCATAGAACACCACCCGGCCATGGCGGGTGACGCCGAAGTTCTTCAGCAGCATGTCCCCCGGGAAAATATTCGCCGCCGCCAGTTGTTTGATCGCCAGGCCGTAATCCTCCAAGGCCTCCAGCACCTGGGCTTCGCTGGCCTGCTCGAGGTAGAGGTTGAGCGGAATCATGCGCCGCTCCGTCCAGCAGTGGCGGATGCACACGGTGTCGCCTTCGAGCACCACGGTCGAAGGCGCCACCTCCAGCAATTCGGCCAGGCACTGGGGTTCGAACTTGGCCTTGGGGAAGCGAAAGTCGGCGAACTCTTGGGTATCGGCCATGCGCCCAACCCGGTCGACGCTTTTCACCAGGCGGTACTTGTCGATCACCGTGGCCCGATCGACAGTCTTGGAAGGCGAGAAACGGTCCTTGATGATCTTGAACACCGTGTTGAATCCAGTCAGGGTGAACACGCTCATCACCATGCCCCGCACCCCCGGCGCCATGATGAAGCGGTCCTCGGTGGTGGCCAGGTGGTTGATCAGGGCACGGTAGAACTCCGACTTGCCATGCTTGTAGAAGCCGATGGAGGTGTACAACTCGGCGATATGCTTGCCGGGCAAGATGCGCTTGAGGAAATTGACGAATTCCGCGGGCACTGGCACATCGACCATGAAATACGACCGGGTGAAGGAAAAGATGATCGACACTTCGGCTTCGTCGGTGATCAGCGCATCCGCCTCGATGCCATGGCCCTCGCGATGCAGCAAGGGGATCACCAGCGGCCACTGCTCGTCGGGGGTATACAACCGTCCGACCAGGTAGGCGCCCTTGTTGCGGTAGAGCACCGGCGAGAACAGCTCCGCGGCCAGTGCCGGGTCCTTGCACACCCAGTCCGGCAGGCAGTCGCGCAGTTGTTCCTCGAGGCGCGCCACGTCGCCCTCTAGGTCGCCGTAGGACACATCGAACGGGTAGTCGGCGAACACTGCCCGCAGCAGGTTGCGCAGGCTGCCGTCCGGCCGGTAGGTACGGGTCTGCGCCGCACGTTCATGGCCGCGCATCGATGGCCGGGTGGTGTGGATGAACATGCAGCCATCGCTGATCAGGTCATGGCTGAACAGGCTGCAGAAGATCGAGTTGTACCAGGTCTCCGACAGTTCATCGTCCAGCCGCGGGTCGATCAGCCGAATATAGGCGCTCTTGACCAGCGGCCACTGCTCCACATCCAAAAGCACCGCCTCGGCGAAGCCTTGGCGCAGCCAGCCGTTGACTTCATTGACCTTGGCCTCGTAGAGGTTGATCCGCGCCGCAGCCGCGCGCTGGATCTCCTGCCATTGGGCCTGCTCGAAACGCGCGCGGGCACCGAGCGTAATGCGCCGGAAATGCTCGCGGTAGTCGTCGAAGCCATCGAGGATCATCCGGGCGATCTGGGCCGCCGGCCAGGGCTGGGACATGCAAGGGACCTCCGTGCTGGGGTTCAACACGTCAGCTTAGTTTCATCTCCCGCTCTTGGTATCGCCGTTCGTGGGTAAACCGCACACAGCGGCAGCACTCCGCTGCACCTGTGGGCTGCGCTGTCGCGCAAAGAACAAGCGGCTAGCGCTGGTCCCCTGTGTGCGGGCTTGTCCCGCGATGGGGCCAGCGCGGATTCACACCGCAAGAAAGAACAAGAACCGCGCTCCCCCGCTAGCGTACACTCGCGCCCTTGCCGATCGCTGGAGACCACCGTGAGCCCCACTGCCCTTGCCCGTCTGCTGACCCTTGCCGCCGTCTGGGGTGCGAGCTTCCTGTTCATGCGCATCATCGCTCCCGAACTCGGCACAGTGCCGACCGCGTTCTTCCGTGTGTCGATCGCCTGCCTGGGGCTGATGGCCATCCTGGCGGCGGCGCGGGTACGCTGGGACTTCGAAGGCAAGCTGGGTGCCTGCCTGGTGTTGGGGATGATCAACTCGGGGATTCCGGCCACGTTCTATTCGGTGGCGGCCCAGGTGCTGCCAGCCGGCTATTCAGCGATCTTCAATGCCACCACGCCGTTGATGGGGGTGCTCATCGGCGTGCTGTTCTTCCGTGAGCCGATGACCCTGGCCAAGCTGTGTGGGATCTTCCTGGGGTTGCTCGGTGTCGGCATCCTCAGCGGCGCAGGCCCTGTGGCCCTGGACCTGGCTCTGCTGCAAGGCGCCCTGGCCTGCCTGGCGGCGACCACCTGCTATGGCTTCGCCGGTTTTCTCGCCCGGCGCTGGCTGAGCGACCTGGACAGCCGGCTTTCAGCCCTGGGCAGCATGCTGGGCGCCACCTTGCTGCTGACCCCGCTGTTCGCCTGGAGCGCCCTGACCCAGCCTCCGGCCAGCTGGGGCGGCTGGCAGGTCTGGTCGTCGCTGTTGGGCCTGGGCCTGTTGTGCACGGCCTTCGCCTACATCCTGTACTTCCGCCTGCTGGCCGAGATCGGGCCGGTCAAGGCCAGCACCGTGACCTTCCTGATCCCGGTGTTCGGCGTGCTCTGGGGTGCCTGGCTGCTCGACGAGCCGCTGTCGATGGCGCACCTGTACGGCGGGATGCTGATTGGCATGGCGCTGTGGCTGGTGCTGCGGCCGGCCCGATAGAAATCGCAAAGCAAGGCCGCCCCCTGCAGGAGCGGCCTTGCGAACGGGCCGCAACGCGGCCCTCACACCTCAAGCCTCAGCCACCCGCAACCCAGGCTTGCGGAACACGAACAACAACCCGACGACGATCAACCCCATCCCCAGCAGGCTCAGCGGCGCCAGCCGGTTGCCGAAGATCAGGAAGTCCATCACCGCCGTCACCGCCGGCACCAGGTAGAACAGGCTGGTGACATTGACCAGGTTGCCCCGGGCAATCAGCCGGTACAACAACAAGGTCGCCAGCAACGACACTACCAGGCCCATCCACAACAGCGCGCCGAAGAAGCTCGCGTTCCATTGCACATGCAACGGCTGTAAAGGCGCGAATACCGCGCACAGGGCGAAACCGGCCAGGTACTGCAACGGCAAGGTACCCATGGGGTTGTCGGTGATGCGCTTTTGCAGGATCGAGCCGAAGGTCATGCTGGCCAGCGCCAGCAGGGCGAACAGCATCCCGGCCAGGGATACCCCGCCCAGGTTGATCCCCTGGTACACCACCATCACCAGCCCACCGAGCCCCAGGCCCAGGCCGAACAACCGGCTCCAGGAACGCTGGCGCTCCATCAGCACCACGGTGAGGATCGGTTGCACGCCCATCACCGTGGCCATGACGCCGGGCGTGACGTGGGTATCGAGCGCCAGCAGGTAGAAGATCTGGTAGGCGCCCAGCAGTACGCAGCCCGTCCCCAGCGCACGCAGGATCGCACCCGGGGTGCGTGGCCAACGTAGCCCCAGCAACGGGCCGATCAACAGCAGGCCGGCCAGGGCCAGTGCCGAGCGCAGCAGGAGGAAGGCGAACGGGCTGGCCTGGGCCAGGCCGAGCTTGGAAACGATCGCCCCGCTGCTCCACAGCAGGACGAACAGGCTGGTCGTGGCCGCCGAGGCCACGGATGCTTTGCAAAAGACAGACATGTAGTGCCACCTGTATTGGGCAAGTAAGCCAAACGGCGGGCTGTCGCGTTAGCGAGGGATAGAGCCGACCGTGTTCAGTAGGTTGCGCGTGCGATGGGTGCGGCCAGGGGCCGTCAGCCCAGCACCACGATTGCGCAAGGAGGCGGGGCTACGCCGCCTACGACGCCACTGACAGGTGGTGGGTAGTGACTGATCATGGCCGGCTGCTGGCTGCCACGCACGACCAGGCCCGCGACAGGCGCGAGGACGGAAGCAGTGGCAGAAGGGATGGCTGGCATGAACAAGTCTTCTGGAAGGACGTGAATAGAATCGACTATAGCGGCGTAACCACTACCGGGCAAGGTGCGTGATGATCGGAGCCCAATCGCCGGCAAGCCGGCTCTCATGTAACAACGCATAACTATTTGAGTTTGCAGGTCCGTTGTGGGAGCGGGCTTGTCCCGCGATTGGGCCGGGCCCGATATCACCGTCGCCTGGCAAGGGCTTCGCCCTTGATCGCGGGACAAGTCGGACCGCCGCACCGCCGCTCCCACAGGGGGACCCACGCTAGCCCCGCTGGTCCTCGGTCAGAACAACCAGCGGTACAGCAGGTAGGCCACCACCACTGCCAGCACCGGCCGCAGGACACGGTAGGCCTTGGGGTTGGCGCGTTTGAACTGCTTCATCCGAGCGCTGATCCGGTTGCTGAAGCGCTTGCTCCAGGCGTAGGCCTGGTTGATGCCGCCCACGCGCTCGTCATCGGTGTTCTGTGGTGCGGTGGCGCGCCCGAGGAAGGCACTGACCTTGCGGTTGATGCGGGTCATCAGCGGGCTGCTGAGCGGGCGCTCGATATCGCAGAACAGAATGACACGGGTGACATCTGTCTCGTTCTTGACCCAGTGCACGTAGGTTTCGTCGAACATCACATCCTCGCCGTCGCGCCAGGCGTACGGCTGGCCATCGACATAGATGCGGCAATTGTCCGAATTGGGCGTCGACAGGCCCAGGTGATAGCGCAGCGAGCCGGCGAAGGGATCGCGGTGTGGATTCAGGTGGCTGCCGCCCGGCAGCAAGGCGAACATGGCACCCTTGACGTTGGGGATACGGCTGACCAGTTCGACGGTCTTAGGGCAAAGCATTTCGGCCGAGGGCAACGGCTTGTCGTACCACTTCAGGTAAAAGCGCTTCCAGCCCTTCTTGAAGAACGACCCGAAGCCGGCATCGTTGTCCTTCTCCGCCGCGCGGATGTAGCCCTCATCGAACAGGCGCATGGCCTCCTCGCGGATCACCTCCCAGTTGTCCTTGAGCACATCCAGCTCCGGGAAGCGCTGGCGGTCCAGATACGGCCGGGAGGGTACGCCGGAAAACAGGTACATCAGGCTGTTGTAGGGAGCGAACAGCGCCGAATGGTTGACGAACTGACGCAACACCGGCAAGCGCGCCTTGCCGCGCAAATGCACGAACAGCACACTACCGAAGAACACCAGCAGAACACCTGCCTTGGCTGCAAAGGAAAAAGTCATGCAACAACTCCTAGGAGAGGAAACCAGGCCGTAACCTGCTCCCACGCAAAATCATCCGGCCATCATAAACCCATCCGGCCCCGGTAAAAAACAACCGAGGTCGGACTGCAGTGTTGAGGATTTTGCAACAAAGCACGCAATCGGGCATTGCGCCGGATCAGCGGTGGAGCACAAATGCGCGCCTCGACCACCGGTAAGCCGGCTCCACCTGGCCTGCGCCGCTCTAAGAAGCACCGCAGCACCTGTGGGAGCCGGCTTGCCGGCGTTTGGGCAGCGCAGCGGCCCCCTGCGCTTATTGCTGGTTTTCCTGCTCGGTGAACAGATCGCTGAACAGCATGCTCGAGAGGTAACGCTCGCCGGAGTCCGGCAGGATCACCACGATGGTCTTGCCCTGCATTTCGGGTTTCTCGGCCAGGCGCACCGCAGCCGCCATCGCCGCGCCACAGGAGATACCACAGAGGATGCCCTCTTCCTGCATCAGGCGCAGGGCCATGGCCTTGGCCTCTTCGTCGGTGACGGTCTCGACCTGGTCGACCAGCGACAGGTCCAGGTTCTTCGGCACGAAACCTGCGCCAATACCCTGGATCTTGTGCGGACTGGGCTTGAGTTCCTCGCCGGCCAGGGTCTGGCTGATCAGCGGCGAAGCCACAGGCTCCACCGCCACCGACAGGATCGACTTGCCCTGGGTGTTCTTGATGTAACGCGAAACACCGGTGATGGTGCCACCGGTGCCGACGCCCGCCACCAGCACGTCCACCGCGCCGTCGGTGTCGTTCCAGATTTCGGGGCCGGTGGTCTTTTCGTGGATCGCCGGGTTGGCCGGGTTGTCGAACTGCCCCGGCAGGTAGTATTTGCCGGGCTCGGACGCAACGATCTCGTTGGCCTTCTCGATCGCGCCCTTCATGCCCTTGGCCGGGTCGGTGAGCACCAGTTCGGCGCCCAGGGCCTTGAGCACCTTACGCCGCTCCAGGCTCATGGAGGCAGGCATGGTCAGGACCAGCTTGTAGCCACGGGCGGCGGCAACGAAGGCCAGGCCTATACCGGTGTTGCCCGAGGTCGGCTCGACGATGGTCATGCCCGGCTTGAGCTTGCCGCTGCTCTCGGCATCCCAGACCATGCTCGCGCCGATCCGGCACTTGACCGAATAACCTGGGTTACGCCCTTCGATCTTGGCCAGGACGGTCACCCCGCGCGGGGCGATGCGGTTGATCTGCACCAGCGGCGTGTTGCCGATGGAATGGGCGTTGTCTGCGTAGATGCGGCTCATGGCAGGGTCCTTAACCGTGCGGGGAAAGCCTCAAGGGTAAGCCCGCCCCACAGGCCAGTAAAGCCCGTTCGAACTCGGCCAAGCCCGGTGCGGTCAACCGGACAACCCGCCTCGGAGAACCTTCGATGAAAGCGCGTTACCGCTGGCCGTTGCTCAGCGTCACCGGCCTGCTCGCCCTGTTGCTGGCCCTGCACCTGGCCCTACCCTACCTGGTGCGCGACTACCTCAACGACAGGCTGGCCGACATGGGCGACTACCGCGGCCGCATCACCGACGTCGACCTGGCCTGGTGGCGCGGCGCCTACCAGATCAACGGCCTGGAAATCGTCAAGACCACCGGCAAGGTCCCGGTGCCGCTGCTCGATGCACCGCTGATCGACCTGTCGGTGAGCTGGCGCTCGCTGTGGTACGACCACGCCGTGGTGGCCGAAGTGGTGTTCGTACACCCTGTGCTGAACTTCGTCGACGGTGGCAACAAGCGCAACTCCCAGACCGGCCAGGGCACCGACTGGCGCCAGCAGCTGGAAAAACTGCTGCCCATCACCCTCAATGAAGTGCGCATCGATGACGGCACCCTGGCCTTTCGCAACTTCACCTCCAAGCCGCCGGTGGACCTGAAGGCCACCCAACTGCAGGCCAGCATCCGCAACCTCACCAACGTGCGTGACGAGCAAGGCCGGCGCGACGCCAGTTTCGACGGCACGGCGCGCCTGCTGGGCGACGCCCGGGTGGAAAGCCGCGCTACCTTCGACCCGTTCAGCGACTTCGACGACTTCGAATTCCGCCTGCGCGCCACCGACATCCAGCTGCGCCGGCTCAATGATTTCGCCAGCGCCTACGGCAAGTTCGACTTCAATGCCGGCCACGGTGACCTGGTGATCGAAGCCCAGGCCGAGAAGGGCCGGCTCAGCGGCTATATCAAGCCGCTATTGCGTGACGTGGACGTGTTCAACTGGCAGCAGGACGTCGAAGACAAGGACAAGGGCTTCTTCCGCTCGATCTGGGAAGCGTTGGTCGGCGCCAGCGAAACCGTGCTGAAGAACCAGCCCAAGAACCAGTTCGCCACCCGCGTGGAACTCAGCGGCAGCGTGCACCAGCAAGACATCAGTGGGTTCGAGGCGTTCTTGCAGATCCTGCGCAATGGCTTCATCCAGGCGTTCAACGCACGTTACGAGCAGCCGCCGCCCGATTCCGACTGAACCGGGGCGCGACGCACCATTCAGAGACTGAATACCCGGTCTGCGTTTGCAGGCGCCGGACGCGGCGTTATAGTCGCTGACAAATCACCAACAGATGTTGCCTGCACGGGCCCTATCGCCGGCAAGCCAGCCCTCACCTCGACCCGGTGGGAGCCGGCTTGCCGGCGATAGGCCGATGCCGGCTTGCGCAGAGGATCGGTTCATGAAGTTCGAAGGCACCCGCGACTACGTCGCCACAGACGACCTGAAG
The DNA here is from genome assembly GCF_015680235.1 of Pseudomonas guariconensis. Classification (GTDB taxonomy): domain Bacteria; phylum Pseudomonadota; class Gammaproteobacteria; order Pseudomonadales; family Pseudomonadaceae; genus Aquipseudomonas; species Aquipseudomonas guariconensis_A. The sequence goes on from NZ_JADLJL010000033.1 coordinate 13,109, forward strand.
CTGGCGGTCAACGCGGCCATCACCCTGGAGCGCCCGCTGCTGGTCAAGGGTGAGCCCGGCACCGGCAAGACCATGCTCGCCGAACAGCTCGCGGCCTCCTTCGGCGCCCGGCTGATCACCTGGCACATCAAGTCCACCACCAAGGCCCACCAGGGGCTGTACGAGTACGATGCGGTCAGCCGTCTGCGCGACTCGCAACTGGGCGTGGACAAGGTCCACGACGTGCGCAACTACCTGAAGAAAGGCAAGCTGTGGGAGGCCTTCGAAGCCGAGGAGCGGGTGATCCTGCTGATCGATGAAATCGACAAGGCCGACATCGAGTTCCCCAACGACCTGTTGCAGGAACTCGACAAGATGGAGTTCTACGTCTACGAGATCGATGAGACCATCAAGGCCAAGCAGCGCCCGATCATCATCATCACCTCCAACAACGAGAAGGAGTTGCCGGACGCCTTCCTGCGCCGCTGTTTCTTCCATTACATCGCCTTCCCCGACCGCGACACCCTGCAACAGATCGTCGACGTGCACTTCCCCGGCATCAAGCAATCGCTGGTCAGCGAGGCGCTGGACGTATTCTTCGACGTGCGCAAGGTGCCGGGCCTGAAGAAGAAGCCCTCCACCTCCGAACTGGTCGACTGGCTCAAGTTGCTGATGGCCGACAACATCGGCGAGGCGGTGCTGCGCGAGCGTGACCCGACCAAGGCCATCCCCCCGCTGGCCGGCGCCCTGGTGAAGAACGAGCAGGACGTACAGCTGCTCGAGCGGCTGGCCTTCATGAGCCGGCGCGGCAATCGCTGACAGGAGCCGGCCATGCTGCTCAACCTGTTCAATGAAATGCGCGCAGCCAAGGTGCCGGTGTCGGTGCGCGAGCTGCTCGACCTGCTGGCGGCCCTGCAGCAGCGGGTGGTGTTCGCCGACATGGACGAGTTCTATTACCTGGCCCGGGCCATCCTGGTGAAGGACGAGCGGCATTTCGACAAGTTCGACCGGGCCTTCTCTGCCTACTTCAATGGCCTGGAGAACCTCGATCGGCACCTGGAGGCACTGATTCCCGAGGACTGGCTGCGCAAGGAGTTCGAGCGCTCGTTGAGCGACGAGGAGCGTGCGCAGATCCAATCGCTGGGCGGGCTGGACAAGCTCATCGAGGCGTTCAAGAAGCGCCTGGAGGAGCAGAAGGAACGCCATGCCGGCGGCAACAAGTGGATCGGCACCGGCGGTACCAGCCCGTTCGGTTCCGGCGGCTACAACCCCGAGGGCATCCGCGTGGGCGAGGCCGGCAAGCGCCAGGGCAAGGCAGTCAAGGTCTGGGATCAGCGCGAATACAAGAACCTCGACGACCAGGTCGAACTGGGCACGCGCAACATCAAGCTGGCTTTGCGTCGGCTGCGCAAGTTCGCCCGCGAAGGCGCCGCCGAGGAGCTGGACATCGATGGCACCATCGACCATACCGCCCGGGATGCTGGGCTTTTGAACATCCAGATGCGCCCCGAGCGACGCAACACGGTCAAGCTGCTGTTGCTGTTCGACATCGGCGGCTCGATGGACGCCCACGTCAAGGTCTGCGAGGAACTGTTCTCGGCCTGCAAGACCGAGTTCAAGCACCTGGAGTACTACTACTTCCACAATTTCGTCTACGAGTCGGTGTGGAAGAACAACCTGCGCCGCACCTCGGAGCGCTTCTCCACCTTCGACCTGCTGCACAAGTACGGCGATGACTACAAGGTGGTGTTCGTTGGCGATGCGGCCATGGCGCCCTACGAGATCACCCAGCCCGGTGGTAGCGTGGAGCACTGGAACGAGGAAGCCGGGTATGTGTGGATGCAGCGGTTCATGGAGAAGTTCAGGAAGATCATCTGGATCAACCCCTATCCGAAGCAGGCCTGGGACTACACCGCCTCGACCCACCTGGTGCGCGACCTTATCGAAGACAAGATGTATCCACTGACCTTGCAGGGGCTGGAGGAAGGGATGCGCTACCTGTCCAAATAGCGTGCAACCTCAATCGCCGGCAAGCCGGCTCCCACAACGGCTGCTGGTGCTGCCCCGTGGGAGCCGGCTTGCCGGCGATCGGGCCGCAGGCCTTACCGCCAGCGATCCAGGTATTGCTGCTGCTCCTGCCACGCCAAATCCTGCACCACTGCCCTGAACCGCACCGCCGCCCCCGGCAGGCATTGCGCCAACCGGGCCAACGCCAGCGGCGTCAACGCCCCCAACCGCGGATACCCGCCAATCGTCTGCCGGTCGTTGAGCAGCACGATCGGCTGTCCATCCGGCGGCACCTGCACCGCCCCTAGCGGTATGCCTTCGGAAATCATCGGCGCCCCTTGATACGCCAGTTGCGGCCCGAGCAGACGAATGCCCATGCGATCGGCGCGGCTGTCCAAGGCCCAGTCGCGGTTGAACGCCTCGAACAGGCTGATGCCACTGAACTGGCCAATCTGCGCGCCGATCACCAAGTCCAACTCTGGCGTACCGTGATAGGCCGGACGCAGCGGCTCCGGTACTTCCCGAAGCGCCGCGGAGCCACCGGCAAACGCCAGTACCTGCCCCTTGGAAAGCGCCGCGCCGTACCCGGTGACACCACCAAGCGCCTCGCGTACCACCGTCGCGCAACTGCCCAGCACCGGCTCGGCCTGGAACCCGCCCGGTACGGCAAGATAAGCGCGGGCACCCTGCCGAGGCTGGCGCAGGCTCAGGTGCTGGCCCTTGGCGAGCCGCATGCTGCGCCAGGGCTGGACGGGCTGCCCATCGACCTGTGCATCCAGGTCAGCGCCCGTCAGGGCGAGCGTGCAATCCTGCTCGGCCACCACACCGAAACCTCCCAGCGTCACCTCCACCACCGGCGCATCCAAGGCGTTGCCCAGCAGCCAGTTGGCCCAGCGCATGGCCACCCAGTCCAATGCACCGCCCTGGGTGACGCCCAGGTGGCGCACGCCGAAACGCCCGGCATCCTGCACCTGGCACAGCGGCGTGCTGCTTTCGATCGTCAGTTGGTTCATGCCAGGGCCTCCAACGGGGTGTCATCGCCGCCCAAAGCCATGAACTCGGCATGGGACACCGCCACGAAACGTACCCGGTCCCCCGGTTGCAGGAGGCTGTAGCCGTCACGCTCGCGGTCGAACAGCTTCACCGGGGTACGGCCGATCAGGTTCCAGCCGCCCGGGGACACGGTCGGGTAGGCAGCGGTCTGCCGCTCGGCGATGCCCACGCTGCCGGCGGCCACGCGCTTGCGCGGGGTACTCAGGCGCGGGCTGGCCAGGCGCTCGTCCACCAGGCCCATGAAGCCGAACCCCGGGGCGAAGCCCAGGGCGAACACCGGGTATTCGCGCGCGCAATGCAGGCGCACCACCTCGGCCTCACTCAGGCCGCTGCGGGCTGCCAGCTGCGGCAGTTCCGGCCCAACGCTGGCGTGGTACCACACCGGGATCTGGTGCCGGCGCCCGGTATTGCCAGTGTCCGGCTGCAAGCCCTCCAAGGCCTTGCCGATCAGCGCCCTCGCCTCGCCCGGTGCCGAGGTGAACTGCACCATCAGCGTGGTATAGGACGGCACCAGGTCGACCAGGCTCGCCCCGAAAGCCGCGTGCAAACGCTCGCTGGCCGCCAGTACCCACGGCATGTTGGCCTCGTCGATGGTGTCGAACAGGCGCACCATCACACTGTCGATGGCCACCACCTCGATGCGTGGGTTCATCATGGTTGCACCCACGCATCGAGGGCCTGGCGGATCTGCCGCACCGCCGCCACGGAGCTGTCGTTGTCGCCATGTACGCACAGGGTACTGGCGTCCAGTTGCACAGCGCTGCCGTCATCGGCCACCAGTGCCTGGCCACGCGCCAGGCGCATGGCCTGCTCGACCACCTGCGCAGGGTCGTGGTGCACTGCACCGGGCTGGCGCCGGGACACCAAATGGCCGCTGGCGGTGTAGGCGCGGTCGGCAAAGGCTTCGAACCACAGCGGCACGCCCACCGCCTCGCCCAGGGCCCGGGCGGCGCTGTCATCGGCAGTGGCCATGAGCATCAGCGGCAAGCTGGCGTCATAGGCGGCCACGGCCTCGAACACGGCGCGCAGCTTGAGCGGGTCGGCCATCATGTCGTTGTACAGCGCCCCGTGGGGTTTGACATAGGCCACGCGGCCGCCAAGCACCTTGCAGATCCCCTCCAGGGCACCGATCTGATAGTGCAGCAGGTCGCGGATCTCCTCACTGCTGCAGGCCATGGAACGGCGGCCGAAGCCGACCAGGTCGGGATAGGCCGGGTGAGCACCGATGGTGACGCCGTGTTCCAGCGCCAGGGCCACGGTGCGGCGCATGGTGCCCGGGTCACCGGCATGGTAGCCGCAGGCGATGTTGGCGCAGTCGATGTATGGCATGACCTCGGCGTCCAGGCCCATGCGCCAGCTGCCGAAACTTTCGCCCATATCGCAATTGAGTAGCAGGCGTTTCACCGGTGGGGTTCCCTTGTGGCTATTCATGTTGCCTACCTTACCGTGCCTTGAGTTGTTTGCCGCGTGTTTCCGGCAGGCTCAGGGCGGCAAGAATCACCACACCGTAGGACACCGCGGCGAAGCCACCGATACCCAGCCCCAGCGGCACCTTCTGGCTGAGCACGCCGATCAGCAGCGGGAAGAACGCGGCGATGGCCCGCCCCACGTTGTAGCAGAAGCCTTGCCCCGAACCACGGATACGCGTGGGAAACAGTTCGGTGAGGAAGGCCCCCATGCCGCTGAAGATGCCCGAGGCGAAGAAGCCCAGGGGGAAGCCCAGCCACAGCATGACGCCATCGCTCACCGGCATCTGGGTATAGAGCAGCACGATGACGAACGAGCCGACGGCGAACAGGATGAAGTTCTTCTTGCGACCGAGCAGGTCGGTCAGGTATGCGCTGACCACGTAGCCGACGTAGGAGCCGACGATGACCATGGCCAGGTAGCCTCCGGTGCCCAGCACGCTCAGGCCCCGTTCGTTCTTGAGGAAGGTCGGCAGCCAGGAGGTGATGGCGTAATAGCCACCCAGGGCGCCGGTGGTCAGCAGCGAAGCGCGCAAGGTGGTCCAGAGCATGCCCGGGGCGAAGATTTCGTAGAAGCGCGACGGCGCCTCGGTCTTCTCAACCGCCTTGGCCTCGCGATAGACCTCCGGGTCCTTGACCAGACGGCGAACGAAGATCACGAACACCGCCGGCACGATGCCCAACAGGAACAGCGCGCGCCAGGCCTGTTCCGGTGGCAGGAAGGAGAACAACAGCGCATACAGGATGGCCGTCAGGCCCCAGCCAATGGCCCAGCCGGACTGCACCATACCCACCGCCTTGCCACGGTCCTGGGCGCGGATCACCTCGCCGATCAACACTGCGCCAGCGGTCCATTCGCCGCCGAAGCCGAAGCCCATCAGGGTGCGCGCCACCAGCAGTTGCTCGTAGCTTTGGGCGAAGCCGCAGAGGAAGGTGAAGAAGGCGAACCACAGCACCGTCAGCTGCAGGGTACGCACGCGGCCGATACGGTCGGACAGGATGCCGGCGATCCAGCCCCCCAGGGCCGAGGCAATCAGCGTGCTGGTGTGGATCAGCCCAGCTTCGGCGGTGGTAATGCCCCACATGAGGATCAGGGTGGGGATGACGAAGCTCAGCATCTGGGTGTCCATGCCATCGAGGCCATAGCCGATCTTGCAGCTCCAGAAGGTGCGTCGCTGTTGGCGGTCGATGTCGCGGTACCAGGCGAAGGGGCCGGTGGACGGGCGGGTGGGCGCCTGCTGCTGCACGCCGGTTGGGTTCATGGTTGCCTCGGCTTGTTGATATTGTTTTATGGACGACGCCTGGCGTCGCGGCCTGGGTATCATTGTTCAAAGGCTGCGGGGGCAGCGTCCAACGATAAAAACCGCCGGTCTGGAACAAGAAAAACTGATCATGAATCTGCGCTTTCTCGAAACCTTCGTCTGGGTCGCCCGGCTCAAGAGCTTCAGGCTCACCGCCGAGAAGCTGTTCACCACCCAGGCGTCGGTGTCCAGCCGTATCGCCGCGCTGGAGGCGGACCTTGGGGTGAAGTTACTGCTGCGCGACTCTCGCGGCGTCAGCCTGACCCCGGAAGGCAGCAAGGTGCTGGAGTACGCCGAACGCATGCTCGACACCGCCAAGGCCATGAAGCAGTCACTGGACAGCGACCGAACCAAGGTCGGGCGGATCCGCATCGGCGTGATGGACACGGTGATCCACACCTGGATGAGCGCGCTGGTGGCCGAGCTCACCGAGCGCTACCCCCAGGTTGAGATCGAACTGGTGGCCGATACCGCGCTGAACCTGCGCGAACAGCTGCAAAAAGGCTTCCTCGATGTAATCCTGCAAACCGACCTGTTGCGCCAGGAGTCGATCCGCAGCACCGACCTGGCACGCTACCCGATGGGCTGGGTCGTCGCGGCGGGCTCCCTGCAACATCGCGACTACGCCTCGCTGGCGGAGCTGGCCCGGGAGCGTATCGTCACCTTCTCCAAGAATTCCCGCCCGCACCAGGAAGTGCTCAGCCTGCTGCAGGCCGCAGGTGCCCAGGCTCCACGGCTGAACTGCGTGAACTCGGTCGCCGCCATCACGCGCCTGCTGCGCGATGGCTTTGGTATCGGCGCCCTGCCCCCGGCACTGGTGGATGCGGAACTGGCCCGGGGCGAGCTGGTGTTGCTGGGCGGGTTGCAGCCGCCGCCGAGCCTGGAACTGGTGGTGGCCTGGCAGACCGGCGTGGCATTGGTGGATGAAGTGGTGGGGGTATGCAAGCAGGTGCTGGAGCGTTATGCGCGGGATGTGGGGGAGCAGCGGATCGTGCTGGTCTGACAGGCCCCTGGGGCCGCTACGCGCCCCTTTCGCGGCGCAAGGCCGCTCCTACAAGTGGCAGGCCACGTACAAATGGCGCAGGCCACGTACCTGTAGGAGCGGCCTCGTGCCGCGAAAGGGCCGCAAAGCGGCCCCAGGCCTAGCGCCAACTCTCTTTGACAGCCTTGCGCCGACCGCCAAGCACCACCCAGCCAAGCCCCACCAGCAGGCTCTCGACCACCAACGCCAGCACGAACCCCACGCCAAGCCCCCAGCCGATAGCCTCGGGCACCAACAGCACCTGGTAGCTGTAGCCCGCGAGCGTCTCGTCGCGCAGTTGCGGATCGGCCTGCACCAGCACATGCCAGGTGCGGCTCGGCCAGGGCGCTTGCAGTGCCTGCCACTCCTTTTCCAGCAATTGGTTGCGAACCAGCAGGCTTTCGATGCTGTTGGCATCACTGTTGAACACCGGATCGTCGCTGGTACGGTAATGGCGCACCAGTGCCTGCAGGTCACCGTTGAAGAAGCGTTCGGCGGTCTGCCGGAAGCCGTCGAGCGCCTCGCGCGACTCGAACAGGTGCGCCTCGACCCGCTGGCTGTAATCCTTGATCAGCCCAGGTACCTGGAGGCCGGCCAGCAGGCCGAAGGTGAACAGCAGCAACCGCAGGTAACCTCTGAACATGCAACGGCTTCCTAGCTCTGCCCCTGGGCGATGCATTCGCCATGGCGCCACAGGGCCCATTGACCCGGCTCGTAGCGCTGCCAGGTCTCGTTGTCGGTCAGGGCCTCGGTGGCGATCACCGTGACCACGTCGTTGGGGGTGGTTTCGGACTGGAAGTCGACATTGAGGTCGACATCCTTCAAGCGCGCCGGGCCGAACGGCGCGCGCCGGGTGATGTGCACCAGTTTGGTCGAGCAGAAGCAGAACAGCCAGTCGCCATCGCTGAGCAGGCAATTGAACACGCCCTTGCCGCGGTACCCGGCACAGGCTTCGACCAGCACCGGCAGCAGCTGTTCAATCTCGACAGGCTCCGGGAAGGCGGCGCGCACGCGGTTGAGCAGGTCGCAGAAGGCCGCCTCGCTGTCGGTGTCGCCCACCGGCCGGTAGAAGGTGACCTGGCCACGGAACTCGCCAAGCTGGCCGTTGTGCGCGAAGCACCAGTTGCGCCCCCACAGCTCGCGTACGAACGGGTGGGTGTTGGACAGGCAGACCTTGCCGACGTTGGCCTGGCGGATATGGCCGATGACCACTTCGCTCTTGATCGGGTAGCGCTGCACCAGGTTGGCCACTTCCGACTCGCTGCTCGCTGCGGGGTCCTGGAATACACGCAGGCCACGCCCTTCGTAGAAACCGATGCCCCAGCCGTCGCGGTGCGGGCCGGTACGACCGCCGCGCTGCATCAGCCCGGTGAAGCTGAAGACGATGTCGGTGGGAACGTTGGCGCTCATGCCCAGCAGTTCGCACATGCTCCAGGCCCTCCGCCTACAACCGTGGCTCGACCCGGCCGCGGCCGGTGGCCACCGGCTGCGGGTCGTCGCGGTAGCGGTCATGGCGCTCGGCGGCCAGCGAAGCCCGGGACGTCACCTGTTCGTCCTCGGCGGCCTGGCGTTGGGCGGCGGCGTCGGCCTTGGCCCGGCGTTCACGGGCGCGCTTTTCCAACGGCCAGCGCACCAGGACGAAAACGCCATACAGAATGAACGCGATCAAGCCGTACATGGCCAGGTCCGAGGCGGCACGCCAGGCGTTGTTGCCCACCTTGAAGGCCAGGTCCAGAGCGGTGATGGCGATGGCCGGGGCGAAGCTTTCCTTGACCGGGTCGACGATGGTCGGGGTCAGCAGCAGCACTGCCAGGACCACCCGCAGCGGTTCGCGCAGCCAACGCCACATCCAACCGGTGAGCTTGAAGCCCACCCACAGGCAGCCAAGGGCGGCCAGGGCGTACAGGCCCCAGGCGAGCGTATAGTCGTTCTCGGTCATGGTGTTCGTGCAAGCCAGGTAAAGAGATGCCTATGATAAACACTTTTCAGGGCGCACACAGCGTCTCCCTGTCCCGGCCCCAATCGCCGGTAAGCCGCCGCCCACAGATTCAGCGCTGCCCTCGAGGCTAAGCAGTACCTGTGGGCGCGGGCTTGCCGGCGACAACGCCAGGCAGGCCGCCCCCAGCCAAGAGATCCCCAATGCCCAACAAGCCCCAGCCGCCCGTCGCCCGTAGAGACAACGCCCCCGACCCCTACGCCTGGCTGCAGCAGCGAGACACGCCCGAAGTGCTCGCTTACCTGCACGCCGAGAACGCCTACCAGCAAGCCTGCCTGGCCGACCAGGCGCCCCTGCGCGAACAGCTGTTCGAGGAAATCAAGGCACGCATCCTCGAAACCGACCTGTCGCTGCCCTCCCCCTGGGGCCCATACCTGTACTACACCCGCACCACGGCCGGCGATGAATACCCCCGCCACTACCGCTGCCCGCGACCTGCCGACGACTCCAACACCGTCGACCAAAGCCAGGAGCAACTGCTGCTCGACCCCAACGCCCTGGCCAATGGCGGTTTCCTGTCCTTGGGCGCCTTCAATGTCAGCCCCGATCACCGCCTGCTGGCCTACAGCCTCGACACCAGTGGCGACGAGATCTACACCCTGTACGTGAAGGACCTGGCCAGCGGCACGGTCACCGTCCTGCCCTTCGACGACTGCGACGGTAGCCTGACCTGGGCCAACGACAGCCAGACGCTGTTCTTCGCCGAACTGGACGACACCCACCGTCCCTGGCGCGTGCGTCGCCATACCCTGGGCAGCAGCGAGGCACAGACCGTGTTCGAAGAGCCTGATGGGCGTTTCTTCCTGCACTGCTACCGGGCCAGTTCCGAGCGCCAGCTGGTGCTGCTGCTCAACAGCAAGACCACCAGCGAGGCCTGGGTGCTCGACGCCGCGACCCCACAGGCGGCCTTCACCTGCCTCGCGCCGCGGGTCGAGGGCCATGAATACTTCCCCGACCACGGCCAGCTCGACGGCCAATGGCGGTGGTTCATCCGCAGCAACCAGCACGGCATCAACTTCGCTCTGTTCCACGCCCCGGCCGAGCAGGTGCCCAGCCGCGAGCAGTGGCAGGTGCTGGTACCCCACAGCGACGCGGTGATGCTCGAGGGCCTGAGCCTGAACGCCAGCGCCCTGACCCTGAGCCTGCGCGAAGGCGGCCTGCCGATCATCGAGGTGCGGCCCCAGGGCCGGGCGCCCTACCGTGTCGAGCTGCCGGACGCCGCCTACAGCCTGTACGTTCAGGACAGCCTGGAGTTCGCCAGCACCCGCGTGCGGCTGCGCTACGAAGCACTCAACCGGCCGGCCCAGGTACGCCAGCTGGACCTGGCCAGCGGCGAGCAGGCTGTGCTCAAGCAGACCCCGGTGCTGGGCGAGTTCGATGCCGACGACTATGTCAGCGAACGCCTGTGGGCCGTGGCCAAGGATGGCACCCGCGTGCCCATCAGCCTGGTGCGCCGGCGCGATGACCTGGGCCGCTGCGTACCGCTGTATCTCTACGGTTATGGTGCCTACGGCGAAAGCCTCGACCCGTGGTTTTCCCACGCCCGCCTGAGCCTGCTGCAACGCGGCGTGGCCTTCGCCATCGCCCATGTGCGCGGTGGCGGCGAGCTGGGCGAGGCCTGGTACCGGGCCGGTAAGCAGGCGCACAAGCAGAACAGCTTCGACGATTTCATCGCCTGTGCCGAGCACCTGATCACCGAGGGCGTGACCACCCGCGAACGCCTGGCCATCAGCGGCGGCAGCGCCGGCGGCCTGCTGATGGGGGCAGTGCTCAACCAGCGCCCGGAGCTGTTCCGCTGCGCCATCGCCGAGGTGCCGTTCGTCGACGTGCTCAACACCATGCTCGACCCGGAGCTGCCGCTGACCGTCACCGAGTACGACGAATGGGGCAACCCCGAGGAGCCGGACGTCTACCAGCGGATCAAAGCCTATGCCCCATACGAGAACGTCAAGGCCCAGGCTTACCCGGCCATGCTGGTGGTCGCCGGCTACAACGACAGCCGCGTGCAGTATTGGGAAGCGGCCAAGTGGGTGGCGCGCCTGCGCACCTGCAAGACCGACGACAACCTGTTGCTGCTCAAGACCGAGATGGGCGCCGGACACGGCGGCATGAGCGGGCGTTACCAGGGGCTGCGCGATGTGGCGTTGGAGTATGCGTTCGTCTTCAACGCGTTGGGCGTGGCGTAGCCACAGGCCGCGTGGATCCGCAGCCCCCTGTGGCAGATCACCCAGCCCTTCGAGGCCGTCTCAGTCTTGCTTGGGTGACTGTTTTGGCGACTCCTGCAACCCCGGCAACGGCTGATCCTTGGGCGGCCCAGGCACCGGCATCGGTGGCAGCAATGGCGCGCCGGGTTGGTTGTCACCCGCCTTGGGCGGCGTACTCGGGGTGATCTGTGGATAAGGGGTTGGCGTCGGTGTACCCGGCGCGCCAGGCACCGGTGTGAGGATCCGTGGCTGCTGGCCGGCAGCGTCGGCCAGCGGCACGGCGGCGAGGATCAGTGCGGCGAGGATCGCATGGACCATCGGCAACCTCCTGTCAGGGGATTCCTACAGGCTATGCCCAATCGGGCGTTTTCGCCTGTCCGACCAGGGTGCAGGCGCGCTAGACTCAGTGGCATAACCGTCATCCGCCCGATTACAGGAAAGGTAACACCATGAGTTCGGCCTCCACCTCCGCCGCCACCGCCCGCCTCGAGCGCATCCTTGCCGACGCCAAGCGCGACAAGGAAATGGGCTACCGCGACAAGGCCCTGAAGATGTACCCGCATGTCTGCGGCCGCTGCGCCCGTGAGTTCTCCGGCAAGCGCCTGTCGGAGCTGACCGTGCACCACCGCGACCACAACCACGACAACAACCCCCAGGACGGCTCGAACTGGGAACTGCTGTGCCTGTACTGCCACGACAACGAGCATTCGCGCTATACCGACCAGCAGTACTTCAGCGAAGGGTCCACCAGCACCCCGAGCATCGCCAAGGCCACCCACAACCCGTTTGCCGGGTTGGCGAGCCTGCTCAAGAAGGACTGACCATCGAATCGCCCCCCGCGGCTGCCGGTGAGCCCGTATAATCGCGCTTTTTGCGAAGGGCCCCGGTACGTGGCAAACAAACGGTACAGCTGCATCGGCCTGTTCAACCCCAAGTCCGCGCAGAACGTAGGTTCGGTGATGCGCGCAGCGGGTTGCTATGGCGTCAACTCGGTGTTCTACACCGGCAAGCGCTATGAGCGCGCCCGCGACTTCGTCACCGACACCAAGCGCGTGCACTACGACATCCCGCTGATCGGCATCGACGATCTGCAGCGCATCATTCCCCTGGGCTGCACCCCGGTGGCGGTGGAACTGGTGGACGGCGCCCGGCCGCTGCCCGAGTACACCCACCCAGACCGCGCCCTCTACATCTTCGGGCCCGAGGACGGCAGCCTCAGCGACGAGGTGCGGGCGTGGTGCGAAGAGACCATCTACATCCCCACCCAGGGCTGCATGAACCTGGCGGCAACGGTGAATGTGGTGCTGTATGACCGCATGGCGAAGGGGCTCAATACCCGCTCGGGCCCCAAGTTCAAATAAAAAGCCGCCCCTGTGGCGCCAGTGCTGGCGATAGGGCCAACAATGACGCCACAAGAGCGGCCGGGGTGCCGAACTCCGTCAGAACAGCACCGGTCTTGCGCAAGCACACTATGTCAAGCTTCTGCCAGGCGGCGCATTCCAGATAAGACTTTACCTGCTCGAAATGCGACTCGCTGAGCACCGCCCGGCAAGTGAAGTGAACGCACCGACAAGACAGCGAGTCAGCTGCTTACACCTCAACTGGAGCGTTCGTCATGCGAGATACCCCTTTGCTTGTGCATACACGTAACGTCCATGGCTGGGAGCGCGCCAGCTCCCTGGCCGGTGGCGCCTTGATGATCAGCAAGGGCCTGCGCCACGGCGGCCTGGTCGGCCTGCTGCAGATCGTGGTCGGTGGCATGGCCCTGGCCCGGGGCGTCAGTGGGCACTGCTCGACCAAGGCCTGGTGGCAGCGACACCGGGCCGAGTACCTGCAACTTCGTGGGGACATCGAGCGCAGCGCAGCAGAGCTCAAGGCGCTCAAGGCCAGCGCCGAGGCGGCGACACAGGGCGTGACGGTGACTGGGGTCGAGCCCAAGGCCAAGGGCTGAGGCGCCTGGGTCGGCGCTATCGCGGGGCAAGCCCGCTCTCATAGAACAATGCATAACTATTTGATTTTGCAGGCCCTTTGTGGGAGCGGGCTTACCCCGCGATAGCGCCGGCCCTGCCATCCAGGGCCTCGTCTCAACGCAGGACCTTACTCTCCAGCACCTCGGAACGCCGCCCCAGCACGCTCTCGCTGAGCTGGATGAATTCCTCGGTGTTGACGCTGGGCAGGCGCATCAACGCCCGGGTGACATCGTCCAGCGACCGCTTGTCATGGGTGTGCAGGCGAATCTCGCGATCCAGCGCCTGGAGCAGCAGCACGCCACGGGCAACCTGGGCGACATCGGCGTGTTCGCCGCGCAGTTGGGTAACCTTGGCACCACGCTTGTGCAGGCGTGCCTGCCAGGCTTCGTAGCGGTCGTCACTGATGCCGCCGGCGCGGCGCAGCAACTCGGTGGCGTAGTAATCAGCCAGGCTTTCGCCCAGCCAGTCGCTGCCGTCACGGTCGTTGACCTGGGCGAACAGCTGCACCAGCTCGCGCAGCAGCGGGCTGGCGCCGCTCTCGCCGATCAGCGGGCGGGCGCTGTGCAGGTAGATCGAGTTATGCCCGGCCAACGCGCCCCGCCACATTTCGTCGCGCGCGCCCACCAGCAGCAGCTTGGGCGGGTTGCGCGGGAACACCGCCTGCAATTGGGGCCAGATGAAGGTCAGCAGGGTCAGGGTGTCCATCCGGCGCATGCCCTGCCCCTGCGGCGCGGCCACGGTCACTTCCGTATCGCCCAGGCGCGCGCGGCGGCTGCCCAGGTTGCCGGCGAGCATCCAACCGGTGGGCCGGTCGAACAGCCGCGAAACATCGTCGATGCGAAACTTCTGCTTGCCGATACGCGGCCAGGCGGTTTCGACGCTTTTCCAGCCAGCCGGCAGCTCGAACGCCAGGCGCGCTACCAGCTCGGTGCCATCCTGCTGGTCCAGCCGCGCCGCCGGTACCAGCAGGTCGCCGCGCAACAGTGCCCAATGCGCAGTGATGCGGCTCTCGTAGGCGCCACCGCGCGGCTTCTGGTCCAACTGCACGCGATAGCTGAGCTGGGTCTTGCCCGCGGCCGGGTGCCAGACGCCCCGCTCGCCCTGTACCTGCCATTGGCCATCGGCCTGGAAGTCGCTGTAGGCGCCCTGCTTGCCCAGGTCGAAATCCAGACTGCGCACGACACTGCCATCGGCCAGGGTCAATTGCACCTCGGCCTGGCCGCTCGCCGGCAACAGGCGCACCTGGTAATCCAGGTCGACCTTCTTGGCCCAGGCCGGCGCACAGGCCACCAGGCCCAGAACCCACAACAGATGGCAACGCATTCAGAACTCCTTGTTCCAGAGGCGAAAGGAAGACAGGCGCGGTTCGCTCAGCTCGCGCGGAAGATGAGGTGGTCCTCCCAGTCGTCTTCGTCGACATCATGCTCGCTGAGCATGCGCCCAGACTGGGAGATACGTTGTTCGTGCACCTGCGTGCGGTCGCCGCATACCAGGTGGTGCCAGGCTGGCAGGTCCTTGCCTTCGCTGACCAGGCGATAGCCGCAGGTGCTCGGCAGCCATTTGAACTGGTCGGCCTTGCCGGGGGTGAGCTGGATGCAGTCAGGCACCTGGGCGAAGCGGTTGGGGTAGTCGCTGCATTGGCAGGTGGTCAGGTCCAGCAGCTTGCAGGCGATACGCGTGTAGTAGACGCTGTTGTCGTCCTCATCCTCGAGCTTCTGCAGGCAGCACAGGCCGCAGCCATCGCAGAGCGACTCCCACTCCTGCGGGTCGAGCTGTTCAAGGGTCTTGCGCCGCCAGAAGGGCGCGTTGTCGGCGATCATCACACGTGTTCCTGCATTGAACTTCAATCCGCGGCGCGCGGCGGCGCCAGTCTAGAGCCTGTCCGGGGCCAATGCCAGACCGCTGGTCAGTGCTGGCAGGAGGCAGTAGCGTGCGCGCTTTCTCCCGGGTGCCAGCGAGGAAAGACCGGCGCTGTTGGCGGCCGAGGGTGATTTCAGACTGTAAACCGGGGCTGGCCCTATCGCGGGCAAGCCCGCTGCCACAGGCTCGCCGCAGCTGCAGAACCGGCGCAGTGGCTGTGGGCTTGTCCGGCGATGGAGCCGATTCAATACCCGCGCTGAAAATCCACTTCCCCGCGCAACCCCTGCCCTGCCTGGTACGCCTGCACATTCTCGACGAATAACCGCACCATCGCCGCCGGCGAGGTAGGTGCCGAGCTGTGCCCGGTCAGCAGCAGGCCCCAGGCGGTCCAGAACGGGTGTTGCCGGGGCAACGGCTCCTGGCGGCAGACATCGATCACCGCCCCGGCCAGGTGGCCCTCCTTCAACGCATGCACCAAGTCGGCATCGACCACCGCCACGCCGCGCCCAGCATTGATGAACAACGCACTGGGCTTGAAGCGCTTGAACAGCGCCGCATCGTACAGGTCGTGGGTGGCTGGGGTGTCCGGCAGCAGGTTGAGCACGTAGTCGGCCTGCTCCACCATGCGAGGCAAATCCTCGAGCCCCGCCACTTCGACGAATGGCGCCTGTTCCCGCGCCTGGCTGGCGACACCGTGAAGGATCGCCCCGAACGGCACCAGGAACTCGGCCACCCGCTGGCCGATATCGCCCGTGCCGACCACCAGCACCCGACGCCCCTCCAGGCTGCGCCCCGGGCGGTCGTCCCAGCGCCGCTCGACCTGGCTCACCAGGCGCGCCAGCACATCGCGCTCGTGGATCAGCATATAGGTAAGCATGTATTCGGCCATTACCTGGCCGAAGATGCCCACGGCCCGGGTCAGGCGATAGTCACGTGGCAACCCTTCGGCCAGCAGCGGGGTGATACCGGCCCAGGTGGACTGTATCCACGCGGGGCTGTGGCCCTGGCGCAGCAGGCTGGCCAGAAGGTCCGGCTGGCCCAGCCATACCGGGCAACCGGCAGCCTGGCGCGCAAGCTCGGCGGAATCGCCGCTGGTGACGATCTCCAGCGTCGGCGCCGCCTCGCCGAGCAGGCGGGCATAGTTGGCATGATCCTGTTCAGCGATCAGAACGCGCATGTACGAAACAACCTTGGCAAACAACGAAGACGACCCGACAGGCGGGCCGCTTGACGAACGATGGGGACCAGGCCGGGATCAGGCCGGGTCGTTGCGGCGCAGCAGCTCTTCGGGCAAATGCTCGATGTAGTCGTCCTCGGGCGGCGGCATCTGCAGGTGGTAGCCCTGGTTGTCGAGGTTCTCCAGCACCTTGGCGATGTCCTCCCGGGCCAGCTTGCGCTCGGGGGTCAGCACCAGGTCGAAGGCGTGCACGGGGGTGCCGAAGAACGGCAGCAAGGCCTCGGGAACGCGCGCCAGGCCTTCGGCCTTGAGCACATAGAGGTACATTTCGTTCTTGCGTGGGCTCTTGTAGATCGAGCAAATACGTTTCATCAGGATTCTCCGGCGCCCGCCAGGTTATCCAGCAGGGCCTGGCCCATGCGCTCGCGACGCCAGCCGCGCAGCGAATCGGGCAGTTGATAGGGGCCGTTGGGGAAGCCGCTCTTGAGCAGGGCTTCGAGGGTTTTCTTGCGCAGCATGAGCTCTGGCGCGATGCCCAGGCGCTCGCCTTCGGCTTGGCCGACCGCGCGCAGGCGCTTGAGGATGCCCGAGGCTTCGATCGGCAACGGCTCGGGCAAGGCTTGCGGCCACTGCTCGGCCGGCAGGCTCGCGGCGCGCTTGATCAGCTCCAGGAGGAACTGCCCGTCCTGGCGGATGGTGCGCGGGTGCATGTCGTCGATCCTGGCCAAGGCCGACAGGTTGTCCGGTTGGCTCTTGGCCATGGGCCACAGCGAGTGCTCGCGCAGCACACGGTTGCGCGGCAAGTCGCGGCTGCGTGCCTCGCGCTCGCGCCAGGCGCATAGCTCACGCAGCACCGCCAGTTGTTGAGGGTTCAGCTTCCAGGCCAGCTTGACGTCGCGGTACAGCGTCTCGGGCTCCACCTCGCGGCGCAGCTGGGCGACCAGCTCGGCGCCGTCTTCCAGCACCCAGGCGTACTTGTCGTCGGATAACCGTGGCCGCAGCGCGCTGAACAGCTCGGCCAGGTGCACGGCATCTTCGGCAGCGTAGCTGACCTGGGTCTCGGACAGCGGGCGCTGCAGCCAGTCCGAACGGGTTTCGCCCTTGGGCAGCTCCAGGCCCAGCACCTCCTGGACCAGACGCGAATAGCCCATGGAGAAACCGATGTTCAGGTAGCCGGCGGCCAGCTGGGTATCGAACAGCGGCTGCGGCAGCTTGCCGGTCAGGCGCAGGAGCACTTCCAGGTCTTCGCTGCAGGCATGCAGCACCTTGACCACGCCCGGGTCTTCGAGCAGTTCGGCCAGCGGCTGCCAGTCGCGGATCAGCAACGGGTCGATCAGGTACGCCCGGTTGCCCTCGCCGACCTGGATCAGGCCGGCCTTGGGGTAGAAGGTGTCGACCCGCATGAATTCGGTGTCGAGCGCTACGAAGGGCAGTTCGCGCCAGGCCCGGCAGTGTTCGGCCAGGGTCTGGTCGTCACGTATCCAGTGTATTTCGATGGCCACGAGGCTCTCCCACAAATATTGGCGCGCAGTATATACGGCGCGGGCATTGGGGGTGAAACCTGCGCCATCCTTGGTTTGATCAACGGTCAGCGGTCATCCACGGACGACAGCTGGCGAACATGTCCATCGATTGCCGGTAGACCTCGGTGCGCACCTGCAACAGGCCGAGCATCGAATGGAACAGGTTGTCCTGGCTCAACGGCGCGTCGCGCAGGCGGCCCAGGCAGTCACTGTCGAGCGAAAAGTCCTGGCGATAGCTGTCGGAGAACCACATCAACAGTGGCACGTGGCGCTGCTGCTCAGGGGCCAGCATGTAGGGGGTGCCGTGCAGGTAGAGGTTGTATTCGCCCAATGATTCGCCGTGGTCGGAGAGGTAGATCATCGCCGTATCGACCTTGTCCTGGCGGCTGCGCAGCAGGTCGATCAGCGAGGCCAGCACCTGGTCGGTATAGGCCAGGGTATTGTCGTAGCTGTTGACGATCGATTGCTGGTCGCACTGGTTCAGGGCATTGCTCTGGCACACCGGGGTGAAGCGCTGGGCGCTGGCCGGGTAGCGTTTGTAATAGTCGGGGCCGTGGCTGCCCATCTGGTGCAGCACCAGCACGGTGTCATGGTCGAGGTTGTCGAGCAGCTCGCCCAGGCCCTGCAGGAGGATCTCGTCGCGGCACTCGCCATCGGCACACAGTTTCGGGTCCTTGAGGTTGCTGACATCGACGAACTGCACCCGGTCGCAGGTGCCTTTGCAGCCGGACTGGTTATCGCGCCACTGCACGCTGAGGCCAGTACGCTGGAGGATGTCCAGAAGCCCTTCGCGGTTCTTGGCGACGCTGGCGTCGTAGTCCTTGCGCGGCATGCCGGAGAACATGCACGGCACCGACACGGCCGTCTCGGTACCACAGGAATGCACATCGGAGAAAGCCAGCAGGCCCTGTTCCTTGCCCAGGTTCGGGGTGGTGTCGCGGTCGTAGCCCAGTACACCGAAGTTCTGCGCCCGAGCGCTCTCCCCCACCACCAGCACGGTCAGCGACTTGCGCGCGTGGCGTTGCCAGGCGGCGCTGTCACGTTTGGCGTCCTCCCCGTAATGCTGGAATGGCCGGGTGGCGCTGCCCAGGCGTTCACCGACATAGCCGAACGAGGCGCCGACGATGTTGCTCGGGGTGAGCATCAGGCGGATCTCGTGGTGGTTGCGAAACAGCGAGGCCAGGCCCTGGTAGTTGACCAGTGCCACCGAGCCCAGGGCCGCGACGCACGCGCCGCTGACCACCAGCTTACCGAACAGCTCGCGGTGCCAAGGGCGATAGACGATGGGCGCCTTCCACACCAGCAACGAAGGCAGCGCACCGAGCAAGATCATATACAGCGCGAACGTCAGGGAGAGCAAGTCACGTACTTCCGTGACATTGGTCTCGGCGATATTACGAAACATGCCGGTGTCGATCAGTACGCCATATTGATTCATAAAGTAGGCGACGCCCGCGCCACTCATGAACAACAGGATCAGCACCGGTTTTAGTACGTACTTGAACGCCACCAACGTGAGGATGAGATTGAACGCGAAGAACATCAGCACGGCGAATGCCAGCAGCAGCCAGAGCCCCACCATGCCGGGCGGTACCACGGTCTGCAGGTGCTCCCAAAGCGCAGTGTTGAAACCGATCAACAGGTAAAGACTGGCCAGCAACGTGACCCATTCGGCCCGCAGGTTCTTGAAGTTCGGCATGATGTTCGCAGATGAGAGTTATTATCGGCCGTCGCACCAGGCGGGGCACCGGGGAAGTTGGCCGAACTCTAGAAAGCGTGCCATCAATATTTCGTGAAAAAGATGCCAACGAATAATGGGCGGTGCGGTTTTTTCAGATGAAATGAATTTCATGTTTGCCAAGGCGACAAACGGTCCCTTGGCGCCCCCTCCCCCGCAACCGGGCAAAGGCGACTATCCTCAAGATTCAGGACTATTTACCAACCCCTGACCCGAGGTGAAGAAATGCCAGTCCCGCATGATCTGCTCGCTGACCTGCACATTTCCGCTGACGATTTCCAGGCGCTGATCGACAAGGACCAGACGCTCCATCAACTGCACAAGGAGTACAACGCCAAGGACAAGGAAGTGGTGGCCGCCGAAGGTAACGGCACCTCCGACGACGCGGTGAACCGCCTGCGCAAGGAGCGCTTGTTGCTCAAGGACAGGATCGAACGGATCGTTCATCCAGCAAGGTGACCCCGCCTGCCAGTACCGACGCCGTCGCGGGGCAAGCCCGCCCCCACAGCGGGTAACGCCATCCTGGCCTGCCCCAAGGGTTGGATGGGTGTCCAGCTTCTTGGGGGGCAGCCCATCCTGTGGGAGATTACCCAGCCCTTCGGGCTGCGCTGTCGCGCAGAGAACAAGCGGCTAGCGCCGCCCTTGTGGGAGCGGCGGTGCGGCGGTCCGACTTGTCCCGCGATGCCTTCTACGCTCAGGCCGAAGCCTTGAGCGCGGTGTCCAGGTCCTCGATCAGGTCGCGGTAGTCCTCGATCCCGACCGACAGGCGCAGCAGGTTCTCGCTGATGCCCATCTGCCCCTTCTGCTCCGGGCTCAGGGAATTGTGCGACATGCTCCAGGAGTGGTTGATCATGCTCTCCACCCCGCCCAGCGAGTCGGCCAGCACGAAGATCGACAGCGCTTCCACCAGGCGGTTGACTGCTGCCCGGTCGCCCTTGATCTTCATCGCCACCACCGCCCCGCCGGTGCGCATCTGGCGCTTGGACAGCGCGTGCTGCGGGTGGCTTTCAAGTTCCGGGTAGTACACCTGCTCGACCTGTGGGTGCCCCTCCAGGAAGCGCGCCACGTGCAGGGCGTTGGCGCACTGGCGCTCCATGCGCACGTCCAGGGTCTTGAGCCCACGCAGGGCCAGGTAGCAGTCGAACGGCCCCTGGATGGCACCGACGGCCATGCTGATCCGGCGCAGGCGCTTGAGCAGCTCTTCGTTGGCGGCTACCACCACACCACCGATCAGGTCGGAGTGGCCGCCGATGTACTTGCTCGCCGAGTGCATCACCAGGTCCACGCCGAGGGTGATCGGCTGCTGGTTCCAAGGCGAGCAGAAGGTGTTGTCGATGCAGGTGAGGATACCGCGCGCACGGGCCAGCTTGCACACCGCCTCGATGTCCACCAGGTGCAGCAACGGATTGGTCGGCGACTCGATCCAGATCAGCTGGGTCTCGGGGCGGATGGCCGCGGCCACGGCATCCAGGTCGTTGAGGTCGACATAGGTGGTGCTCAGGCCCGAGGTGCGGCTGCGGTAGTCTTCCATCAGGCGGAAGGTGCCGCCGTAGACCCCGTTCATCACCACCACGTGGGCATCCTTGGACAACAACTCGAGCACGGTCGCCGTGGCGCCCACGCCCGAGGCGGTGGCTACTGCGCCTGCGCCTTCCTCGAGGGCGGCGACACAGGTTTCGTAGGCATGCCGGGTCGGGTTGCTGACCCGGCTGTAGGCGTATTCGGGGTTGTCGTCCAGGCCGCGCTTGATGAACGAGCTGGTGGTGACGATGGCCGGAAAGATGGCGTTGTCGGCGACGCTGGACTGCTCGCCGGCGTGGATGGTACGGGTGGCGAAATTGCGCGGCTTGTCGGACATGGTCGGGTCCATTGACTCTGCTGAGGTTGGAAAGCGCCACTATCGCATATCCGGCGGGGCGGCGCCGAATGGGAATGAACCTGTCGCATTCCCTTGCTGGCTATTTTTTTCGTTCCCCAAGCGCGCTAATCTCGAGAAACTTTTCCTCACGCCAGCCAGCCACTCAATATGGACAGTTTCGATCAGCACATCCTCACCCTGCTCCAGCGCGACGCCTCCATCTCGCTCAAGGACCTGGCCGAAGCCGTCAACCTGTCTACCACGCCCTGCTGGAAACGGGTCAAGCGCCTGGAGGACGAAGGCTATATCCGGGGGCGTGTCGCCCTGCTCGACCCCGAGCGCCTGGGCCTGGGCCTGACCGTGTTCGTCCAGCTCAAGACCCAACGCCACGACAGCGCCTGGCTGGAGCAATTCGCCCGGGTGGTGACGGGGTTCGAGGAAGTGATGGAGGTGTACCGCATGTCCGGCGACTGGGACTACATGCTACGGGTGGTGGTGGGCGATATCGCGGCGTACGACCGGTTCTACAAGAAACTCATCACCAGCACCGACGGGCTGTCGAACATCACTTCGAGCTTTGCCATGGAGCAGATGAAGTACACCACGGCGTACCCGGTGCATCGGTGAATGTCGGGGCCGTTGCGGCCTGATCGCCGGCAAGCCAGCTCCCACAGGTACGACGTTAGCGCTGTCCAGGTGGGAGCCGGCTTGCCGGCGATTGGGCTGCGCAGCAGCCTCCAATGGATCAGGCCACGCTCGCCTCGATCCGGTTCCCGGCCCTCGCCTTCTCCAGCTTGATGGCCACGAACTTCGAGGTCGGTGTATAGGTGCCCTCGCCATAGCTCTCCAGCGGCACCAGCGGGTTGGTCTCCGGGTAGTAGGCCGCCGCCTGGCCTTCAGGCAGGTCATAGGGCACCAGGCGGAAGCCCGACACCCGCCGCTCGCGGCCGTCCTCCCAGAGCGACACCATGTCCACGTGCTCGCCAGGCTCGAAGCCCAGGCGGCGGATGTCCGCCTCGTTGACGAACACCACTTCACGCAGGCCGAATACACCCCGATAGCGGTCATCCAGGCCATACAACGTGGTGTTGTACTGATCGTGCGAACGCAGGGTCTGCAGGATCAGGTCCGGGTTGTCGCCTCGAGCCAGTACCTGGGCATTGACCAGTTGCCGGGGCAACTGGCTGGCGGTGAAGCGCGCTTTGCCGGTCGCCGTGCGCCATTGGCGTTCGGATGCCGTGTTGCCCAGGTGGAAGCCGCCGGGGTGCTGCAGGCGCTCGTTGAAATTGCTGAAGCCCGGGATCACCTCGGCGATCATGTCGCGGATGCGGCTGTAGTCCGCGACGGCATATTCCCAGTCGATCGGCCGGTCGCCCAAAGTGGCCTTGGCGATGCCCGCGATGATCGCAGGTTCCGAACGCAGGTGCGGCGAACGGGGTTTGAGCTGGCCGTGGGAGATATGCACCATGCTGAAGGTATCCTCCACGGTGACGCCCTGGGGCCCTTCGGCCTGCAGGTCGATCTCGGTACGGCCCAGGCACGGCAGGATCAACGCATCGCCACCGGTGACCAGGTGCGAGCGGTTGAGCTTGGTGGAGATCTGCACGGTCAGCGAACAGTTGCGCATCGCCGCGTGGGTACGCGGGGTGTCCGGCGTAGCCTGGGCGAAGTTGCCCCCCAGGCCGATGAACACCTTGGCCCGGCCCTCTTCCATGGCCTTGATCGCCAGCACCGCGTTATGCCCATGCTCGCGCGGCACCTTGAAGTGGAAGCGTTCTTCCAAGGCATCGAGCAGCCTGGCCGGGGGCTTCTCGTCGATGCCCATGGTGCGGTCGCCCTGCACGTTGCTGTGGCCACGCACCGGCGACAGGCCCGCGCCGGGCTTGCCGACGTTGCCGCGCAACAATTGCAGATTGACGATTTCCTGCACCGTCGCTACCGAATGGCGGTGCTGGGTCACGCCCATGGCCCAGCACATGATCACCCGCTCGGCCTTGCGGTACATGCGCGCGGCCAGCTCGATCTCGGCCAGGCTCAGGCCCGACTGCTCGACGATATGGTCCCAGGACGTAGCATCCACCGCAGCCAGGTAGGCGTCGACGCCATCGGTGTGTTCGGCGATGAAGGCATGGTCGAACACCGCCGGCTCGCCTTTGGCCTGGGCTTCGCGCTCCCACAGCAGGAGGAACTTGGCAATGCCGCGCATCGCCGCCATGTCGCCGCCCAAGGCCGGGCGGAAGTAGGCGGTGTTGGTGGGCTCGGAGCCGTTGCTGAGCATCTCGAAGGGGTGCTGCGGATGCTGGAAACGTTCCAGCCCGCGCTCCTTGAGCGGGTTGAAGCACACCACCTGGGCGCCCCGCTTGACCGCCTCGCGCAGCGGTTCGAGCATGCGCGGGTGGTTGGTGCCCGGGTTCTGGCCGATGACGAAGATCGCGTCGGCCAGTTCCAGGTCATGATAGACGACCGTGCCCTTGCCTACACCCAGGGTACTGGCCATGCCCACGCCACTGGCTTCGTGGCACATGTTCGAGCAATCGGGGAAATTGTTGGTGCCATAGGCGCGCACGAACAACTGGTAGAGAAACGCCGCCTCGTTGCTGGCCCGGCCAGATGTATAGAATTCGGCCTGGTCCGGCGATTCCAGGGCGTTGAGGTGCCGGCCGATCAGGGCGAAGGCTTCGTCCCAGGAGGTTTCCACATAGTGGTCGGTAGCGGCGTCGTAGCGCATCGGGTGAGTCAGCCGGCCCTGGTACTCGAGCCAGTAATCGGTCTGGGCAGCCAGGGCGCTGACGCTGTACTTGGCGAAGAACGCCGGGTCCACCGAGCGGCCGGTGGCCTCCCAGTTGACGGCCTTGGCGCCGTTTTCGCAAAACTTGACCATGTCGCTCTCGGGCGATTCGCCCCAAGCGCAGCCGGGGCAGTCGAAGCCGCCGTTCTGGTTGGTCTTGAGCATGGCCCGCAGGTTCTTGAAGGCATTGTCGCTGCCCAGCCAGCTCTTGGTCACGCTCTTGAGTGCGCCCCAGCCGGCGGCCGGTCCTTTGTAGTCCCTGATATGTTCGTCTTGGCTCATGCGATGGATCCTCACGCTCTTGAAAAAGCACCGGCTGGTCAGGTCCGGTGTTTTTCCAGCCTATGGACCCCGGCCCAGAGCCGTCCAATCGAAATACCTTAAAGCGTGATAAGCCCTCTCGATCACGGCCCTCAGCCCTTGTAGGCCGTGGCCTGCAGCCGTGATAGACACGGCTGATCGAACAGTCAGGGAAAGCAATTTGACGAGGGTGCCTGCAGGTTATAGCTTGGAGGTTGCCTGCGGCGACGCGCCGCCTCACCCAACACCCAGAGCATGAACGTGGAAGAGAACACCCAGGCACTGATCGACGGCTTCAATCGACGCATCGACTACCTGCGGATGTCGGTCACCGACCGCTGCGACTTCCGTTGCGTCTATTGCATGGCCGAGGACATGCAGTTCCTCCCGCGCCAGCAGATCCTCAGCCTCGAGGAGCTGTACCAGGTGGCCGAGCGCTTCGTCGCCCTGGGTACCCGCAAGATTCGCCTGACCGGCGGCGAGCCGCTGGTACGCCAGGGCATCGTCGAGCTGTGCGGGCGTATCGCCGCCCTGCCCGGCCTGCGCGAGCTGTGTCTGACCAGCAATGGCTCGCAACTGGGTCGCCTGGCCCAGCCGCTGTTCGACGCCGGCGTGTCGCGCCTGAACATCAGCCTCGACAGCCTCGATGCCGAACGCTTCCGCAGCCTGACCCGCACCGGCGACCTGCACCAGGTCATCGCCGGCATCGACGCCGCACGCCGCGCGGGTTTTCGGCGCACCAAGCTCAATTGCGTGGTGCTCAAGGGCCGCAACGATCACGAAATCGTCGACCTGGTGCGCTTCGCCGTCGAGCGCGAACTGGATATCTCGTTCATTGAGGAAATGCCGCTGGGCGTGATCGACGAGCACGAGCGCGGCGAGTCGTACTGTTCCAGCGACGAAGTGCGCGCGCGCATCGCCGAGCACTTCACCCTGGTGGAGTCGGCCGAATCGTCCCAGGGGCCGGCGCGCTACTGGCGGGTCGCCGAGGCACCGCAGACCCGAGTCGGCTTCATCTCGCCGCACAGCCACAACTTCTGCGCCACCTGCAACCGCGTGCGCCTGACCGTCGAAGGCCGCCTGCTGCTGTGCCTTGGCAACGAGCATTCGATGGACCTGAAACAGGTCATGCGCGCCCACCCCGGCGATGCTGAACGCCTGGAAAAGGCCATCCGCGACGCCATGCATCTGAAGCCCTACCGCCATCACTTCGAGGTCGGTGGCGAGGTGCAGATCCTGCGCTTCATGAACATGACCGGCGGCTGACTGCCGCCTCTGGACCACCATGATCGTCCATCCCCGCCCCGACGTGCTGCGCGTGCTCTTCACCCTCAAGGGCTCGATCGTCAAGCGCATCGCCCTGCGCTGCCTGATGGTCACCCTGTTGGCCGCCCTGATCGTGCTGATCGAGCACCACTACCCGGCATTCTTCTACCCGGTCAGCGCCACGCCCTTCACCCTGCTGGGCCTGTCGCTGTCGATCTTCATGAGCTTTCGCAACACTGTCTGCTATGACCGCTGGTGGGAGGGCCGCAAGGCGTGGGGGCGGATGATCATCGAGACACGCTCGTTCATCCGCGAAAGCCAGGCGATCGCCGACCAGCGCCTGCGCGCCGAACTGCTGCGTGGCCTGTGCGGCTTCGCCCATGCGCTCAACGCCCGTCTGCGCAACGAAGACGAACTGGCCGCCGCTCGGCCTTGGCTGGCCGAGGGCACGCTCATCAGCCCACACAACACCTGCGACGGCATCCTGCGCCAGGTTGGCGAGCACTGCTCGCGCCTGGCCGAGCGCCAGTTGATCAGCGAATGGCGCTACACCCTGCTCGAACAACGCCTGGTGGGGCTGACGGAAGTCCAGGCCACCTGCGAACGGATCAAGGGCACACCGTTACCGTTCCCGTATACCTTGCTGCTGCACCGCACCAGCTACATTTTCTGCGTGCTGCTGCCGTTCGCCCTGGCCGAGCCCCTGGGCTGGCTGGCGCCGATCTTCACCACCATCATCAGCTACACCTTCTTCGGCCTGGACGCCATCGGCAACGAGCTGGAAGACCCGTTCGGCCGCGATGAGAACGACCTGCCCACCGACGCCATGGTGCGCACCCTCGAGCGCGACGTGCTGTCGGCGCTGGGGCACGAGCCGCTGCCGCCGGCGCTGGGGCCGGTGGATCATGTGTTGAGTTGAGTGTGCCGGGGCTGCCATGCAGCCCTTTCGCGGCACAAGGCCGCTCCTACAGGACTGTGTGAGCGGCCTTGTGCCGCGAAAGGGGCGTAATCTACCCCCGGCTTTCACACAGCCCCACCGCCTTCAGGTGCGGCACGAAATTGCATGGCCGATGCCGCGCATCGAGCTGTTCCACCAGAATCCCCTCCCAAGCCGTGCGGCAGGCGCCGGTCGAGCCCGGCAGGCAGCAGACCAAGGTGCCGTTGGCCAACCCGGCCAAGGCCCGGCTCTGCACCGTCGAGGTGCCGATATCGAGGATCGACAGCGCCCGGAACAGCTCGCCAAAGCCATCGATGCGCTTGTCCAACAGGCACTCCACCGCCTCGGGTGTGCTGTCTCGCCCGGTGAACCCAGTGCCACCGGTGATCAACACCACCTGCACCTGTTCATCGGCGATCCACTGGGCGACCTGGGCGCGGATCTTGTAAAGGTCATCCTTGAGCAGCGCCCGTGCCACCAGACGGTGACCGACTTCCACCGAGCGCGTCGCCAGCAGCTCGCCCGAGGTGTCGTTGTCGACGGTGCGGGTATCGCTGACGGTCAGCACGGCGATATTGAGCGGTACGAACACCGCGTCCGGTTTCACACTCACCTTGGGGTTCCTCTCGAAAGGGCATTGTCATGCCACGCTAGGGCCAAGGCCGGGCGGCGTCCAATCGATATGGCGTACCACGCCATCAACCGCCTCTATCAGCACAGCGACACAAAACGAATGGCCAGCTACGGCAGACTTGGTTAAGGTCAGCCCATCTCGCTTCCACCAGGCCGTACCATGGACATCAAGCAGCTCAAGTTCCTCATCGCCCTCGACCAGACCCGTCACTTCGGCCAAGCCGCGGCGCTGTGCCATATCACCCAGCCGACCTTGTCCATGCGCCTGCGCAACCTGGAGGATGAACTGGACCTGGTGCTGGTCAAGCGTGGCCAACGTTTCGAAGGGTTTACCGAAGCCGGTGAACGCATCCTGGCCTGGGCGCGCACCTTGCTCGCCGCCCACGATGGGCTGCAGGCCGAGGCGGCCAGTTGCCGTGGCCAGGTGGTCGGCAGCCTGCGCCTGGGCACCGTGCCGCTGGCGAGCTTCAACCCCATGCAATTGTTGCTGCCATTGCGCGAGAAGTTTCCGGAGCTGCATTTTCAACTCAGTTCACTGAGCTCCGAGCAGATCATCGATGGGCTGAGCCGCAACCAGCTGGACCTTGGTATCTGCTACTTGGACCAGGTCAATGCCAGCTTCTTCGAAGTGATCGAACTGGGTACCACCACCATGGGCCTGCTGCACGACACCCGCTACTTCGAGTTCGACACGCCCGAGCTGCGCTGGGAAGCCTTGGCCAACCTGCCCCTAGGCTTGCTGAGCAAGGGCATGCACTACCGCCAGTCGCTGGACCTGAGCCTGCGCAGCCGTGGCCTGGAACCGGCTGCGGTGCTGGAAAGCGACTCCACCTTCCAACTGATCCAGGCCATCAATACCGGCATGTGCTGCGCCGTCATGCCATTGGATTGTGGGCTGGAGGACCTGTCCGACCACATGCGTATCCTGCCGATCGTCGATGCCAGCATCCACAGCCCGGTGGGGCTACTGTTGCGCCGCAGCGAGCCACGTTCGGCGATTGCCGAGCAATGTTTCGCCGAAGCCAAGGCGTTGTTTGCCGAACAACCTTAAGGAGCGACCGGTGCTCCGCGTTGTCTGCTTTTGCTCCCACAGGTACAGCGGTATCACTGAGAACACCAAAAACCGGAGGGAGCGGCTCCTGTTCCTTTTGATATCAGGGCTCGACTTCGATCAACCCAGGCACAGGCTTGCGAAACCCCGCCGTCAGGTACATCAGGTATAGCCCACCGCACCCCAGCCAGGCCACTCCTACCAAGATCACCGCAGTGCTCAACAGCGACAGCAGGTAGAGGTTCACCCCAATGGCCAACAGCGGAAGCACCACGAACCCTCGCGCACTCAAGCGCTGCTTGCGCCGTTCGCGCAGGTAGTAGCCGATCACGCAGGCGTTGACCGCGGCAAAAGCCAGGAAGGCGCCAAAGTTGATCAGCGATGCGCCCGAACTGACATCCGCGGCAATGCCGATCACCCCCAGGCCGGCAATCAGCAGCAGGTTGAACACCGGCGCCTGGCCCTTGCCCTGCAAGCGGGCGAAGTAGCGCCGAGGCAGCACGTCCTCGCGGCCCATGAAGTACAGCAAGCGGCTGGCGCTGACCTGCACCGCCAGGCATGAGGCAAAGCCACCGATGATGCCACCGAGGTTGATGAAGTCGGCGAAGAACTGCCCCCCCACGGTAATCGACATCGAGTACGTAGCGGTTTCCGGATCAGCGAACAGCCCACTGGGGTGGCTCAATTGCATGATGTAGGCCACCGCCGTGAACAACAGGCCGCCCAGGCTGATCACCAGGATCACCGCACGCGGGATGTCGCGCTGCGGCCGCTCGGCTTCCTCGGCAAGCGTGGTCACCGCGTCGAACCCCAGCAAGGAGTAGGCCGCGATTGCGGCGGCGACGGTCAGCCCGGCGAAGCTGCTGTCGACGTTCCACACCGCCTGGGTGAAACCAACCTGCGGCTGGCCCGCCAGGTACTTCAGGCAATAGCCCACGAACAACAGCACCAGCGTCACGCTCAAGGCGGTGAGCAGTTTGTTCAAGCGGTCGGTCAGGGCCATGCCACTGACGTTCACGGCGGTGGTGAGCCCGATGTTGATCAGCAGCCAGCCCCACGTGGGGATCATCGGGAACTGGGCGTTGAGGAACACCGACTGCAACAGCCAGGCCACCATCGGCGTGAACAGGTACGCCAGCAACACCGCCCAGCCGACGAAGAACCCGCAGCCAGGGCCCAGCAGGCGCTTGGCGTAGTAATAGGCCGAGCCTGAGACCGGAAACAACCGCGAGAGCTTGGCGTAGCTGAGCGCCGAAAGCAGCATCGCGCCGGTGGCCAGCAAAAAGGCCGTAGGCGCGATGCCCTGGCTGCTTTCGGAAATCACTCCGAAGATCACCATCACCAGGCTCGGGCACATGTAGGCCAGACCAAAGACCACCAGTGAGGTGAGCGACAGTTTAACGGGCGTGGAGGTCGGGTCAGGCATCGCCGGCCTCCCCGCCAACAGGCATGCGGCCATGGGCCTGGCCAAAAATCGAATGGGCCATCGGTCATCCTCTCTTGTATTCTTGTCGGAGGCTGAGGAAGGGCTTGTGGTGCGTGGGCACCGCAAGCATGGGCTGCGCGCAAGAACGCCAGCCGCTCCAGTATGCGGATCCGTGCGCCGATTCCTATAACGTCGAATGATTAACCCTGGGGGTATCGCCGGGTCGCGTGCAGACTGCCTAGGTCTTCACCGGCCAGGAACAACAGCGAGAACAGCTCACTCTGGGAATTCACGTCTAGCTTGCGGTACACGTTGCGCCGATGAACCTTCACCGTCTCGGCCGAGAGCTTGAGCTTGGCCGCCGCCTCCTTGTTGGAGTGCCCGGACAAAATCAGCCGTACCACGTCCAGCTCCCGCGCGGTGAGCACCGACTCCAGCTGCCGGCGCGCCTCGTCGCGGCCATGGGCGTAGTCCAGTACCGGTTTCGCCGGCGCCCGCTCCGGCAGGCCCTCGAAGTGCAGGCGCTGACGCATCAGGCCGATCAGCCAGGGTCGCACCAGCTCCAGCAGGGCAAGCTGTTCGGCCGTGAAGCGCCGGCAACCGCCCAGCGACAGGCACAGTGTGCGTCCCTCGCCCAAGGCCACGTTGAACTGCACCTCGTCGGCGACCACGTTATGGGTGAAGTACAGGCGATAGTAGTCGGTCTGCTGGAAGTGCTCCGGGGCGATATCGGCCAGGCGCACTAGCGCGGTCACGGGATGCTCCCGGCTGTTGATGTAGAACGGGTCCAGCAGGTAAAGGCCCTTGGCGTACTCGCTCACCAACGGGTCGACGCCGTCGCTGCCGTAGGGGCTTTGGTCGAAGATCTGCGGTTTGTCGTGGCTGAACAGCAAGGCGACCCAGGAGTCCACCTCGACGAAGTCGCCCAGCAACGTGGTCAACGTGCGCCAGAAACTGGGCCGGTCAAGGTGCTCGATGCATTGGCCTATGCCCTGATGCCACGAAAGATCCTGCAGACTCAGGCCCATGCCTACCCCCGGGTTAATCACTCGGCGTGATTGTTTTAACAGTCGTTGTTTTCATACTTGCATCACCCTTTGCAAAAGTCACCCGACCCATACCGGTCGGACACAACAAGATGGATGGCCCATGAAGATCGAAGTGGTACAAACGACGACACGCGACGGCGACACGCCCTACAACCTCAAGTGCATCCTGGAGGCGATTGCCCAGTGTGCGCCGGATACCGACATCGTGCTGTTCCCTGAGTCGCACCTGACCGGTTTCCTCACCCAGGAAGACGTGGGCATGCTGTCCGAAGACATCAATGGCGAGGCCGTGCAGACCGTGCTCGAAGCGGCGCGTCGGCACAACGTGGCGGTGGTACTGGGGCTTTATGAAAATGCCAACGGCACCTTCTACAACACCACGCTGTTCATCGCCCCCGAGGGTATCCTGCTCACCTACCGCAAGACCCACCTGTGGGTGCCGGAGCATGGCATCGTGGTGCCGGGCGATCGCTTCGCGACCGTGCAATGGCGGGGTGTGCGCATCGGCCTGCTGATCTGCTACGACAGCGAATTCCCCGAGACCGCGCGGGCGCTGGCGGCACTCGATGCACAGGTGGTACTGATCACCGACGGCCTGGCCGAGCCCGAAGACAACGTGCACCGCGTATCGGTGATGGCCCGGGCGATGGAGAACCAGATCTTCGCGGTGGTATCCAACCGCGTGGGCAAGGGGCCGGACGGTTGCGTGTTCATCGGCAACAGCCTGGGGGTCGACCCCTTTGGCAGGACGTTGTTCGAGGCAGGCCGTGGCGAGTCTCGCCATACCGTGACCCTGGACCTGTCGCTGATCGGCAAGGCTCGCGCCTTCCACGACTACCGCGCCAACCAGCGTATCGCCCTGCCGGGCGAGCGCGTCGAGCATGCCAATGGGCTGCGTGAGCTGATCATCGGCTAAAAAGCCCGGGGCCGCCATGCGGCCCTTTCGCAGGCTCCCACAGGGCCAGCGCCAAACTCAACCACTGCACCGGTTTTGTTGGGGGCTTGCCCCGCGATAGCGTCAGCCCAGGCGATACATCAGTGTCGGGCGAGCACAGCCTCCCCGGCCACGCCTGCCGGCTCTTGATCAATCTGCGCCATGCTCAAGCGCGACGTTTCGCGCAACATCAGCGAACACACCGCCACCAACGCCAAGGCGCCGGCCCCGTACAGCGCCACGCCCAGCGGGTCATGATCGGTGAGGATCAGGATCGCCGTGGCGATACTCGAGGCCGTGCCGCCGCCCAGCGCCGCACCGATCTGGTAGCTGGCCGAAATCCCCGAGTAACGCATGCTGCGCGGGAACTGCTCGCCGAGGAACGCCGGAATCGGCCCCTGGGTCGCCCCCATCAGCAGGCCGGTCAGGCTGTAGGCGAACAGGGCGATAGGGAAGCTCTGCATGCCCACCAGGGCGAAGAAGGCGAACAGCCCCAGGGCCATGACCCATGCACCGAACACCATCACCGTGCGCCGGCCCAGGCGATCGGACAGGTGGCCGAACAAAGGTGCCGACAGCACGATGGCGATCGACAGGGTCAGGTCGAACATCAGCGCCTGGGTGCTGCCGTAGCCCACCTGGGTGGCGTAGGTCAGGAAGAATGTGCTGCCGATGTAGGCGATCGTGCAGTAGCCGAAGGCGATGCCGGTGCACAGCAACAGTTGCCGCGGCCGCTGGCGCAGCGCCTCGGCCAGGGGGGCACGGACCGGCTTGGCTGCAGGTGTCACCAATGGCGCCGGGGCCTTGAGGCGGGCATACAGGCCGATCAGCACCAAGGTGCCGCCGAGCCAGAACGGAATGCGCCAGGCGAAGTCCACCAAGTTGTCGTCGAACGTTGCGCTGACGATGGCGAACACCGCGGCGCCAAGGATGCCGCCGACGCCGATGCCCATGCTCGTGAAGCTGCCCCACAACCCTCGCCTGCCCGGCGGTGCCGACTCGATGCCGAACAGCGCGGCCCCGCCCCACTCGCCGCCGGCGGCGAAGCCCTGGATCAGGCGCAGCAGCACCAGCAGGACCGGCGCTGTCGCACCGATGCTGGCGTGGCTGGGCAGGCAGCCGATGAGGAAGGTACTCAGGCCCATCAGCAGCAAGGTCGCCACCAGCACCTTCTGCCGGCCGATGCGGTCACCGAAATGGCCAAAGACCAGCCCGCCCAAAGGACGGGCAAAAAAGCCGGCACCGAAGGCACTGAAGGCCACCAGGGTCGCGGTCAGGTGGTCCATCTGCGGGAAGAACACCTGGGGAAACACCAGCGCCGCCGCCGTGCCATAGATGATGAAGTCATAGAACTCCAGCGCAGTGCCCAAGCCGGAGACGCAGAAGGTCCGCAGCGCAGACCGGGTTGACGCAGGGTGGGAATGTTCCGCATGCATTGTTGTTGTTCTCGTTTTGCGGGTGCCGCCCCATGGCAGGCAGCGGCACCGGGTTGGCTCAGAAACGTTCGAAGCCGGCCTTGGCCAGTTGCAGCGGCGTGCCCGCCACGTAGTCCAGGAAGCAGTGCTCGGTGTCGATACCGACGCTGAGCAGCGTTTCCCAACGTTCGGTGTCAGGCATGGCCATGTCCGGGTGGAAGCAGATCGGTGCGCTGTCGCCATCGGCGCCGCACATGGCCTCGGCGCGGGCGCGCAGGTCGCTGCTGCCCATCTGGCCGATCACCTGTTCCAGATGGCCCAGGCGACATTGGGTGTCGGCCCGGTCGGCCACGTGCTCGCCCACGCTCAGCTGTGGGTCGAGGAAATGGTTGGTGTGCAGCAGCCAGCCGTCCTCGCGAGGCAGCACCAGCGCGGTGCGTTCGGGGCTCAGCTCGATGCTCACCGCGCGCGGGCTGCAGTCCTCGCGGGAGAACACGGTCAGCACGGTCGAGGCGCTGACCCGCGCCGAACGCGCCAGCTCCACGGCTTCCTCGACACTGCTCGCATCTTCCAGCAGGCGACGGGCGATGGCATGCACCGGCACCCCGCCGCTGTCGTTGTCGCTGGTGTGGTGCAGGATATTGAAGTGCAGGCCCAGGCCTGCGCTGTTCACGCCCAGCTTGGCCAGCATGCCGAATTCGCAGAACAACTTGACCTGCATACCGCGCTCGGTATGCAGGCCCAGCATCAGGCCATGGGGGCAGAGGCTGTCGTGCCAGTCCCAAGTCTGCAGGGTCTGCGGCGCACGCGGGCCGCGAGGTGCATGCACGGTGGTGGAGCATTCGCTGTGGCGGGTGCGAGCGGCCAGCACCTCGGTGCGTGCGTTCAGGCTCGCCAGTTGCCACAGCGGCAAGCCCGTACCACTGGCCATGCCGATCACTTCCGCCGCCAGGTTCGGGCTCCAGGCTTCCAGGGCGGCCAGGCTGTTCTCGCCGATACGCTGCGCCTCGCGCAGCGACACGCCGACCCGGGGGAAGAAATCCAGGTACAGCTGGGTGGTCTGGCGGATCTGCTCGGCGAAACGTTCGCCGATCTGGCGACCGCGCTCGGCGGGGTTGCGGATGTCGGTGACGAGAGTGTGGATCTTCACTGCGGGGGAACTCCTGGTACAGCGAGCTCAAGGCATCGTTGCTGTTTGGGAAAGAGTGGAATGCCTGCTCAGGCGACCACCCTTAGCCTAGCGAGCCATCCCCGGCGGATCATCGTCATACCCCGCACAACTTTTGTGCCCAGGTGGAAAAACTCAGCGCCGAGCGACCGCCTCCAGGCCCTGCCCCCGCAGGTGCTCGTGCAGCAAGGCGATGAAGGCCTGCACCTTGCGCGTGTTGCGCCGGTGCGGCAGGTACAGCACATGCACCCAAGGCCCGAACGCGCTCAAGGCCCGCCAGTAGCCAGGCAGCACTTCCACCAGTTGCCCCTTGGCCAGGTAAGGCGCGGCGCACCAGGTGGGCACGAACTGCAGGCCCTGGCCGTCGAGCAGGCAGGCCAGGAGGAAATCGAAGTTGTCGCTGATCAGCTTGGGCGTGGGCTGACGCACGCGCAGGGTCTGGCCGTCCTGCTCGATCCACCAGTAGCTGCGGTTGAGCAGCGGATGGCGCAGCAGCAACCAGTCGTGCTGGGCGTAGTTCTCCAGGGTGATCGAGTCGCCGCGCCGGGCCAGGTAGTCGGGGCTGGCACAGAGGATCACGCGGTTCTCGATCAGCGGCTGGGCGATCAGTTCAGGCTGGTCGGTGGGGCCGTCGCGCAGCGACAGGTCGTAGCCGCCGTCGATCAGGTCTTCATTGGCGTCGTTGAGGTTCACCTCCAGGCGCACCTGCGGGTGTTCGCGCATGAATCGGCAGCACACTTGGTTGAGAAACGCCGGGCCGAACGACGGCGGCGCGGTGATGCGCAGGGTACCCCGCAGCTCGTGCTGCAACTGTTCCACTTCTTCGGTCACCCGTTGCAGGTGCATCAATGCCTGGCGCGCGCCTTCCAGGTACAGGGTGCCTGCTTCGGTGAGCGCCATGCGCCGGGTGGTGCGCTCGAACAAGCGCACACCCAATTCGGTTTCCAAGTGGGCGACGGCCTTGGTGATGGCCGAGGGGGTCTTGCCCAACTGCTCGGCGGCACGGCTGAAACTGCCGTGCTCGGCGGCGGCGACGAAGATGGTCAGGGCCGTCATTTTGTCCATGGTTTCTTCCTGTTCGGCACAAGCGAGGCAATGCGAAGGCGCGGCGAGTATCCGCGCCTTTTCATCAAGCCGGCAAATACCGCGCAATTTGAATAGGCACCGGCATGCCCAGGCTTTGCACCATGGCAATCATAGGCAACGGATTATTTCCCCAACGCGAAAAAAGTTGTGCCTGCCTTCGCATTTAATCGCGCGTGTGCCTTGGCTAGGCTGCGGCCCCATCACAACAAGAACGAGGCATCGAATGAAGCAGCTCCTGAAGATGGCGATCAGCGCGGGCCTGGCCTGCACCGCCCTGCCGGGCTTCGCGGCGGTCGACCTGATCCTGCACAACGCCAAGGTCTACACCGCCGAGCCAGGCCAGCCGTTGCAGCAGGCTGTGGCGGTCGAGGGCGAGAAGATCGTCGCGGTGGGTTCCGACCAGGCTGTGCTGCGCCTGAAGGCCAGTGGGACGCAGGTGATCGACCTGGGCGGCAAGGTGCTGATGCCGGGCATGCTCGACTCCCACTCCCATGCGATCAAAGGCGGCCTGCAGCTGGAGCTGGCCAACCTGGCCGGCGAGCAGCTCCCCCTCGACGAGCTGGAGCAGCGCCTACGTCAGTGGCGCCAGGACGGTAAGGCCGTGCGTGGCGAATTCCTTTCCGTCGGTGGCGTGCCGGGTACCTACTGGGACGACATCCCAGCCCTGGAACAACGCTTCAACCACGGCGAGTGGGCCAAGCAGCCGATCCTCTTCGCGGCCAACGACATGCACACCGGCTGGGCCAACCAGGCCATGCTCGAACGCGCCGGGATCGACGCCAAGACCATCGCCGCGCTGCCCGCCGAGGCGCGCAACACCATCGGCCAGCACCAGGACGGTACCCCGAACGGGTTTCTCGCCGACGCCAGCTACTACCCGGTGACCGACCTGCTGCCGCCGCTGAGCCACGACACCCTGATGACCGCCGGGCGCATGGCCCTGGACTACAACAAGCAGCTGGGCATCACCGGCTGGATGGACCCGCTGGCCAATGAGCTGCCAGGCGCCGACGTGAAGAACGATTCTCTGGGCGTGCTACCGGTCTACAAGGACCTTTCCGAGCGCGGCGAGTTGACTGCCCACGTCGCCGCCCTGCTGATGGCCGACGCCAAGGCGCGCCCTGCCGACTTGGACGAGCTGGACAAGGTGCGCCAGCAGTTCCTCGGTGTGCACAACCTCACCCTGCCGGGCATCAAGGTGTTCGCCGATGGCGTTGCCGAGGCCCCGGCACAGACCGCGGCGATGCTCGAGCCTTACAAGAACTCCGGGCAGAACGGCGAGCTGCTGCTGGACCCGAAACACTTCGGCGAGCTGGTCAGCGCCGCCGATGCCCGCGGCTGGCTGGTGCACGTGCATGCCATCGGCGACCGCGCCGTGCGCGAGGCGCTCAATGGCGTGGAACAGGCCCGACGTGAGCGCCACAGCGGCATCCCCCACTCCATCACCCACCTGCAGATGGTCAACCCGAAGGAATATGCTCGTTTCAAAGGTCTGGACGTGATCGCTTCGATGCAGCTGTACTGGGCCAGCGCCGACGAAAACAACCTCGACCTGGTCAAGCCGTACGTGGATGCCATGGCCTTCATGCATACCTTCCCGGCCCGTTCGCTGCTGAAGAACGGCGCGACCATCGCCGGCGCCAGCGATTGGCCGATCACCACGCCGGCGCCGTGGAAGGCGATCTACCAGGCGGTCAGCCGCAAGGGCCCCAAGGGCGTGCTCAATGCCGACGAGGCCATCGACCGCGAAACCATGTTCCAGGCCTACACCCTCAATGCTGCACGGGCCATGCGCCTGGAACACCAGATCGGTTCGCTCAAGGCAGGCAAGCAGGCGGACATGATCGTTCTCGACCGCGACGTGCTCACCGTCGAGCCCGAAGCGCTGCGAGACACCCAGGTGCTGCAGACCTGGTTTGCCGGCAAGCAGATCTACGCGCGCTGATCGCTTCGCGGCCCCTGTGGGAGATCACCCATCCCACCGGGCCGCGCTGTCGCACAAAGAACAAGCGGCTAGCGCAGCCTCCCCTTGTGGGAGCGGGCTTGCCCCGCGATAGCGCCCGCCCTGCCATACACCACACAAAAACAATAACGGAACCCCTCGAATGCGCCCACGCACCTTCATCGCAGGCAGCCTGCTCGTCTGCACCCCGTTCGCCCACGCCATCGACCTCAACGACGCCTTCAGCCTCGAAGCCAAGGTCGGGATCTTCAGCGACTACCGCACTCGCGGTATCTCCCAGACCCAGAACGACCCGGCCCTGCAAGGCTCGCTGACCCTGGCCCACACCAGCGGCCTGTACGCCGGGGTCTGGAGCTCCAACGTCGACTTCGGCTTCGGCAGCCGTACCCGCCAGGAACTGGACTACTACGCGGGCTATTTCTGGCAGATCAGCGACGATGTCACCCTCGACACCTCGTACATCAAGTACGTCTACCCACGCCAGGGCAACTTCAACTACGGCGAATACCATGCCGAACTGCGAGCCTGGGGTGTGCTGCTGGGCGGCAACTACTCGGATGACTTCAACGGCGACCAGTCGATGCTCTACAGCTATGTCGGCTATGGCACTCTGCTGCCCCACGACATCGGCCTGGAGGTGCGCTACGGGCGCAACGACTACAAAGACCCGAGCTGGTTCGCCAACGACGGCAGCAGCCGCAACGCCTACCACGAATGGGAGGTGGAGCTGAGCCGCACGATGCTGTCGCTGGACTGGTCGCTCAGCTACATCGACACCGACCTGTCCCAGGCCGAGTGCGCCAGCTACCTGGGCTTCAAGGACGTCTGCTCGGCCACGGTGGTGGCCTCGGTCAGCAAAGGTTTCTAGCGCTTGTAAAGCCCATCGCGGGGCCCTTGTGGGAGCGGGCTCGTCCCGCGATGGGCTGCACAGCGGCCCCCGTTACCTGGCTTTGAGCGAAAACCGACACACCGCCCCGCCACGCAGCATGCATTCCTGGTGCACCGCCTCCCCCCCGCCCAACGCCCCGATCAACGCCAGATCCAGCTCGCACACCACCGGGTGGGCCTTGGCCAGGTGATGGAACACGCAGTTGTGGGCCACGATCTCAGGCTCCCCGGACGAACGAAAGAACACCTGCGCTTCGTAGCCGGCATTGTTCATGTGCTCGACAATGCGCGCCTCGTCGACCACCTCATGTTCCATGCCCTCGGCCATCTTGCGCCCCAGGTTGCGCATCAGCGCCAACAGCGCGTCCTGGCCGATCAGCCCGGCGACTTCATCGATCAGCAGGTTGGCCAACAGCGGGTACTGCCGCGGAAAAAGCTCCCGCGCATGGTCGGTGAGCTGGTGCAGTTGCTCCGGGCGCCGCCCGGTGGGCCGGGTGGCGCCGCGTTTGACCAGGCCGTCGCGCTCCAACGCCGCCAGGTGCTGGCGCACCGCGGTGCGGGTGACCGCCAGGGCCTGCGACAGTTCGTCGATACTCATGCCGTCGGGCCGGTAGAGCAACGCGTTGAGCAGGTCCTGCTGGGTACGGCCCAGGCCTTCGAGCATGGGTGTGGCTCCTCGTTCAGAACTTGTCCGGGAACTGCTTGAGCAGCGCCCCGGCCAAGGCATCGGCCAACGCCTGCATGTGCTGGCGCATCATCTGCCAGGTCTGCGCCTCGCCGGCATAGTCACCAGCGGCGAACTGGTCGATCTGCGACAGGTGATGCCCACCATGGGCGGTGAGCATCGACAGCAGGGTCTGCTCCGGCAGATAGGGGTTGGCCTTGGCCAGGAAGGCCGACAACGCCTTGGCATTGCTCGACAGCTCGTTGACGGCCGTTTGCTTGCCGGCCTTGTCCTTGGCCACGGTCGCATCGCTGTAGTGTTTCACGGCGCCCCAGTGCCCGGCCAGCAGCTTGAGCAACTGGTCGGCAGCAGGCTGGCCGTACAGCGGGGCGATGCTGTTGGCGATGGTAGTGGCATTGTCGACCACCTGTTTGGCGGCCACATCGGCTTGCTTGTGGTTGCCCGCCTGGTTGGCCATGGCGTAGTTCCTGACCCAGAACACATGCTCGACCCACAGGTCGCGTAGGGCCAGGCGCGTGGTCAGCGCTGCGGAGTCGGTGGTGGGGGAAGCAGCGGGGGCAGAGGTTTGGCTCCAGGCTGGCTGGGCACACAGGGCGAGCAGCAGCAAGGCGGCGATCTTGAGATTCATGGCAGCACCCTCGGATGGGATCGGACTGACAAGAATAATTTAAGCATCAAAATATGTTTTTATTGACCCGCCATGGGAATTCCGATCAGCGGTCTCAAACAATTGCTTCCCTTCTCCTGTAGGAGCGGCCTTGTGCCGCGATCGGCTGCGCAGCGGCCGCAAACCCGGCATATCACCGCCCGCCGGGTATAACGGGCTGCCAGGAT
>NZ_JADLJL010000034.1 GCF_015680235.1 Pseudomonas guariconensis
GCTCCCACAATTCCTGTAGGAGCCGGCTTGCCGGCGATGGGATGCGAAGCGGCCCCTTGCAAGCTCAAATGCGCCCATTGTACCGAGCAGGCGACCGATCGGCGCGAATCGCGTCCCATTAGCTGCGCATCGCCAGGTAAGCGACCAACCGTTGCGCTATAGTTGCCTCCCTCACGTACATGCTGCCGAAGAGTTCTCTCTCAAATGCTCAACAAAGGATTGTTGCTGGCCTGCGCGCTGGCGTTGCTCAGTGCCTGTGATTCCTCGTCGAAGGATGCCCCCGCACCCGCCGAGAAGCCGGCTGCGTCGGCCCCTGCCGAAGCCAAGGCGCCCAAGCGCGAAGACCCAGCGGTACTCGCCAAGCGCTACGCCGACCGCGAACTTACCGTGCTGGATGTCTCGGAAGTCCAGCTCGACGGCGCCGCCACCTTGTCGATCAGCTTCTCCGCGCCGCTGGACGCCGAGCAGGACTTCGCCGCCAAGGTGCACCTGGTCGACACGGTAAAAGGTAAGCTCGATGGTGCCTGGGAGCTTTCCGACAATCAGATGGAACTGCGCCTGCGTCACCTGGAGCCGCAGCGCAAGCTGGTGCTCACCGTCGACAAGGGCCTGCTGGCGGTCAATGGCAAACGCCTGGAGGCCGAGTCGGTCAGCCGCCTGGAAACCCGCGACATGCAACCGACCGTGGGCTTCGCCAGTCGCGGCTCGCTGTTGCCCACCCGCCTGGCCGAAGGTCTGCCGGTGATCGCCCTGAACGTCAATAAGGTCGATGTGGAGTTCTTCCGCATCAAGCCGGACATGCTCTCCAGTTTCCTGGTCAACTGGGGGCGCAACAGCAGCCTGTACTACTACCAGTCCAAGGAAACCCTGGACATGGCCGAGCTGGTCTACAGTGGCCGCTTCGACTTGAACCCGGCGCGCAACACCCGCGAGACCGTGTTGCTGCCGATTGCCGGCATCAAGCCGCTGCAGGAGCCGGGCGTGTACCTGGCGGTGATGCGTGCCTCGGGCACCTACGACTATTCGCAGCCGGCGACCCTGTTCACCCTCAGCGATATTGGCGTCTCCGCCCACCGCTACCGTGATCGCCTGGATGTGTTCGCCCAGGCCCTGGAGGGCGGCAAGGCACTCAAGGGCGTCAACCTTGCATTGCACGACGACAAGGGCAAGCTGCTGGCCCAGGCCGAAACGGACGGCCAGGGCCATGCGCAACTGCCGATCACCGCCAAGGGCGACACCCTGATCGCCACCCAGGGCGTGCACACGACGTTGCTGCGCCTGAACACCGCAGCCCTGGACCTGGCCGAGTTCGACATCACCGGCCCGCAAGCCAACCCGTTGCAGTTCTTCGTCTTCGGTCCGCGTGATTTGTATCGCCCGGGCGAGATCGTGCTGCTCAACGGCCTGTTGCGCGACCAGGACGGCAAGCCCGTCAAGGCCCAGCCGGTGACCGTGGAAGTGCGTCGGCCAGACGAGCAGGTCAGCCGCAAATTCGTCTGGGAGGCCGACCGCAACGGCCTATTCCAGTACCAGCTGCAACTGGCGAGCGAGGCTCCGACCGGTCGCTGGCAACTGCTGATGGACCTGGGCGGCGGGCGCAAGCAGGTGCATGAATTCCTGGTGGAAGACTTCCTGCCCGAGCGTCTGGCGCTGGAGCTCAAGGGCAGCAGCACGCCGCTCTCGCCCGAGCAGACCGCGCGCATCAAGGTCAACGGCCGCTACCTCTATGGCGCCCCGGCCGCCGGCAACCGTCTCAGTGGCCAGGCCTACCTGCGCCCGCTGCGCGAGGCGGTACCGGCGCTGCCGGGCTACCAGTTCGGCTCGGTCACCGAGACCGAACTCAGCCAGGACCTGGAGCTGGACGAGGTCACCCTCGACGACGCCGGCAAGGCCACCCTGGAAATCGAAAGCCGCTGGGCCGAGGCCCGTTCGCCGTTGCAACTGACCGTACAGGCCAGCCTGCAGGAGTCCGGTGGTCGGCCGATCACCCGGCGCCTGGAGCAGCCGATCTGGCCTGCCGAGCGCCTGCCGGGGCTGCGCGGTCTGTTCGAGGGTGAGGAAACCGACAGCGACGGCCCGGTGACATTCGAAGTGCTGGTGGCCGACCGCGAAGGCCACAAGCTGGCCGCCGACGACCTCAAGGTGCGCCTGGTGCGCGAGCGTCGCGACTATTACTGGAACTACTCCGAGAGCGATGGCTGGAGCTACAACTACAACGAAAAATTCCTCACCCAGAGCGAGGAAACGGTCAGCGTCCAGGCCGGCGCCACGGCCAAGCTGAATTTCCAAGTGGAGTGGGGGCCCTACCGTGTCGAGGTGGAGGACCCGCAGACCGGGCTGGTATCCAGCCAACGCTTCTGGGCCGGCTACCGCGCCCAGGACAACGCCGAGGGCGGCGCGGTGCGCCCGGACCAGGTCAAGCTGGCGCTGGACAAACCCTCCTACGCCGACGGCGCCACGGCCAAGGTCACGGTCACGCCACCGGCCGCAGGCAGCGGTTACCTGATGATCGAGTCCAGCGACGGCCCGTTGTGGTGGCAGGAGATCGAGGTGCCCGCCGAGGGCAAGACCTTCGATGTGCAGCTGGACGAGCAATGGGCACGCCATGACCTGTACATTAGCGCCCTGGTGATACGCCCCGGCGAGCGTAAGGCCAACGCCACGCCCAAGCGTGCCGTGGGTGTGCTGCACCTGCCGTTGGACCGTGCCGAGCGTAAGCTCGCCGTGACCCTGCAGGCGCCTGAGAAGATGCGACCCAAGCAGCCATTGACCGTGAAGTTCAAGGCGACCAACGCCGACGGCAGTGTGCCGAAGCAGGTGCATGTTCTGCTGTCGGCAGTGGACGTAGGTATCCTCAACATCACCGACTTCAAGACCCCGGACCCGTATGCCAGCCTGTTCGGCCGCAAGGCCTACGGCGCCGACCAGCTGGATATCTACGGCCAACTGATCGAGGCCGGCCAGGGCCGCCTGGCCAGCCTGGCCTTCGGTGGCGACGCGGCCATGGCCAAGGGCGGAAAGCGCCCCAACACCACGGTAACCATCGTTGCCCAGCAAAGCCTGCCGGTGACCTTGAACGAGCAGGGCGAGGGCGAGGCGAGCGTCGACATCCCTGACTTCAACGGCGAACTGCGGCTGATGGCTCAGGCCTGGACCGACGAGCACTTCGGCATGGCCGAAGGCAAGACCGTGGTCGCCGCGCCGTTGATCGCCGAGCTGTCGGCACCGCGTTTCCTGGCTGGTGGAGACCGCACCAGCCTGGCCCTGGACCTGGCCAACCTGTCTGGCCGTACCCAGCAACTGAACGTGCAGGTCAGCGCCTCCGGCCAATTGGCCCTGGCCGGCGAGGGGCAGCAGAACGTCAACCTGGCCGAGGGCCAGCGCAAGACCTTGATGATCCCGGTGCAGGCCCAAGGTGGCCTTGGTCAAGGCAAGGTGGTGGTGCGGGTCAACGGCCTGCAGTTGCCGGGCGAGCCGAGCAATGCCTTTGAGCGGGAATGGACCCTGGGCGTGCGCCCGGCGTACCCGGCGATGCTCAAGCATTATCGGGTCGCCTTGAAGGACCAGCCCTGGACCTTGCCGGAACATGAGCTGGCCGAGTTCGAGCCTGCGGGCCTGGAGGCCAGCCTGGTGCTCTCGAGCCGCCCACCGCTGAACCTGGCCGAGCAGATCCGCGCGCTCGAGGCCTACCCGTATGGCTGCCTGGAGCAGACCACCAGCGGCCTGTACCCGTCGCTCTATGCCGACGTCGAAAGCCTGAAGCGCCTGGGGATCAAGGGCGAGCCGGCCGAGGTGCGCAAGCGCAAGATCGAGATGGGTATCGAGCACCTGCTGGGCATGCAGCGCTATAACGGCAGCTTCGGCCTATGGAGTTCGGACAGCGAAGAGGAATACTGGCTTACCGCCTATGTCACCGACTTTCTGTCGCGCGCCCGCGAGCAAGGCTTCGGCGTGCCTGCCGAAGCGTTGAAGAAGGCCAACGAACGCCTGTTGCGCTACCTGCAGGAGCGCAACCTGATCGAGGTGGACTACAGCCAGAATGCCGACCACACTCGTTTCGCCGTACAGGCTTACGCGGGCTTGGTCCTGTCGCGCAACCAGCAGGCGCCGTTGGGCGCGTTGCGTAGCCTGTTCGAGCGCCGCAGCGACGCCCGCTCCGGCCTGCCGCTGGTGCAACTGGCAGTGGCGCTGGACAAGATGGGCGATAAGCCACGTGCCCAGCAGGCCCTGCAGGCGGGCCTGGGTATCGGCCGTGGCGAAGGCTGGCTGGCCGACTATGGCAGCGAGCTGCGTGACCAGGCGCTGATCCTGGCATTGCTGCAGGAGAACACGCTGGCCAGCAACCAGGTCGACCAGCGCCTGTTCGCCCTCTCGGATGAGTTGGCCGCCAACCGCTGGCTGTCGACCCAGGAGCGCAATGCCCTGTTCCTGGCGGGTCGCGGCTTGCTGGGCAAGCCGGAAGGCCAGTGGCAGGCGCGCCTGGACAGCGCCGGCGAGGTTCGCCAGTTCAATAATGCCGAGGCGGGCATGACGCTTACGGGGCCGCTGTTGAGGTCGCCGCTGACCGTGCAGAACCAAGGCAGCGAGACGCTCTACCAACAGCTGACGCTCTCCGGCTACCCACGCCAGGCACCGCCGGCGGGGGGCAACGGCATGCAGGTGCGCCGCGAGTACCTGGGCATGAACGGCCAGCCGCTGGATGTACGCAACCTGCGCAGTGGCGATCTGGTGTTGGTA
The DNA here is from genome assembly GCF_015680235.1 of Pseudomonas guariconensis. Lineage (GTDB taxonomy): Bacteria > Pseudomonadota > Gammaproteobacteria > Pseudomonadales > Pseudomonadaceae > Aquipseudomonas > Aquipseudomonas guariconensis_A. Next base: position 4,738 of record NZ_JADLJL010000034.1, read on the forward strand.
CACCTGGCGCTGAAGGCCGATACCCAGGTGCCGGATGCGTTGGTGGTGGACCTGTTGCCAGCTGGCCTCGAGCTGGAGAACCAGAACCTGGCCCAGAGCGCGGCCAGCCTGGAGAACGCCAGCAGTGCCGTGAAGGAATGGCGAGAGTCGATGCAGAACGCCAACCTGGTGCACCAGGAGTACCGCGACGACCGGTACGTGGCGGCGCTCAAGCTCGATGGCTATGGCACCAGCCACCTGTTGTACCTGGCCCGCGCGGTGACGCCGGGCACCTATCGTGTGCCGCCGCCGCAGGTGGAGTCGATGTACCGGCCGAACCTGCAGGCGGTTGGGGACGGTCAGGGAGAAATGGTGGTGCGCGGGCGTTAGTCCGCCGCAGCAACTTCGGTGCTGGTGAGATCGCGCGCCGCCCGCGCGGCGCTCGATTCCAAAGCCACCACCCGCCTCAAGACCTGAACGTCAGTGAACCACCCAGCTCAACACCCACAACCCCAGCAGCAACCAGACGATCCCGAGGATGACCGAGGCGCGCATGAAGGCGCGGATTGCCGAGTACAGCAGCATAAGGCCGACCACCAGGGCCAGGATGCTGACCAGCGAGGTGTCCATGCCCAGGGTGCGTGCCAGGCCATCGATGAAATTGCCCCCCGCATTGGCCAGCAGGTTGAACAGACCACTCAATGCGTCGACGATGAAACGGATCAACGAACCCAGTGCCTGGCCCAGCCACTCGAAAAAACCTTCTACATGCATAGTTGCTTCCTGATGATCGAATCGGCGTGGGTACCGTTCCCTAGCCTTTGGCCATTACCTGGCCCAGTCGGTTCCCGGTGCCCATGTTAGCCTGCCTGCCTACGCGTACCGCAAGGGCCCTGCGTGTTATCGCCATCGCTGGGCTGCTGGTGATGGGAGGCGTGTGGCTGGCCGACCGTCTGTGGCCATTGCCCATGCCGGACGATGACCTGGCACGGGTGGTGTTGGCCGAGGACGGCACGCCCTTGTGGCGCTTCGCCGATGCCGATGGCGTGTGGCGTTATCCGGTCAGCCCCGACGAGGTCTCGCCGCTGTACCTGGAGGCGCTGCTCACCTACGAGGACCGTTGGTTCTACAGCCACCCGGGGGTCAATCCGCTGGCCCTGGCACGAGCCGCCTGGCTGAACCTGCGAGGCGGGCGCGTGGTGTCCGGGGGCAGTACCTTGTCGATGCAGGTGGCGCGGTTGCTCGATCCACACGACCGCACCGTACCGGGCAAGCTGCGCCAACTGTGGCGCACGGCGCAGCTGGAATGGCACCTGTCCAAGCGCGAGATTCTCCAGCTTTACCTCAACCGCGCCCCCTTCGGTGGCACGCTGCAAGGCGTGGCAGCCGCCAGTTGGGCCTACCTCGGCAAGTCGCCCAGGCACCTCACGCCGGCCGAGGCGGCGCTGCTCGCGGTGCTGCCCCAGGCGCCCAGCCGCCTGCGCCCTGACCGGCACCCCGAGCGCGCCCAGCGGGCACGGGACAAGGTGCTGCAGCGCCTGGCCGACTACCAGGTCTGGCCGGCCCAGCGCATCCAGGAAGCACGGGAGGAGGCCTTGTTGCTGGCGCCGCGTCAGGAGCCTGCGCTGGCACCGTTGCTGGCCCGGCGTTTGAACACTGCCGACAGCCCGCCGCTCATTCGCACCACCCTCGATGCAGCATTGCAACGGCGCCTGGAAGACCTGCTGCTGGGCTGGCGCGCCCGCCTGCCGGAGCGCACCTCGGCAGCGGTGCTGGTGGTGGAGGCACAGACCATGGCGGTGCGCGCCTACCTGGGCTCGATCGACCTGAGCGATGCGCGTCGCTTCGGCCATGTCGACATGATCCATGCCCTGCGCTCGCCAGGCTCGACCCTCAAGCCGTTCCTCTACGCCATGGCCATGGACGATGGCCTGATCCACTCCGAGTCGCTGCTACAGGATGTGCCGCGCCGTTATGGCGACTACCGCCCCGGCAACTTCTCGATGGGCTTCAGCGGCCCGGTCTCGGCCAGCGCTGCCCTGGCCCTGTCGCTGAACCTGCCGGCGGTGCAGCTGCTGGAAGCCTACGGGCCGAAACGCTTTGCCGCGCAGATGCGCATGGGTGGCATGCCGCTGGTGCTGCCGCCGCTCGCCGAGCCGAACCTGTCGTTGATCCTGGGCGGAGCCGGCAGCCGCCTGGAGGACCTGGTCGGGGGCTATGCGGCTTTCGCCCGTGACGGCAAGAGTGCGCGGATCCGCTTGCAGCCGACGGACCCGCTGGTGGAGCGCAGGCTGCTCTCGCCCGGGGCGGCCTGGATCGTGCGGCGTATCCTCAGCGGCCAGGCCCGCCCGGACCGCGACCCCCATGCCGAGCTGGTGCAGCGTCCGCAACTGGCCTGGAAGACCGGTACCAGCTATGGCTTTCGCGATGCCTGGTCGGTGGGCGTCGGGCCGCGCTACCTGATCGGGGTATGGATCGGCCGCCCGGACGGCACGCCGGTGCCGGGGCAGTTCGGCCTGGCCTCGGCGGCGCCGTTGATGCTGCAGGTGCACGATCTGTTGAGCAACCGTGACAACCAGCGAGGCATCGGCGCTCCGGTGGCGCGGGTGCCGGCGAGTGTCGGCGTGGCGGCTGTGTGCTGGCCTCTGGGCCAGCCGATGAACCGACAAGACCCGAATTGCCGGCGCCAGCGCTTTGCATGGACTTTGGACGGGACCACGCCGCCGACGCTGCAGGCCGCCGACCAACCCCTGGGGCTGGGCCTGCGCGAGGCCATCTGGGTCAATGACCGGGGGTTGCGCGTGGATGCCGGATGCCCCGGTGCCAAGGCTCGGGACGTGGCGCTGTGGCCGGCGCCCCTGGAGCCTTGGTTGCCCCGCGTCGAACGGCGTGCCGCGCGCCTGCCTGCGGTAGATGACGCTTGCCCGCCGCAGACACCACCCCGTGCGCCACCCCTGTCGATCGTCGGCGTGCGGCCCGGCGATAACCTGCGCCGTCCGGCCACCAGCCGCGAGCCGTTGCAGCTGTATGTCTCTGCGCTGGGCGGCGGTGGGCAGCGCTGGTGGTTCCTCAATGGTCGGCCTCTGGGCGAAACCCGTGGCCAGGACAGCCTGCTGGTGCGTTTCGAGCAGGCCGGGCGCATCGAGCTCAGCGCCCTGGATGAAAGTGGCGAGACGGCGCGGGTGGAGTTTCAGGTCAGCGAGTGACCGGAACGCCCGGGGGCCATTTTGCAGCCCTTTCGCGGGACGAGCCCGCTCTCATAGGGTCCCTTGTGGGAGCCAACTGTCTTGAGTTGCTTGCCCCGGTCCTATCGCTGGCAAGCCAGCTCCCACAGGTACGGCGGTGTCTCTGAAAACAGCGCAGGCCTGGTGGGTGGGGCTTGTCCCGCGATTAGGCCGGACCCGATATCACCGTCGCCTGGCAAAGGCTTCGCCCTTGCCAGTCAAATGTTCGACGACCGTCATGCCAGCACCTAAGCTTGAGCCCGAGGGCGGTGTCGACGCGCCCCGTCTTCGTTGGATCACGGAGCGTTCCATGCGTTCTCTGGCCATCACCCTGCTGATGCTGTCCTTGACCTGCCGTGCCGGCCCTCTGCCGCCCGCCCTCGACGGCGACGCGGTCGCAGGCCGCCTGCCTGTGCCGAACCTGCCGGCGGATGCCTACCGCCCTGCCTTGTACGGTGTGCCGGTGCCGACACAGGCCAGCCAGCAGCACGGCCTCATGACCTTGAACGCGCCGATACCCGTGCACAAGGTGCGCTTCGAAGGCGGTACCGTGTACCTGCTGAGCGAACTGCGCGAGCATTACCAGCCGCTGGTGGGGCGAGAGGTGACGTTGACCGAACTGCTGGCGGTGACCGAGCGCCTGACCCAGCGCTACCGGCAGGACGGCTACATTCTCTCCCGCGCCTACCTGCCCTCTCAGGACTTTGCCGATGGCCGTGTGCAGGTGGTGCTGGTGGAGGGTTACATCAGTGATTACCAGTTGCAGGGCGACCTCGGCCCCGCAGCGGCGTACGTGGAGCGTTTGCTGGGCAAGCTCACGGCAGAGCGGCCGCTGACGCGCGAATCCTTCGAGCGTTACCTCGGCCTGATCGATCGCATGCCAGGGGTGAGTGCCGAGGCCGAGCTGGCCCCAGGCACGGGGCGTGAAGGGGCCATGCGCCTGGTATTGCGGGTATCACGCAAAGCGTTTGCCGGCCAATTGACGATGACCGATGGCAGCCGCGAATCGGCCCAGGCCTTTGCAGGCATCGCCAGCCATGCCCAGACCCGCTTCGCCGAGCAAATGGCGGCGCGTGTGTCGTGGCCGCCGGGCGATGGCAAGGCACGCTTCTACCGGCTCGACTACAGCCAGTACCTGGACGACGAAGGCAGCCGGTTGCTGCTCTGGGCTTCGCGCTATCGCAGCGAGCCGCGTACCTATATGCGCCTCGCCCATGGCGGTGATGTGCGCCAACGCTGGGAGAACGAGCGTTTCGGCATCGGCATCAGCCAGGCCTTGATCGCCAAGCCCGGGGAGTGGCTGGATGTGGTCGGGCGTTTCTATACGGCGACCGATCATGTCGGCTACCGAGCGCGTTTGGACGACCGCGACACCTACGCCCGGGTCGTGTCTTTCGAAGGCGACTGGCGCAAGGTGGATGCCGGTCGGCTACGCATCGTCAGCGCGGGCGTGTATCAAGGTCTGGATCAGCTGGGCGCGCGCAGCGACAGTGATCGCGATGTGGATTTCCTGCGCCTGCGACTGGGTGCGTTGCAGAGCGATTCCTTCCTGGGCAATTGGCAGGGGGTGGCCTCGGCGGCTTTTTACTGGAGTGCGAACGACTTGCCTGACAGCGAGCGCGTGCTGTTCGGCGGCCAGCATTTTGGGCGGGGATACCCCGCCGATCAGGCGTCGGGCGACAAAGGATGGGGGATGGCGTATGAGCTGAACCGCAGCTTTCACCCCGGCTCCCGACGGGCGCGGCTGGTGCAGCCATATGTTGTGCTCGATGCCGCCCGGGCCTGGTCCAATGGCCTCGATACGGAAGATGCGCGCATGGCGTCCGTTGCCGTGGGCCTGCGCCTGGGGGATGGGCAGGGTTCCAATCTTGCCCTGGAGATGGCCAAGCCGCTGGCGGATGTGGCACTGGACAATCGGGGGCGAGAACCGCGCTTGACCATCCGTTTTGCTTTTGCGCTATGAGCCTGGTGGCATTTCAAGCGAGCCTGCCCTGGCAGACCTCCAGTGACTCGCTTCTTGCCCGCTCGACTTGAACCGTGCTGCGCAGGGCGTGTTGGCGGTCGTCTGCGCCTATCAATTCCCCCAGTTCTTGCGATGAGTAATGGCCACTGCCGCACTCACGAGCCTGGATTTCATTGCCATTGAATGAAGAGAAAAGACAGACATCGCCTGGCAAGGGACGATCAGTGCTGTTTCGATCTGTGTCCTTCCTTGCCGCGACTTCCCGTTTCCGGGCGTTCGCAGCGTCGCTGGACGGGAGGTCCTGACGAGTGTCCAGGCCTTTTTCTTCCCGCTGGGTTGTGGAAAAGTCGTTGTCGATGGACAGGTAATTGAATAAATAGGGAAAAGCGGCGACCAGCGAAATGCTGAGATAACCCATTGATTTCATCGTGTGAATCCTTCAATAAAAGCATGAGTCAGTGAGCGTACGTGGTCGCTACGGAGGCGTTAACTCCTATATCTTTCAGGGCGCTATTACGTTGCGTCGGATATCGTGACTACGGCACCTTCGCCGCCGAACAGGGCGTTGCGGATTCTTTCTGTCGGCTGCTCGGACGTGCCGGTGAAATGGGTATTGAGCAACAGTACGTTAACGACGCCCTTCATGTTTCGCTTTGGCGCAACATAATGGGGGACCTTCCAATTGCCCACGGCTCCTGCCGGGTCGTTGAGCGTCAGGTTGCCATCTTCGTCCACGGAAAGTTGACCGTTACGGCCATAGTCATTCTGTACTTTGCTGGTGATGGTGAATGTCTCGTTTGGCTTGGGGGTCATGCGCCATAGCGTTTGAGAGGTATAGGTGCCGCTGTTGCATCGGCGCATGTCCACACGTGACCCATTGGTAGTGCTGAACAGGCAGATATCATCGGGCAGGGTGCTGTTCTTGAGGGTGCTGAAAACACCGGAGTTTTGCATGACCCATTGCTGGGTCGGCGAGGTGTCACAGCGATTGAATATGACTTTCGTTTTGTCGGACGCCAGGTCCATGCACTGGTCCTCGCCGACTTTGTTGTTGATGACCGTGCTGATCGTCACCGTCATGTCTTTGGCCAAGACAGCCGTGCTAGATAGACAGAGGGTGAGTAAAACGCCGAGGTAATGCCAATGTTTCATTGTTGCTTTCCTTTGCAAAAAAATGAGCAAAGGAGGGTAATGGCGGAGGCTGGAGGGTTTTAACTCACGTATCTGTCAGGTGTCGTTGGCCAAAGCGCTGATTGACATCATGGCTTCAGCCCGCCACCAACATCCGCGGCTTTGGGAACAGGTTGTCCAAGGTTTCCAGCAAGCGCGCGTGGTAGATCGGCTTGCGGAACAGGTCCAGCACCTGCAGGCGCAGCAAGTCGCTGATGTCATCCATGTCGGCGTGGCCGGACATGACGATCACCGGCAAATGCTGCCGGGCGGTGTGGTCGCGCAGGCGTTTGATCAGGCCGATGCCACTCTCCTCGGGCATGCGCAGGTCGGTGATGACCAGCGCCATGTCCGGGTGGCGGGTGAGCTGGAGTAGGGCGCCCTTGACCGAGCTGGCGGTATGGCAGATGAAGCCTTCGTTTTCCAGCAGTTCGGCGAGTTCGAGTAGCGCCTCTTCCTCGTCGTCTACCAGGAGGATCTGTTGACGTGAGGAAGAGGTTGGCATGGTGAATTTCCCATCAGCGGATCAAAAAGTCATAAATGGATTAACTAGCCGGCGGAACTACCAAAGCATCTTTAATCTCAGTCATTATGTTTGTGACGCTTTCTGAAATCCCCGGAACAAAGCCAGCCAGAACAACAGCGACCATTGCAGCGATTACAGCATATTCGATACCAGACGCTCCATCCTTGCGTTGCAGGAAGACTTTGCAGTGGACAAACAGTTTCAGCAGCATGGCACAACTCCTTGCGCGATCAAGCGCCGGTAGCGGGGGATTCGCCTGAGTGATACCCCTTTGCCATCACAGAATCGCCAACCCATGAAAACCTGCAAATGTAAGAAGGTATTAATCCTAAAGTATTGATTTGAAACAGGAGCGCTAAGCTGCTGTTTTGCCTATGCGTCAATTTTATGTCCCGAAATAGTGGTCTGAAAAAATGGCGAAACAGACGCCCTCGGCTACCTTCCATTAGCAAGATGGTTACTTTTTGCCATCATTGTTCTCGGCAGTGGGTGCAAGGGGTTAGCGGATATGAGTAGTCGCTTGACCATGGTTCTCGCCGGCGTGTTTCTGGTCGCGGCGATCCTGGCCGGATACTGGGGCCTTGTGCTCAGCCGTCCTCCAGCGCCTATTGCGCAACCGGCCCCCGCGCAGGCACAAGGGACGGTGCCTGTCGCCGCACCGGTACCGGCCAAGGTCGAAGAACCCGCTCGTTCGCAGATCGTCGTGGTACGCCGCGACATCCCCGCCAATACGCCCCTGACCGCAGACGACCTGCTGCTCGAGCGCCTGCAGGTGGTGCCCGCCGGTGCTTTCCAACGTATCGAACAGGCCGTGGGGCGTAGTAGCAGCCGCCCTCTGGCTGCAGGCAGTTGGCTCGATGAATACAGCTTCCAGGCCGGTGGGCCGTTGGCGCGGATGATCCGCCGCCACGAGCGTGCGGTGGCCGTGGCGGTCGACGATGTGGCCGGTGCCGCCGGGCAGGTGCGCCCGGGCGACTATGTGGATGTGCTGCTGTTCCTGCGTGAAGAGAACAACAACCCGCAATCCTCCGCCCAGGTCGTGCTTCCGGCCCTGCGGGTGCTCAGTGTCGGCGAACAGACGGGGCTGGCCAACGATGGCCGCCCGGCGCAGACCGCCGACGAGCAGAAGGCGCAGCGCAGCCAGATGGGTGTCGCCACCAAGACCGTGGTCCTGGCCGTGCCGCAGGCCCTGGCCAGCCGCCTTATGCTGGCGGCCCAGGCCGGTACCTTGCGCCTGGCGGTGCGCAGTGCCGACGAGCAGTTGCTGGCGCGCTACTGGTCCGATCCGCAGGGCGCTGCCCAGGTGGAAAACGCCAACCGCGAACTCTATCGCTTCAGCCAGTTGTCCCAGGTACCCATCGCCAAGGCGGTGGTGCCCGGCAACAGTGCGCCCGGCATGCAGATCATCCGCGGCGCCCAGGCCGATGACACTCCCAAGACTCCGTGACCCAGCAAGGACGCCGCCATGCGTAGTATCGAGCGGATACTCAGACAGTTGTGCCAGGCCCTGCCGTTGATACTGGCAGTGCCCCTTGCCCAGGCGGCCGCCAATGGCTGCTCGGCGTTCGGCGAGTTGCCGTCGGTGATCGAGATGGACCAGGGCCTGCAGCAGGAGCTGCGCCTGCCGGTGACCATCACCCGGGTAGCGATAGGCGAGCCCAAGGTCGCAGACGTCCAGGCCAGCGGCGAGCGTGCCGTGCTGTTGACTGCGGTGGGGCCGGGCAACACTAGCCTGATGCTGTGGACCGCCTGCGCCCCGCAGCCTCACCGGGCCATGTTGTTCGTCAAAGGCAGAGCCAGCGCGGATATGGCCGAAGGCGCGCTGCTGCCGTCCCAGGACGAGCAGTTGCCCAGCCAGGTGCAGGCCGATATCCGCTTCGTCGAAGTGCAGCGCGTCAAGTACAAGGAGGCCGGGGCGCGGCTGTTCTTCAAGGGGTCCAACAACAGCCTGATCGGATCGCCTGGCACCGTGCCGGTCACCGGGGTGAGCCCGGGCGAAGTGCCGATCAACCGCCCGGTGATCCCGCTCGACAACAACGTGTTCAACATCGTCTGGGGCGGTGGCAGCAGCCGCTTCCTGGCCGCGATCAACGCCCTGGAGAACAGCGGCTTCGCCTACACCCTGGCGCGCCCCAGCCTGACCGTGCTCAGCGGCCTGACCGCAAGCTTCCTGGCCGGCGGTGAAATTCCCATCCCGGTGCCCAGCAGCGGCAGCGACAACGTCTCGATCGAATACAAGGAATTCGGCGTGCGTCTGGCATTGACCCCCACGGTGGTCAGCCGCGACCGCATCACCCTGAAGGTGGCACCGGAAGTCAGCGAACTGGATTACACCAACGCCGTGAACATCGCCGGCACCCTGGTACCGGGCCTGAAGGTGCGGCGCACCGACACCAGCATTTCCCTGGCCGATGGCGAGAGCTTCATCATCAGCGGCCTGGTCAGCAGCAACACGCGTTCGGCCGTGGACAAGCTGCCCGGCCTTGGCAACCTGCCGATTCTCGGCGCGTTCTTCCGCCAGTCGACGCTCAACCGAGAAGACACCGAGCTCTTGATGATCGTCACCCCGCACCTGGTCCAGCCGCTGGCCGCCAATGCGCGCCTGCCGGAGCTGCCGGGCGAGCGTCTGCGCACCTACGACCCCAGCTGGGGCCAGCTGTTCTTCCTGGAAAACGGCAATTTCGAAGGCCGTAGCGGGTTATCGCGATGAACGAGCTGAACCAGACCTACCTGGCCATTACCCGCAACGAAGAAGACCTGCAGTGGCTGCAAGGTGCCCTGACCCCGCTGGGCCAGGTGATCGGTGCCAACAGCGGCAGCCTCGACGAGCTGCTGGCACTGGTCGACGTGACCTTCAGCAACCTGATGTTCATCGGCCTGGACCGCGAGCAGCTGGTCAACCAGTGCGCCTTGATCGAAGGTGTGCTGGAGGCCAAGCCGATGCTGGCGATCGTCGCACTGGGCGATGGCATGGACAACCAGTTGGTGCTGCATGCCATGCGCGCTGGCGCCCGCGACTTCGTGGCCTACGGCTCGCGTGCCAGCGAAGTGGCCGGGTTGGTACGCCGGCTTGGCAAGCGCCTGCCGGCGGTGGCCAGCAACCCCAACCTGGGCGGCCTCACGGTGCTCTATGGCGCCCAGCCTGGTGCCGACGGTGCGCTGCTCACCTCCCACCTGGCGCGGGTGGTGCAGGAAAGCGGGCAGCAGACCCTGTTGCTCGACCTCGGCCTGCCGCGCGGCGACAGCCTGGCTTTGCTCGGGATGGAGGAGTCGTTCTACTTCGGCGATGCCCTGCGCCACCTGCGCAGGCTCGACGCCACCTTGATCGACAGCGCGTTCGCCCGTGACAAGGGCGGCCTGCGCATCCTAGCCTACGCCGACAGCGACGATCCGCTGCAACAGACCAGCGCGGCCGAGCTGTACATGTTGCTCAGCGCCTTGCGCCAGCACTTCCAGCACATCGTGATCAACCTCACCGGGCAAGCCGACAGCGAAGCCTTGCGCACCATCGTCAGCCATTGCGACAAGCTGATCGTCTACACCGACCAGAACATCCTCGACTGCCGCCGCACCTTGGACGTGCTCGAGCAATGGCGCGATCGCGGTATCAAGCTAGAACACGCGGTGCTGCTGGTGGATCGCTACCTGCGCAATGTGGCGCCCGACGCCGATGCCCTGGCCAAGCGCTATGGCCTGGCGCTGCTCAAGGCGTTGCCCTACAGCCCCGAAGTGCGCCTGAACGCCAAGAACCAGGGCTTGAGCCTGTTCGAGCTGGCTCCGCGCGAGAGCCTGACCCAGGCCCTGCGAGGCCTGGGCGAGCGCCTGGCACGGCGTTCCGAGAAGCTCCCGACACCGACCTTCACCTGGCTGCGCCGGCTGTGGGGTAGCAAATGAGCGCCGACGAACCCTTTGGCGGCCCACGCCATGCCACGGCCGACCCTCAGGCGCTCAAGCGAGCCCTGCACCGTTTCGTCATCGACGCCATGGAGGACAGCGGCCGCAACCTGCTCGAAGGCGCACGGCCGGCGCTGACCCAGTTCGTCATGGAACAGGTGGGCGACTACATCGCGCGCCTGCACCTGGCCCTGTCGCGCTACGAGACCGAGCGCCTGGCCGAGGAACTGGTGGACGAGCTCACCGGCTTCGGCCCGTTGGAGGTGTTGCTGCGCGATCCCAGCGTCACCGAGATCCTGGTCAACGGCCCGCACCGGGTATTCGTCGAGCGGGGCGGGCTGCTGCAGCGCACTGACCTGCGCTTCATCGATGCGCACCATGTGGAGCGGGTGATGCAACGCATCCTCGCACCGCTCGGTCGGCGCCTGGACGAGTCTTCGCCGATGGTCGACGCGCGCCTGCCCGATGGCAGCCGGGTCAATGCGATCATCCCGCCGGTGGCGCTGGACGGGCCCTGCCTGTCGATCCGCAAGTTCCGCCAGGACATGCTCAAGAGTGCCGACCTGCTGGCTACGCGGGCCATCGACCAGGCGATATTCGATTTCTTCGAAAATGCCGTGGGGCGCCGTTGCAACATCCTGGTCAGCGGCGGCACCGGCACCGGCAAAACCACGCTGCTCAACATCCTCAGCCAGATGATCGCGCCCCATGAGCGTCTGGTGACCATCGAGGACGTGGCCGAACTGCAACTGCATCACCCCCATGTGGTGCGACTGGAAACCCGTCCACCGAATGCCGAGGGGCATGGCGAGATCAAGGCCAGCGAGCTGATCCGCAACGCGTTGCGTATGCGCCCGGACCGCATCCTGCTCGGCGAGATCCGCGGCGCCGAGGTGCTCGATGTGCTCACCGCGATGAACACCGGGCACGACGGGTCGATGAGTACGGTGCACGCCAACACCGCCCAGGATGCCTTGCTGCGCCTGGAGACCCTGGTGGGCCTGACCGGGCGGCAGATCGCCGAGAAGACCCTGCGGCAGATGATCTGCGCGGCGCTCGACGTGGTGATTCAGCTGACCCGCCTGGCCGATGGGCGCCGCTGTGTCAGCGAAGTGCTCGAGGTCGTCGGGGTGCGCGATGACGTGTATGTCACCAACACCTTGTTCCGCCTTGACCGACGCGGCGGCGACAGTTTCCTGCGCGAGGCGCCGAACCCGGCGGGCGCCAAGCTGCGCAACGAGGGCCTGTTGTGATGGGCCCGCTGTTGCTGGGGTTGTCGCCGCTGCTGCTGGGCATCGCCTTGCTGCTGTGGCGCCTGGGCCTGCACAAGCGTGGCGAGGAGCGCATCCTCCAGCGCCTGGGGCGTGCCTACCAGGCGGTGCGCACGGGTAACGCCCGGCGCGATTGGCTCGACCCGCTGTTGCAACGGGCGGGGCTGGCCCCGGGCGAGCTCAGCCTGCGTCCATGGCTGCTCGGCTGGCTGGTGGTGGTCGCACTGGCCGCATGGCTGGCCGGCTGGGTCGCGGCGCTGATGCTGCTGGTGGGGCTGCCGCTGCTTGGCTACCTCTACCTGAGCCTGCGCTATCGCCGCCGGGTGGCGCAGATCATCACCCAGTTACCTGGCTTGCTGGACTACAGCGTGCGCAGCCTCAAGGCCGGGCGTACCTTGAGCGACGCGGTGCTCGGTGGCATCGACGGCACCCGCGAGCCTTTGCGTTCGGCCATGGGCCGGGTGCGGCGCAATGTACAGCTGGGCGTGCCCCTGGAAGAGGCGGTGAGCGAACTGGCAGAGTTGTACGAGCAGGACGAGCTGCGCCTGTTCGCCCTGGGGCTGCGCATCAACCAGCACTATGGCGGTAACGCCAGCGAGCTGCTGGAGAACCTGATCAAGCTGATTCGCGAACGTGAACAGGGGGCGCGTCAGCTCAAGGCCATGACCGGTGAGACACGGGTCACGGCATGGATTCTCGGCGCACTGCCGCTGGCGATGGTCGGCTACTTCCTGTTGGGCAATCCGGGCTACCTGCTGGCCATGTGGCGCGACAGCCATGGGCAGATGATGTTGTTGTTCGCCTTCGTGTTGCAGGCGGTCGGTTGCCTGGTGCTCTGGCGCATGATGAGGAGCCTGTGACCATGGCCTTGCTGCTCTGTGCCTTGTGCCTGTTCGCGGCGTCCGTTCTGTTTGGCGTCCAGGCCCTGCGCCAGTTGCGTGCAAGGCAGCTGGTCGCCCGCCGCCTGCAGGGGCGGTTGGTGCGTGAGGAACGCCTTGGGGACTGGCTGCATTGGTTGGGCAGTACCTCGCTGGGCCAGCGTCTGCAGCAGCTCGATGGCGAAACCCAGGCCCTGCTGGACCGGCTGGGCTGGCGCCGCAGCCGCCAGCGAGCCTTGTTCGCCGCCCTGCAATTGGGGCTGCCGGTGGTGGCGGTGGCCTTGGCGCTGTTGCTGCAGCATGGCCTTGCCGGCGGCCGTGTCGGTTACTGGCTGGTTCTGCCCTTGTGTGCCCTGTGCATCGGCTACCTGTTGCCCAAGCGTGTATTGGCGGTGGCGGCGTTGCGGCGCCAGCAGCGCATCGCCCTGGAGGTGAGCCTGTTGATTCCGCTGTTGCGCATCCTGTTCGAGACTGGCCTTGCGGTGGAGCAGGCGCTGCGAGTGCTCAGCCATGAGGGCCGCACCCTGGTGCCGGAGATCAGCGAGGAGCTGCGTCTGGTCCTGCAACGGGTGGACTCGGGCCTGGCTTTGGGCCCGGAGCTGGAAAAGACCGCCCAGCTTCTGGCGGTGGACGAGCTCATCGACACCTGCGTGATCCTGCGCCAGTTGCTGGTGCAGGGCAGCGGCGCGATGAAGTCGCTGCAGGCGCTCAAAGCCCTGCTCGACGACCGGCGCCTGACCCGCCTGCAGGAACGGGTCTCGAAGATGTCGGCGAAGATGTCGGCCGTGATGATGATGTTCTTGTTCCCGGCCTTGCTCATTGTCCTGGCCGGGCCGGGGTTCACCGCACTGACGCGGGCCTTGGCGTCCTGAGGGGAGGGGAAGTGAATGAAAGCGATCCTGTTGTTCACCGGCCTGTTGCTGCTTGGCGGCTGCGCGGGCCAACCACCTGAAGGCATCGCCCGGTTGCTGGGCACGCCCGCGTGCGGCAAGCCCAACGCTGATCAGCAGTTGGCCCTGAACCTGGCCGACGAGGTGCTCAACGACGGCCGCCCGCATGCCAGCCTTGCGCACTTGCAGCAGTTGCCGGACGACCTCGATCAGGTGCGCCTGCGCAAGGCGCGCGTGCTGCGTTTGCTGGGGCGCAGCGAGGCCGAGCCGTTGTACCGCAGCCTGCTGGGCGGCTGCCTGGCGGCAGAAGGCGAGCATGGCCTGGGGCAGCTTGCCTCGGCCCGTGGCGACGATGTGCAGGCCCTGCGCAACCTGCAACGGGCCGTGCGCCTGGCGCCGACCGACGAGAAGGTGCGCAACGACCTGGGCGTGGTGCTGATGAACCTGGGCAATCACGAGCAGGCGCGGTTCGAGTTTCTCACGGCGATCGAACTCAAGGACGACAACCCATTGCCGGCGGTCAACCTGGTGACCTTGTCGCTGGTCGAGGACAACTGGCAGCAGGCCACCGATCTGGTGGCCCGGCTGCGGCTCAAGCCGGAGCAGTTCGCCGAGGCGCAGGCACGGGCCAGGCAGTTGAAGGCGACCGGGCGTGGCACGGTCGGTTGAGGGCGAGGAGGGCGTAGCCATGTACAAGTTGTTGATGACCTTGGCCCTGGTGGCCAGCCCCTTGCCGGCCCTGGCCGACGAGCCCCTTCGCCAGGCGCCGCCGGATTCGGCTGCAGAAGCCTGGTTGCGTGTGCAGGCGAGCAACCAGCAGGCCTCGCCCAGGGTGCAAGTGCAGACCGCGGCGGAGCGGGATGCCTCCATGCAACGTTGGCTGGACAGCTACAAGTATCCGATCCCCGAGGTATTCCGGTGGCAGAAGGTGAGTTCGTCGGATGATTGAAGGCCACGCCGGCCTCTGTAGGCGCGGGCTTGCCCCGCGATTACCGGCGTGGCCGGTGCCATGCAGCGCATTGGATGACTCGCGGGTAAACCGTTCTTGCAGGGTTGGATGGTCGGGGCTGCGATGCAGCCCATCGCGGCACAAGGCCGCTCCTACAGGGGCGGCGCGAGCAGGTTCTTGTGGGAGATTACCCAGCCCTTCGGGCTGCGCTGTCGCGCAGAGAACAAGCGGCTAGCGCCGCCCCCCTGTGGGAGCGGGCTTGTCCCGCGAACACCGGCGCCGCCGGTGCCATGCAGCGCTTTTACAGGGGAGGCGCAGGCCACGGGGCGGTTTAATGGGCGGTAAAGCGCTGGTGCACCGGCGACGAGCGTGGCGCTAGCGCCAGGGCCAGCTGCGTGCGGTTGTGCATGTGGGTCAGGCGTAGCACCTGGGAGACGTACAGCTTCACGGTGTTCTCGGTGATGCCCAGTTCACAGGCGATCTGGTAGTTGGTCTTGCCCTTGCCCACCAGCCTGGCGACTTCCAACTGACGCGGCGAGAGCTTCTCGAAGGCCGGCGGCAGCTCGGGCTCGGCTTCCTCGACATCCGTTGCGCGCCGATGCAGGCCCTGCCCACGGGCTTTTTCCAGGTCCTGGTAGAGCCCATCGATGGATTCGGCCAGCTCCTGCAGCCGCTGGTTGAGGTTGCCCAGTTCCCGCACGTTGCGGCGTCGCTCGACCAGCGCCTGCTCCTGGCGGCGCACGCCTTCGAGCAGCTCCTTCAGGTCGATGGGCTTTTGGTAATAGTCGACAAAGCCTTCGCGCAGCGCGCGGATCACGTCCTGCTTCTCGGCGCGGCCCGTCAGCATGATCGCCTCGAACACGCGCTGGCGGCCATTGATCCCTTTCAATGCACGGACCATCTCGACGCCATCGATGTCGGGCATGTCCAGGTCGCAGAGTACCAGGCCGATCTGCTCGTCGGCCTGGTAGCTTTCGATGGCCTCGATCGCTGAGTGGGCCGGGATGCAGGTGTAACCATTGCCTTCAAGAAACTCGCATAACTCTTCGACAACCAATGGCTCGTCATCGACAACCAGTATTTTTACGGCGCTGGTGTACTTGTTCACGATCAACTCCCTGTTCGCTTCGGCCGTCGCATCTGTGCCCTGGCCGCCTAAGAAAGTAGTCGCACTTTGCAATTATGTACAAGAGTTGTACAGGCGAAATGACCACTAGGTCACTATTGAATCCATACCGCAGTCAACAGGAACCCCATCAACACGTACGGAGCGAAGGGTTGTTTGTCGCCGACTTCCTCGGCCAAGGCTTGCAGGCGCTTCTTCACCTTGGGGTTGAGCAGCAACCAGAGCCTGCGCCGGCCCAGCAACCAGGCGACCACGGTCAGCCCGGCCCCTATGAAGGTGCCCAGGACATATTGCGGGCTGGTGGCCAGGGCCAGGGCGCCCATCAGCTTGACGTCGCCGGCGCCGAAACGGCCGAGCATGTAGCCGGGCAGGGTGAGCAGCATGACGATGGCCAGCGCCCAGCCCGCCTCGCTGGCATCGGCGCCGATCCAGCTGTGGCCGGTGCCGAACAGCCAGGCCAGTGCACAGGCTGCGACACCCAGGGTGAGGGTGTTGGAAAGCTGGCGTTCACGGAGATCTTGTTCGGTGCACAAGGCAAGCCACATCAGGAGAACAATGCTTTGCATTGGCAAATTGCCATCCCTATTCGTTGAACGGTTCTATGCTTTCAGCAAGTGTCATAGTCAGGGTAGACGCGAACATGAAAGCAAGCCTGGCGAGACGGCAAAAAGGCGCGGCAGCCATCGAGTTTGTCGCAGTCTTCATGGTGTTCTTCGCAGTGTTCTACGGATTGGTCAGCTACGCGCTGCCGATGCTCATGTTGCAGTCGTTCAATCAGGCCACCAGCGAGGCGGTACGCCGCTGCGTGGCGCTGGAGCCGGGCAGCGGCAGCGCTGGCTACGAGGCCCTGGCGCGCCAGGTGATTGACCAGCAACTGGCGTGGATGCCTGCGGCGCTGGGCTTCACTGCCGCCAGCCATGCGCGGGTGGCGTTGGTAGACAATCTGCTGACGGTCTCGATCGACTACCCCCGAGAGCAATTGACCAATGTGCTGCCGGTCCTGGTGCTGCCTGTGATAGGCGAAGTACCTCGATTGCCCGAGCACTTGCAGGCCGAAGCGAGCCTGCAACTGTGACGGGCCTGTTCGACCGCTGGCTGGGGACGCCGCCGCTGGCATCCGAGCCCGAGGTGCCCGCGGCGGTCGGCCTGCAGCTGTGGCTCGACCCGCAGGGCGCCGTGCTGCGGTTGTCCGGCCCCCTGCGTACGCTACTGGCATTGCCGCTCAAAGGGGGTGGCCGCGTGCACGACCACCTGGAGCGGCACAGCTGGCTGGTGCTCGAAGGGGAACCCGCAGACTGGCAAGGGCAACCGCTGGACTTGGATTTCCATACGGTCACCGGCCACCCGCTGCGCACCCGAGGCTGGCTTATGCGCCAGGGCGAGGGTTGGTTGCTGCAGCTGTTCGATATCGGTGACTTGCTGCTCGAAAGTGCCCACGCCAGGCAGGCCCAGGAGCACGCTCAGCTGGCGCTGGAGATTGGCCGTGCCGTGCGGGAGTGTAGCGAAGACCACTTGGTGCCCTGCGTCACCGAGCAACTGCAACAACTGGCCGAGCGCTGGCAGGTGCGGGCGCTGCGTGTGCTGTTGCACGAAGCCGCAGGTTGGCGCAGCTTCGCCGACAATGCGTGCGATTGGCCCTGGCCCGAGGATGCGCGCCTGCAACCCTGGCTGTCGGCACCGCGCCTGGACGGTGTCGTTGCGCCTGAGTTGCTGGCGTTGTGCGGCGGCGTTTCGCTGAGTCTCCTGCCGTTTTGCGAAGGCTCGGACATCCAGGCCTGGTTGCTCTGTGCCGGCGGTACGATGCCCGGGGGCGAAGGCCCGAACAGGGTGTGGCATGCCCTGGCGCAGACGTTGCTGAGCCGCTACCGCCTTGCCCGGTTGCAACGCCAGGCCCACTACCTGGATGAGCTGCAGCAGCAGTTGGGAGCCGGTTGGTGGGCATGGTCGGCCGAAGGTGGCCTGCACCTGGACCCGATCTTGGCATCGCGCTTCGAGCTGCCCAGCCAGGCTGGGTTGGAACACTGGCTGGCTCGCCTGCACCCGGCCGATCGTGAGCCGGCGCAATTGGCCCTCGAGCAGGCCCGCAGCGGTGCGGATCTGAGCCTGAGCGTGCGAATACCGCAAGGCGACGAGCAGGCGGTGAGTTGGTTCCATTGGGTAGGGCGTTGGCAGAACCGCCAGCTGCAAGGTTTTCTACTCGACATCAGCGCACTCAAGGCCCAGGAGCTGCAGGCGGGCGCGGCCCGGGCACGCCTGGAAAACCTGATCGCCAGCTCGCCAGCGGTGATCTACATCCAGCGCTATGCCGAGGGCGCGCTGCACAGTGAATTCTTCAGCGCCAGCCTGATGCCTCTGCTCGGCTGGGCGATGGACAGCGAGCAGGCCCGCCAGCCGGGCCTGGCGGTTCACCCGCAGGACCGCCCGCTGTGGCTCGAGCGTACCCGCACCCTGCTGCGCGACGGCCAGGCCCGTTGCCGCTACCGGCTGTGCGACAACCTGGGCGGGTATCACTGGGTGCTGGACGAAGCGCGCCTGTTGCGCAATGACCTCGGCCAGCCGGTGGAGGTGGTCGGCCTGTGGCTGGACGTCACTGAGGCGACCGAGGCCGCCGAGCGGGTGCGCCAGAGCGAGGAACGCTATCGCGTGTTGGTAGAGGACTCCCCGGCGATGATCTGCCGCTACCGCCCGGACCTTGGCCTGGTGTTCGGCAATCGGCCCTTGGCCGATTACCTGCAATGCGCACCGGCCGACCTGGTGGGCATGAACCTGGGCCAGTGGCTGTCGGACGAGCAGCGCGAGGCATTCCTGGCACGCCTTGCGGCGCTGACCCCGGAGCACCCAGTGAGCAGCGCGGAGATCTGCCTGCAGTTGCCCGGCCGCGAGCATGCCTGGTGGGTTTGGGCCGACCGCGGGCTGTTCGACGAGCACGGGCGGTTGTTGGAGATCCAGGCCGTGGGCCGCGACAACACCGAGGTGCGGCGCAGCCAGCGGCAATTGTTCCAGGGCGCCAAGATGGCCACCCTGGGCGAGCTGACCACCGGCTTGCTGCACGAGATCAACCAGCCGCTCAACGTGATGCGCATGGCCACCGCCAATGCGCTCAAGCGCCTGGAAAACGGCACGGCCGAGCCCGCTTATCTGCAAGACAAGCTGCACCGCATCGAGACGCAGATCGAACGCACCGCACGCCTAGTGGACCATATGCGCGTGTTCGGTCGCCGCTCGGAGATCGAACGCCAGTGCTTCGTCGCCTGGGGGGCAGTGGCCGAGGCGGCGGCGCTGCTGCAGGACAACCTGCGAGGCAAGGGGGTAAAGCTGCGCATCGAAGTGCCCGACGAGCAGCCTGCGGTGCTCGGGCATCAGGACCAGCTGGAGCAGGTGCTGATCAACCTGATGATCAATGCCCGCGACGCGTTGCTCGAACAGCGCCGGGGCGAGGGGTGGATCAGCATTCGCCAGACCGTGCAGCCCGGGGAGCTGTGCCTATGGGTAGAGGACAACGGCGGCGGTATCGACCCTCGGCTGTTGACCCGCATCTTCGAGCCGTTCTTCACCACCAAGCCGGCAGGGGTGGGGACCGGCTTGGGGTTGTCGGTGAGCTATGGGATTGTCGAAGGGATGGGCGGGAGCTTGAGTGTGGTTAACGGGGCGGAAGGGGCGTGTTTCAAGGTTTGTTTGCCGACTCACATCACCAGTTGAGCGTGGCCGCTGGAGCAGGTGAGGTTGGCGCCGACTTCGACTTTCGCCAAATCAATACCAAGGACTTTTAATAAAGAGTTTACTAAGGGGTCTATTAATGGGCTGAGCAGCCCTTTGATGATCGGTTCAATAATAGACCTGACGGTGTCGAGGATGCCTGATGTCAATATCAAGGCATTGCCCAAGCCGCTATCGACTGTGGGTTCGAATGCCTGGAGTTGGAGTCCGGCGGTTGTGCTGGTTAGAGTGGCAATGGGGTCCTTAGCAGTTGTAGATAAATAATAAGGATTGTCCCCTATTTTCGGTAATTGCACGTTGCCGATGAACGTTATGGGGAATGCTGAGCTTTCCAAGATCGGAGCTTTAATTTTCAGGCCCACCCCGCCAGCGGCAAATGCTTTGCGGGTACAATTCGAGCCAAGCGGGCCGCAAGTTTTAATGCCGATATCTATTATCGGAAGAGGGGATAACGAAGCAGCACCTTGGCTGAAAAAAGCAGCGGGGTCTTTGAATTTCCCTATAGAAACAATTGCAGCTGAATTGTGCGTTGACGCAGTGAGGCTTTTGCTCGGGCGGCAGCGATATTCGGTGATTTTACTATTGGCGCTAGCCACCTCTATGCCGATGTCAATGGAGGATGCACTATCAACAACCCGAATATCAGTGTATTTGCATTGACTGAGTAAGCATGTCAGACCCTGTAGCGCATCCAGGAGGTTAAGGTGCAGTAGACTGTTGACCGCTGATGTCAATGGCGTTGCAAGACCTGCCACAGCGTTAACCAAGCCGGCAATAGAGTTCAGGATCGGTAGATCCAAGGAAATCAAAGCACGCGCTTGAGCAGTATGGACTTCTATCTCGTCAGTCTTTGGATTGCCCACAGCGGAAAATTGCGGGGGCTCGACGATTTGCAGGCGTACATTCGCGGTTATCAAGCCAGGAATGCCACTCGACAGATTGAGAACGGCCGCACGAGCGCCATCACTTGCTAAAAGCATGCTCTGGAGGAGCTGTAGGACTTGCACATTGGCATCCAAACCTGCCTGAGTGGTCCCGTTCTGGATCGTGAGGATATCGCCCAATTTCACATAGAGATGATCGAGACTTTCAGAAAGGCTAGTCAACGTGTCGGTCACCGTGACGAATTCGCCGTTCTGCTGCATTACCGTTACCACTGCCTTCAAGAGCTTCGATACTTGAGCATTGGTGTTGAGTAGCTCTTGGGGAGAGCCGATATCGGAGTCGACCTCCAAGATCGCTTGCTTAAAATACTTGAGTAAATTGATCCTGGGGCCCGCAATATTATCCCAGCTAATTACATCGAGTTGCACATCGCTGCCCAGCTCCCGCAACAAGGCATTGAGTAGCGTCGCCTGATTTGAATCGACACTTGCCAAGGTGGTCTTAATGCTTAGCATGGCTTGCGGCTCGCCGAGCCTGGCGGCTACTGCATGGGCTCTCAACGTAGTGTCTAGAGACAAATCGCTATTTTTTACAAGGGAAAATAGGCCGCCAGCGACACTGCTAGGTACCGTCTTTCTAACTTCAACCTTGATCGCCTCGTTACGCGACGCATCAACGGTAAACGTTCGCAACTGGTCGGCACCGGTCTGCACATATCCACAACTGGCCACCAGTGGATTGGCGGCATCGTGGCCATTTCGCGTGGCGGCGGTGCGGGCGATGGTGGTGGCCTGGGGGCCGGTACCCGAACACACGGCATTCTGCCCGGCGGCCTCCAACGCCGCCATGTCGGCAACCCGCTGCAACTTGCGCTGTTCCAGGTAGAGCCTGCCGCTGTCGACCACGAGCAACATGAACAGCAATGCCAAACCCAGGGTAAGGGCGGCCATCAGGCCGATCGCGCCGCGTTGGTGGGTAGCGGAATGAGGAACCACGGAGCACTCCTTTGCTGGCCTTGGGCCATGCAGCGCGGCGGCGGTGAAAGGAGTGTAGTAAAGGTGATGGCGAATTGCCTTGGTCTGGTGGTGGATGGTTGCTGGAGCGGTGATCTGGGGCCGCTTTGCGACCCTTGCTCAGCGGGGTGGATAGTTGGCCATCACCTGCGCGACGGTCTTCTGGATCGCGGCGTTGCGCTCCTGCGGGCTGGGTGGGTAGTTGTTCATGATCTGTTCGGCGCTGCCGCGCCAGACCAGCTTGCCATCGCGGCCGTCGAACAGGTCCACCTGGATGGTCGCCACCTTGTAGTCGAGGCTGCGGGTTTCGTTGTACATCGGCCCGCCCCAATAGCCGCCCCAGTACCCACCCCAGGCGCCGCCATAGTGGGTGGTGATCTGCTGCTGGCGGTCCTCGACGATCAGATAGGTGCGCACCCGCACATCAGGCCGCGCGGTGCCCTGCACCGGGCGCAGGCCACGCTGGTCGAGCTGGCCGGCCACGGCCTGGCGAATGCGCTGCTCGGTCAGGTCGCTCTTGATCCGTGGGTCATCCGGGCGGTACTGCAGCGCCGGCTCCTGCCAGGCCCAACTGCGGTACGCGGCGAAATCGCGGCTGGCATCGAAGTCCTGGGTGACGTTGTTGTTGGCGCACGCGGCGAGCAGCAACGTGAAAGACAACAGGGCGAGGCGGCGCAACATGATGGTTCTCCGTTGAACGCTAACTGGGAGGATAGCCGCTGAGCGCCTTGCTCACCGATGCGCGCAAGGCGTCTTCACGGGCCCGTGGCGAGTCCTTGCCGCTGTCACTTTCGGCACTGGCGCTCCACACCGGCTGGCCGTTGCGGGCATCGAACAGGTCGATGCGCACTACCATCACTTCCACTTCGTAGGTGCGTACCACCGGCACGCTGCCGTAGGCACCGTAGCCATTGTGGTAGCCGCCAAACCCGGCACTTCCATAAGGGTATGGGCCGTAATAGGGGTCGTAGTAATCGTAGTCGCGCACCTGGCGCAAGCGCCGTTCCAGGCGTACGTCGGCGCTGACCAGCAGGTCGGCGCTGGCGTTGCGGGCCGGGCGCAGGCCGTGCTGGTCGAGGGCGCCGCTGATGGCGTCGGCCAGTTGCGCCGGGTCGGTGCTGGCGCTGGCGTGGGGCAACTGGCCGTTGCGCCAGCTCCAGCTGCGATAGCGGCCATAGTCGCGCAGGGCGGCGGGGTAGGCGCTGGCGTCGAACGTGGTCGCAGCCTGGGGCGGCGCAGGCGGCAGCGGCCGGCTGCTGGCGACATAGGGGTTGCTGCCCTGGCACGCGGCCAAGGCCAGGGTGAACAGTGCCAGGCACAGTTGCGGGTACGGCATGCGGTCCTCCCGGCAAGCGGTGTCAGTGCGGGCGACAGATCCAATGCAGGTAGCGGCCCAGGCCGGCGAAACTGGGATGACGGCGGTGCGCCAGTTCCATTTCCAGCAAATCGAGCAGCTCGGCCTTGGCTTGGAATTCCTTGGGCATATAGTCGTGGAACACCCGTACGCCACTTTCGCTTTCGACCTGCCACATGGGTTCAAGTTGCGCCTTGAGGTCCCGTGGATCAAGCGGTTTTTGCGGGGTCAGGCTCTGTTTCTCGCCCGCCAGGCGGTTGCTACGCAGCTTGCGGAAATGGCCCTTGAGCAAGTTGCGGTAGACCAGCGCATCGCGGTTGTAGAAGGCCAGCGACAACCAGCCACCGGGGGCCGTCAGTTGGTGCAGCACTGGCAGGATGCTCTCGGGCTCTGCCAGCCATTCCAGCACGGCATGGCACAGCACCACGTCGAACGGCTCGGTCAGCTGGCCGAGCAAGGACTGCCAGGGCGCCTGGATGAAGGTGGCCGCTTGGCCGGCCTCGGCAAAGCGTGCACGGGCGCCTTCGAGCATGGGCGCGGCCGGTTCGGCCAGGGTCAGCTGGTGGCCGCGTTCGGCCAGCCACAGGGCCATGTGGCCCAGGCCCGCGCCGATATCGAGCACGCGCAGGGGGCGGTCGGGCAGGGCTTCGGCGAGATCGGCCTGGAGCACCGCCAGACGGATCGCACCCTTGGCTCCGCCGTAGATCTTCTCGGCGAAGCGGGTGGCCAGCTCATCGAAATGACGGTCGTTCATTTGGCGAAACGCCTCTCGCTGTCGGCCAGTTTGGCACGTACCACTTCGTTCATGTCCAGGCCCAACTCGCTGCACAGCAGCAACAGGTACAGGACGATGTCGCCGACTTCCTGGCCGGCGTGGGCGAGTGTTTCCGGGGGCAACTGGCGCGACTGGTCCTCGGTCAGCCATTGGAAGATCTCCACCAGTTCGGCCATCTCGACGCTGGCGGCCATGGCCAGGTTCTTCGGGCTGTGGAAGCCGCGCCAGTCGTTGTTGTCGCGGATCCGGTGCAGGCGGTCGGTCAGTTCTTGCAGATTCATTGGGGCTCTCCTGATGGCGTATAGCTTCGGGTGAGCGTGGGGGCAAAGCAAGGGGGATGGGCCGCTTTGCGGCCCGATCGTGGGGCAAGTCCGCGCCTACAGAGAGGCGAGGGGGCGCCACTGGCCGAGCATGTGCAGCAGCCCGCCATGACCATCCAGGCGTAGCACCCCGGCAGGGCCGGCCTCGCTGGAACTGAGCACGACCTCCGACGGCAGGCGCACCGGTTTGCGGAAGTCCACCTCGAAGGCATAGCCGCAGGTGGGTAGGTGGCCCTGCAGCGCGGCCATCGCCATGGCCTGGGTCCACAGGCCATGGGCGATGGCCGCGGGGAAGCCGAACAGCCGGGCGCTGGCCGCGCCGAGGTGGATCGGGTTGTAGTCGCCACATACCTTGGCGTAGCGCCGGCCGATGTCGCCATCGGCGTACCAGCGCGTGACTTCGGGCAGATTGCCGGGCTCGAGATCCACGTCTTCTTCGGCCTGCCCTTCAAGGTGCAGGCCGCGTACCAGCATCCGGCTGGTTTCACGCCACAGCGGGCCGAGCACGTCCTGCGCTTCGGTCACCAAGTCGAAGGTGCCACCCTTCGGGTGCGGGCGCAGGTTGTCGGCATGAACCGAGAAACGCAGGCCATCGACCCCGCCCAGCGGGCGATGCACCTGGGTTTCATTATGCAAGTGCACCAGGCCGAGCAACGGGAAGGGGAAGTCAGGTGCAGTGAGCAACTGCAGCTGCAGGGTAAAGGCCATGACATGGGGATAGGTCGGCGGCAGGCGGCCGTGGTCGGGGTAGTGGCACAACCGACGGTAGGCAGACAGGTTGTCGGGCTGTACCCGTAGGAAGCAGCGCAGGCCGGCTTCGGGCAGGCGCTCGCCGCTGATCTTGCGCTTGGCCAAGGCTCGCAGGTAGAGGCTGGCGCGTGAATCGGGGCTGTGCAGGTCGTGCCATGGCCGTGTCATCGTCATGCTCCCATCAGTGCCTGGCCACAGACCCGCAGGACCTGGCCGTTGACCGCGCCGGTGCCGGGCTGGCTGAGCCAGGCCACGGCCTCGGCGACATCCTGCGGCATACCGCCCTGGCCCAGGGAGCTCAGGCGTCGCCCGGCCTCGCGCAGGCCCATGGGCATGGCTGCGGTCATGTGCGTTTCGATGAAACCGGGCGCCACGGCGTTGATGCTGCCGCCATGCTCGGCCAGCTTCGGCGCCCAGGCCTGAGCCAGGCCGATCAGGCCGGCCTTGCTCGCGGCGTAGTTGGCTTGGCCGCGGTTGCCGGCGATGCCGCTGACCGAGGCGAGCAGGGTGATGCGGGCGGCGTCATGCAGCTTGCCGGCCTCGAACAGAGCCTGGGTCAGTACCTGGGGCGCCTTGAGGTTGACGGCCATGACCGCATCCCAATAGTCGGGCGTCATGTTGGGCAGGGTCTTGTCGCGGGTGATACCGGCGTTGTGCACCACGATGTCGATGCCGTCGGGCAAGGCCTCGAGCAACTGCGCCGGGGCATCGGTTGCGCAGATGTCCAGGGCCAGGGCACGGCCACCGAGGCGGGCGGCGAGGGCGTCGAGGTCTTTCTGCGCTGCCGGTACGTCCAGCAGGGTGACCTCGGCGCCATCGCGGGCCAGGGTTTCGGCGATGGCTGCACCGATGCCGCGGGCGGCACCGGTGACCAATGCGCGGCGCCCGGCCAGCGGGCGGGTCCAGTCCTGCACCTGGGCGGCGCAGGGCGTCAGGCGCAGCACCTGGCCTGAGATGAACGCGCTGCGTGGTGATAGGAAGAAGCGCAAGGCGCCTTCGAGCTGGCTTTCGGCGCCCTCGTCGACATACAGCAGCTGCACGGTGGCACCGTTGCGCAGCTCCTTGCCCAGCGAGCGGCTGAAGCCTTCCAGGGCGCGCTGGGCCACGCTGGCCAGCGGGTCGTCGAGCTTTTCCGGAGCACGGCCAAGGATGACGACATGGGCGCACGGTGCCAGGCTGCGCAGCAGCGGCTGGAAGAATTCACGCAACTGACGCAGCGCATCGATGTCGGACAGGTGACTGGCGTCGAACACCACGGCCTTGACCTTCGGGCCTAGGCCTGCGACCCAGGGCTGGGCCTGCAGGCCGTCGCCGTTGAAGCTGTAGAAGGTGTCGGTCAGGCAGGGTGCGATGGCCTCGACCGTGGCAGCCAACGGCCCACCGCCCAGCACCAGGGCGCCTTCCACCGGGCGCAGGCGGCCTGCCTGCCAACGCTCCAGTGGCACCGGGCGTGGCAGGCCCAGGGCATCGACGAGACGCCGGCCCAAGGTGGAGTTGGCAAAGCCGAGATAGCGATCGCTCATGTACGGGTCTCCCTGAAGGCAAGCATGCAGTGTGGACCATCTTTATGTCAGGGTCGTTCGAACGCGGTAAAAACACCTAGTGTGTGTCTTTGAAATGCGTTCTCTTTTGGCCAGTGGCAACGCCGACCGGGCGCCCAAGGCGCCGCCAAAAGTGAACAGCTTATTTCCGAGACAGGACACTAGACTGTACGGATCAAATTGTTTCAGGAGGAACATGGGCATGGCTTCACCTCGCCGGGTCGCGATCCTGGGCGGTAACCGGATCCCTTTCGCACGCTCCAATGGCGCCTACGCCAACGCCAGCAACCAGGCGATGCTCACCGCCGCGCTCGAAGGCCTCATCGAGCGCTATCGCCTGCATGGCCTGCGCCTGGGCGAGGTGGCTGCCGGCGCGGTGCTCAAGCATGCCCGGGACATGAACCTGACCCGCGAGTGCGTGCTGGGTTCGCGGCTTTCTGCGCAAACCCCGGCCTATGACGTCCAGCAGGCCTGCGGCACAGGCTTGGAGGCGGCGCTGCTGGTAGCCAACAAGATCGCCCTTGGGCAGATCGATTGCGGCATCGCCGGGGGCGTGGACACCACGTCCGACGCCCCGATCGCCATCAATGAAGGGTTGCGGCGCATTTTGCTGCGGGCCAACCGTGGCAAGCACCTGATACAGCGGCTGCAGCCTTTCCTCAAGTTGCGCCCGAAACACTTGAAACCCGAGCTGCCGCGCAACGAGGAGCCGCGCACGGGGCTGTCCATGGGCGAGCATTGCGAGCGCATGGCCCAAGCCTGGCAGATCGAGCGCCTCGAGCAGGACGAGCTGGCCCTGCAGAGCCATCGGCAGCTGCTGGCATCGTTCAACGAAGGCTGGCATGACGACCTGCTTACGCCCTACCTGGGGCTGGCGCGGGACAACAACCTGCGCCCGGACCTGACCCTGGAGCAGTTGGCCAAGCTCAAGCCGGTGTTCGACCGCAGCGGCTTGGGTACCCTGACGCCAGGCAACTCCACGCCGCTGACCGATGGCGCCTCGGTGGTGCTGCTCGGCAGCGAGCAGTGGGCGCAGGATCAAGGTTTGCCTGTGCTGGCCTATCTGGTCGATGGCCAAACCGCTGCGGTGGATTTCGTCACCGGGCAGGAGGGGTTGCTGATGGCCCCGGTGTATGCCGTGCCGCGCCTGTTGGCGCGCAACGGCCTGAGCCTGCAGGACTTCGACTACTACGAAATCCACGAAGCGTTCGCCGCCCAGGTGCTGTGTACGCTCAAAGCCTGGGAAGACGCGGCCTATTGCCGTGACCGCCTGGGGCTGGATGGGGCGCTGGGTAGCATCGACCGCAGCAAGCTCAATGTGAAGGGCAGTTCACTGGCGGCTGGGCACCCGTTCGCGGCGACCGGCGGGCGGATCCTGGCCAACATGGCCAAGTTGCTGGCCAAGGCGGGCAAGGGGCGGGGGCTGATCTCGATCTGCGCGGCGGGTGGGCAGGGGGTGACGGTCATCGTCGAGCGTTAGAGGCTGTCTCTATCGCCGGCAAGCCGGCTCCCACCAGGCCTGCGCTGTTTCAGAGCACCGCCGTACCTGTGGTAGCCGGCTTGTCGGCGTTGGGCCGGGACAAGCCATTCAAGACAGTGGCCCCCACAGGTACGACAGGGGGCCTGTGGGGGCGGCCGTGCTGGATGTGATCAGGTACGGAACCTGCGCACCAGGGCATCGAGCTCGTTGGACAGGCCCGCCAGGCTTTCGGAGTCCTTACGCGCGGCTTGGGCCAGTTCGGCCACCAGCTGTGCGTCGCCGTGGATCTGGCTGATATGCCGGTTGATGTCCTCGGCCACCTGGTGCTGCTCCTCGGCGGCAGTGGCGATCTGGGTGTTCATGTCGCGGATGATGTCCACCGACTCGCGGATCTGCCCGAAGCTGTCACGGGCCAGGCCAATGCGGCTGACCGATTGTTGCGAGACCTCGAGGCTGGCATGCATCTGCTCGGCCACCTGGGCGGTGCGTGAGGCCAGGTTGCCCAGCAGGCCGTCGATCTCCGCCGTGGAGTCGGCGGTGCGCTTGGCCAGGGCACGCACCTCGTCGGCCACCACCGCGAACCCACGGCCCTGCTCTCCGGCGCGGGCCGCCTCGATGGCGGCGTTGAGGGCCAGCAGGTTGGTCTGCTCGGCGATCGAGCGGATGGTGCCCAGGATGGACTGGATGGCGTTGCTGTCGCGTTCGAGCTGCTGGATCGACAGAGCCGACTGTTCGATCTCCTGGCTCAGGCGGTCGACACTCTGTACCGCCGCGTCGATCTGCTGCTGGCCTTCGCGGGCTTGCTGCTGGCCGCTGTCGGCGGAGTCGGCGGCCTGGCTGCAAGAGCGGGCCACTTCGTTGGCGGTGGCGACCATCTCATGGAAGGCAGTGGAAACCATGTCCACCGCCTCGCGCTGACGCCCGGCGGCTTCGGCCATGTCGCCGGACACGCGGGTCGAGCTGCTGGAGGTGTGCAGGATCTGCCCGGCGGCCGTGCCGATGTGCTGGATCAGGTTGCGAATGGCTCCGAGGAATTGGTTGAACCAGCTGGCCAGCTGGGCGGTTTCGTCGCGCCCGCGGACTTCCAGGCTGCGGGTCAGGTCGCCCTCGCCCTGGGCGATGTCCTCCAGGCCGCTGGTAACGCTGTTGATCGGGCGTACGATCAGCTTGGCGAAGGCGGTGCCCACGGCCGCGAAGAGCACGGCCAGGACCAGGGCGATGCCGCCGATCAGCCAGCTCAGGCGGGTGGTGGTCTGCATCACTTCGTCATGGCGGATCAGGCCGATGAAGGTCCAGCCCAATTGCTCGTCCGGGTAGACGTTGGCCATGTAGTGTTCGCCGCCCAGCTCCACTTCCACCAGGCCCTTGCCGGCCTTGGCCAGGGCGGCGTAGCCGTCGCCGAAGCTGGCCAGCGGTTTGAAGTTGTGGCTGGCATCGCGGGGGTCGACCATCACGTTGCCGTTGTTTTCCACCAGCATCAGGTAGCCGCTTTCGCCGAGCTTGATCTTCTTGACGATTTCGGTGAGGCCGTTGAGGGAAACATCGATGCTGACCACGCCACCGGGGTTGCCGAGCTGGTTGGCGATGGCGCGAACCGTGCCGACCAGCACCGTGTCGTCCGCTGCCCAGTAGTAGGCGCTGGTGCGTACGGTCTTGCCTGGGTTGGCCAGGGCCAGCTGGTACCAGGGGCGCTGGCGAGGGTCGTAGTTGGCGAACTTCTGGCCGGCGGGCCAACCGACATAGCCGCCGTCGCTGACGCCGTAGGAGACGTAGGCGTAGTTGGGGTGGGCCTCGGCCAGCCGAGCGAAGAAGTCGAAGATCTGCTGGTCCTGCTCGCCCAGGGAGCTGCTCGGATTGGCGTCCATGTACTTGTTGAGCGTGCCGTCTGCAGCGGCCAACAGGGGCTGGGCAGCCAGATAGTCCAGGTTCTGGTCGATGCCCTGGAAGAAGATGTTCATCGCGTTGGCGACCTGGCGGATTTCCCGGCTGCTGTTGTCGAGGAAATCCTCGCGGGCTTCGCCGCGCAGGTTGAGGACTACCAATGTGGCTACGAGGACGATGGGCAGGCCGGCGATGACGGCGAAGGCCCAGGTCAGTTTCTGCTTGATGTTCATCCACGCTCCCGATCTTGTTCTTGTTCGTTGCTAGAGGCAGGTGATCTATAGATCGGCAGCGGTGGTTTTTTTTATAGGCCGAAGCCCCCGTATTTATGGCGTGAAGTCGTGTTTGGAGGTGGGTTGGTCGTGTTTGGTGGTGTCCGGCAGCGATTTCGCCGACAGCTGTGGGTGCGCTGTCCAGGTGGGGGCCGGCTTGCCGGCGAATAGGCCCACCCAGACTGCACAAGACAGGTGCATAGGTTCGCGCCTGCTCAGTGACAACACCCCTTGCCTTCGGCCAGGTCTTTGAGGATCGGGCAGTCCGGCCGATCGTCGCCCTGGCAGTGGGCGACCAGCTCCCCCAGGGTGTCACGCAGGCTGACCAGCTCCTCGATTCGCCGGTTCAGCTCGTCGATGTGCTGCATGGCCAGCGCCTTCACATCGGCGCTGGCACGTTGGCGGTCCTGCCAGAGGGTCAGCAACCGGGCTACTTCCTCCAGGGAAAAGCCCAGGTCGCGCGAGCGTTTGATGAACGCCAGGGTATGCAGGTCGTCGGCCTGGTACAGGCGGTAGCCGCTGTCGCTGCGCAAGGCCGGCTTGAGCAGGCCGATGGACTCGTAGTAACGGATCATCTTGGTGCTGAGCCCGCTGCGGCGGGCGGCCTGGCCGATGTTCATGGATGCTCCTGCCGGTCGTCGGTGGGTTTCCAGGTCTTCAGCCACAGGGCATTGCTCACCACGCTGACGCTGGACAGGGCCATGGCAGCGCCGGCCAGCACGGGGTTGAGCAGGCCGAAGGCGGCCAGGGGGATGCCGATCAGGTTGTAGATGAAGGCCCAGAACAGGTTCTGGCGGATCTTGGCGTAGGTCTTGCGGCTGATTTCCAGCGCAGCGGGTACCAGGCGCGGGTCGCCACGCATCAGGGTGATACCGGCAGCCTGCATGGCCACGTCGGTACCCGAGCCCATGGCGATGCCGATATCGGCGGCGGCCAGCGCCGGAGCGTCATTGATGCCGTCGCCGACCATGGCCACCACGCCGTCGCGCTTGAGCGCGGCCACGGTGGCGGCCTTGTCGGCGGGCAGCACTTCGGCGTGTACGTCGTCGATGCCCAGGGCATTGGCCACGACCTGGGCGCTGCCGCGGTTGTCGCCGGTCAGCAGGTGGCTGCTGATGTGCTGTGCGTGCAACGCGGCGATGGCTTGGTCAGCACCGGGCTTGAGGCTGTCGCCGAACGCGAACAGGCCCAGCACCTGCGGTTGCGGTGCGCGCTCGATCAGCCACGACAAGGTGCGACCTTCAGCCTCCCAGGTTTGCGCCCAGCGGGCCAGCTCGCCCGCTTGCAGGCCGCTCTCCTCGAGCAGGCGACGGTTGCCCAGGGCCAGTTCACGACCCTCGACGTGCCCGGCGATGCCACGGCCAGTGAGGGACTGGCTGTTGGTTACCTGCGGCACCTGCAGGCCCTGCTCTGCGCAGGCGTCGAGCACGGCTTTGGCCAAGGGGTGTTCGCTGCCGCGTTGCAAGGCCCCGGCGAGGCGATGCAGGTCGTCCGTGTTGCCGTCCACCGTCTGGCTGTGTACCACCCGCGGGCTGCCGGAGGTGAGGGTACCGGTCTTGTCGAACACCACCCGGTTGACGGCATGGGCACGCTCCAGCGCTTCGGCGTCCTTGATCAGGATGCCGTGGCGGGCGGCGACACCAGTACCGGCCATGATCGCCGCCGGGGTCGCCAGGCCGAGCGCGCAAGGGCAGGCGATCACCAGCACGGCGACGGCATTGATCAACGCGGTTTCAAGCGGTGCCCCGGCCAGCCACCAGCCGAGCAAGGTGGCCAAGGCCAGCACCAGTACCGCCGGGACGAACACCTGGCTGACCCGGTCTACCAGTTTCTGAATCGGCGCCTTGGCCGCCTGGGCGTCCTCGACCAGGCGAATGATGCGCGCCAGTACGGTTTCGGTACCCAGGGCCTGAGTGCGCACCAGCAGGCGACCTTCGCCATTGATGGCCCCGCCGGTGACCGGGTCGCCGGGGTGCTTGGGCACAGGCAGGCTTTCCCCGCTGATCAGCGCCTCGTCGGCATGGCTGCTGCCTTCGAGCACCTCGCCATCGACCGGGAAGCGTTCGCCAGGCTTGACCAGGACCAGGTCGCCCAGGCGCAGCTGGCTGATCGCGACGTCTTCCTCGCGGCCGTCGACCATGCGCAGGGCACGCTCGGGGCGCAGTGCCTCGAGGGCGCGGATGGCGCTGGCGGTCTGGCGCTTGGCCCGGCTTTCCAGGTACTTGCCCAGCAGTACCAGGGCGATGACCACTGCGGAGGCCTCGAAGTACAGGTGCGGCGCCATGCCAGCCGAAGCCCTGGCCCATTCATACAGGCTCAGGCCGTAACCGGCGCTGGTGCCCAGGGCAACCAGCAGGTCCATGTTGCCGGTACCGGCGCGCACGGCTTTCCAGGCGGCGACGTAGAAGCGTGCACCGAGTAGGAACTG
Source organism: Pseudomonas guariconensis (assembly GCF_015680235.1). GTDB lineage: Bacteria > Pseudomonadota > Gammaproteobacteria > Pseudomonadales > Pseudomonadaceae > Aquipseudomonas > Aquipseudomonas guariconensis_A. The sequence goes on from NZ_JADLJL010000034.1 coordinate 37,024, forward strand.
CACCGGCGTGGCCAGCAGGAACTGCACCCAGGCCGGCAGCATCCAGTGCAGGCCGAACGGCTGGACGATCATCGGCAGCACCAGAGGCAGGGCCAACAGCAGCGCTGCGCCGACCGCCAGGCGCTCGTTGCGCAGGCGGCGCTGGGCGTCGGCCTGGTCATCGCGGGTGGCCTCGGGCAGGCTGGCGCTGTAGCCGGCTTTTTCCACCGCCGCGATCAGCAGGCTGTCGTCCAGTGCCGTTAGCACGTCGAGGTGGGCGCGTTCGCTGGCCAGGTTGACGCTGACCTGCTCGACACCCGGCAGCTTGCCCAGGGCGCGTTCGACGCGGCCCACGCAGCTGGCGCAGGTCATGCCGCCGATCTGCAGCTCGACGGTGCGGGTGGGGACGCCGTAGCCGGCCCCGCGGACTGCATCGACCAGGGCGGGCAGGCTGTCGGCCGGGGCCTGGACCCGGGCCTGTTCGGTGGCGAGGTTGACGCTGACTTGTTCAGCGCCGGTGACCTTGCGCAGGGCGCGCTCGACGCGGCCAGCACAGCTGGCGCAGGTCATGCCGGAGATCGGCAGGTCGAACGTGGTAGGTGCGGACATGGGCTCTCCTCCTTGGACAGGCCTTCAGCATCAACCTTGCCACGTGGGTAAGGTCAATAGCCGAGACCAGCGCGCTTGAGCTGGAGGCCATCATGGCCCATGGCAATGCGGTACTTGCTGATCTGCCCGGCTTGCAGGGTCAGGCGGGTGCTGCGTTGGTTTTCGATGCCCGGGGCGCAGCCGGGCACTTGGCCGGGCAATAGGCGCAGGCGTACGTCCACCGGCCCTGGCGGCAGGTTGAACGAGGTCGCTTGCTCCTGGAACAGGCGACCGGAGAGCTGGTCGTTGAGGTAGATACCGATTTCGCAATTGGTGGCGACTTCCAGGCGCTCCCGGGAAATGATCAGCACGCTGTAGTCCGAATTGCCCTCGGCGCTGGCCGGTGGTACTGCGGCCAATGCCCCCAGCAGCCCAACCAGGCCCAATGCTGCCCTGAACATGAAGAATCTCCTGCTTGCCAGATCGTCAAAGGCGCAGCTTGGCCGAGCCGCGCGCGGATTTCCACCCCGGCCGGTTCGGTCAATACTTGACCTTGCCATGATGGCAAGCTTGAGACTGCTACCAATTCCCCTGAATGGAGCAAGACCCAATGCATGTATTCAACGTTCAAGGCATGACCTGCGGCCATTGCGTCAAGGCGGTGACCCGTGCGGTGCAGGAGCAGGACGGCGCTGCCCAGGTGGATGTCGACCTGGCCGCCAGGCAGGTGAGGGTGCACAGCCGCCTGGCGGCCGAGCAGATCGTGGCGGCGATTCGTGAAGAGGGCTACCAGGCCGAGGTGGCCTGAGGACGAGGCGTAGCCCTTGCCATGAGTTGCGGCAGCAGGATCGCCCAATCGCGGGACAAGCCCGCTCCCACAGGGGGCTGCAAACAGCACCCAAGCATTCGGGCTGCGCTGTCGTGCAGAGAACGAATGGCCAGTGGGCGCGGGCTTGTCCCGCGATTAGGGCGGGCCCGATATCACCACCGCCTGGCAAGGGCTGGGTGATCTCCCGCTAGGCCTGTAATTATTACAAAGGTTTTCATACTGACAGCGTTCGGTGCAGGTACACTTACGCATTTGCTTAGCCTGCTATGGATTCTCGATGAACCTGCGAATTGTGTTGATCCTGGGTGCCCTCAGTGCGTTCGGGCCCCTGGCGATCGACTTCTACCTGCCTGCCTTCCCCGCCATGGCGCACGCCTTTGCCACGGACGAACGACACGTCCAGACCACCCTGGCCGCCTATTTCCTCGGCCTGTCCTTGGGCCAACTGGCTTATGGACCGGTGGCCGACCGTTTCGGACGGCGCAAGCCCTTACTGTTCGGCATAACCCTCTTTACCCTGGCCTCGCTGGCCTGCGCCTATGCACCGAACCTCGATACGCTGATCCTTGCGCGCTTCGTGCAGGCGTTGGGCGGCTGCGCTGGGATGGTGCTGTCGCGCGCCATTGTCAGCGACAAGTGCGACGCGGTGGCATCGGCCAAGGTGTTCTCGCAACTGATGCTGGTGATGGGGCTCGCGCCGATCCTGGCGCCGATGCTGGGCGGGGTGCTGGTCAACCTGGCGGGCTGGCAGTCGATCTTCCTGGCCTTGGGCCTGTTCAGCGCGGCCTGCCTGCTGGCCGTGAGCCTTGGGTTGCCGGAAAGCCTGCCGGCAGACACGCCACGCCAACCGCTGTCCGGTGCTTTGCGCCAGTACCTGCGCTTGCTGGGCGACCGGGTTTTCCTGGGCCATGCATTGACCGGCGGCATCGCCATTGCGGGCATGTTCGCCTACATCGCCGGCTCGCCCTTCGTGTTCATCAAGCTGTATGACGTGCCGGCTGAACACTATGGCTGGCTGTTCGGCACCAATGCCGCAGGCTTCATTCTCATGGCTCAGGTCAACGCACGTTTGTTGGCCAAGCGCGGCCCGGCCTTCCTGCTGGCACGGGCGGTGTGGTTGTACCTGGCGGCAGCACTGGTGCTGCTGACCATGGCGGCGCTACGCCCAGCGCAGCTGTGGCCGCTACTGGTGCCGCTGTTCGTGTGCATCGCAAGCCTGGGCTGCATCATCCCCAACGCGTCGGCCTGCGCCATGAGCGGTCAGGGCGGCCGCGCCGGCAGCGCCTCGGCATTGATGGGCTGCCTGCAGTTCAGCGTCGCGGCGGGCGCGGCGGCACTGGTGGGTGTGCTGCACGACGGTAGTGCAGTGCCCATGGCCCTGGTGATCAGCCTGTGCGGCGCACTGGTGGTCAGTGTGGCAATGTTGACTCGACGCTTGCAGGCCAGGCGTTCGGCGTAAGGGTATGGGGAGCCTGCAGGCGGCTTTCCAGCGTGGCGACGAACAGGCGCGCCTCGGCTTCGCTGCGAAAACTCACCACATGCTGGTCGAGCCGGACCTGCCACGGGCAGTTGGGATTGCGGTTCGACGTACTGACGACAATCTTCATCGCGGCATTCCTCCGGTGGGTGGGAGCCGCTGAAGTGTAGCGCCACCCTTTGCCTGCGCCATGTGCTGGCGCAGCTGTTCTGACTGGCGGTCGTACCTTCTGTCCGCCTGCCTCCGGCCTGTGGATAAGGCCCTGTTGCAGGAGATGGCGAAACCTTCGCTTTGGCTTGCCATATTTGAGGAAGGCTGGTGTCGGCATTGTCCTCCGACGCTTCGCTTTCACGAGGGCATTCAGGTGTGGTGCGGTCTCGCGGCGCCGGGGTCCCCGGCGATGTTGGCGGGGCTGCTTGCCGATAAGCCTTGGGCCTGATGGTGGGGCGAGGGTCAGCCAACCCCGGCCTGTCTTGGCCTGTAAAGCCGCGCCGCGGCGCAGGCGCAAGGGCTAGAGCGCCTTATACTGGCTGCCGCGGCCAATGCCAGCGAGAGATACTTCCCTGCCAGGGAATGGCAAGTGAGGAGTTTCTTCGAGCGTGACTGGAATGCCTCGCCTATCGCGAACACCAGCGCCCGAAATCCAATTACGCCATTTCCGAGGGGCATTCCCGCTGCGCCGGTTGGCCACGGAACCAGACGTGATCATCCAGGGAGTTGAAATGAAAGCAGTCAGCAGTATTGCCCAGATCGCCGGCCTGATGGCCGACCCCAAGCGCAGCGCCATGTTATGGGCGTTGATCGATGGCATACCTCGCCCGGCCGATGAGCTGGCCGTGATGACCGGGTTGACCTCGTCGTCGGCTTGTGCCCATCTTTCATTGCTGTCCTCGGCCGGCCTGCTGAGGCTGGAGTCGCGCGGCCGGAAACGCTACTTCCGCCTGGCTACGCCGGAAGTCGGTGCGGCGGTCGAGGCCCTGGCCAGTGTGCGACTCGAGCGCCGGGGCCAGCGCAGCGGGCAGACGACTTCGCTGCAGGTACCCTTGTCCATGCGCAGGGCTCGACGTTGTGGCGACCACCTCGGTGGCGAACTGGCGGCCGAGCTCTACCATCGCCTGATCGTGGCAGGATGGCTGGAGGGTAGCCAGGAGCATCCGCGGGTCACTGCAGAGGGGCGCTCGCAGCTGGCTGCCATCGGCGTCTTCATCGAAGCGCTGGCGCCCGGGGAGCGACACGGTTGCGCGATCTGCCATTGCAACGAGTGGAGCGACCAGGGCCCGCACCTGGGCGGTAAACTGGGAAATGCACTGTTCAGGTTGTTCATGCAATCGGGGTGGCTGCGTGAACAGGAAGCGTCGCGGGCTTTGCAGATTTCCGCGATGGGTATCCAAAATATCAACCGCATTGCCCGTCTGCCGTCCTTGCAGGTGGGCTAGGCCGAACCTGCAAGGTGCCATAGGCGATCATCAACGTACTAGGCGTGCATCCAGGCTGTTTTGTGCCAGGCGCCGGGCCTGGTCCTGGGTCATGCCCAGGTGGGTGTGCAGGGCGTGGAAGTTCTCGGTGACGTAGCCGCCGAAATAGGCAGGGTCGTCGGAGTTGACCGTGACCTTCACGCCGCGCTCGAGCATGTCGAGGATGTTGTGCTGGCCCATGTGCTCGAACACGCAGAGCTTGGTGTTCGAGAGCGGGCAGACAGTCAGCGGGATCTGCTCGTCGATGATGCGTTGCATCAGGCGTTCGTCTTCGATGGCGCGTACGCCATGGTCGATACGCTGGACCTTCAGCAGGTCGATGGCCTCCCAGATGTACTCGGGCGGGCCTTCCTCGCCGGCGTGGGCCACGGTCAGGAAGCCTTCGCTGCGGGCTCGAGCGAAGACGCGCTGGAACTTGCTGGGCGGGTGGCCTTTCTCGGAGCTGTCCAGGCCCACGGCGACGAAGGCATCACGGAAGGGCAGGGCCTGGTCGAGGGTCTTTTGCGCTTCTTCTTCGCTCAGGTGGCGCAGGAAGCTCAGGATCAGCCCGCTGCCGATGCCCAGTTGCTCGCGACCATCCTTAAGGGCCTGGCGGATGCCGTCGAGCACCACTTCGAAGGGGATGCCCCGGTCGGTGTGGGTCTGTGGGTCGAAGAAGGGTTCGGTATGAATGACGTTCTGGGCCTTGCAGCGTTGCAGGTAGGCCCAGGTCAGGTCGTAGAAGTCCTGCTCGGTGCGCAGGACATCGGCGCCTTGGTAATAGAGGTCGAGAAATTCCTGCAGGTTGTTGAAAGCGTAGGCGCTGCGCAGGGTTTCAACGTCCGCCCAGGGCAAGGCGATCTTGTTGCGCTCGGCCAGGGCGAACAGCAGCTCGGGCTCCAGGGAGCCTTCCAGGTGCATGTGCAGTTCAGCCTTGGGCAAGGCGTTGAGCCAGTCATACATGTGTGCAATCTCGGTCAGGTACGGTTACCGACATTCTACAGGGGCTGGCCCGATGCATGGGAAAAGGGCTGCCGGGCAGCCCTTTCCTGTTTGGATCAACCGGCGATCAGCTGGGCCGCCGCCTGGCGGTGGTCGGCGATCAGGCCTTGTACGTCCAAGCCTTCGATCTGCCCGTCGATGACACGCCACTGGCCGCCGACCATGACCCGGTCGGCACGGTCGGCGCCGCACAACAACAGGGCCGAAAGAGGATCATGGCTGCCTGAGAAGCGTAGTTCGTCGAGCTTGAACAGGGCCAGGTCGGCCTGTTTGCCGACGGCCAGCTCGCCGATGTCGCTGCGCCCCAGCAGGCGTGCCGAACCGCGGGTGGCCCAGCCCAGGGCGCGTTCAGGGGTGATCTGCTCGGCACCGTAGCGCAGGCGTTGCAGGTACAGGGCTTGGCGCGCCTCAAGGATCATGTTCGACGCATCGTTGGAAGCCGAGCCGTCGACACCCAGGCCCACGGGCGCGCCTGCCGTTTCCAGTTCCACAGTTGGACAGATGCCCGACGCCAGGCGCATGTTCGAGCTCGGGCAGTGGCAGATACCGGTTCCGGCCTGGCCCAGGCGGGTGATTTCCTCGGGGTTGAAATGAATGCCGTGGGCCAGCCAGGTGCGTGGGCCGAGCCAGCCTACGCTGTCCAGGTAGTCCACCGTGCGCAGGCCGAAACGCTGCAGGCAGAAGTCCTCTTCATCGAGGGTCTCGGCCAGGTGGGTATGCAGGCGTACGTCGAGTTCTTCGGCGAGGGTGGCACTGGCGCGCATGATCTCGGGCGTGACCGAGAAGGGCGAGCAGGGCGCCAGGGCGATCTGGATGTGGGCGCCATCGCCGCGCTCGTGGTAGCTGTGGATAAGCCGTTGGCTGTCGGCGAGGATCACTTCGCCTTCCTGCACCGTCTGTTGCGGTGGCAGGCCGCCATCGGCTTCGCCCAGGCTCATGGAGCCGCGGGTCAGCATGGCGCGCATGCCCAGTTTGCGCACGGCCTCGACCTGCACGTCGATGGCGTTGTCCAGGCCGGTCGGGAACAGGTAGTGGTGGTCCGCTGCGGTGGTGCAGCCCGACAGCAGCAGCTCCGCCAGGGCGACCTGGCTGGCCAGTTCCAACTTGGCTGGGGTGAGCCGTGCCCAGACCGGGTAGAGGGTCTTGAGCCAGGGGAACAACGGCTGGTTGACCACCGGCGCCCAGGCGCGGGTGAGGGTCTGATAGAAATGGTGGTGGGTGTTGATCAGGCCTGGCAGTACTACATGCTCGCGCGCGTCGAAGACGTGGTCGCAAGGCGTGCTGGGGCTTTCGCCAAGGGCGAGCAGTTGGGTAATACGGCCGTCTTCGATGACCAGGCCACCACGGGCGTCGGCGCCGTTGGCGGTGAAGATGGCAAGAGGGGATTTCAACCAGATGCGGGTCGCAGGCATGGTGCCGGCTCCTCTGAAAGTGGGTTCAGGTTAGCCAGCTCAGTGTTGCCCTGTCTGCTGATCCAGGTTCGCCGGGGCGAGGCTTGGAGTCTACTGCCTCGCCACGTGGCTTTCAATTCACCAGATGAGGCTTTCGCCTTTGTAGTTGATGAAGCGCAGGCCGGCGCGGCCGCTTTGGGCCTTGACCTGCTCAAGCATGCCGCGGGTGCTGGTAAGGACGTCGATGTCGGCACCTTCGCCACCCATTTCGGTTTTCACCCAGCCGGGGTGCATGGCCAGCACGCACAGGTCGGGACGTTGCAGGTCGACCACGAAACTGTTGATCATCGAGTTGAGGGCGGCCTTGCTGGCCTTGTACAGGCAGATCTCGCCGCCATCGGGGATGGTCACGCTGCCCAGGATGGAACTCATGAAGGCCAGTACACCTGTGCCCTCGCGGACCTGCCCCGCCAGGCGTCGGGCGACACGGATCGGTGCCACGGCGTTGGTCATGAACAGATTGCCCAGCGCCTCGGTGCGGACGGTTTCTGGGTCTTGTGGCAGCGGCCCCATCACGCCGGCGTTGATGAACAGCAAGTCGAGGACTTCGTCTTGCAGGCGCTCGCGAAGGGCGTCCAGTTGGGCGGTGTCGTTCATCTCGAGGGTTTCGATGCGCACACCGGGCAGCGCACGTAGTGCATCGGCCTTCTGTAGGTCACGCACGGTGGCAATGACCTTCCAGCCATCTTCATACAAACGTTGCACCAGGCCCAGACCCAGCCCGCGAGAGGCTCCGATGATCAGGGCGGTTTTAGAGGTGGGCATGGCGGAGACTCCTTGAACATCCGAGGGTGAGGTCCAGAGCATACGCCAGAAGCGGGCAGGCCGCCTGGTAGAGGTTGTTCAAAAAATGATCAGCTGCCCCAAGCCCTTTGAATTCGCGCGTTACGCTCAGGGGTTCACGGGTTATCCACAGCACATTCCACATTATCTGTGAGCAAGCCTTTATCGGGGAAACCTGTGCCGAAGGTGTGTCACAGCACTCAGGGGTTGGGGATAACTCGCTGTTATTCGGGTACTTTCAACGCTGTCATGAAAATGTGATCAAAATATGATCAATTCCTTCCAGGCCTTGTAGTTCAAGGCCTGGGCGTGAATGCCCCAAGCTTATCCACAGGCGGGCCCACAGTTGTTGTGAGCAATCTGCAGGCTTCTCAGCGCTCGCACGGCTCCAGCCGGATCCGCCCGCGACTCAGGTCAGCCAACTGTTGCTGCAGCCCTTCGAGATGGGCCTCGCCGAGGGCGACCTGCAAGTCCACGCCATTGGCCGTGAACTGTTCGTCCAACACCAGGCCGTCTACGTCCGCAAGGCGCAGCTTGAGCAGTGCCAGTTCGCTGAAGCTGCAGCTGCAGCGGTATTCGCTGCGCTGCACCAGCACCCGTTTGGGCGCTTGTTGCAGGCATTTGTTGGCGCCGCCGCCGTATGCGCGGGCCAGCCCGCCGGTGCCCAGCTGGATGCCGCCATACCAACGGATCACCAGCACCACCACCTGGTCGCAATCCTGGGCCTCGATGGCTGCGAGGATCGGTCGGCCGGCGGTGCCGCCAGGTTCGCCGTCGTCGCTGCTGCGGTATTGAGCGCCCAGTTTCCAGGCCCAGCAGTTATGGGTGGCGGCCAAGTCGCTGTGGCGTTCGATGAAGCTCATCGCCTCGGCCGGGCTGCCGATCGGCGCGGCGAGGGTGATGAAGCGGCTCTTGCGGATTTCCTCGCGGAATTCGCAGAGGTCGAGCAGGGTAGAAGGCATAGGTCCGGGTCAGGCTGTCGGGGTGATGCCACAGCCTTTGAGAATGATGTGAATAAGGTTGTTGCTGGCGTCTTCCATGTCTTGCTTGGTCAGGCGGCTGCGGCCGGTGACTTGGCAGATCTGGGTGGCGAAGTCGGCATAGTGCTGGGTGCTGCCCCACAGCAGGAAGATCAGGTGCACCGGGTCGACCGGGTCCATCTTGCCAGCATCGATCCAGGCTTGGAATACCGCCGCCCGGCCACGGAACCAGTCGCGGTAGTCGGCACTGAAGTACTCGCTCAGGCACTGGCCGCCGCTGATCACCTCCATGGCGAAGATCCGCGAGGCCTGCGGGTTGCGCCGGGAGAACTCCATCTTGGTGCGGATGTAGTGGCTCAGCGCCTGGGCCGGGTCGTCCTCGACGCTCAGGGCGTTGAAGGTGCTGTCCCACAGTTCGATGATGTTGCTCAGCACGGCGATGTACAGGCCAAGCTTGTTGGTGAAGTAGTAATGCAGGTTGGCCTTGGGCAAGCCGGCCTTCAGGGCGATGGTGTTCATGCTGGTGCCCTTGAAACCATGGCGGGCGAACTCGTCTTCGGCGGCCTGGATGATGGCTTGTTCGTTTTTCTGACGAATGCGGCCGGCGGGTTTGCCCGAGGTGGAAGGTAGGTGCGCAGGGACTTCAAGGGTCATGGACGGTTCCGTACGGTTCAGTGGCAACGGATGTCGGACAAGATTACCTTCCTGTGCCGAAGTGACAAGCACTGGCGGCATGCATAGGCATCAGCGTGTCGCAGCCAGGCTTTCGAGGAAGCTTTCCAGCACCAGGTTCGGTCGGCGGCCCTTGCGGGTCACCCAGCTCAGGCTCAGGTCGTAGAAGCGCTCGGCCGGCTTCAAGGCACGCAGGCGGCCCTGTTGCACCCAGAAGGACGCGTAGTGGTCGGGCAGGTAGCCGATATAGCGCCCAGTTAGAATCAGGAACGCCATGCCTTCGCGGTCCGACGCGCTGGCCGTGCAATGCAGGGCCTGGTAGTGCGCCTGGATGTCGGCGGGCAGGCGGAAGGTCGGCGCGATCGCATCCTGGCTGTTGAGACGCCAGTCGTCGACCTGCTGGTCGTCGGCATAGAACAACGGGTGGCCTACGGCGCAATAGAGCAGCGAGCGTTCGCTGTACAGGGGCTGGTATTCCAGGCCCGAGAGCGGGCTGGTCTGGGGCACCACACCCACATGCAGGCTGCCGTCCAGCACGCCCTGCTCGACCTGGCTGGGGGCGATCATGCGGATCTGGATGCGCACGTCGGGGCCGCGGTCCTTGAGTTCGGCCAAGGCGTGGGTGATACGCATGTGCGGCAGGGTGACCAGGTTGTCGGTCAGGCCAATGTTCAGCTCGCCGCGCAGGTGTTGGTGCAACCCGTTGACTTCGGTGCGGAAGGTTTCCAGGGCGCTGAGCAGTTGCAGCGCCGAGTGATAGACCTCGCGACCTTCCTCGGTCAGCGAGAAACCGGCCCGGCCCCGTTGGCACAGGCGCAGACCGAGGCGCTGCTCCAGGTCGTTCATCTGCTGGCTGATGGCCGAGCGACCGATGCCGAGGACATTCTCGGCTGCCGAGAATCCTCCGCATTCCACCACGCTGCGGTAGATCTTCAGCAGGCGGATATCGAAGTCGCTGACCTGGGCGAGTGGCTGTGGGCGTTTCACGATGGGCCTTCGTTGGAGTGGGACGGGAGCACAACCTTAAAGCCAAACCTTGTGGATAAAACAGTCGATCCCATGCAGTCGCAGGGTTGCGAGCGTGCAGCCCGCGGGCAGCTCATTGATTGGCAAAGTGTTTCCGGCAAGGGGCTTTAAGTTTAGTGGGTGCATATCCAAAGATTAGAAAAGCAGAGTTTTTCTTACGTTATCCCCATGCCACTTTAGCTGCAACAACATCCATCGTTGCCTAATCGTCTTCCGAGGAACCGCCGATGAACATGCCCGAAACCGCCGCCACCGGCATTGCCAGCCAGCTCAAGCTGGATGCCCACTGGATGCCCTACACCGCCAACCGCAACTTCCAGCGCGACCCGCGCTTGATCGTCGCGGCCGAAGGCAGCTACCTGGTCGACGACAAGGGGCGCAAGGTCTTCGATGCCTTGTCGGGTCTGTGGACCTGCGGCGCCGGGCATACCCGTAAGGAAATTTCCGAAGCGGTGGCGCGCCAGGTCGGTGTGCTGGACTATTCCCCGGCGTTCCAGTTCGGCCATCCGCTGGCCTTCCAGTTGGCCGAGAAAATCACCGAGCTGACCCCGGGCGACCTGAACCATGTGTTCTTCACCAACTCCGGTTCCGAGTGCTGCGACACCGCACTGAAGATGGTGCGTGCCTATTGGCGCCTGAAAGGCCAGGCGACCAAGACCAAGATCATCGGTCGTGCCCGTGGCTATCACGGCGTGAACATCGCCGGTACCAGCCTGGGTGGGGTCAATGGCAACCGCAAGCTGTTCGGCCAGTTGCTGGATGTCGACCACCTGCCCCACACTCTTCTGCCGGGCAACGCTTTCACCAAGGGCATGCCGGAAGAGGGCGGTATCGCCCTGGCCGACGAGATGCTCAAGCTGATCGAGCTGCATGACGCCTCGAACATCGCCGCCGTCATCGTCGAGCCACTGGCCGGTTCCGCGGGCGTGCTGCCGCCGCCGAAGGGCTACCTCAAGCGCCTGCGCGAGATCTGCACCCAGCACAACATCCTGCTGATTTTCGACGAAGTGATCACCGGCTTCGGCCGCATGGGCGCCATGACCGGCTCCGAAGCCTTCGGCGTGACCCCTGACCTGATGTGCATCGCCAAGCAGGTCACCAACGGCGCCATTCCCATGGGCGCGGTGATCGCGAGCAGCGAGATCTACCAAACCTTCATGAACCAGCCGACGCCCGAATACGCTGTGGAATTCCCCCATGGCTATACCTATTCGGCCCACCCGGTGGCCTGCGCCGCTGGCATCGCCGCGCTGGACCTTCTGCAAAAAGAAAGCCTGGTGCAGTCGGCTGCCGAGCTGGCGCCGCACTTCGAGAAGGTGCTGCACGACATCAAGGGCACCAAGAATGTCATCGACATCCGCAACTATGGCCTGGCCGGTGCCATCCAGATCGCTGCGCGTGACGGCGATGCCATCGTGCGTCCCTACGAGGCGGCGATGAAGCTGTGGAAGGCAGGCTTCTATGTCCGCTTCGGTGGCGACACCCTGCAGTTCGGCCCAACCTTCAACACCCAGCCGCAGGAACTGGACCGCCTGTTCGATGCGGTGGGTGAAGCTCTGAACCAGATCGACTGATCTTTTCCGATTCTGACGACAGGCGCGTTCCTACGCGCCTGCCTCTACCTTCTTATCTGGAGTACTGCATGAGCATCGTTCAGCACCTGATCAACGGCGAGCTGGTTTCCAAGGGCGAGCGCACCGCCGATGTCTTCAACCCGTCCACGGGCGAGAGTACCCGCAAGGTCGAACTGGCCAGCCGCGCCACCGTCCAGGAAGCCATCGATTCGGCCAAAGCTGCATTCCCGGCCTGGCGTAACATGCCGCCGGCCAAGCGTGCCCAGGTGATGTTCCGCTTCAAGCAACTGCTGGAGCAGAACGAAGCGCGTATTTCGCAACTGATCAGCGAAGAGCACGGCAAGACCCTGGAAGACGCTGCCGGTGAACTCAAGCGCGGCATCGAGAACGTCGAGTTCGCCTGCGCCGCGCCGGAGCTGCTCAAGGGTGAGTACAGCCGCAACGTTGGCCCGAACATCGACGCCTGGTCCGACTTCCAGCCGTTGGGCATCGTCGCCGGCATCACCCCGTTCAACTTCCCGGCCATGGTGCCGCTGTGGATGTACCCGCTGGCCATTGCCTGTGGCAACGCCTTCATCCTCAAGCCGTCCGAGCGTGACCCGAGCTCGACCCTGTTCATCGCCCAGTTGCTCCACGAAGCAGGCTTGCCCAAAGGCATCCTCAACGTTGTGCATGGCGACAAGGAAGCGGTCGATGCATTGATCGAGGCGCCAGAGGTCAAGGCCCTGAGCTTCGTGGGGTCGACCCCGATCGCCGAATACATCTATGCCGAAGGCACCAAGCGCGGCAAGCGTGTGCAGGCTTTGGGGGGCGCGAAGAACCATGCCGTGCTGATGCCCGACGCCGACCTGGACAACGCGGTCAGCGCGCTGATGGGCGCGGCCTACGGTTCCTGCGGCGAGCGCTGCATGGCTATTTCGGTCGCAGTGTGCGTGGGCGACCAGGTTGCCGATGCGCTGATCGCCAAGCTTGAGCCGCAGATCAAGGCACTGAAGATCGGTGCCGGTACTTCCTGTGGCCTGGACATGGGCCCGTTGGTGACTGCTGCAGCCCGTGACAAGGTGGTGGGCTATATCGATGACGGTGTGGCTGCTGGTGCCAAGCTGGTGGTCGACGGTCGTGGCCTGCGCGTGAGTGGTCATGAGGACGGCTACTTCGTTGGCGGCACTCTGTTCGACCATGTCACCCCGCAAATGCGCATCTATAAAGAAGAGATCTTCGGCCCGGTGTTGTGCGTGGTGCGTGTGAACAGCCTGGAAGATGCCATGCGCCTGATCAACGAGCATGAGTACGGCAACGGCACTTGCATCTTCACCCGTGACGGTGAGGCAGCGCGCCTGTTCTGCGACGAGATCGAGGTGGGCATGGTGGGTGTCAACGTGCCGCTGCCGGTGCCGGTGGCCTACCACAGCTTCGGTGGTTGGAAGCGTTCGTTGTTCGGCGACCTGCATGCCTATGGCCCGGACGGGGTGCGCTTCTATACCCGTCGCAAGGCCATTACCCAGCGCTGGCCGCAGCGGGCGAGCCATGAGGCTTCGCAGTTTGCGTTTCCTAGTCTTTAAATAGAGTGGGTTGAAGCGGGGAGGCCGGTAGGCCTCCCCGCTTTGTTTTTCGGCAATATCGAAGTTTTTTGAAAATAACGGTTGACGCGCCGTTTCAGGGGCCT
>NZ_JADLJL010000035.1 GCF_015680235.1 Pseudomonas guariconensis
TTACGGAGGTGGGTGCCGGGCATGGATGCCCGGCAAGCGGCGCAGGGCCATGGATGGCCCTTCGCCGCGCCCCACCGGGAGTAATGCCGGAGCGAGGGAACCCCGGAGCGAAGCGCAGGGGCCGGATGCAGGAGCCAGCGGTTTTTGCCTACTTTTGCCCAAGAGCAAAAGTAGGTCGCCGTAAAGGCGAAAAGGTGAGTCAGCGCCGCCATGGCAAATGGATATTTCGCTATTTCAATGCAGTCGATTTTTAGAAACTGCTGGTTTCTCGGTCTCAATCACAACGACCCGCCTAAGCCCTACACCCATCAGTGCTGTCGCCGCCAGGCCCGCACTGTGGTGTACATCAATACCGCAGCAAGCACCGGCAAGACGTAGAACAGCATCAGGTGCTCCAGCCGCCCGGCCAGCGGCATGCCAGTGGTGAAGGCCACCACATGCAGGCCGTAGGCCAGGTAGAGGCAGAGAAATACCAGCCCTTCGGCACGGGTGACGCGGTAGCCGGAATAGAACACCGGCAGGCTCAACACCGCGACCCCCAGCATCACCGGCAGGTCGAAATCCAGGGCATTGGGCGAAATCGACAGTGGCTCCGGCGTGACCACCGCGGTCAGGCCCAGCACGGCCAGCAGGTTGAACAGGTTGCTGCCGATCACCGTGCCCACCGCGATTTCCCGCTCGCCGCGCAGGGCCGCGATCAGGGCCGCGGCCAGCTCCGGCAAGGACGTGCAGACGGCAACCACCGTAAGGCCAATGATGCGCTCGGACAGCCCCAGGTCGGTGGCCACCTCCACGGCAGCCTCGAGCAGCAGGTGGCCGGCCAGACTCAGCAGGCCCAGGCCCAGCAGCACCTGCAGCATCGCGCCGCTCCAGAAACGCCCGGCACTGGTGTGCACGGCCTCGGGAGCAGGATAAGTGCGGGCGTAATGCCGTGACTGGTGCCATAGCATGCCCAGGTAGCCCAGCAAGCCAAGAACCAGCAGCAGGCCTTCGAGGCGGCCCAGTTGGCCGTTTCCGGCCAGCAGGTAGACCAGGGCGCTGGCGGCGATCATCAGCGGGATATCCAGGCGTACCAGCTGCCGGGAAACGCGTAGTGGAATGACCAGCGCGGCCAGCCCGAGAATCACCAGCACATTGAAGATATTGCTGCCGATCACGCTGCCCACCGCGACGTCAGGGGCGCCCTGGAAAGCCGCCTGCAAGCTCACGGTCAATTGTGGCGCGGTGCTGCCGAAGGCCACCAGGCTCAGGCCGATGATCAATGGGCGCACATGCAGGCGCAAGGCCAGGCGCAGGGCGGCGCGTACCAGCAGCTCGGCACCGATCACCAGCAACACCAGGCCGAAGCCCAGTTGCAGGAGGCTGAAGGTGGGGAGGGTGGCCAGGTCGAAAATGGTCGGGACTCCTGTCAGGTCAGTCGCTTAGCCCTTGTACCCGGACGCGCGCTGTTCCGCTACGGATCATGCCGATTTTTTCTGCTGCAGCCCGTGACAGGTCGATCAGCCGGCCGCGGGTATGTGGGCCTCGGTCGTTGATGCGCACTACGACGCTGCGTTTGTTGGCAAGGTTGGTGACCAGCACCCGGCTGCCGAAGGGCAGGCTGCGGTGGGCGGCGGTGAGACCGTGTTGGTTGAAGCGCTCGCCGCTGGCAGTGCGTTTGCCGTGGTGGCGGGAGCCGTAATAAGAAGCGACGCCGGTCCGGTCGTAACCTCGGGAGTCGATGTCGCGGGAATCGATGTCAGGGCTGGCGCAGCCGGCCAGCAGGGAGAAGAGCGCGAGGGCGCTGAAGGAACGGCGTATCAATTCAGGGGCTCCGTTATAAGGAAGCAGCAGGCGAGGGCGTTGCCCTCGATCGCGGCACAAGGCCGCTCCTATAGGCTTGTCGAACCTGTAGGAGCGGCCTTGTGCCGAGATGGGCCGCAAGTGGCCCCAATGCCGCGTTACCCTTCGAGCTTGGCCTTGAGCAATTGGTTCACTTGCCCCGGGTTGGCCTTGCCCTTGGATGCCTTCATCGCCTGGCCGACGAAGAAGCCGAACATCTTGCCACGCTTGGCCTCGTCGGCGGCGCGGTACTGTTCTACCTGTTCGGCGTTGGCGGCGAGCATTTCGTCGAGCATCTTGTCGATCGCACCGGTGTCGGTGACCTGCTTGAGGCCACGGCTTTCGATGATGCTGTCGGCATCGCCTTCACCGGCGGCCATGGCCTCGAACACGGTCTTGGCGATCTTGCCGCTGATGGTGTTGTCGCGGATGCGCAACAGCATGCCGCCAAGCAGTTCGGCATTCACCGGTGCCTGGTCGATCTCCACGCCCAGCTTGTTGAGCAGGCTGCCCAGCTCGACCATCACCCAGTTGGCGGCAAGCTTGGCGTCGCCACCGATACGGGCGACTTCCTCGAAGTAGTCGGCCTGCTCGCGGCTGGCGGCCAGCACGTTGGCGTCATAGGCCGACAGGCCATACTGGCTCTGGAAGCGCTCGACCTTCTGCGTCGGCAACTCCGGCAGGCCGGCACGGACGGTTTCGAGGAAGCTGTCCTCGATGACCACCGGCAGCAGGTCCGGGTCAGGGAAGTAACGGTAGTCGTTGGCTTCCTCCTTGCTGCGCATCGAGCGGGTCTCGTCCTTGTTCGGGTCGTACAGGCGGGTTTCCTGGACCACCTTGCCGCCGTCCTCGATCAGGTCGATCTGGCGCTGGATCTCGCTGTTGATGGCGCGCTCGATGAAGCGGAACGAGTTGACGTTCTTGATCTCGCAGCGCGTGCCGAACTCGGCCTGGCCCTTCGGCCGGACCGAGACGTTGCAGTCGCAGCGCAGCGAGCCTTCGGCCATGTTGCCGTCGCAGATACCCAGGTAGCGCACCAGGGCGTGAATCGCCTTGACGTAGGCCACCGCTTCCTTGGCGCTGCGCATGTCAGGCTCGGAGACGATCTCCAGCAGCGGGGTGCCGGCGCGGTTCAGGTCGATGCCGGTGGAACCGCTGAAGTCTTCGTGGAGGCTCTTGCCGGCGTCTTCCTCAAGGTGTGCGCGGGTGATGCCGATGCGCTTGATGGTGCCGTCTTCCAGGGCGATGTCCAGGTGGCCCTTGCCGACGATCGGCAGGTCCATCTGGCTGATCTGGTAGCCCTTGGGCAGGTCCGGGTAGAAGTAGTTCTTGCGCGCGAACACGTTGCGCTTGCCGATCTGGGCATCGATGGCCAGGCCGAACATGCAGGCCATGCGCACGGCTTCCTGGTTCAGCACTGGCAGCACGCCAGGCATGCCGAGGTCGACCAGGCTGGCCTGGGTGTTCGGCTCGGAGCCGAAGGTGGTGGCGCTGCCGGAGAAGATCTTCGACTGGGTGGCGAGCTGGGTATGAATCTCCAGCCCGATCACAACTTCCCATTGCATGTGTGAATTCCTCAGAAGCCGTTAGGGGCGCGGGTGTGCCAGTCGGTGACTTGCTGGTAGCGGTGCGCGACGTTGAGCAGGCGGCCTTCCTGGAAGTACGGGGCCAGCAGCTGTACGCCGACCGGCAGGCCATCGACGAAACCGGCCGGCATCGACAGGCCCGGCAGGCCCGCCAGGTTGGCGGTGATGGTGTAGACGTCCTCGAGGTAGGCGGCGACCGGGTCGCTGCTCTTGGCGCCGAGCTTCCAGGCCGGGTTCGGCGTGGTTGGGCCGAGGATCAGGTCGACCTGTTCGAAGGCGGCCATGAAGTCGTTCTTGATCAGGCGGCGGATCTGCTGCGCCTTCACGTAGTAGGCGTCGTAGTAGCCGGCCGACAAGGCATAGGTGCCGACCATGATACGGCGCTGCACTTCGACGCCGAAGCCTTCGCCACGGGAACGCTTGTACAGGTCGGTGAGGTCCTTGGGCTCCTCGCAGCGGTAGCCGAAGCGTACGCCGTCGAAGCGCGACAGGTTGGAGGAGGCCTCTGCCGGTGCGATCACGTAGTACGCCGGGATGGCGTGCTGCATGTTCGGCAGGCTGATTTCCTTGACCACTGCGCCGAGCTTTTCCAGCTCCTGGACGCTGGCCTGGACCAGGTCGGCGATGCGTGGGTCGAGGCCGGCACCGAAGTATTCCTTCGGCAGGCCGATGCGCAGGCCTTCGAGTGGAGCGTTCAGGTTGGCGCTGTAGTCCGGCACCGGCTCGTCGATGCTGGTGGAGTCCTTGGCATCGAAACCGGCCATGCCTTGCAGCAGCAGGGCGCAGTCTTCGGCAGTGCGGGCCATCGGGCCGCCCTGGTCGAGGCTCGAGGCGTAGGCGATCATGCCCCAGCGCGAGACGCGGCCGTAGGTCGGCTTGAGGCCGGTGAGGTTGGTCAGTGCCGCCGGTTGGCGGATCGAGCCGCCGGTATCGGTGCCAGTGGCCACCGGCAGCAGACGCGCGGCCACGGCGGCGGCCGAACCGCCCGAGGAGCCGCCAGGCACGTGCTCGAGGTTCCACGGGTTCTTCACCGCGCCATAGTGGCTGGACTCGTTGGCCGAGCCCATGGCGAATTCGTCCATGTTGGTCTTGCCCAAGGTGACCATGCCGGCTTCGGCCAGCTTGGCAACCACGGTGGCGTCATACGGCGCCTTGAAGTTGTCGAGCATCTTCGAGCCGCAGCTGGTGCGGATGCCGCTGGTGCAGAACAGGTCCTTGTGGGCGATCGGTGCGCCGAGCAGGGCACCGGCTTCGCCGTTGGCGCGGCGGGCGTCGGCGGCACGCGCCTGTTGCAGGGCCTGCTCCTCGGTGACGCTGATGAAGCTGTTGATCTGTGGGTCGAGCTGTTTGATGCGCGCCAGCAGGGCGCCGGTCAGCTCTTCGGAGGAAAACGACTTGTCGGCGAGTCCGCGGGCGATCTCGGCCAGGGTCAATTGATGCATGGCAGGCTCTTTCCCTTACTCGATGACTTTCGGAACCAGGTACAGACCATTTTCGGTCGCCGGGGCGATGGCCTGGTAGCGGTCGCGCTGGTTGCTTTCGGTGACCTGGTCGGGGCGCAGGCGCTGGCTGGCCTCCAGGGGGTGTGCCAGGGGCTCGATGCCGCTGGTGTCGACGGCTTGCATCTGGTCGACCAGCCCGAGAATACTGTTCAAGGCATCGGTAATGCGTGGCAGTTCGCCTTCATTCAGGCCCAGGCGGGCCAGATGGGCGATCTTTTCCACGTCGCAGCGTTGAAGCGCCATGGGGATCTCCAGGAGAAACGGAACGGATGGGGTCCGAAGTGAGGAACATGCCAGCATTTTGATGGTCATACGGCGGCGATCATCTGCTGGCGTGCTCGGAAAAACTGCCAATTTAACATATTGGCTCCTTGCCCAAAATCCCTGCCATTGTTAGAGTTTGCCGCACTTTTTTACCCACGCTTTGCCTAGGGTCACTTTCCCATGTTCAAGAAACTGCGTGGCATGTTTTCCAGCGATCTGTCCATCGACCTGGGTACTGCCAACACCCTTATTTACGTGCGTGAGCGCGGTATCGTCCTGAATGAACCCTCGGTTGTTGCCATTCGTACCCACGGCAACCAGAAAAGCGTCGTCGCGGTCGGTACCGAGGCCAAGCGCATGCTGGGCCGTACGCCTGGCAACATCGCTGCCATTCGTCCGATGAAGGACGGCGTGATCGCCGATTTCAGCGTTTGTGAAAAAATGCTGCAGTACTTCATCAACAAGGTTCACGAGAACAGCTTCCTGCAGCCCAGCCCGCGTGTGCTGATCTGCGTGCCGTGCAAGTCGACCCAGGTGGAACGTCGCGCCATTCGCGAATCCGCCCTGGGCGCTGGCGCCCGCGAGGTGTTCCTGATCGAAGAGCCGATGGCCGCCGCTATAGGTGCCGGGCTGCCGGTCGAAGAGGCCCGCGGCTCGATGGTCGTGGACATCGGTGGTGGTACCACCGAAATCGCCCTGATCTCCCTCAATGGCGTGGTCTATGCCGAATCCGTACGGGTTGGCGGCGACCGCTTCGACGAAGCCATCGTCACCTACGTGCGCCGCAATTACGGCAGCCTGATCGGTGAGTCCACCGCCGAGCGCATCAAGCAGGAAATCGGCACAGCCTACCCGGGCGGCGAAGTGCGCGAAGTCGATGTCCGTGGCCGCAACCTGGCCGAGGGCGTACCGCGTGCCTTCACCCTGAACTCCAACGAAGTGCTCGAAGCGCTGCAGGAATCCCTGGCGACCATCGTCCAGGCGGTCAAGAGCGCCCTGGAGCAGTCGCCGCCGGAGCTCGCCTCGGACATCGCCGAGCGTGGCCTGGTGCTGACCGGTGGCGGTGCGCTGCTGCGCGACCTGGACAAGCTGCTGGCCCAGGAAACCGGCCTGCCGGTGATCGTCGCCGAAGATCCGCTGACCTGCGTCGCCCGTGGTGGCGGCCGTGCGCTGGAAATGATGGACAAACACGCCATGGACCTGCTCTCCAGCGAGTGATCCTGCGCCGTCCATGCGTGCATGGATTGTGTTCGCCCGGTTTACAGGTAGCACACACAGTGCTACCTGTATGCGCTGGGCTGGCGTCCGTCCGGGCGTCGTTTCCGTTCAACCCGCAAGCAGGCCGGTGCATTGCTCCATGTTCAATGACCTCCTGAATCGTCGTCCACGAGGAACGGCCCATTAAACCGCTTTTCTCCAAGGGCCCTTCGCTGGGCGTTCGTCTCCTGGTACTGGTGGTGCTGTCGGTCGCGCTGATGGTGGTCGACTCGCGTTTCGCCGTGCTCAAGCCAGTACGTAGCCAGATGGGGCTTGTGCTGATGGAGTCCTATTGGATCACCGATCTGCCGCAACGCCTGTGGCAGGGGGTGGCCAGCCAGTTCGGCAGCCGTACCGAACTGATCGCGGAAAACGAAAAGCTCAAGACCGAAGCCCTGTTGCTGCAGGGGCGCCTGCAGAAGCTGGCGGCCCTGACCGAGCAGAACGTGCGGCTGCGCGAGTTGCTCAATTCCTCGGCGCTGGTCAACGAGAAGGTCGAAGTGGCCGAGCTCATCGGCGTCGACCCCAACCCGTTCACCCACCGTATCCTGATCAACAAGGGCGAGCGCGACGGTGTATTCCTCGGCCAGCCGGTGCTCGATGCGCGTGGCCTGATGGGGCAGGTGGTGGAACTGATGCCTTACACGGCACGGGTCCTGTTGCTGACCGATACCACCCACAGCATCCCGGTACAGGTCAACCGTAACGGCCTGCGCGCCATCGCCAGCGGCACCGGCAACCCGGAGCGCCTGGAGTTGCGCCACGTGGCGGATACCGCCGACGTCAAGGAAGGCGACCTACTGGTCAGCTCCGGCATGGGCCAGCGTTTCCCGGCGGGCTACCCGGTGGCCACGGTCAACGAAGTGATCCACGATTCCGGCCAGCCGTTCGCCATCGTCCGTGCCATTCCCACGGCCGCGCTCAACCGTAGTCGCTACATGTTGCTGGTGTTCAGCGACCGGCGTACGCCAGAAGAACGGGCGACGGACGCTGCGCTCGCCCAGGAAGAAGCCGACCGCAAGGGCACGCCGGAACATGGCCAGGCCGCCGGTGAAAACGGGCAGGCCGTGCCCACCCCGGCGCCTGCCACGCCTGGCGCCGCACCGGCAACACCTGGAGCGGTACCGGCAACGCCTGCAACGGCACCTGCTGCTGCGCCTGCTCCCGCTGCTCCCAACGCGCCCGTTGCGCCTGCAGCGGCACCCGCCAGCCCGGCAGCGGCCCCTGCGGCCCCGAACCCACCCCGGAGAGAATGATGGCGCGTTCCCGCAGCAAGAACGGCTGGGCCATCTGGCTGACCTTCGCGATCGGCCTGTTGCTCAGTGTCTCGCCGATGCCTCAGTTCATGGAGGTGTTCCGCCCCATGTGGCTGGCGATGCTGGTGTCCTTCTGGACCCTCGCCGTGCCCAACAAGGTCGGCATGACCACCGCCTTCGTCCTGGGCCTGGCCGAAGACGTCCTGTATGGCACCCTGCTTGGGCAGAATGCCCTGGTGCTGACCCTGATCACCTTCCTGGTGCTGTCCCTTCAACAGCGCCTGCGCATGTATCCGATGTGGCAGCAGAGCCTGGTGATCCTGGTGATCTTCGGCATCGCCCAGCTGATCCAGCTGTGGCTCAGCGCCCTGACCGGCAACCGCCTGCCGACCTTGGCGCTGGTCTGGTCCGCCGTCATCAGTGCCTTGCTCTGGCCGTGGATCAGTTTCGCCCTGCGCGACCTGCGCCGTCGCCTTCACATCAACTGACGGCGACGCCGACTGACAGGGAGATGTCGATATGAACCCGTTGTACCTGGCCTCCGCCTCGCCACGCCGTCGTGAACTGCTGACCCAGATCGGCGTGCCTTTCGCGGTCATCAAGGCTGACATCGACGAAACCCCGCTGCCCGACGAGGGCGTCTCGGCCTACGCAGTGCGCCTGGCCCGGGCCAAGGCCGCCGCGGGTTTCGCTCAATTGGACGGCCCTGGCGTGGTGCTGGGAGCCGATACCGTTGTATCGATAGGTGGTCGGATTCTGGGCAAGCCCTGCGACCGTGAACATGCCTTGGCCATGCTGGCCGAACTGTCCGATGATCATCATCAAGTCATTACCGCCGTGGCGGTGACCGACGGCCAGCGTTGCCTGGACGTCTGCGTCGGTACCCATGTGTATTTTCGCCCCATCGGCCGCGACGAGGCCGAGCGCTACTGGGCGACCGGCGAGCCATTGGACAAGGCAGGCGGTTACGCCATCCAGGGCCTGGGCGCGGTGTTCGTCAGGGAACTGATGGGCAGCTATTCGACCGTCGTCGGCCTGCCGCTGTTCGAAACCGCGCAACTGCTGGAGCAGTTTTCCATCCCGTGCTGGCAGCAACATGAGGTGCCAGCTTCACGCTAGCCAGCCACCGGTCAGCGATCCATCATTACCGAAGACCTTTGACGAGAGCCCGCCATGAGTGAAGAGATCCTGATCAACATCACCCCGATGGAATCACGCGTGGCAGTGGTGGAAAACGGCGTTTTGCAGGAAGTGCATGTCGAGCGTACCCAGCGCCGGGGCATCGTCGGCAATATCTACAAGGGCAAGGTCGTGCGCGTGCTGCCGGGCATGCAGGCGGCGTTCGTCGATATCGGCCTGGAACGCGCCGCGTTCATCCATGCGTCGGAGATTTCCCAGCGCGAAGGCTCGGCGGTGGAGAACATCAGCGCGCTGGTCCATGAGGGGCAGGCCCTGGTCGTGCAAGTGACCAAGGACCCGATCGGCACCAAGGGCGCTCGCCTGACCACCCAGTTGTCGATCCCGTCGCGCTACCTGGTGTACATGCCGCGCAGCAGCCATGTGGGTATTTCCCTGAAGATCGAAGACGAGGCCGAGCGCGAGCGGCTCAAGCAGGTGGTCAGCGACTGCGTGGAGAAGGAAGACATCAAGGACGCCGGCGGCTTCATCCTGCGCACGGCTGCCGAAGGCGCCCGCGCCGACGATATCCTCCAGGACATCCGCTACCTGCGCAGGCTGTGGGAGCAGATCGGTAGCCAGATCCAGACCTGCGGCGCCCCGTTGGTGATCTACGAGGACCTGGGGCTGGCCCTGCGTACCCTGCGCGACCTGGTCAACCCCAAGATCGAGAAGATCCGCATCGACTCGCGGGAAACCTTCCAGAAGACCACGCAGTTCGTCGCCGAGCTGATGCCGGAAATCGCCGACCGTCTCGAGCACTACCCAGGCGAGCGACCGATCTTCGACCTGTATGGTGTGGAGGACGAGATCCAGCGAGCCCTGGAGCGCAAGGTGCCGCTCAAGTCCGGTGGCTACCTGGTGGTCGACCCGGCCGAGGCGATGACCACCATCGACGTCAATACCGGCGCCTTCGTCGGCCACCGCAACCTCGAGGAAACCATCTTCAAGACCAACCTCGAGGCCGCCACCGCCATCGCCCGGCAACTGCGCCTGCGCAACATCGGCGGCATCATCATCATCGACTTCATCGACATGGAGGACGAGGAGCACCAGCGCCAGGTCCTGCGCACCCTCGAGAAGCAGCTCGAGCGTGACCATGCCAAGACCAACATTATCGGCATCACCGAGCTCGGGCTGGTACAGATGACCCGCAAGCGTACCCGCGAAAGCCTCGAACAGGTGCTGTGCGAGCCGTGCATCGCCTGCCAGGGGCGCGGCAAGCTGAAGACCCCCGAAACCGTATGCTATGAAATCTTCCGTGAAATCCTCCGCGAGGCCCGGGCCTACCAGGCCGAGGGTTACCGGGTGCTGGCCAACCAGAAGGTGGTCGACCGCCTGCTGGATGAAGAGTCCGGCAATGTGGCCGAACTCGAGGCCTTCATCGGTCGAACCATTCGCTTCCAGGTCGAGTCCATGTATTCCCAGGAACAATACGATGTGGTGCTGCTCTGACGCGTTCTGAAACCCTTTCGCGTTCGGCGGCGCTGGTAAAACCACGGCACCGAGCCATAGTTAAGGCACGACTTGGAGGGCCATGGCCATGGGACGTCTGACCCACGTTCTAGGCGCCTTGACCCGCTGGGGGCTGGGAATCTGCGCCCTGCTGGCGGTGCTGGTGGCGCTGTATGTCAGCCTCGGTCGGGAACTGGTCCCGCTGGTGGCCGAGTACCGTGCCGATGTCCAGAACAAGGCCGAGCAGGCCCTGGGCTTGCCGGTGCATGTGGGTGCCCTGGAGGGGCGCTGGAGCGGCCTGGCGCCCGTGCTGCACGTGCGTGATCTGCAGGTGGGCGAAGGGGCCGCGGCGTTGCGCCTGGACGAAGTCAAGGTGGTTCCGGACCTGTGGGCCAGCCTCAAGGCGCGCGAGCTACGCCTGGCGCGTATCCAGCTCGGCGGGCTGCAACTGATCCTGCGCGAAGACGAGCAGGGCGCCTGGGCCCTGGAAGGCCTGCCGCGCCAGGACGATACCCCGCTGGATCCTGCGCAGGTATTACAACGTCTGCAGCAGTTGGGCAGGGTCGATGTCTTCGACAGCCAGGTCACCCTTCATCCCTGGCAGCGCGACCCCCTCACCCTTACCTATGTCAGCCTTGGCCTCGAAGCCGGGGCGTCGCGCCAGGCCCTCGACCTGCGCGGCACTCTACCGGACGGGCAACCCCTGGCGGTCAACCTGCGCAGCCGTGCCACCGCCAAGGCCTGGCGCGATGGCCAGGTACAGGCCTACCTGAGCCTGCCGCAAAGCGACTGGGCCCGTTGGTTGCCCCCGCGCTTGCTCGGGCGATGGCAGGCCGAGACACTACGGGCCGGCGGCGAATTCTGGGTCGACTGGCGCGAGGGCCAATTGCAGCGCGCCGTGGTACGCCTCAATGCGCCACACTTGCGCGGCGCCTATACCGGGCGCAAGGCGGTCGCGGTGGACAACCTGGCCGTGTCGGCCTGGCTCCAGCGGGGCGAGGAAGGCTTCGACGGCGTGGTCGATTCGCTCGCCATGAGCCTGGGCGACACCCGCTGGGAGACCCACCTGCAGCTCAGGCAGCGCCCAGGGCAGGGCTCGACCCAGGAAAGCTGGCAAGTACAGGCCGACCGCCTGGACCTGACCCTGTTGACGCCTCTGGTCGATGCCCTGGCGCCGCTGCCGGACAAACTCATGGCCGTGGTCGATGCGCTCAAGGTCACCGGCTCGCTGCGCAACCTGCGCCTGGATATCCGCCCCAAGGCCGAAGGCGACCAGCGCCTGGCGTTCGCCGCCAATCTGGAGAAGGTCGGCTTCGACGCCTACCACAACGCACCGGCGGCCGGAAACGTGAACGGCAGCATCAGCGGTGATCTCGGCCAGGGTGAGCTGCGTCTGGATACCGACGCCTTCATGCTGCACTTGTACCCGATCTTCGCCAAACCCTGGTATTACCAGAAGGCCAACGCACGGCTCACCTGGCGCCTGGACAAGGAAGGCTTCACCCTCGTTGCGCCCTATATCAAGGTGCTCGGCGAGGAGGGCAAGATCGCCGCCGACTTCCTCATCCGCCTGCTGTTCGAGGAAGGCCGCGAGGACTACATGGACCTGCGCGTGGGCCTGACCGAGGGCGATGGCCGCTACACCGCCAAGTACTTGCCCGAGGTGCTCAGCCCAGCGCTGGATGAATGGCTGCGCAGTGCCATCGTCAAGGGCTCCGTCGATGAGGGCTACTTCCAGTACCAGGGTTCGCTGAACCACGGTGCCGCCCCTGAGGCCCGCAGCATCAGCCTATTCTTCAAGGTGCATGACGCCGCCCTGGCCTTCCAGCCTGGCTGGCCTCAGGTGCAGCAGGTCGATGGCGACGTCTACATCGAGGACAGCGGTGTCCGCATCAAGGCCCGACGCGGCTTGTTGCTCGATACCCAGGTGAGCGATGTCAGCGTCGACATTCCCCATGTCGACGAGGGCCAGCACAGCCACCTGTACCTGAACGGCGATTTCGATGGCAGCCTGGGCGATGGTTTGAAGATCCTCCAGCAAGCGCCCATCGGCACGGGCGAGATCTTCGCCGGCTGGGAAGGCGAAGGGCCGCTCAAGGGCAAGGTCAATCTCGACATTCCCCTGGCCCATGGCGAGCGGCCCAAGGTCGTGGTCGATTTCGCCACCGCCGACGCGCGCCTGAAAGTGGCTCCGCCGACCCTGGATCTGAGCCGACTCAAGGGCGATTTCAGCTTCGACCTGGATAAAGGCCTGAGCGGCAAGGGCATCACCTTCCAGGCATTCGGCAAGCCGGTCACGGCGCAGATCTTCGCCGAAGGCCAGCCCGGGCAGATCCAGACCCGCATCAATGCCACCGGCAGCGTCGGCCTGAAGGCACTGACCGACTGGTTGAAATTTAACCAGCCACTGCCGGCTGCGGGCGAGCTGCCCTACCAAGTGCAAGTGAGCCTGGGGAGTCGCGACAACCGCTTGACCGTGAACTCCTCGCTCAAGGGGCTGGCGATCGACCTGCCGGCACCGTTCACCAAGGCTGCGCGGGATACCCTGGACAGCCGCTTCAGCATGACCCTGCAAGGGCCCGAGCGACGCCTGGATGCCAGCTACGGCGACCTTGCGCACCTGGCCTATGCCGCGCCGATCGAGAACCTTGCCCAAGGGCGAGGCGAACTGCTGCTGGGCAGCGGTAGTGCACAGCTTCCAGCGGGCCAGGGTGTGCGGGTTCGCGGGCGCCTGGAAACTTTGGACCTGGCGCCCTGGCAAGCGCAGATGGAGCGTTTCGCAGGCCAGGACCCAGGTGGTAACGCCAGGCAGCGCTTGCAGGGCGTGGACCTGAGCATCGGCCAGCTCAAGGCGTTCGACTTGGACCTGAACCAGGCTGTCGTGCGTCTGGCGCGGGGTGCCAGTGCCTGGGACCTGCGCCTGGACAGCCGTGAAGTCATCGGTAATGCGCGGGTGCCCGATGCCAAGGCAGCGCCGATGGTCGTCAGGCTGCAGACCCTGCGCCTGCCGCCGGAGGAGCCTGCGGGCAAGCAACCAGAGGATGCACCGGACCCGTTGGGCAGCTTCGACCCACGCAAGGTTCCGGCCCTGGATGTGACTGTCGACAAGCTGTATCGCGGTGACGATCTGTTCGGCAGCGTCGCGATCAAGCTGCGGCCTACCCCGCGCGGCATGAAATTCGATGATGTCGACCTCGACCTCAAGGGCCTGCGTATCGACGGCAGCGGTGGCTGGGAAGGGGAACCAGGGAGCACGGGTAGTTGGTACAAGGGCCGACTGGAGGGCAAGAACCTTGCCGATGTGCTCAAGGCCTGGGGCTTTGCGCCCACCGCCACCAGCCGCGACTTCCGCCTGGACGTGGATGGCCGCTGGCCGGGTTCGCCGGCCTGGGTTGCGCTCAAGCGTTTCTCCGGCAGCCTCGATGCCGCCTTGCGCTCCGGCCAGTTCGTCGAAGTGGAGGGCGGGGCCCAGGCGCTGCGGGTGTTCGGCCTGCTCAATTTCAATTCCATCGGCCGCCGCCTGCGCCTGGACTTCTCCGACCTGTTCGACAAGGGCCTGGCCTACGACCGGGTCAAAGGCCTGCTGGTCGCCAGCCAAGGGGTCTACGTGACCCGTGAGCCGATCACCATCAGCGGGCCGTCGAGCAACTTCGAGCTCGATGGCACCCTCGACCTGGTTCGCGACCGTGTCGATGCCAACCTGCAGGTCAGCCTGCCGGTCACCAACAATCTGCCGTTGGCTGCCCTGATCGTCGGTGCGCCGGCTGTCGGCGGCGCCTTGTTCCTGGTCGATCGGTTGATCGGCGATCGGGTGTCGCGTTTCGCCAGCGTGCACTATCGCGTCGAGGGGCCCTGGAAAGAGCCTAAAATCACCTTTGTGAAACCTTTCGAGAAACGCCAATGAAGTCAGCGGTCATCCAGATGGTCAGCCAGGACGATGTAGCGGCTAACCTGCGACAGGCCAGGGCCTTGCTTGAGCAGGCTGCCAGTGGCGGTGCCCGGCTGGCAGTGCTGCCCGAGAACTTCGCCGCCATGGGCCGGCGCGATGCGGCGGCCATCGGTCGGGCCGAAGCCCTTGGTCAGGGCCCGATCCTGCCGTGGTTGAAACGCGCGGCCCGCGACCTCAGGTTATGGATTGTCGCAGGCACCTTGCCGTTGCCGCCGGTCGGTCAGCCCGACGCGAAGGCCCATGCCTGCTCGTTGCTGATCGATGAACACGGTGAAGTGGCAGCGCGCTACGACAAGCTGCACCTGTTCGATGTGGACGTGGCCGACAACCGGGGCCGTTACCGCGAATCCGATGACTACGCCCACGGCGCTCAGGTCGTGGTGGCCGATACCCCGGTGGGGCGCCTCGGGCTTTCGGTGTGCTACGACCTGCGCTTTCCCGAGCTGTACAGTGCACTGCGCGCCGCCGGAGCTGAATTGATCAGCGCGCCATCGGCTTTCACCGCAGTGACCGGCGCGGCGCATTGGGAGGTGCTCATTCGGGCCAGGGCCATCGAAACCCAGTGCTACCTGCTCGCCGCCGCTCAGGGCGGCACCCACCCAGGGCCGCGGGAAACCCATGGCCATGCGGCGATCGTCGACCCTTGGGGGCGTATCGTCGCTGAACAGGCGCGCGGCGAAGGCGTATTGCTGGCCGAGCGCGACAGCATTGAACAGGCGTCCATCCGGGCGCGAATGCCGGTTGCCCAGCACCGGCGCTTTTTCTCGCAGGACGCCTTGCGGCCTGCGCACACCTCGGAGTGACTATGAGCCAGATGTTATTCACCGTCAGCGAACAGCTCCTGGCCCCCGGCGGACTGACCCTGGACAGCCTGCAGGCTGTGCTGGGCGAGTTGGCAGGCCCAGGCATCGATGCCGCCGACCTGTATTTCCAGGGCCAGATCTCGGAAACCTGGGCGCTGGAGGACGGCATCGTCAAGGAGGGTAGCTTCAACCTCGACCAGGGCGTGGGCGTGCGTGCCCAGTCTGGTGAGAAGACCGGTTTCGCCTACAGCAACGCTATCAACCTCGAGGCGCTGACCTCGGCGGCCCGTGCTGCCCGTTCCATTTCTCGCGCCGGGCAGGAGGGCCGCGTGCAGGCCTTCCGAAGCCAGGAAGTGACGGCGTTGTACGCCCAGGACAACCCGCTGGACGTGCTCAGCCGCGCCGAGAAAGTCGAGCTGCTCAAGCGTGTGGACGCCGCGACCCGTGCCCTGGACCCCCGTATCCAGCAGGTCACCGTGAGCATGGCCGGGGTCTGGGAGCGCATCCTGGTGGCTGCGGTCGATGGCAGCCTGGCGGCCGACGTGCGGCCGCTGGTTCGTTTCAACGTCAGTGTGATCGTCGAGCAGAACGGCCGTCGCGAGCGTGGCGGGCAGGGGGGTGGTGGGCGCACTGACTACCGCTACTTCACCGAGGAGCGAGTCATGGGCTACGCCCGAGAGGCCCTTCGTCAGGCGTTGGTCAACCTCGAGGCCAAGCCGGCACCGGCCGGTACCCTGCCGGTCGTGCTGGGCCCGGGCTGGTCCGGCGTGCTGTTGCACGAGGCCGTGGGCCACGGCCTGGAAGGCGACTTCAACCGCAAGGGCAGCTCGGCCTACAGCGGGCGCATCGGTGAGCAGGTAGCCTCCAAGCTGTGCACCATCGTCGACGACGGCACCCTGGAAGGCCGGCGGGGCTCCCTGAGCGTCGATGACGAGGGCACCCCGACCGAATGCACCACCCTGATCGAGAACGGCATCCTCAAAGGCTACATGCAGGACAAGCTCAATGCGCGGCTCATGGGCATGGCGGTCACCGGCAACGGTCGTCGCGAGTCCTACGCCCACCTGCCGATGCCGCGTATGACCAACACCTACATGCGTGCCGGTGAAAGCGACCCGCAGGAAATCATCGCCTCGGTGAAAAAGGGTATCTATTGCGCGAACCTTGGCGGTGGCCAGGTGGATATCACCAGCGGCAAGTTCGTGTTTTCCACCAGCGAGGCGTATTTGATCGAAGACGGCAAGATCACCGCGCCGGTCAAGGGCGCCACCCTGATCGGCAATGGTCCGGAGGCCATGAGCCGGGTCTCGATGGTCGGTAACGACCTGGCCCTGGACAGCGGGGTGGGGACATGCGGCAAGGATGGGCAATCGGTACCGGTGGGCGTTGGCCAGCCGACCTTGAAGCTCGATGCGATTACCGTTGGGGGTACCGGCGCGTGATGCCGGCGTGGGCCGTTGTGGGAGCGGGCGTGCCTTGCGGACACCGACGAGGCCGGTGCCAGCCAGTACTGCGGCGCCTGCTTCGCGGGGCAAGCCCGCTCCTACAGGCCCCCTCGGCAGGGCTCAGCGCAACCCGCGCTGCAGTTCGTCGAGGTCACGGATGTACTTGAAGACCTTGCGCGCAGCGGCTGGCGGCTTATTTCGTGCTTTCTCGTGCTGGGCGTGGCGGATCAGCGAACGCAGGTGCTGGCGATCGGTGTCGGGGTACTCGTTGACGAAACGTTCGAGGTCATCGTCGGTGCCGTCGACCAGGCGATCGCGCCAACGCTCCAGGTTATGGAAGCGCTCGTTGTACTGGCGGGTCGAGCTGTCCATCTGCTCGAGCACGGCATGGATCGCGTCGATGTCCTGTACGCGCATCAGCTTGCCGACGAACGACATGTGGCGTTTGCGGGCGCCATGAGCCGTGTGCTTGGAGGCTTCGGCCAGCGCCTTGCGCAGCTCGTCGGTCAAAGGCAGGCGCGCCAGGGTATCGGCCTTGAGCGTCGTGAGGCGCTCACCGAGTTCGACCAACGCATGCAGTTCGCGCTTGATCTGGGTTTTGCTTTTTTCGCCGTCGAAGGCGTCGTCGTATGAATCAACCATGGTGGCAGTCCGCTGGAAATCGCCGCCATGATAACCAGTCGGGGGCCGCTTGTCCGGCCCGGTCGTACAATGACCCAAGCCGAACGCAGAATTTTGAGTGGAGAAAACCATGAGTGCAGTCCAGAGCGTAGGCCCCAAGGACCTGCCAGCCTTGCAGGAACAGGTCGAGGCGATCATCGCAGAGGCGCGCCGCCAAGGCGCCAGCGCCTGCGAGGTCGCGGTGTCGCTGGAGCAGGGCCTGTCCACCACGGTGCGTCAGCGTGAGGTCGAGACGGTCGAGTTCAACCGTGACCAGGGCTTCGGCATCACCCTCTACGTCGGCCAGCGCAAAGGCTCGGCCAGCACCTCGGCGAGCGGCCCGGAGGCCATTCGCGAGACCGTCGCGGCCGCCCTGGCCATTGCCCAGCATACCTCCGAGGATGAATGTGCAGGCTTGGCCGACGCGGCACTGATGGCCCGTGAGATCCCGGACCTCGATCTCTATCATGACTGGGGCCTGGAGCCGGAAAAGGCCGTCGAGATGGCGTTGGCCTGCGAAGCGGCGGCCTTCGATGCCGACCCGCGCATCCTCAATGCCGACGGCACGACCCTGAACACCCACCAAGGCTGTCGGGTTTATGGCAACAGCCATGGCTTCATCGGCAGCTATGCCTCCACGCGCCATAGCTTAAGTTGCGTGATGATCGCCGAAGGCGAAGGGCAGATGCAGCGCGACTATTGGTATGACGTCAACCGCCAGGGCAACCTGCTGGCCGACCCGCGCAGCATTGGCCAGCGGGCCGCACAGCGCGCGGCCAGCCGCCTGGGCGCGCGCCCGGTGCCGACCTGCGAAGTGCCGGTGCTGTTCTCTGCCGAACTGGCCGGTGGCCTGTTCGGCAGCTTCCTGTCGGCGATCTCCGGCGGCAACCTGTACCGCAAGTCATCGTTCCTTGACGGTGCCATCGGACAACGCCTGTTCCCCACCTGGCTGACCCTCGACGAGCGCCCGCACCTGCCGCGCGCCTTGGGCAGTGCCGCCTTCGATGGCGATGGCCTGGCCACCTATGCCAAGCCGTTCGTCGACAAGGGCGAGCTGGTTTCCTACCTGCTGGGTACCTATTCGGGTCGTAAGCTGGGCCTGCCGAGCACCGCCAACGCCGGTGGTGTGCATAACCTCTTCGTCACCCATGGGGTCGAAGACCAGGCAGCCTTGATCCGCCGTATGGGACGTGGCCTGCTGGTGACCGAATTGATGGGGCATGGCCTGAACATGGTGACCGGTGATTACTCCCGCGGCGCGGCGGGCTTTTGGGTGGAGAACGGCGAGATCCAGTTCCCTGTCCAGGAAGTGACGATCGCCGGCAACATGAAGGACATGTTCCAGCAGATCGTGGCGATTGGCAGCGATATCGAAACCCGTAGCAATATCCACAGCGGCTCGGTGCTGATCGAGCGGATGACGGTTGCGGGGAGCTGAGCCTTGTCTGCGGGCTGTTGTTTCGACATGCGGCGACATTGTCGCCGTAGTTCGAAACAACAAGCATTATGCCGTAGAGAGGACAGGGCGTTTTAGCAATTCATAGAGGGCAGCCGCGAGATCAGGTGCTTCGCCGGAAGGCTTTTATCGCCCGGGGAGACCATGTTGAACGCACGCACGCCAATATAATATTTCATATGCTTATAGCTGTGGTAGATGCTCACAGGGATCGGGCAGTGAAAGTCGGGGGTTGTCCCGACTGTTTTGATCAAGCTGTTGTTTTCGGAGAAAACGCCTACCTCGAACATTGTGCTTTTCGGCCAATTGTCATTTGTCGGTCTTTCCCAGCGTGCAATAAAACCATGTTGCTCCCAGTTCGGATATTTTTCGGGGCAAAAGCGACCGGGTGCCATTATCTGATCGGGGGTTTTTATGCTTCCATTGTGGGTGGCGGTAGTGCCTTTGTCGGTATGGCCGACGAGAGTGATGCCGTACGTGGTGTTCGGCTTGAGATTGTCGAAGTTGAGATGGATTTCTTCGGCGGCGTTTTGGTTTTTTGCGAAGTAGACCGTTCTTGCTTTTCCATCAAAGGTGTAGATGACACGCTCCCAGGCCAGTTGGTGATTTGGCGTCTGGTGGAGCGTGACATAGACTTCGTTGGCGGCGATTCTGTAACTTGCGTGTACGCGTGGGGCCGTGATGGGCTCTCCTAATTTGAAGGATCCCATTGGTTTGCTCTCGATAATGTTTTTTGTGGCGCGTTTTATGTACACGGTCGCATGACGTGTATGGGTTTCGGCCACAAGGAAGGTTTTTGTGAAGGCGGCGCCGCTATTGAAAACCGGGACAGCGCCGACGTTTTTTTCCTGCCTCGCGACATGGGTATGACCATGGAAGATGGCTTTGACATCATAGTCATTGACGAGCTGCTGGAATCGGCCGTTATCGTCCTTCGAGTAGTGTGAGTCTGTGGGCGCGCGGTGAATATTCACGATGACGTGTTTTTTATTGTTTCGAGCATTTTTTAGTTGCCCTTCCAGCCAGTCTAAGGATTGAGTGATATCGAATGTCAGGGTCCATCGAGGATCCGCGTCCGCGTTGAATTTTGTAGCGTACGCCGGGTGGTTCTGAAGCTGGATGAACATGAAGTCGCCGAGGATCTTCGAGTAGGCCAGGCTGCCCCGGTAGAGCTTATAGCCGGTGGTGTTGTCCCATATGACATTCTTGAAATCCAGAGCGTCTGGAGCCAGGCTCTTGGCATGCTCGAACATGTCCAGGACCGCATCCCGTGCACAGCCATTCCTATAGCAATCATTTACATTATTGTCGTAGTCATGGTTGCCGAGCCCCATGTAGACCGAGCGGCCAAGTTTCGCTATCTGCTTGTTCATCTCGTTGACTTGATCGCCATGATAGAACTCGGTGATGTCGCCGTTGATGAACACCGGGACGCTATCGCGGCCTTGAGGATGGGTGTCTCTATACGTGTTGATGTGCGCGTATTGTTCCGTGATTTGGGATGATGACAGGGCTTTTTCTTCCTTGCTGTTGTCGTACCCATATTCAATGGTTCGAGGGTACTGGGGGTCGGAAGTGATAACCCAGCAAAAAGCGTCTTGGGTGATCGTGCTCTTTGTAGTTTGGGTAGGGGCGTCGTCGAAAGAGGTGGTGCGGTTCATGGGTGTTTCCCTGTATGGCTAGTCAACGTTCTGCAGTTGCGCAGCGCATTGAATAATCAAGGGGTCCCCGGATTCGCGTAACTGTCATGCTTGAGAGGTGAGGGTGTCTCAATGGGTGTCGGTTAGTTTTACGGTGGGACTAATGCTTTTATGAAGTAGGCGGCTTCAATTTTGATTGAAGTGTTTGGCTCCTGATGTCGTAAGGAAAACTAACCGGTACCCAGGAATGTGCGATTTTCATGGGCGGTGAGCATCTCCAGGATTTAAGGTGTTACATAAGCCTGGAAATACAGGGGGTATGGGGAACGCTCGGAGAGTTACATCATCGTGGCGCGATAAATTCACCGAGAGCGTTCAATGAATGTATTTGAAAAACTACGAATGAGGCTTGTATTGCCGCAGGTATTGGGCAAGCCGCCGATGAACAGGCCGCTATTGCATGAGCGCCGCAACTGCAAGGCGATGAAGGCTGCTGGCGGTAAACAAGCACGTCATGCTTTTGAGGCAGTGGAATGAAGCGATCTTACTTTCAGGCGCGGATCGCACCCTCTGGACGTATTCGCTTTTTTCGGCTGGGGTTAGGGATTTTGCTGTTTCTGGCCGGCGCAGCGCTTCTGCTAATAGAGAGCCTTGCTGCGCTCACTTTTGAGCCTAGCGTTTTGCGGGCGCTTGGAGCGGGTGGGTTGTGTGCCTTGGGTACGGCGTTGGGGGCTTTACCTGTGCTGGTGATGCGGAGCATGCCGGCGGCCCTGACTGATGCGCTGTTGGGAGTTGGCGCAGGCGTCATGCTGGCGGCGACGGCATTCTCCCTGGTTACCCCTGGGCTCGAGGCCGCACGGGACGTTGGCTTCAACTCATGGGCGGCCGGAGCCCTGATCAGCGTTGGCATGCTGTTCGGAGCTCTATGCCTGCTGCTGGTGGGCCTGAAGTTCTCTGGCGCCTCGCCGCAGGCTTTGGTAGGCGTTGGAAGCCAGCCGATGATTTCCGTTCGGATTCGGCTGTTCGTGATTGCCATCGTTGCCCATAACATCCCGGAAGGCATGGCCATCGGTGTGGCAGCGGGTAGTGGCATGTCCGAGGCTGACAGCCTGGCCATTGGCATCGCGCTGCAGAATGTGCCCGAGGGGTTGGTGATCGCGCTGGTGTTGGCCTGGGCAGGGATGCCGCGTTTCAAGGCATTCCTGATCGGTGCGGCTTCGGGGCTGGTAGAGCCTCTGGCAGCGGTGATCTGTGCCTGGCTGGTGAACGTTGCCCAATTGCTGCTACCGCTCGGCCTAGCGTGTGCGGCGGGGGCGATGTTGCTGGTAGTGACCCAGGAGATCATCCCGGAGTCGCGTAGCAATGGGCATCACCGGTTAGCCGGCCTGGGGCTGTGCATCGGGTTCTGTTTGATGATGGTGCTGGATACGGCGATGTCTTGAGTTGCAGATCCACAAGGATTACGACTTCAGTGGGTTACTCACCTTCATCGAAGTAATTGTTGATCAAGTCGACCAGTGCTTCCATGGCTTCGTTGTCCTGCTCGCCCTCGGTATGCAGGTGCACCGAGGTGCCCTTGCCCGCCGCCAGCATCATCACCGCCATGATGCTCTTGCCATCCACCAGCTTGTCCGGCGCGCGCCCGACCCTGACCTGGCAGGGGAAGCGGCCGGCCACGCCGACGAACTTGGCCGCCGCCCGGGCATGCAGGCCAAGCTTGTTGATGATGGTGATTTCGCGGGCGGGCATCGTGGGGCGGATATCCTGTGGGCTAGAGGTCGCGGTGGCGGACCTGGACGTTTTTCAGGGATTGTTGCAGCAACTGGCCCAAGCGCTCGGTCAGGTACACGGAGCGGTGGTGCCCGCCGGTGCAGCCGATGGCGATGGTGACATACGCACGGTTGCTGGCAGCGAAGCGGGGCAGCCATTTGAGCAGGTAGCTGGAAATGTCCTGGAACATCTCCTCGACGTCCGGCTGGGTGGCCAGGTAGTCGATCACTGGCTGGTCCAAGCCGGAATGCTCACGCAGTTCCGGCTTCCAGTACGGGTTGGGCAGGCAGCGTACGTCGAACACCAGGTCGGCGTCCACGGGCATGCCACGCTTGAACCCGAAGGACTCGACCAGGAAGGCGGTGCCGGGCTCAGGCTGGTTGAGCAGGCGCAGCTTGATCGAGTCTCGCAGCTGATAGAGGTTCAGGTTGGTGGTGTCGATCTTCAGGTCGGCCAGGTCGGAGATCGGGCCGAGTAGCTCGCTCTCGACGCGGATCGCTTCTGCCAGGGAGCGGTTGGCGTTGGTCAGCGGGTGGCGCCGGCGGGTCTCGGAGAAACGCTTGAGCAGCGTCTCCTCGTCGGCGTCCAGGTACAGCACGTCGCATTGGATATGCCGGCTCCTGGCATCTTCGAGCAGGTCGGGGAAGCGGCTCAGGTGGCTGGGCAGGTTGCGTGCGTCGATGGAAACGGCCACCTTCGGTTGCAACAGCTCGGTGTTGATCAGTGCGTTTTCGGCCAGTTGCGGCAACAACCCGGCGGGCAGGTTGTCGATGCAGTAATAGCCGTTGTCTTCCAGGACATCGAGGGCGGTACTTTTGCCGGAGCCGGACCGGCCGCTGACGATGATCAGGCGCATGTTCAGTGCTCGTTCTGTGCGTCCAGGACTACCTGGTACAGGGCCTCGCTGCTGTCGGCGGCACGCAGGCGATCGCGAACCTCCTTGCGATCGAGCATGCTGGCGATCTGGCGCAGCAGTTCAAGGTGCGCATCGGTGGCAGCTTCTGGCACCAGCAGGACGAACAGCAGGTCCACGGGCGCGCCATCGATGGCGTCGTAGTCGATAGGAGCATCCAGGTGCAGCAGGGCGCTGACGGGGGTCGTGC
Source organism: Pseudomonas guariconensis (assembly GCF_015680235.1). GTDB lineage: Bacteria > Pseudomonadota > Gammaproteobacteria > Pseudomonadales > Pseudomonadaceae > Aquipseudomonas > Aquipseudomonas guariconensis_A. Next base: position 23,144 of record NZ_JADLJL010000035.1, read on the forward strand.
AGCCTTCGAGCCGGCAGTGGGGAATGGCGATGCCATTGCCGAAGCCGGTGGAACCCAGTTTCTCGCGGGCAATCAGTTTATCGAAGACGTCTTGCATCTCCAGTTCGGGAATTTGCTCGGCGATCAGGTTGGCGACCTTTTCCAGGGCGCGCTTCTTACTGCCGCCCGGCACGTTCACAAGGGAACGGCCGGGGGTCAGGATGGTTTCAAGTCGGATCATGGATGAGGGGGATCAGCGGGCGGCTGCACCTTGCAGCAGGCTTTGCTGTTTTTCCTTGTGTTTTTTCAGTTGGCGGTCGAGCTTGTCAGCCAGGGCATCGATCGCTGCATACATGTCTTGGTGTTCGGCGTTGGCAACCACTTCTCCGCCGGGAATCTGGAGCGTGGCCTCGACCTTCTGCTGCAGTTTCTCGACTTTCATGATCACCGTGACGTTGGTGATCTTGTCGAAATGTCCTTCCACCCGGGCGAGCTTCTCGAGTACGTACTCACGCAGTGGTTGGGTGACTTCTACATGCTGTCCACTGATGTTGACTTGCATACAGCTTCTCCTTTGTTGCCCGTGCATAAAGGGCAGGTATTGCACCTGCCACTGAAACGCTATGGCACAGCCAGGGGCTACATCAGTCGCTTGCGCTCGCTCGACGGTGCGATGCCGAGGGACTCGCGGTACTTGGCGACGGTGCGACGGGCTACCTGGATGCCTTGTGCCTCCAGTAAACCAGCGATCTTGCTGTCACTCAATGGCTTTTTCTGATTTTCCGCTGCAACCAGTTTCTTGATGATCGCGCGGATTGCCGTAGACGAGCATTCACCGCCTTCGGAGGTGCTCACATGGCTCGAGAAAAAGTATTTCAATTCGTAGATGCCACGCGGGGTGTGCATGTATTTCTGCGTGGTGACCCGGGAAATGGTCGACTCGTGCATGCCCACCGCTTCGGCGATGTCATGCAGTACCAGCGGCTTCATCGCCTCGTCGCCCTGATCGAGGAAGCCGCGTTGGTGTTCGACGATTTGCGTGGCGACCTTCATCAGCGTTTCGTTGCGGCTCTGCAGGCTCTTGATGAACCAGCGCGCCTCCTGCAACTGGTTGCGCATGAACGTGTTGTCGGCGCTGGTGTCGGCGCGGCGGACGAAACCTGCGTATTGCGGGTTGACCCGCAGGCGGGGGATCGCTTCTTGGTTGAGTTCCACCAACCAGCGGTCGTTGTCCTTGCGCACGATGACATCCGGCACCACGTACTCCGGCTCGCTGGACTCGATCTGCGAGCCTGGGCGCGGGTTGAGGCTCTGTACCAGCTCGATGACCTGGCGCAGTTCATCTTCCTTGAGCTTCATGCGGCGCATCAGCTGGCTGTAGTCGCGGCTGCCGAGCAGGTCGATGAAATCGGTGACCAGGCGCTGGGCCTCGGCCATCCACGGCGTGTTGGCTGGCAACTGGCGCAGTTGCAGCAACAGGCATTCGCCGAGGTTGCGTGCACCGATGCCGGCGGGCTCGAACTGCTGGATGCGGTGCAGTACGGCCTCCACTTCATCCAGTTCGATATCCAGCTCGGGGTCGAAGCCTGCGCAGATCTCCTCGAGGCTGTCCTCCAGATAACCCTGGCCGTTGATGCTGTCGATCAAGGTCACGGCGATGAGCCGGTCGGTGTCGGACATCGGTGCCAGGTTCAACTGCCACAGCAGGTGGCTCTGCAGGCTCTCGCCGGTGGAGGTGCGGGTGGTGAAGTCCCACTCGTCGTCATCGCTGGCCGGCAGGCTGCTGGCACTGGTCTGGTAGATGTCTTCCCAGGCCGTGTCCACGGGCAGTTCGTTGGGGATGCGTTCGTTCCATTCGCCTTCTTCCAGGGTTTCGGCGTTGGCCGTGCTTTCCTGGAAACTGTTGTCCTGGGCTTCGGCGACGGGCTTGCTCTCGGCGTTGTCGGCCATGGGGTCGCTGTTGTCGAAGTCGTCGCCGTCTTCCTGACGTTCGAGCATCGGATTGGATTCCAGCGCTTCCTGAATTTCCTGTTGGAGGTCCAGGGTGGAGAGCTGGAGCAGACGGATGGCCTGTTGCAACTGCGGTGTCATCGTCAGTTGCTGGCCCATTTTTAGGACGAGCGATGGTTTCATGGCTGGGGCTTAATACCTTGTTCGCCGGCGCGCATGCGCCATCCACTACACGAAGGGCGCCGGGGCGCCAATTTTAAGCAAGTTATATGCCTGAAATTGTAGCGTTTGCCTAGAGCACTGCAACATTTGCAGCAGTGCCCAGGCAGACTCCGGGCTCAGAGTCGGAACTCGTGGCCCAGGTAGACTTCCTTGACCAGGTCGTTGGCCAGGATCGTCTCGGCATCGCCTTCGGCGATCAGTTGTCCATCGTTGACGATGTAGGCGGTCTCGCAGATATCGAGCGTCTCGCGGACGTTGTGGTCGGTGATCAGTACACCGATACCCTTGGCCTTGAGGTGATGGATGATCTGCTTGATATCGCCCACGGAAATCGGGTCAACACCGGCGAAGGGTTCGTCCAGCAGGATGAACTTCGGCGCGGTGGCCAGGGCCCGTGCGATCTCGACGCGGCGGCGTTCGCCACCGGAGAGGCTCATGCCGAGGTTGTCACGGATGTGGCTGATATGGAACTCCTGCAGCAGGCTTTCCAGCTCCTTGCGGCGGCCGTCGCGGTCGAGGTCCTTGCGGGTCTCGAGGATGGCCATGATGTTGTCGGCCACCGACAGCTTGCGGAAGATCGAGGCTTCCTGGGGCAGATAGCCGATGCCGGCGCGGGCGCGGCCATGCATGGGCTGGTGGCTGACATCCAGGTTGTCGATCAGCACGCGGCCCTGGTCGGCGCGGACCAGGCCGACGATCATGTAGAAGCAGGTGGTCTTGCCGGCGCCATTGGGGCCGAGCAGGCCGACGATCTGGCCGCTGTCGATCGACAGGCTGACGTCGCGGACGACCTGGCGGCCCTTGTAGCTCTTGGCCAGGTGCTGGGCTTTGAGGGTTGCCATTTACTCGGCCTTCTTCTTCGGCTGAATCACCATGTCGATGCGCTGACGCGGCGAGGTCACATTGCCACCACGACCGGCGGTGGCCACCTGGGTCTTGGTGTTGTAGACGATCTTCTCGCCTTCGGTGGTGTTGCCTTCGTTCTCGACCTTGGCGCGGTCGGTGAGGATCACCATGTCCTTCTGCGCCTGGTACTGGATGGTCACGGCCCAGCCTTTCATCTTGTCGGGCTTGGCGGTGCTCTGCTGCTGCTCGAAATACGCCAGGTTGCCCACCGAGGTGACCACGTCGATATCGCCGGAGGCGGCGCGGGTGATGGTCACGGTGTTGCCTTTGATCATCATCGAGCCCTGGGTGATGATCACGTCGCCGGTATAGGTGGCTACGCCTTGCTTGTCGTCCAGGTGAGCGTTGTCGGCCTGGATGCGGATAGGCTGGTCACGATCGTTGGGCAGGGCCAAGGCGCTCGCGCTTCCCAGTGCCGCGCTCAGGCTGAGCAAAAAGGGGAGGGTTTTAACGAGCCTCATACTGTCCTCTTACGTTGGACAGCAGGTCCATCCTGCCGTCTTTCAAATACGCTTTCATTCCTTTGCCCGTAGTGGTCCCACCGGCGCCGTCGATTCTAACGGCTTGCTCGGTCTGCGCATATTGCTTCTGCGGGAACACGGTCATGCGGGACGTGGTGACGATCATTTCGCGCTGCTTTTCATCGGTGCGGGCCACGCGGACCTTCTCGATGAGTTCGACCTCGGTGCCGTCCGGGTTGACCTCGGCGCGCTCGCTCTGCACGTGCCATGGGTACTGGGTACCGCGGTACAAGTGCAGGTCGGGCTTGGTCAGCAGGGAGACTTCGCTGGCCTTTAGGTGCTCGACCTTGTCGGCGGTCATCTCGTACTGCATCTTGCCGTCCGGCATGAACTGCACGCTGTGGGCGTTGATCGCGTAGTAGTCGATGGCGCTTTCGTCGACCTGGGCCACGGGCTTGTCGAGGAAGCTCTCGGGGCTGATGTTCCAGTAGCCGACCGCCACCAGCAGTGCGGCGATCGCACCGAGCAGCACGATATTTCGGGCTTTCTTGCTGAACATGTGCGGCCTTAGAGGTAGTTGGCGTTGGCAGCGTCCAGGTTGCCCTGGGCCTGCATGATCAATTCACAGAACTCTCGGGCTGCGCCTTCGCCGCCGCGGGCCTGGGTCACACCATGGGCGTGCTGGCGAACGAACGGTGCGGCGCTGGCCACTGCCATGCCCAGGCCTACGCGACGGATCACCGGCAGGTCGGGCAGGTCGTCGCCCAGGTAGGCGACTTGTTCATAGCTTAGGCCCAGTTCGGCGAGCAGGCCGTCGAGCACCACAAGTTTGTCCTCGCGGCCCTGGAACAGGTGCGGGATGCCGAGGTTGCGGGCGCGGCGCTCGACCACCGGCGTCTTGCGCCCGCTGATGATGGCGGTGGTCACGCCCGAAGCCATGAGCATCTTGATGCCATGGCCGTCGAGGGTGTTGAAGGTCTTGAACTCGCTGCCGTCCTCGAGGAAGTACAGGCGCCCATCGGTGAGCACGCCGTCGACGTCGAAGACCGCCAGCTTGATGGCTTTGCCGCGTTGCAGCAGATCCGGGTTCATCGTGTTGTCCTCCATCACATCACGCCTGCGCGCAGCAGGTCATGCATGTTCAAGGCGCCGGTCGGGCGGTCGTTCTGGTCGACCACCACCAGTGCGTTGATCTTGTTGTCTTCCATGATGCGCAGGGCCTCGGCGGCGAGCATCTCGGCGCGGGCGGTCTTGCCGTGCACGGTCATCACCTGGTCGATGATGGTCTTGTGCACGTCGATGTTGCGTTCCAGGGCGCGGCGCAGGTCGCCGTCGGTGAACACCCCGGCCAGGCGGCCGTCGGCTTCCAGGACCACGGTCATGCCCACCAGGCTTTTGCGCGACATCTCTACCAGGGCGTCCTTGAGCAAGGTGCCACGCTGCACGATCGGCAGCGCCTCGCCGGTGTGCATGACGTTTTCCACCTTCAGCAGCAAGCGACGGCCCAGGGCACCGCCCGGGTGGGAGAAGGCAAAGTCCTCGGCGGTGAAGCCGCGCGCCTCGAGCAGCGCGATGGCCAGGGCGTCGCCCAGGACCAGGGCCGCGGTGGTGGAGGAGGTGGGTGCCAGGTTCAGCGGGCAGGCCTCCTGGGCGACGCTGGCGTCGAGGTTGACCTCGGCGGCCTGGGCCAGGGGCGAGTCGGGGTTGCCGGTGAGGCTGATCATCTGGATGCCCAGGCGCTTGATCAGCGGCAGCAGGGTGACGATCTCGGCGGTGCTGCCGGAGTTGGACAGGGCCAGGATGACGTCATCACGAGTGATCATGCCCATGTCGCCATGGCTGGCTTCGGCCGGGTGCACGAAGAACGCCGGCGTGCCGGTGCTGGCCAGGGTCGCGGCGATCTTGTTGCCGATGTGGCCCGACTTGCCCATGCCGAGGACGACGACCCGGCCTGTGCTGGCCAGGATCAGCTCGCAGGCCTTGACGAAGTTGTCGTCGATACGCGGCAGCAGGCCCTCTACGGCTTCGAGTTCCAGGCGCAGGGTGCGCTGGGCGGATTGGATCAGCTCGCTGGATTGGCTCATGTCGAAAAGCAATGTCTGATAAAAAGGCGCCGATTATAGCTGCAATGTGCGAAAGGCTCATCCATCGATTGTCGTACTGGCTGTCGTTGGCCTGAACAGCCTGCGTGATGGCCTTGGGGCGCACCTTGCAGCGGTGCTATAGTTCGCCGCTATTCGGCCCGCCGTTGGCGCGTGTGCCTTCATGAAGAGGGCAGGCGTCCATTGAGACGAGGCTGCATCGCAAGGAGTCTAGATGAGTGTGGATAGCGCCTACGCGGTCGAGTTGAAGGGGGTTTCCTTCAAGCGCGGTTCGCGCAGCATTTTCAGCAATGTGGACATACGCATCCCCCGTGGCAAGGTCACCGGCATCATGGGGCCTTCCGGGTGCGGCAAGACCACGCTGTTGCGCCTGATGGGCGCACAGTTGCGCCCTTCGGGCGGCGAAGTCTGGGTCGCCGGGCAGAACCTGCCGACCCTGTCGCGGGGAGACCTGTTCGATGCGCGCAAGCAGATGGGCGTATTGTTCCAGAGCGGCGCCCTGTTCACCGATCTTGACGTATTCGAGAACGTCGCCTTCCCATTGCGGGTCCATACCCAGCTGTCGGACGAGATGATTCGCGACATCGTCCTGATGAAGCTGCAGGCCGTGGGCCTGCGCGGTGCCATCGATCTGATGCCGGACGAACTTTCCGGCGGCATGAAGCGCCGCGTAGCGCTGGCCCGGGCGATCGCGCTGGACCCGCAGATCCTCATGTACGATGAACCGTTCGTCGGCCAGGACCCGATCGCCATGGGCGTGCTCGTGCGCCTGATCCGCCTGCTCAACGATGCCCTGGGCATCACCAGTATCGTGGTATCCCACGACTTGGCCGAAACCGCGAGCATCGCCGACTATATCTATGTGGTGGGGGATGGCCAGGTGCTGGGGCAGGGCACGCCCGACGAGCTGATGGGCTCGGACAACCCGCGTATCCGCCAATTCATGAAGGGCGACCCGGACGGCCCGGTGCCTTTCCACTTCCCTGCGCCTGACTATCGCGCCGACCTGCTGGGAGCGCGGTGATGCGCAGAAAATCCGTACTCGAACGTATCCGCCTGTTCGGCCGCGCGGCCATCGACGTCCTGGCCGTGCTAGGCCGTTCCTGCCTGTTCCTTGGCCATGCCCTGGGCGGGCGCGGCGGCATCGGCGGCAGCTTCCAGCTGCTGGTCAAGCAGCTCTATGCGGTGGGCGTGCTGTCGCTGGCCATCATCGTCGTCTCCGGCGTCTTCATCGGCATGGTGCTGTCGCTGCAGGGCTACAGCATCCTCACCAAGTACGGCTCCGAGCAGGCCGTGGGGCAGATGATCGCCCTGACCCTGCTGCGTGAGCTGGGGCCTGTGGTCACCGCCTTGCTGTTCGCCGGCCGCGCGGGTTCGGCCTTGACCGCCGAGATCGGCAACATGAAGTCCACCGAGCAGTTGTCGAGCCTTGAGATGATCGGCGTCGACCCGCTCAAGTACATCGTCGCCCCACGCCTGTGGGCTGGGTTCATCTCGCTGCCGTTGCTGGCGCTGATCTTCAGCGTGGTCGGCATCTGGGGTGGATCCTGGGTCGCCGTGGACTGGCTGGGAGTCTATGAAGGCTCGTTCTGGGCCAACATGCAGAACAGTGTTTCCTTTACCGACGACGTGCTCAACGGGCTGGTCAAGAGCCTGGTGTTCGCCTTCGTCGTGACCTGGATCGCCGTATTCCAGGGGTATGACTGCGAGCCCACTTCAGAAGGGATCAGCCGTGCCACCACCAAGACCGTGGTCTACGCCTCGTTGGCAGTCCTGGGTCTGGACTTTATTCTGACCGCCTTGATGTTTGGAGATTTCTGATGCAAAACCGCACCCTGGAAATCGGTGTCGGCCTGTTCCTCCTGGCCGGGATCCTGGCGTTGCTGCTGCTGGCCCTGCGCGTCAGCGGGCTGTCCGCCAGCCCGAGCAGCGACACATATAAAGTTTATGCGTACTTCGACAATATCGCCGGTTTGACGGTCAGAGCTAAAGTGACCATGGCCGGTGTGACGATCGGCAAGGTCACGGCCATCGATCTGGACCGCGACTCCTATACCGGTCGGGTGACCTTGCAGCTGGACAAGAACGTCGACAACCTGCCGACCGACTCCACTGCCTCGATCCTGACCGCAGGGCTGCTCGGTGAGAAGTACATCGGCATCAGCGTGGGCGGTGAAGAAGACGTGCTCAAGGATGGCTCCACCATCCATGACACCCAGTCGGCGCTGGTGTTGGAAGATCTGATTGGCAAGTTCCTGCTCAATACCGTGGGCAAGGAACCCAAAGAAGCCCAACCCGCTAATTAAGGAGTTTCCATGATTTCGATCCTGCGACGCGGCCTGCTGGTTCTCCTGGCGGCCTTCCCCCTGCTGGCCATGGCAGCGCCGGGTCAGTCGGCCCGCGACGTGGTACAGGGCACCACCAGCGAGCTGCTGGCAGACCTGAAGGCCAACAAGGAGCAGTACAAGAGCAACCCGCAGGCGTTTTACGACGCCCTCAACCGCATCCTGGGCCCTGTGGTCGATGCCGACGGCATCTCCAAGAGCATCATGACTGTCAAGTACTCGCGCAAGGCTACGCCTGAGCAGATGCAGCGCTTCCAGGAAAACTTCAAGCGCAGCCTGATGCAGTTCTATGGCAATGCGCTGCTCGAGTACAACAACCAGGGCATCACCGTCGACCCGGCCAAGGGCGAAGAAGGCGATCGCACCAGCGTCGGCATGAAGGTCACCGGCAACAACGGTGCGGTCTATCCGGTGCAATACACCCTGGTCAAGCTCGGTGGCGAGTGGAAGGTGCGCAACGTGATCGTCAATGGCATCAACATCGGCAAGCTGTTCCGTGACCAGTTCGCCGACGCCATGCAGCGCAACGGCAACGATCTGGACAAGACCATCGACGGCTGGGCCGGCGAAGTGGCCAAGGCCAAGGAAGCTGCCGACAAATCGCCCGACAAGGAAGTGAAATGAGCGACACCGGCGTGACCATGGCCGAGCCGGGCGTCCTGCGCCTGGCCGGCGTGCTGGACTACCGCAGCGGCCCGGCCCTGCGCAAGGAAGGCAAGGCACTGATCGCCGCCTGTCGCGAACCGAAGGTGGTGTTCGATTGTTCGTCGGTGGCCCGTTCCACCAGCGTCGGCCTCTCGCTGCTGCTGGGCTTCATCCGTGATGCCCAGGCCGCAGGCAAGGGCTGGGAGCTGCGCGGCATGCCCGACGACATGCGCGATATCGCCGAGGTCTACGACCTCGATGAAGTGCTGGCGGGCTGATGGCTCGCCGTTAAGGGATGGCCCCTCGGTCAGCAGGCCCCACCATGGGCTTCGCAGGCGAGGGGCTTTTTTGTATGATGGCCGACCCGCGCGCACTGGGCGCCGATTGAGGTTGAGCATGCAGGCCGTAGAAGTTAAAAGCTTCCTTGAAGAGAAATTGCCGGGAACCCGGGTCGAAGTTGAGGGCGAAGGCTGCAACTTCCAGTTGAACGTGATCAGCGACGAGCTGGCCGGCCAGAGCCCGGTCAAGCGCCAGCAGGCGATCTATGCTCACCTGAATCCGTGGATCGCCGATGGCAGCATCCATGCGGTAACCATGAAATTTTTCAGCAGCGCAGCCTGGGCTGAGCGCACCTGAGCCAACGTTGGCGGCGAGATTGCAATGGACAAACTGATTATCACTGGCGGCGCGCGTCTCGATGGCGAGATCCGCATTTCCGGGGCGAAGAACGCCGCCCTGCCGATTCTCTCGGCGACCCTGCTGGCTGACGGCCCGGTCACCGTGGGCAACCTGCCGCACCTGCACGACATCACCACCATGATCGAGCTGTTCGGTCGCATGGGCATCGAGCCTGTGATCGACGAGAAGCTCTCGGTGGAAATCGACCCGCGCACCATCAAGACCCTGGTCGCACCCTACGAGCTGGTCAAGACCATGCGCGCCTCGATCCTGGTGCTCGGCCCGATGGTCGCCCGTTTCGGTGAGGCCGAAGTGGCCCTGCCCGGTGGTTGCGCGATCGGTTCGCGCCCCGTCGACTTGCACATTCGCGGCCTGGAGGCCATGGGGGCGAAAATCGACGTCGAAGGCGGCTACATCAAGGCCAAGGCACCCGAGGGCGGCCTGCGTGGTGCGCATTTCTTCTTCGACACCGTCAGCGTGACCGGTACCGAGAACATCATGATGGCCGCTGCCCTGGCCAAGGGCCGCAGCGTCCTGCAGAACGCCGCGCGCGAGCCGGAAGTGGTCGACCTGGCCAACTTCATCAACGCCATGGGCGGCAAGATCCAGGGCGCGGGCACCGACACCATCGTCATCGACGGTGTCGAGCGCCTGCACTCGGCCACCTACCGCGTGATGCCCGACCGTATCGAGACCGGTACTTACCTGGTCGCTGCTGCCGTGACCGGTGGCCGCGTGAAGGTCAAGGACACCGATCCGACCATCCTCGAGGCCGTGCTGGAGAAGCTCAAGGAAGCCGGTGCCGAAGTCACCGCCGGCGAAGACTGGATCGAGCTGGACATGCATGGCAAGCGGCCCAAGGCCGTCAACCTGCGTACCGCCCCGTACCCGGCCTTCCCGACCGACATGCAGGCGCAGTTCATCTCGCTCAACGCCATCGCCGAAGGCACTGGCGCGGTGATCGAGACGATCTTCGAAAACCGCTTCATGCACGTCTACGAAATGCACCGCATGGGCGCTCAGATCCAGGTCGAGGGCAATACCGCGATCGTCACCGGGGTCAAGGCACTCAAGGGCGCACCGGTCATGGCCACCGACCTGCGGGCTTCGGCCAGCCTGGTCCTGTCGGCCCTGGTGGCCGACGGCGATACCCTGATCGATCGCATCTACCACATCGACCGTGGTTACGAGTGCATCGAAGAAAAACTGCAGATGCTGGGCGCGAAAATTCGCCGCGTACCGGGCTAGTCATCTGAGGTATGGGGGCAGAAGCTTGCCGATGTTCTCGGGGCAAGCCCTGCTCCCATACGCGAATCATAGGCGGCCAGGTCGACGACCTGGCCGGCAGTAGCCGCTTAAGGACCGACGTTTCCCATGTTGACCATCGCGCTATCGAAGGGCCGAATCCTCGACGATACCCTGCCATTGCTGGCCGAGGCCGGTATCGTGCCGACCGAGAATCCGGACAAGAGCCGCAAGCTGATCATCCCCACGACCCAGGACGACGTGCGCCTGCTGATCGTGCGCGCTACCGATGTGCCGACCTATGTCGAGCATGGCGCCGCCGACCTCGGGGTGGCCGGCAAGGACGTGCTGATGGAGTACGGTGGCCAGGGCCTCTACGAGCCCCTGGACCTGCAGATCGCCCGCTGCAAGCTGATGACCGCAGGTGCCGTAGGCGCGCCGGAGCCCAAGGGTCGCCTGCGCGTGGCCACCAAGTTCGTCAATGTAGCCAAGCGCTACTACGCCGAGCAGGGCCGTCAGGTCGATATCATCAAGCTGTACGGCTCGATGGAGCTGGCGCCGCTGATCGGCCTGGCCGACAAGATCATCGACGTGGTCGACACCGGCAATACCTTGCGTGCCAACGGTCTGGAGCCCCAGGAACTGATCGCCACGATCAGCTCGCGTCTGGTGGTCAACAAGGCCTCCATGAAAATGCAGCACGCGCGCATCCAGAGCCTGATCGATACCCTGCGCCAGGCCGTCGAATCCCGACACCGCGGCTGACCTTTGCGCGCGACTTCTCGTCGCGCCCGTCTATCCGCGTCATAGCCAACTTTCTCGGGTGCCCGCGCGGATGGACTGGTAGCCTAGGGCGCCTGAGCATTCGCCAATAAAACGAGGCCCTCGCCATGACCGTGTCCACTGCAATTGCCCGTCTCAACGCTGCTGACCCGGATTTCGCCCGACATCTGGATCATCTGCTGAGCTGGGAAAGCGTGTCCGATGACGCGGTCAACCAGCGCGTGCTCGACATCATCAAGGCCGTGCGCGAGCGCGGCGATGCCGCCCTGGTGGAATTCACCCAGCGCTTCGATGGCGTCGAGGCCAAGGGCATCGACGACCTGATCCTCGGCCGCGAGCGCCTGGAGCTGGCGCTGACCCGCATCACCGAGGCCCAGCGCCAGGCGCTGGAGACTGCGGCCAACCGTGTGCGCAGCTACCACGAACGGCAGAAGCAGGACTCCTGGCAGTACACCGAGGCCGACGGCACCGTGCTCGGTCAGAAGGTCACGCCGCTGGACCGTGCCGGCCTGTATGTCCCGGGCGGCAAGGCATCGTACCCGTCGTCGGTACTGATGAACGCCATCCCGGCGAAGGTCGCCGGGGTCGGCGAAGTGGTGATGGTGGTACCGACCCCACGTGGCGAGGTCAATGAACTGGTGTTGGCCGCAGCCTGCATCGCCGGCGTGGACCGTGTCTTCACCATCGGCGGCGCCCAGGCGGTCGCGGCCCTGGCCTATGGCACCCAGAGCGTGCCCCAGGTGGACAAGATCGTCGGCCCGGGCAACATCTACGTGGCCACCGCCAAGCGCCACGTCTTCGGCCAAGTCGGCATCGACATGATCGCCGGGCCTTCGGAGATCCTCGTGGTGTGCGACGGCCAGACCGACCCGGACTGGATCGCCATGGACCTGTTCTCCCAGGCCGAGCATGACGAAGACGCCCAGGCAATTCTGGTCAGCCCGGACGCTGCGTTCCTGGACCGCGTCGCCGCGAGCATCGACAAACTGCTGCCGACCATGGAGCGTGCCGAGATCATCGAGAAGTCGATCAACGGCCGTGGCGCGCTGATCCAGGTGCGTGACATGCAGCAGGCGATGGACGTCGCCAACCGCATCGCGCCCGAGCACCTGGAGCTGTCGGTGGCCGACCCACAAGCCTGGCTGCCGCACATCCGCCATGCCGGCGCGATCTTCATGGGCCGTCACACCAGCGAAGCCCTGGGCGACTACTGCGCCGGCCCCAACCACGTGCTGCCCACTTCCGGTACCGCCCGGTTCTCCTCGCCACTGGGGGTGTATGACTTCCAGAAGCGTTCATCGATCATCTTCTGCTCCGAGCAGGCCGCTTCCGAGCTGGGCCACACCGCGTCGGTCCTGGCCCGTGGCGAGTCGCTGACTGCCCACGCCCGCAGCGCCGAATACCGCATCCTCACCGAGAACAAGGGGAACTGAACATGAGCCGATTCTGGAGCCCCTTCGTCAAGGACCTGGTGCCCTACGTGCCGGGCGAGCAGCCCAAGCTGGCCCGCCTGGTCAAGCTCAACACCAACGAGAACCCCTATGGCCCGTCGCCCAAGGCACTGGCGGCCATGCAGGGGGAACTGAACGACAACCTGCGCCTGTACCCGGACCCCAATGCCGATCGCCTCAAGCAGGCGGTGGCCGAGTACTACGGCGTGACGGCGCAGCAGGTATTCGTCGGCAACGGCTCGGACGAAGTGCTGGCGCACATCTTTCACGGCCTGTTCCAGCATGACGGCGGCCCGCTGCTGTTCCCCGACATCAGCTACAGCTTCTACCCGGTGTACTGCGGCCTGTACGGCATCCCGTTCGAGCCGGTGGCACTGGACGAGCAGTTCCAGATCCGCATCGCGGACTACAACAAGCCCAATGCCGGCATCATCTTCCCCAACCCCAACGCGCCGACCGGTTGTCTGCTGCCGTTGCAGGCCGTAGAGCAGTTGCTGCAGGCCAACCCTGATTCGGTCGTGGTGGTGGACGAGGCGTACATCGATTTTGGCGGCGAAACGGCCATCAGCCTGGTGGGCCGCTACGACAACCTGCTGGTGACCCAGACGCTGTCCAAGTCGCGCTCCCTCGCCGGCCTGCGGGTTGGCCTGGCGGTGGGGCACCCGGACCTGATCGAGGCGCTGGAGCGGATCAAGAACAGCTTCAACTCCTACCCGCTCGATCGCATGGCGATCGTGGGGGCGGCGGCAGCGTTCGAGGACCGCGCCTACTTCGACGAGACGTGCCGCAAGGTGATCGACAGCCGCGAGGCGTTGGTCGCTGAACTGCGCGACCGTGGTTTCGAGGTGCTGCCTTCGGCGGCCAACTTCATCTTTGCTCGGCATCCGCAGCAGGATGCCGCGGGGATTGCGATGCGGTTGCGGGAGCAGGGAGTTATTGTCCGACACTTCAAGCAAGCGCGGATCGCGCAGTTCTTGCGGATTACCATCGGCACGCCGGAGATGAACCAGGCACTGCTCGATGCGCTTGGATAAGGCAGCGGTTCAGGCGTAGGTGCTTGCGGCGACGCCTCGATTGGCGTTGTCTCTTCAGTGGGGTTGATGGTGGGGTTATGGGTCCGATCGCGGGACAAGCCTGCCCCTATCACCCTCGCCTTCAACGAACCCTGACCACGAGAAACCCATGGACGAACGCACGACCCACCCCGGCCCGCCCCACGAGACGGAGCTCGACGAACTGCTGATCGACGCCGAGGCTGACGACGAACAGGTCCAGCAACAGCCTGTGGTGCTGCACAAACCCTGGTTGCTATTGCTTGGCCTGGTACTGGTGGCGCTGAACTTGCGCCCGGCCCTGTCGAGCATGGCGCCGGTGCTGGGGCAGGTGTCCGAAGGCTTGGGCCTGAGCGCGTCCCAGGCGGGCTTGGTGACCACCCTGCCGGTGCTCTGCCTCGGCCTGTTCGCGCCGCTGGCCCCCGTGCTGGCGCGCCGTTTTGGCAGCGAGCGGGTGATTCTCGGCATCCTGCTGGCCCTGGCGCTGGGGATCCTGGTGCGCAGTGCCTTGGGGGCGCCCGGGGTGTTTCTCGGCAGCCTGGTGGCCGGTGCCAGCATCGGAATCATCGGTGTGCTGCTGCCGGGTATCGTCAAGCGCGACTTCCCTCGGCATGCCGGCACCCTGACCGGTGTCTACACCATGGCCCTGTGCCTGGGAGCGGCCGTTGCGGCCGGAGCGACCGTGCCGCTGGCCCAATACTTCGACGACAGCTGGGCCCTGGGCCTTGGGTTCTGGCTGGTGCCCGCCTTGCTGGCGATGCTGGTCTGGCTGCCCCAGGCGCGCCGGGGGCATGGCTTGCACAAGGTGGCGTATCGGGTAAAGGGGCTGTGGCGTGATCCGCTGGCCTGGCAGGTCACGCTGTACATGGGCTTGCAGTCGTCGTTGGCCTATATCGTCTTCGGCTGGCTGCCGTCGATTCTCATCGGCCGGGGCCTGAGCCCGACAGAAGCGGGTCTGGTGCTGTCCGGCTCGGTGATCGTGCAACTGGTCAGTTCGCTCAGCGCGCCTTGGCTGGCAACCCGGGGCAAAGACCAGCGCCTGGCCATCGTCATCGTCATGCTGATCACCCTGGCGGGGTTGTTCGGGTGCTTGTATGCGCCACTCTCGGGCCTGTGGGGCTGGGCGGTCGTGCTTGGCCTGGGGCAGGGCGGTACCTTCGCCCTGGCATTGACCTTGATCGTGTTGCGTTCGAACGATGCCCATGTCGCGGCGAACCTGTCGAGCATGGCCCAGGGAGTAGGGTACACACTGGCCTCCATGGGGCCCTTCGCGGTGGGGTTGGTGCATGACCTGACCGGCGGCTGGTCTGCCGTGGGGTGGATCTTCGCAGCCTTGGGCGTCGGGGCCATCGTGTTCGGCCTTGGGGCTGGGCGGGCCTTGCATGTGCAGGTAACCAGCGAGCGGGTGTAGGCCTTTTCTTCGATGGGGGCATCGAAGGCTCGAATGGGCATGGCGCCAGCGCGCGTCACGGATTATCGTTCGAGCTTCCACTTCTCGACGGATTGCGCCATGAGCGATGCCAACCAAGCACTGATCACCCGTTTCTACCAGGCTTTCCAGCGCTTGGATGCCGAGTCCATGGTGGCTTGCTACAGCGAAGACATTACTTTCAGCGACCCGGTGTTCGGCACCTTGCGCGGCCAGGACGTCGGCGATATGTGGCGGATGCTGACCACACGAGCCAAGGATTTTTCGCTGACTTTCGACCACGTTCAGGCCAATCAGGACAGCGCCAGTGCGCATTGGGTGGCGCGTTACCTGTTCAGCCAGACCGGGCGCACGGTGGTCAACGACATCCAGGCGCGTTTCGTCATTCGCGACGGCCTGATCCTGCAGCATGACGACGGTTTCGATTTCTGGCGCTGGTCCCGCCAGGCCCTAGGGTTGCCTGGCCTGGTGCTGGGCTGGTCGCCAATGTTGCAGAACAAGGTGCGCTTGCAGGCATTCAAGGGGCTCCGGGCGTTTCAGCAAGCGCGTTGAGCGAGTAAGCTGGCAGCTTTCCTGGTGGCCCTGAACGACGCTGTGAGCGAGACACTTCCTCCCCCCAACCCCAAGCCGTGGTACGTCTACCTGGTGCGTGCCGCCAATGGTTCGCTGTATTGCGGTATCAGCGATGACCCGCAGCGGCGCTTTCTGAAGCACCAGAAGGGACAGGGGGCGCGTTATTTCAAGACCAGCCCGGCCCAGGCGCTGGTCTATGTCGAGCAGTGGCCGGACAAGGCCGAGGCATTGCGCCAGGAGCGCCTGGTGAAGAAGCTGCGCAAGTCGGCCAAGGAAGCCCTGGTGGCGGCCTATGCCGAGGGGGGCTGAACGTTAGAGGGCGTCAGCGCCATCGCCGGCAAGCCGCTCCCTCAAAGGATCAGCGCCCGAAGGGCTGGATCTCCCACAGGTGCGGCGGTGTCTCTGGAGGCAGCGCAGCGCAGGTGGGAGCCGGCTTGCCGGCGATAAGGCGCAGCCTCAATCCTTGCGGCGCTTGAGCTGATCGACCAGCTGGGTCGGCAGGCCCTTGATGATCAGGGTGCCGGCTTCCTCGTCATACTCCACCTTCGAGCCGAGCAGGTGAGCCTCGAAGCTGATCGACAGGCCTTCGGCCCGGCCGGTGAAGCGGCGGAACTGGTTGAGGGTGCGTTTGTCTGCCGGGATCTCCGGCGATAGGCCGTAGTCCTTGTTGCGGATATGGTCGTAGAAGGCCTTCGGGCGGTCCTCGTCGATCAGGCTCGACAGTTCTTCCAGGGTCACCGGCTCGCCCAGTTTGGTCTGGGTGGTGGCGTAGTCGACCAGGGTCTGGGTTTTTTCCCGGGCCGCTTCCTCGGGCAGGTCCTCGCTCTCGACGAAGTCGCTGAAGGCCTTGAGCAGCGTGCGGGTTTCACCGGGGCCGTCCACGCCTTCCTGGCAGCCGATGAAGTCGCGGAAATAGTCCGAGACCTTCTTGCCGTTCTTACCCTTGATGAACGAGATGTACTGCTTGGAGTTCTGGTTGTTCTTCCATTCCGAGAGGTTGATACGCGCCGCCAGGTGCAGTTGGCCGAGGTCCAGGTGGCGCGACGGGGTGACGTCGAGCTCGGCATTCACCGCCACGCCTTCGCTGTGGTGCAGCAAGGCGATGGCCAGGTACTCGGTCATGCCTTGCTGGTAATGGGCGAAGAGGATGTGGCCACCGGTGGAGAGGTTGGATTCCTCCATCAGCTTTTGCAGGTGCTCGACGGCGATACGGCTGAAGGCGGTGAAGTCCTTTTCCTCGTCCAGGTACTGCTTCAGCCAGCCGCTGAGCGGGTAGGCACCGGACTCGCCGTGGAAGAAGCCCCAGGCCTTGCCCTGCTTGGCGTTATAGCTGTCGTTGAGGTCGGCCAGCAGGTTTTCGATGGCGTCGGAGGCGGCGAGTTCGGACTCGCGCGCGTGCAATACTGCGGGGCTGCCATCAGGTTTCTTGTCGATCAGGTGAACGATGCAATGACGGATTGGCATGGATATCTCGAATAGGTGTCGGGCGGTGGCGGACCGCGCTGCAAAGTCGCCCAGTTTAACCCAGGGCAGGGGCGATGCAGTGGCCAGATGTTGGCGGAAATGTCTGTTGTTCGTTTTTTGTTCAATTTTTTGCGTTTTCCGCTAAACCCCCCGAAAAACCTGCATTAAATCGAAGCCGGCAGCGGATATTTATCCATTCCTGTGGTAGCTTTGCGCGGTCTTGCGCCCCTTGGGTGGCGCATTGCCGGCAGATCGCTTGGCCGTGTCGAACCAAACGCCGATTTTCGTATCTACATACGCGATTGGCGCGGCCCGCCTGGCCGCCCAGGGCTGGCCCGATTACGACCTGGCACACTGCATAATCACTGAATTTGATAGGGAAGGAACACCACCATGGCATTGACCAAAGACCAACTGATTGCCGATATCGCCGAAGCCATCGACGCGCCGAAGACCACCGCGCGTAACGCCCTGGAGCAACTGGGCCAGATCGTCGCCGACCAACTGGAAAACGGCGCTGAAATCACCCTGCCAGGCATCGGCAAGCTGAAAGTCTCCGAGCGTCCTGCCCGTACCGGCCGCAACCCTTCGACTGGCGCTGCCATCGAAATCGCTGCCAAGAAAGTCGTCAAGTTCGTACCTGCCAAGGTCCTGAACGACGCCGTCAACAAGTAAGACGTTGATGCGTTGAACGAACCGCGCCCGGCTTGCCTGGGCGCGGTTTTTTCATGCCTGCGGTTTGCCCTCGCGCCGGGCATGCCAGGCCTGGCGAGCGGCGTCGTCCTGGAAACTCCAGGCGACCATGCGGCTCTGCTTCTGGCCCTGGCCCATGGCGACGACACGTTGCGCCTTCGCCCCGGCCTTCTTCAGGGCCGCCTCGATACCCGGCAGGTTGCTGGCCTTCGACACCAGGCTGGTGAACCACAGCACCTGTTCCCCGTACGGCACGCTCTCGCCCACCAGTTGGGTGACGAAACGAATCTCGCCACCTTCGCACCACAGCTCATTGTTCTGCCCGCCGAAGTTCAGGACCGGTAGCTTGCGCTTGGGGTCCTGCTTGCCCAGGTTCTTCCACTTGCGTTGGCTGCCACGGGTGGCTTCGTCCCGGGAGGCATGGAAGGGCGGGTTGCACAGGGTCACATCGAAACGCTCATCGCTTTGCAGCAGGCCGTCGAGGATATGCCGTGGGTTGCCTTGCTGGCGCAGGGTGATCACCTTGGCCAGGCCATTGGCCTGCACGATCGCCTTGGCCGAGGCCAGGGCGATCGGGTCGATGTCCGAGCCGAGGAAGCGCCAGCGGTAGTCGCTGTGGCCGAGCAACGGGTAGATGCAGTTGGCACCGACGCCGATGTCCAGCGCATGCACCTGGGGGCCGCGGGGGATGGCACCGCCGCAATCTTCGGCCAGCAGGTCGGCCAGCACGTGGATATAGTCGGCCCGGCCTGGGATCGGCGGGCACAGGTAGTCGGCCGGGATGTCCCAGTGCTGGATGCCGTACTGGGCCTTGAGCAGGGCACGGTTGAACACCCGCACCGCCTCGGGGTTGGCGAAGTCGATACTGAGCTTGCCGTAGGGGTTGGTGATGGTGAAGCGGGCAAGGTCCGGGTGGGCCTTGATCAGGCTGGGGAAGTCGTAGTGGCCCTTGTGTCGGTTGCGCGGGTGCAGGGTGGGTTTCTGGGTCATGGTAGGGTCCTGAAAAAGCATCGCCGGCAAGCCGGCTCCCACAGGTCAGTGCAAGGTTCAGGGTCTGCACGTTACCTGTGGGAGCCGGCTTGCCGGCGATGGGCTGCAAAGCAGCCCGCTATGGCTTCACTCGATGTTACAGCGCTGCAATCCGCGCATGCTGCTCGGTCAGGTTGGCCAGGGCCTGCTCGGACTCGGCCAGCTTGGCGCGCTCTTTCTCGATCACGGCAGGCGGGGCCTTGTCGACGAACGCAGCGTTGGACAGCTTGCCGCCCACGCGCTGGACTTCGCCTTGCAGGCGCTGGATTTCCTTGTTCAGACGCGCAAGCTCGGCATCCTTGTCGATCAGGCCGGCCATCGGCACCAGTACCTGCAGGTCGCCCACCAGTGCGGTAGCCGACAGTGGCGCTTCGTCCTGCTCGCCCAGTACGGTGAACGACTCGACCTTGGCCAGCTTCTTGAGCAGTGCCTCGTTCTCCTGCAGGCGACGCTGGTCGTCGGCATTGGCGTTCTTGAGGAACAGCGGCAGCGGCTTGCCTGGGCCGATGTTCATCTCGGCGCGGATGTTGCGCAGGCCGACCATCAGCTGCTGCAGCCACTCGATGTCGCCTTCGGCGGCGGTGTCGATGCGGCTCTCGTTGGCCACCGGCCACGGTTGCAGCATGATGGTCTTGCCGTCGATACCGGCCAGCGGCGCGATGCGCTGCCAGATCTCCTCGGTGATGAATGGCATGAACGGGTGAGCCAGGCGCAGGGCCACTTCCAGCACGCGTACCAAGGTGCGACGGGTGCCGCGGGCGCGCTCGACCGGAGCGTTCTCGTCCCAGAGCACCGGCTTGGACAGCTCCAGGTACCAGTCGCAGTACTGGTTCCAGATGAACTCGTACAGGGCCTGGCTGGCCAGGTCGAAGCGGAACTGCTCGAGCTGACGGGTGACCTCGGCCTCGGTGCGCTGCAGCTGCGAGATGATCCAGCGGTCGGCCAGCGACAGCTCGTAGGCCTCGCCGTTCTGGCCGCAGTCTTCGCCTTTGTCCAGCACGTAGCGGGCGGCGTTCCAGATCTTGTTGCAGAAGTTGCGGTAGCCTTCGACGCGGCCCATGTCGAACTTGATGTCGCGGCCGGTGGAGGCCAGCGAGCAGAAGGTGAAGCGTAGGGCATCGGTGCCGTAGCTGGCGATACCTTCCGGGAACTCGGCCTTGGTCTGCTTGGCGATCTTCTCGGCAAGCTTGGGCTGCATCATGCCGCTGGTGCGTTTTTCCAGCAGGGCGTCGAGGGTGATGCCGTCGACGATGTCCAGCGGGTCGAGCACGTTGCCCTTGGACTTGGACATCTTCTGGCCCTGGCCATCACGCACCAAGCCATGGACGTAGACGGTCTTGAACGGTACCTGCGGGGTGCCGTCCTCGTTCTTGATCAGGTGCATCGTCAGCATGATCATCCGAGCGACCCAGAAGAAGATGATGTCGAAGCCCGTGACCAGCACGTCGGTGGAGTGGAATTTCTTCAAGAACTCGGTCTGTTCCGGCCAGCCCAGGGTGGAGAAGGTCCACAGGCCCGAGCTGAACCAGGTGTCGAGTACGTCGTCGTCCTGGCGCAGGGCCACGTCGGCGCCCAGGTTGTGCTTGGCGCGCACCTCGGCTTCGTTGCGCCCGACATAGACCTGGCCGGCCTCGTCGTACCAGGCCGGGATGCGGTGGCCCCACCACAGCTGGCGGCTGATGCACCAGTCCTGGATGTCACGCATCCAGGAGAAATACATGTTCTCGTACTGCTTGGGCACGAACTGGATGCGGCCGTCTTCCACGGCGGCAATGGCAGGCTCGGCCAGCGGCTTGGTGGAAACGTACCACTGGTCGGTCAGCCACGGCTCGATGACGGTGCCGGAGCGGTCGCCCTTCGGTACTTTCAGGGCGTGGTCGTCGATGCTGACCAGCAGGCCCTGGGCGTCCAGGTCGGCGACGATCTGCTTGCGCGCGACGAAACGGTCGAGGCCGGCGTATTGGGCGGGCAGGGTGGTGTCGATGTTCTCGTTGACGCTGCCGTCGAGGTTGAAGGCCTGGGCGCTTGCCAGCACCAGGGCGTTCTTGTCGAAGATGTTGAGCAGCGGCAGGTTGTGGCGCTTGCCGACTTCATAGTCGTTGAAGTCGTGGGCCGGGGTGATCTTCACGCAGCCGGTGCCGAACTCCGGGTCGCAGTAGTCGTCGGCGATGATCGGGATGCGGCGGCCCACCAAGGGCAGCTCGACGAACTTGCCGATCAGGGCCTGGTAGCGTTCGTCGTTCGGGTTGACCGCGACGGCGGCATCGCCGAGCAGGGTTTCCGGACGGGTGGTGGCGACGACCAGGTGGTCCTTGCCTTCAGCGGTCTTGGCGCCATCGGCCAGCGGGTAGCGCAGATTCCACAGGTGGCCCTTCTCGTCGTGGTTTTCCACTTCGAGGTCGGAGATGGCGGTGTGCAGCTTGGTATCCCAGTTGACCAGGCGCTTGCCGCGGTAGATCAGGCCGTCTTCATGCAGACGTACGAAGGCTTCCTTGACCGCCTCGGAGAGGCCATCGTCCATGGTGAAGCGTTCACGGCTCCAGTCTACCGACGAGCCCAGGCGACGGATCTGGCGGCTGATGTTGCCACCGGACTGCTCTTTCCACTCCCAGACCTTCTCCAGGAACTTTTCGCGGCCCAGGTCATGACGGTTCTGGCCCTTGGCCTCGAGCTGGCGCTCCACCAGCATCTGGGTGGCGATGCCTGCGTGGTCGGTGCCCGGCTGCCACAGGGTGTCGCGACCCTGCATGCGGCGGAAGCGGATCAGGGCGTCCATGATCGCATTGTTGAAGCCATGGCCCATGTGCAGGCTGCCGGTCACGTTCGGCGGCGGGATCATGATGGTGTAGGACTCGCCTGCACCTTGTGGGGCGAAATAGTTCTCGGACTCCCAGGTGTTGTACCAGGAAGTTTCGATGGCGTGCGGCTGGTAGGTCTTATCCATGCGCGGCGGGACCCTATGGCATTAATTCGGGAAAGCCGGGAAGTATAACCAAGGTGGGGGTTCGAGGCGACAGGGGCAGGGGCTGCTTTGCAGCCCTTTCGCGGCACAAGGCCGTTCCTACAGACGCCACGGTCCCTGTAGGAGCGGCCTTGTGCCGCGAAAGGGCCGCAAGGCGGCCCCAGGGCATCATTCCGAACGCTTGATCAGCCGTTCCATGCGCGCATCCAGGCGGCGCTTGATCTCGTTCTCGATGTGCGGCGTGAAATCGTTGATCACGTCTTGCATGATCTGTTGGGCGGCGGCGCGCAGGTCAGCTTCCAGATGCAGCAGGGTGTCCTGGCGGCGGGTCTGCGGGTCGTCCTCGTCCACCGCTGGTGTGGCTTCGGTGGGCGGCGCCGTGTTGCCGGCCGGTTCGTCGAGCAGCAGAGGGATCTGCTCGACCGTTTCGGTCAGCAGCGGCGGTTGCAGGTCGGCGTCGCCCAGCAACTGGCGGATCGACTCGAGGTCGTCGAGCAGATGCGCGGAGTCAGGTAGGGGGGAGTGCTTGTCCATCATCGTCAAAGTCGCTGTAAGCGGTGGTCTTGCAGAGCATAGCCCCGTTCACGGTAGAAACGGAATCGCTCCCGAGCAGCCTGGCGGACGGCCGGAGCCTCGACGACGATCTCGGCCACCCGTTCGAACTGACCGACGAACCCAGGCACGTCGGCCCCCAGGTTGATCAGCAGGTCATGGTGGGTGCCGGCATCGTCGCCCAGCCCCAGGGCCACCACGGCGTCGGCATGGGCCTCGGCTGGGTCATGGGGCACGAAGGCTTCTCCCTTGAAACGCCACAGGCGTTCGTCCAGCACGGCGCGCTGCTCGGCATCCTGGCAGTGCAGGTAGACCCGGTGGCCGAGGCGCCAGGCCTTCTCGCACAACTTGCAGGCGAAATCCAGGCGTGCCGCCAAGTCGTCGGTGGGCAGGATGTAGAAGTCGACTTTGCTCATGGTCAGGTCTGCCAGCCGATGGCGCGCGAACGCCACCGGCCTGGAGGCATCAGGCGTTGGCGCGGTCGAGCAGGTACTGGGTCAGCAGCGGGACCGGGCGGCCCGAGGCGCCCTTGTCCTTGCCGCCGCTGATCCACGCGGTGCCAGCAACGTCCAGGTGTGCCCAGTCGTAGGCCTTGGCGAAGCGCGACAGGAAGCAACCGGCGGTGATGGTGCCGGCCTTCGGCCCGCCGATGTTGGCGATGTCGGCGAACGGGCTGTCCAGCTGCTCCTGGTACTCGTCGAACAGCGGCAGCTGCCAGGCGCGGTCGTCGGCGCGCTTGCCGGCGTCGAGCAACTGGCCGACCAGGTCGTCGTTGTTGCCCATCAGCCCCGAGGTGTGGCTGCCCAGGGCGACGATGCAGGCGCCGGTCAGGGTGGCGATGTCGATCACTGCCTGGGGCTTGAAGCGCTCGGCGTAGGTCAGGGTGTCGCACAGCACCAGGCGGCCTTCGGCGTCGGTGTTGAGGATCTCGACGGTCTGGCCGCTCATGGTGGTGACGATGTCACCCGGGCGGGTGGCGCCACCGCTGGGCATGTTCTCGGCGCAGGCCAGCAGGCACACCAGGTTGATCGGCAGCTGCAGTTGCAGCACTGCAAGCAGGGTGCCGAACACGCTGGCGGCGCCGCACATGTCGTATTTCATTTCATCCATGCCGGCACCGGGCTTGAGGCTGATGCCGCCGGTGTCGAAGGTGATGCCCTTGCCGACCAGCACGAATGGCTTCTCGCTCTTCTTGCCGCCCTGGTAGTTGAGCACGATCAGGCGTGGCGGCTGGTCGCTGCCCTGGCCCACGGCATAGAAGGCACCCATGCCCAGGTCCTTGATCTTCTTCTCGTCCAGGACCTCGACCTTGAGGTTCTTGTGCGCCTTGCCCAGTTCCTTGGCCTGCTCGGCCAGGAAGCTTGGGTGGCACAGGTTCGGCGGCAGGTTGCCCAGGTCGCGGGTGAAGGACATGCCGGCGGCGATGGCGCTGGCGTGTTTCACGGCGCGTTCGACTTCGCCCTGGCCGGCCTTGTCGGCCAGCAGGGTGATCTTCTTCAACGCGCGGGGCTCGGCCTTCTGGCTCTTGAAGCGGTCGAACACGTATTCGCCGTCGAACAGGGTCTCGGCCAACAGGCGGTACTTGCTGTAGTAGGCATCGCGGCCGGTGACGCTGACATCATCCAGGGCCAGTACCGCGTCGCCGCCGTTCAGGCCCTTGAGTACGCCGGCGACGCTGGCGACCAGCTTGCGCCAGGCGCGATCGCCCAGCGCTTCCTTGCCGCTGCCCACCAGCAGCACGCGCTCGGCCTTGAGGCCTGGCAGGCTGTGCAGCAGCAGGGTCTGGCCGGGCTTGCCGGCCAGGTCGCCACGCTTGAGCACGGCGCTGATGGCACCGTTGCTGGCCTGGTCGACGGCCTTGGCGATTTCGCCGAGCTTGCGTCCTTCACCAACGGCCAGTACCAAGGTGGCGGTTTTCAAGGAGGCGGCGGCTACACTTTTTACAACCAGTTCCATGTCAGGGTCCCCGAATGATCAGTCAGTTGGCGCGGTCTCGTGCACACGCTCGAAACGGGCCTGGCCGCGTGCTCGCGTGCCAGTGGAAAAGCTGCCAGTTTGAGCCTGCGGCAACCTCGATGACAACCCCGACATGCGCCGTCATGCGCGGCCAAGTGACAGGCACTGCCAATCACAGGATAATGCGCGCACTTTACATGGAGGTTCGCCTTCGGCGAACCGGCATAGGTCTTGGCTGTCCGAAGCCCTTGAATGGCTTTGCGCCCCTGACAACCCAGGAGTGTCTGGTTTGATCGTCTTCCGTTATCTGTCCCGCGAGGTCCTGGTGACCTTGAGCGCCGTCAGCGCCGTGCTGCTGGTGATCATCATGAGTGGGCGCTTCATCAAGTATCTGGCCCAGGCCGCCCAGGGCGTGCTCGATCCGAGCGTTCTGTTCCTGATCATGGGCTTCCGCCTGCCGGGCTTCCTGCAGCTGATCCTGCCGCTGGGCCTGTTCCTCGGCATTCTCCTGGCCTACGGCCGGCTCTACCTGGAAAGCGAGATGACCGTCCTCTCGGCCACCGGCATGAGCCAGCAGCGCCTGCTACTGCTGACCCTGGCCCCGGCCGGGCTGGTCGCCCTGCTGGTGGCCTGGCTGAGCCTGAGCTTGGCCCCCCAGGGCGTGGCCCAGGTGCAGCAGATCATCAACCAGCAGGACGCCCTGACCGAATTCGATACCCTGGTGCCTGGGCGCTTCCAGACCCTGCGCGACGGTTCGCGGGTGACCTACACCGAAGAGCTGACCGACGATCGCATCAACCTGAGCGGCGTGTTCATCTCCGAGAAGCGTTTCAATCAGGACAAGACCAAGGACCGTGCGCCTTCGGTGCTGGTCGCCGAAAAGGGGCACCAGGAAGTGCAGGCCGACGGCAATCGCTACCTGATCCTGGAAAACGGCTACCGCTACGACGGCAACCCGGGCCAGGCCGACTACCGCGCGATCAAGTACGACACCTATGGCGTGCTGCTGCCCAAGCCCGAGGTCAGCGAGGAAGTGACCGACCGCGAGGCCATCCCCACCTCCGAGCTGTTCGGCAAGAAGGCGCTGCGCGAGCAGGCCGAGCTGCAGTGGCGCCTGTCGCTGCCGCTGCTGGTCTTCGTGGTGACCTTGCTGGCCGTGCCGCTGTCGCGCGTCAACCCGCGCCAGGGCCGTTTCCTCAAGCTGCTGCCGGCGATTCTTCTGTACATGGCCTACCTGACGATGCTGATTTCCGTACGCGGCGCCCTGGAGAAGGGCAAGATTCCGATCGCCCTGGGCATGTGGTGGGTGCATGGGCTGTTCCTGCTGATCGGCCTGGGCCTGATGTACTGGGAGCCACTGCGCCTGAAGCTCGCCGCCCGTCGTTCGGAGGTGGCCCATGGCTAAGCTGGATCGCTACATCGGCCAGAGCGTGCTGCTGGCCATCCTGGCGGTGCTGGGGATCATCCTCGGCCTGGCTTCGCTGTTCGCCTTCATCGACGAGATGGGCGACTTGAGCAACACCTATACGGTGATGGACGCCGGCCGTTTCGTGTTGCTGACCGCGCCGCGCCGGTTGTACGAGATGCTGCCGATGGCCGCGCTGATCGGCTGCCTGATCGGCCTGGGCAGCCTGGCCAGCAGCAGCGAGCTGACCATCATGCGCGCTGCCGGCGTGTCGATCGGGCGCATTGTCTGGGCGGTGATGAAGCCGATGCTGGTGCTCATGCTGGTCGGCCTGCTGATCGGCGAGTACGTGGCCCCGGTCACCGAGAACAAGGCCCAGGCCGACCGCTCGCTGGCCCAGGGTGGCGGCGACGCCCAGAGCTCCAAGCGTGGCATGTGGCACCGCCAGGGCGAGGAGTTCGTGCACATCAACTCGGTGCAGCCCAATGGCCTGCTGCTGGGCGTGACCCGTTATCGCTTCGATGCCGAGCGTCACATCGTGACCTCGAGCTTCGCGCGCCGGGCGCAGTACAACCAGGATCACTGGATCCTCAGCGACGTCGCCACCACCCATTTCCGTGGCGACCACACCGAGGTGGTGAAGACCCCTCAGGAACGCTGGGACGTTTCGGTGACACCGCAACTGCTCAACACCGTGATCCTGGCGCCCGAGTCGCTGTCGATCACCGGCCTGTGGGACTACATCCACTACCTGTCCGAGCAAGGCCTGAACAATGCCCGTTACTGGCTGGCATTCTGGACCAAGGTGTTGCAGCCGGTGGTCACCGCGGCCCTGGTGCTGATGGCGATTTCCTTCATCTTCGGCCCGCTGCGTTCGGTGACCCTCGGCCAGCGGGTGTTCACCGGCGTGCTGGTGGGCTTCGTGTTCCGCATCGGCCAGGACCTGCTGGGGCCATCGAGCCAGGTGTTCGGCTTCCCACCGCTGCTGGCGGTGGTGATCCCGGCCGGGATCTGTGCGCTGGCGGGTGTGTGGTTGTTGCGCCGGGCGGGGTAGTGCCTATCAGTTAAGGACGCGGGTGCGCTGCACGCCCATCGCCGGCAAGCCGGCTCCCACAAGCCTCCAGGGCAGCACGGTCCTGTGGGA
>NZ_JADLJL010000036.1 GCF_015680235.1 Pseudomonas guariconensis
GCCCTGTGTACGCTTGTTGCGGGAGGTCACCCAGCCCTTTGGGCTGCGCTGTCGAGCAAAGAACAAACGGCCAGTGCTGACCCTCTGTGGGCTTGCCCGCGATTGGGACAGCACCGGCAACCAAGCATCTCGCTCAATCGCGATAATCAGGCGCCACTCGTTCCAGCAACCGCAACAGCGCCTGCCACGCCAGGGTATTGCCATCAGGATCCGCCAGTTCACCTGCCTTCAACGGTCGCGCCGGCTCGTTGAACTGCCGCTCGGTGTGCACACATACTGCATGCGGCGGCACGATCACCTGCCCGGCCTGCAACGCCGCCAACTGGATTTCGCAGGCCTTCTCCAGGTAGTACATGCGCAGGAAGGCCTCGGCCACGGTGCTGCCGACGGTCAACAGGCCGTGGTTGCGCAAGATCATCACCGTGTGTTGCCCCAGGTCCGCCACCAGCCGCTGCTGCTCGTCCAGGTCCAGCGCGATCCCCTCGTAGGCGTGGTAGCCGACGCGGCCGTAGAACTCCATAGCGATCTGGTTGAGCGGTAGTAGCCCGCACTCCAGCGCAGCGACTGCGCAGCCAGCACGTGTATGGGTGTGCAGCACGCATTGCGCGTCCTCGCGGGCACCATGGATCGCACCATGAATGACGAAACCGGCCGGGTTGACCGGATAGGGCGAAGGCTCGACCGGGTTGCCCTGCAGGTCGATCTTCACCAGCTTCGAAGCGGTGATCTCATCGAACAGCAAGCCGTAGGGATTGATCAGGAAGTGGTGGTCCGGGCCAGGCAGGCGTACGGAGATATGGGTGAAGATCAGGTCGGTCATGCGAAAATGCGCGATCAGCCGGTAGCAGGCCGCCAGCTCCTGGCGCAGGGTCCGTTCGGTAGGGGTCATTGGCATTGTCCTGATGTGCGATCGATGGAGTCGCTGCGTCGCGAGAAGGGCACACAGCGCCCCCGGATATCAAACCATCACTTGCTGGCCCAGGCGTTGAACCGCTGCTCCAGCTCTTCGCCATGGTCGACCCAGAACGCCACGTCCATGGCCAGCGCGCCCTTGAGGTTCTCCGGCGAGGTCGGCACCCAGCTGGCCAGCCCCGGGTCGAGCTTGGCCGCGGCCTGGGTGTTGGTCGGGCCATAAGGGATCTGCTCGACGTAACGCACCTGGGTATCGGGTTGGTTGGCATAGGCGATCAGCCGCCGCGCCTGATCGACATGCCGGGAACCCTTGATGATCGCCCAGTAGTCCATGCCATACAGGCTGCCCGGCCAGACCACCGCCAGCGGGCTGCCCTGCTGGGCGGCCACGGCGATGCGGCCACTGTAGGTGGACGTCATCACCACATCGCCCGCGGCCAGCCACTGGGGCGGCTGGGCGCCGGCATCCCACCACTGGATGTACGGCTTGAGCTCGGTCAGCTTGGCGAAGGCGCGCTCGACACCCGCCGGGGTGGCCAATACCTTGTACACATCCTCGACCTTGACGCCATCGGCCAGCAAGGCGAACTCCAGGTTGTACACCGCGCGTTTGCGCAGGCCGCGCTTGCCGGGGTACTTCTTCACGTCCCAGAAGTCCGCCCAGGAGGTCGGCGCCTGGGCCAGCTTGTCACGGTCGTAGGCAATCGCCACGCTCCACACCAGCGCCGCCGAACCGCAATCCTGGGCCGCATCGGGTAACAGCTGCGAGGTACCGCCCAACTGCTGCCAGTCCAGGCGCTCGTAGATACCCTCGTCGCACCCGCGCATCAGGTCCGGGCCTTCGATCTGCACCACATCCCAATCGACATTCCCGGTATCGGCCATCACCTGGATGCGGGCCATCTCGCCGTTGTATTCGCTCTGGATCAGCTGGCTGCCGTCCTGGGCACTGAAAGGCTGGAAGATCGCCACATCCTGGGCTTTCTGACCTGCGCCACCATAGCCGACCACGACCATCTGCGGCGCCGCCTGCGCGCTACCCAGGCCTAGGGCCAACAGCAGTGCGCAAACGCCGGTCCTGCGGGGAAATGCATTCATCGCTGGTTCCTCCTGCCGGTGCCTGGCCGGTGCAGCCAAGGCCCTGCTTTCTTGTTGTTGTGAGGCGCCCCTGCATGAGGGGTCGATGGGAACGCTAGTCGCGCGCTAGTAAAAAAACAAGTTGATTTTTTACTTGCGCTACACTTTCATGGATAAAAACAACAACTCACCGGAGCTGCGCGCATGTCGACCGCCTTCGCCCACCTGTTCGAGCCGCTGCAGATCCGTGGCAAACGCCTGAAGAACCGCATCATGTCCACCGGGCATGACACTTGCCTGCCCACCCACAACCTGGTCAACGACAAGCTGGTCGCCTACCACCTCGCCCGCGCCGAGGGCGGGGCCGGCCTGATCGTGTTGCAAGTGGCCGGCGTACACGACAGCGCGCGCTATACCTCCCATGTGCTGATGGCCACCGACGATGCCTGCATCGAGGGCTACCGGCGCCTGGCAGAGGCCTGCCATGCGCACGGCACCGTGGTGCTGTCGCAGCTGTTCCACCCCGGCCGGGAGATCATGGAAACCGCCGATGGCATGTTGGCGGTGGCCTATTCGGCCTCGGCAGTGCCCAACGAACGCTTCCGAGTGATGCCCAGGGCGTTGGACCAAGCGATGATCGATGAGATCGTCCAGGGCTATGCCGACGCGGCCCGCCGCCTGCACCAGGCCGGCCTGGATGGCGTTGAGGTGGTGGCCAGCCACGGTTACTTGCCGGCGCAGTTCCTTAACCCGCGAGTCAATCGCCGTACCGACGGCTACAACGGTGACCTCGAGCAGCGCCTGCGCTTCGTGCGCGAGGTGCTGGCGGCGGTACGCGCGGCGACCGGCGAGGACTTCATCGTCGGCCTGCGCATCAGTGCCGACGAACGTGACCCCGAGGGCCTGACCGAGGACGAGTCGTTGCTGGCCGCCCAGGCCCTGCAAGGCGAGATCGACTACCTGCATATCGTCGCCGGCACCTCCGCATCGCTCGGCGGCGCCGTGCATATCGTCCCACCCATGGCCATCGAGCCGGCCTACCTGGCCCGCGAGGCCGGCACCTTCAAGGCGCGCCTGGACATCCCGCTGTTCGTCACCGGCCGCATCAACCAGCCCCAGGAGGCCGAACTGATCCTTGCCCGCGGCCAGGCCGATGTCTGCGGCATGACCCGGGCATTGATCTGCGACCCGCAGATGCCAATCAAGACCGAGCGTGGCCAAGTCGAGGACGTGCGTGCCTGCATCGCCTGCAACCAGGCCTGCATCGGCCACTTCCACCGCGGCCTGCCGATCTCCTGCATCCAGCGCCCGGAAACTGGCCGGGAATTGCAATACGGCACGCTGCAACGCACCACCGCGCCCAAACGGGTGATGGTCGCCGGCGGTGGCCCGGCCGGCATGAAGGCCGCCGCAGTAGCGGCCGCACGCGGCCATGAGGTGACCTTGTACGAGGCCGGCCCGCAGTTGGGCGGCCAGGTGCTGTTGGCTCAACTGCTGCCCCGGCGCAGCGAATTCGGAGGCGCCAGCACCAACCTGCAACGGGAGATGGAACTGGCTGGTGTGCGCGTGATGCGCAACACCCGGGTCGACCGCGCCCTGGTCGAACGCGAGCGCCCGGACCTGGTGATCGCCGCCACTGGAGCGACGCCCTACTGGCCTACATTCGAGCGCGACGGCCAGATGCAGGTGGTGGACGCCTGGCAGGTGCTGCGCAACCAGGCCACCCTGGGCCGTTCGGTGCTGGTGGTGGACTGGCGCAGCGACTGGATCGGCCCGGGCATCGCCGAGCGCCTGGTGCGCGAGGGGCACCAGGTGCAGTTGGCGGTCAACGGCACCCACTGCGGCGAAAGCCTGCCGCTGTACGTGCGCGACCAAATGGCCGGCGAGCTGCACCGCCTGGGTATTGCCATCACGCCGTATGCCCGCCTCTACGGCTGCGACGACAACACCGTCTACTTGCTGCACACCGCCAGCGGCGAGCCGATGATCTTCGAAGGCATCGACACCCTGGTGCTGTGCCTGGGCCACCAGCCCCAGGACACCCTGGCCGAAGAGCTGGCCGGGCTGGTTGAGGTCAGGCGCGTCGGCGACTGCCTGGCGCCCCGTACCGTCGAGGAGGCGATCCATGACGGGCTGACGGTTGCCTGGGCGCTCTGAGGCTGGTCATACTGCCGCTTTCCCGATGGATCGACGCGCAATGAGCGAGCAACCCTTGACGCCGACGCCCGCCGCCGAAGCAGGTGGCGCGGCCCCGCATTTTCTCGGCACACGCATCCGCGGCCTGCGCAAACGCCGCGGCATGACCCTGGCAGAGCTGGCCAAGCAGAGCGAACTGACCGCCGGCTACATCAGCCAGCTGGAGCGCAACCTCTCCTACCCGTCGATCCCAGCGCTGTTCAACATCGCCCGCAGCCTGGGCGTGACCATCCAGTGGTTCTTCGCCAGCGAAGCCAGCACCGCCCCTGAAGATCAAGGCTATGTGGTGCGCCGCAACAGCCGCCTGAGCGTGCATTACGAGGACGGCATCGTCGACCAGTTGCTCACGCCCCAGCCCAACCGCCAGCTGGAAATCCTCCACTCGCGCTTTCCACCTGGTACCTACAGCCAGGAGAGCTACAGCCATGAAGGCGAGGAAGCCGGGTACCTGCTGTCGGGCCGTTTCGAATTATGGGTGGGAGAGCGGTATTTCCAGCTGAACGAGGGCGACAGCTTCAGCTTCTCCAGCCAGGAACCGCACCGCTATGGCAACCCCGGGGACGAGGATGCCGTGGTGATCTGGGTGATCACGCCACCTACGTTCTAAACCCAATCGCGGGACGAGCCCGCTCTCATAGAACAACGCATAACTATATGCGTCCCCTATAGAAGCCGGGTTGCCCCGTGATGGGGCCGCACAGGCGGCCTGTCTGTCATCTTCCAGTCACCGCCCTGTCGTAATCTGCGGCCCAACGTCATGCCACAGGTTCCCAGGATGCCCCGCCTCCTTGCCTTGCTCTGCTGCCTGCTGCCCCTGCTGGCCCTGGCCGAACCCCTGCAGCTGCGCATTCAGGGCTCCAACACCATCGGCGCCACCCTGGCCCCGGCCCTGGTCCTGGGTCTGCTCGAGGCCCAAGGCGCCACCGCCATCGAGCGGGCACCGGGCGATCAGGCCAACGAAACCCGGATCCGCGCCATCAACGCCCAAGGCCAGCCCCTGCTCATCGACATCGCCGCCCACGGCTCCAGCACCGGTTTCGCCGCCCTGGGCAACGCCGAGGCCGACCTGGCTGCCGCCTCGCGCCCCATCACCGACAGCGAGGCCCAGCGCCTGCAGGCGGTGGGCGACCTGCGTGACAAGGCCTCGGAGCAGATCATCGGCCTGGATGGCGTGGCGGTGATCGTCCACCCTGGCAACCCCCTGTCGCAATTGACCATTACCCAACTGGCGCAGGTGTTTTCCGGCCAGGTACAGCGCTGGGAGCAGTTGGGCGTGGCCGGCGGCGCGATCCGCCTGTATACCCGCGATGACCGCTCCGGCACCTTCGAAACCTTCAAGGCCCTGGTGCTGGAGCCAGGCCACCACGGCCTGGCGCCCCAGGCCCAGCGTTTCGAATCCAGCGAAGCACTGGCCGAGCGGGTCAAGGCCGACCGCCAGGCCATAGGCTTCAGCTCCTTGACCGCCGTGCATGGCGCCAAGGTCCTGGCCATTGCCGAGGGTGACGCCCCGGCGCTGCTGCCGACCCGTGCCCGGGTAGCCAGCGAAGACTACCCGCTGTCGCGGCGCCTGTTCTTCTACCTGCCCGCCCACCCTGCCCCGCTGGCACGGGCCCTGGCCGAGTTCACCCAGAGCCCGGCGGGCCAGGCGATCGTCGCCCGGCAGGGCTTCGTCTCTCAGCAAGTCAAGGCCCTGCCGGTTCCCGCCCAGGCGGACATGCCCGCGCGCTACCGCACCCTGGCCAGCCAGGCCCAGCGCCTGACCGTCAGCTTCCGTTTCCAGGCCGGCAGCGCCAACCTCGACAACAAGGCCCTGCGCGATGTCCAGCGGGTCGCCGACTACCTGCGCCAGACCGGCAAGCTCGAGCGCAAGGTCGTGCTGGTCGGCTTTGGCGACCCCAAGGCAACGCCCGGGCGCGCCGCCCTGCTCTCGCGCCTGCGGGCCATGGCCGTGCGCCGCGCGCTGGCCCGCCATAGCGTCGAGGTGAAGGAGGTGACTGGCCTGGGTGACGAGTTGCCGGTGGCCGGCAACGATCAGCAAAAGGGACGTTTGCGAAACCAGCGGGTCGAAGTATGGGTGTATTGAAGCCTGGCCTTGCGGCGCAAAAAAATGTAACAGCCTGCCATTCGGCAGCGCCGGAAAACCGGACTAGGCTCAAACCCATGTGATACCGGGCCCCTCTGACGGCTGCCGAGCCGCCATGTCGGATCACTGTTGCCATGCAACGTCGACATTCAAGGAGGGGCTCATGACGGCTCTGCACACATTCCTCACCACCCCGTTCCTCGGTACCAGCGCCTGGTTGTGGCTGGTGTTCGTCGCCATCGTCATCGCCTTGCTGGTGCTGGACCTTGGCGTGCTGCACCGCAAAGACCGGGAAATCGAAATGCGCGAAAGCCTGCTGCTCTATGCGGGCTATTTCAGCGTGGGCGTATTGTTCGGGGTGTGGGTCTGGTACGAGCTCGGTGCTCAGTCGGCGCTGGAGTTCTACACCGGGTTCCTGGTAGAGCAGTCGCTGTCGATGGACAACGTGTTCGTCATGGCGATGATCTTCGGCTTCTTCGCCATTCCCCGCCGCTACCAGCACCGGGTGCTGTTCTGGGGCATCCTCGGCGTGGTCTTCCTGCGGGCGATCATGATCGGCGTGGGCGCGGCGCTGGTGCAACACTTCGCCTGGGTACTGTATCTGTTCGGCGCCTTCCTGCTGTTCACGGGGGTGAAGATGGCCCTGTCGAAGGAGGAAAGCCACCCCGACCTTGCCAACAACCCGGTGCTGCGCTTCGTGCGCCGGCACATGCGGGTGACCGAGCAAATCCACGGCCCGCATTTCTTCGTGCGCCTCACCCCGCCCGGCCACAGCACTGCCCTGCGCCATGCCACGCCCCTGTTCCTGGCCCTGGTACTGATCGAGCTGGCGGACCTGGTGTTCGCCGTGGACAGCGTGCCGGCCATCTTCGCCATCACTCAGGATCCGTTCATCGTCTACACCTCGAACATCTTCGCCATCCTCGGGCTGCGTTCGCTGTACTTCGCCCTCGCGGCGCTGATGCATCGCTTCGTCTACCTCAAGTACGCCCTGGCGTTGGTACTGATCTTCATCGGCTGCAAGATCTTCTACCACGGCATGGTGGGCAAGGTACCGGCGTTGCTGTCGCTGGGCGTGACGTTCGGGTTGCTGCTCGGCGGGGTGTTGCTGTCGCTGTTCAAGACCCGCAGCGCTCATGACGATCAGCCAGCGCCGTCGGCACAAGGCGGCGACGCGAAGCCGCCAAGACAGACCGATACCCAGGCGCCGCGCAAAGAAAAAACCAGCGCGCCCTGAGGCGGCCTTGGAACCCCCTTTGCGCAATAGTCGCGCATGGGGCTGCTACGCAGCCACAGCAAGCTCCGCGGTCGAGCAGGCAACTCACTCCCCGCCCCGCAGCATCTCCCTGGGCACATACTTGCCGATCTCGTACTTGCCGACAGCCGCCCGGTGCACTTCGTCCGGCCCATCAGCCAGGCGTAAGGTGCGCTGCATGGCGTACATGTACGCCAGCGGGAAATCGCCGCTGACCCCTGCCCCACCATGCATCTGAATCGCCCGGTCGATTACCTTCAACGCCACGTTCGGTGCCACCACCTTGATCTGCGCGATCTCGCTGCGGGCCACCTTGTTGCCGACAGTGTCCATCATGTAGGCGGCCTTGAGCGTGAGCAGCCGCGCCATGTCGATCTCCATGCGCGAATCGGCGATCTTGTCGATGTTGCCGCCCAGCCGCGCCAACGGCCGGCCGAAGGCGGTGCGCGCCACCGAGCGCTTGCACATCAGCTCCAGGGCCCGCTCGGCCATGCCGATCGAGCGCATGCAGTGGTGAATGCGGCCAGGCCCAAGCCGTCCCTGGGCGATCTCGAAACCACGGCCTTCGCCTAGGATCACGTTCTCGTAAGGCACCCGCACCTGCTCGAACAGGACCTCGGCGTGGCCATGGGGTGCATCGTCATAGCCGAACACCGGCAGCGGGCGGACGATCCTCACCCCGGGGGCATCGGTGGGCACCAGGATCATGGAGTGCTGCTGGTGGCGTGGCCCGTCCGGGTTGGACAGGCCCATGAAGATCATCACCTTGCAACGTGGGTCGCAGGCTCCGGAGGTCCACCACTTGCGCCCATTGATGACCCACTCGTCGCCATCACGCACCGCGGTGGCCGCCATGTTGGTGGCATCCGAGGAAGCCACGTCCGGCTCGGTCATGGCGAACGCCGAGCGGATCTCGCCGCGCAGCAGCGGCTCCAGCCACTGGCGCTTCTGCGCCTCGCTGCCGTAGCGCACCAGCACTTCCATGTTGCCGGTGTCCGGTGCTGAACAATTGAACGGTTCGGGCCCCAGCAACGAACGGCCCATGATCTCAGCCAGCGGCGCATATTCCAGGTTCGACAGGCCCGCACCGTACGCCGACTCAGGCAGGAACAAGTTCCACAGCCCCTCGGCGCGGGCCTTGGCCTTGAGCTGCTCCATGATCGCGGTGGGCTGCCAGCGGTCGCCCTCGGCGACCTGGCGCTCGAACACCGGCTCGGCGGGGTAGACATGAGCGTCCATGAACGCAGTAACACGCTCG
Organism: Pseudomonas guariconensis; assembly: GCF_015680235.1. Lineage (GTDB taxonomy): Bacteria > Pseudomonadota > Gammaproteobacteria > Pseudomonadales > Pseudomonadaceae > Aquipseudomonas > Aquipseudomonas guariconensis_A. The sequence goes on from NZ_JADLJL010000036.1 coordinate 8,782, forward strand.
CGCAATGCCTGGACCTTGGGCGAATAGGCGAAATCCATCGGGGCTACCTTCACGGGCTGGAGAACATAGGCCTGAGCCTAGAGCAACAGCCTGTCATCCACCTAGTCTATTTTCAGCGTGTATAAACATTCATAACCAATATATGATCGCCCCATAACACCAACAAAGAGCGCCGCCATGAACCTCAGCAAGGTCGACCTCAACCTGTTCATCGTTTTCGATGCCATCTACACCGAAGCCAACCTGACCCGCGCCGGGCAAATCGTCGGCATCACCCAGCCGGCGGTGTCCAATGCCCTGTCGCGCCTGCGCGAGACCTTCAACGACCCGCTATTCGTGCGCACCGCCCAGGGCATGGTGCCTACGCCCATGGCCCAGAACATCATCGGCCCGGTGCGTAACGCCCTCGCCCTACTGCGCACCTCGGTGCAGGAAAGCCGCGTGTTCAACCCTCAGCAGGCCACCAAGACCTTCCGCATCAGCATGACCGACCTCACCGAGGCGGTGATCCTGCCCCCCTTGTTCCAGCGCCTGCGTCGCCTCGCCCCTGCCCTGATGATCGAAAGCTTCCTGTGCAAGCGCCGCGAGACCACCAAGGAACTGGCCGCCGGCCGCCTGGATTTCGCCGTGGACGCGCCGCTGAACACCGACCCACAGGTGCGCCACGTCAAGCTCATGCAGGACCGCTTCGTCTGCGCCTTGCGCCCGGGCCATCCCTTGGCCGAAGGCAAGCTGACCCTGGACCACTACCTGGCCATGACCCATATCCATATCTCCAGCCGCCGCAACGGCCTGGGCTACGTCGATCTGGCCCTGGGCAAGATGGGCGTGCAACGCAAGATCGCCCTGCGCTCGCAGCACTACCTGATGGCCTCGCAGGTATTGCAGCAGACCGACATGGTGATGACCGTGCCTGAGCGCTTCGCCCGCCGGCACCAGTTGCGTCACCTGCCACTGCCGGTGGAAGTACCACCGCTGGAAACCCATCTGTATTGGCACGAGAGCACCGACCAGGACCCGGCCAACCGCTGGATGCGCGAGCAGATCACCGAGCTGTGCGACCGGGTACTGGCGGAGGAAGAAGCCGCCCCCGAACCTGCTTGATCCAGTCGACGGCTGGGGTTCTTGCCGCAACAACCACAAATCCTTTCTATTTAATCCGTTACACTTAGAAAAATTTTCCCCCATGGGCAACACAAGGCGCTCACAAGGCAAAAAACGTTTCCGCCGTGCTAGCTACGATGGCTCCATCGATCGCCACTGTCAGGCGACAAGCACGGACTCGCCAATATGCCTAGCGCCCCGCTCTACTTCGATTATGCCGCCACCACCCCTGTCGACGCCCGGGTCATCGAGGCCATGGTCACCTGCCTCGGGCAGGACGGCCATTTCGGCAACCCGGCCTCCAGCGGCCACGCCTACGGCCAGGCCGCCCGCGAGCTGGTGGAGCAGGCCCGTCGCCAGGTAGCCGAACGGGTGGGCGCGGAACCGGCCGAGCTGGTCTGGACCTCCGGTGCCACCGAATCCAACAACCTGGCGCTCAAGGGCATCGCACAGGGTGCCGAGCAACCGGGCCATCTGATCACCAGCCAGCTCGAGCACAAGGCGGTGCTCGATACCGCGACCGAACTGGAGCGCCTGGGCTGGGCGGTCACGCGCCTGGCGCCGGACAACGCCGGGCTGATCCAGCCAGAGGCGGTGCAGGCGGCATTGCGCCCCAACACCCGCCTGGTGTCGCTGATGGCGGTCAATAATGAACTGGGCACGGTCACCGACTTCGCTGCCATCGGCGAACGGGTACGGGCCCATGGCGCGCTCCTGCATGTCGACGCCGCCCAGGCCGTGGGCAAGGTGACGATCGACCTGGCTCGCCAAGCGGTGGACCTGATGTCGTTTTCGGCGCACAAGGCCTACGGCCCCAAAGGCATCGGCGCGCTGTATGTCGGCCCTCGGGCCCGCGCGCTGCTGCACGCGCAGATGCATGGTGGTGGCCATGAGCGTGGTCTGCGCTCCGGCACCCTGGCCACCCACCAGATCGTCGGCATGGGCAGCGCCTTCGCCCTGGCCGGTGCGCCTGGTGACAGCGAGCACCAGCGTATCCAGCGGCTCAGCGAGCGCCTGCGCCAAGGGCTTCTGGCCCTGCCGGGGGTCAGCCTCAATGGCTGCGCTGAGCAACGCATTCCCCACACGTTGAACCTGTGCATCGACGCCAAGGGCTTCAACAGCGCCTCGCTGGCAAGCGAGTTGGCCGTGTCCTCGACCTCGGCCTGCAACTCGGCGGCCAACGCCGCCTCCCATGTGCTGCTGGCCCTGGGGCTGGACCAAGCGCGGGCGCGCAAGTGCGTGCGGATCAGCCTGGGGCGCTTTACCCGCGAGGACGAGGTCGACAAGGCCATCGAGGTAGTTGGCCGTGCGGTCACAGCGGCTTCGGCTGCGTTGTGGTGAGATTGGGGCAGGCCTTGAGGTGGGTGGTGATTGTGAGACCGAGCGCCGCGCGGGCGGCGCTCGGTCTCACAGGCACCAAAGCCAGTATGCCGAACGCCTTGAACTCTTCCGCCCTCCAGTGGCTCAACTGCCATGCGCACACTCGCCAGCAGACAGGAGCCCCTCGTGCCCCACCTCCAGACCGGACGCACCTACCATACCGATATCCCCGCCCGCCTCGACCGCCTGCCCTGGACCCGCTTCCACACCTTGCTGGTCCTGGCCCTTGGCATCACCTGGCTGCTCGATGGCCTGGAGGTGACCCTGGCAGGCTCGGTGTCCGGCGCGCTCAAGGACAGCCCGGCGCTGCAGATGAGCAACACCGAAATCGGCCTGGCCGGCGCCAGCTACATCGCCGGCGCGGTGCTCGGTGCCCTGCTCTTCGGCTGGCTGACCGACCGCCTGGGCCGGCGCAGGCTGTTCTTCGTCACCCTGTTCCTGTACATAGGCGCCACGGCGGCGACGGCGTTTTCATGGAACCTGTGGAGCTTCCTGCTATTTCGCTTTCTCACCGGCGCCGGCATCGGCGGCGAATACACCGCGATCAATTCGACCATCCAGGAATTCACCCCGGCCCGCTGTCGCGGCTGGGTGGACCTGACCATCAACGGCACCTTCTGGCTGGGCGCCGCCCTTGGCGCGGTGGGATCGGTGGTTTTGCTCGACCCGGCGCTGGTGGGCGGCGAGCTGGGCTGGCGCCTGTGCTTCGGCATCGGTGCGGTGCTGGGCCTGGCGATCCTGCTGATGCGCCTGTGGATCCCGGAGAGCCCACGCTGGCTGCTGATCCATAACCAGCCGGAACAGGCCGAACGTATCGTCGCCGCCATCGAGCGCCAGTACCGCCTGCGGGGCATCGCACTACCCGCCGTCGATGGCCCACCCATACGCCTGCATGCCCGCGGCCATACACCGCTGGGCGAGGTGTGGCGCTGCCTGTTCGGCATTCATCGGCGCCGTGCGCTGGTCGGCCTGACCCTGCTCAGCGCCCAGGCGTTCTTCTACAACGCCATCTTCTTCACCTATGCGCTGGTGCTCACCGACTTTTATGGGATCCCATCCGAGCGCATCGGCTGGTACGTGCTGCCCTTCGCCCTGGGCAATTTCTGCGGGCCTTTGCTGCTGGGCAGGCTGTTCGATGTGTGGGGGCGGCGGCTGATGATCAGTACCACATACCTGGTGTCCGGCGTGCTTCTGGGCATCAGCGGGTACCTGTTCCAGCAACAGCTGCTCGACGTCACCCAGCAGACGCTGGCCTGGATGGTGATCTTTTTCTTCGCCTCCGCCGCGGCAAGTTCCGCCTACCTGACCGTGGCCGAAACCTTCCCGCTGGAGATCCGCGCCCTGGCCATCGCGGTGTTCTACGCCTTCGGCACGGGCTTGGGCGGGCTGGTCGGGCCGATGTTGTTCGGTGCCCTGATCGAGACGGGTGAACGCACGAACGTGCTGTATGGCTACCTGATCGGTGCCGGCTTGATGGTCCTGGCCGCACTGGTGCAGGCACGATGGGGGACGGCGGCGGAGCGCAAGTCGCTTGAACATGTGGCGCGCCCGCTGTCCCAGGCGCAGGAAGAGTAACCGGCCAGGTGCAACGGCAACTGGCCGGTCTTCATGCAACGATCGGCGGCGCCCTCAGAGGAAGGTGAACACCTGCGACGCCGGCAGGCGCGATTTGCTGAGCCCAGCGTTGAAGTCGTCCTCGCTGCGGTAGCCCAGGCTCAGCACCACCACGCTGGTGAAGCCTTGCTCACGCAGGCCCAGCTCGGCGTCCAGCGCCTTGCTGTCGAAGCCTTCGATGGGAGTGGCGTCCAGGCCATGGGCAGCGGCGCCGAGCAGCGCGGTGCCGAACGCCAGGTAGGTCTGTTTCTCCATCCAGTGCTGCAGGTCCTTCTGGTCGAAGCGGTGCAGATTGACGTAGCCGCGACGGGTCTGGTCCTGGCCGGCTTTGGCCTGCTCGGTCGGGAAACGCCCATCGGCGGCTTCCTGGGCCAGTACCGCCTCCAGGTGCGCTTCGGTCATGTCGGTACGGGCGGCGAAGACGATCACGTGGGATGCGTTGAGGATTTTCGGCGTGTTGTAGGCAAAGGCCTCGGTGGCCTTGGCGATACGTGCCTTGCCTTCAGCGCTGTCGGCCACCACGAAGTGCCAAGGCTGGGAGTTGACCGAGGACGGGCTGTGGCGCAGCTGCTCGAGCAGCGCATCGATGGTCGCCTGGGGAATGCGACGGCTGGCATCGTAGGCTTTGGTGGTGTAACGGCGCTTGGCCAGGGCAACGGTATCCATCAGGGAAACTCCTCAGGGGAACGGAATGTGCGGGCATCTTATCTTTCCTGGGAAAAAGAAAAAGCGGCACAATGCAGCAACACTTTCATCCCTGGAGTGAAAATGCTGCGCATCACCGATCTCGAACTGTTCGTGCGCAGCAGCGCGCTGGGCAGTTTCACCGCTGCGGCCCTAGAGGCAGGCGTGTTGCCTGGCCAGGTGGCCGCGGCGATCAAGCGCCTGGAACGCGAGCTGGACGTACGCCTGTTCGCCCGCACCACCCGCAGCCTGCGCCTGACCGCCGAAGGCGAACTGTACCTGCCCACGGCCCACAGCGTGCTCGACACCCTGCGCCAGGGCCGAGACAACCTGCACGGTGCCCACAGCACCCTGCGCGGTGTGCTGCAGGTGTCGGCACCCTCGGACTTGGGGCGCAATATCCTGCTGCCCTGGCTCAGCGCCTTTCGCCGCGAGCACCCGGACCTGAGCCTGCGCTTCTTTCTCTCCGACCAGATCGCCGACTTCGCCCGTGACCCGGTGGACGTGGCCATCCGCTATGGCCTGAACCAGGATGCCAACTACATCGCCCTGCCCCTGGCACCGTGGAACCGCCGGGTCCTGGTGGCTTCGCCCGGCTACCTGGCGCGCCACGGCCGGCCGCGCACACTCGATGAACTGCAAGAGCACGCATGCCTTCTGTACCTGCAGATGGGCCGGGTGTACGACAGGTGGCGCCTGGGCAACCGCAGCGTGCAGGTGCGCGGCCCTTTGTTCAGCGATGACGCCGATGTGGTGCGGCGCTGGGCCCTGGAAGGCGAAGGGATCGTCTACAAGTCGTGGCTGGATGTCAGTGGCAACGTGGCCGCAGGCGAGCTGGAAGTGCTGCTGCCCGAGCACCTTGGCGAACCGACGCCGGTGACGCTGGTATGCCCGCACCGCAAGCAGCTGTCACCTGCCGTGTCGCAGCTGCACCTGTGGCTGCGCGAGCGTTTCGCCGCACTGCAGCCACCCGGTGCTTTCCATAGCCTGCAACGATGAAGTTTCAGGCCTGCTGCTTGCCCAGGGCTTCACGGAAGCGCGCAGTGCTGGCCGCCGCCAGCACCAGGCCGACCACCGCGACAACGCCGCCCACCAGGCCGATATAGGCCACCTCCAGCTGGCTGCTGACGATACTGCCCAACAGCGCACCGCCGCCGATGCCGATGTTGTAGATCCCCGAGAACAGCGCCATCGCCACATCGGTGGCATCCGAGGCGAGCTTGAGGGTCTTCGATTGCAGCGACAGACTGAAGCTCAGGATCGCCACCCCCCAGACCATGCTCAAGGCGGCGAACACATAGAAGTTGCCCGACAACGGCAACAGCAGCAGCAAGCAAGACGCCAGCGCTGCGATCGCTGCCACCAGGAAGCCATGGGGGAAGCGATCGCTGTAGCGGCTGAACAGCAGCGAGCCGAATACACCCGCGCCACCGAACAGCAACAGCAGCAACGTGGTGCGCTCGCCACCGATCTGCGCCACGTGCAGGGCGAACGGTTCGATGTAGCTGTAGGCGGTGAATTGCGCGGTGATCACCAAGGTCACCAGCAGGTAGGTGATGACCAGCGCCGGGCGCTTGAACAGGATCGGCAAGCTGCGCAGGGAGCCGGAATTCTGGCTGGGCAACAGCGGCAGCGATTTCATCAGGCAGAGCATGGTCGCCAGCGCCACACCGGCGATGCTCAGGAACGTCACGCGCCAGCCCAGAGCCTCGCCCACCACCCGCCCCAGGGGGATGCCCATGACCATCGCCAAGGTCGTGCCGGTGGCCAGCAAACCCAGGGCCTTGGCCTGTTGCCCGGGTGGCGCCACGCGCACCGCCAGCGAGGCAGTGATGGCCCAGAACACCGCATGGGACAGGGCAATGCCGATACGGCTGACCAGCAGCATGGCGAAACTCTGGGACAGCCATGACAGCAGGTGGCTGACAATGAACACCAGGAACACGAACAGCAGCAGCCGACGGCGCTCGATGTTGCGGGTCAGCAGCATCATCGGCAACGACGCCAGGGCCACTACCCAGGCGTAGATGGTCAGCATCAGGCCGACCTGGGCGGTGGTCATGTCGAAGCTGCGGCCGATATCGCTCAGCAGGGCCACCGGGACGAACTCGGTGGTATTGAAGATGAAGGCCGCCAGGGCCAGGGCGACGACACTCAGCCAGCTCCCGGTACCGGCGGTTGGCGGCAGAACATTAGGGGTAGGTCCGTTCATGGAAGGGTTGTTGATCTCCGAAGACAAGGCGATAGGCCGCCCACCACCTGCCCAGGTTCAAGGCCGGTGACGCACGGTTTTTTATTGGAAGGAATGCCCGCATGGTACGCATCGCGCCTGGGCCTCACAACCCGTGACGGGGGAGGATCACTGCCGTGCGACCATGGCAATGATAGTGGCCTGTAATTCCCGTTTTGCCGCCCCAGGCTCCAGTTCGCCGGCCGCAGCTGCCAGGGACAACGCATCCGCCGCCCCCACCAGTACCCTCAGCCCAGCTGTGCCAACCGTGCCCGTCGGCGCAAACGGCGCCAGCGCCTGGCGGCATTTTTCCAGGAAGGGCCCTTCATAGGCCCGCTTGAGCGACTCCAGCTCAGGCGAGCCGGCCAGTGCGGCGCTGACCCCGGGGATCTCCCGCCCCTGGCTCATCACGCAATCCACATAGGCCGCGGCGATCACCCCGGCACGCCCCTCGAGGGTTGCCTCGCCGGCAGTCAGGGCAGCCTCTAGCATGGCGGTCTGGCGTGCGTCGTACTCCTCGTACAAAGCCGCGAGCAGCCCGGTACGGGTTTCGAAATGGTCATAGACCACCGGCTTGGTCACACCAGCCTGCTCGGCCAGGCGGCCCAGGCTCAGGGCATCGGTGCCCTCCTCGCGCACCAGCTGCCAGGCCATGTCGAGCAATTGACGGCGGCGATCTTCCCGGGACAGGCGTTTGCGCGGTGGGTGTTTTTCGGTGCTTGACATCGGCTACCTACCAAAAGTAACTTACCAATCGTAACTTACTGCGAGTATATAGCGCTCGCCCCAACTGCGCATCCCCCATCTGGAGCGTCGCCATGCATGCCTTGATCGTCATCGGTCATCACGACCCCGAATCTCTCACTCACGCCCTTGCCCATCAAGTCGCCGAGGGCCTGGCCAGCGCTGGGCACAGCAGCGAATTCGCTGACCTCGCCCGGGAAGGCTTTGACCCCCGCTTCGGTCTGGCCGACCATGCAGTACACCGCCGCCAGGCCAGGCCACCTGCCGATGTGCTGGCCGAGCAGGCGCGCATCGAGCGGGCCGATACGCTGGTGCTGGTCTACCCGATCTACTGGTGGTCCATGCCGGCCCTGCTCAAGGGCTGGGTGGAGCGGGTGTTCAGCAATGGCTGGGCATTCGACTACCAGGTAAACGGCCCCATGACCAAGAAACTGCGCGGCCTTACCGTGCACCTGGTGGGCGTTGCCGGTGCCGACGCAGCTACCTTCGAGCGCCACGGCTACGGCGAAGCGATGCGCGTGCAGATCGAGCACGGCATCTTCGACTACTGCGGCGCACAGGTATTGAGTTCGACCCTGCTAGCTGACAGCGAGGGGGTGGATCCTGCGCCGTATCTACGCCAGGCCCGTGCATTGGGTGCCCAGCTGTTCGTTACCGCCGAGGCGCTGCCGGCCTGACGGTCAATTTGCCAGGGGCCACTCGGCCAACGGCCAGTAGCGCCCCTTGCGCGATTCGTAGAGGGTGAAATGCCGGGCGGCGAGGAAAAATTCCGGCGCCGCCGCAGCTTCCGGCACCTGGGCGCGATAGTCGCGAGAGAGGGTCAGGTGCGGCCGGTATTCACGGGCCTGCGGGGCGATGCCCAACGGCAGCATGGCCTGCTCCAGGGCATAGACCAGCCGGCGCAAGGCCGGTGGCGTGTGCTGCGGCTCCAGCACCAGCACATTGGCCCTTGGCCATACCTGCAGGCGGTCCAAGGCCAGGCGCAACGGTGTTTCGGGGCCCTTGAGGCTGTTGACGGCCGCGCACAGCGCCGGCACCTGGGCCGCGTCCACGTCCCCCAGGAACAGCAAGGTCAGGTGAAAGTTTTCCGCCGGCACCGGCTTGCCGTTGCGCAAGCCCAGCCCTCGACGCCACAGCGCCATCGCCCGGCGCTGGGCGTCGGCCACCGGCAAGGCGAAGAACAACCGCTTGAAGGGTTGCCCGGTTTCCCGTTCATCCACTGGCATTGGCAGGCGTCCTGTTGCGAGGGGCATGGCTGCATCATCGCACAGGCACGCCTGACCCTCACCCCTCATGACCGGCACCACCTCGTACCAATGTCTGCCTGGCAATCTGAGATTAATCCTACAAAGCGCCACCATGATTGTTTATGCTGGCGGGCTCAAGCCATGACGCGTGGCCATTTCGACAAGCATCCGTCCATGAAAATCGCACTCGTACTGATCTTCGCCCTCTCGATCGCCTATGTTCACCTGCGCGGTCGGGTTCGCCATAAATTGACCCGCCAGCTGGGCGACCACTCCAGCTTCCTCGCCCCGGTCAACGCCTTCCTGTACCTGTTCTCCAGGCACCCGGCCAAGCCCTACCTGCCGGTGGAGGCGTTCCCGGAACTGCAGCCGCTGAAGGATCACTGGCAGGAAATCCGCGAGGAAGCCCAGCAGTTGCTGCACGTGGGTGAAATCAAGAAATCCGACAACTATGACGACGTTGGTTTCAACTCGTTCTTCAAGACCGGCTGGAAGCGCTTCTACCTGAAGTGGTACGGCGAGAGCCACCCTTCGGCCATGAAGCTGTGCCCGCGCACCACCGAGCTGCTGCAGGGCATCGGCACGGTCAAGGCGGCCATGTTCGCCACCCTGCCGCCGGGCGCCAAGCTGGTGCGCCATCGTGACCCCTATGCCGGCTCCTACCGCTACCACCTGGGCCTGGACACACCCAACGACGACGGCTGCTACATCGATGTCGACGGCCAGAAGTACTCCTGGCGCGACGGCGAGGCAGTAGTGTTCGACGAGACCTACATCCACTACGCCGCCAACACCACCGAGCACAACCGCATCATCCTGTTCTGCGACGTGGAGCGCCCGCTCAAGTACCGCTGGGCGACCGCCTTCAACCGCTGGTTCAGCCGCAACGTCATGGCCGCCGCCGCCGCGCCCAACGATGCCAACGACAAGACCGGCGGCATCAACCGTCTGTTCACCCGCATCTACAAGATTCGCGAGCGCGGCAAGGCGATGAAGAAGCGCAACCGTACCCGCTACTACCTGGAGAAGTGGGCTGTCGTCGCGGCACTGGTACTGTTCTTCATCTACATCTGAGATCGCGGGGCCTTGGATCCAGCGCGATCGGCGTGGGGGTGGCGCCCCCCTGTAGGAGCGGGCTTGTCCCGCGATTGGGCCGGGCCGGATATCACCGTCGCCTGGCAAGGGCTTCGCGCGTGATCGCCGGGCAAGCCCGCACAGCACCGCAGCCCATCGGGCTGCGTAATCCCCCATCACGATCTTCGACTAGCCTGAAAGCTCCTGTTGCCAACCTCTTGAGGTGAACGCGATGAGCATGATGGACTGGGACGCCTACCGTAAGCAGTTGATGGCCGGCATCGGCGATCTCAAGCAATTGTCCCCCGACACCGTGGCCGGCTACATGACAGCCAGCGGTGCCGGGGCCAAGACCAATCACCTGGATGCCAAAACCCGCGAACTGATCTCCCTGGCCGTGGCTGTGACCACCCGCTGCGATGGCTGCATCGCCGTGCACTCCCAGCAAGCGGTCAAGCAAGGCGCCACCCGTGAGGAAATCGCCGAGGCCCTCGGTGTGGCCGTGGCGATGAATGCGGGCGCCGCGCTGGTGTACTCGGCCCGCGTCATGGATGCGGTGGGCAAGGCCGGCAGTTGAGCGAACGACGCCGCCGCTCTTGCGCGACGGCGCCACGCCACCCAGACTTGGCGGTTCAGCCCGCAGGAGCCGCCATGATCCAGATCCGCCCCATGACCCCGGAAGACTTCGAGCGCTTCTGGCCGACCTTCCAGGCCATCGTCCAGGCCCGCCAGACCTACGCCTTCGACCCCGACCTCAGCTTCGAGCAAGCCCGCCACCTGTGGCTTTCGCTGCCGCTGCGCACCCTGGTGGCCGAAGCCGACGGCCAACTGCTGGGCTCGTACTACCTCAAGGCCAACGCAGCAGGCCCCGGCAGCCACGTGGGCAATTGTGGCTACATGGTCGCCGAAGCCGCCCGTGGCCGTGGCGTGGCGCGGCTGATGTGCGAACACTCACAGAAACTGGCACGCCAGGAAGGCTTCCTGGCCCTGCAGTTCAACTCGGTGGTGGCCACTAACGAAGTGGCCGTGGCGCTGTGGCACAAGCTCGGTTTCGAGACCGTGGGCCGCCTGCCCAAAGCCTATCGCCATGCCGAGCTGGGGCTGGTGGACTGCCTGGTGATGTACAAGTGGCTGGCCGATGAACCGGTGGTGGAAAAGCCGCCGCTGTTGATCGGGCGCAAGAACATCGAGGCCCGCGTATCGCGCCGTCGCGGTCGCTGAACCCTCCCCTTGCGCATTTGACTCCCGCGCCGAACGATGGTCAGATGCGCACCTGTTTCAGGTGTCCTGCGCCGCCGCGCGCAGGGTGAAACGGGAAGCCGGTGCGTCCTTTGCAGGACAAGTCCGGCGCTGCCCCCGCAACGGTAAGCGAGCGAACCCTTCGACACACCACTGTGCCTCGCGCATGGGAAGGTGAAGGCGTTCATGACCCTCGCAAGCCCGGAGACCGGCCTGGAGCTTCGTTGGCAAACCCGCGGTGGGCGGGCGCAGGCCGGTTTCGCGTGCGCCCCTGCGTGCGTGCTTGCTCGTCTATGCGTTGTTTCCACCGGGATCCATTCATTCCTGCAGCAGTGGAACGACATGTCCCGTACCTACACGCTTCACACCCTGGCGGCCTGCCTGGCCGTCTCCATGCCGGCATGGTCCGATGAGTTCGACAGCCAGGCCCTGACCTTGCCCTCGACCGCCATCACCGACACCCGCGACGCAGCGTCCATCGACCTGGCTACCCCGACCCAGGCCGGCTCGCGCCTGGGCCTGAGCGCCCTGGAAACGCCGGCCAGCACCAGCAGCATCAGCGCCGAGCAGATCCAGCAGCGCAACAACCTCACCGTCCAGGATGCCGTGACCCGCTCACCGGGCATCACCTTCACCGGCAGCCCGGGCGATGGCGGCACCGGGCTCTCTGCCCGTGGCTTCGAAGGCCAGAGTTCGGTGATGACGCTGTTCGACGGCTCGCGCCTGTACAGCGGCGCCGGCACACTGACCTTTCCGGTCGACCCATGGATGATCGAGCGCATCGAGGTGATCCGCGGGCCGGCGTCGGTGCTCTATGGCGAAGGCGCCACCGGCGCCGTGGTCAACGCCATACCCAAGAAGCCCTTCGCCGGCGAGATCCGCAATCATCTGCGCCTGGGCTATGGTTCATGGGATCGCCAGCAGCTCGGCCTGGACCGCGGCGGTAGCCTCAGCGAACGCCTCAGCTACCGCATGACCCTGAACCAGCAAGCCGGCAATGGCTGGGTCGATCGTACCGACTCGCGCAGCCTGGCCCTGAGCGCCGCCCTGCGCTTCGACGCCACCGACGACCTGAGCTTCACCCTCGCCCACGAGCGTGGCGATGCCGAGCCCGCCAACTATTACGGCACCCCATTGATCGACGGCCATTACCGCAGCAGCCTGCGCAAGAAGAATTACAACATCCAGAACGACGTGCAGCGCTACCACGACGAGTGGACCCGCCTGAACACCGACTGGGCCATCAGCGACCGCATCACCGCCAGCAACCAGCTGTACTCCATCAAGAGCCGTCGGCATTGGCGCAACGCCGAGACCTACGCATGGAACGCCGATGCCGGCTACCTCGAGCGCGGCAGCTTCCTGGAGATCAAGCACAACCAGGAACAGCTCGGCGACCGCCAGAGCTTCACGTTCGACCACAGCCTGTTCGGCCTGGCCAGCAAGACCGTCGTCGGTGCCGAGTACAACAAGATCCGCTTCAACGTCGACAGCAACGCACCGTACGACGATGGCAGCCAGGACGTGTTGGACCCCTGGAACCCGGCGCCTGGCCGGTTCCACAGCTTATCGCCGACACGCCCGCAAACCTTGTCCACCACCCACACCTTCTCGCTGTTCGCCGAGAATCGCACGGCGCTGAGCGAGCGCCTGTCGCTGGTGACCGGGGTACGCCGCGACCAGAACCATATCGACCGCGACGATTTGGTCAACGACACCCGCAGCGACCGCAGCCTGCGCGGTGGCAACTGGCGTGCCGGCCTGGTGTTGGCGGTCACGCCGGATCTGTCCCTGTATGGGCAGTATTCGACCAGCGAAGACGGCGTGGGCGACCTGCTGACGCTGCGTCCGGAGCAACGCTACGACCTGACCGAAGCCAAGCAGACCGAATTGGGCCTCAAGCAACGGTTCTGGGGCGGGCGCGGTGAATGGACCCTGGCGGCCTACCACATCGTCAAGAACAAACTGCTGGTCGCCGACCCTGTGAACCACGGTGTACAGCAAGCAGGCCAACAGACCTCCGACGGCCTGGAAGCGTCCGTGGAGCTGGCCTTGGCCAACCAGTGGCAGGTCTCGGCCAACGCCTCGGTGGTACGCGCAAGGTTCGACGACTATCTCGAACGCACCGCCACCGGCGTGATGGACCGTGCCGGCAACCGCCCGGCCAACGTGCCGCGGCGCACGGCCAACCTATGGGTCAGCAAAGGTTTCGGCCAGGATGTCGAGGCCGGCCTAGGGTTGCGTTACGTGGACAAACGCTACGACAGCGCAGCAAACCAGAGCAGCGTCCCGGGCTATACGGTGGTCGATGGTTCTATCGGCTGGCAGGTCTTGCCAGCTGTGCGTCTGGGGCTGCAGGTGAACAACCTGTTCGACCGCGAATATGCCGCTTCCTACCTCTATACCAGTGACCAATGGCTGCTGGGCGCGCCCCGGTCATACTTCGCCACGGTGGACTACACCTTCTGATCCCTGAAGCCAGCGCCGCCCTTGTAGGAGCGGCCTTGTGCCGCGATGGGCTGCATCGCAGCCCCACCCCTCGAACCCTGCAAGAACGGGTTCACTCGCACATCATTCAACGCGCGGCATGGCACCGGCTTCGCCGATGTTCGCGGGACAAGCCCGCTCCTACAGGGGGTGCCGGCGATGAGACATGGAAATGAAACACCGGGTCACTGCCCACGCCGCAACAGGTAGGTATCCATGATCCACCCCTTACGCTGCCGCAGCCGCTCCCGCACTTCGAGGATCTTCGCCTTGACCTGCAGCAGCGGCCCGGCGACCAGCACTTCATCCTCGGTACCCAGATACGCTCCCCAGTAGATCGTCAATGCCGGGTCGTCCAAGTCAGCAAAGGCGCACTGCCCGTCCAGCATCACCACCACATTGTCGATCCGCGCCTGCTTGGCCAAGCATCTGCCCGGCAGCACGGTCAACGGCTCGCCGATGCGGTTCAACGGTACCTGATGACGAGCAGCCAGGGCCTGCACGCTGCTGATGCCCGGGATCACCTCCAATGCCAGGGTCATGCCGCGCGCTCGGACCAGATCAAGCACGCGCAAAGTGCTGTCGTACAGACCAGGCTCCCCCCAGAGCAGGAAGGCACCCACGTCGCCAGGCCTCAGTTCATCCACGAGCAGACGGCCATACAAGGCCGCCCGCTGCCGGTGCCAGTGCTGCACCGACCCCACATAGTCCGCCGCCTGGCCATCACGCTTCGGGTCCGCCACCTGCACCAGGCGGTAGCCACCGTCCGGCACGTAGCGCTCCAGGATCATCGTGCGCAGGCGTGCCAGTTCGTCCTTGTCGGGGCCCTTGTCCAGGATGAAGAACACCGTGGCGCGCCGCAGCGCCTCCACGGCTTCGAAGGTGACCTGGCGGGGGTCGCCAGGCCCGATGCCAATCAGCAGAAGGTGTTTCATCGCCCTGCTCGTGCGGATGCCAGCGGCCATTGTCAGCCGGCCGCCGGCGTTTGGCAAAGCACCCTACAGGATCGAGAAGTTGTAGCTGACGATGACCCGCGTCTCGTCCATGTCCCGTGCCCACTTCTCGTAGTTGCTGCGGTAGGTGGAGTTGCGTAGGCGCACGCTCAGGTCCTTGAAGGTGCCGCTCTGCACCTGGTACTTGAGCTCGGTATCGCGCTCCCACTCCTTGCCTTCGGCGTTGCTGCCGGGGACCTTGATATGGTCGCCGTTGATGTAGCGGGTGAAGAAGGTCAGGCCGGGCACGCCGAGTGCCTTGAAGTCGTAGTCATAGCGTACCTGCCAGGAGCGCTCCTGGGCGGCGGCGAAGTCGTTGACCTGGGCGTAGTTGACCAGGTACGGGTTGCTGCCGTCGAGGTACGGCATGGCGTTCTCGCCATACATGCGCTGCCAGCCGGCACTGATCTTGTGCCCGCCCAGGCTGTAGCCGAGCATGCCGCTGAAGGCGCGGTGGTCGATCTCGCCGGCATGGGCATTGCCGATGTCGTCGCTCTTGATCAGGCGCAGGTCCGCCGACACGCTGCCCAGCGCCAGCGGCTGGGTACCCACCAGGCCCAGGAACTGCTGGCGGTAGATGTTCTCCAAGCGCGATACCTGGTACTGGCCGCTGAGGCGATCGTTGAAACGGTAGTCGACACCGGCCAGGTCGAAGTGATCGGCTTCGGTGTCGCAGGCGTAGCGCTTGTTCTTGCAATGCACGCGAATGTCCTGGCGGTCGGTCGAGTCTCGCGCGGTGTACTGGTTCAGGCGCGCCAGGGTGAACTTCAGGTCGCTCACCTCCTCGGAGGTGAGCATGGCACCATGGAACATCGTCGGCAGCAGGCGACCATCGTTGTACTTGAGCAGGGGCATGTCCGGCATCATCGAGCCATAGCGCAGCACCGTGCGGGACACCTTGACCTTGCCGGCCACGCCCAGCTTGGCGTACTGGTCGGTCGAGCGGCGCGGGTCATGGCCGGACGCCGGCAACAGGCCGCTGTTGCTGTCGGCCGGGCTCGAGTCGAGCTTGAAGCCAACCATGCCCAGGGCATCCACGCCAAAGCCCACCGGGCCCTGGGTATAACCGGACTGCACATTCAGGATAAAGCCCTGCGCCCACTCTTCGCGCTTGGACGCGCCTTGGCTGGAACTGCTGTGGCCGTCACGGAAATCCCGGTTGAAATAAACATTACGCGCCTCGACCTTGGCGGTCGTGTCTTCAAGAAAACCACCCGCCTGGGCCTGGGCACCGACGCACAGGAAGAACAGGCCGGCAACACGGCGCCCGGGGGCAAGGGGAAACGGGGGAAACATGCGAAAGGAACATCCAGAACAAAGCGAAAACGACCCAGGGCAGCACACCACCCTGGCACTACAAGACCGTTGGCAAATACCCCGGCCAGCATCTTGGATGATCGCCCAACCGCTCTAGCCCAAGCCATAGGACCATGGTCTAGGTAGGCCTCAAGAGCACTATGAAGACCGCCGCGAATACCGTACGAAAAACTAGCAAAGTTCCGCGATTACTTATAAAAAGTTTGCGGTTTACCCTCGTGAATTCGAAGACTACACTCGATATCAGCGAACAGCTATACCCATCCTCGTGGCCGGCGTTTATCGCTTTCTTGTATGTTCGTCACGCCCCGCCACGGCACTTACAGGAGTGATGACAGTGTCCAGACTTGCAGAGTTTCGTGCTGCCGAAAAAGCTCTCCAGGAACAAATGGCGCAACTGGAGGCGATGAAAAAGGACGCCGGCCTAAAACGCGAAATCGAATTCGAGCAGAAACTAGTCGGCCTGATGAAAAGCTATGACAAGAGCCTGCGCGACATCATCGCCATCCTCGATCCGAAGGCGGCCACCCGGGCCCCGGCCACGGCGCCCAAACAGCAGCGCCGCCCCCGCGTGGTGAAGGTGTACGAAAACCCGCACACCGGTGAGCTGATCGAGACCAAAGGCGGCAACCACCGCGGGTTGAAGGCCTGGAAAGAGCAATACGGTGCCAAGACGGTGGAAAGCTGGGTACGCACATGAAACATCAACGCGTACTTCACACTTTTTTCACATCGACACGCGCAGTATCGAACCAGCTAAAGGACTAGCGACCCCATCACGCGCCCGCACATGCGGGCCTCTAATTCCAGCGCCCTGCACTCGTGCAGGGCGCTTTCATTTGCGCTCACGCCTCACTGCCGTATCATGGCCCACCTGTCTTTACCGCCGGGGCCCTGTGCCCTGGCCTCGTTCCTGGAGCACCCATGAGTCTGCACGATCTGCAAACCCTGCCAGGCGTGACCGCCAAGCCGGACGCCGCTACCCACCGTTTCGTCTTCAACCACACCATGCTGCGGGTCAAGGACATCGAAAAGTCCCTGGACTTCTACACCCGCGTCCTGGGCTTCAGCCTGGTGGACAAGCGCGACTTCCCGGAAGCGGCCTTCAGCCTGTACTTCCTGGCCCTGGTGGACCCCGCACAGATTCCGGCCGACGACGCCCAGCGCCACCAGTGGATGAAGTCGATCCCCGGTATCCTCGAACTGACCCATAACCATGGCACCGAGCACGACCCGGAATTCGCCTACCACGACGGCAACACCGACCCGCGCGGTTTCGGCCACATCTGCATTTCGGTTCCGGACGTACGCGCCGCGTGCGAGCGCTTCGAAGCCCTCCAGGTGCCCTTCCAGAAGCGCCTGAGCGATGGCCGCATGAAGCACCTGGCCTTCATCAAGGACCCCGACGGTTACTGGGTGGAAGTCATCCAGCCGACCGAACTCTGAGCCCGCCGACAAGGCACGCTCGTCGGGCCGGGAACCTCCGGCCCCTCGCTGTGGTATATGGAATAGACCTGTTCCAAGCCACAGCGAGGTAAGGACGATGCAAACCCTTCACTGTGAATACCGCGACCACACCATCACCGCCAGCGTGATGACCCACCCAGGGTCGCCCCTGCCGTTTGCCGCCGGTTGCCGGATCACCGACCCGGAAGGTCACACCAGCAGGCGCCTGTCGCTGCCGATGAAGATGGCGTTCTTGTCCGATCTTGAAAACGCCCAGCACGCCGCCCTGGCCCATGGCCGATGGCTGGTGGACCAGCAGCTGGACGGCGATCACCAGGTGTTCTAATCCGGCTATCGAGGCAGTAGCGCGATCTTTGATGGGAGCGGCGCTTCGACTTGTCCCGCGATTAGGCCGGGCTCGATATCACCGTCGCTTGGCAAGGGCTTTGCCCTTGATCGCGGGACAAGCCCGCTCCCACAGGCGAGATAGTACTGGCCGCTTGTTCTCTGCGCGAGAACGGCCAGGTGATCTCCCACAGAAGCCCCAAAGGCTCAAGGCTGCCGCGCATAGGCAACCGCCTGCGCCACCTGGGCGTCGGTTGGCCGCACCCCGGTGTAGAGCACGAACTGCTCCAGCGCCTGCAAGGCGATCACATCCAGCCCGGTGATCACCGGCTTGCCCAACGCCTCGGCACGGCGGATCAACGGCGTGCGCGCCGGCATCGCCACCACGTCGAACACACGCTCGGCCGCGGCAATGGCATGCTCGGCAAAGGCCAGTTGATCCACCTCGGGCCCGCCAGCCATGCCGATCGGCGTCACGTTCACCAGCATCGGCGGGCACAGGTCGCCCAGCTCGGCCTGCCAACGGTACCCGCACATATCGGCCAGTTGCCGACCCGCCTGCTCGTTACGGGCCACGATGATCCCTTCACGCAGCCCCGCATCGCGCAAGGCGCTGGCCACCGCCTTGGCCATGCCACCGCTGCCACGCAAGGCGAATGCCGTCTTCGGGTCCACCTGGTGCCGCTCCAGCAACTGGCGCACCGCCAGGTAATCGGTGTTGTAGGCCTTCAGATGGCCGTCGGTATTGACCAGTGTATTGACCGAGTCGATGGCCGCTGCGGACGGATCGACTTCATCGACCAAGGCCATGCAGGCCTCCTTGTAGGGCATGGAGACACCGCAACCACGGATGCCCAACGCACGGATACCCGCCACTGCCGCCGGCAGGTCCTGGGTGGTCATGGCCTTGTAGTAGTAGTCCAGGCCCAACTGCCCATACAGGTGGTTGTGAAAGCGCACCCCGAACGTACCGGGCCGCCCGGCCAGTGACATGCACAGCACGGTATCTCTGTTCGGTGGAATCGCCATTGCCTGCTCCTCATTGGGCTGAATCGATTGCGCAGCGTAGCAGACGCAACCGCCAGGGATCACCAGGGCCCGCACATGAAAGTTGATAAAGCTAATGACCACTATCGAAGCAGTTGATTTCACCTGGCCATGGCGTGCCGATTAAGGTAGCGCCATGTCACACAGGAGGCACCCATGGCCACTATTCAGATCATGTCCGTCATCGGCAGCGCCGTACCCGCCACTCTGCGCGAACAAGGGCTGTTGGCCTGTTGGTACCTGACCCGCAATGGCGAGACCGTCAGCGGGCCGCTGACCTCCCGAGCCACGGCACAAGCCCTGGCCGACCGCCTGCAGGCCGGCAGCCTGCTCGCCTGACCGAATTTCGTTGTGCGTTTGCTCCCTTGACGCTCTCCTTGCCCGCCTTTTCAGGCGGGCTTTTTTTATTTCAGCCGCCTCATCGTGTGCGGAGCGTGTCCGCCCCGCGCGCCAACCGACAAATGGTGGCCGCGGAACCGTTCCAGCATGAAGCTTTTTTCATTTCCCGGCCCGCCATCAACGAGCATTCGACAGCACTTCGGCCATACTCCACAATGCAACGGTTTTTTGGGGGAAACCCTTGCACAGCCAACGACATACCAACTTTTAGTGAGCCTCAACGTGAAAACTTCCCTGTCCATCCTCAGCCTGCTGCTGTTGCTCACAGGAACCGCGACCCTTCCGTCGACCGCTGCTGCACAACCCCCGGCCCAGGTCCAACGCGATCCCGCCAAGCTGCACCTGGCCTCCGGCAGCGCCCTGCTGGTCGACCTGAACACCAACCGGGAGCTGTATGCCAGCCACGCCGACCGCGTGGTGCCGATCGCCTCGGTGACCAAGTTGATGACCGCGATGGTGGTGCTTGACGCCAAGCTGCCCATGGACGAAATGCTCACCATGACCATCGCCAACAATCCGGAAATGAAAGGCGTCTATTCCCGGGTACGGCTCGGCAGCCAGTTGAACCGGCACGAGACCCTGCTGATCACCTTGATGTCCTCGGAAAACCGCGCCGCCAACTCGTTGGCCAACCACTACCCTGGCGGCTACAGCGCCTTCATCAAGGCCATGAACGCCAAAGCCCGCAGCCTGGGCATGGCACATACCCGCTATGTCGAACCCACAGGCCTGTCGACCCAGAACGTGTCCACTGCCCGAGACCTGGCCAAGTTGCTGTTGGCATCGCGCAAATACCCGATGCTCAGCGACCTTTCCACCACTCGCGAGAAGACTGTGGCGTTCCGCAAGCCCAACTACACCTTGGGCTTTCGCAACACCGACCACTTGGTGAACAAAAGCAACTGGGACATCAAGCTGACCAAGACCGGCTTCACCAACGAGGCCGGCCATTGTCTGGTGCTGCTGACGAAGATGGACAACCGCCCGGTGGCCATGGTGATCCTGGATGCCTTCGGCAAGTACACCCACTTCGCCGACGCCAGCCGCATGCGCCAATGGCTGGAAACCGGCACAGCCAAGCCGGCACCGGCAGTGGCCATGCAGTACAAGGCCGAACGCCAGAACCGCGCTCGTCTGGCGTCGGACTGAGTGCACCGCTCCTACAGAACTTTTAGCTATCGCACGCTCCTGTAGGAGCGGGCTTGCCCCGCGATTGGGCCGGGCCGGATATCACCGTCGCCTGGCAAGGGCTTCGCCCCTGGTCGCGGGGCAAGCCCGCTCCCACAGGCGGGGCGGCGCTAACCGCTTGTTCTCTGCGTGACAATGCAGCCGAAGGGCTGGGTAATCTCCCACAGGACAGCCAAGCCGCCTTTTAGTCAGGCCTTGGCGCTGACCATTCCTCCTGCGCTGCTGCCGCCGCTCTTGCTCAGGGCCTCGAGCAACAAGGCCATGGCCGCCTGGATCTCACCGGAAAGGGTCGCGATACTGGCCTGCTTCCCCGTCACGGCAGCCAGTTTCAAGGTTTCGTCCATGTCGCGCTGCATCAGTTCGGCCAATTGCTTTTGCTCCTCGGCCAGTTGCTTCTGCAACTGCCGGATCATCTCGCGCAACTGCTTGATATGCGGCGGTTCGTTACTCTCCTGGCTGCTTTGGGTCGACTTCGCCTGGTCGTTGGCTTTCAAACCAGAGAGATCGACCTGCACGGTCGAGTCGTGCTTTTCCGTGCCCTCATCTTCGGGGACCTTCGCGGCAGCGCTAGCTGCGGCGTGAATATTGAGGGTGGCGGCGGTGATTGCGACCATGTCATACCTTCCTTGCAATAAGTCTTCGCGTTGACCTCGCTATCGGCGACCGGGCGCACTTCTTGAATCGCGCGCAGCCAATAAATTTGCCGCACCGCCACTCGTCCACCTGATACCCACGCCTGGCTCGGCGCAGCGCTGCGCCACCAGGCCGCCCGATCAGCCCTGCAACGAGATGGCAATGACCAAGACCCGTTCCCGCAAAGCCCTTTACATCGGCCTGCCCCTGGCCCTTGCACTCGCCATGGGAGGCGCGGCCGCCGGCTACTTCTATTGGAAGGCCAACGCCGGCTACCCACGCAAGATCGTCGAACAGGCCAAGGACATGCACGAACACATGCTCTCGTTCGACGGCCACATCACCGTGCCGCTGACCTTCGGCAGCCACGGCCAGGAAGTGGACAAGGACGGCCCGCACCCCTTCGACCTGGTCAAGGCCGGCAAAGGGCGGCTATCGGGCGCAGCACTGACCATTCTGGCCTGGCCGGAAATGTGGAACGGCCCCAATGCCCCGCACAAGCCCACGCCAGGCTTCGTCGACGAAGCCCGCCACCAGCAGCAGGTGCGCTACCAGGTGATCCGCAACATGGTCCGCGACCATCCCGAGCAGGTCGGCATCGCCTATACCCCGGACGATTTCCGCCGGCTCAACGGCGAAGGCAAGTTCGCCGTGTTCATCAGCATGCTCAATGCCTACCCCTTCGGCGACGACCTCTCGCAACTCGACCTCTGGGCCAAGCGCGGCGTGCGCATGTTCGGCTTCAGCTACATCGGCAATAACAGCTGGGCCGATTCCTCCCGGCCGATGCCGTTCTTCAACGACACCGCCGATGCACTGGACGGCCTGTCGCAGACAGGCGAGCAGGCGGTCGGGCGCTTGAACGATCTGGGCGTGATCATCGACGTGTCGCAGATGTCCAGCCAGGCCCTGGCGGACGTCGCGCGCCTGACCCGTGCGCCGCTGGTCGCTTCGCACTCGGCGCCCCGTGCGCTGGTGGACATCCGCCGCAACCTCAGCGACAAGGAACTGCAACTGATCAAAGGCACCGGAGGCTTGGTCCAGGTGGTCGGTTTCTCAGGTTATCTGCAACCCCCGAGCCAATCGACCTTGGACAAGCTCGACGCCTTGCGCGCGCGCTTCGACCTTGGCCCGCTCAAGGACCTGAACTACGCCCTGATGCCGGGTGACCCGGCGATCACCATCTGGCCGGACAAACGCTTCGGCGAATACGCCAGCGGGCTCTACGGCATCCTCGAGCAAGAACCCAAGGCCAGCCTCAAGGCCTATGTGGACGCCATCGACTACACGGTGAAGAAAGTCGGTATCGACCACGTCGGCATCAGTTCGGACTTCAACGAAGGCGGCGGCCTGGACGGCTGGAAGGATGTCAGCGAAATCCGCAACGTCACCGCCGAGCTGCTCACCCGTGGCTACAGCGAAGCCGACATCGCCAAGCTCTGGGCCGGCAATTTCCTGCGGGTCTGGCAGCAGGTACAGGACGCCAGCCGCCCCGTCGCCGCCAGCCACTGAGCTTCCACCCACCCCACTAGGCACGCCGCCCCATGAACAACCGTCGTACCTTTCTCAAGCAGGCCGGTCTGGTCACTGCCACCCTGCCCTTGCTGCCCGGCGCCCTGGCGGCCGAGCCCGCATCGCCGGTGTTGACCGGCCCGGACAAGTGGCGCCAGTTGCGTACGCTGTTCCCCCTGGACCCGCAGGTGGCGCACTTCGCCAACTTCCTGGTCACCGCCCACCCGCGCCCAGTGCAGGCGGCCATCGACCGCCACCGCGCCGACCTGGACCGCAACCCCGCCGCTCTGATGGATTGGGAAAGCCAGTACGAATGGCAGCGCGAGGACGAGGTGCGCGACTGGGCCGCCCGCTACCTGGAGGTCGGCCCACGGCAGATCGCCCTGACCGGCAGCA
Source organism: Pseudomonas guariconensis (assembly GCF_015680235.1). Lineage (GTDB taxonomy): Bacteria > Pseudomonadota > Gammaproteobacteria > Pseudomonadales > Pseudomonadaceae > Aquipseudomonas > Aquipseudomonas guariconensis_A. The sequence continues at coordinate 31,860 of NZ_JADLJL010000036.1, forward strand.
CCACCGAAGGCTTGGCCATGATCTACGGCGGCCTGAAGCTCGCCCACGGCCAGGAAATCCTCACCACCGAGCATGAACACTACTCGACCCATAAAGCCCTGGCCTTCCGCACCCAGCGTCAAGGCACACCGGTGCGCAAGATCCGCCTGTTCGACAAGCCCTGGGAGGTGTCCACCGACCAGGTGCTGAGCACGATCGAGCAGAACCTGCGCCCCGAAACCCGCGTGCTAGGCATGACCTGGGTGCACTCGGGTAGCGGCGTCAAGCTGCCGGTGGGCCAGATCGGCGAGCTGGTGCGCCGGCACAATCGCGAGCGCAGCGAGGCAGAGCGCATCCTCTACGTGGTCGATGGCGTGCATGGCTTCGGCGTGGAAAACCTGCGCTTCGCCGATTTCAACTGCGACTACTTCATCGCCGGCACCCACAAATGGATGTTCGGCCCGCGAGGCACCGGCATCATCTGCGCCGCCTCGACCAAGATGGACAACCTCACCCCCAGCGTCGCCACCTTCTCCCGTGACGAGGACTTCGCCACCATCATGACCCCCGGCGGCTACCACGCCTTCGAATACCGCTGGGCCCTGGGTGAAGCCTTCAAGCTGCACCTGCAGCTGGGCAAGGCCGACATCCAGGCACGCATCCACCAGCTTAACAGCCTGCTCAAGGCGCGCCTGGCCGAACACCCTCAGGTCGAGTTGGTGACCCCTCGTAGCGAGGCCTTCTCCGCCGGCTTCACCTTCTTCCGAATCAAGGATCGCGACCCGGACGCCATCGCCGCCCACCTGGTGACGAACAAGGTGATGAGCGATGCGGTATACCGCGACGCAGGCCCGGTGATCCGCCTCGCCCCCAGCCTGCTCAACGATGAGCAGCAGATCGACCGGGTCATGGCCCTGGTCGCCCAGAAACTCTGAGCAAGGCACTTGCGATGACCCCTACCCTGTACCGCCTGACCCTGGCCGCCCTGCTGGCCGGCTGCAGCCTGCCGGCGCTGGCCGCCGCCCCCAGCGACAAACCCGGGACGGTGTTCCGAGACTGCGCTGGCACCTGCCCGGAGATGGTCGTGCTGCCCGCCGGCAGCTTCATGATGGGCACCCCCGCCGACGAACAGGGCCGCCAGGACGATGAAGGCCCGCTGCACCCTGTCACCTTCGCCAAGCCGTTCGCCATCAGCCGCTTCCAGGTCACCGCGGGCGAGTGGGACGCCTACCTCCAGCAAAGCGGGGCGCAGATCAAGGATGGCGACGACCGCCCTGGGCGGCGCTGCACCGCCAGCAAGCCCAGCTACAAGCAGAGCCCGCGCCAGCCGGCGGTGTGCATGAGCTATTACGACGTAAAAGACTACGTGGCCTGGCTGTCGAAAAAGACGGGCAAGACCTACCGCATGGTCAGCGAGGCCGAACGCGAATATGCCGCCCGGGCCGGCAGCACCGGCATGTTCCCCTTCCCCGTCGACCCCGGTACCGGGCTGGAGATCAGCCGCCACGCCAACGTCTATGGCCCCAAGGACGGCTACAGCTACAGCTCGCCGGTGGGCAGCTACCCAGCCAACGCCTTCGGCGTGCATGACATGCACGGCAACGTCTACGAATGGGTGGAGGACTGCTACCACAACAGCTACCAGGGCGCGCCGAGCGATGGCAGCGCCTGGACCCAAGCCGGCTGCAAGATCGTCTCGATCCGCGGCAACGACTGGGGCGAGGCGCCGATCTTCTCGCGCTCGGGCAACCGCAACAACAACTTCCCCGAACGCCTGGGCGACTGGCTGGGCTTTCGCGTGATCCGCGAGCTGTAGCGCTTTGTGGCGGTAAATTCCCCGCTGCCCAGCTCGTCCTAAACGGTGTACTTGCGCAGGACCCGGGGCGCCTCACACGGCGCCCCCACCCGACCACCCAAGGAACCCTACCCATGAGCCAGACCGCTAGCCCCGAAAAAATCCACGACCTCATCGGCGTAGGCTTCGGCCCCTCCAACCTGGCCCTGGCCATTGCATTGGAAGAGCTCGCCGAAACCAACGGCCATGCACTCGACGCCCTGTTCATCGACAAGCAGAGCGACTACCGCTGGCATGGCAACACCCTGGCCACCCAGAGCGAGCTGCAGATCTCCTTCCTCAAGGACCTGGTTTCGCTGCGCAACCCCACCAGCCCCTACAGCTTCGTCAACTACCTGCACCAGAAGCAGCGCCTGGCCGACTTCATCAACCTGGGCACCTTCTACCCCTGCCGCCTGGAATACAACGACTACCTGCGCTGGGCCGCCGAGCACTTCGCCACCCAGGCGGTGTATGGCGAGGAAGTGCTGCGCATCGAGCCTGAACTGCATGAGGGCCGGGTCGACCACCTGCGCCTGGTCTCGCGCGACCAGCACGGCCGCGAGCACCAGCGCCGAGCCCGCTCGGTGGTGGTCGGCAGTGGCGGCACGCCGAAGATCCCTGCGGCGTTCCGCGCCTTCAAGGACGATGCGCGGGTGTTCCACCATTCCCAGTACCTGAGCGCACTCGGCCGCCTGCCATGCAACGAGGGCAAGCCGATGCGCATCGCCGTGGTCGGCTCGGGCCAGAGCGCCGCGGAGGCCTTCATCGACCTCAACGACAGCTACCCCTCGGTCAAGGTCGACATGATCCTGCGGGCCTCGGCGCTCAAGCCTGCCGACGACAGCCCCTTCGTCAACGAGATCTTCGCCCCCGAATACACCGACCTGGTGTTCAACCAGCCGCGCCCGGAGCGCGACAAGCTCATCGCCGAATACCACAACACCAACTATTCGGTGGTCGATGTCGACCTGATCGAACGCATCTATGGCATCCTCTACCGCCAGAAGGTCGCCCATAGCCCGCGCCATGCTGTGCTGTGCCGGCGCACCATCGAAGACGTGGTGGGCACACCCGAGGGCATCGAGCTGACCCTGCGCGACCTGGCCAGCGACGTGCGCCAGACCCACCGCTACGACGCGGTGATCCTTGCCACCGGTTACGAACGCCGCTCCCACCGCGAGCTACTGGCGCCTCTGCAGCAGCACCTGAAGGACTTCGAAGTCGACCGCAACTACCGCGCCCTGGCGACGCCCGACCTGCGTGCCTCGGTGTACTTGCAGGGCTTCTGCGAGGCGTCCCACGGACTGAGCGATACGCTGTTGTCGGTGTTGCCGGTACGCGCTGCGGAAATCGGCCAGGCGCTCTACCAGGACCTGAGCCGTCACCACCTCGGCGCACAGCCGGTCGCAGCCCTGAGCCGCGTCTGAGCGGGGCCTGCCAATGACCAAGCAACCACGCGGGGCCTTGCGCGAGCTGCTGGCCCTGCTCAGACCGTTTCGCACGGTGGTGAGCCTTTCTATCCTGCTGGGCATGGTCGGCGGGCTGAGCGTCACTGTGCTGCTGGCGACCATCAACGGCGCCCTGCACGCCGAAGGCGGGCTCAGCCGGCAGGTGGTGGGCCTGTTCGCCGGCCTGTGCCTGCTGGCGCTGAGCAGTTCGATCCTGTCGGACATCGGCACCAACTATGTCGGCCAGCACATCATCGCCCGCCTGCGCCTGGCCCTGGGCGAAAAGGTGCTGTCGGCACCGATCGCACAGATCGAGCGCTACCGCAGCCATCGCCTGATCCCGGTGCTGACCCACGACGTGGACACCATCAGCGACTTCGCCTTCGCCTTCGCGCCTCTGGCGATCTCGCTGACGGTGACCCTGGGTTGCCTGGGCTACCTGGCGCTGTTGTCCTGGCCGATGTTCCTGATGATCCTGGTGGCCATCGGCATCGGCATCGGCATCCAGTACCTGGCCCGGCGCAAGGGCATCAAGGGCTTCCTGGCCGCTCGGGACGCCGAAGACGAGCTGCAGAAGCACTACGCCGCCCTTGCCGAAGGCGCCAAGGAACTGCGTATCCACCGACCCCGTCGCCAGCGCATGTACACCCAGCGCATCCGCCGCACCGCCTATGGCATCCGCGACATCCAGGTGCGCGCAATCAACGTGTTCGTGGTGGCCAAGACCTTCGGCTCGATGCTGTTCTTCGTGGTGATCGGCCTGGCGCTCGCCCTGCAATCACTGTGGCCGTCGAGCGACAAGGCGGTGATGAGCGGCTTCGTGCTGGTTCTGCTGTACATGAAAGGCCCGCTGGAGCATCTGGTGGTGACCCTGCCGATCATCAGCCGGGCGCAGATCGCCTTTCGCCGCATCGCCGAGCTCTCGGAGCAGTTTTCCTCCCCCGAGCCACACCTGTTGCTCGATGACCCACGCCCAGGCGCCACTGCCCTGCACAGCCTGGAGCTCAAGGACGTGCGCTACAGCTTCCCGGCAGCCGAAGGCAGCACGCCCTTCTGCCTGGGGCCGGTCAACCTGCGTATCGAGCAGGGCGAGATCGTCTTCATCGTCGGCCAGAACGGCGGCGGCAAGACCACGCTGATCAAGCTGCTGCTGGGCCTGTACACGCCACAGTCCGGCGAGGTGCGCCTCAACGGGGTGGCGGTCGGCAGCGGCGACAGGGACGACTATCGCCAGCTGTTCACCACCATCTTCGCCGACTACTACCTGTTCGATGACGTGGTCCAGGGCGAACGGCATGTACCCGAGGATGCCAACCGCTACCTCGAGCGCCTGGAGATCAGCCACAAGGTAACGGTCAAGGACGGCGCCTTCACCACCACCGACCTGTCCACCGGGCAGCGCAAGCGCCTGGCATTGGTCAGCGCCTGGCTGGAGGAGCGCCCGGTGCTGGTGTTCGACGAATGGGCCGCCGACCAGGACCCGGCGTTCCGGCGCATCTTCTACACCGAGCTGTTGCCAGAGCTCAAGCGCCTGGGCAAGACCCTCATCGTGATCACCCATGATGACCGCTACTTCGACATCGCCGACCAGCTGGTGATGCTGGACGGCGGGCAGGTCGTCAGCGAAAAGGCCCTGGCCTGACCTTCACCCGACAAGCCCCTGGCCTCGCACCCAGGGGCTTTTTCTTGCCCGCAACGAATTTGAAAAAAAGTTTCCGGCTTTTCGGCAGGCATGCGTCTCACTACCAATAACAATTCTCAATTACATACGCCAGCACTTGACGGATAGCATCCATGCGCATTAACCCACCCCGTAGATCCACTACCCTTGCCCCACGCCGCCCCTTGCTGACCCTGGCCGCCGCTGTCGTGCTCGGCTATGCCTGCCAGGCCAACGCGCGCCCGGTGGCGATCGATATCCCGGCCCAGAACCTGTCGAAGTCGTTGCAGGACCTGGGCCGCCAGGCCAACCTGCAGATCCTCTACAGCCCCGAAGCGATCAAGGACGCGCGAGTAGGGGCCGTGCAGGGCGAGATGGAGCCGAGCCAGGTGCTCGACCGGCTGCTGCAGCACACCGACATCCGTTACCAGATCACGGGCGACACGGTCATCCTCAACACGCCCCGGGCCGAAGCGGATGTAGTCAACCTGGACAACGTGCTGATCAGCAGCCGGCAGATGACCGCCACCACCGAGGGCTCCCACTCCTACGCCTCGCCCATGACCACCATCGGCAAGGGCGTGAAGAGCATCAAGGAGATCCCGCAGTCGGTGAGCGTGGTCACCCAGCAGCGCATGCAAGACCAGGACATCACCAATGTCACCGAGGCCTTGCTCGCCTCCCCCGGCGTCACTGCCGTGCCGTCGTTCACCGGCCACCAGTTCTACTCCCGCGGCTTCTTCATCAACAGCTTCCAATACGATGGCGTCCCCCTGGAACGCCAGCTGTATGCCCGAGGTTCGAGCTTCGGCGGCCAGACCGCCATCCTCGACCGCGTCGAAGTGCTGCGCGGCCCGCAGGGCCTGCTCGAGGGCGGTGGCGACCCCTCGGGTGCAGTCAACCTGGTGCGCAAGCGCCCCACTGCCGAGCCGCTGCTCAACATCACCGCCAAGGCCGGCAGCTGGGATCGCTATGGTGCCCAGGTCGATGCGGCCGGGGCGCTGGATGCGCAACGCAAGCTGCGCGGACGCATCGTCCTGGACTACGATACGGCCAATTCCTTCGTCGACTACGTCGGCTCCGACAACCAGACGATCTACGCAGCACTCGACTACGACTTGACCCCCGACACCACCGTCGGCATCGGCTACAGCCACGAACGCGTGGATGCCACCCCCAACTTCATGGGCATCCCCAACTACAGCAACGGCTCGATGCCCAAGCTGGGTCGCTCGACCTACCTGGGCACCACCTGGGACAACTGGGACAAGACCCAGGACACCTACTACCTGGACATCACCCACCAGCTCAACGACAACTGGAAGCTCAAGGGCACCTTCATCAATGTCCGTGAGTTCAACGACTTCAAGTACCTGCAACGCCGTGGCCGCCTCGGCCCACCCAATACCCTGGTGGGCGATGCCTATGTCTTCGACTACTTCTCCGAACACTGGGGCGGCGATATCAATGCCAGCGGCGATACCGAGCTGTTCGGCCGCAAGCTCGGCCTGACCTTCGGTGCCAACGCCTCCAAGCTCAAGAGCCACGATGTGTGGGGCGCGCGCTACAACTGGGTCACGCCGATCGATATCTTCGACTACGTGCCCAACCGCGAGGCGCCGAGCGATGAGTCGATCTACGCGGCCAACAAGTGGGACGACGCCTACGACTCCACCCAGAAAGGCGTCTACGGGGTGGCCAACTATGCGCTGACCGACGACCTGTCGCTGATCGTCGGCAGCCGGGTGTCGGACTTCCGCACCGTGTTCACCTCCGACGGCCCTTGGGGCGCGAGCCGCAGCGTGGCGCAGAAGCATGGCAAGGTCACTCCCTATGCCGGCCTTGTGTACAAGCTCGACCCGACCTGGAACGCGTACGCCAGCTACACCGAGATCTTCAAGCCACAGACCCAGCGCACCGCCGAGGGCAGCCTGCTCGACCCACGCACCGGCAAGAGCTACGAGATCGGCCTGAAGGGCGAACACAACGAAGGCCGCCTGATCACCACCTTCGCGCTGTACCAGATGGAGCAGGACAATATCCCGATGCCGGATTCCAGCATCCCGAGCGATGTGGCCAACGCATCCTGCGGCGGCACCTGCTATCGCCCCTCCGGTACCATCCTGAGCCGCGGTTTCGAGGCCGAGGTCAGCGGCGAGATAGCCGAGGGTTTGCAGCTGTATGCCGCCTATACCCTGAACTTGCTCAAATACAAGGACGAGGAACCGGCGACCGCCGGCAACATCTCGGCCAACACCCAGACCCCCAAGCACATCCTGCGCACCTGGGCGAACTATCAGTTGCCGGGTGACTGGAGCAAGTTCTCGGTGGGTGCCGGCGTCAACAGCCAGAGCTCGTCCGCAGGGTTTGGCTACTACGGGCGCGAACAGGGTGGCTATTCGATCTGGAACGGCCGCATCGCCTACCAGATCGACAAGAACCTGTCGGCGGCGCTGAACGTCAACAACCTCTTCGACAAGAAGTACTACTCGGCCATCGACTACGACCACAACTTCTATGGCGATCCGCGTAACGTGCTGATGACTTTGAAGTACAGCTACTGATCGAAACCTGGGGCTGCTGCGCAGCCCTTTCGCGGCACAAGGCCGCTCCTACAGAGGTTCGCATACACCTGTAGGAGCGGCCTTGCGCCGCGAAAGGGCCGCAAAGCGGCCCCTGCGTCATTGAATCCAACCCGACAAACCTGATCAAATAGCGCCTAGATGGCCACACGCCACCACTCGCCACGGACGCTCTTTCCAACCCGATCAGGACCTACCATGTACCATGACGACCGCGAAATCGCGGCAGAGAAGTTGATCGAAGCGCTCGAACAGGACGTGAAAGCGATTACCGATCTTTCGCAGGATGCTCGACTCCTACTGATGCTGGTTGCGGTCGCCCGTGTCGGGGTGCCTTCCTTCGACCAATACCAATTCGCGACATGGCTGATGGACGACCCGTTGCTCGAACAGGTCGCCATCGATATCCACAATCAGTTGAAGAACAAGGCCGAACGGCTTCTCAAATCACGCAAAGATACCGCGTTCCTGATTACACACCTGGCCGCCAGATCCATTTCGCAGGTAGTCGGTATCGATTACCGCCACCCGAAACTGGTTGCCGCATTGGTCGGCACCCTGCAAGCGACGTTGTCGACCCCGTTGTTCGAAGCGCTCCCCAACACCGCCGAACTCTCACTCGGGTTGTTGGGTCAGTCGCCCAAGCCATCGTTTCCCATGTCCGAAAACCTATCCGACCGCCATCGAAACCTCATCAGTCTGCGCCTGGCGGCCAATGGAATCGATGCCACGTTCACCCAAGCCGTGGACTACCGCTTCGGCCAGCCGACCTTTCTGCTGGACTGGCCGCTAGCCGACCACACAGCGTTTCTGTCAACGCTCGAGAACGTACTGGACATCGGCAATGCCCGGCTCGTGCTGATCGTGAACTGGACCCACGCAGAAACGACCGGCACCTGGGAGCGCTTGCTCGCCTTGACCGAGGGGCGCGCACGTATCGAGGCGCTGATCAATTTCAGCAGCCTGCCCTCGCCCTCGGATCATTGCACCGCGATCATCATCAATACGCAGCCACTCCAGGACGATACGCTCTACATTGATGTCTCCGTTTCGAACACCGCACTGCCCCCGCTGGACGGTATCGAGCGCATGCTGGTGGCCGGCTGTATCTACAATCTCTGGCAAGGCCGTGCAGCGCACAGCCATCTGGACTTTCTTTCCCGCGATGTATTGAAGTTCGTCAACAGCTACTTCCATGATGGCTTCCGACCGATCACCGGGCTGTGCAACGCCATGGACAAAAGGCCGAAGCGCCTCAGCAGGACACGCCTGGCCAGCCGCCCCTACCTCAAGGCCGCACCTGGCGAGCCCTCTCGGCCGGCGCTGTCGGATAACAGCCGATTGATCGCCCAGGCACTGGAGCGCAGCGATGGCCATCGCTGCATCTATGTCATCGGCAACAATGGCGAGGGCAAAAGTTTCCTGCTCAGGGACATCGTGTACCAATTGCAGGCTGCCAAGAAGCGTACCATTGGCCTGCCCATGTCCCATGCCGATCGCTTTCCTGACGAACGCCATCTCTTTACCTACAAAGGTGCACGCAAAAGCTCTATCGCCAAGGAAACAGCCGCCATCACGAAGTACGGCGCTCACGTCCAACTGCTGAGCGAATGCCTGGAATTGATCGGGTTCAACTCCAAGATCTATCTGACCCTGAAGTCCGAACTCAGCCATGACCAACATGGCGACCGGCGTCCCGATACCCTCGATCTATCGGATAGCGATGACCGGGCGTACCTCAACCATGAAAAAGGCCTGATCAAGCATTACGACGTGAACTTCATCCGTGAAGGCCACCGCACCATCGCCTTCGAAAACTTGAGTTCCGGCGAGCAAAGCATTCTCAACCTGCTGACTCGGATCATCGCTTCGGATGCCCGGGATGCGACGTTCCTGATCGATGAACCCGAAATCAGCCTGCACGTCAGCTGGCAGCAACGGCTCCCTCGAGTCTTGAGCGTGCTGAGCGAACGCCTGCAGACCGCCTTCGTGGTCGCCACCCACTCGCCGATCCTGATCGCCAATGCCGCCGCACAGGACCTCTGCTACGTATACCGGGTCGGTGTACTGGACGAGATCCCCGTCGAGGAACGCCATTCGGTCGAAACCCTGTTGATGGACGGTTTCGAAACCTACACCCCGCACAACCGGGAAGTGCATGAACGCTGCGCCAAGCTGGTGGCCTCGCTGATCGAAGCGGTGAATGAAAATGAACAAGCCGGCGTCACCGTCATCGACCAGGCCAACAAAGCCATCGAGAAGCTGGAAGCGTTCAAGACGACCATTCGCAAGAGCGGCCAGATCGGTAGCGAAACACGCCCGGCCAACGATATCGACCTGATCGAAAAGACCTTGGGCGCGATCTTGATGCTGCGTGCGCAAAGCGAGCCTCAGCATGGCTGATTTGACCCAGAAGCAGATGGATGCCATAGAGGCCCGCTACAAGGATGACTGTCATGAGCGGCAGATACATCGGCCCAAGGCATGGCAGCATCTCGTCGAGCAAAATGCCTTGGCCATCGCCGAGTTCAAACGACGGAAAAAAGGCTTGGCACCCTCTGCGGTCGACTTGTGGACCGAGCTGAGCAAATTCAACCAACGCCAGACATCGGGTGTAACCGGCCCGTTGATCCGCAAGGCGTTACGCAGCTTCCTGGAAAAAGAACAAAACTACCTGTGTTGTTACTGCCAGCGCCCCTTGGTCAACATCGCCCACGCCAAGCCCATCGAACATATCCTGCCGCGTGCCGATTTCGTCCAGTACACTTTCCATTTTTGGAACCTGGCAGTGGCCTGCTTCGATTGCAACCAGATCAAGTCCGACACGGTTTGGGCCGATGCAAAGAAAATGGGCCAGGAAACCTATCCGCAACCTGGCGCTTTCACTGAGATGTACCACCCGCGGTTCCATACTTTCGCCGAGCACGTGCATTTCATCAGGGTGCAGACCAACGAGCACCTCATCTCGCTGTATAGAGGCATTTCCGATCAAGGGCGCCACCTGTGCCTGAACCTGCTCAAGGAACTCTCGGCTCGGGAAATCGTGCTCAACAGCAACCCCCGGCTAAAGCGCGCCCAGGATGTGATCAACGACCATGTAGCCGCGCACGAAGGCGACCTGCCGCCTGCGCTCAAAGCCTTCAGCGACGCATTGTCCAAGTCGACAAAAGCACTGATCGACAGCGGCCATCGCTAAATCAGCGCCCCCCTGTGAGGGCGGGACAAACCCGCTCTCACAGGAGGCAAAGGTCATGCGCTTTGCAAGCTGCGCTCCAGCAACTGGCGCAGCGACGCCAGCCACTGCGCGCTGTTGACGATCTGGTCATGGTCACTGTCGAGCACCTGCGAATGAGCCAACGCCACCGGCGCCAGGGCCTGCTTCAGGTGCGCCTCGATGACCTCGACCAACGCCTGTGGCTTGTCGCGGCCGGCCCACCAGCACGCCGGGGCGACTTCGGTTGGTTCATAGCGGAACGCCTGCAGCAAGGCATCGAGCTGTGGCTTGATGCGCAGGGCGTTGTCCAGGTCGCGGTTCTGCAGGATCAGCCCTTCGATCAGCTCGAACTGCTCCGGCAGCTCCCGACGCGCCCAAGCCAGCACCTGCGCCTGCACCGTCTCCAGCGGCTGGCCGACCAGGCTGGCGGCCAGGTCGCGGAACTGGGCTTCACACTCGGGGAACAGCAGCGACAGCAAGGCCACACACCCTTGGCCGTGATCGTCCTGTTCATGACGCGGCGCCTGGGCCTTGGCCTCGGCGAGCAGGTCCCAGAACGGCTTCACCTCGGCCGGTGGCGGTGCGTCGAGCATGCCAAGGAAGGCCACGTCCCGCCCGGCCAGCTCGAGCTGCCGTGCCACGCTCATCGCCAGGTTGCCACCCAGCGACCAGCCCAGCAGGTGGAACGGCCCCTCAGGCTGGGCCTGGAGCAACTGCCGGGTATAGCGCTGGACCATGCCGCCCCAGGTGGTGGGCTGCCAGTGGCCCTGGACGAACGCCTCGCACACCACGCCTTGCACGCAGAACAGATCGCGCATGGCCTGGGCCAGCGGTTGGTAGCAATAGACCGAGCCGTAGCTTGGATGGAAGCAGAACAACGACGGTTGGCGCACCGGATCGCCCCCCAACTGCACCAGCAACGAAGGTGCCTGCGCGGCCGGCGCGGCCAGGCTCGCGGCCAGGCGGGCAACGCTCGGGTTGGCCATGAAGTGGCTCAGTGACGCCTCGATGCCCAGTTGTCGACGTAGGGCATCGAGCAGCTTGAGCGACAGCAACGAATGGCCGCCCAACTCGAAGAAGTTGTCGTCACGCCCTACCTGCGACACCTGCAGCACCTGTGCCCAGACAGCGGCCAGGGCCTGTTCCCGTTCGCCTTGCGGCGCCACGTAGGCTGCCTGGGCGCCCGCCTCGATCTTCGGCAAGGCACGGCGCTCCAGCTTGCCGTTCGGGCTCAGCGGCATGCGTTCGAGGGCCAACCATTGGCTCGGCACCATGTACTCGGGCAAATGCCCGGCCAAGTGATCGGCCAACGCCTGCTGCCAACCCGCTTCTTCGCGCACCAGCACCACATAGCCGAGCAGGCGCTTGCCATCCTCGGCGATCACCACCGCCTCGCGCACCCACGCATGCTCCAGCAGCCGTGCCTCGATCTCGCCCAGCTCGATGCGCAGGCCGCGCAGCTTGACCTGATGATCCAGGCGCCCGGCGTACTCGATCACGCCATCAGGCCGGTAGCGTGCCAGGTCGCCAGTACGGTACATCCGCTCACCGGCCACGAACGGGTTGGCGACGAAGCGCTCGGCGGTCAGCCCAGGGCGGCGGTGGTAACCCCGGGCCAGGCCGGTGCCGGCCAGGTACAGCTCGCCCAGCACGCCCGCCGGTACCGGCTCCAGGCTCGCATCCAGGACATGGCAGGCCAGGTTGGCGATCGGTCGGCCAATCGGCACGCTGTCGCGGCCTTCGTCCACGCACGTCCAGTGGGTCACGTCGATGGCCGCCTCGGTCGGGCCGTACAGGTTGTACAACCCGGCCCAGGGCAGCCGCGCCAGCACCTGCTGCAGCGCATCCACCGGCAGCGCCTCGCCGCTGCAGACGATGCGGCGCAGGCTGCGGCAACGTTCGACACCAGGGTCTTGCAGGAAGGCCTGCAGCATCGACGGCACGAAGTGCAGCGTGCTCACCGCCTCGGCCTCGATCAGCTCGACCAGGCGCGCCGGGTCGCGGTGGTCGCCCGGGGCTGCCAGCACCAGCCGCGCACCTTCCATCAACGGCCAGAAGAATTCCCACACCGACACGTCGAAACTGAACGGGGTTTTCTGCAATACGGTGTCCGCAGCGGTGAGCCCGTATGCCTCCTGCATCCAGCACAGGCGGTTGACCAGCGCGGCGTGGCGGTTGCCGGCGCCCTTGGGCTTGCCGGTGGAACCGGAGGTGTAGATCACATAGGCCAGCCCTTCGCCGTCCACGGCCACGTCCGGGTTATGGGTCGGTTGCGCGCCCAGCTGAAGCTCATCGAGCAGCAGGCAATCCACACCCTCCACCGGCAGATCGGCCAACAGCCGACGCTGGGTCAGCAGCAGCTTCACGCCACTGTCCTCGAGCATATAGGCCAGGCGCTCGCGCGGGTATTCCGGGTCCAGCGGTACATAGGCGCCACCGGCCTTGAGGATGGCCAACAGGCCCACCACCATGGCCAGCGAACGTTCGGCGGCAATGCCGACCAGCACGTCCGGGCCGACGCCACGGGCGATCAGCAGGTGCGCCAGCTGGTTGGCCCGGGCGTTGAGCTCGGCGTAGTTCAGCTGTCGGCCAGCAAAGGTCAGGGCTGGTGCCTGGGGCTGGGTCGCGGCCTGCTGTTCGAAGCGCTGGTGCACAGTGCACGCCAGGTCATAGGTCACAGACGTCGAGTTCCAGGCAAGCTGCTGATCTTCGGCCGCAGCGCACGACAGCAAGGCCAGTTCGCCAAGGCGCGTCTGCGCATCGCTGCGCACCAATTGCTCCAGTAGCGTCTCCAGGCTGCCTGCGATCTGCGCCACGGTAGCGCCGTCGAAGCACGCCTGGTCATAACTGAAATGCAACGACAGCTGCGCCCCCAGGTTGACCGCCAGGCACAGCGGATAGCTGGTCTGCTCCTGGTTCTGCACTTCGCCGAACGCCAGGCCGATGTCCGGCCCCTGGGCCAGCGCTTCGGCCACCGGGTAGTTCTCGAAGGCCAGCAGCGTGTCGAACAGCGCCACACCGCTCTGGCCTGCCCAGCGCTGGATCTCGAACAGCGGCGTGTGCTCATGTTCCCGGGCCGCCAGGTTGTCCTGCTGCAACTGCTGCAGCCAAGGCAACAACGGCTGGTCGATATCCGGCGTCGCTATCACCGGCAGGGTGTTGATGAACAGCCCCACCTGCCGCTCGATACCCCGCAGCTCCGGTGGTCGGCCTGCCACGGTGGCGCCGAAGGCGACCGTCTGCTGGCCGGTATAGCGCTGCAACAACACCAGCCAGGCGGCCTGCACCAAGGTGTTGAGGGTGACTTTCTGCTGACGCGCGAACCGCTCCAGGCCCTCACAGTGTCCTGCACTCAAGGTGCGGTAGTGGTCGCCATGCCCCGTGCCGGCAGGCTTGGGCAGCGCCTGGGCCAGTGCCGTCGGCGCGCCCAGCCGGGCCACCCGGCCTTTCCAGAAGGCTTCGCTGGCCGCCAGGTCCTGGCGCTGCAACCAGGCGATATAGTCGCGGTAGCGCCCCGTTGGCGCGGCGACCGCCTCGCCGCTGTAGCGCTGCAGCACTTCGCCCAGCAGTTGGGCATTGCTCCAGCCGTCCATGAGAATGTGGTGGCTGGTGTAGATCAGGTGGTGGCGCCCCTGGCCCAGGCGCACCAGGCACAGGCGCAGCAAGGGCGCCTGGTCCAGCTTGAAGCCGCGCTCGCGCTCTTGGCGTGCCAGTTGCGCAAGGTCTGCGTCCGATACGTCGCGGTGCGTCCAGTCGAGCACCTGCAGGCCGCCGGGCACATGCCGGCAAACCAATTGCCGAGGCTGCTCCAGCTGCCAGAGGAACAGGCTGCGCAGGCTCTCGTGTTGCCCGAGCGCCGCGTCCCAGGCCGCCGCCATGCGCTGCTCGTCCAGGCCGCTGACCGCCACGTGCATCTGGTTCACGTAGTCGCCGCTATGGGCGTCGGCCAATGCATGGAACAACATGCCCTGTTGCATGGGCGACAGCGGGTAGAGGTCCTCGATCTGCCGCGCCGGCACCGGCAAGGCGTCCAGTTGTGCCTGGCTCAGCCCAGCCAGCGGCACGTCCGAAGGGGTCAGGCCACCCTGGGCTTCGTCGCAGCAGTGCGCGACCAGGGCCGCCAGTTCCTCACGGAAGGCCGTGGCCAGGCGCTCGACCGTGGCCACGTCGAACAGGTCGCGGCTGAAGGTCCAGTGGATGCCCAGTTCCCCCGCGAATACCCGGCAACCGATCGACAGCCAGTTGCCCAACGGGGCGTCGGCGTGCTCCTGGCGACCGGCGCTTTCCTCGGCCGGAACGAACACGCCTTGCTCCTGATCGAAACTGCTGTCGAACTGGCCCAGGTAGTTGAAAGTGATGCGCGGCTGCGGCAGGCCCGCCAGCTGCGCGCGGGTGGCGTCGGCGGCAAACCGCTGGAGCACGCCCAGGCCCAGGCCCTTGCCCGGCACCGCCCGCAGCTGCTCCTTGATCGCCTTGAGCGAACCCGGCAGGTCCGCGCAGAGGCGCAGGCAGACCGGGAAGACGCTGGTGAACCAGCCGACGGTGCGCGTCAGGTCGATGTCGTCGAACAGGTCCTCACGACCATGGCCTTCGAGCTGCACCAGCACGTGGTCCTGCCCGCTCCAGCGTGCGATGACCCGCGCCAAGGCAGTCAGCAGCAGGTCGTTGACCTGGGTGCGGTAGGCCGCCGGCGCCTGTTGCAGCAGGCGTTGGGTCAGGTCGGCATCGAGCTGGTTGTGCACACTGGCGGCAAAACGCCCTTGCAGGCTGCCACCTGGGTGATCGCACGGCAGTTGGCCAGTGACACCATCCAAGTGCGTCTGCCAGAACGCCACCTCGTCGGCACCGGGCCCCGAGGCCCAGGCCTGCAAACGCTCGGCCCAGGCCTTGAGCGAACTGGTGCGTGGGGGCAAGGCGGTATCCGGTTGCTGGTAGAGCGCTTGCAGGTCGTCGAAGAGGATGCGCCAGGATACGCCGTCGACCACCAGGTGGTGGATCACCAGCAACAGACGCTGGGAGCCATCGGCCAGGGTCGCCAGCACGGCGCGCAACAGCGGCCCCGTCTGCAGGTCGAGGCTGCGCTGAGCCTGTTCGCAGGCCTGCTCCAGCGCCTGGGCGTCTTGCACCTGAACGCACCACAACAGGTCCTGTGGCAATTGCGCGGCGCTGCGGTATTCGGCTTGCCAGCCACCGGCCTGCTCGCTGAAGCACAGGCGCAGGGCGTCGTGGTGCGCGACCAGGGCGTGCAGGGCCTGCGCCAGGCGCTCGGTGTCCAGCGTCTGCCGCGGGCGCAACAGTACCGACTGGTTCCAGTGATGACGGTCAGGGATCGCCTGCTCGAAGAACCACTGCTGGACCGGCAGCAACGGCTGCTCGCCACGGGCCGGCGCCTGGTCGATCACTGCAGGCGCCCCCCCTTGCTGGGCGACCTGAGCCAGCTCCTGCACGGTCTGCTGGTTGAACAGGTCCTTGGGCGTGAAATGGAGACCTTGGGCACGTGCGCGGCTGACCAGCTGGATAGAGACGATCGAATCGCCACCGAGCTCGAAGAAGTTGTCCGTACGCCCTACCCGTTCGAGCTTGAGCACCTGCGCCCAGAGTTCGGCCAGGCGCATTTCCAGCTCGCCCTGGGGCGCCTCGTAGGTTTCCTGGGCTTGGGCCAGGTCTGGCGCCGGCAAGGCCTTACGGTCGAGCTTGCCGGCCGGGGTCAGCGGCAGGCGCTCGAGCAGCAGCCAGGCGGTCGGCACCATGTAGTCCGGCAGCAGCGCACGCAGGGCCTGGCGCAGGCGTTCCCGTAGCGTCGGCTCGCCCGCCTCGCTGGGCACCACATACGCCACCAGTTGCTGACCGCTCAGCCCCGGACGGGCCAGCACCACCGCCTCTCGCACCCCAACCTGCTCCAGCAGGCGCGCCTCGATCTCGCCCAGCTCGATACGGAAACCACGGATCTTCACCTGGTTGTCCACCCGCCCGAGGTAATCGATCACCCCGTCGGCGCGCTGGCGCACCAGGTCACCGGTGCGGTACAGCCGCCCGCCCGTGCTGAACGGGTCGGCCACGAAGCGCTCGGCGCTCAGGCCGGCACGGCCCAGGTAGCCCCGCGCCAGACCTTCGCCGCCCAGGTACAGCTCCCCGGCGATGCCTTGTGGCACCAGGTTCAGCTCGCCGTCCAGCACGTACGCGCTGCGCCGGCCGATGCGCTCGCCGATAGGCGCATAGGCCGCGCCGCAGTCGGTGCCCTGCCCGGCCTTCCAGATCAGTGGCGTCACCACCGTCTCGGTGGGGCCGTAGCCATTGATGATGTAGGTCGGGCACAGCGCCCGGCGTGCCAGCTCGAAACTGGCCTGGGGCACGGCGTCGCCACCGAAGCAGTACACCCGCACCGCCGGAGGGTTGCCCTCACGT
>NZ_JADLJL010000037.1 GCF_015680235.1 Pseudomonas guariconensis
TTTTTTTTTTTGTTGTGGTGTGTGTGTGGGGGGGGGGGGGGGGTCCGGCGCCCGCCCCCCCGGGGCCAGGGTCACACGCACGTCGTCGTTATCCAGGCGCCGGACATTGAACAGGGTGCCGCGAACCTCGACCCTGGCGGTGCCGGCCGACACCACGAACGGCCGGTACACAGCGGCAGCGACATCGAACAGCACCTGCCCGGCACGCAAGTCGACCTGGCGGCTGAGCAGGCGCCAATGCACCTCGACATGGCTGGCGCTGTCGAGTAGCAGCGTGCTGCCATCGTCCAGGACCAGGGAACGTCGCTCGCCGATGGCGGTATCGAAGCGCTCGGTCTTGTACGCCGGGTTCAGCCACGCCAGTGCTCCACAGGCGAGCGCGATCGAAAGCGCGATGCCGACGACCTTGGACGCCCTGCGCGGCCTTGGCTCGCAAGCCGGTAGCGGAAACAAGGTTTTCAGCGTTTCCCGATGACGCCCCAAGGCCTCGTCCACCGGCGCAGGCCCGGTTTTCTTCGAAGGGCTGGTCATGGATGAACCTCGCCACGACCGAGCCGCTCCCTGCAGGTGGCCAACCCCAAGCGCAGGTGCTTTTCGACGGTCTTGATGGAAATGCCAAGGCGCGTGGCCACTTCCGCCTGGGGGATTTCATGGATCTTGTGCATGACGAATACAGCCTGGCAACGCGGGGGAAGGGCGGCAATGGCGTCGACGAGCAGTTGGAACTCGTGCTCGGCTTCATGTCGGCCCACAGGTGTCGCTGCTGTACAGACGACCTCGGGCAGCTCGGGCAGGGCATCCACCCACGCGGCACGGCGACGCTCGCTTCGATAGCGACTGACCGCCGTATCGTGGGAAATTTTCCGTAGCAGGGCAAGGGGTGTGCGCACGTCCTCTTTCTCATCGCGTTCGAGCAACTGCACGCACACGTCATGCACCACATCGCGCGCCGTGCTCCTGTCGCCAAAACGGCGGCGAACATGGTCCACGAGTTCGTCATAGTGACGGACCAAGGTGGACAGCAGCGTTGGTTTGGCGGGATCGAGCGACACGATGCACCCAGGAAAAGGAGCTTGGCTCCGGAGAAAGGATGCGAGTGTAAATGAGAAATAATCGCGAATAAACACCCTCTATCGCAAAGGACGAAAAGCTCAGCTTGCCGTCCCCCCTCTCACCTAACACCTTACCTCCTATGAAGACACAAGCGGGCTCGTCCCGCGATGGGGCGCGCAGCGGCCCCAGATTGCTTGATTGACATGCACTTGCCTTGTAGCCGGCTGATCGATGCCCAGACGGACTCCGGAATAGGCGCTGGATTCAATCTGAAGCGACTTAAGGAATCTTGATACCCAACGCATTCAGCGATGGCGTATCCATCCGGCCATTCACGGTCAGCCCACTGTCCATTTGAAAAGCCATCAATGCGCCACGTGTCGCTTTGCCCATCACCCCATCAATGGCGCCTTGATAGTACTGGCGCACCATCAGCGCGGTCTGCACACGTGTTACCAGGTTGTTTTTCTGCTCACGGGTCGCGCGGCTATTTGAAGTATTCGAACTTCTCCCGCTGTTGGCACTAGACGATTGATAAAGGCTGTTGCTGCTTGAGGTACCGCTCGAAGTACTGGGCGCGCTGTAGCTCCGGGTAGTGGTAACGGGTGGGCTGTAGTAGCGAGGCGCGCTATAGCCTCCCGAGCCGCTGTAATGAGAACTGTGCGAACTGTGGGACCGGTGTGAACTGTGCGAGCGATGTGCCGCATAAATATTCACAGTGTCTGGCGCATTGAGCGTATCGGCAAATACCGGGGGTTGTAACTTGTCGTTGGATTGCCAGTTCGCATCGGCGAGCGACATATGGCCAGCTTGTGCCAGGGTAGTACCTGCCATCGGCAGCAGGCCGACCCCACTGATCAGGACTTTCCAGCGGTCGAGCAATTTCACTGTGCACTCCTTGCATAGACGCTAAAGGCGTCGGTCGATAGTGGTTGTACGCCGCGGCTTTGCCAGCGGTCGGTGTGGGATTTGAAGAAGCCGGAGCAGTGTTTGACGGCAGCGCATTGCTGACAGGTATCGATGAACAGGTTCTTCCAGTCCGAGATGCTCTGGCGGGCGAAACGCGAGAGGTGGGCCGGGATCAGGCACAGAGGCAGGTTGTAGATCGAAACCGGCACTGCGCGGTTGAACAGAAAATACACGGCCTGGCTCAACGACTCCTGATAATCCAGCGGGTCGATCCAAAGTTCTTCGTAGTGTTTTCTGGCCAGGCCGGTACTTTCGATACCCATCAGGGCAACATGTCGCACGAAGGGCAGGTTCCTGAACACATAGTGGGCCAGCTCGGGCAAGCGTGGCGTGGTCAGGCGATTGAGTACTACGCGTATTTCGATGACCTGGTTGGCGCGCGCCAGATTGTAAAGGCCTTGCAGGGTTTCACTGAAAGCGCCTGGAGCCTGCACCACATGGTCATGGTCTTCGGCGTTGTCGGCATACAGCGGGATGCCCCAGCTCAACTGGGGGTGGTCGATGGCAGTGAGCGCTGCGATCCAGCTTGGGTCTTGCAACAGGCGCCCGTTACTGAGCACATGAATGGATTTCTGTGGCAAAACGGCTTTGCACTTGGCCAGGATTTCGAGCAGGCCATCACGATAAAGCGTTGGCTCTCCGCCGCTGACCCCCAGATTTTCCTCGCCCGCGTCCATCAGGTCGATCAGCCGTAGGTTCTCTTCGATGTGCCAACGATCATCGATATCTTTGGGCGGCTGCGAGCACATCAGGCAAAGGCTGTTGCATCGATCCGTCATGAACAACAGGTTGCTGTCTGAGCCCCGTCGATAGAGCACTCGTACCAACGCGTTGCCTGGTGTGATGGCGATGACATCGCCGGGCTGCACGACATTTGCATCTTTGGGGGTGTGCAGGTGTAGCCGGGTGTTCTCGAAGTCTGCGATCAACGGCTCCGGGGTCAGGAATCCGCCTACCGGCAATGAGAGCAGATGCGGGTTCCGCAGTCGTTGTTCGTTTGGCAGCCAAAGCACCAGGTCTCCGAACTCAGCGCTTCCGGCACAAACAGCCAGGCCTTGTTCGATGAATTCATCCAGGGAGATGACCTTGAGCAGCTTTGGCTCACTCAGATGATGGATTTCGAAATGGGTCTCTTTACGCAGCATCGCCGTCATCCCCTGTAACCCGGGAAACGAACGTCGTTATAGGAGTGCCTGTTCAACCAGGACAGCAGCACCCTTTGAATGTTGTCGTCTCCATCGCGAAGCAGGCCGAATAAATACTTGAGCAGCCCCATGTTCTTCTTGCAGAAACTGCTGAACACCCGGTGTCCGATCGGATCAGCCTGGCGGGCATAGTGTTCGACCGGGTCAGCACCACAGTACGGAACAAGTGCACAGTCGGAGCAGCCCGGCAATGCTTCTGCAACGCCACTGGCGAGCAACGCATCCATAACGGGCGATGCGAGTAATTCAGACAGGGGTTGCTGCACGGTGCCGAGCCTCAAACCATCTTCACCCATCTCCAGCAACATTCGGGCTTCGTCCGAGGGATAGACGTGACCGTCATAGTTGTAAACCAGCGCTGCCGTGCCTGCGCCAGCAGGGGAACGCAGGTCCACATAGCCGCAGGAGAAAGGTGTCAGGATATTCTTCAGCAATAGGCTTGTATAAGACTCCGAGAGATAGACGCCCTGTTGGTTGATATCGAGCAAATAGGTCAGGGCCTTCTTGTAGAAGGCCAGGTAGCGCTCGATAGGATAATCAAGGCGATGGGCACTTTTGGTAGCGAATCCATAAGGGCTCAACGGCCGAAGCGAGATGGTGGAGAAGCCTTGGTTCACATACTCATCGATGATCGCCTCAGGTTGCTCGAGGCTTCTGGAAGTCAGCGTGGTCAGCGCGGAAACTGCATCATGGCCAAGGCGCTCACGGACCCACTGGATGCCTTTTACAGTGCGTTCGTAGGAATCCCGTGACGGAGTAGGACGGTTGGCATTGTGCAAGGCGGCCGGTCCATCCAGCGAGGTCGAAAACTGGATGCGATGTTGTTCTGCGAAGTCGAGTATTTCGTTCGTCAGGTGGTGCAGCGTGGTGGTGATGACGAACTGGATATCCCGTTGCTCGAGCACGTTCCTCTCAACGATCCATTCGATGATTTGACGGACACGCTCAAAGGCCAGAAGCGGCTCGCCACCCTGAAACTCCACAGTCAGTGCAGGAGCATTCGATTCGAAAAGACGATCGACAGCCGCCAATGCATCCGTTTGCGACAGGTCATGGCCCGAACCACCTAGAGGGGCGCGCGAAACTTGGCAATATTGGCAGGTGTGATTGCAGCGCAATGTAACCACGAACAAGTGCAGCGCAGGGCCTTCGAGCAGAAAGTCCTTACGGCTGCGATACTGCGCGGCCATTTCCGGGAATGGGTCGTGGCGGCCTGGTTCGTAGATGAAGTGGCGAGCCAGCAGGTCCTTGAAAAAAGGCGTACCCGCTTGAACGTCGAAGTAACTGAGGGCTCGTAACTGCGCCTCGGTCACGTGCATGTACTCACCGGTATCGGAGGTGAGCAGGATGTCACGGTCATGTCCCGTGTTCATGCGAATGAATCGGAAAGGCAGCAAGCGGTAGTGCTTGGCGTCTGTCGCAATCAGCGTCACTGCGGAATCCCGCATCCAGCGAGTGCGGCTCGGGTCAGAGCTTCACGCAACCCTGCGGTTTCTTGGTTGATGTGGGCGCGCAGGGCGAAGTCGTTCAAATGTTGGAGGATCAGCGTATTTATCTGCTCCGGGGAAAGCATCAGCCTTGCTTCGGCGGGGAACGCCGTGAGGCTGATTTGGTCGGTTTCAATGCCGACTTGGATCGCGACAGTGTCGGCCAGAGAGTAAGCGGCACGTTGCACTACGCTCAGAGGATAGGCTGCGCTGTCGAGTTTCAGCGTTACTGGCCATGTCATCGGAACCGGTCCTTCAAATCCGTTGAATACGTGTGGATTTTGCCGGTTGAAGAGGCGTTATGCCATCATATTTTTTACATTTTCATACATTTGTCCGGCGTGGTGGGTAGTTCACCTCGCAGGTTACGGTGTTGGCCTGATTCAGGCGGAAGAAATATCGGGGCTCGATGTGCTAGTCAAAGACTCTCAGGGTCGCCAAAGAACATCTGTATCCGCGACCTCAGCCAACGCTCGGCCGGATCATTGTCCTGGGCGCCGCGCCAGGCCATGTGCAGCTCGAAGCTGCGTACGTCAAGGGGCAGGTCCTCGGCGCGCAGGCCTCCGGCGGCCGTGAGAGCGTCGGCAGTGTAGTCGGGCACCGTGGCGACGATATCGGTGCCGGCCAGCAGGCTGCCCAGGCCGTTGAACTGGGGCACGGCCAGGACCACGTGGCGCTTGCGACCGACCTCCTCCAGGGCTTCGTCGATAAAACCGGAAAGATCGCCCGCGAACGATACCAGCGCATGGGGGCGGGCGCAGAAGTCATCCAGGCTGATGGCGCCGGGCATGCTGTCGGCGCGCAGCAGCTTGGGCTTGCTGCGGCGCAGCACCTTGCGCTTGGCGTTGGCCGGCAGCTCGTTGGTGTAGCTCACGCCGACCGAAATTTCGCCCGAGGCCAGCAGCGTGGGCATCAGCAGGTAGTTGACCCGGCGCACCACCAGCACGATCCCCGGCGCCTCGGCGCGGATGCGCTTGAGCAACTGGGGCAGCAAGGCGAATTCGGCATCGTCGGACAAGCCGATGCGAAACACCGAGGTGCTGGTGGCGGGGTCGAACTCGGCGGCGCGGCTGACCGCGGTAGAGATCGAGTCCAGTGCCGGGGAGAGCAGGGCGAAGATCTCTTGGGCCCGAGCCGAGGGCTCCATGCTGCGCCCGGTGCGCACGAACAGCGGGTCGTCGAACAGGGTGCGCAGGCGCGACAAGGCCGCGCTGATGGCCGGCTGGCCGAGGAACAGCTTCTCGGCTGCACGGGTCACGCTGCGCTCGTGCATGAGCGTTTCGAACACGATCAGCAGGTTCAGGTCTACGCGACGCAGGTCGTTACGGTTCATCGATACGCTTCGCCTTGAAGGGGGCAGGGGTGAATCTTAAGGCCAAAGGCTGTTACCCTGCATCGATTTCCGGGTGCCAATGCAAGGAATTGCCAGGGGCCCAATCGATGACAGGCATGTCGACTATTAATAGCCACTGATGGTCTAACGGCAAAAGCCCGGATAAAGTCCGTGGTAATACGAGTTTCACACAGGCGAGGTATGCGATGTCCCGCATGATCCGTTTCCACAAGTTCGGCGCGGCCGATGTGCTCCGTTGCGAGGAGCAGGCCGAACCGTCCCCTGCGGCGGGCGAAGTGCAGATCCGCGTCGAGGCGATCGGCGTCAGCTGGTACGACGTGCTGTGGCGGCAGAACCTGGCGCCATCCCAGGCGCGTCTGCCGGCGGGTATCGGCCATGAGATGGCCGGCGTGGTGATGGCGGTCGGCGAGGGTGTCGAAGACATCGCGGTCGGCGACCGGGTGGCCAGTTTCCCTGCCACCAGCGCCAACGACCACCCGGTCTACGGCGATGTCATCGTCCTGCCGCGCACGGCCATCACCCGCTACCCTGACGTGCTCACGCCCATCGAGGCCAGTGTCCATTACACCCCGTTGCTGATCGCCTATTTTGCCTATGTCGATCTGGCCCGGGCCAAGGCCGGGCAGACTGCCCTGGTCACCGATGCCAGCCACTGCGCGGGCCCCGCGTTCGTGCAACTGGGCAAGGCCCTGGGGCTGAGGGTATTCGCTGCCACCAAGGACCCGGAGCAGCGCGACTACCTGCTGGGCCTGGGCGCCGAGAAGGTGATCGTCACCGAGGAACAGGACCTGCTCATGCAGGTCGGCAAATACACCGATGGCCGCGGCGTGGACATGGTCCTCGACGGCATGGGCGGGCCACAGATGTCGCTGTTGGGCGACGTGTTGGCACCACGCGGCAGTCTCGTGCTGTATGGCCTGCAAGGCGGCAACCAGACGCCGTTTCCGGCATGTGCCGCGTTCCAGAAGAACATCCAGTTCTACGTGCATTGCATCAGCAACTTCACCGGTAAGCCGGAACTGGGCATCTGCCAGGACCAGGTGGCGCTGCAGCGTGCGCTGCGCGATATCAACCAGTTCACAGCCGACCAGCTGCTGACGCCACAGATCGTCAAGGTGTATCCGTTCGACCAAGTGGTCGAAGCCCATCGCTACATGGATGGCTGCCCTTGCGGTGGGCGGATCGTATTGACGATGGAGTGATCCGCCCGTTGCGCCAGGCACGCTACTCAGGGCCATTGGCGCACCTTCTCGACTTCACATGAGGCCGCCCCGCAGTGCGACGACACTGCGGGGCGGTTTTCTATCCTGATGCATAACGCATTTCTTTGGGTTATCAGAATGCTCTTACGTAATTAGGGATAATATCTGACAGCTTTTTTGTTTTAGTTGCAGCTGTTGCGGGTGAAGTTTGCCGTTTGACGAAGGGGTGCTTGATTGTCTCGCTGTTGTCGTTATTAAAATTTGACGCCGCTGAATGGTTTTTTTACCGAGATCTGTATCTTTTATTCGTACCGCAACCTTCGATAATGAAGCCGTGTCAGTGATTGCAAGGAGCATAAAATGCGCTTGGGACGGCTTGTATACAGGGGTGGGAAGGTTCGAGGCTGGTCGGTATGGCCGACAGGGCCCAATGGCGTTGTGCTTGTCGCTAGACCTTGCGTTAATTTCCCAAATGGCTGTGGGAAAAGTCTGCAAAGTAAAAAGTACCCGCACTTGCAGTCAATACTTGTCGTGGATGCGACGCACTGAAGGACAAGGAGTTATTCAATGAGCAGCCTACATGACCAAGCCATGCACTATGTCTACCAACAAGTCCTCGAGCGCGTTAACGCGCACATGCCTCGGGCACAGCGAGCCTCGTTGCAACTGCTGACCCACCGCCTGGTGATGGCGGCGGGTGGCCAGGAGTACCTCGACCGGTTCCGCTTGTTGATGGTGCTGGGCAGCGACCGGCGCAGTGCCCAGCTGCTGGCCTGCGTGCGGGCGGCCCAGTTGAGCCTGGCCTTGCGTTGCGGCAGCACGTTCCGCCTGCGCGTGGTGGTGGCGTGCTTGCCGGGGATGGATGCAGGGACGCTCCACCGGCACGATCGCAGCTTCAGTGCATTGGTCATGCAAGACGATCCGCGGGTGGAACTGCTCATGGTCGAGGATGACCAACTGGTGCCATTCAGTTGCCGTCAATCGTTGGTTACGGCGCAGTGGTCGGGGGCGCGGGAAGCGATGCTGTTGTTCGGCCACCTTGCCGAGGCAGCGCCTGCCGCGCTGTTGGGCGCTCGCCTGCACCTGCAACTGGCCGATGCCCTGCGCCTGGCGCTCGATTGTACCGATGGAGCCAATACCTTGGTGACGGCCTGGTCGGGTCGTCACCGCCTTCGATTCCTGGCGTGGGGCCGCCGGATCATGCGTCTTGCCAAGGCGCCGGGCCTGGACGATGTGCATCGTTGCGCGGCCTCACTGGTAAAGGGCCTGGGGCGGTTGCAGATGCTGGTCGGGGCGCCCGCGGGGCGCTTCGTCACCGCACCGGCTGTGGTGGCTCGTGAACACCTGGTCAACGTCCTCGCAGTTGACGATCTGTTGTATCCGTCGGCTGGCATGGGCGCTCTGGATGACATGCTGGGTCTCGCGGATGATCTGGGCAACGCCAAGGCGAACGCCCTCGAACCTCACCTTGTCAGGAACTTGTGCACGCTCAAGGCCCGGCTGCGTGCGGATGAAGGGCAGGGCACGCGCCTGTCGCTCAAGGGCACGCAGTTGACCTGGTGGCTGCGGGTGCAGCAGCAGGTCCGGGCGCCATTTCTGCAGGCCCATGGGTTGAACGAGGCGCAACTGGCCTGTCTGCTGTTTGCGCCTTTTTGCGATCATGGCCGCGATCTTTCTTACTTTCTGCAGCGTTGTCATCCCTGTATGCAAGTTGCCTTGCCGTATCTGCACAAAGCACTGCAGGGCAAGCCGTGCCCCGAGGCGGTAAAGCGATGGCTGGTGGATACCAGCGGCCTCACCTTGACGCAGCTTCAGGCGATCTACGCTGGGCGGCTTAGCGCCCCGGTCCGGCGGGTGCTGGCCAACCTGGTGCGGCGCGACATCGATCTGCGCCTGGTGCCAGGCGCCTCACCGCCTCCTGCAACGGTGCGTCAGGCGGCGCTCTGATGGGGCGCTGCGGGCGGGGCGAGTTCGCCTACCAGGCGGTGTGTCGCTACATTGAAGCGCTCATCAACCAGGCCGACCCCTCCGAGGAAGGCCGTCTGCCCTCGTTACGAGACCTGGCTGCACGTCTGAAGGTATCGCTGGCCACGGTGCAGAATGCCTACAGCCTGCTCGAGCATCAGGGGCGAGTACGGTCGGTGCCCAAGTCTGGCTATTTCGTGGCGTTCGAAGCCAGGGAGCGCGAACAATCGGCCGCGCCACGGCCTCGGCCCGCGTTCGCCCTGCCGATGGCAACCCCCATGGGGCTCGAGCGAGCCTTGCTTGCCCAGGAGCGGCGGCTATCCCGTCAAACAGGTGCGTCGAGCTGGCGCTCAGGCGAGGGCGCATTGCTGCGCCACGTCCTGGCCGCTCGCTACACACGCTCGTCCGGGCACAGCTGGAATGCCGAGCATGTTCACTTGGCAACGGATGTGCAGGCCTTGCTGGAGGCGTTACTGCGGGCTTTGCGCCTGCAGGGAGCGACCGCCGTGGTGGCCACGCCATGTTGCCGACGCCTGCTCCAGGCGCTGCGCTGGGCCGGGATGCGGGTCCTGGAAGTGCCTGCGGGCAATGACAGCGCGCTGGACCTGGAGCGTCTGGCACAGGTGCTCGCCCGTGAGCCTGTGGCCCTGGTGGTGTTGCCGTCCTGTCTTGCCACGCCCTTGGGGCGCAGGGTCTCGTATTGCGACCAGCAGGCTATGGCTCGATTGCTCGCCGACCATCCGGCCTGGTTGCTCGAAAACGACCTGGACAGCGCGCATTGCTTTGGCGAGGCGCCGGCCATGCATCTTCGCGACGGAGTCGATATTCGCCGACTGTTGGTGCTGGGGTCGCTGGAGGCGACGTTGGGTGCCGAGGGGCCCTATGCGTATCTGCTCTGCCGCCAGATGGGAGTGGAAGAGGCCATCGCCCGCCGTGGCTTCCTGATCCCGCCGTTGCGCCAGCAGGCTATCGCGCTGGTCTGCGCCAAGGGCGAGGTGGAGGCTTGGTTGCCGCGCTTGCGCAGCGAGCTGCAGGCGCATATGGAGCACTTGTTTCTGCAGGTCGAGCTATGTCTGGGAGACAGAGTGGTGGCTGCCAAACCAGAGGGTGGCCGGGGGATATGGGGCCGCTTGACACAGCCGGCGAACCTTGACGAGGCGCAGGCGGTATTGGCTGGCACGGGTTTGACGATCACACCCGGCGAACGGTTCAGCCTGCAGGGAAACCATGTGGGGTATGTGGCCCTGACCTGGCAGGGCGCCCCCCGAGAAGGGCTGGAGCCGCTGTTGCAGAGGCTGGGCCGGGCCTTGGCACAGCCGTTTGCGGATGACGCACCAGGGTGACCGCCGATCCGGGGCGCTTGTCAGCGGGGCTGGTCTGTATGTATAACCAGTGCTTGTCCTGCTATTTGCCTCGTCACCGTGATTGCCCATTCCGTCGACGACCCATTCTATTACCTGCACAACTTCAGGCAGGTCGTGGCATGGGTCCAGCAGCGCTATGCCGATGTGCTCGATGATGCCGAGCAGGGCTTCTTGCGCACGTTTGCCGAGTTACCCCAGCCTGCCCAGGCCATGCTGGTGCGCATGGTCATGCGCAAAGGGGAGTTGTTCCGCAGTGACCGGCTCGACTACGCCGAAATCGGCCCGTGGCAGGTGGCGCTCGAGCCGTTGTTGCAGCTTGGGTGGGTATGTGACCACGTGACGTTGGCCCTGGAGCAACTGTTCGGTGTGCTGCGCAAGGAAGAACTCGTTCAGTGCTTCGCTGCGCAACTGAGCTGGCCCCGGGCAGCAAAGGCCGAGTTGTTGGCGCAATTGTTGCCACTGGCGCTTTCGCCCCGGCCACTGACGCAATGGTTCCCGTCCTGCCCTGTGCGTATTTTCCATTGGCGCCTGCAACCGTTATGCGATCGCTTGCGCCTGTTGTTCTTCGGCAACCTGTACCAGGACTGGTCAGAGTTCGTACTTGCCGACCTGGGTGTGCTGCGCTATGAGCAGGTGCCGTTCAGTGCCGACTCTCGGGCATTGCGCCAACGCGTCGAGGTCGATCTGGCCATGGCCTTGCATCAGTGTGCCGAACGCCTGGAGCAAGGGGAGGCGCCAGGCGTCGTGCTGGCTATCCTGGAGGGGCTGCACAGCGACAACCCCTGGCTTGCCCGGCGCCATTCCCGGGTCTTGTATGGCATTGGCCAACGCTGCGAGCGACTGGGCGACTGGGACCAGGCCCTCGAGGTGTACGGTCGGAGCAACCACCCCGAGGCACGTATCCGCCAGGTACGGGCCCTGGAGCGTAGCGAGCGCTGGGCGCAGGCCCACGCACTGGCGTCGGAAATGGCCGCTGCCCCGGCCAATGCCCTTGAGTCCCAGGCGCTGGCCCGCATGTTGCCACGCCTTTCGCGCAAGCTGGGCGGGCCACCTGGGGCCCGTCGCCGCGCAGCGGAGCTCGAGCTGATCGAGTTGGAGCTGCCAGCGGCGCTCGCGGAACTCGGCGTCGAAGAGGCGGTGCGCCTGCACCTGACCCAGGGCGGGGGCACTTGTCATTACGTGGAAAACACGCTGTTCAACAGCCTGTTCGGCCTGTTGTGTTGGGAGGCGATCTTCGCCCCGGTACCTGGCGCGTTCTTCCACCCCTTCCAGGCCGGCCCTCAAGACCTGCACGACGATGATTTCCGGCAGCGTCGCACCGCCCTGTTCGACGCCTGCCTCGCTCGACTCGACGATGGTAGCTACCGGCAGGCCATAGCCGAGCGCTTTGTGACCAAGCAGGGCTTGCAATCGCCCTTCGTGTTCTGGCCGATGCTCACGCCAGAGCTGCTGGAGCAGGCGTTGGACTGCATACCGGCGATGCACCTGAAACAGTGCTTCCTGCGCCTGTTGCAAGATATCCGCAACAACCGCGCCGGCATGCCCGACTTGGTCCAGTTCTGGCCGGGGGAAGGCCGTTACCGCATGGTCGAGGTCAAGGGGCCCGGTGACCGCCTGCAGGACAACCAGCTGCGCTGGCTGGAATTCTGCCGTGAGCACGGCTTGCCAGTCGCGGTCTGCCATGTCCGCTGGAGCGATACGGCATGACCTACACCGTGGCGGTACGCGCGCTGTGCGAGTTCAGCGCCAAGGTCGGGGATCTGGACCTGCGTTTCACGCCGTCGCCCACAGCCCAGGAAGGTATTGCCGGCCATCGCCGGGTGGTGGCAAGGCGCGGGGCAGGGTACCAGTCCGAGGTGGCGCTGCAAGGCGAGTACCAGGGGCTCGAGGTCCGGGGGCGAGCCGATGGCTACGACCCGGCAGCCAACCGCCTGGAGGAAATCAAGACGCATCGTGGCGACCTGGCCCGCCAACCCGGCAACCATCGCCAGTTGCATTGGGCCCAGGCCAAAGTCTACGCCTGGCTGCTGTGTCAGGCGCGACAACTGGATTCGATCGAGGTCGCGCTGGTGTACCTGGACGTGGACAGCGACCGGCAGACCGTGATTAGCGAGCAGCACACCGCCACCGACCTGCAGCGTTTCTTCGAAAGCCAATGCCGCTGTTTCCTGGCCTGGGCCCAGGCGCAGGAGAGGCGCCTGGCCGAGCGCGACCGCGATCTCAAGGCCCTGGGCTTTCCCTACCCACAGTTCCGCCAGGGCCAGCGCCAGTTGGCCGAGACCCTGTACAAGGCGGTCAGTACCGGCCGCTGCCTGATGGCACAGGCCAGCACCGGTATCGGCAAGACCCTCGGCACCTTGTTCCCATTGCTCAAGGCCATGGTGCCGCAGCAACTGGACAAACTGTTCTTCCTCACCGCCAAGACCCCAGGGCGGGCCCTGGCCCTCGATGCCCTGCGCCAGGTCACCGAGGCCACGCCGCAGCCGGCCTTGCGTACCCTGGAACTGATCGCTCGGGACAAGGCCTGCGAGCATCCCGGCAGTGCCTGCCATGGCGAGTCCTGCCCGCTGGCGCGAGGCTTCTACGATCGCCTGCCCGCCGCGCGTGAGGCCGCGGCGCAACGGCCGCTGCTCGACCGTGCCGGCCTGCGCGAAGTGGCCTTGGCGCACCAGGTCTGCCCGTACTATCTGGGGCAGGAGATGGCGCGCTGGGTCGATGTGCTGGTAGCCGACTACAACTACTACTTCGATGCCCATGCCTTGTTGCATGCCTTGACCCAGGCCA
Source organism: Pseudomonas guariconensis (assembly GCF_015680235.1). Taxonomy (GTDB): domain Bacteria; phylum Pseudomonadota; class Gammaproteobacteria; order Pseudomonadales; family Pseudomonadaceae; genus Aquipseudomonas; species Aquipseudomonas guariconensis_A. The sequence continues at coordinate 13,384 of NZ_JADLJL010000037.1, forward strand.
ACCAGTGGCGGGTCGCGGTATTGGTGGACGAGGCCCACAACTTGGTAGAGCGGGGGCGCGGCATGTACAGCGCAAGCCTCGACCAGGGCCAATTGCAGGCGTTGCGTCAAGGCAAGCCGGCGGGTCTGGGCAGCGCCCTGGGCCGACTCAACCGGCAGTGGAACGCGTTGTACAAGGCGCAACGGGCTCCCTACGAGGCCAGCGACCAGTTGCCCGGGGCGTTCCTTGGCGCATTGCAGCAGTGCATCGGGCTGATCCAGGCACGTCTTGAACAGGCCCCGGGCGAGATGGAGCCGGCCGTCTTGCAGTTCTATTTCCAGGCCTTGCAGTTCAATCGGGTCGCGGAATTGTTCGACGAACACTTCATCTTCGACGTGAGCGTGCGCAGCGGCCCGCGCAAGCGCCGACTGGCCACCTTGTGCTTGCGTAACGTGATACCGGCGCGGTTGCTGGGCCCGCGCATGAGCGCGGCGCGCAGCGTCACGTTGTTCTCCGCCACGCTCAACCCCCGGCATTTCTACGCTGACCTGCTGGGCATGCCGGCCGACACCGCCTGGCTCGAAGTATCCGCGCCGTTTCGGGCCGAGCAGCTGCAGGTGCGCATCGCCAGCCAGGTTTGCACCCGTTATCGCGAACGGCATGCCTCCCTGGCACCGATCGTGGAACTGATCGCCGAGCAGTACCGACGCGCGCCGGGCAACTACCTGGCGTTCTTCAGCAGTTTCGAATACCTCGGCCAAGTGGCGGCGCTGTTGGCCGAGCGTTACCCGACCATCCCGCGTTGGGAACAGGCTCCGGGCATGGACGAAGGGGCACGCGAGGCGTTTCTCGCCCGCTTCGTGCCCGATGGGCAGGGGGTCGGTTTCGCGGTGTTGGGCGGCGCCTTTGGCGAAGGCGTCGACCTGCCCGGCACCCGGTTGATCGGTGCCTTCGTCGCCACCCTGGGGCTGCCCCAGGTCAACCCGGTCAACGAACAGTTCAAGCAGCGCCTGGGCCGGCAGTTCGGTGCAGGCTTCGACTACGCCTACCTGTACCCAGGCGTGCGCAAGGTCATCCAGGCCGCCGGCCGGGTGATCCGTGGCGACCAGGATCAAGGCGTGCTGCTGCTGATCGACGAACGCTTCGCCGAGCCGCGGGTACGGCAGATGTTCCCTGGCTGGTGGCAGGTGGCGGGCGAATAATCGCCGCGGGCCCCATCGCACGGCGTTGCAACTCCCAGTACACTGCGCGTTCCAACACCTACATCCGTTGAACTCGAGGTTCTTGCATGACGCTCAGTCCTTTGGCAGGCAAGCCGGCTCCGGCCAGCGTGCTGGTCGATATTCCCCGCCTGCTCACCGCTTACTACACCGGCCGCCCTGACGCCGCGGTGGCGGCCCAGCGCGTGGCCTTCGGCACCTCCGGGCACCGAGGCACCTCGCTCGAGCTGAGCTTCAACGAAGACCATGTGCTGGCGATCACCCAAGCCATCTGCCTGTACCGCCAGGAAAAAGGCATCGACGGCCCACTGTTCGTCGGTGCCGACACCCATGCGCTCTCCGCACCGGCTGCAGCCAGCGCGCTGGAAGTGCTGGCCGCCAATGGCGTGCAGGTGATGCTGTCCAAGGACGATGAATACACCCCGACCCCGGCGGTGTCCCATGCCATTCTCTGCCATAACCGTGGCCGCCAGCAGGGCCTGGCCGATGGCGTCGTCATCACGCCGTCGCACAACCCGCCCCAGAGCGGTGGCTTCAAGTACAACCCGCCCAACGGCGGCCCGGCCGACAGCGACGTCACCAAGTGGATCGAAGCCAAGGCCAACGAACTGCTGGCCGCTGGCCTTGCCGGTGTCAAGCGCATGGACCATGCGCAGGCCCTGCAGGCAGCGACTACCCAGCGCTACGACTACGTGGGCCGCTACGTGGCGGACCTGGAAAACGTCATCGACTTCGACGTTATCCGCAACGCCAAGCTGCGCCTGGGCGTCGACCCCCTGGGCGGTGCCGGGGTGCGCTACTGGCAGGCCATCGCCGAGCACTACCGTCTGGACCTGGACGTGGTCAACACCGAGGTCGACCCCACGTTCCGCTTCATGACCGTCGACTGGGACGGGCAGATCCGCATGGACCCATCCTCGCCTCATGCCATGCAGGGCCTGATTGGCTTGCGCGAGCGCTTCGACGTGGCATTCGCCTGCGACCCGGACCACGACCGCCACGGTATCGTCACCCCGGACGGCCTGCTGCAGCCGAACAACTACCTGGCCGTGGCCATCGACTACCTGTTCCGCCATCGCCCGCACTGGCGCAGCGACGCGGCCGTGGGCAAGACGGTGGTCAGCAGCGCGCTGATCGACCGCGTCACGGCGCGTCTGGGCCGCGAGCTGTACGAAGTGCCGGTGGGCTTCAAGTTCTTCGCCCAAGGGCTGTTCGATGGCTCGCTCGGCTTTGGTGGCGAGGAAAGTGCGGGGGCTTCGTTCCTGCGCAAGGATGGCAGCGTCTGGGCCACCGACAAGGACGGCTTGATTCCGGCATTGCTGGCCGCCGAGATGACCGCCCGCACCGGACGCAACCCGAGCCAGGCCTACGCCGACCTTACCGCCGAGTTGGGCAAGCCGTTCGCCACCCGCGTCGAGGCCAAGGCTGATGCACGGCAGAAGGCGCTGTTGAGCAAGCTGGCTGCCGAGCAGGTGACTTCCACGGAACTGGCCGGTGAACCGATCGAGCAGATCCTCAGTCATGCACCGGGCAACGGTCAGGCCATTGGTGGCTTGAAGGTGATGACCGCCAACGGCTGGTTCGCCGCACGGCCATCGGGTACCGAGGATATCTACAAGATCTACGCCGAGAGTTTCGTCAGCGAAGAGCACCTGCAGCGCCTGGTGCGCGAGGCCCAGGTCTTGGTGGACGCGGCGATCGCCTGATCGCCGCATAGATGTTCAAAGAACAAGCGGCCAGCGCGATCCCCTGTAGGAGCGGGCTGGTCCCGCGATCAAGGGCGAAGCCCTTGCCGGGCAATGCTGATATCGGGCGGGGCGTGCGGGGGCGTATCAGCCGCCCCCGGCAACACCGGTGATCACGCTGAAATCGCTGACCTCCACCTCACCCCCGCCATACCCCAGCAGGTGGAAGGAAAACGCCTTGCGCGCCGAAGGGTTGTCGAAGCCGAACTCCAGCTCCAGTGGTCGGTCGGCTGTCACGATGATCTCTTCCGGCAAACCCAGCGGCACATCCTGTTCGTATTCCTTGGCCTTGAGCTGGATATAGGCGTCATGCTTGGGGTCCAGGGAACGAACGATCACCCGTACGCGCGTATGGGAGCCCTCGGGCATTTCCAGGTATTGCGCACCGATCAGGTTGTCGGCCCACTCGTCACGGATGCGCTTACGTAGCTGGATCGCTGCCGGCCCGCCAAATTGGTAGCGCAGGTTCAACGGCGTCTGCAGCAGTGACTGGTCCAGGGTATTGGCCAGGGCGGTGAGCTGCTGGCCGGTGGTATCGGTGGCACGATCCATATATTCGGCCTGGTCGGCGATGAAGCCTTGGCTGGCGTACCGTCGGCAGCGTTGCTGGAAGTCGCACTCGGTCAAGGTTCCGTGGCCATCGTGGTAGCGCAGCATGCCGTTGGTGTAGGCAATCATTTCACGGCCCGTGTCGTAATCACGGAACAGCGAGCGCCCGCTCAAGGCGGCCGGGATCGGCAGGGCAAAGTAATCGAGCAGCGACGTGGCCATGTCCACATGGCCGTAGGTTCCTTGCTTCAGACGCGGCAACTGGGCCTGCTCCGGCGCCAGGACCAGGCTGAACCCCCAAGAGGAGGCCAGGCGGACCCCGTCGATACCGTGGGACTCATCCGACGTGATGACCACCAGGGTGTCCTTGAGCACCCCCTGGCGCTCCAGGTTCACCAGGAAGGCATCGAGGGCATCGTCCAGGTAGGCCACCGCTGCCTGCTTGGTCGTGTCGTAGCGCTGCAGGTAGCGCTGCGGCGCGGAATACGGCTGATGGGTGCCGACGGTCAGCAGGGTCAGCATCCACGGTTGCTTCTGCTTGCGTAACTGCTTCACGTACTTCTGCGCGCCTTCGAAAAAGGCCCGGTCGTCCTTGCCCCAGCGGAAAGGCAGGTAATTCTTGTTGCTGAACCATTCCTGGCCATGTACCGAGTCGAAGCCAATGTGCGGCATGATCCGATCCTTGGCCATGAAGCGCAGGCCCGCACCCTGCAGGTAATGGGTACTGAACCCCGCATGGCGCAGTTGCGCCGGCAGACAGGCCTGGTTGCGCACATCTTGGGTCAACATCTCCATGCCTTTCGGTGTGCCGTTGGCCAGCTTGTCGTAATCGCCGCACAGCAGTGCGTACAGGCCACGGATGGTCTGGTGGGTGTGCAGCACGTAGTCGGGCGTGTTCATGCCGCGCTCGGCCCAGCGGCTGAGTTTGGGCATCAGGTCTTCGTCGAAGCGGCTGTGCAGTGCCTGGCGGTTGGCCCGTATATAGGCCCCAGGAATGCCTTCCAAGGCGATCACCAGCACGTTGTGCGCCTGTCCGGGTGCCTTGAGCAACTTATGGCCGTTGAGGTCCGACTGGGTCAGGCCCGCAGAGGGCAGGGGCTTGAACGTCGGTTTCTCGCCGAAGCGCGCCAGGGCGTGGCGCTCGAGGTCGCCCACTGCAGCCGAGAGCAGCTGGTGCGACAGGTTGTACTGGCGCCATTGGTCGGCATCGGAGGGAGCCAGGTGCTGGCTACCCCAATGCACGCCGAACAACAGCACGGGGATGGCCCAGGCCATGCGTGGCAGGATGACGCCAGGTGTGCCACGGCTGAACCAGACACTGCCCAGCCAAGCCAACACGCCAGCGCCGAGCGCCCAGGGCAGCCAGGGATGGGCGAGGCCGCCGCCGGTGGAGTTTTCCATGAACTGTGCATCGAACAGGTAGTTCAGGTCGGCGCTGGTGGGCAGGCGGCCCACGGCACTGACCAGCTCGGCGCTGGCGACGATCAGGCTGGCCCAGGCCAGCAGCACGGGCAATGCCAGCCACCAGGCGCGGCGCTGCAGCAAGAGCACCAATAAGCTGCCGATGGCCAGGTCGGAGAGATAGCCAAGGGGCGTGGACCAGCCGAGCGCGGCCCGGATGCCCAGTGGGATCGCCAACACCAGCGTGGCCAGCGCCACGAGCCGGGTGCTGGGGCGACCGAGCAGTTTTTTCACAAAGACTTCCTTCTTGTCATGAAACAGTCACTCAAGTGTGCTTCATGATAACAGGCGCTTGGCGGGGGGCGAGGTTTGCAGACGGGATGCAAGGGTGACACGAGCCCACGAGGCCGCGGCGCAAGGCCGCTTCCACAGGCCGAATTGGGAATTGCAGGGGGCCTGTAGGAGCGGCCTTGCGCCGCGAAAGGGCTGCGAAGCAGCCCTCAGGACGAGCAAGGGTGGTCGGTCAGAAGTAGTACGGGAATTTCAGGCTGAAGGTGAAGTCAGGCGCATCGTCGGTCAGGCCGATCGACAGGTTGGGCACAATGGTCAGGTTGTCGGTCGCAGCCAGCGTCATGCCGATATTGAAGTAGCCCGCATTGGCGTCGCTGCTCTTGACGTCGGCCCATTCGTCGCCGGTTTCGGCCGACTTGATCCGTGAACGACGGGCGATCAGTTCGGACACCGAGAACGACATCGACATCTTCTCGTTCAAGGCAAAGGCCACGCCTGCACCGATCTGGAAGCTGTCGCCGATCTTCACCTTGCCCGGGATCTTCTGGTTGACCGTGGAGCTGACGTCGCTGAACTTCTCCTCGAACGTGTGGGTGTACGACAGGCTGCCGAACAGTACGGCCGGGTCGTAGGTCTTGACCAGCGAGATCCCCGGAGTGATCGACCACACACCGTTGCCGGTGGGCAGGTCTTCGGGGTAAGTGAGGTTGTCGTTGAGCGGGTCGCGGATCAGCTTGATGCCGAAGGGGTCCTTGCCGGTGGGGGCCTTGACCCTCACGCTGAACACTGCATCCGGGGTGTTCTCCGACTCGTCGAGGAACTTGTAGGCCACGCCGAAGTTGACGTCGCCCAGCGCGGGGTCGCGGGTGACGGTTCGTTCGGAGACATCATTGGAGGCACCGCCGACGCCGCCGGACTGATAGGTCGATTCGCGGTAGACGATCGGGACGTTGACGTCAAACTGCCAGCGCTGGTCGTAGTTGTAGCGGGCGGTCAGGTCCAGGGTCCAGTTGTCGGCCTTGATCCGGTCGAGGTTGATGTTGCCCAGGAAGATCGAGTCCAGTGCCAGGAAACCGTTGAGGATCAACTGGCGGGTGTCGTAGCGAGCGTAGGTGATACCGGTCTCGAGGCTGAACTTGCCACCGCCGAAGAAGCCGCTGGCTTCGTCATACAGGTTGGACACGCTCTGGGCTGGTTCCGAGTCGTCCTTGAGCGATTCACCATAGGACGACCCCGTTGCTCCCGCGGCCCCGCCAGAGGCGGCGATGGCCTGGTTGTTGCGTGGCTGCGAGGCGGGGGAGCGGGTCAGGCGCTTGGGTGGGGGGGCGACGGGTTGTTCTTCAACCTGGCGAACCCGCTGCTCCAGCACCATCAAGGCTTGCTGCTGGGCTTCGTAACGTTCCTTCAATGCGGCCAGTTCGGCCTTCAGGGCCTCGACCTGCGGATCGGCGGCAGCATAGAGCAGGGTGGAAGGCACCAGGGTGCCCAGACAGACAACTGCTTTCAACGACATGAATCGATGCATAAGTTAGCCGTCCCTACGAATACTACGATGGTGAGACGAAGCGTAGATCAATAGCCGGTGATTCGAAGGCCTTTGAGTTGATCGAGATTGCAGTTCAATGCGCCGGCCGACGGCAGGTTGTCGCGCAGCACCACATTGAGCTGGGTCAGGTTGCTGACAGCGTTGTTGCCTCCGAGCAGCGTCGTGGTTTGCAGCAGGCCGCCATCGGACAGGCGCTGTAGGCTCGAGCCTTGGTTGTTGTTGGCCTGGATGGCCATCTGGATCCCCTTGCCGGTGTTCGACACACTCAGGGTGCCGGCATTGTTGCTGCTGGTCAGGGTCTTGCCCGACGCCAGCACTTGGCCTTGCGGCGTGGTGGCAGGCCCTTTGCCGCCTTCGCTGACGTTGATCGCGACATCGTTGTAGGCGCTGTTGTTGTCACCGGCCGCGCGGACCGACTGAGTCACGCCCTGGGTATTGCCCAGGCCGCCACCGCCGGTGACCACGCCATGGCCTTGGCCTGGAGCGATGCCGCCGCCGTTCTTGCCGGTCATGGAGACGTAGAACTGCGGCTTGAAGCTGTTGTGCTGCACCTGCATCGTCGTGGTCGCGCCGATGCGGTCACCGGCGGCGTTCTGCCAGGTGCTGCTCATGACCACGCCGAAACTGATGATCCGCCCTGGCATCACATAACGCCCACGCAATTGCGCCAACTCTTGGTCTTTGACCTCGATGGGCTTGAACGTCTGCGCCTGGGTCGGGAGGCTGGCAGCCAGGCATGCCGCTACCAGCCAGGTGATTGTCTTCATCGCTGCTCCCCGGAGCTCCGTGCCCCTTTGTAATCACTAGAAGAAGTCGCTCTGGATGAACCCGAATTCCATCAGTTGGGCATCGTCCACCGGGTAGAACCCATTGATGCGGTTCTTGGCGGTCACCGGGGCCGGTGGGTCGAGCAAGGCGTTGGCCTTGTCGTAGCCGGGGCCGATGACGGCGAAGATGATGCCGTTCCAACCTTTGACGAAATCGTCGAACTTGTAGCGTTTGTGGCCCAGCACCGGGTCGCCGATGTACACCCAGCCCCGGTTGATGCGCTGGAGCACGACGAAATGCTTGTAGCCACGGATGTCCATCAGCACCACCACCGGGATGCTCACCCGATGCAGGCTGTCGGCTTCGACCCGGTAGCCGCGGGCACGCATGCCGATGCTTTCCACGTAGCGCTTCATGTCGAGCATGGAAAAGCCCTGGACCTTGACCGTGTCCGGGTCGGCCTGGGCGAGCATGCCTTCGATGACCTGGCTTTCATCCACATCGAGCCAATAGGCCTGCTTGAGGATGGTGGCCAGTGCGGCGGCGCCGCAGCTGAAATCGGTCTTCTGCTGCACCAGGTCGGCGAAGCGACGCTCGCGGATGCTCTGTACTGGCTTGTACACCAAGGTGCCGCCCGGCATCGCCGCGATCGGCATCTGCGTGGCCTCGACCAGGCCGGCCAGGAACATGAGTGCGGCAAGCAGGACTGCGCGCATGGCCTTCTCCCCCGACGCGAAACAGGAAAGGGGCCCCGAAGGGCCCCGATTGGCTGTGTTACAGGCCGGTGCAGGCTCTGCAACCTGCGGCGATGGACAGCGAGTTGCTCTGCTGGTTGCCCGAACCTGCCGAGACGTTGGCGCCCACGTTGCCCGACACGCCATTGAGCGAGTTGCTCATGGTGGCGGTGTTGGTCACAGGGTTTTTCCAGCCGTTGGGGGTCAGTACCTGATAGGTAGCGACACCGGCCAGGCCGAAGCTGCCTTCTTCGTGGAACTTCAGAGGGTCCTTGTCGGTTTTGCCCTTGTCATGGCCATAGCCGTGGCCGGAGCCTTTTTCGTCTTCCACATAACCCCAGCCATCGCCTTTGTACTGGCCGTAGGCCTTGAAGCTGGCGTGCAGGGTTTCCTTGTCCATCTTGCGGTCGGCGTTGTTTTCGACGTTCAGGCCGGTAGTGGCTTGAGTCGCGGTGGAAGCGGCCATGGCTACGCGGCCTCCCGATACGGCGATCGCCAGGTTGTTTTTCTGCTGGTTGAAGTCGCCGGCGGTGACGTTGACACCGATGTTGCCAGAGCTGCCGTTGGCCGAGTCGACCAAGTTGGCGGTGTTGCTGGTGGAGAAGTTCTTGACTGCGTTGCCCGCGTTGACCTGAGTGGCGGTCGAAATGGCCATGGCGCTGCCGAAGATGAAGCGTTCGTCGGCGGTGGCGATGGCGGCCACGTTGTCCTGTTGGTTGCCGTCGCCGGCAGCCACGTTGGCGCCCAAGTTGCCGTTGGAGCGGTTGGCCGAATCTTCCATCGCCGCGTCGTTTTCGGTCGCTTCGTTACGCACGGTGTTGCCGGCGTTGACCTGGGTATCGGTCACCGTGGCGGCCGCACCCGCGCTGACCAGCAATTGCAGCAGGACGTTGTCGTGGTTGTTGTGGTGGCCGTGATGGCCGTTGTTGTGCCGGTTATCAGCTTGTGCAGCAACTGCCATGACCGCTGCGAGGGCGAAGACCAGAGGCTTGAGTGCCATTTTAGGTTTCATGGTGTTTCTCCACTTTTTCTCGTTGTTAAGTGTTGTGTTGAAGCCACTTGTGGGTCAGTCAGCGACCCGTACGCTCAGGGTGTTGCCCATTCGGTTGCCCACCCCGGCGCTCTGATTCAACTGGATCACGCCTCGGCTGCCGGTGAAGGCCTGGTCACTGGTCGTGACCTGGCGACTGCCGGGAGCGCGGTCCGTTGCCTCGGAGCCATTGGCCAGCGAGACGTTCTGCTGGCTGAGAATGCTGTCGTCGATGCTTTGCGGGACGGCACTGATGCCGATCCGTACTGCGTTTGCCTGCTGCGTGGCGGCGCCGGCGGACTGGTTGATGCCGAGCAGGCCGTTGCCGTTGCTGAAAGCGTTGCCGTGGATGCTGGCGCGGCTGTCCCGGGCCGGGTCGGCAAGAAAGTCGTTGCGCTGGTGTACCTCGGTGGTGGCCTTGGCGTTGGTGCCGATGGCCATGGCCCGGACGTTTGCCTGTTGTTGGGCGTCGCCTGCGGCCTGGTTGATGCCGAGGTTGCCCTGGTAGGTACGGCCGCTGGCGTCGAGGGTGGCGTTGTCCACCACTGGCGAGCCGGCCAAGGCTTGGCTGCCGTACAGTGCCAGGCACAGCAGGGAGAGCTTGAGTGCGCGCATGTCATTGGCCCCGGGTGAGGATCTGCAGCGGCGCCAGGCCGCGCTGGACGTTCTGGTTGACCGTGTTGGAGATGTTGTTGCCACCTCCGGCACCTGCACCCGAGCCGCCCGCCATACCGGGCAGCCGGGACTGCACGGTATCCAGGCCGCGCAAGCTGCCTGAGTGATCGGTGGTGAGCATGCGATTGACCGTGGAGCCGCTGGCGATGCGTGCGAAGTCGCCATCGGTCAGTTCGTTGGTCTGGGCTTTTATCCGGGCCGACTCGTTGGTATTGACGGTGGTCGGGTAGGGGTCGGGCGTACCGGTTCTGCGGGCGGCTTGGCGGGCCTGGACATCGCGGGTCAGGACGATGATCCCGTTGCCCTCGGCGCTGGCGGGAAGGGGAAGGGCTGCGGCGGTTAGACAACCCAGGACGAGCAGTGCATACAGTGCCTTGTTGTTGTTCCCCACGGCGATGCTCCCTTCTCTGTGTGCTGGCCCTTCAGCGTTGACAGAGGTAGAGCGAAAGTCGTGCCGCTTTTGATTTTCGTCGTGGAATCAACAGGTTGGATGGTTAATGAGAGCGTTTGGCGTTTTTCTGTTTCAAGGTTGATACAGAAAAGCCATCCATCGCTGCGCAAGCCCTGAAAACCCATGCGTCGCGGGATAACGGCAGCGGCTGTATCACCGCTGAAACAGTTTCCCCAGGTCTGTGGCAAAGCCCCCAACAATGGGGGGCAGAGCCGCCTGTGCAGTTACAAAAAATTAACACTCGGTGGCGCAAGCTGGCACTTGGCCGTCAAGCAAGCGTGCCACCGCTGCCAAGGCCTGGGCCTGGCGGGTGGGCCAGTCGCCTTCGAGTACTTGAAATGGCTTTCGGTGAGCGCGCAACCAGTTAAGGCTGTCGTCGAAGAATCTTTGCCGCTCTTCCAGGCGGGGTTGGCAGCGTTGGCCGTCACCGACCCAGCCGACACCTTGTGGGCTGAGCAATAGGTGCAGGTCATAGTGGCGTTCGAGCAAGGCCTGCTCGAGCCAGGTGGGGCAATCTGCGAACAGTACCCGGCTCCAGAGGATGTTGCTGAGCAGGTGGGTGTCGAGTATCAACAGCTCCGGAGCCTGCAGCCGGCTCTGGTCCTCCCAGGCAAGCTGGCCGCGTGCGATAGCGGGGATATCGGCGTAGCAGGTGTCGCGCTGTTCCTGCTCGATGAAATAACGGACGTACTCACCGACGACCACGCCACCGAAATGCGCCTGGATTTCGCCGCTGAGCCAACTTTTGCCGCTGGACTCCGGCCCACACAGCACCAAGACCTTCATGCCGGGGCCAATGCCGGGTCACGGCGCCATTGCAGCCAGCCACGCACGGCGATCAGGGTAAACAGCGCGTAGAGCGCCGCGGTGAGATAAAGGCCCTTGTAGAGGAACAACCCAACGAAGACGACGTCCAGTACCACCCAAAGTGCCCAGCACTGCACGCGCTTTTGCGCCATCCACACCTGCGCCACCAGGCTGAAGCCGGTCAGGGCCGCATCGAGCCAGGGTTGTGCCGCGTCGGTCCAGTGCGCCATGGCGGCGCCCAGGCCAAGGCTCGCCAGCAGGCCCACGCCCAGGCCGGTGAACACGTGCCCGGCCGCCAGGCTGGAAACCTGGCGTGCGTCTTCCACATGGTCAGGGCGGGTCCACTGCCACCAGCCGTATAGCTGCAGCACGGCGTAGACCAGTTGCAGGAGCATGTCGGAATACAACTTCACTTCGTAGAAGATCCAGCTGTAGAGCAGCACCATCACCAGGCCGATCGGCCAGCACCAGGGGTTCTGCTTGACCGTGAGCCACACGGCGATGACGCCGAGTACGGCGGCGAAGAGTTCGAGGCCGGACATCGGCGATCCTTGGGCAAAGGTTGAGGGCGCGATTGTAGCCTGTAGGGCAGGGAAGCTGTAGGGGAACCTCCAGGCGTTGTGGTTAAACTGGCGGGGCTTGCCCCGCGATTGGGCCGGCCCTGGTAGCGCAATTAAATGGCAAGGGCGGCGCCGGCTACGAGCGAGCGGTACGGTCACACCCGGAACTGGTGCAGCAGCTGCTCCAACTCCTCGCTCAACCGCGCCAGGGAGGCGCCGGCGTCGCTGGATTGGCGCGCCGCGTCGGCGGTTTGTTGCGACAGGCCGGCGGTCTCCAGCACGTTGCGATTGATCTCTTCTACCACATGGGCCTGCTGCAGCGTGGCGCTGGCGATCGAGGCATTGAGGGCGGTGAGGTTGTGCAGCGCCTGGCTGATGGCATCCAGGCTGGTACCCGCCTCGCGGGCCTGTTCGACGGTCTGGCGCGAGGCTTCGCTGCTGGTGCCAATGGCCCTGACCGCCGCCTCGGACTGGCCTTGCAGGTGCTCGATCATGGCCTGGATCTCGGCGGTCGACTGGGCAGTGCGCTGGGCCAGCAGCCGCACCTCGTCGGCAACCACGGCAAACCCGCGGCCCTGTTCGCCGGCGCGGGCCGCCTCGATGGCGGCGTTGAGCGCGAGCAGGTTGGTCTGCTCGGCAATCGAGCGGATCACTTCCAGTACGCCGCCGATCCGCGTGCTGTGCCCGGCCAGCTCGCCGATCACCTGCACGGCTTGGTCGATGGTGCTGGACAGTCGGTCGATCTGCTGCAGGCTGCCATGGATCGCCTGCTGGCCATGGTCGACCTGGCGCTGCGCCGCCTGCATTTCGCTGGCGGCCTGCTCGGCGGTCTTGGCCACGTCCTGCACGGCATAGGTGACTTCGTTGACCGCCGTGGCCACCTGGTCCATCTGCAACGATTGCTGGGCACTGCGCGCCTGGGCCTGACCTGCGTTGTCGCCCACATGCTCGGCCGATCGGGCCAGGGCATGGGCTGCATCCTGTAGTTGGCCGACTACGCCTTGCAGCTTGCCGTTGAAACGGTTGAAATGCTCGCCCAGGCGGGTGACCTCGTCACGCCCATGGGTATCCAGACGGCGGGTGAGGTCGCTCTCGCCGCTGGCGATGGTGGCCATGGCCTGCACCGCCTCCTGCAACGGGCGGGCGATGCTGCGGGCGATCAACACGACCAATAGCGCCATCAACAGGGCGATGCCAAGCCCCACCAGGGAGGCATCGCGCACCTGGCGCGTGAACTCGGCCTGCACGTCATCGACATACACGCCCGAGCCGATGATCCAGCCCCAGGGCTTGAACAGCTGGATGTAGGACGTCTTGGCCACCGGCTCGCTGGCGCCGGGCTTGGGCCAGCGGTAGTTCACCGGGCCTGCGCCCTGGCTGCGCGCCAGGCTTGCCATCTCGTTGAACACGGCGAAACCGTCGGGGTCACGGATACCGGAAAGGTCCTGGCCGTCGAGCTTGGGGTTGGTCGGGTGCATGACCATCCTGGGCGCCAGGTCATTGATCCAGAAGTAGTCGTCCTTGTCGTAACGCAGGCTGCGCACAGTCTGCAGGGCCTGCTGCTGGGCAGCCTCGCGAGTGAGCGTACCGGCTGCCTCCAGGCCTTGGTAGTAGGCCAGCACGCCGGCGGCAGTCTGCACCACGTGCCGGGTCTTCTCGGCCTTGGCCTGATACAGGTCGCCATGGAGCTGGCGCAGCATCAGTAGGGCGAACGCCACCAGCATGCCCACCGACACCAGCAAAATCAGCGACAGGCGCCGGCTGATCGACATCGACCTCAAGGTCTTCATCAAAGGTACTCCCCGTTGTTCTTGTTATCAGGTGCATCCAAGCATGCCGGGGCCGATGCGGCACACTCGACCAAGGGCTAAGTGCCGGGCCAGACGTTTCGTGTCGCATCTGACGCGAGCCATCGACAGGCTGCTCTGATAGGATCTCGGCCGCGCAAGATGAAACCTTTAGGTATCTGGGCCTTTTCCGCTGGCATTGGCCCCGTCGTGGCTGTAAAACGGCCGGGCCTTAGCGGCAACCATATGTAAATCAAGAACAAGGGGCCTGTACGCAGCAGCGCCTCATCGGGGGAACAATGGATTTTTGGAGTGCCTTTCAGGCAATCATCTTAGGGATCGTCGAAGGTTTGACGGAGTTTCTGCCCATCTCCAGCACCGGGCACCAGATCATCGTCGCCGATCTGATCGACTTCGGTGGCGAGCGAGCCATGGCCTTCAACATCATCATCCAGCTCGGCGCGATTCTCGCCGTGGTTTGGGAGTTCCGGCGCAAGATCTTCGACGTGGTGCTGGGGCTGTCCAGCCAGCCGACGGCGCGCCGATTCACGGCTAACCTGCTGATCGCCTTCTTCCCGGCGGTGATTCTGGGCGTGCTGTTCGCCGACCTGATTCACGAATACCTGTTCAACCCGGTCACCGTGGCGGCAGCTTTGGTGGTGGGTGGGGTGATCATGCTGTGGGCTGAGCGTCGCGAGCACCGCATCGAGGTCGATCACGTCGATGACATGCGCTGGAGCCATGCCCTGAAGATCGGTTTCGTGCAGTGCCTGGCGATGATCCCTGGCACCTCGCGCTCCGGCTCTACCATCATCGGTGGCCTGCTGTTCGGGCTGTCGCGTAAGGCAGCGACCGAATTCTCGTTCTTCCTGGCCATGCCGACCATGGTGGGGGCGGCGGTATACTCGGGCTACAAATACCGCGACCTGTTCCAGCCGGGCGACCTGCCGGTGTTCGCGATCGGTTTCGTGGTGTCGTTCATCTTCGCCATGATCGCCGTGCGGGGCCTGCTCAAGTTCATCGCCAACCACAGCTATGCGGCCTTTGCCTGGTATCGCATCGTCTTCGGCCTGTTGATCCTGGCGACCTGGCAGTTCGGCTGGGTCAACTGGGCCACGGCACACGGCTGATATGGCACGCACCCAGACCGCGCCTCGCCGTGGCGGCGAACGCACTCAGGAGGGCGTTCGCAACCTGGGCCTCAAGCTGCTGGTACTTGCCGGACTGTGCCTGCTGCCGCTGGCAGGGGCGGTGCATATGGCCTGGAGCGGGCAGTCCTGGCTGCCCCTGGCGTTGTACCCGGCGGTGAGCCTGGTTAGCCTGATGTTGTATTGGCAAGACAAGCAACAAGCCCGGACCGGAGCCTGGCGCACGCCGGAAAAGGTGCTGCATGCCAGCGAGCTGTGTGGCGGTTGGCCAGGCGCGTTGCTGGCCCAGCAGCTGTTCCGGCATAAGACGCGCAAGGTGTCGTATCAGCTGACATTCTGGGGCATCGTGGCGGTGCACCAGGTGTTCTGGGTTGACCACTTGCTGTTGGATGGGCGCTGGATGGGTGGGGTGCTGGGCGGCCTCTGAGAGGTAGCACGGGCAGGCCCAATCCGCGAGGCAAGTCGCCCCCCAATGACCGACCGGCCTTTGCCTTTGCCTTTGCCTTTGCCTTTGCTTCTGCTTGCGATGCGCGATGGTCCAGGCGCCGCCAAACGCGACGTCAGGAGGCCGGATGCAGGAGCCAGCGGCTTTTGCCTACTTTTGCCCAAGAGCAAAAGTAGGTCGCCGTAAAGGCGAAAAGGTGAGTGAGCGCCGCCATGGCGAATGGATATTTCGCTATTTCAATGCAGTCGATAAATTGTTGGTTTTGACGTAAGCGCAAAGTCCATTTGCGATGGCGACGCTTATTCACCTTTCCGCCCTTACGGCGGGTCACTTTTTGTCAAACGCGACAAAAAGTAACCAAAAAACGCTGGCTCCTGCATCCGGCCCCTGCGCTGCGCTCCGGGGTTCCCTCGCTCCAGCCTTGCTCCGGCGGGGCGCGGCGAAGGGCCATCCATGGCCCTGCGCCGCTTGCCAGGCATCCATGCCTGGCACCCACCTACGCAAGGCTTCCACTCGGCCTCCTGACGTCGCGTTTGGCGGCGCCTGGGCTATCGCGTCTGACGAGCAACAGAAGGGGTAGGATCATGCCTCTGCTGCTGTTGTTGTGAGCAGGATCTTGTGTGAGATCGAACCTTTCGACTGCGCTCTACGCATTGAATAGCGGCTTTGCCTTAATAATTGGGGCCGCTACGCGCCCCATCGCGGCACAAGGCCGCTCCTACAGGATTACGCAAACCTTGCCGCTGGCGGGTTGCCTGAGCGGGCTTGTCCCGCGATAGGGCCGGACCCGATATCACCGTCGCCAGTCGGACCGCCGCACCGCCGCTCCCACAGGGGACCAGCGCTAGCCCCACAGGGCCTGCGCATGGCCTCGTAGGTAAACGTTCTTTGCCAGCGAGCTCCCGTCGGGCTTAGGATCGGTCCACATTTGCCACGATGAAGGATGATCGTCATGTTCGACCTGCCCGCCCTGCGTGAAGCCGCCGCTTTCGTCCACCAGCACGTACCTCCCACCCCGCAGCACGCCTGGCCGCTGTTGGCCGACCGGCTCGGCTGCCAGGTGTGGGTCAAGCACGAGAACCATGCGCCTACCGGGGCCTTCAAAGTACGTGGGGGGTTGGTCTATGTGCGTTCGTTGCTGGCCAGCGGCAAGCCACCACGCGGGCTAGTCACCGCTACCCGTGGCAACCATGGCCAGAGCATGGCCCTGGCGGCGCGCCAGGCCGGGCTGCCGTTGGTGATCGTCGTACCCGAGGGCAACTCGCGGGAGAAGAATGCCGCCATGCGGGCTTTGGGAGCCGAGCTGGTAGAGCATGGCGTCGATTTCGATGTGGCGCGGGAAGAAGCGGCCAGGTTGGCCGAGGCCAAGGGCTATGCCATGGTGCCGTCCTTCCACCCGGAACTGGTGCGGGGCGTGGCCACCTATGCCTTGGAGTTGTTCGAGGCGGTGGGCGACCTGGACTGCGTCTATGTGCCCATCGGCATGGGATCGGGGATTTGCGGCCTGATCCAGGCGCGCAACCTGCTGGGTCTGAAGACCCAGATCGTCGGTGTGGTTTCCAGCGCCGCCGATGCCTACGCCCGGAGCTTCGAGCAGGGCCGCATCGTCACCACCGAAACCGCCGACACTTTTGCCGACGGCATGGCCTGCCGCGTCCCCCATCCCGACGCCTTCGCCCTGGTGCGCGAGCATGCCGCGCGCATCGTGCGGGTCACCGACGAGGAAGTCGCCCAGGCCATGCGCCTCTATCACGAAGCCACCCACAACACCGCCGAAGGTGCCGGGGCCGCAGCCCTGGCCGCATTGATGCAGGAGCGCGCGCTGCAGGCCGGCAAGCGTGTGGCCGTGGTGCTCAGTGGGGCGAACATCGACCGCGAGCGGTATGCGCGTGTATTGATGGGGGCCTGACATGCGCCTGCTGAAATCTTGGAGGTCTTCGAGCAGGCTGCACGGGCCTGACAGCCACGATACAAGCCAGGCACAATGCGCCTCTTCTCGAGCCGTAGCGAATACAGAGTGCCCCCATGCCTTTTTCGAATGGATTCCTTCTGAGCCTGTCCTTGTGCCTGGACATCGGCGTGGCCAACATCGCCATGATCACCCTGGCGATGCGCCGCGGTTTCATGCAGGGCCTCTGGCTGGGCTTGGGCACGTGCGTCGGTGACCTGATCTATGCCGTCGCGGCGTTGGCGGGCATGACCGTGCTGTTGCAGTTCGAGGCGGTGCGCTGGGCCTTGTGGCTGGGCGGCTCGGCGTTGTTGGTATGGTTTGCGCTGAAGATGGCATTGGCGGCCTGGCGTGGCGGGCACCTGGAGGCCCGTGGCCAGGTAGTGATCGAGCCGGCCTGGCGCGAATTCCTGCGGGGAATGTTCCTGGCGATGTCTTCGCCCAGTGCGATTCTCTGGTTCGCCGCGGTGGGCGGCGTGTTGATCTCCCGCTCCGGTGCAGGCGGGCTGCTGGAGGCCGGGTTGTTCCTGGGAGGCTTCTTCACCGCCGGGGTGGTCTGGTGCCTGGGCCTGTGCGGCATCGCCAGCCATGGTGGGCGCTTGCTGGGGGATCGGTTGCTGACCTGGTCGTACCTGTTGTCGGCAGCGATCTTCTGTTACTTCGCGGGGTACGTGATTCTTTCCGGTTACCGCGAATTCATCCTCACCAGCCCAGCGCTATAAGCCAACCCCACGCAGGGTTCCGTGGGCTAGCCCCGCGATCAAGGGCGAAGCCTTTGCCATACAGCCTCGATGGCTACGAAAAAGATTTTCAGCGCGGTGTCGATTTCCCCGATTCCTGTTCGACCAGTCATGAAGGCACCGGCCTCACCCGGTGCCACTCACTCATGAATGATCGGAGGAAACACCGATGAATACCGCAGCCGAAACCGAACTCCGCCAACTGATCGAAGGCTGGATGCAAGCCGTGCGCGACCGTGACCTGGATGCGATCACCGCGCCCTATGCCGACGACATCGTGGCCTTCGATGCCATCCAGGAACTGCAGTTCAAGGGCAAGGCCGCCTACCGCGCACACTGGGAAATGTGCATGAGCTTTTGCACCGGGCCGATGGTCTTCGAGCTCGCCCAGCTGACCGTGCACGCCGACGGCGACCTGGCCCTGGCGCATTGGCTCAACCGCTGCGGCCCGGCGGACAACGAAAGCCAGTGCGGCTTCATGCGCGCCACCGTGGGCTATCGTCGTAGGGGCGGGCAGTGGCAGGTCATCCATGAACACTGGTCGGCGCCCTTCGACATGCAGACCCAGAAGGCCCTGTTCAACCTCAAGCCCTGACACCGCTCATCGGTAATTGCCCGCTACCCCAGCATTGGAGACGACCATGAAATACCTGTGCCTGGTCTATTGTGACGAAGGGCTGCTGCACAGCTTGCCCGACAGCCCCGAAGATGCCGAATGCATGGCCTACGTCGAGTCGTTGCAGGGCTCCGGGCGAATGCTCGCGGCCGAGGCGCTCAAGCCCGTGCAGACTGCCACCACGGTACGCGTGCGGGGCGGGCGCATGAGCCTGACAGACGGCCCGTTCGCCGAGACCAAGGAACAGTTGGCCGGTTTCTACCTGGTCGATGCCCGCGACCTCAACGAGGCGCTGAACATCGCCAAGGGCATCCCGGCGGCGCGGGTCGGCAGTGTGGAAGTGCGACCGGTGCGCGAGCTGCAACCCTGACAACGGAGAACGCGCATAATGAGCCTTGCACAACCAGGCTTGGCCCAGGCACAGCATGAGCTGGCCATCAGCCGCCTGATCGATGCACCGCCTGCCAAGGTGTTCCGCGCCTGGACCGAGCCCCAGTGGCTGAGCCAATGGTGGGGGCCTCACGGCATGACCACCCCCGAGTGCGAGATGCAGCTGTGGGTCGGTGGCCTGTTCCGGACCCTGATGCGGGCGCCCGATGGCGCCGAGTACCCCAACCAGGGTGTGTTTCTGGAGATCATCGCACCGCGGCGGCTGGTATTCACCGATGCGTTCGGCCCCGGTTGGGTGCCGTCGGGCAAGGCCTTCATGACCGCCGTGATGACCTTCGACGATGAGCAGGGCAAGACCCGCTACACCGCCCGGGCCTTGCACTGGAGCGCTGCCGACTGTCGCGCCCATGAAGAAATGGGCTTCTACCAGGGATGGGGCGAAAGCCTGGACCGTCTGGTGGAGGTCGTGACCCAGCGGATGCCGGACTGATGGTCGACGCCGAACGGGTGCGTGGGGAAGTCGAGGCGGTCTACCGCCGCGACTCCCGGCGTATCCTGGCGACCCTGATCCGCCTGCTCGGCGATTTCGACCTGGCCGAAGAGGCGATGCACGACGCTTTCTTCATCGCCGTCGAACGTTGGCAGCGGGACGGCATCCCGGACAACCCCTGGGCCTGGCTGGTCTCCGCCGGCCGTTTCAAGGCCATCGACGCCTTGCGCAGGCGGACCCGCTTCGACCGTTCCCAGGCTGACCTGATCATGCTTCTGGAGGGGGAGGGGCAAGACCCCAGCGAGGAGGAACTGCTGGTGGACGACCGTCTGCGTCTGATCTTCACCTGTTGCCACCCGGCCCTTGCCGCCGACGCCCAGGTCCCGCTGACCCTACGCGAAGTATGCGACCTGACCACCGAGCAGATCGCCCGGGCCTTCCTGCAAAGCCCGGCGACCATCGCCCAGCGCATCGTTCGCGCCAAGGCCAAGATCCGCGATGCGCGCATTCCCTACCAGGTCCCGGCCCTGGGCGAGCTGCCCGAGCGCCTGGAAAACGTGTTGCGGGTGGTGTACCTGGTGTTCAACGAAGGTTACTCCGGGTCCTCCGGCGAGGACTTGGTGCAGCGCGAATTGTGCGACGAGGCGATTCGCCTGGGGCGCTTGATCGCCCAGCTGTTGCCCGATGCCGAGGTGCTCGGGCTGTTGGCGTTGATGCTGCTGCAGGCGTCGCGCTTGCATGCCCGCACCGATGCGGCCGGGGAGCTGGTGCTGCTCGACCGTCAGGACCGCAGCCTGTGGGACCGTGCGCAGATCGACGAAGGCTGCCAATTGGTGCAGCAGGCGCTGCGCAGCCGACAGTTCGGTGCCTACACCGTACAGGCGGCCATCGCTGCGGTGCATGCCGAGGCGCCCAGTGCCGAGCAGACCGACTGGGCCGAAATCGTCGGGCTATACGATGTGTTGCAACGGCACTGGCCATCAGCGGTGGTCGAGCTGAACCGGGCGGTGGCACTGGCCAAACGGGATGGGGCGAGGGCCGGGTTGCAGGCGATCGAGGCGATCCTGGGGCGGGGCGAGCTGCTTGACTACCACCTGGCCCATGCCGCGCGGGCCGAGTTACATCGGCAATTGGGGCAGGATGAGCAGGCCCGAGGCGCCTGGCGCCAGGCGCTGGCGCTTACCCGGCAAGGGCCGGAACGGCGTCATATCGAGCGGTGTCTGCGCGAGTTGGGGTGAGCACCGAGCAGGCTCAAGGCGGTGTGGGAGCAACTGTCTTGAGTCGCTTGCCCAGGCCCTATCGCTGGCAAGCCAGCTCTCATGGAACAACGCATAACTATTTGATTTTCGGGCCTTGTGGGAGCGGGCTTGCCCCGCGATTGGGCCGGGCCCGATATCGCCGTCGCCTGGCAAGGGCTTCGCCCTTGATCGCGGGACAAGCCCGCTCCCACAGGTGGCGCCGTCTCAGCTGGCGACGAAATTCGGCGGGGTGACCAGTTCGACGGTCTGCTGCTTGCGCGGCGCGAGGATCTCGGCCACGCCTTCGACGACCAGCTCGTCGTTCTGGTTGTACACATTGGTGGCGATGCGCACCTTGAACTTGGGCAGCTTCTCGAGGATTTCCAGGCGCACGGTCAGGGTGTCGCCGATCTTCACCGGCTTCTGGAAGCTCATCTGCTGGCCCAAATAGATGGTCCCAGGGCCCGGCAGGGTGCAGGCCACCGCGGCGCTTATCAGGGCACCACTGAACATGCCATGGGCGATGCGTTCGCGGAACATGCTCTTGGCCGCGAACTCGGCATCCAGGTGCACCGGGTTGTGGTCACCGGACATCGCGGCGAACAGCTGGATGTCGCGTTCCTGCACGGACTTTTCATAGCTGGCTTTCTGCCCGACTTCGAGGGCTTCGTAGGGCGTGTTGGTGACCTGGGTCATCGGGGCTTCCTTAGAGGGCGGACGAGAAAGTGTACATCATTCACTGCGGGCAGGGCGGCCAAGGGCCAGGGCCTGCTCCAGCCAGCCGAGGATATCGGCGGTGACCTCGTCGCGGTTGGTTTCGTTGAGCAATTCGTGCCGGGCCTCGGGGTACAGGCGCAGTTGCACGTGCCGGTTGCCGGTCGCGCGCAGGGCGTCGGCCAGACCTTTCAGACGCTTGCCGGCACTGACCGGATCACATTCGCCGCCAATGACCAGGATCGGCAGGTTCGGGTCGATCTGCGCTAGGTTCTTCGGCTGGCTGATCTGCGCCAGGCCCTGGAGCAGATCGATCCACAGTTGGTTGCAGCAGCGAAAGCCGCACAGGGGGTCGGCAATGTACTGATCGACTTCATCCGCGTCGCGGCTGAGCCAGTCGAAGGCGGTGCGGTTGGGCTTGAAGGCCTTGTTGAACGAGCCGAACGACAGCCAGTCGATCAGCCCGCTCTTGCCCAGAGGGCCTTGGCGCCAGGCTTCGGCGCGGGCCACCAGGGTCGCGGTGCGGTACAGCAGCGGTGGCTGGAAATTCGAGCCACTGAGCACCGCGCCATGCAGGCTGCCACTATGGTGCATCAGGTACGCCTGGGCGATGTAGCTGCCCATGCTGTGGCCGAACAGGAACAACGGCGTACCCGGAAACTGCTGGCCGATGTGCTGGGCGAGCAGGCCCAGGTCATTGACCACGGTGGCCCAGCCATGGTGACGGGCGAACAGGCCCAGGCAGCCCAGCTCGGCGGTACGGCCATGGCCACGCAGGTCCGGGGCGAGCAGCGCGAAACCCGCATCCGCCAGGGCATGGCCCAGGCGCCGGTAGCGACCGGCATGCTCGGCCATGCCGTGGGCCAGCAGCACCACGGCCTTGACCGGGGTGGCCGGCAACCACTGGTGGACATAGAGGCTGCAATGCTCGCTGGCAGGCAGCCAGAAGGCGTCATGGGGCATGGAAGGTCCTTTGCACACGGCTTCGAGACAGTGTATGCGCAATGGTGCCGATTGCAGGACGGCAACAAATAAGATTCACAATGTTAATAGCGGCACTTGGCTTGTATGCCACCTGCGTCTTACCTGCTAACGTCGGTTCAACACCCTTTTGCACGCAAGGGCAAAAGAGGTAGGGACAGCTTCGGGCAGAGGAACAACTATAAATGCAAGCCGAATTCTGGAACGACAAGCGCCCGGCGGGCGTGCCTTCCACCCTCGATATCAATGCCTACCAATCCGTGGTCGATGTCTTCGAGCGCTCCTGCAAGCGTTTCGCCGACCGCCCGGCCTTCAGCAACCTGGGCGTGACCCTCAGCTATGCCGACCTCGACCGCCAGTGCGCGGCATTCGCGGCCTGGTTGCAGCAGCACACCGACCTCGTCCCAGGCGATCGCATCGCGGTGCAGATGCCCAACGTCCTGCAATACCCGATCGCCGTATTCGGTGCGATGCGCGCCGGCCTGATCGTGGTCAACACCAACCCGCTCTATACCGCCCGTGAGATGCGCCACCAGTTCAAGGACTCCGGCGCCCGCGCCCTGGTGTACCTGAACATGTTCGGCCAGCGCGTGCAGGAGGTGCTCGGCGATACCGATATCCAGTACCTGATCGAGGCGAAGATGGGCGACCTGCTCCCTACCGCCAAGGGCTGGTTGGTCAACACCGTGGTCGACAAGTTGAAGAAGATGGTCCCGACCTACAGCCTGCCCCAGGCCGTGTCGTTCAAGCAGGTGGTGCGCCAGGGCCGCGGCCTGTCGCCCAGGCCGGTGGCGCTGGCGCTCGATGACATCGCCGTGCTGCAGTACACCGGTGGCACCACTGGCCTTGCCAAGGGCGCCATGCTCACCCATGGCAACCTGGTCGCGAACATGCTGCAGGTGCTGGCCTGCTTCGCCCAGCACGGCCCCGACGGCCAGCGGCTGATCAAGGACGGCCAGGAGGTGATGATCGCGCCGCTGCCGCTGTACCACATCTATGCCTTCACAGCGAACTGCATGTGCATGATGGTCACCGGCAACCATAACGTGCTGATCACCAACCCCCGCGACATCCCAGGCTTCATCAAGGAGCTGGGCAAGTGGCGGTTCACCGCGCTGTTGGGGTTGAACACGCTGTTCGTCGCGCTGATGGACCACCCCGGTTTCAAGGCTCTGGATTTCTCCGCCCTCAAGGTCACCAACTCAGGCGGTACGGCGTTGGTGAAGGCCACCGCCGAACGTTGGGAGCAACTGACGGGCTGTCGCATCGTCGAGGGCTATGGCCTGACCGAAACCTCTCCGGTGGCCAGTACCAACCCCTATGGCGAGCTCGCGCGCCTGGGCACCGTGGGCATCCCGGTGCCGGGCACAGCCTTCAAGGTCATCGATGACCAGGGCAATGAGCTGCCCCTGGGCGAGCGGGGCGAGCTGTGCATCAAGGGGCCGCAGGTCATGAAAGGTTACTGGCAGCAGCCTGACGCCACCGCTGCCACCCTGGATGCCGAGGGTTGGCTGAAAACAGGCGATATCGCCGTGATCGACCCCGACGGTTTTACCCGTATCGTCGATCGCAAGAAGGACATGATCATCGTCTCGGGTTTCAACGTGTACCCCAACGAGATCGAGGACGTTGTCATGGGGCATCCGAAGGTCGCCAACTGCGCAGCCATCGGCGTGCCGGACGAACGTTCCGGCGAGGCGGTCAAGCTGTTCGTGGTGCCCCGGGAGGGCGGGCTGGATGTCGAGGAGCTCAAGGCGTTCTGCAAGGCCAACTTCACAGGCTACAAGGTGCCCAAGCACATCGTGCTGCGCGATTCGTTGCCCATGACCCCGGTGGGCAAGATCCTGCGCCGCGAGCTGCGTGATATCGCCTGAATGCCCGCGTAGTAGCCTGTCAGGCAAGCTGTTTGTGACACACAGAGGGGCTGCCAGGCAGCCCATCGCGGGGCAAGCCCGCTCCTGCAGGGACTGCGCCACTGGATGATGGGCATGATCCTGTAGGAGCGGGCGCGACGCTCTAGCCTGCCGGTTTCGGCCTGAATTGCGACGTTTTGGTTAAATACTCTAAAAATGACCTGTATAGTTCTTTGAGTCATTTTTGTGACCGATTGGGCCGATTCGGGCTCTAGTCGACCCTTTGCAAAGCTGTTACTCTCGGCGCGCTTTCGGATGATCCGGTTTGCAATGAGCCGTCATCTCATATCAATAATAAACGCACAATGCGTGACGAATTGGCTGTTGCTGAAGGAGCGGGCTTCCATGATCGAAAATTTTTGGAAGGATAAGTACCCAGCCGGAATTACGGCTCAAATCAATCCTGACGAATTCCCCAATATCCAGGCGGTACTCAAGCAATCCTGCCAACGCTTTGCCGACAAACCGGCCTTTAGCAACCTGGGCAAGACCCTCACCTACGGTGAGCTCTATACGCTTTCGGGCGCTTTCGCCGCCTGGCTGCAACAGCATACCGACCTCAAGCCCGGCGACCGCATCGCCGTGCAACTGCCCAACGTCCTGCAATACCCCGTGGCCGTGTTCGGTGCCATGCGCGCCGGCCTGATCGTGGTCAACACCAACCCGCTGTATACCGCGCGGGAAATGGAGCACCAGTTCAACGACTCCGGCGCCAAGGCCTTGGTATGCCTGGCCAACATGGCCCACCTCGCCGAGAAGGTGGTGCCCAAGACCCAGGTCAAGCATGTGATCGTCACCGAGGTGGCCGACCTGCTGCCGCCGCTCAAGCGCCTGTTGATCAACAGCGTGATCAAGTACGTGAAGAAGATGGTGCCGGCCTACAGCCTGCCGGGCGCCGTGCGCTTCAACGATGCCTTGGCCCTGGGCAAGGGGGGCGCGGTGACCGAGGCCAACCCACAGCCTAACGACGTCGCGGTGCTGCAGTATACCGGCGGTACCACGGGGGTTGCCAAGGGTGCCATGCTGACCCACCGCAACCTGGTGGCCAATATGCTGCAATGCCGGGCGCTGATGGGTTCGAACCTGCATGAGGGTTGCGAGATCCTCATCACCCCGCTGCCGCTGTACCACATCTATGCGTTTACCTTCCATTGCATGGCCATGATGCTGATTGGCAACCACAACGTGCTGATCAGCAACCCGCGTGACCTGTCGGCGATGGTCAAGGAGTTGGGCAAGTGGAAGTTCAGCGGCTTCGTCGGGCTCAACACCCTGTTCGTCGCCTTGTGCAACAACGACGCGTTCCGCGCCCTGGACTTCTCGGCACTGAAAATCACCCTCTCTGGCGGTATGGCCTTGCAGTTGAGCGTGGCCGAGCGCTGGAAGGCGGTGACCGGTTGCGCCATCTGCGAAGGCTACGGCATGACCGAAACCAGCCCGGTGGCGGCGGTCAACCCGGCCGAGGCCAACCAGGTTGGCACCATCGGCATTCCGGTGCCTTCCACCCTGTGCAAGGTCATCGATGACAGCGGCCGCGAGCTGGGCCTGGGCGAGGTCGGCGAGCTGTGCGTCAAGGGCCCGCAGGTCATGAAAGGCTACTGGCAGCGCGAGGACGCCACCGCCGAGATCCTCGACCAGGACGGTTGGTTGAAGACCGGCGACATCGCCGTGATCCAGCCGGACGGCTACATGCGCATCGTCGATCGCAAGAAGGACATGATCCTGGTGTCCGGCTTCAACGTGTACCCCAACGAACTCGAAGACGTGCTGGCCGGCTTGCCGGGCGTGCTGCAGTGCGCGGCGATCGGCGTGCCGGACGAGAAGTCGGGCGAAGTGATCAAGGTGTTCATCGTGGTCAAGCCGGGCATGACCCTGACCAAGGAGCAGGTGATGGAGCACATGCGCGCCAACGTCACGGGCTACAAGGTGCCACGCTACATCGAGTTCCGCGATGCGCTGCCGACCACCAACGTCGGCAAGATCCTGCGTCGCGAGCTGCGTGATGAAGAGCTGAAGAAACAGGGCCTGAAGAAGATCGCCTGACTCACTGTCGACGCGCATCCCTGGAGCGGCCTTGTGCCGCGAAGGGCTGCAAGGCAGCCCCGGCTTTTTCAGTCATCGCTGATGAGGCTCGGGGCCGCCTTGCGGCCCTTTCGCGGCACAAGGTCGCTCCTACAAAGGCCTGCGCGCACTCAGCGCAGTTTCTCGAGCATCCCGTAGTACCACATCCCCGCCGCCAACAGCGGATTGCCCAGCAAGTCCCCCATCGGCACCTTGATGTGCTTGCACGCCGCGAAGGTGTCGAATTTCTCCAGGGTCCCGGTCAAGGCCTCGGCCATGATTTCGCCCATGATATGGCTGGTGGCGATGCCATGCCCTGAATAGCCCTGGCAATACCAGACGTTGTCCGACAGCTTGCCGAGCTGCGGGATACGGTTGACCACGATGCCCATGGCGCAGCTCCACTTGAACTCGATCGGCACGCCCTTGAGTGCGGGGAAGGTGCGCTCGATGCATGGGCGCAGTTCGCCTTCGATGTCCCGCGAATCCTTGCCCGAGTAGTTGGCGCCGCCGCCGAACAGCAGGCGTTTGTCCGCCGTCAGGCGGTAGTAGTCGAGGACGAAGCGGCAGTCGTACACCGCCAGGTCCTGAGGGTTGATCTGCTCGGCCAGCTCACCCAGCGGTGCGGTGGTGACGATGCCGCCCATGGCCGGGAAGATCTTCCCCTTGAGCTGGCGCTTTTCCAGCTTGTGGTAGACATCGCCTGCCAGCAGCACCTGGCGTGCCTCGATGCGGCCTTGGGCGGTGACCACCGCCGGGCGCGGGCCATGGATGATCTCCAGCACTTCGGAGTTCTCGTAGACCAGCGCACCCAGCGAATGGGCGGCGCGAGCCTCGCCCATGCACAGATTGAGCGGGTGCAAGTGCAGGTTGCGGCGGTTCTTCAAGGCGCCCAGGTACAGCGGGCTCTGCAGGTGCTGGCCGACCGCGGCGCGATCGAGCAGTTGCACCTGCTCGCCCATTCCCCGGCGCACTGCCTCGTCGTAGCTGGCCTGCAGCTCGTTCATGTGTGACGGCTTCATCGCCGCATGCAGGTGGCCGCGCTTGAGGTCGCAGTCGATACCGTAACGCGCCACGCGCTGCTCGATGATCTGGTGCCCGCGCCAGCGCAGGTGCCAGATGAAATCGTCCACCTCGCTGCCCAGGCGGTTGCGCATCTGCGTGCGCATGGCCTCGTCGCCCGAGAGGCTGCCGGTGACCTGGCCGCCGTTGCGCCCGCTGGCGCCCCAACCGATCCGGTTGGTTTCGACGATGGCCACCTTCAAGCCCCGCTCGGCCAGTTCCACTGCCGTGGCGACCCCGGTGAAGCCGCCGCCAATGATGGCCACGTCGACCTGCTCGGTGCCGGTGAGCGTCGGATATGCGGTCGGGTCGTTGAGCGTGGCGCTGTAGTAGGACGGCGCCCGTTGCGCCGCCAGGGTGTTCGATGCTGCGTTCATGTCGATTCCTTCAAACGGATGAGGCTCATGCCTGGTGCAGGTACCAGCGCCAGTCTTGCTCGCCGACTTCGGCCATGAACTGGCGATATTCGGCGCGCTTGACCTTCAGGTAGACCCCGAGGAAGGCTTCGCCCAGGGCCTCCCGGGCCCAGGTCGAATGCTCCAGGGCATCGAGGGCGGTCAGCCACTCGGTGGGCAGGTGCTCCTTGGCCTGGGCATAGCCGTTGCCTTGCACCGGCGCACCGGGGTCGAGCTGCTCGCGCACGCCCCGGTGGGCGGCGGCGAGAATGGCCGCGGCGGCCAGGTACGGGTTGGCATCGGCGCCGCAGATGCGGTGCTCCACATGCCGGCTGTTGGCCGGCCCGCCGGGTACGCGCAGGCTCACGGTTCGGTTGTCCACGCCCCAGGTCGGTGCCAGCGGCGCATAGCTGTTGGCCTGAAAGCGCCGGTAGGAGTTGGCGTTGGGGCAGAACAACAGCAACGATTCGCGCAGGTGGCGCAGCATGCCGCCGACCGCCTGGCGCAGCAGCGGGGTGCCGGCCGGATCACTGCTGGCGAATAGGTTGTTGCCTTCGGCATCAGCCAGGCTCAAATGCATGTGCATGCCGGTGCCGGCCAGGTGGGCGAAGGGTTTGGCCATGAAGCAGGCCTGCATGCCATGCGCATTGGCGATGCCCTTGACCAGGCGCTTGTAGCGCACGGCCTGGTCCATGGCTTGCAAGGCATGGCCATGTTCCAGGGTGATTTCCACTTGGCCGGGGGCATACTCGGAAATCGCCGTGCGCGCCGGAATACCCTGGGCCTTGCAGGCGGCATAGAGGTCGGCGAGGAAAGGTTCGATCTGCTCGAGCTCACGCAGCCCGTACACCTGGGTGGCGTGTGGGCGACCGCCGTCGCTGTCCAGTGCCGGTTGCGGGCGGCCCTGGGCGTCGCGTCGCTGGTCGAGCAGGTAGAACTCCAGCTCGCAGGCCATCACCGGGTGGTAGCCGTCGGCCTCGAGCGCTTCGAGGGTGCGCAGCAAGACATGACGCGGGTCCGCCACGCTGGCCGGCAGGCCCTCGCTGGGGTGCATGCTCACCTGCACGGCGGCGGTCGGCACGCGCCGCCAGGGCAGGCGTACCAGGCTGCCTTCAAGCGGGTAGGCGCGGCAGTCGATATCGCCCACGTCCCAGACCAGGCCGGAGTCTTCCACGTCCTCGCCATTGAGGGTCAGGCCTAGGATGGTGCTGGGCAGGGGACGACCGCTTTCATACACCGCCAGCAGCTCGTCGCGGTGCAACAGCTTGCCGCGGGGCACGCCGTTGGCGTCGAGGATGAACAGCTCGAACAGTTCGATATCAGGGTTGTCGGCCAGGAAGCGTCTGGCCTGGTCGGGGTTGGCAAAGTGCATGATGTTCGCTCGCGCCCGCAGGCGCACAGGACCGCCGCATACAGGGGGCGGGTCGTACCGGGAAACCGGCCGAACGTGGCCGGGACGGGTCAGTGAGGCGCGAACGAAGTATCCGGCGGGCGTGCGTGGCGGCAGTGCCACAGGGCCCAGAAGGCGAGGATGACATGTACCAGCGGGTTTTCGCCGGCGCGCGCCTTGGCCTTGGGGAGAGCCGGGTGCGCATTGCTCGAGGGGCGGGTCATGCCTGGATACTCACATGGGGCGTAAGGTTGATTAAAGCAGTGAATGGCAATGTTCATTCCATGGCTGACTAAACATTTCAGGGAATGGCGCAAATGCTGTAGGAGCGGCCTTGCGCCGCGAAAGGGGTACGAAGCCGGGGCATAGATCGAGAGGGCCGCTTCGCGACACAAAGCCCACAGGGGCGGCAGCACAGACAGCAAAGCGGTCGCAAATCTGCGACAATCGCGCATCTTCGAATGCCGATCATGAAAAAGCAGGCTCACCTGCATCACCAAAAAGCCCCATGACAGACCACTCAATCGACCAACTCCTGAAGAACCTCGACCACGCCATGATCGCCGACCGCCATCGGCTGCGGCGCCAATTGCACGAGCTGCGCAAGCGCCCCGACGAGGCGAAGCAGGCCTTGTGGGTGGAAAAGGTCCAGGCGTCCTGCGCCCAGGTCGTGGCCCGCCAGCAGAGCGTGCCGAGCATCCGCTACGACGACAGCCTGCCCATCGCGGCCAAGCGCGACGAGATCAAGAAGGCCCTGGCCGAGCACCAGGTGCTGGTGATCGCCGGCGAGACCGGCTCGGGGAAGACCACCCAGTTGCCGAAGATCTGCCTGGAGATGGGGCGCGGCCGCCATGGCCTGATCGCCCACACCCAGCCACGCCGGATCGCCGCGCGCAGCGTGGCGGCGCGGGTGGCGGAAGAACTGGGCACGCCTTTGGGTGGGCTGATCGGCTACCAGGTACGCTTCGAGGACCAGAGCGATGCCGGTACCCTGGTCAAGCTGATGACCGACGGCATCCTGCTGGCCGAGACCCAGCACGACCGCTTCCTCGAACGCTACGACACGATCATCGTCGACGAAGCCCACGAGCGCAGCCTGAACATCGACTTCCTGCTCGGCTACCTGAAGACCCTGCTGCACCGTCGCCCGGACCTGAAGCTGATCATCACCTCGGCGACCATCGACCTGGAGCGCTTCTCCAAGCATTTCGACGGCGCGCCGATCATCGAAGTGTCGGGCCGTACCTTCCCGGTGGACACCTGGTACCGGCCGCTGACCAGCGAGCAGGACGAGGAGGGCAACCGTGTCGAGGACGACCTCACTGTCGACCAGGCGATCCTCGCCACCCTGGACGAGCTGGCCCATCACGAGCGCAGCGAGGGCAAGGGCCCCGGCGACGTGCTGGTGTTCCTGCCGGGCGAGCGGGAGATCCGTGACGCTGCCGAGATCCTGCGCAAGGCCCAGCTGCGTCACACCGAGATCCTGCCGCTGTATGCGCGCCTGACGCCGGCCGAGCAGCAGAAGATCTTCCAGCCTCATACCGGGCGCCGGGTAGTACTGGCCACCAACGTTGCCGAAACCTCCCTCACCGTTCCGGGCATCCGCTACGTGATCGACACCGGCACCGCGCGCATCAGCCGCTACAGCTACCGGGCCAAGGTCCAGCGCCTGCCTATCGAGGCCGTGTCCCAGGCCAGTGCCAACCAGCGCAAAGGCCGGTGCGGGCGGGTCGAGCCGGGCATTTGCGTGCGCCTGTACAGCGAAGAGGACTTCAACGCCCGACCGGCGTTCACCGACCCCGAGATCCTGCGCACCAACCTGGCAGCGGTGATCCTGCAGATGCTGCACCTGCGCCTGGGCGCGATCGATGCCTTCCCGTTCATCGAACCGCCGGATGGCAAGGCCATCAGCGATGGCTTCAACCTGTTGCAAGAGCTCTCGGCGGTCAATCGCGAGAATCAGCTGACCCCGCTGGGCCGCCAGCTGGCCCGCCTGCCGATCGACCCACGCCTGGGCCGCATGCTGCTCGAAGGCGCCCGTCAAGGCAGCCTGCAGGAGGTGCTGATCGTCGCCAGTGCCCTGTCGGTGCAGGACCCGCGCGAGCGCCCACCGGAGCGTCAGCAAGCGGCCGACCAGGCCCATGCGCAGTGGAAGGACACCGACTCCGATTTCGCCGCCCTGGTCAACCTCTGGCGGGGGTTCGAGGAGCAGCGCCAGGCCTTGACCGCCAACCCGCTGCGCAACTGGTGCCGCAAGCACTTCCTCAGCTACCTGCGCCTGCGTGAATGGCGCGATGCCCACCGCCAGCTCTCGCTGATCTGCCGCGACCTGCAATTGGCGGTCAACAAGGAGCCGGCGGACTTCCCACGCATGCACAAGGCCATCCTCAGTGGCCTGTTGAGCCAGATCGGCCACAAGACCGAGGACGGTGACTACCAGGGCGCGCGTCAGCGGCGTTTCTGGGTTCACCCGTCCTCTGGCATCGGCCGCAAGCGCCCACAGTGGGTGATGGCCGCGGAGCTTGTGGAAACCACCAAGCTCTATGCGCGCATGGTGGCCAAGATCGAACCGGACTGGATCGAGCCGCTGGCCACCCACCTGGTCAAGAAGAACCATTTCGAGCCGCACTGGGAGAAGAAGCGCGGCCAGGTGGTGGCCTATGAACAGATCACCCTGTATGGCCTGATCCTGGTCGGCCGCCGGCCGGTGCACTTCGGCCCGATCGACCCGGTGGTGTCGCGCGAGCTGTTCATCCGCGACGGCCTGGTGGGCGCTGAGATCCAGTCGCGGGCCAAGTGCCTGTCCGCCAACAAGCGCCTGCTCGAGCAGCTCGACGAGCTGGAGGCCAAGGCCCGGCGGCGTGACATCCTGGCCGATGAGGAAACCCTGTACGCCTTCTACGAGGCGCGCCTGCCGGCAGAAATCCACCAGACCGCGACCTTCGACAGCTGGTACCGGGTCAACAGCCAGAAGGACCCGAACCTGCTGATCATGCGCGAAGAGGACGTGCTGGCCCGCGAGGCCAGCGAAGTGACTGCCGCGCAATACCCAGACAGCCTGCAAGTGGGGGATCTGCGCCTGCCGTTGACCTATCACTTCGAGCCAGGCCACCCCCGTGACGGCGTTACCGTGCGCGTGCCGGCACCGCTGCTGCCGAGCCTGCCAGGCGAGCGCCTGGAGTGGCTGGTACCCGGCCTGCTCGAGGCCAAGTGCGTGGCGCTGGTGCGCAACCTGCCCAAGGCCCTGCGCAAGAACTTCGTGCCGGTGCCCGATTTCGTCAAGGCGGCCCTGGCGCGCATGAGCTTCGGCCAGGGCGCCTTGCCCCAGGCCCTGGGCCAGGAACTGCTGCGCATGACCGGTGCCCGGGTGCCGGACGACGCCTGGGCCGAAGCGGCCGGGCTGGTGGAAGGGCACCTGCGCATGAACATCGAGGTGGTCGATGGCCAGGGCAAGTTCCTCGGCGAAGGCCGCGACCTGGCCGAGCTGACCGCCCGTTTCGCCGCCGCGAGCCAGGCTGCGCTGGCCATGCCGCGTAATGAAAAAGCCGAGCAGCCGGTGCAGGCCAAGGCATTCGCCGAGGTGGCGCAGACCGCCCAGCAGAAGATCGCAGGGCTGTCGCTGACGGTGTACCCAGCGCTGGTGGAAGAGGCCGGGGCAGTGCGCGAAGGGCGTTTCTCGACCCAGGCCGAAGCCGAATTCCAGCACCGCCGCGCGCTGCAGCGGTTGCTGCTGCAACAGCTGGCCGAGCCTGCGAAGTTCCTGCGTGGCAAGCTGCCGGGGTTGACCGAGCTGGGCCTGCTGTACCGCGAGCTGGGCCGGGTCGAGGCGCTGGTGGAGGATATCCTCCTGGCCAGCCTGGACAGCTGCATCCTCGAAGGCGAGGCGCCCTTGCCGCGTGATGGCGCAGCGCTCGCCGGGCTGGCCGAGCGCAAGCGCGGCAGCTGGGCCGAGCATGCCGAGCGCCTGGCCCGCCAGACTCTGGAAGTGCTCAAGCTGTGGCATGGCTTGCAGAAGCGTTTCAAGGGCAAGATCGACCTGAGCCAGGCGGTCGCGCTGAACGACATCAAGCAGCAACTCGCCAACCTGGTATACCCAGGTTTCGTGCGCGAGACGCCCGCGGCTTGGTTCAAGGAGTTGCCGCGCTATCTCAAGGCGGTGGAGCTGCGCCTGGAGAAGCTCGGTTCGCAGGTACAGAAAGACCGGGTGTGGAGCGGCGAGCTGGCCAACTTGTGGGCCCAGTACAAGGCCCGCGCCGACAAGCATGCCCAGGAGGGCAAGCGGGACGAACAGCTCACGGTGTACCGTTGGTGGCTGGAGGAATACCGGGTGTCGTTGTTCGCCCAGCAGTTGGGCACCAAGGTGCCGGTTTCCGACAAACGTTTGGCCAAACAGTGGGCTCAGGTGGAAGCCTAAACCTGGGGAGATGTGGCAAACTTGCGGGAATTTGGGCCGCTGTGCGGCCCATCGCGGGACAAGCCCGCTCCTATAGGGATAGCGTCCTATTCTGTGGGAGGGGGTGTGCCCCGTGATCGAGGGCGCAGCCCTCGTACATAAATTGGTACTAAAGTGCCATTATGTTGCCTTTTTCCCGGCCAGCGCTGCGTGCGATGGCCTCTGACCAGAGGAACGACCGTGCATAACGTCGTGATCAGCGGCACAGGCCTGTATACCCCGGCCCAGAGTATTTCCAACGAAGAACTGGTGGCGTCCTTCAACACTTGGGCGCAGCAGTACAACCACGACAACGCTGCCGCCATCGAGCGCGGCGAGCTGGAGGCAGCGCCGCTGTCCGATGCTGCCTTCATCGAGAAGGCTTCCGGTATCAAGAGCCGCTTCGTCATGGACAAGGCCGGCATCCTCGACCCGCAGCGCATGAAGCCGCGCCTGCCGGAGCGTTCCAACGACGAGCCGTCGATCCTCTGCGAAATGGCCGTGGCCGCTGCCCGCCAGGCACTGGAACGCGCAGGCCGTACCGCTGCCGACGTAGACGGGGTGATCGTCGCTTGTTCCAACCTGCAGCGCCCGTACCCGGCCATTTCCATCGAAGTGCAGCAAGCGCTGGGCATCCAGGGCTTTGCCTTCGACATGAACGTGGCCTGCTCCTCGGCCACCTTCGGCATCCAGACCGCCGCCAACAGCGTGCAACTGGGCCAGGCCCGGGCGGTGCTGATGGTCAACCCGGAGATCTGCACCGGCCATTTGAACTTCCGGGACCGCGACAGCCACTTCATCTTCGGCGATGCCGCCACCGCGGTACTGGTCGAGCGTGCCGACCAGGCCACCTCGGCGCATCAGTTCGAAATCGTCAGTACCAAGCTGCTGACCCAGTTCTCCAACAACATCCGCAACAACTTCGGCTTCCTCAACCGCGCGGCGGAGGAGGGCATCGGTGCGCCGGACAAACTGTTCGTCCAGGAAGGTCGCAAGGTGTTCCGCGAGGTCTGCCCGATGGTCGCTGAACTGATCGGCGAACACCTGGGTGAGAACGGCCTGCAGCCGACCGACGTCAAGCGCTTCTGGCTGCACCAGGCGAATCTGAGCATGAACCACCTGATCGTCAAGAAGCTGGTGGGGCGCGAGGTGGCCGAGGAAGATGCACCGGTGATCCTGGACCGTTATGCCAACACCAGTTCGGCGGGGTCGGTAATCGCCTTCCACCTGTACCAAGATGACCTGCCCAAGGGCGCGTTGGGCGTGCTGAGCTCGTTTGGTGCGGGGTATTCGATCGGTAGCGTGATCCTGCGCAAGCGCTGATTCGGCGTATAGCCTGTACCGGCCCCATCGCCGGCAAGCCGGCTCCCACACTATTGCTGTGGG
>NZ_JADLJL010000038.1 GCF_015680235.1 Pseudomonas guariconensis
CAGCGCAGCCCGAAGGACTGGGATGTCTCTCATGGAACACGCGTAGCTAGTTGATTTGCGAGGCCCTGTGGGAGCGGGCTTGTCCCGCGATCGGGCCAGGCCCGATCTCCCCGGCGCCTGGCAAGGGCTTCGCCCTTGATCGCGGCGCAAGGCCGCTCCTACAGGGGATCAGCGCTAAACGGCGCCTGACCCTTCAGGATGGCGGCATAGCCTTCCTTGTAGCTCGGATACTGCGGCATCCACCCCAACGCCCGCGCCCGTGCGTTGCTGCAGCGTTTACTACCGGTGCGGCGTACCCGCTGCTCATCCGACCACTCGGTGACGCCCATGTGCTGGCGCAACCAGGCCACCACCTCGGCCAGGGGCGCCGGGTCGTCGTCCACGCCGATATAACAACCTTTCAGCGCCACGTCACGGGCATCGGCCTGCAGCAGGAAAGCCAGCAAGCCCGCCGCATCCTCGGCGTGGATACGATTGCCATACAGCGGTGGCTCCTCGGCGACCCGATACCCCTGACGCACCTGGCTCAGCAGCCATTCGCGCCCCGGGCCGTAGATACCGGTCAGACGTACGACGGTCGCAGGAAGACCACTGTCGACTGCCAACCGCTCGGCCTCCAGCATCACCCGCCCCGAATAGCCCTGCGGCTCGGTCTCGGCATCTTCATCGATCCACTGGCCATCAGCCTGCGCATACACGCTGCTACTGGAAACGAACAGAATCCGCCGCGGCCGCTGTTCGCGCTCGCCCAGCCAGCCCAGCACATGACGCAACCCCTCGACATAGGCCTGCTGGTAACCCGCCTCGTCGTGCTGGCTGGCCGCCACGCAATACACCAGGTAATCCGGCGACTGCGCCGGCCAGGCCACGGGAATCGTCGGCTCGGCCAGGTCGGCGGCGATCGGCCGAACGCCTGCCGGAAGGTGCTCGACCGAGCGCCGCAAGCCGCTGACCTGCCAACCCTGGGCAAGCAGCTGCCGCGCCAGGCGGCCACCTACATCACCACAGCCCACGATCAACACGGATGGTTCCGACATCTCCAAACTCCCAAGGCCAAAGGTTCAGGCTAGCCGGATTAATCGATGGGCGGCTAGACGTTGGTTAAAAAAGGCAACTTTATTACTTCTGCTAACAAGAATTACTTGCAATAATGGCGCCCTGTCTGTTCTCGGCCTGTCTCGAGGCCGTGGGGAACATCAATCTTTTTCTTCATCAGGTCCGGCCAGCATGACACGTACTCAACCCTCCGCTTCGCCAACCACATCGCGCGCCTGGCGCGCCATCGCCGCGCTGACCCTCAGCCTGGTGCTGGCCCCGGCAGCCATGGCCGATGAGCCTGTCGCCCCCGCCACCAACGCCCCGGCAGCCGCCGCAGCCCCCGCGGCTCCCGCGCAGGCCCCGGCAGCCGATGCCAAGGCGCCGGCCGACGCCGTCAATGCCAACGCCGCAGCCGCACCGGCCGACGCCCAGGCAGCAGGCGACGAGAATGTCCAGGCCCTGGCCGAAGACACTTCCCTGGGCATGGCCCATGACCTGTCCCCCTGGGGCATGTACAAGAACGCCGACGTGGTCGTCAAAGCCGTGATGATTGGCCTGGCCATCGCGTCGCTGATCACCTGGACCATCTGGATCGCCAAGGGCTTCGAGCTGATGGGTGCCAAGCGCCGCCTGCGTGGCGAGGTTGCCCTGCTGAAGAAGGCCGCCAGCCTCAAGGAAGCCAGCGATGCCGCCAACAAGCCAGGCACCCTGGCCCACACGCTGGTCCATGATGCCCTGGATGAAATGCGCCTGTCGGCCAACACCCGCGAGAAAGAAGGCATCAAGGAGCGCGTGAGCTTCCGCCTGGAGCGTCTGGTCGCCGCCAGCGGCCGCAACATGAGCAGCGGCACCGGCCTGCTCGCCACCATCGGTTCCACCGCCCCGTTCGTGGGCCTGTTCGGTACCGTCTGGGGCATCATGAACAGCTTCATCGGCATCGCCAAGACCCAGACCACCAACCTGGCCGTGGTCGCCCCCGGTATCGCCGAAGCCCTGTTGGCCACTGCCCTGGGCCTGGTCGCGGCGATTCCTGCCGTGGTCATCTACAACGTCTTCGCCCGCTCCATCGCCGGCTACAAGGCCCAGGTCTCCGACGCCTCGGCGCAGGTTCTGCTGCTGGTCAGCCGTGACCTGGACCACCAGGGCAGCGAGCGCGTCGCCCCACACGTGGTCAAAGTGGGGTAAGCCATGGGCCTGCATCTCAACGAAGGTGGCGACGACCTCGCCGAAAACCACGAAATCAACGTCACGCCTTTCATCGACGTGATGCTGGTGCTGCTGATCATTTTCATGGTCGCGGCACCGCTGGCCACCGTCGACATCAAGGTCGACCTGCCTGCCTCCAGCGCCAAGCCGGCGCCAAGGCCGGAAAAGCCGGTGTTCGTCAGCGTCAAGACCGACAAGAAGCTGTACGTCGGCGATGACGAGGTGGCCCAGCGCGACCAACTCGGTGCGATGCTCGACGCCAAGACCAAGGGCGACAAGGAAACCACCATCTTCTTCCAGGCCGACAAGGGTGTTGACTACGGCGACCTGATGGATGTGATGAACACCATGCGCGCGGCCGGCTACCTCAAGGTCGGCCTGGTCGGCCTCGAAACGGCAGCCAAGCAATGACGAACACACGGTCCAACCTGGCGCGCTACGGCGTCAGCCTGGCGATCGTGCTGGGCGTGCACGCCCTGGCGGTGCTGCTGACGCTGAACTGGTCGGTGCCCCAGGCCATCGAGCTGCCGCCGGCCGCCATGATGGTCGAGCTGGCGCCGCTTCCGGCACCGGCTCCACCGCCACCGCCCAAGGCCGCGCCCAAGCCTCCGGCCCCGGTCGAGGAGCCGCCGCTGCCCAAACTGGTAGAAGCGCCCAAGCCGAAGATCGCCATTCCCAAGCCGCCTAAGCCGAAGGCCAAGCCACAGCCGCCCAAGCCCGAGAAGAAGCCTGAGCCGCCCAAGGACCTGCCGCCGGCCAAGGAAGAAGTCGTCGATACGCCGCCAAGCAACACCCCACCGCAGAAGTCGGCGGCACCGGCACCGAGCGTCGCGGCCAACAGCAAAGCCCTGCCGACCTGGCAGAGCGACCTGCTGCGCCATCTGGCCAAATACAAGCGTTACCCGGAAGACGCACGCCGCCGTGGCCTGCAAGGTATCAACCGCTTGCGTTTCGTGGTCGATGCCGATGGCAAGGTGCTGTCGTTCGCCCTCGCTGGCGGTTCGGGCAGCGCGGCACTGGACCGGGCAACCCTGGAGATGATCCGCCGGGCCCAGCCCGTACCCAAGCCGCCGAAGGAACTGCTGAACAATGGCCAGATCGAGGTGGTAGCGCCGTTCGTCTACTCGCTGGATCGCCGCTGAGGCGTTTGCTTCTGTCACAAAACGGCAAG
This sequence comes from Pseudomonas guariconensis, assembly GCF_015680235.1. Lineage (GTDB taxonomy): Bacteria > Pseudomonadota > Gammaproteobacteria > Pseudomonadales > Pseudomonadaceae > Aquipseudomonas > Aquipseudomonas guariconensis_A. The sequence continues at coordinate 3,416 of NZ_JADLJL010000038.1, forward strand.
TCTGATAACGTGCGTCTATCGATTGCAGCCGCTATGCTGGGGCCGCAACTTCATGGACGCACGTTATGACCCTCACAGAATTACGCTACATCGTCACACTCGCCCAGGAGCAGCATTTCGGCCATGCCGCCGAGCGTTGCCATGTCAGCCAGCCGACCCTGTCGGTCGGGGTGAAGAAGCTCGAGGACGAGCTTGGCGTACTGATCTTCGAACGCAGCAAGAGCGCGGTGCGCCTGACCCCGGTCGGCGAAAGCATCGTCGCCCAGGCCCAGAAGGTCCTGGAACAGGCCCAGGGCATCCGCGAATTGGCCCAGGCCGGCAAGAACCAGCTGACCGCGCCCCTGAAGGTAGGTGCCATCTACACCGTCGGCCCCTATCTGTTCCCGCACCTCATCCCCCAGCTGCACCGGGTCGCCCCGCAGATGCCGCTGTACATCGAGGAAAACTTCACCCACGTACTGCGCGAGAAGCTGCGCAACGGCGAACTGGACGCAGTGATCATCGCCCTGCCGTTCAACGAGGCCGACGTGCTGACCCTGCCGCTGTACGACGAGCCCTTCTATGCGCTGATGCCGGCCGACCACCCTTGGACCGCCAAGAAGACCATCGACACGGCCATGCTCAACGACAAGAGCCTGTTGCTGCTTGGTGAAGGCCACTGCTTCCGCGACCAGGTGCTCGAGGCCTGCCCGACCATCAACAAGGGCGGCGAAGGCTCCAAGCACACCACGGTCGAGTCCAGCTCGCTGGAAACCATACGCCACATGGTCGCCTCGGGGCTGGGCGTGTCGATCCTGCCGTTGTCGGCTGTTCACAGCCATCATTATGCCCCCGGCGTGATCGAAGTGCGTCCATTGACCCCACCCTCGCCTTTCCGCACCGTGGCCATCGCCTGGCGTGCCAGCTTCCCGCGGCCGAAGGCCATCGAGATCCTCGCCGACTCGATCCGCCTCTGCTCGGTCGCCAAGCCGCCCGCGGACAAATCGGCCTGAGCCCATGACCGAGCTGTCGAACGTCCCGGTCACCGCCCTCAAGGGCGTGGGCGATGCCATGGCCGAAAAACTGGCCAAGGTTGGCCTGGAGAACCTCCAGGACCTACTGTTCCACCTGCCTCTGCGCTACCAGGACCGCACCCGCGTGGTGCCCATCGGTGCCTTGCGCCCAGGCCAGGACGCGGTGATCGAAGGCGTGGTCAGCGGTGCCGACGTGACCATGGGCAAGCGCCGCAGCCTGGTGGTGAGGCTGGGCGACGGTACTGGCGTGCTGAGCCTGCGCTTCTACCACTTCAGCAATGCCCAGAAGGAAGGCCTCAAGCGTGGCACCCACCTGCGCTGCTACGGCGAGGCCCGCCCCGGTGCGTCAGGGCTGGAGATCTACCACCCGGAATACCGCGCGCTCAATGGCAGCGAACCCGCACCACCGGTGGAACAGACCCTGACGCCGATCTACCCCACCACCGAAGGCCTGACCCAGCAACGCCTGCGCCTGCTCTGCCAGCAGAGCCTGGCCATGCTCGGCCCCCGTAGCCTGCCGGACTGGCTGCCTGCGGAACTGGCCCGGGACTACCAGCTGGCGCCGCTGGATGACGCCATCCGCTACCTGCACAACCCTCCGGCCGACGCCGACTTGGAAGAACTCGCCGAGGGCCAGCACTGGGCCCAGCACCGCCTGGCCTTCGAAGAGTTGCTGACCCACCAGCTTTCCCAGCAACGCCTGCGCGAAAGCCTGCGCACCCTGCGCGCCCCGGTGTTGCTCAAGGCCAGCCGCCTGCCGGCGCAGTACCTGGCCAACCTGGGCTTCAGCCCCACCGGCGCCCAGCAACGGGTCGCCAACGAGATCGCCTATGACCTCAGCCAGCATGAGCCGATGATGCGCCTGGTCCAGGGCGATGTCGGCGCCGGCAAGACCGTGGTCGCCGCCCTCGCCGCACTCCAGGCCCTGGAGGCCGGCTATCAGGTGGCGCTGATGGCGCCTACCGAGATCCTTGCCGAGCAGCATTACCTGACCTTCAAGCGCTGGCTCGAGCCCCTGGGCATCGAAGTGGCATGGCTGGCCGGCAAGCTCAAGGGCAAGGCCCGCGCCAGCGCGCTCGAGCAGATCGCCAGCGGCGTACCGATGGTGGTCGGCACCCATGCCCTGTTCCAGGAGGAAGTGAAGTTCCGTCACCTGGCCCTGGCGATCATCGACGAACAGCACCGTTTTGGCGTGCAACAGCGCCTGGCCCTGCGTCAGAAAGGCGTGGCCGGCCAGCTGTGCCCGCATCAGCTGATCATGACCGCCACACCGATCCCGCGCACGCTGGCCATGAGCGCCTACGCCGACCTGGACACCTCGGTACTCGACGAACTGCCGCCTGGCCGCACCCCGGTCAATACCGTGCTGGTGGCCGACAGCCGCCGCTTCGAGGTGGTCGAGCGGGTGCGCGCCGCCTGCGCCGAGGGGCGCCAGGCGTACTGGGTGTGTACCTTGATCGAAGAGTCCGAGGAACTGACCTGCCAGGCCGCCGAAAGCACCTTCGAGGAGCTCGGCAGCGCCCTGGGCGAGCTGCGTGTGGGCTTGATCCACGGGCGTATGAAGCCGGCAGAGAAAGCCGCGGTGATGGCCGAGTTCAAGGCCGGCAACCTCCAATTGCTGGTCGCTACCACGGTCATCGAGGTGGGAGTGGACGTGCCCAACGCCAGCCTGATGATCATCGAGAACCCCGAGCGCCTGGGCCTGGCCCAGTTGCACCAGCTGCGCGGTCGAGTGGGCCGGGGTAGCGCCGTCAGCCATTGCGTGCTGCTCTACCACCCGCCTTTGTCGCAGATCGGCCGCGAACGGCTGGGCATCATGCGCGAAACCAACGATGGGTTCGTGATCGCCGAGAAAGACCTGGAGTTGCGCGGTCCCGGGGAAATGCTGGGGACCCGCCAGACCGGCCTGCTGCAATTCAAGGTGGCCGACCTGATGCGCGACGCCGACCTGCTCCCGGCAGTGCGCGATGCCGCCCAGGCGCTGCTGGCACGCTGGCCGGACCACGTCAGCCCACTGCTCGATCGCTGGTTGCGCCATGGCCAACAGTACGGGCAGGTGTGACCCCCCTGGCCATCTGTTCTGCTCGCCTCCCTGGAGGAGCGGGCTTGCCCCGCGAAAAGGGCGCGAAGCGGCCCCGGGATCTTCGCCCTGCCAGAAATCTCGGGGCTGCCTTGCAGCCCTTTCGCGGCGCAAGGCCGCTCCTACAGGATCATGTGAAACCTTCGAGGCCCCAGTAGGAGCGCAGCCCCACAGGCTGGATGATTTCTTCCGATGACACAGAATGGATCCAGCTTCCGGTCCAGGCTGGTTATACTTCGCGTTTAAAGAAAACCGTGGACACAGACCATGACTGAAGTTGCCTTGGACACCGCAACCCCACACGCACCGTCTGTCATCCGGCTTTTGCTCGACAAGCTTGGCGTGCCCTACCGCGAAGTACCCGAGCATGCGCGGCTGCCGGCCAACGCACGTGTCCAGGCGATTCTCCTAGACGACGAGGTCGGCGCCCTGTTGGTGCTGTTCCCGCAGAACCAACTGCTGGACCTCAACCGCCTGGCCGAGCTGACCGGGCGCAAGCTGGTGGCCGTGCCGCTGGCGCGTCTGAAGCACATGCTCGACAAGCACGCCCTCAAGACCCTACCTGGGATCCCGGCGCTGACCAGCTACCCGTGCCTCTACGAAGCCAGCCTGTTGCAGGCCGACAACCTGCTGATCCAGTCCGGCGAGCGCGGCCTGTTGCTCGAAATCCCACGCGATGCCTTCAAGCGCATGCTGGCCAAGGCCAGCGCCGGCCACTTCGGGGAACAGATCGAGGACATTCGCCCGAACCTCGACCGCCCCGACGATGACTCCAAGGAAATCAGCCGCGCCGTCCAGGCCTTCACCGCCCGCCGTATCCAGCAACGCCTGGAGCAGACCATCGAGATCCCGCCGCTGGCCGACACAGCGCAGAAGATCATCAAGCTGCGCGTCGATCCCAATGCCAGCATCGACGACATCACCGGTGTGGTGGAAACCGACCCGGCCCTGGCGGCCCAGGTGGTCAGCTGGGCCGCATCGCCCTACTACGCGTCCCCGGGCAAGATCCGCTCGGTGGAGGATGCCATCGTCCGGGTGCTGGGCTTCGACCTGGTGATCAACCTGGCCCTGGGCCTGGCACTGGGTAAGACCTTGAGCCTGCCCAAAGACCATCCCCAGGAAGCCACGCCATACTGGCAACAGTCGATCTACACCGCCGCGGTGATCGAAGGCCTGACCCGCGCCATGCCACGGGCCGAACGCCCCGAGGCGGGCCTGACCTACCTGGCTGGCCTGCTGCACAACTTCGGCTACCTGTTGCTGGCCCACGTCTTCCCGCCGCACTTTTCGCTGATCTGTCGGCACCTTGAGGTCAACCCTCACCTGTGCCACACCTTCGTGGAACAGCACCTGCTGGGCATCAGCCGCGAACAGATCGGTGCCTGGCTGATGAAGCTATGGGACATGCCGGAAGAGCTCTCCACCGCGCTGCGCTTCCAGCACGACCCGAGCTATGACGGTGAATATGCAGCCTTCCCCAACCTGGTATGCCTGGCAGTACGCTTGCTACGTGCCCGTGGCATTGGCACGGGGCCCCAGGAAGAGATTCCGGATGCCTTGCTCGAACGCCTGAGCCTGACCCGGGAGAAGGCGGAAGAGGCGGTGAGCAAGGTGCTGGAAGCCGAGACGCTGTTGCGCGAGCTGGCGTCGCAGTTCCATGCGCCGCATTGAGCTGCGCAGGTAGGCCGGAACAGGCGCCCTATCAGGCTTTTTTCTTCGGCCTCAGGTATTTCATCAGCCCCTGGAACCAGATAACCAGCGCCGGGTTGCCCTTGATCTGGATGCTCTTGTCTTGGATCCCCTGCATGAAGGCCAGTTGCTTGTTGCCGGCCTGCAGGGTGGCGAAGCCGTAGGCCGCATCCTTGAAGGCGATGGCGAAGGCCGGCTGGGGATGCAGGCCGCCCTTGCTGCTGATGCGCTCGCCACTGACGATGAAATGCCGGCCCACCTTGCCATCGAGGGTCTGCATCTGGAAGACCAGGTCCTTGTCCCGCAATTGTTGCTGAAACGCCGGGTTGTTGCGGCTGGCCCGAGCCATCAGCATCCCCATGGCCCAGAGCAGGAAGCGAAACTTCATCGACACGCCTCGACTAAAAAGTGACTGAGCCGCGCAGTTTATCCTTTTATCGAACGTGAAATGCAACTCTGCTGTTTCCGGCTTTTTCCGTCGCCAAAAATGCACAACGGGCGCCCAGGGCGCCCGTTTGGATAACAGGGTTATCGAAACCCGATCACTTGCCTTTCTTTGCTGGCTTGGCAGGTTGGTTGACGCTGTCGCGCAGGTTCTTGCCAGGCTTGAAGGCGACGGTATTGCTGGCCTTGATCTTGACCGGTTGGCCGGTTTGCGGATTCTTGCCGGTACGAGCACCACGATGACGTTTTTCAAAGGTACCGAAACCGACCAGGGTGACGGTGTCCTTGTCCAGCGCACCGGTGATGCTGTCGAGGATCGCATTCAAGACCTGGTTGGCCTTTTCCTTGGTCAGATCGGCCTTTTCGGCGATAACAGCGGCGAGTTCTGGTTTACGCATAGTGAAGCCTCTTGGACGGGATTTCTTGTTGTTATTGCCGTGCTGCCGTGTAAAGCAGCGTTCAAGGCACCGCAGGCTCTAATCTGCGGCAGACGGGAGTGAGGATGGCACGCCCACCGAAGGCGCGCCAGTGTCTGGACGGCCATTGTCGCGCCAAGGACAGGCCATACCCGACAGAGCGCCCGCTATTTACGCCATCAAGGGTGGCAACTGCCGATTCAGCGCCAGCTTCTCCATCACCGCCGTGCCGGTCAGCGCATAACCCAGCAGCTTCCCGTCGCCAGCGTGGCAGAGCACCTTGAGGTCGGCGCCCTGCCCCTCCACATGCCAGACACCGTCATGGCCCGGCGGTGGCGGCGCAACCACCAGCGGGCAGGCCGGGGTCTTCACCGTCACCGGCATGGGCCCATAGGCCACGGCCGTGGGGTTGCCGGTCAGGGTCTGGGCCAGGGCACGCGCGCAGGTCATCAAGGGCATGACATAGAGCAGGTTGATACCATCGACCTCGGCGCAGTCGCCCAAGGCGAAGATATTGCCATGGGAGGTACGCAGCTGGCGGTCCACCACCACGCCGCGATTGACCTGCAGGCCAGCGGCGGCAGCCAGGTCGGTACGCGGTCGTAGGCCGATGGCCGACACCACCAGGTCGCAGGCGATCACGCTGCCGTCGGACAAGTGCGCCTCGAGGCCATCGCCGACGCGTTGCAGCTTGGTCAGTACGGGCCCCAGATGAAAGCGCACGCCCAAGCGCTCCAGGCCAGCCTGCACGGCGCCGGCCGCGGCGGGATGCAACAGGGTCGGCATCACCTGCTCGCAAGGCGCGACCACATCGATTTCGTAGCCGCCCAGGCTCATGTCGTTGGCGAACTCGCAACCGATCAGGCCAGCCCCGAGGATCAGCACGCGGCGCTTGCCTGCCGCTGCGGCACGAAAGCGCGCGTAGTCCTCCAGGTCATTGATGGGAAACACCAGGTCGCCGCCATCGCCTTCGATCGGTACCTGCACGGTCTGGGCGCCCCAGGCGAGGACCAGGTCGCGGTACTCGACCGCTTCCTCGCCGATCCACAAGCGCTTGTGCCCCGGGTCGATGCCGCTGATGCGGGTATGCGTGCGGATCTCGGCCTTGAGCTGCTCGGCCATCGCACCCGGTTCGGCCATGCACAGGCCGTCGGCATCCTTGTGCTTGGCAAAGCCCGTGGAGAGCATGGGCTTGGAGTAGGAGCGACCGTCGTCGGCGGTGATCAGCAGCAGCGGCGTCTGCGCGTCGAGCTTGCGAAACTCGCGGGCCAGGTTGTAGCCGGCAAGGCCGGTACCAATGATCACCACAGGGGACGTCATGTCGTGCTTCCTCTCGTTCAATGGATTGCGATCAGCCGATGGCGATCATTTCGAAGTCGCTCTTGCCGACACCGCAGTCGGGGCACAGCCAGTCTTCCGGCACATCTTCCCAACGGGTGCCCGGGGCGATGCCGTCGTCCGGCCAGCCCTCGGCTTCGTCGTAGATCAGGCCGCAGACAATACATTGCCACTTTTTCATGGGGTTGGTTTTCCTCGTTTCTATAGGCTGACTATTCGTAGGAACGGCCTCATGCCGCGAAAGGGCTGCCTTGCAGCCCTTTCGCGGCACAAGGCCGCTCCTACAGAGGCCGCCATTATGCAAGGAGTCGGGGCAATCATGCTAAGCTCGCGGCCTCTCTGGCTGTAACAAGCATATCGACGTGTCGTACGAATCCCCGCAAGCAGCCGCTGTCGCGTGGCTGCCGTATTCACGGCTGGCAACCGATGTCGACCAGCCGACTCTTGGCTGGCTGTTCGATGAAGGCTCGCTGACCCGCCGCCTGATCCACCTGTCCCAAGACCACTTCGCGGTCGACCCGCTGTTCGAAGGCTGGCAGACGCTGCGTGCCGACGAATGCCAGGCACTGGGCCTCGCGCCGGGCGCCGAAGGGTGGGTGCGCGAGGTGTACCTGCGTGGCCATGGCCAACCTTGGGTATTCGCCCGCAGCGTGGCCGGCCGCAGCGCCCTGGAGCGGGGCGGCCTGGACCTGGAGACGCTGGGCAGCCGCTCGTTGGGCGAGCTGTTGTTCTGCGACCAGGCGTTCGTCCGCCACCCTATCGAAGTCTGCCGTTATCCACAGGGTTGGTTGCCGCCCGCGGTGGCCGACGATGGTTTGTGGGGGCGGCGTTCGCGCTTCGAACGTGACAACCTCGACGTGCTGGTGGCCGAGGTGTTCCTGCCAGAGCTGTGGCGCGTGGCCAAGGAGGAAAGCCGCTGATGTACCTGCATTTGCTCAGGTCGTTCAACCGCCTGCACCCTCGGGCCTGGGACTTCATCCAGCTCAGCCGCATGGATCGCCCGATCGGCATCTATCTGCTGCTGTGGCCGACCCTGTCGGCGGTATGGATCGCCGGCAACGGCTCGCCGACCTTGGCCAACGTGCTGATCTTCGGCCTGGGCGTGGTACTGATGCGCGCCGCCGGCTGCTGCATCAACGATTTTGCCGACCGCAAGGTGGACGGCCACGTCAAGCGCACCGCCGACCGGCCGCTGGCCAGTGGCCGGGTGAAGCCTCGCGAGGCACTGATGCTGTTCGCCATCCTGGTCGGGGTCAGCTTCCTGCTGGTGCTGTGCACCAATGCCAGGACCGTGTGGCTGTCGTTCGGCGCGGTGGCCCTGGCGTTCTGCTACCCGTTCATGAAGCGCTACACCTATTACCCCCAGGTAGTGCTGGGCGCCGCTTATTCCTGGGGCATTCCCATGGCCTTCACTGCCGCGGGTGGCGAGCTGCCGGCCAGTGCCTGGCTGCTGTATATCGCCAACCTGCTATGGACCGTGGGTTACGACACCTACTACGCCATGGTGGACCGCGACGACGACCTGAAGATCGGCGTGAAATCCACGGCGATCCTGTTCGGCGAGGCCGACCGGACGATCATCCTGACGCTGCAGATGCTCTCGCTGGGCTGCCTGCTGCTGGCTGGCAGCCATTTCGACATGGGCGGCTGGTTCCACCTGGGCTTGCTGGCGGCAGCGGCGTGCTTTGCCTGGGAGTACTGGTCGACGCGCAGGCTGGACCGGGAGTCGTGCTTCAAGGCGTTCCTGCATAACCACTGGGCGGGGATGCTGATCTTCATCGGCGTGGTGCTGGATTACGCGTTGCGCTGAAGATCGTAGGGGGCTGCGCTGCAGCCCAATCGCTGGCATGCCGGCTCCCACAGGTACGGCGGCATCATTGAAGGCAGCGCAGGACCGGTGGCAGCCGGCTTGCCGGCGATTGCGCCCAAAGCCTCAAGGCTTGGCGATATGCCAGACGTCCTTCACACCATCACCGGTCTTGTCCCCGGCCTTCTTGTCCTTGATGAATGTGTACAGAGGCTTGCCGTCGTAGGCCCACTGCTTGGCCCCGTCGTCACGGGTGACCTGGGTCCATTTGTCCTTGGCGGCTTCGTCGTCGGGCTTGACCAGCAGCGGCGGCCAGTTCTTGGCGCATTCGCCGTTGCACATGGACTTGCCGTCGGCGTCCTTGTCGAACGTGTAGAGGGTCATGCCGGCATGATCGACCCACATGCCATCCTTCTCCGTCGCATGGTGGGCCGACGCCACCCCCGGTAGCGCCAGCGCAGCGAAAAGGGCCATCCAGCTCAGCGTATGTCGTGTCATTGGAATCACCATCGTTTCGGGGGAATGGGGCTGAAACACCGCCTCGGCGGCCCCTTCAAGCCTAGTCCAGTCATGGAATGTCGCCATAAACGCCAATGTCCTGTCACACAGCTGCAATAATTCCGTTATCTAATGCGGGCCAGACACAGTTCCCGGGAGAGGTATCAAGCATGGTTGGCAGAAACATTCTGATCGTCGACGACGAAGCGCCCATTCGCGAGATGATCGCCGTTGCATTGGAAATGGCCGGCTATGACTGCCTGGAAGCGGAAAACTCCCAGCAGGCCCACGCCATCATCGTCGACCGCAAGCCGGACCTGATCCTGCTCGACTGGATGCTGCCCGGCACCTCGGGCATCGAACTGGCGCGGCGCCTGAAGCGTGATGAGCTGACCGGCGATATCCCGATCATCATGCTCACCGCCAAAGGCGAAGAGGACAACAAGATCCAGGGCCTGGAAGTCGGCGCCGACGACTACATCACCAAGCCATTCTCGCCACGCGAGCTGGTAGCCCGGCTCAAGGCCGTGCTGCGCCGCACCGGCCCGAGCGACAGCGAAGCGCCGATCGAAGTCGGCGGCCTGCTGCTCGACCCGATCAGCCACCGTGTGACCATCGACGGCAAGCCGGCCGAGATGGGCCCCACCGAATACCGCCTGCTGCAGTTCTTCATGACCCACCAGGAACGCGCCTACACCCGCGGCCAACTGCTCGACCAGGTCTGGGGCGGCAATGTCTATGTCGAGGAACGCACGGTCGACGTGCACATCCGTCGCCTGCGCAAGGCGTTGGGTGAAGCCTACGAAAATCTGGTACAAACCGTCCGGGGCACCGGCTACCGCTTCTCGACCAAGAGCTGATCCAGCCCGAAGCCACGCCGCAAGCCGCTGTACAAGGACCGTCAATTGAACCAGAACTGGCACGCGACCCTGATTCGCCACATGCTGCTGCTGATCACCGTCTGCCTGATCGGCGGGCTGGTCAGCGGCTACTACGGGTGGAGCCTGGCCATCGGCCTTGCGCTCTACCTGGGCTGGACCCTCAAGCAACTGCTGCGCCTGCACGACTGGCTGCGTAACCACCAGCCCGATGAAGCTCCGCCCGATGGCTACGGCCTGTGGGGCGAGGTGTTCGACAGCATCTACCACCTGCAACGCCGCGATCAGCGCGTGCGTGGGCGTCTGCAGGCAGTGATCGACCGGGTCCAGGAGTCCACCGCAGCCCTGCGCGATGCGGTGATCATGCTCGACAGCGAAGGCAACCTTGAGTGGTGGAACCGCGCCGCCGAGACCTTGCTGGGCTTCAAGACTCCGCAGGACGGGGGCCAGCCGGTCACCAACCTGGTGCGCCACCCGCGCTTCAAGGAGTACTTCGAGGCCGAAAACTACGTCGAGCCACTGGAAATCCCGTCGCCGATCAACGATCACCTGCGCGTGCAGCTGCACATCACCCGATACGGCAATAACGAGCACCTGATGCTGGTGCGCGATGTCACCCGTATCCATCAGCTCGAACAGATGCGCAAGGACTTCGTCGCCAACGTCTCCCACGAACTGCGCACGCCGTTGACGGTGATCACCGGCTACCTGGAAACCTTGCTCGACAACGTCGAGGACGTGAACCCTCGCTGGAGCCGGGCATTGCAGCAGATGAGCCAGCAGGGCTCGCGCATGCAGACGCTGCTCAACGACCTGTTGCTGCTGGCCAAGCTCGAGGCCACCGATTACCCCTCGGACAACCAGCCGGTTGCGGTCGATACCCTGTTGCAGTCGATCACCAGCGATGCCCAGGCGCTCTCCGGCCCGCGCAACCAGCGCATCACGCTGGACGCGGCGCCAGGCGTACGTTTGAAGGGCAGCGAGTCGGAACTGCGCAGTGCCTTTTCCAACCTGGTGTTCAACGCGGTGAAGTACACCCAGGACGAAGGCACCATACGGGTCCGCTGGTGGGCCGACGACCAAGGCGCCCACCTGTCCGTGCAGGACTCGGGGATCGGCATCGATGCCAAGCACTTGCCGCGCCTGACCGAGCGTTTCTACCGGGTCGACTCCAGCCGCGCCTCCAACACCGGCGGCACCGGGCTGGGCCTGGCCATCGTCAAGCACGTTCTGCTGCGCCATCGTGCGCGCCTGGAGATCAGCAGCGTGCCGGGGCATGGCAGTACCTTCACCTGTCATTTCGCGCCGGCGCAACTGGCCAACCGTAAATCGTGAGCGGGGCTGCTTCGCAGTCCAATCGCCGGCAAGCCGGCCACACATGTCTTATTCGCTCCCTGTGGCCGGCTTGCCGGCGATTGGGCCGCAAAGCAGCCTAACAAGACCACTACCCTTTGCTTTTGCAGCTTCAGCCGCTACATTGGATCCCCTGTGCCAGCCAACGCTGGCACTTTTTTTCTCACCCTTACAAAGACGGACCCCGTAAAAACTCCATCATGGACCCTTCCCCTGGTTTTAGCTTCATCTCCCTCTTTGCCGACTTCGGCATGATTCTCTTCGCCTTCCTCCTGGTGCTGCTCAACGGCTTCTTCGTGGCCGCCGAGTTCGCCATGGTCAAGCTGCGCGCCACCCGCGTCGAGTCCATCGCCGAACTGCATGGCTGGCGGGGCAGCATCCTGCGCAAGGTCCACAACCAGCTTGACGCCTACCTGTCGGCCTGCCAGCTGGGCATCACCCTGGCCTCCCTGGGCCTGGGCTGGGTCGGCGAGCCGGCCTTCGCCCACCTGCTCGAGCCGGTGCTGGCCGCCGTAGGCGTCGACACGCCGGAGCTGGTCAAGGCGATCTCCTTCTTCGTCGCCTTCTTCGTGATCTCCTACCTGCATATCGTGGTCGGCGAACTGGCGCCCAAGTCGTGGGCGATCCGCAAGCCCGAACTGCTGTCGCTGTGGACGGCCGTGCCGCTGTACCTGTTCTACTGGCTCATGTACCCGGCCATCTACCTGCTCAACGCGAGCGCCAATACCATCCTGCGCATCGCCGGCCAGGGCGAGCCCGGCCCGCACCATGAACACCACTACAGCCGCGAAGAGCTCAAGCTGATCCTGCACTCCAGCCGTGGCCAGGACCCGAGCGACCAGGGCATGCGCGTGCTGGCCTCGGCCGTGGAGATGGGCGAGCTGGAAGTGGTCGACTGGGCCAACTCCCGCGAGGACATGGTCAGCATCGATGCCCATGCCCCGCTCAAGCAAATCCTGGCACTGGTGCGCCGCCACAAGTTCAGCCGCTACCCAGTCTACGATGCCGAGCGCGAGGAGTTCACCGGCCTGCTGCACATCAAGGACCTGCTGCTGGAGTTGGCCGAACTCGACCATCTACCCGAGACCATCGACCTCGAAGAGCTGGCCCGCCCCTTGGAGCGGGTGTCCCGACACATGCCGCTGGCCCAGTTGCTGGAGCAGTTCCGCAAGGGCGGCGCGCACTTCGTGCTGGTCGAGGAAGCCGACGGCAAGGTGATCGGCTACCTGACCATGGAAGACGTGCTGGAAGTGCTGGTAGGCGACATCCAGGACGAACACCGCAAAACCGAGCGCGGCATCCTCGCCTACCAGCCAGGCAAGCTGTTGGTGCGTGGCGACACGCCGCTGTTCAAGGTCGAGCGCCTGCTGGGCGTTGACCTGGACCACATCGAGGCCGAAACCCTGGCAGGGCTGGTGTACGAAACGCTCAAGCGCGTACCCGAGGAAGAGGAAGTGCTGGAAGTCGAAGGCCTGCGCATCATCATCAAGAAAATGAAAGGCCCGAAAATCGTCCTGGCCAAGGTGCTCAAGCTCGATTGAGCGCTCCGTCCCACAGGGTATGTGCACCACTGAACCCTGTGGGAGCAGCTCGGGCAGTACGAATCAAGGGTTCCCTGCAGTGAAATCCGGCAAACCACCCAGCGGCCGATTGAACCGGTAGGGAATCGACTCCAGCGCCAACCCCACATTGCGCTGCACCACGAAATGCAGGTGCGGCCCGGTGCTGTTGCCGGTGTTTCCCGACTTGGCCAGCAGCGCGCCCTGGGCCACCCGCTGCCCTTCGCTGACCACCACCGACCCACGCATCAGGTGCAAATACACGCCCATGGTGCCGTCCGGGTGCAGAACTCTGACGAAATTGCCCGCTGGGTTGTTGCCGCGACCGCGCTGGCTGTTCTCCACCTTCACCACCACGCCTTCGCGCGCCGCGACGATCGGCGTGCCTTCGGGCATGGCGACGTCCATCGCATAGCGCCCCTTGGGCCCGAAGTGGCTGAAGCGCCCGTTGGGCCCTTGGGTCAAGCGGAACGGGCCACCGCGCCAGGGGAATGGATAGCGGAAGGCTTGGGGCCGCTTGCTCGGGTCGCCCAGGGCATGGCGGAATTTCGTCTCGTATCGCAGCCGCCCGCCTGGCACCGCAGTCAACATGGTGAGCACCTGGGTCGAACGCGGCGCCACCACACGCCGGATGACCCGTGGCGCGTTACCGCCCTGGGCATCGGCCAGGCGATACAGGCGAAGCTCGACCTCCACCGGGGCGAACAGCTCGTTGCGCGCGAAGAAGCGGGTGCCACCGGCAACCTCCACGGCGCGCAAGCGTATCTGGCTGTCCAGGCGCTCGACCATGGGTTCGCGCAGCACGAACGGCCTGGCACCAGGCAGCGGGTTTTCGGAGTAGGAGACCACGCCAAAGGCATCGGTGGTCTTGTAGAGGGTCATGCCCAGGCTCGACGCCGAGGCCGTGAGCAAGGCACAGAACAGCAGCAGGCGGGCGGCGGGCATGATAGTGGCTTTTTGATAGTTGTTATGAACCGAAGCCTAGCAGCCACTTTCAGACGGGGTGTTGCAGTTGGTCGGGAATTGGTCGGTTGTCTGATTGCGGGAGAGGTCGGACCGCCCCAGCGCCGCTCCTACAAGAGGATCAGCGCTAGCCGCTTGTTCTCTGCGCAACGCAGGCCTGACGATAGATCAGGCGCCGGGGGTGAAGTGCTTCTGGGCGGTGCCACGGGCGATCAGCCGCGACAGGTAGTCGAGCTTCTGCGCATCCTGGTCGACGAACTTGAAGGTCAGTTGCAGCCAGTCGCTGTCCGGCTTGGGCTCCAGGGCCGCCACGGCATGCAGGTAGCCGTTGAGGCGTGCCACCTCGGCATTCTCGCCCTGCTCCAGGTCCAGCACTGCACCTTCGAGCACCTGCGGCAAGGTCGTGCCACGGCGCACCACCAGCAATGCTTCCTTGAGGCTCAAGGCCTTGATCACACAGGCCTGGGTACCGCTGGAAAGCCGCAGCTGGCCCTGGCCACGCCCGCTCTGGGCCGCCGCCGCCGCGCTCTTGGGGGCCGGTGCGTTGATCAGCGGCTTGTTGGGGGCCACGGCAGCCGCCACAGGCGCCTTGACCGTTTCGGCTCGCCCACCGGTGAGTGCACTCAACGAATCATTGGCGAACGCCGAGTTGATACGTGCCGGCGCGCTGTTCACCAGGCCTTCGAGCTTGCCGAGCTTGGTCAGGGCCTTCTTTACCTTGGTCAGCAGCTGCTCGTTGGTGAATGGTTTGCCCACGAAATCGGAGACGCCGGCCTGGATAGCCTGGATCACGTTCTCCTTGTCGCCACGGCTGGTCACCATGATGAACTGCAGGTCCTTGAGCTCGGCCTGCTGGCGGCACCAGGTGAGCAACTCAAGGCCGGACATTTCCGGCATTTCCCAGTCGCACAAGACCAGGTCGAAACGCTCCTTGCCCAGCAGGGTCATGGCCTTGCGACCATTGACCGCGTCCTCGATGGCGATGCCTGGGAAGGCATTGCGCAGACACTTCCTCACCAGGTCGCGAATGAACGGCGCATCATCCACGACCAGCACGTTGACCTTACTCATCGATACTCCTCTTGAACCCCGACTAGCTTACCGCCGACTGATGGCCATTTGCCAAACCATTGGTCACGCCGGGACTTCTCTCATCGTTCGCGGGTGCCTGCCGGCTGCCCGACCGCAAACGAAAACGCCCGGCCTAAGCCGGGCGTCGATGCTCGGGAGCAACCTTACTTATCGTCCGATTGCGCCGGAACATTAGCGATTTCGGCGTCGTCCGCCGTTTCGCCTTGCACTTCGGCCTTCATACGCTTGAGGCCCATGTGGCGTACGTCGGTGCCGCGCACCAGGTAGATCACCAGCTCGGAAATGTTGCGCGCGTGGTCGCCGATGCGCTCCAGCGAACGCAGGGCCCAGATCACGCTCAGTACGCGGGAGATCGAACGTGGGTCTTCCATCATGTAGGTGACCAGCTCGCGCAGTGCGGTCTTGTATTCACGGTCGATGGTCTTGTCGTACTGGGCCACCGACAGCGCAAGGTCGGCATCGAAGCGGGCGAAGGCGTCCAGGGCATCACGCACCATGTTGCGCACCTGGTCGCCGATGTGGCGCACCTCGACGTAACCGCGGGGCGATTCACCTTCCTCGCACAACTGGATGGCGCGGCGGGCGATCTTGGTGGATTCGTCGCCGATGCGCTCCAGGTCGATCACCGACTTGGAGATGCTGATGATCAAGCGCAGGTCGGAGGCCGCCGGCTGGCGACGGGCGAGGATGCGCACGCATTCCTCGTCGATGTTGCGCTCCATCTGGTTGATCTGTTCGTCGACTTCACGGACCTGCTGAGCCAGGCCCGAATCGGCCTCGATCAGTGCGGTGACCGCGTCGTTGACCTGCTTCTCGACCAGGCCGCCCATCGCCAGAAGGTGGCTACGCACCTCTTCGAGCTCGGCGTTGAACTGCTGGGAGATGTGATGGGTGAGGCTCTCTTTGTTGATCATCGTTTCGCTCCGCGAAGAAGCTGCAAGCTTCAAGAAATTCGTATCGTTCCCTGGCGGCACCTGTGGGAGCGGGCTTGCCCAGCGATTGCGATCGACCGCTCGGCATGGCTGCCCGCCCAGGCTCAATCGCGGGACAAGCCCGCTCCCACAGGGTGGGGATTAACCGTAACGACCAGTGATGTAGTCTTCGGTCTGCTTCTTCGCCGGGTTGGTGAACAGGGTATCGGTATCACCGAATTCGACCAGTTTGCCCATATACATGAACGCGGTGTAGTCCGAGACGCGCGCCGCCTGCTGCATGTTATGGGTCACGATGACGATGGTGTACTTGGACTTGAGCTCGTAGATCAGCTCCTCGACCTTCAGGGTCGAGATCGGGTCCAGAGCCGAGCACGGCTCGTCGAGCAGCAGGACTTCCGGCTCCACGGCGATGGTGCGGGCGATGACCAGACGCTGCTGCTGGCCGCCGGACAGGCCCAGGGCCGAATCGTGCAACCGGTCCTTGACCTCGTCCCACAGCGCGGCGCCCTTCAGGGCCCATTCGACGGCCTCGTCGAGCACGCGCTTCTTGTTGATGCCCTGGATACGCAGGCCGTAGACCACGTTTTCATAGATGGTCTTGGGGAACGGGTTGGGCTTCTGGAACACCATGCCGACCCGGCGGCGCAGCTCGGCCACGTCCTCGCCCTTGCGGTAGATGTTGTGGCCGTACAGGTTGATGGCGCCTTCCACGCGGCAACCGTCGACCAGGTCGTTCATGCGGTTGAAGGTGCGCAGCAGGGTCGACTTGCCGCAGCCGGACGGGCCGATGAAGGCGGTCACGCGCTGCTTGGGAATGTTCATCTGCACGTCGAACAGGGCTTGCTTGTCACCGTAGAACAGGGACAGGCCGGGTACTTCGATGGCCACGGTTTCTTCGGCCAGGCGCAGGCTCTGCTTGTCGCGGCCCAGGGCGGACATGTCGATGCCGTGGGCGTGGGATTCTTGCTGCATGGTCAACTCCATACGCTATCAATTCGTTTCAAAGGGCCGCCCGGCTTACGGGCGGCACGCTTGCAATCAGGATCAGCTGTCGAGGGCCTTGTACTTCTCGCGCAGGTGGTTACGGATCCACACCGCCGAGAGGTTGAGGGTGGCGATCACCAGCACCAGCAGCAACGCGGTGGCATACACCAGCGGTCGCGCGGCCTCGACGTTGGGGCTCTGGAAGCCGACGTCGTAGATGTGGAAGCCCAGGTGCATGATCTTCTGGTCCAGGTGCAGGTACGGGTAGTTGCCGTCCACCGGCAACGACGGCGCCAGCTTCACCACACCCACCAGCATCAGCGGTGCCACTTCGCCCGCGGCACGGGCCACGGCGAGGATCATGCCGGTCATCATGGCCGGGCTTGCCATCGGCAGGACGATCTTCCACAGGGTCTCGGCCTTGGTCGCGCCAAGGGCCAGGGAGCCTTCGCGCACGGTACGCGGGATCCGCGCCAGGCCTTCCTCGGTGGCCACGATCACCACCGGCACGGCCAGCAGCGCCAGGGTCAGCGAGGCCCACAGCAGGCCTGGGGTACCCAGGGTCGGGGCCGGCAGCGCCTCGGGGAAGAACAGCCGGTCGATCGAGCCGCCCAGCACGTAGACGAAGAAGCCCAGGCCGAACACGCCGTAGACGATCGCCGGTACACCGGCGAGGTTGTTCACCGCGATGCGGATCAGGCGCGTCACCGGGCCCTGCTTGGCATATTCGCGCAGGTATACCGCCGCCAGTACGCCGAACGGGGTGACGATCACGGCCATGATCAGGGTCATCATCACGGTGCCGAAGATGGCCGGGAAGATACCGCCCTCGGTGTTGGCTTCACGCGGGTCGTCGCTGAGGAATTCCCAGACTTTGCTGAAGTACACGCCCATCTTGGTCATGGCCGACATGCCGTTGGGCTGGTACGCGTGGACCACCTTGCTCAGGTTGATCTCCACTTCGCGACCGTTGCCGTCACGGGCCACCAGGCTGTCGCGGGAGAACGCCTGGTGCAGGCCGGTCAGGCGCTCTTCGATGGCCTTGTAGCGGTTGTTCAGCTCGGCGCGGTCGGCCTCGATATCGGCCTGGGCCGCGGCGTCCAGCTTGCCATCGAGCTCCAGCTTGCGGGTCTGCAAGCGCAGGCGCTCCAGGCCATGGTTGATGGCGCCGATGTCCTTCTTCTCGAGGGTCTGCAGTTCGGAAGCCAACTGGTCGGCACGCTTGAGGCGCGCCTGTAGCTCGGCCCAGGCACCTGCGCCTTCGGCGACCACGCGGCCTTCTTCCTTGACGCTCACCAGATAGCCGTAGAAGTTGCCCCACTCGCGGCGCTCCAGGGCGATCAAGTCGGCAGGCTTCTGCTGATCGACCAGCCACTCGCCGACCAGCCAGGTGAAGTCGCTGCCGTTGAGGTCGCGGTTGCCGACCTTGACCAGCTCGCGCGTCATGAACTCCGGGCCTTCGTCCGGCACCGGCAGGCCGGCACCCTTGAGGCGGGCGCGTGGCACTTCTTCCTTCTGCACCACTTCGCCGATGATCACATGGTCACCCTGACCCGGCACCTTGTAGGTGGCCTGGATCAGGTCGGCCGGCCAGAAGTGGCCCAGGCCACGGACGGCGATCACGGCAAGCAGGCCGACGGTCATGATCACCGCCATGGCGACCGCGCCACCGCTGATCCAGACGCCGGGGGCGCCGCTCTTGAACCAGCCTTTGAGGGAATCCTTTTTCACGGATCTCTACCTTTCTATCAAAGCGACGAGTATTTCTTGCGCAGACGCTGGCGAATCAGCTCAGCCAAGGTGTTCATGATGAACGTGAACATCAGCAGCACGAGGGCGGCGAGGAACAGCACACGGTAGTGGCTGCCGCCGACTTCCGACTCGGGCATTTCCACGGCCACGTTGGCGGCCAGGGTGCGCATGCCTTCGAACAGATTCAGCTCCATGACCGGGGTGTTGCCAGTGGCCATGAGCACGATCATGGTCTCGCCCACCGCACGGCCCATGCCGATCATCAGCGCCGAGAAGATGCCCGGGCTTGCGGTGAGGATGACCACGCGGGTCAGGGTCTGCCAGGGCGTCGCGCCCAGGGCCAGGGAGCCCAGGGTCAGGCTGCGCGGCACGCTGAACACGGCGTCCTCGGCGATCGAGTAGATGTTCGGGATGACCGCGAAGCCCATGGCGATACCGACTACCAGGGCGTTGCGCTGGTCGTAGGTGATACCCAGGTCGTTGGTGATCCACAGGCGCATGTCACCGCCGAAGAACCAGGTCTCTAGGAACGGGCTCATGTACAGGGCGAACCAGCCGATCACCAGGATCACCGGGATCAGGATCGCCGCTTCCCAGCCATCCGGGATGCGCAGGCGGATCGATTCGGGCAGGCGGCTCCAGGAGAAGCCGGCGACGAGGATACCGATCGGCAGGATCAGCAGCAGGCTGAACACGCCCGGCAGGTGCCCCTCAAGGTACGGGGCCAGGAACAGGCCGGCGAAGAAGCCCAGGATCACCGTCGGCATCGCTTCCATCAGTTCGATCACCGGCTTGACCTTGCGGCGCATGCCCGGGGCCATGAAGTAGGCGGTGTAGATAGCGGCGGCAATGGCCAGAGGCGCGGCGAGGATCATCGCGTAGAAGGCGGCCTTCAGGGTACCGAAGGTCAGCGGCGACAGGCTCAGCTTGGGCTCGAAGTCGGTATTGGACGCCGTGGACTGCCAGACGTACTTCGGCTCGTCGTAGTTTTCATACCAGACCTTGCCCCACAGCGCGCTGAAGGAAACCTCCGGATGCGGGTTCTTCAGGCTCAGCGGCAGCAGCTTGCCACCCTGCTCGATGATGATGCGGTTGGCGCGTGGCGACAGGGCCAGAATACCGGCACCTTCGGCTACCGGCTCGACCAGCAGGGTGCGATGCGCAGTGCTGTGGAACACGCCCAGCTGGCCTTCGCTGTCCAGGGCGATGAAGCCCTTGCGGCGCTCTTCGGCATCGATCTGCACGACCGGCGCCTTGCCCATCTGGAAGCTGCGGATCAGCTTGAAACGCGACTCGCCATCCGGATCGCGGGCCATGAACCACTGGCTCAGGCCGCCCTTGGAATCACCGAAGATCAGCGAGATGCCGCCGACCAGCTGGGCGCTGGCGGTGATCTCGGTGTTGCCGTCCTCGGACAACTTGTAGCGCCCGTTCAGGCTCTTCTCGCGCAGGCTGAAGACATCGGCGGTGGCGCGGCCGTTGACCACGTACAGCCACTGCTGGCGCGGGTCGATGAAGATAGCCTTGACCGTCTCGGTCATCTGCGGAAGGTCGATGCGGTTCTGCTCGCTGGTGACCTCGCCGGTCATCATGTTCTCTTCGCGAGTCAGCTCGATCACCTGCAGGTGCGAACCGGTGGAGCCGGCCAGCAGCAGGGTGTCGCCGTTAACGTTGACGCTCACGTGCTCGAGGGCACGGCCCTGGTCGTCCAGGGTGAACGCTTGCTGGCCATACGGGAAGTCGATGGCCGGCGTGATGGTCTTCTTGTTGTCCGGGTAGGTGATCTTGTAGCTGTGGTTGAACACCAGCGCCTGGCCGTTGGACAGACCCAGCACCACCACCGGGCTGCCTGGCTGGTCGGTGCTGATCGAGGCCACCTGGACGCCTGCCGGCAGCGGCAGGTCGATGCGCTTGACCTCGGCACCGGTCTTGGTGTCGAAGAACAGCGCCTGGCCCTTGTCGGAAACGCGCATGCCCACGAGGTTCTGCTCCTCGAGGGCGATCATCAGCGGCTTGCCGGCGTCCTGTTGCAGCCAGGTCGGTTCCAGGGCCTTCTTGCTGGTCAACTCGGCGCCCTGGAACAGCGGCAGCACCACATAGGCCAGGTAGAAGAAGATCAGGGTGATGGCTGCCAGCACGGCAAGCCCGCCCACCAGTACGTACCAGCGGGTCAGGCGGTCCTTCAGCGCACGCATGCGCCGCTTGCGTTGCAGCTCGGGCGTATTGAAGTCAATCCGCACGGGGGGAGAATTTTGGGTCATTGTGGAGTTGGCCAGATCATTCATGCGCACACCCTAGCGGTCCCGTATGACAAAAACATGACAATGCAGTGACGCAAAAAAGCCCGCCGCTCAGGAGCCCTGGCTTCGGACTGAGAATTCGTGGAAGAGGCCGGGCATTAGCGCCGGCCTCTTCCTCAGTTACTTACTTCTTTGCAACGTTACCGGCGTGGGACAGGCCCAGGTCAGCCAGGGTCTTGTCGACCACTTTGGCCGGCAGCGGGATGTAACCGTCCTTCACCACGACCTGCTGGCCAGCCTGCGACAGCACCAGCTTGACGAACTCGGCTTCCAGCGGGGCCAGAGGCTTGTTCGGTGCCTTGTTGACGTAGACGTACAGGAAGCGCGACAGCGGGTAGGTGCCGTTCAGGGCGTTGGCTTCGTTGTCCTCGATGAACGCGCCACCTTCCTTCTTGGCCAGGGGCACGGTCTTGACGCTGGCGGTCTTGTAGCCGATGCCCGAGTAGCCGATGCCGTTCAGCGAGCTGCTGATCGACTGCACGACCGAAGCCGAGCCAGGCTGTTCGTTGACGTTAGGCTTGAAGTCGCCTTTGCACAGGGCTTCTTCCTTGAAGTAGCCGTAGGTACCGGACACCGAGTTGCGGCCGAACAGTTGGATTGGCTTGTTGGCCAGATCACCCGTCACGCCGATGTCGCCCCAGGTTTTCACGTCGGCTTTGGCGCCGCACAGGCGAGTGGAGGAGAAGATCGCATCGACTTGGGCCATGGTCAGGCCTTTGATCGGGTTGTCCTTGTGCACGAACACGGCCAGGGCGTCGACGGCGACCGGGATGGCGGTCGGCTTGTAGCCGTACTTCTGCTCGAAGGCCTGCAGCTCGACATCCTTCATCTTGCGGCTCATAGGGCCGAGGTTGGCGGTACCTTCGGTCAGCGCGGGTGGCGCGGTGGAGGAGCCGGCAGCCTGGATCTGGATGTTTACGTTCGGATATTCCTTCTTGTAGGCCTCGGCCCACAGAGTCATCAGGTTCGCCAGGGTATCGGAACCGACGCTGGAGAGGTTGCCCGATACGCCAGTGGTCTTGGTGTAGGTCGGGATTGCAGGATCGACGGCGGCAACCGCATTGGCGGTAGCGACGCCAGCGGCGGCGAACGTGAGGGCCGCCATCAAACGCTTCAGTTTCATGCCTAACTCCTAGCAGGAATATTTGGGGTGTGAGATGGAACGGGCCCAAGTATCTGCAGGCCGCATGAACACTCTATGACTCGAATGTGACAATTGGATGAAAGGCCATCACCGGAAACCGGGATGGCCTTTGCAGGATGTTGCAAGGATGTGGGGGCGCTTCGCACCCCATCGCCGGCTCCCACCTGCCCCCGACACCTGTGGCAGCCGGCTTGCCGGCGATGACCGCCTCAGCGTTTCTTCACTATCAGATACAGCCCCACCAACAGACCAACGGCACACAGGCCCGCCACATAATAGGCCGGCGCCATCGGGCTGAACCTCAGCAGCGCCGTGACCACCATCGGCGTCAGCCCGCCAAAGATCGCGTAGGCCAGGTTGTACGAGAACGACAGCCCGCTGAACCGCACCACCGGCGGGAACGCCTTGACCATCACGTAGGGCACCGCACCGACGATCCCCACGCACAGGCCAGTGACCGCGTACAGCGGGAACAGCAGGTCAGGCCGGGTCGGCAGGCTATGGAAGAACATCCACGAGGTCACGAGCAACAGCAGGCTGCCCACCACGAACACCCGGCCGGCGCCGAAACGGTCGGCCAGGCTGCCGGCAACCACGCAGCCGAAGCTCAGCAACACGATGGCCAGGCTGTTGGCTTTCAGCGAGTCGGTGGGGCTGACCTGGTAGAGGCTCTGCAACAGTGCCGGGGTCATGAGGATGATCACGACGATGGCCGCCGACAGCAACCAGGTCAGCAGCATCGACAGGACGATCGCGCCGCGGTGGTCACGCAGCACCGCGCGCAACGGCAGCTCTTCGGCCAGGGCCTTGCGTTGCTGCATCTCGGCGAACACCGGGGTCTCGTGCAGCCAGCGCCGCAGATACACCGCCACCAGCCCGAACACGCCGCCCAACAGGAAAGGAATACGCCAGGCGTAGTCCGTCACTTCGTCGGGGCTGTAGAGGGTATTGATCAACGTGGCCACCAGCGAGCCGAGCAGAATACCGGCGGTCAACCCGGCGGTCAGCGTGCCGCAGGCATAACCGGTGTTGCGTGCCGGTACGTGCTCGGACACGAACACCCAGGCCCCCGGCACCTCGCCACCGATGGCGGCGCCCTGGACCACGCGCATGGCCAGGAGCAGGATCGGCGCCCACAGGCCGATCTGCGCATAGGTCGGGAGCAAGCCCATGACCAGGGTCGGCACCGCCATCATGAAGATGCTCAGGGTGAACATCTTCTTGCGCCCGAGCAGGTCGCCGAAATGCGCCATGATGATGCCGCCCAGCGGCCGGGCCAGGTAACCGGCGGCGAAGATGCCGAAGGTCTGCATCAGGCGCAGCCACTCGGGCATCTCGGCCGGGAAGAACAGTTTGCCGACCACCGTGGCGAAGAACACGAAAATGATGAAGTCGTAGAACTCCAGCGCTCCGCCGAGGGCGGACAGTGAAAGGGTTTTGTAGTCACTGCGGGTCAGCGGCCGGGAAGGCTGCTCGATACTGCTCGGCACGGAGGTCATGGATAATTCTCTTTATTGTCGTGCAGGCCGTTTGTCACGCGGCTTCTGGAAGATGTAGCCGGCGAAGATAACAAATTGCCGCGTGCGACTCATAGCGGTACAAAATCTATACAGATATTCATGAATGCACGGTCGTCGCTGGCTGTTCAGCTCTATATACTGCCGATTCGTAGGAAAAGGTTGCGCCTCTCGTGGGATGTTGTGCGAAAACGCCGGTCAAGTGTTTCAGGCGGTTTCGCAGAGTTTCCCTTTGGCCGCCCACCGAAGCGAAATCAGCGTAGTATGTTTTCAGCTGAATCGTTTTCCCGGCGTCCGTTCTTTGCGCCAACCAACGAAGCGTCACGGGTCCGAGGCCCCATCGCATGATTGAGCTCGAACAAGAAGATCCTATTCCACAGGGCGACCTGGCCCTGCAGATTACCGCCCTGCCGCGCGAAACCAATGGTTTCGGCGACATCTTCGGCGGCTGGCTGGTTGCCCAGATGGACCTGGCCGGCACGGCCATGGCCAGCCGCGTCGCCGGTGGCCGCGTCGCCACCGTGGCCATCGACCGCATGGCGTTCCTGGTACCGGTCGCCGTGGGCGCGCAGTTGTCCTTCTATACCCAGACCCTGGAAATCGGCCGCAGCTCTATCCAGATGATGGTGGAAGTGTGGAGCGACGATCCGCTGTCCAGCGAATGGCGCAAGGTCACCGAAGCCGTCTTCGTGTTCGTCGCCATCGACGGCAGTGGCCGCACCCGCTCCGTCCCTCGTCGCTGAGCCACAGGCGCGTTAAACTCGTTGCACGGCATGAGGTCCAAGGCCTCATTTGCATCCCAACGAGACGCGCACAATGGCTACCTTCCAGGTCGAAACCGAACAACACGGCGAGCTCAACTGCTGGCGCATCACCAGCGAGCATGCAGAACTGCTGGTCGCTCAACAGGGCGCCCAGGTCCTGAGCTACCAAAGGCTGGGCGAGCCGCCGCTGCTGTGGCTGAGTGACCAGGCCATCTTCCGCCAGGGCAAGTCGGTACGCGCCGGCGTGCCGGTGTGCTGGCCCTGGTTCGGCAACCTGCAGCGCAACCCTCAGGCCGTGCAGGCCATGTATCAGGGCGAACAGGCGCCAGCGCACGGTCTGGCCCGTACCCGTGACTGGCAATTGCTGGGTATCGAGGAAGCGGACGAAGGCCTGCGTATTGAGTTCGGCCTGCCCGAAGCCCAGGGCGCCCTGCCCGGCTGGCCCCATGACGTTGAGCTCAAGCTGCTGATCGAAATGGGCTCACAGCTGAAAATGACCCTGCGCAGCCAGAACATGGGCAATGACGATGTCACCATCAGCCAGGCACTGCACAGCTATTTCGCGGTGAGCGATGTGCGCCAGGCGCGCGTCGAAGGCGTGGAGAACCTGGGCTATATAGAGACCCTGGCCGATTGGGAGCTGCGTCAGCAGCATGGCGCACTGGCGTTTGCCGGGGAAACCGACCGCATCTACCTGCAGGTACCTGCCGTGCTGAAGATCGTCGACCCGCACTGGAACCGTCGCATCACCTTGCAAAGCACCGGTTCGCGCTCGGCGGTGATCTGGAACCCCTGGACCGACCGCGCGCGCGACCTGCCGGACATGGCGGACGATGGCTGGCAGCGGATGCTGTGCATCGAGACGGCGAACGTGTGGGATGACGTGGTAGCGTTGAAACCTGGGGCCAGCCATTCGCTGAGCGTCACGATCGGCAGCGAGGCCTTGTAGCGGGGCCGCTACGCTGCTCAATCGCCGGCAAGCCGGCGATTGGGCAGGAATGAAAATCAGAGGTCGGCGTCTTCCACCACCCTCACCTTTCCTGCATCCATGGCATAGGCCGCATCCGCCAAGTCATTGCTGACCTTTTCCACCCTCAGCGTCCCGCTGACCCACAACGGCGTGTAGATATCGTCGATCTTCAGCCCCTTGGGATAACGCACCAGCACCAGTTGGTTCGGCGGCGGCGGTGGCACATGGATGCAGGCGCCGGGGTATGGCACCAGGAAGAACAGCGTGCTGTTGCCCTTGGCATCGCTCTCCAACGGCACGGGATACCCGCCCAGGCGGATCTGCTTGCCGTTCATGGCCGCCACGGTCTTGGTCGAGTACATCACCGCTGGCAACCCCTTGGCCTGCTTGAGCCCACCCTTGTCGGTGAAGGTGCCCATGGCCTCGGGTGAGTTGTGGTCGATCTCGGGCATCTGCTCGAGTGCCTTCTGGTCCGACTTGGGCATCAATTCCAGCCAATCGGTCTCGGGCAATTCGGCATGGGCCAGGGTGCTGGCCAACAGCAGGGAAGCAAGGAAAAACGCACGCATGGAAAATGCTCGGCAACTCAGGTGAATTGCCGGGCATTCTAAACCAGTCATCCGCGTTTCTTGATGAATCCGTAGATCACCAAAAGGACGATGGCACCGATCAGGGCGCCAACGAAACCTGCAGCCTGGCCCGCCTGGTAGATACCCAGGGCCTGCCCGCCGTAGGTGGCGACCAGGGAGCCGGCGATGCCCAGGAGGATGGTCATGATCCAGCCCATGCTGTCGTCCCCAGGCTTGAGGAAGCGGGCCAGCAGGCCGACGATAAGGCCGATGAAGATGGTTCCGATGATACCCATGGCAATCCCTCTGCAGTGAAATGAAACAAGCCAAAGCCTAGACAGCGCTTTGGCTTGTTGCCATTTCAGAGGGCCTGCCGGGGGCAGAGGTTCAATCAGCCGGCGATCAGGGCTTCGACTTCGGCGATCTTGCCCTTGAGGGTGGCCATGTCGGCGCAGCGCAAGGTGGCGTGACCAACCTTGCGGCCGACCTTGAAGGCCTTGCCGTAGTGGTGCAGGTGGCAGCCCTCGATGGCCACGACCTGGTCCACTGCCGGCACTTCACCGATGAAGTTGAGCATGGCGCTCTCGCCAACCTTGGCAGTGGAGCCCAGCGGCAGGCCGGCAACGGCGCGCAGGTGGTTCTCGAACTGGCTGCACTCGGCGCCTTCGATGGTCCAGTGCCCCGAGTTGTGCACCCGTGGCGCGATCTCGTTGGCCTTCAGGCCCCCGTCGACTTCGAAGAACTCGAAGGCCATGACGCCGACGTAGTCCAGCTTCTCGAGCACACGGCCAACGTAGTCTTCGGCCAGGGCCTGCAGCGGGTGTGCCTGGCTGGCCACCGACAAGCGCAGGATGCCGCTTTCATGGGTGTTGTGCACCAGCGGGTAGAAGCGGGTTTCGCCATCGCGGCCACGCACGGCCACCAGCGAGACTTCGCCGGTGAACGGCACGAAGCCCTCGAGCAGACACGGCACGCTGCCCAGCTCGGCGAAGGTGCCTACCACGTCGTCGGCAGTGCGCAGGACCTTCTGGCCCTTGCCGTCGTAGCCCAGGGTACGGGTCTTGAGCACCGCCGGCAGGCCGATGCTGGCCACGGCGGCGTCCAGGTCTTCCTGGGAGAGGATGTCAGCGAAGGCCGGGGTCGGGATGCCCAGGTCGCGGAACATGCTCTTCTCGAACAGGCGATCACGGGCGATGCGCAGGGCTTCGGCGCTGGGGTAGACCGGGACGAACTGCGAAAGGAAGGCCACGGTCTCGGCCGGGACGCTTTCGAACTCAAAGGTCACCAGGTCGACTTCGTCGGCCAACTGGCGCAGGTGATCCTGGTCGCCATAATCGGCGCGAAGATGCTCGCCCAGAGGCGCCGCACAGGCGTCCGGGGCGGGGTCGAGGAAAGCGAAGTTCATGCCCAACGGCGTTCCCGCCAGGGCCAGCATGCGGCCCAGCTGGCCGCCACCGATTACACCGATCTTCATGTTGATAGCCTCAGGCCTGGCGCGGGTCCGGGTTGTCCAGGACGGTTTCGGTCTGCTCCGTGCGGAACTGCTTGAGTGCCGCGTGGTACTGCGGGTACTTGGCGCCCAGGATGCTCGCCGACAGCAACGCCGCGTTGATCGCGCCGGCCTTGCCGATGGCCAGGGTAGCGACCGGCACGCCTGCCGGCATCTGCACGATCGACAGCAGCGAATCGACACCCGACAGCATCGACGACTGCACCGGCACGCCCAGCACCGGCAGGTGGGTCTTGGCGGCGCACATGCCTGGCAGGTGGGCAGCGCCACCGGCACCGGCGATGATCACCTCGATGCCGCGGCCTTCGGCCTCCTCGGCGTACTGGAACAGCAGATCCGGGGTACGGTGGGCGGAAACCACCTTCACCTCGTAGGGAATGCCGAGTTTTTCCAGCATATCGGCGGTGTGGCTAAGGGTGGACCAATCGGACTTGGAGCCCATGATCACGCCAACCAGTGCACTCATCGTCGAGCCTCTTCGCTTGTGCGCCCGCGGGCGCGTCAAAAAACAACAAGCCACGCGGGACGACCGGCGTGGCTTGTTTGCTGATCAATGACCGGATCGATCCGGTCCAGGGGCCGCGCAGTATACCGTAAGCCAGTGCCGTAAAGGCACCCCGGCGACCAACTGTCGGCCTTATTTTTCGGGGGTTTGGCTGACTTTTGGGTCAACTGACACAGCGGCCGTGCCACCCTCGAGCTTGCGCCACAGCAAGCGCACATTGGCCTTGCGCACCAAGGCGCAGCGATACAGGCGGATTTCCAGCGGTACGTGCCACTGGCTGCCCCCACAGATCGCCAGCTCGCCGCGCTCCAGCTCACCGCGCATCGACAGCCGCGGCACCCAGGCGATGCCCATGCCCTCGAGGGCCATACTCTTGAGACTGTCGGCCATGGCGGTTTCATAGACCGTGGTATAGCGCAGGTTGCGCTGGCGCAGCAGCAGGTTGACCGAGCGGCCGAGGAAGGCGCCGGCACTGTAGGCCAGCAGCGGCACACTGCTTTCACCCTCGAGGTCGAACAGCGGCTTGCCGTCGGCACCCACCGCACACACCGGCAACATCTCCGTGGTGCCCATGTGCAGCGACGGGAAGATCTCGGCATCCATCTGCAGGGCGGCGTCGGGGTCATAGAAGGCCAGCATCAGGTCACAACCGCCTTCGCGCAATGCATGCACCGCGTCACCCACGTTGGTGGCCACCAGGCGGGTGGCGATGTTCAAGCCATCGTTGCGCAACTGGGCGACCCAGCGGGGGAAGAAACCCGACGCCAGGGAGTGCGCCGCCGCCACCTGCACCACTTCACCCTGCCCGCCTTCCAGGTGATGCAAATGGCGCAAAACTTCGCTCAATTGGTCGACAACGGTGCGCGCCGTGACGAGAAACAGCTGCCCGGCCTCGGTCAGTTCGATCGGCGTGCGGGAACGATTCACCAAGGTCAGCCCCAAGGCAGCCTCGAGGCTTCGGATCCGCCGGCTGAAGGCCGGCTGGGTCACGAAGCGGCGTTCCGCCGCCTGGGAAAAACTGCGGGTAGCGGCCAGGGCGCTGAAGTCTTCCAGCCACTTGCTTTCGAGGTTCATGAAGCGATCTCCCAGCGTGCACCAAAATGGAACACGCTCGATTGTCAATTGGCGTCACATGAATCGGTATGCCGTTTGTGCATAGGTTAGCGTGCAACAGCATTGGCCGCAAAATCCGCCCCGGCCTAGGATTGGCGCCATTCCGGCAGGTGCCGGGTTTAAATCGAGATGATATCCGTCATGTCCTCCGCTGCATCGTTCCGCATCGAAAAAGACCTGCTTGGTACCCTTGAAGTCCCTGCCGATGCCTACTACGGCATCCAGACCCTGCGCGCTGCCAACAACTTCCACCTCTCCGGCGTTCCGCTGTCGCACTACCCGAAGCTGGTCGTGGCCCTGGCCATGGTCAAGCAGGCCGCTGCCGACGCCAACCGTGAGCTGGGCCACCTGAGCGATGCCAAGCACGCCGCCATCAGCGAGGCCTGTGCCCGCCTGATCCGCGGTGAATACCACGACCAGTTCGTGGTGGACATGATCCAAGGCGGTGCTGGTACTTCCACCAACATGAACGCCAACGAGGTCATCGCCAACGTCGCGCTGGAGGCCATGGGCCACAAGAAGGGTGAGTACCAGTACCTGCACCCGAACAACGACGTGAACATGGCGCAGTCGACCAACGACGCCTACCCGACCGCCATCCGCCTGGGCCTGCTGTTGGGCCACGACGCCCTGCTGGCCAGCCTCGACAGCCTGATCCAGGCCTTCGCTGCAAAAGGCAAGGAATTCGACCACGTACTGAAGATGGGCCGTACCCAGCTGCAGGACGCCGTACCGATGACCCTGGGCCAGGAATTCCGCGCCTTCGCCACCACCATGACCGAAGACCTGAACCGTCTGCGTTCCCTGGCGCCTGAGCTTTTGACCGAAATCAACCTGGGCGGTACCGCGATCGGTACTGGCATCAACGCCGACCCAGGCTACCAGGCCCTGGCCGTACAACGCCTGGCGACCATCAGCGGCCAGCCGCTGGTCCCGGCTGCCGACCTGATCGAAGCCACCTCCGACATGGGCGCCTTCGTGCTGTTCTCCGGCATGCTCAAGCGTACCGCGGTCAAGCTGTCGAAGATCTGCAACGACCTGCGCCTTCTGTCCAGCGGCCCACGCACCGGCATCAACGAGATCAACCTGCCGGCTCGCCAGCCAGGCAGCTCGATCATGCCAGGCAAGGTCAACCCGGTTATCCCGGAAGCCGTCAACCAGGTCGCCTTCGCCATCATGGGCAACGACCTGGCCCTGACCGTCGCCGCCGAAGGGGGCCAGCTGCAGCTGAACGTCATGGAACCGCTGATCGCCTACAAGATCTTCGACTCCATCCGCCTGCTCCAGCGCGCCATGGACATGCTGCGCGAGCACTGCATCGTCGGCATCACCGCCAACGAACAGCGCTGCCGTGAACTGGTCGAGCATTCGATCGGCCTGGTCACCGCCCTGAACCCGTACATCGGCTACGAGAACGCCACCCGTATCGCCCGCGTCGCCCTGGAAACCGGCCGCGGCGTGCTGGAACTGGTGCGCGAGGAACAGCTGCTGGACGAAGCGATGCTCAACGACATCCTGCGTCCGGAAAACATGATCGCCCCACGTCTGGTTCCGCTGAAGGCGTAACCGACGGCTTGAAACGTCTCACCAGGTCGAGGGACTAGACACCTCTCAACCGTTCAAGGGCCCGAGCGCATGCTCCGGGCCCTTTTTTTATGCTCAACCGCTTCATGGTCTTCCGCGGCACAAGGCCGCTCCTACAGGTTCAGCGCAGGCCTTGTGCTGCGAAAAGACTGCGCGGCAGCCCCAAAGGACCAACCGGGCACACAACTTGCTCCATAATGCGTCCCAGCCCAACGGGATACCGAGCATGCTGCACAGTCACCTCACCACCCTCAACGCGGTTTCGCTGATTCTCACGGTCTTCCAGGAAGAGGGCTGCGATGCCGCGCGGTTGCTGGCAGGCAGCGGCATTGCGCTGGAGGATCTGGGCCATGCCGATGCGCGCATCACCACCCAGCAGGAATTGCAGGTGTGCGCCAACGCCGTGACCCTGCGCGAGGAGATCGGCCTGGAGCTGGGCCGGCGCATGCATGTGTCGTGCTACGGGATGCTCGGTTACGCCCTGCTCTCCAGTGCCACTTTGGGTGACGCCCTGAGCCTGGCGCTGCGCTACCCGGCGTTGCTGGGCACGGCATTCCAACTGCGCCTGGAGGATGACGGCCAGCGGGTCTGGTTCAGCGCCAACGACTACCGGGACAGCCCGGAGCTGGCGGCCTTCAACGTGGAGTTCTGCCTGGTTTCCTTGAAGGTCATCTGCGATGACCTGCTGGGCAAGCCCCTGCCGCTGCTGGCGGCACGCTTCGAGTATCCAAGGCCCGGCTACCATGGCCTGTACGCGGATGCCTTCCAGTGCCCGCTGGGCTTCGAGGCCAACGACAATGCGTTCGCCTTCGAGCGCCGCTGGCTGGACATGCCCCTGCCTCTGGCCGACCCCATCACTCATAAGGCCATGGCCGAACGCTGCCGGCAGCTCAACCTGGAATTCACCGGGCGCCAGGCCTGGCTGGGGCGTATTCGCCAGCTGCTGATGCAGCAACTGGACGCCGCGCCCGGGCTCGAAGGCCTGGCGCGACAGATGAACTGCTCCTCGCGCACTTTGCGCCGGCACCTGCAGGCGCTTGGGTGCAGCTATCAACAATTGCTCGACGAGCTGCGCTTCGAACGGGCCAAACAGTTGCTGGCCGAGGACCAGATGCCGATCTACCGCATCGCCGAGACACTGGGGTTCAGCGAGACGGCGAGCTTCCGGCATGCCTTCCAGCGCTGGAGCGGCGTGGCGCCCAGTCATTTTCGCGGCTGACTGCATTGACCCAATCGCCGGCAAGCCGGCTCCCACAGGTACAGCGCAGAACAGCTGGGAGTCGGCTTGCCGGCGATTGGGCCTTGGAAATCGCACACCGGCTTTGGCCACATCGATCCCCTTTTGGCCGTTTCCGTCGTTCTCCCCCGCCACGCCGCCTCACACAATGAGGCACGCCAGTAAAAAACCGGAGAACAACAACGTGCTGACGATCTATTCCGATGACCACCGCCTGCACCATGGCCGCTGCGAGCTGATCGACGGCAAGCTGATGCCGTGCTTCGAGATGCCTTCGCGTGCCGACCATGTCCTGGACCAGGTGAAAAAGCGCAACCTCGGCCCCATCGAGGGCCCGCGCGACTTCGGCCGCGCTCCGCTGCTGCGGGTGCATGGCGCCGATTACCTGGACTTCTTCGAAGGCGCCTGGGCACGCTGGGCGGAACTGGGCCAGGAAGGCGACCTGCTGCCGTTCACCTGGCCGGCGCGCACCCTGCGCAAGGTCAAGCCCACCGGCCTGCACGGCGAGCTGGGCTACTACAGCTTCGATGCCGGCGCACCGATCACTGCCGGTACCTGGCAGGCCGCCTACAGCGCCGCGCAGGTTGCCCTGACCGCCCAGGCGGCGATCCAGCAGGGCGCCCATTCGGCCTTCGCCCTGTGCCGCCCACCGGGACACCACGCCGCCGCCGAGGTCATGGGCGGTTATTGCTACCTGAACAACGCCGCCATCGCGACCCAGGCATTCCTCGACCAAGGCCACCGCAAGGTCGCCATCCTGGACGTCGACTACCACCATGGCAACGGCACCCAGGACATCTTCTACCAGCGCGGCGATGTGTTCTTCGCCTCGATCCATGGCGACCCGCAGGACGAATTCCCGTTCTTCCTCGGTTATGCCGACGAAACCGGGGAAGGCGCCGGGGAAGGCTGCAACATCAACTACCCGCTGCCTGCCGGCAGCGACTGGGCCGCCTGGAGCCAGGCGCTAGAGGATGCCTGCCAGCGCATCGCCGCCTACGGCCCGGATGTGGTGGTGGTCTCCCTGGGCGTAGACACCTTCAAGGACGACCCGATCTCCCAGTTCAAGCTCGACAGCCCCGACTACCTGGCCATGGGTGAGCGCATCGGCCGCCTGGGCAAACCGACCCTCTTCGTCATGGAAGGCGGCTACGCTGTGGAAGAAATCGGTATCAATGCCGTCAACGTGCTGGAAGGCTTTCAGCGTACCCAGCCAGGAGCCTGACCATGGCCCGACTCACGCGTCTGCTCGCCCCGCTCATCGCCGCCGGCCTTGTGGCCGGCGCCCTGCCGGCCCAAGCCGAACAGCGCACCCTGCGGGTGTACAACTGGTTCGACTACATCACGCCGCAAACCCTGACGGACTTTCAGAAGGACAGTGGCGTCAAGCTGATCTACGACATCTTCGACACCAACGAAGCCCTGGAGGCCAAGCTGCTCACGGGCAACTCCGGCTATGACGTGGTGGTCCCGTCGAACGTGTTCCTGGCCAAGCAGATCGAGGCCGGCGTATTCCAACCCCTGGACCGCAGCAAGCTGCCCAACTGGCAGCACCTGGACCCGGCGCTGATGAAGCTGATCGAGGCCAACGACCCCGGTAACAAGCATGCCGTGCCTTATATGTACGGCACCGTGCTGATCGGCTTCAACCCTGACAAAGTCAAGGCCGCGCTGGGCGACAAGGCCCCGGTGGACAGCTGGGACCTGATCTTCAAGGAAGAAAACATTGCCAAGCTCAAGCAGTGTGGCGTGGCCTTGCTCGATTCGCCGTCGGAGATCCTGCCGCTGGCCCTGCAGTACCTGGGGCTGGCGCCAAACAGCGAGAAGCCGGCCGACTACAAGAAAGCCGAAGCACTGATGCTCAAGATCCGCCCGCATATCACCTACTTCCACTCCTCCAAGTACATGGCGGACATCGCCAATGGCGATATCTGCGTGGCCGTGGGCTATTCGGGCAGCTTCTCCCAGGCTGCCAACCGCGCCCGCGACGCCAAGAACGGCGTAGTGGTGGACATGCGCCTGCCCAAGGAAGGCGCGCCAATCTGGTTCGACATGCTGGCCATCCCGAAGAACGCCGCCAACCCGGATGACGCCCACACCTTCATCAACTACCTGTTGCGGCCAGAGGTGATTGCCCCGATCAGCGACTTCGTCGGTTATCCGAACCCGAACAAGGACGCTACCGACAAGGTCAGCCCGGCGATCCGCAACAACCCCAACCTGTACCCGACTGCCGAGGCGATGGCCAAGCTGTACACCTTGAAACCCTTGCCGCGTGAGGCCGAGCGGGCGCGCACCCGGGCCTGGACACGCATCAAGTCCGGGACCTGACCTAAGACCCGATCGCCGGCAAGCCGGCTCCCACCTGTTCTGCGCTGTTTTCACAGACACCGCTAAACCTGCGGGAGCCGGCTCGCCGGCGATTTCAGGCCCTCATGCTCTCCATGCCTTGCGCAACCGCATCAGCGCATCCGCGATCTGCGCCTCTGGCACCGCCGCGAACCCCAACACCAGCCCTGCCCGCTTATCCACAGGCACATCGCTGTCCTCCAACCAGTAACCGCTCAGCGGGTTGACTTCCACCCCCACCGCCTCTGCCCGCGCCACCAGTTCCTGCTCGCGCGCAAAGTTATCCACATCCACTTTCACATGCAGCCCCGCCGCCACTTCCGGCATCGCGCCAAGCCCCGCAACGTCCACAGGCCACCCCGCCTTGAGCACGTTGCGCCGGCTCAGCGCTGCCTTGCGCATGCGCCGGATGTGCCGCTGGAAGTGCCCCTGGGCCATGAACTGCGCCATCACGCACTGGGTGCCGACCTCTGAATGGCGCACCGCCAGCGCCCGCCCCTGGCTGAACGCTTCCACCAACTGACGGGGCAACACCAGGTAACCCAGGCGCAGGGCCGGAAACGCAATCTTGCCAAAGGTGCCCACATACAACACCCGCCCTTGACGGTCCAACGACGCCAAGGGCGCCAGCGGCGCGCCGCTGTAGCGGTACTCGCCGTCGTAGTCGTCCTCGATGATCCAGCCATCCTGGCGCTCCGCCCAGGCCAGCAGCGACAAGCGCCGGGCCAGGCTCATGGTGACGCCGGTAGGGTACTGATGCGCGGGCGTCACATAGGCAAGCCGGCAATCGGGCAGGCGCAGCAGCCGTTCGCACTCCAGGCCTTCATCGTCCACCGGCACGCCTTTGACCTTCGCGCCCGCCAGGGCAAAAGTATGCCCGGCCGCCCGATACCCAGGGTTTTCCACAGCCACGGCATCGCCAGGCTGCAACAGCAACTGTGCACAAAGG
This sequence comes from Pseudomonas guariconensis, assembly GCF_015680235.1. GTDB lineage: Bacteria > Pseudomonadota > Gammaproteobacteria > Pseudomonadales > Pseudomonadaceae > Aquipseudomonas > Aquipseudomonas guariconensis_A. The sequence goes on from NZ_JADLJL010000038.1 coordinate 38,728, forward strand.
CTGATGGCTTGCTGCGCACCACTGGTGATCACAATTTGTTCAGCACTGCAGGAGAGCCCCCGGGAGCGCCGCAGATAGGCGGCGATGAGTTCGCGCAACGGAAGCTCCCCGGCCGGGTCGCCATACCCCAGCGACGCAGGGTCGGGGTTTCGCCAGAAACCCGCTTGCAGCCTGGCCCAGACCTCGAAAGGGAACAAATCGAACGCCGGCACACCCACCCGGAAAGCCCGCGGTATTCCCACCTTGGGTGGCGGCAGATGGTTGTTTTTCAGGCGCTGCAAGGGCTCGCTCGAACGCTCGAAACTGGATAAATCCTCAGTATCAGAAGCCTTAAATGTGGATAAGTCTGTTGATAACCCCAGGGATAACCCTGTGGACAGTTGTGTGGATAGTTTAGGCAGCTGGCTGACGTAGGTGCCGTCCCCCACCCGGCTTTCGATGTAGCCCTCGGCGTACAGCTGGTCGTAAGCGCGTACCACGCTGTTGCGAGACAACGACAACATCGCCGCCAGGTCCCGCGTGGCCGGCAAGCGCGTGCCACTGCCCAGACGGCCATCGAGCACCCGCACACGCAGCGCCTGATAAAGCTGATGGCTGAGGCCCCGGCTACGGTCGAGCACGATGCCGGCAGGGTCGAAGGGCAACGCGAGGGCACGTTCGTTCATGTCATTGGACCTATCAAAACAGCCGGTATTGGCTCTTACAGAGAACCAATAGCCTGCCTAGGATGGAGCCATTCGACAAGGAACCTCGCATGTACAACGCCAAGCCCCATCAAGAACATGACCTTGAGCGTTTGCACCAGCAAATGCTGCAAACCCGCCTCGCCCTGCTGGTCAGCCATGGCGAACAAGGCCTGCTGGCAACTCACCTGCCGGTACTGCTCGATCCCCATGAAGGCGCGTACGGCACGGTCTACGCCCACCTGGCCCGGGCCAATCCCCAATGGCAGGTGCTGGAACAAGGCGACGAAGCCCTGCTGGTGTTCGCTGGCGCCGACGCCTATGTCAGCCCCAGCTACTACCCCAGCAAAGCCGAACATCACAAGGTCGTGCCCACCTGGAACTACCTGGCGGTACACGCCTACGGCGCCGTGGAAGTGATCCAGGATGCCCCGCGCCTGCTGGACATCGTCACCCGCCTGACCGACCGGCACGAACAGGGCCGGGCCGAGCCCTGGAAAGTGACCGACGCCCCCCGCGACTACATCGACGGCATGCTTCGCGCCATCGTTGGCATCCGTCTGCCCATTGCGCGCCTGCAAGGGGCGCGCAAGCTCAGCCAGAACCGCTCGGCCGAGGATATCCAGGGTGTACGCGAGGGCCTGGCCGCCAGCGCGGATCACCTGGACAACCAGCTTGCAGCCCAAATGCATTCACTCTGAAGGAAAAGGAAAACCACCATGTCCGAGATCACCCTGCGCCCTGTCAGCGCCCACGACCATGCTGCCTGGCTCGCCCTGTGGCAGGCCTACCTGCGGTTCTACCAGACCGAATTGGCCGACGAGGTCAGCGCCAGCACCTGGCAACGCCTGCTCGACCCGAACGAACCCACCCATTCGGCTCTGGCCTGGGCCGATGGCAAGGCGGTGGGGATGGTCAACTGGATCTATCATCGATCCAACTGGAGCATCGAAAACTCCTGCTACCTGCAAGACCTGTACGTCAATGCCGAGCAGCGCGGCCTGGGCATCGGCCGCCAACTGATCGAATGGGTCTACGCGACAGCCAAGGCAGCGGGTTGCATCAAGGTGCACTGGCTGACCCATGAAACCAACGCCACCGCCATCAGCTTGTACGAGCAAGTCGCCGAGCGGCCGGGCTTCATTCAATTTCGCAAAGGGCTGTAGGCCAATCATGACCGACGCATTGAACTGGAAACCCGCAGCGACGCCCAAGGCCGAGCCTCTTGAGGGCCGTTTCATCCGCCTGGAAAAACTCGACCCTGCCCGCCACGGTGATGATCTATGGGAAGTCCTGCAAGGGCCGGGATCAGATCCGGTGCTATGGGACTACTTGCCCTACGGCCCCTTCAGCGAGCGCGCCAGCTTCGACCGCTGGCTGGAAGGCAACGCCGCCGGTCGCGACCCGCTGTTCTACAGCGTCATCGACCGCGCCTGCGACCAGGTGCAGGGCATCTTGAGCTACATGTCGATCGTCCCCGAGCAGGGCCGCTTCGAGATCGGACACATCGCCTTCGGCGCCGCCATGCAACGCACGCCACGTGGCACCGAGGCCGTCTATTTGCTCGGCAAGCTGGGCTTCGAACTGGGCAACCGCCGCCTAGAGTGGAAGTGCAACAACGCCAACGCTCGCTCCAAACGTGCGGCCGAGCGGTTTGGCTTTACCTTCGAAGGGGTGTTCCGCAAACACATGGTGGTCAAGGACCACAATCGGGACACGGCCTGGTACTCGATCACCGATGATGAGTGGCCCGCGGTGGAAGCTGGGTTCCAGCGCTGGTTGAGCGAAGATAACCAGCGGCCCGAGGGGCAGGTGAAGACCTTGGAGGCTTGCCGCAAGGGCTGAGTTGCAGAGCCTGTGGGAGCGGGCTTGTGCCGCGATTGCGCACAAAAAGGCAGCACAAAAAAAAGGGGAGCATATCGCTCCCCATGAGGTAAACCGCTTATGAGTCGAAGGCTTCGATCAGCCTTCGATCTCGATCAGGATCTCGCCCGGCGTGACGCGATCGCCCTTGGCCACATGGATGGCGGTGACCTTGCCGGCGATCGGCGCCTGGACTTCGGTCTCCATCTTCATGGCTTCGGTGATCAATACCGCCTGGCCGGCCTTGACCGTGTCACCTTCCTTGACCAGCACATCGACGATGTTGCCCGGCATGGTGGTGCTCACGTGACCCGGGCCACTGGCTTGCTTGCGCTTGCTGCCGCCACCGCTGACGAATTCATTGAGGGGCTCGAAGACCACCTCTTCCGGCATGCCGTCGATGGACAGGTAGAAGTGACGCTTGCCTTCGGCCTTGACGCCCACACCGGTGATGTCGACGCGGTAGGTCTCGCCGTGCACATCGATGACGAACTCGGTCGGCACGCCTTCGCCACCTGGGCCGGCCACCGCGCCCGCTTCCGGAATCGGCAGCAGCGCTTCAGGGGTCAGGGTGCCGGCCTCGCGTTCCTCGAGGAACTTGCGGCCGATGTCCGGGAACATGGCGAAGGTCAGCACGTCTTCCTCGCAGCGGGCCAGGCTGCCGATTTCGGCACGCAGCTTGGCCATCTCCGGCTTGAGCAGATCGGCCGGGCGCACGTCGATCACTTCTTCGCTGCCGATCGCCTGGCGGCGCAGTTGCTCGTTGACCACACCCGGCGCCTTGCCGTAGCCACCTTGCAGGTACAGCTTCACCTCGTTGGTGATGGTCTTGTAGCGCTCGCCAGCGAGCACGTTGAAGAACGCCTGGGTACCGACGATCTGCGAGGTCGGGGTTACCAGCGGCGGGAAGCCGAGGTCTTCACGCACCCGCGGGATCTCCGCCAGCACTTCGTTCATGCGGTTGAGCGCGCCCTGCTCCTTGAGCTGGTTGGCCAGGTTGGAAATCATGCCGCCCGGAACCTGGTTGACCTGCACGCGGGTGTCCACGGCGGTGAACTCGCTTTCGAACTGGTGGTACTTCTTGCGCACGGCGTAGAAATACAGGCCGATTTCCTGCAACAGCTCCAGGTCCAGGCCGGTGTCGAACTCGGTGCCTTTGAGCGCGGCGACCATCGACTCGGTGCCCGGGTGGCTGGTACCCCAGGCGAAGCTGGAGATGGCGGTGTCGATGTGGTCGGCACCGTTTTCCACCGCCTTGAGCTGGCACATGGCGGCCAGGCCGGCGGTATCGTGGGAATGGATGAACACCGGCAGCGACTGCTCGGCCTTCAGTGCCTTGACCAGCTCGCCGGTGGCGAAGGGTGTCAGCAGGCCGGCCATGTCCTTGATCGCCACGGAGTCGCAACCCATCGCCTCCATCTGCTTGGCCTGCGCCACGAAGGCATCGATGGTGTGCACGGGGCTGGTGGTGTAGGCGATGGTGCCCTGGGCGTGCTTGCCGGCAGCCTTGACCGCTTCGATGGCAACACGCAGGTTACGCACGTCGTTCATGGCGTCGAAGATGCGGAACACGTCGATGCCATTGACCGCGGCCTTGGCGACGAAGGCCTTGACCACGTCATCGCTGTAGTGACGGTAGCCCAGCAGGTTCTGGCCGCGCAGCAGCATCTGCAGGCGGGTGTTGGGCAGGGCCGCGCGCAGCTTGCGCAGGCGCTCCCAGGGGTCTTCCTTGAGGAAGCGCACGCAGGCATCGAAAGTGGCGCCGCCCCAGACTTCCAGGGACCAGTAGCCGACCTTGTCGAGCTTGTCGCAGATCGGCAGCATGTCTTCGGTGCGCATGCGGGTGGCCAGCAGGGACTGGTGGGCGTCGCGCAGGATTGTGTCGGTGACAAAGATTTTCTTGGACATTATTCGGTTCCTCACAGGCCTGCGTGTGCAGCAATGGCGGCGGCGATGGCCAGGGCCAGCTCTTCGGGTTTGCGCTTGATCGAGTAGTTGGTCAGTTCCGGGTGGCTTTCCACGAAGCTGGTGTTGAACTGGCCGCTACGGAATTCCGGATTGCGCAGGATCTCCTGGTAGTACGCGGCGGTGGTCTTCACGCCTTGCACGCGCATGTCGTCCAGGGCCCGCAGGCCGCGGTCCATGGCTTCTTCCCAGGTCAACGCCCAGACCACCAGTTTCAGGCACATGGAGTCGTAGAACGGCGGGATGGTGTAGCCGGTGTAGATCGCGGTATCGGTGCGCACGCCTGGGCCGCCGGGCGCGTAGTAACGGGTGATCTTGCCGAAGCTGGGCAGGAAGTTGTTCTTCGGGTCTTCGGCGTTGATGCGGAACTGCAACGCGTAGCCGCGGTGCTGGATGTCTTCCTGCTTGACCGACAGCGGCAGACCCGAGGCGATGCGGATCTGTTCGCGAACGATGTCGATACCGGTGATTTCCTCGGTGATGGTGTGTTCCACCTGCACACGGGTGTTCATCTCCATGAAGTACACCTCGCCATCGGCGAGCAGGAACTCCACGGTACCGGCATTCTCGTAGTTCACCGCCTTGGCTGCGCGCACGGCCAGATCGCCGATGTAGGCGCGCTGTTCGGGGGTCAGCTGGGGGCTTGGGGCGATCTCGATGAGCTTCTGGTTGCGGCGCTGGATCGAGCAGTCGCGCTCGAACAGGTGCACCACGTTGCCGAAGCTGTCACCCAGGATCTGCGCCTCGATGTGCTTGGGGTTGACGATGCATTTTTCCAGGAACACTTCCGCCGAACCGAAGGCCTTGGTCGCTTCGGAAATCACGCGAGGGAAGGCCTGCTCCAGCTCCTCGCGGCTGTTGCAGCGACGGATACCACGACCGCCACCCCCGGAGGTGGCCTTGAGCATCACCGGGTAACCGATGCGGTCGCCCTCGGCCAGGGCTTCGTGGATATCGGCGACGTTGCCTTCGGTACCTGGGGTGACCGGCACACCGGCCTGGATCATGGTGCGACGCGCTTCGGTCTTGTCGCCCATGCGGCGAATGACGTCGGCGGCCGGCCCGATGAACTTGATGCCACGCTCGGCGCAAATTTCCGCCAGCTCAGCATTTTCCGAAAGGAAACCGTAACCTGGGTGCAAGGCGTCGCAGCCGGTCTCTACAGCGAGGTTCACCAGCTTGCGCGGGTTCAGGTAGCCGGCCAGGGGCTCGGCTCCGATGCTGTAGGCCTCGTCGGCGCGCTTGACGTGCAAGGCATGACGGTCGGCGTCGGAATAGATCGCCACGGAGCGAATGCCCATCTCGGCGCACGCACGCACGATCCGAACTGCGATTTCACCCCGGTTGGCGATCAGGATTTTTTTTATCACTGGAGTCTTCCCAAAGCCGATGGAACACACGAGCCGGTACTGCCGGTCGGCGTGACCAGACGCTGCTGGCCAGTCGCATATGCACCCTAGCGCTGTAGGTTGATAAACAAAAATCAATATTTGTTAGGGTCGGCATTAGCAAAAGCTTATAGTGCCGTAACAGGGTGTTGCGCGGAGACGGGGAAAAATGCGTAAGTCATTGATGCGCATGACTTTAAGGCAATTGCAGATTTTCAACGAGGTGTGTGACCTGCGCTCTTACAGCCGGGCGGCCGAAGAGATGGCGCTGACGCAACCCGCCGTAAGTCTACAGATCCGCCAGCTCGAAGAGCTGGTCGGCCAGCCGTTGTTCGAATATGTCGGCAAGAAGCTGTACCTCACCGAGGCGGCCGAAGCCCTGCAGCGCGCGAGCCGGGACATCTTCGGGCGCCTGGAAAACCTCGACATGCAGCTGTCGGACATGCAGGGCTCGCTGCAAGGGCAGCTGAAGCTGGCGATCGAATCCAGCGCCAAGTACTTCGTGCCGCACCTGTTCGCCGCGTTCAAGCAGCGCCACCCGGAGGTCAACCTGACCCTGACGGTGGTCAACCGCGCCCAGGCGATCCGGCGCCTTTCAGATAATCGCGACGACCTGATCATCATGTCGATGGTGCCCCAGGACATGGGCCTGGAGTTCATGCCGTTCCTGAACAACCCAATCGTTGCCGTGGCACCGCCGGACCATCCGCTGTGCAAGCTGGAAAAGCTCCGTCTGCAGGACCTGGAACCTCACACGCTGCTGGTTCGCGAGCAAGGCTCGGGCACGCGCAAGGCCTGCGAAGAATACTTCAAGGACAAACGCGTGCATTTCACCCAGACCCTGGAAGTCGCTTCTGCCGACGCCCAGCGCGAGTGCGTGATCGCAGGCCTGGGCGTCGCCCTGCTGACCCGCCATGCAGTGAACATGGAGCTGGCCACCGGTGTGCTGAAAGAGTTGCCGGTCGAAGAACTGCCCCTGTACCGCAGCTGGTGCGTGGTGCAGTCCAAGGCCAAGCGTCAGTCACCGGTGGCATTGGCATTCCTGGCGTTCATTCGTAACGAACGGGCGAAAATCAGCGGGCTTGTGGAGCGATTTTCGGGGAAGATGCCGCCGATACCTGCCATACCATGATGTCCTGCAGGTCAGGGTAATCGGTGATCTCGCGCAGCAGTTGGCGCTGGTCGCAATAGATTTCGATCGCGCGGCGGAACTCCATGCGGCGCTGGTCCTTTTCCTGCTGCTTGCGAGCCTTGGCGCTGGGTTGGTACGAACCGTCATGATCACGTGCCATTGCCTGTCTCCCTGAAAGGATGCGGGAGTTTCAGACTGGCCTTGCGGGTTTACGGTTTTGCGGTGGATTGGTGACAGAATCGTGAATTTTCACTGCCTGTAGGAGCGGGCTTGTCCCGCGATCAAGGGCGAAGCCCTTGCCAGGCGACGGTGGATTGGTGACAGAATCGTGAATTTTCACTGCCTGTAGGAGCGGGCTTGTCCCGCGATCAAGGGCGAAGCCCTTGCCAGGCGACGGTGGATTGGTGACAGAATCGTGAATTTTCACTGCCTGTAGGAGCGGGCTTGTCCCGCGATCAAGGGCGAAGCCCTTGCCAGGCGACGGT
>NZ_JADLJL010000039.1 GCF_015680235.1 Pseudomonas guariconensis
AAGAACATGCGGCTTGCGCCGCGTGTGGGAGGGGGCTGTTCCCGCGATCAAGGGCGATGCCCTTGCCACGCGACGGTGATATCGGGCCCGGCCCAATCGCGGGACAAGCCCGCTCCCACAAGGACCTGCACAATCAAATAGTTATGCGTTGTTCTATGAGAGCGGGGCTTGTGCCGCGATTGGGCTGCCAAGCAGCCCCCGGGAAAAAACCCGTCACAAACCCCACCGCCAAAACCCCCGCCACACACTCTTTTTCCATCCCAGACAAGCTGTTACTGTAGCCCGATCAAAGCCCAACGCCCCTGGATCGGATGCCGACTTGATACGTCCCCTCCTGCTGTCTCTCAGCCTGGCCTTGAGCTTTCCCGCAGTCGCGACGGTGAGCGAAAGCCACGGTTACGCGCAGTTCGGCACGCTCAAGTATCCAGCCACCTTCACCCATTTCGACTGGGTCAACCCGCAAGCGCCCAAGGGCGGTACCTTGCGGGCCATGGCATTCGGAACCTTCGACACCCTCAACCCCTATACCTTCAAGGGTTCAAGCCCGGTCAGCACGCCGAACTTCCTGCAATACGGCATCAACGAGCTGAACGAGCCGCTGATGGTCGGCACCGGCCAGTACGCCCCCTCTGGCGACGAGCCCACCTCCAGCTACGGCCTGATCGCCCGCTCGGTGGAGTACAGCGAGGATCGCAGCTGGGTGGTGTTCAACCTGCGCCCGGAGGCACGCTTCCACGATGGCCACCCGATCACCTCGGCAGACGTGGCGTTCTCCTACCGCACCCTGCTCAAGGAAGGCCACCCGATGTACCGCACCAACCTGCAGGAAGTGCGACGGGTGGACATCCTCGGCCCCAAGCGCATCCGCTTCGTGTTCAAACGCGCCGGCAACCCGTTGCTGATCCTGCGCCTGGGCGAAATGCCGGTGCTGCCCAAGCACTACTGGAAAGGCCGCGACTTCAAGGCCACCACCTTCGAGCCGCCACTGGGCAGCGGCCCCTACCGCATCACCCAGGTGGAGCCTGGCCGGCGCCTGGTGTTCGAGCGGGTGAAGAACTACTGGGGCAAGGACCTGGCGGTCAATCGCGGCAAGTACAACTTCGACCGCGTCGAGTACGAGTTCTACCGTGACGCCACGGTGGCCTTCGAAGCGTTCAAGGCCGGCGAGTTCGACATCTATATCGAGCACCAGGCCAAGAACTGGGCCAACGGCTACAACTTCCCGGCCATCCGCCGGGGTGATGTGATCAAGGCGCAGATCCCGCACCGCATCCCCACCCAGACCCAGGGGCTGTTCATGAACAGCCGCCGGGCAGCCTTCAGCGACCCACGGGTGCGTCAGGCCCTAGGGTTGATGCTCGACTTCGAATGGACCAACCGCGCCCTGTTCAGCAGCGCCTACCGCCGTTCGACCAGTTACTACCCCAACAGCGAGTTCGCGGCCACCGGCTTGCCCACCGGCAAGGAATGGTTGCTGCTGGCACCGTTCCGTGACGAGCTGCCGGCCAAGCTGTTCACCCAGCCCTACAGCGTCAGCCACACCGACGGCCGCGGCATCGACCGCAAGACCTTGCGCCAGGCCTTGGAGCTGTTCGCCAAGGCCGGCTGGAAACTCGACGGCCAACGCCTGGTCAACGCCAAGGGCCAACAGTTCCGTTTGGAGCTGCTGCTGGTCAACCCGAACCTGGAACGCATCCTCCAACCCTACGTGGAGAACCTGGCCAACATGGGCATCGACGCGCGCCTGCGCACGGTTGATCGCGCCCAGTACAAGCAGCGTCTGGACCAGTTCGACTTCGACATGATCCTCATGACCCTGGCCCAGACCTTGAGCCCGGGCCTGGAACAATGGCTGTACTTCCATTCCAGCCAAGCCTCGGTCAAGGGCAGCAAGAACTACGCAGGGGTGAAGGACCCGGTGGTCGACCACCTACTCGACACCCTGCTCGCCGCCCGCACCCGTGACGACCAGGTCGCCGCTGCCCGCGCCCTGGACCGGGTGCTGTCGTGGCAGTACTACATGATCCCCAACTGGTATCTCGACAATCACCGCCTGGCCTACCGCAACCGGTTCGCCTTCGTCGCCACGCCGCCCTATACCCTGGGCCTGAACAGCTGGTGGCTCAAGACCTCGGAGAAAGCCCAATGATGCCAACGCACCCTTTGCGCCGGCTGGCCGGCAGCCTGCTGCTGGCCTGCCTGAGCCTCCCGGCGATGGCCGCACCGCAACACGCCCTGACCCTGTACGACGAGCCGCCCAAGTACCCGGCCGACTTCAAGCACTTCGACTACGTCAACCCCGATGCGCCCAAGGGCGGCACCTTCCGCCAATCCAGCTTCGGCAGCTTCGACAGCCTCAACCCCTTCATCAACAAGGGCGTGCCGGCCGACGACGTGAGCATCATCTACGACACCCTGATGCGCCAGAGCCTGGACGAACCCTTCACCGAATACGGCCTGGTCGCCGGCCAGATCGAGAAGGCCCCCGACAACAGCTGGGTGCGCTTCTACCTGCGCCCCGAAGCGCGCTTCCACGACGGCCACCCGATGCGTGCCGAGGACGTGGTGTTCACCTTCAACACCCTGATGAGCAAGGGCGCCCCACTGTTTCGCGGCTACTATGCCGACGTTGCCGAAGTGGTCGCCGAAGACCCACTGCGCGTCCTGTTCAAGTTCAAGCACAAGAACAACCGCGAGCTGCCGCTGATTCTCGGCCAGTTGCCGGTACTGCCCAAGCACTGGTGGCAAGGCCGTGATTTCGACCGTGGCAACCTGGAGATCCCGCTGGGCAGCGGCCCGTACAAGGTCGCCGAGGTCAAGGCCGGCCGCTCGGTGCGCTACGAGCGGGTCAAGGACTACTGGGCCAAGGATTTGCCGATCAACCGCGGCTACTACAACTTCGACCAGATGACCTACGATTCCTACCGCGACAACACTGTCGCCCTGGAAGCGCTCAAGGCCGGGCAGTTCGACTACTGGCTGGAAACCAGCGCGAAGAACTGGGCCACCGCCTACAACGTGCCCGCCGTGCAGGAAGGCCGGTTGGTCCGCGAGGAACTGGCCAACGGCAACCCCACCGGCATGCAGGGCTTCATCTTCAACCTGCGTCGCCCGGTGTTCCAGGACGTGCGCATCCGCCAAGCCCTGAGCCTGCTGCTGGACTACGAATGGACCAACAAGCAGCTGTTCAACGGCGCCTACACCCGCACCGGCAGCTACTTCGAGAACTCCGAGATGGCCGCCGAGGGCCTGCCGGGGCCCGATGAGCTGAAGATTCTCGAACCGCTGCGCGGCAAGATCCCCGAACAGGTCTTCACCGAGCCATTCCACAACCCGGTCAGCGACGGCAGCGGCATGATTCGCGACCAGCAACGCAAGGCCTACAAGCTGCTGCAGGAAGCCGGCTGGAAGATCGCCGACGACAAAATGGTCGATGCCCAGGGCAAGCCGGTGGTCATCGAGTTCCTGCTGGCCCAGACCGAGTTCGAGCGCATCCTGCTGCCGTTCAAGCGCAACCTCGCCGACCTCGGCATCGAGCTGAACATCCGCCGCGTCGATGTCTCGCAATACATCAACCGCCTGCGCTCGCGCGACTTCGACATGATCGTCGGCGGTTACCCGCAATCGAGCTCCCCGGGTAACGAGCAGCGCGAGTTCTGGAGCAGTGCCGCCGCCGACAACCCCGGCAGCCGCAACTTCATCGGCCTGCGCGACCCGGCCATCGACCAGCTGGTGGAGCAGTTGATCAACGCCGACTCGCGCCAGAGCCTGATCGCCCATACCCGTGCCCTGGACCGCGTGCTGCTGTGGGGCTACTACGTGATCCCCAACTGGCACATCAAGACCTGGCGCGTGGCCTACTGGAACCACATCGGCCACCCGAAGGTGTCGCCCAAGTACGACATCGGCATCAATACCTGGTGGATCAAGCCCGAAGTAACCCCAGCGGTGGCCGAGCCTGCCGCGCCGCAGGACGAGGCGAACTGACATGCTCGCCTACATCCTGCGCCGCCTGCTGCTGATCGTCCCGACCCTGTTCGGCATCCTGATCATCAACTTCATCATCGTCCAGGCCGCCCCCGGCGGCCCGGTGGAGCAGATGATCGCCAAGCTCGAAGGCTTCGAGGGCGCCACCAGCCGCATCGCCGGCGGCGGTGCCGAAGTGGCCGTGGCCGGCTCCAACTACCGCGGTGCCCAAGGCCTGGACCCGGCCCTGATCGCCGAGATCGAGCGCATGTATGGCTTCGACAAGTCGGCGCCTGAACGCTTGTGGATCATGATCAAGAACTACGCCCAGCTGGACTTCGGCGAGAGCTTCTTCCGCGATGCCAAGGTCATCGACCTGATCATCGAGAAGATGCCCGTGTCCATCTCGCTCGGGTTATGGAGCACGCTGATCATGTACTTGGTGTCGATCCCCCTGGGGGTCGCCAAGGCCGTGCGTCACGGCAGCCATTTCGACGTCTGGACCAGCTCGGCGATCATCGTCGGCTACGCCATCCCGGCGTTCCTGTTCGCCATCCTGCTGATCGTGCTGTTCGCCGGCGGCAGCTACTTCGACTGGTTCCCCCTGCGCGGCCTGACGTCCAACAACTTCGACGAGCTTTCCACCACCGGCAAGGTCCTGGATTATTTCTGGCACCTGGTGTTGCCGATCACCGCGCTGGTCATCGGCAACTTCGCCACCATGACCCTGCTGACCAAGAACAGCTTCCTCGACGAAATCAACAAGCAGTACGTCATCACCGCCAAGGCCAAGGGCCTGAGCCGGCCACGGGTGCTGTACGGCCATGTGTTCCGCAATGCCATGCTGCTGGTGATCGCGGGCTTTCCTTCGGCATTCATCGGCATCTTCTTCACAGGGTCCCTGCTCATCGAGGTGATCTTCTCCCTCGACGGCCTGGGTCTGATGAGCTTCGAGGCGGCGATCAACCGCGACTACCCGGTGGTTTTCGGCACCCTGTTCATCTTCACCCTGCTGGGGCTGGTGGTGAAGCTGATCGGCGACCTGACCTACACCCTGGTCGACCCCCGCATCGACTTCGCCAGCCGGGAGCAATGACATGGCACTCTCCCCTCTCAATCGCCGGCGCTTCGAGCGCTTCAAGGCCAACCGCCGCGGCTGGTGGTCGCTGTGGATCTTCATCGTGCTGTTCGGCCTGAGCCTGGGCGCCGAGCTGATCGCCAATGACAAGCCCATCGCCGTGCGCTACGACGGCCAATGGTACTTCCCGGCCTTCAAGCGCTACCCGGAGACCACCTTCGGCGGCGAGTTCCCCCTGGAGGCCAACTACAAGAGCCCCTACATCCGCGAGCTGCTGGCCACGAAGGACAGCTTCGTGCTGTGGGCACCGATCCCGTTCAGCTACCAGAGCATCAACTACGACCTCAAGGTCCCGGCCCCCGCCCCGCCTTCGGCGGACAACTGGCTGGGCACCGACGACCAGGGCCGCGACGTGCTGGCGCGGGTGATCTATGGCTTCCGTGTGTCGGTGCTGTTCGCCCTGACGCTCACCGTGCTCAGTTCCATCGTCGGCGTGATCGCCGGTGCCCTGCAGGGCTATTACGGCGGCTGGGTGGACCTGGCCGGCCAGCGTTTCCTGGAAATCTGGTCGGGCCTGCCGGTGCTGTACCTGCTGATCATCCTCGCAAGCTTCGTGCAGCCCAACTTCTGGTGGTTGCTGGGCATCATGCTGCTGTTCTCCTGGATGAGCCTGGTGGATGTGGTGCGCGCCGAGTTCCTGCGCGGGCGCAACCTCGAGTACGTGCGCGCCGCCCGCGCCCTGGGCATGCGCAACGGCGCGATCATGTACCGGCACATTCTGCCCAATGCCATGATCTCCACCATGACCTTCATGCCGTTCATCCTCACCGGGGCCATCGGCACCCTCACCGCCTTGGACTTCCTCGGCTTCGGCCTGCCGCCCGGCGCGCCCTCGCTGGGCGAGCTGGTGGCCCAGGGCAAGTCCAACCTGCAGGCGCCGTGGCTCGGCATCAGTGCCTTCGCCGTACTGGCGATCATGCTGAGCCTGCTGGTGTTCATCGGCGAATCCGCCCGCGATGCCTTCGACCCGAGGAAATGACATGAGCGAACAGAACCTGATCGAAGTGCGTGACCTGGCGGTGGAGTTCGTGACCGGCGAGCAGGTCAACCGTGTGGTCGATGGCATCAGCTTCGATATCCGCAAGGGCGAGACCCTGGCGCTGGTCGGCGAGAGCGGGTCGGGCAAATCCGTCACCGCCCATTCCATCCTGCGGCTGCTGCCCTACCCCCTGGCCCGACACCCCAACGGCAGCATCCGCTATGGCGACAAGGACCTGCTGCGACTGGGCGAAAAACCCATGCAACGCATTCGTGGCGACCGCATCGCGATGATCTTCCAGGAACCGATGACCTCGCTGAACCCGCTGCACACCATCGAGAAGCAGATCAACGAGATTCTCCTGCTGCACAAGGGCCTGACCGGCAAGCAAGCCACCGCGCGGACCCTCGAGCTGCTGGAGATGGTCGGCATCCCCGAGCCGCACAAACGCCTCAAGGCCCTGCCCCACGAGCTGTCCGGCGGCCAGCGCCAGCGCGTGATGATCGCCATGGCGTTGGCCAACGAGCCGGAGCTGTTGATCGCCGACGAGCCCACCACCGCGCTCGATGTGACCGTGCAGCTGAAGATCCTCGACCTGCTCAAGGAGCTGCAGGCGCGGCTGGGGATGGCCCTGCTGCTGATCAGCCATGACCTGAACCTGGTGCGGCGCGTTGCCCATCGGGTGTGCGTGATGCAGTGCGGGAAGATCGTCGAACAGGCCGATTGCGCGACCCTGTTCCGCTCGCCACAGCATCACTACACCAAGATGCTGATCAATGCCGAGCCCAGTGGCGCGCCAGCGGATAACCCGGTGGGCTCGCCGTTGCTGGAGGTCGAGGACCTACGTGTGTGGTTCCCGATCAAGAAAGGCCTGCTGCGGCGCACCGTCGACCATGTCAAAGCCGTGGACGGCATCGACTTCAGCCTGCCCCAGGGGCAGACCCTCGGTATCGTGGGTGAAAGCGGTTCGGGCAAGTCCACCCTGGGCCTTGCCATCCTTCGCCTGATCGCCAGCCGCGGCGGCATCCGCTTCCACGGTCAGAACCTCGAAGGCCTCAGCCAGAAGGACGTACGGCCGCTACGGCGGGAAATGCAGGTGGTCTTCCAGGACCCCTTCGGCAGCCTCAGCCCGCGCATGTGCGTGGCCGATATCGTCGGCGAAGGCTTGCGGATTCACCGCATCGGCACGCCTGCCGAACAGGAAGCCGCGATCATTGCAGCGCTTGAGGAAGTGGGGCTGGACCCACGGACTCGGCATCGGTATCCGCATGAGTTCTCGGGTGGCCAGCGCCAACGTATCGCCATTGCCCGAGCGCTGGTATTGAAACCTGCGTTGATTCTGCTGGATGAGCCGACCTCGGCGCTGGACCGAACCGTGCAGCGGCAGGTGGTGGAACTGCTGCGCAACCTGCAGCACAAGTACAACCTGACCTACTTGTTCATCAGCCATGACCTGGCGGTGGTCAAGGCACTCAGTCACCAGTTGATGGTGATCAAGCATGGGCATGTGGTGGAACAAGGAGATGCGCAGGCGATCTTCCATGCCCCACAGCATCCGTACACGCGGCAGTTGTTGGAAGCGGCGTTTTTGGAGGCGGCCCCGGTTGCCTAGGGTGGTGTCGGAGCAGCAGGAATACCTACCTCAAGTGGGCGGCAGAATGCCGTGCGCCTCGAAGTATCGGCCCAAGGTGGAGGCTTGCCCCTCAGGATCAGCCAGCGCGACATAGCTGTCAGGCCGCAACAGATAAGTCGCGTCTCTGGCGAAACCGGCTTGCTCGTACGCACGCGCCCAAGGGAAGATATGCAACGGAATGCCGTGCATCGCGCACCATTGGGACACGCCTGCCTTGGCTTGACCATAAACATGCACTTGCCACTCAATGGTTGCCAGTGAATCGTAGTTGTCCGCAGTGCCCATGGGTAGCCAAGGCAGGCGATCACCGCCCTGAACCTCACCGACCCGGCCCTGGCTCAGCGGGCTGTCGCGATAATCGAGGGTGGTTTGCGAAACCACTCGGAACAGGTACTCACGGACGTTTTCGCTCCTGTACGCGACGCTCGCGAACATTGGCGCAATGCGAGTGCGTACAAAGTCGGCAATTGCGCCCTGAGTGGTAACAAAGGTGAACAGTTTGTCAGTGGTGTCCACCAGCGTGCGGGCGAATGCCTGGCGCTCGATCTGGTAGCTGTCGAGCAATGTATCGGGCGCCGTGCCTTTGACCACCGCAGCCAACTTCCACGCCAGATTGATCGCATCCAGGATACCGGTATTCATGCCCTGACCACCGGCCGGGCTATGGACATGCGCAGCATCGCCGAGCAGAAACGCTCTGCCACGGCGGAAATGGTCCGTGACACGATGATGAACACGGTAGGTGGAAAACCAGTTCACGTCGGTGATCTTAAGGTTCAACCCGTTGATCGCATCATGGCCAACGTCTGCGAACGTCAGCTGCTCAGGATGCTCGGCGCGCTCATCACGCACGGTGCCAATCAGGCGGTATTGGTCCTGTTCGCCATAGCACAACAGCAGCACAAAGTCGGATTTATCAAAAGCGATGTGTGCCTCACCCGCAGGCGCCATACCAGTGACCCTGACATCCGCAACATAGAAAAGCTGTTTGTAGGTCCCGCCCTCGAAACCGCTGCCGATCGCTTGCCGAATGCGCGACCGAGCGCCATCGCATCCTGCCAGGAAAGCCGCAGTGAAGGATTCTTCTCGCCCGTCAGCATGTTTCAGCAAAGCCGTGACATGGCCTTCTCCCTCATCGAAGGACAGCAGCTCGACCTGCCGCTCCACTTCCACGCCGAGCGACTGGAGCCGCTGCACCAGTAGGCGCTCATGGCGATCCTGGGGATAAATCAGCACAAAGGGGTACGCAGAAACCTCTCTGCCTGCATCGACCAAGGGGATACGCGCCCTGTGGCTGCCTCGTGCCCACATGTTCATGGCAGGGGTTTTATAGCCGGCATCTATCACGGCCTCGGCCATATCGAGCTGGCGATAGAGCTCTAGCGTGCGGGCCTGGACAGCCATGGCGCGAGAAGCCTCGCCTGGACCATTGGTCTTGTCGATGATTCGTACGGCGATGCCCTGCTTGGTGAGCCAAAGCGCAAGAACCAGCCCGGTTGGCCCCGCTCCAACAATGAGAACGTCGGTCTGCGCCATGAGCTCACCTCGGAAATGAAGGTTTCAGGAGTCATAGATGTGCCTGAAAGCGCGCAAAGTCAACGATTCATGAGCCTCGTTTTTCAACCCGAGGCTTGGGCTTTGGATCTCACGATTGGCATTCCGGGAGTGGCTTCTCTCGGCCTTTGCTGCAGCCATGAGCGGTGGTCCTACGAAACAAGGGGCGATTCAAGCATTGAGCAAGCCGCAATACCCATGGCAAACCGAAGAGACGACGCCACCACGCTCGTGCCGCGTCTTTTTTACGCCGAGGTTCGGCATCGGAGCTTGGTGAAATCGCCCGTCACTGTCGATTGGACCTTTTGCCCGAAGGTGTTTACGAGACGAGGGGCTGTTCAGATTTCGCTGTCCTGGATGACTGACTCATAAAATGAAATTGTCCTATCTCGTCACTCGCAGCGCCTCCAGCACCAAAGAGAAAGCTGGGGATGGCTGCCTGCGACTTGGGTAATAGAGGTAAAACCCGGGAAATGCGGGGCACCAATCATCCAAAACACGCACTAGGCTACCGTTTTGAATGTGAGGAGCGAACTCTTCCTCGGGCAGCCAAGCGACCCCCAACCCCGCCAACGCCGCGTCCACGATGTTAGGGGAGGTATTGAACACCAATTGCCCTTCTACTCGGACGTTGACCTGTTTGTCTTTGCGTTGGAAGTCCCAAACATACAACCCACCACCGGACTGCATGCGCATGTTGATGCAGTTATGGCCGAGCAAGTCATTCGGTTTGCGTGGCTTCGGGTGCAGGGAGAAATAGGCGGGTGACGCTACAACGGCCATGCGCACGGGCGGGCCAATGGGCATCGCAATCATGTCCTTGTCAATGGTATCGCCCAGGCGCACACCGGCATCGAATCGATCGGCCACGATATCGCGGAAACCATAATTGATGTCGAACTCCACCTTAATGTCTGGATATTCGAAAAGCAGCGGCGTGAGCTTGGGAAGCAACAATGTCCTCTGGATGTGATCTCCGCAGGTAATCCGGACCGTTCCTGTGGGCTTGTCGCGCAACGCAGACAATTCATCCAGCTCAGCCTCGATCTCATCGAACCGATTACCGATTGCATTGAGCAGGCGCTCACCCGCTGCTGTGGGCGAAACGCTGCGTGTAGTGCGGGTAAGTAAACGTATTTGCAGCCGCGCCTCTAGCCCGCTGATCGCCTGGCTCAGGGCGGATTGAGTCACACCTAGCTGGGCAGCCGCGCGCGTGAAGGTGCCTTCACGCGCGACCGTCACGAACGATAGAAGGTCATTGAGGTTACGTTTGATCATGACCTTAGTCTCGCATGATTAATTTATTAGTAAAGCTAATAACCTTGTTCAGTATTGATTAGCTAGTTATGCGGTATGGCATGCCTGAAAATTCATGGCTTCGCGGAGCGATCCGCAACGACCAGGTTATGCAATGACTGTCAGTACCCTCAACCACACCAGTGAGTCCTCTGCCCAATCCAGCTCTTGGAGCGGCGTTCTAGCAATATCCGTGTGCGCATTCGCTCTGGTAGCTTCAGAGTTCTTGCCAGTGAGCCTGCTGACCTCTATCTCCAACGACCTCGGCATCACCGAAGGCATGGCAGGTCAAGGCATAGCTATTTCCGGCGCCTTCGCCGTGATCACCAGCCTTTTCATTTCCTCTCTGGCTGGCAGCTTGGACCGCAAAAAACTGTTGCTGTGGCTAACGACAGCCATGGGTGTGTCGGGCGCAATTGTAGCGCTGGCACCTTCCTACTGGATCTACATGCTGGGCCGGGCATTGATCGGAGTCGTGATCGGTGGATTCTGGTCGATGTCAGCAGCTACAGCCATGCGTCTGGTTTCCAGTCACGACGTGCCGCGAGCACTGGCGCTGGTGAACGGTGGGAACGCACTCGCTACGGTTATTGCTGCCCCGCTGGGCGCCTGGCTCGGCACGCTTATAGGTTGGCGTGGTGCTTTTCTGTGTCTAGTGCCGATTGCCCTGGCTGCACTTGCATGGCAATGGAAAACCTTGCCGTTAATGCAGGTTACCGCTCCGGCCTCAGGACAGGCCAACGTGTTCAAGGTTTTCACGCTGCTCAAACGCCCCGGAGTTCCGGTTGGTATGCTGGCCAGCGGCTTACTATTCATGGGGCAATTCGCCCTGTTCACCTACGTGCGGCCGTTTCTGGAGACCGTTACGGGTGTGCACGGCGGTGGCGTTTCCTTCGTCCTGCTTGTGATCGGCACTGCCGGCTTCATCGGCACCCTTGTTATTGGCCGAGTTCTCCAACATCGCCTTTACGAAACGCTGACGGTCATCCCGTTTTTGATGTGCCTGATTGCCGTCACATTGGTGACACTCGGGGACCAGGTGGCCATGGTCATCGCTTTGCTCGGGTTGTGGGGGCTGACCGGTACCTCGGCACCGGTGGGTTGGTGGGCGTGGATAGCTCGAGTTTTCCCCAACGATGCAGAAGCAGGGGGAGGCCTTTTTGTCGCCGTAGTCCAGCTCTCGATAGCCTTGGGCTCCACGCTGGGCGGGCTCTTGTTCGACCAACAAGGTTACGCGAGCACTTTCCTCATGAGCGCCTCAGTCTTGATGGTTTCGGCGGTCTTGACCCTTATCACCGCACGTTTGAAGAACGCGGCCGGTTAACGCCCCCCAAAAAAGGGTCGTGCCCGGTCATCGCTCTTTGCATGTATCGAGTTTCAGGAGAACGCCATGAACATCAAGCAACGCAATCGTCACCAGCGCAGCAATGGGCTTTTTCCAATGCTAGTACTCGCGGGCGCGCTGACGGCGCTGCTCGGCTGCCAAGCCACTACCCCTGCCACCTCCGCGACCAACCCTGGAGCCAAGACAATGCAACTGCAATTGACGCAGGAATGGGACAAAACCTTCCCCCAAAGTGCAAAGGTTGATCATCGCAAAGTCACCTTTCCTAATCGCTACGGCATCACGCTGGCAGCCGACGTCTACGTGCCCAAAGAGCGCCCCCACGCGCGGCTGCCGGCGGTGGTGGTCAGCGGTCCATTCGGCGCGGTAAAGGAGCAGTCCTCTGGGCTGTATGCACAAACCTTGGCTGAACGCGGTTTTGTCACGCTGGCGTTCGACCCGTCGTACACCGGAGAAAGTGGTGGTCAGCCGCGCAATGTGGCATCGCCGGATATCAATACTGAGGATTTCAGCGCCGCCGTGGACGCTATAGGCTTGCTGCCGGAAGTTGATCGCGAGCGGATAGGCGTCATCGGTATTTGCGGATGGGGTGGCATGGCACTTAACGCTGCAGCCGTAGACAAGCGAGTCAAAGCCGTGGTGACCAGCACCATGTACGACATGACGCGAGTTATGTCCAAGGGCTACAACGACAGCGTGACACTCGAGCAGCGTACGCAGACGCTGGAGCGACTCAGTCAGCAGCGCTGGGTCGATGCGCAGAGCGGAGCGCCTGGCTATCAGCCACCCTACAACGTGCTCAAAGGCGGAGAGGCACAGTTTCTCGTCGACTACCACGATTACTACATGACGTCCCGCGGCTACCATCCTCGGGCGGTCAACTCCGGTAATGCCTGGACAATGACGACACCACTGTCATTCATGAACATGCCTCTGCTGACCTACATCAAGGAAATCTCGCCGCGCCCCATCCTCTTCATCCACGGGGAAAAAGCCCATTCCCGTTATTTCAGCGAGACCGCATTCGCAGCGGCGGCAGAACCCAAGGAGCTCTTGATCGTTCCTGGGGCAAGCCACGTAGATCTGTACGACCGCCCTGACAAGATTCCTTTCGATCGTATTGCCCGGTTCTTCGCTAACAACCTGAAGTAACGGGGGCGAATGCCGCCGAGACGCCCTTGTCGGTACGAGCGGCGAACGCGAAATCACAAATATCCGACCTGCGTGGTCACAGGAGCTAAATGCGATGATGTACTCGCATCTGGGCCGAACCGGCCTCAAAGTCAGCCGTATCGGGCTTGGCACCATGAACTTCGGCGAATTGACCGACGAAAAGACCAGCTTTGCAATCATGAATGAGGCTGTTGACGCCGGCATCAACTTCTTCGACACCGCCGATGTGTACGGTGGGCCACAGTCACCGGATATGGCCAAGGGTTATGGCCTATCCGAAGAAATCATCGGTAACTGGCTTGACCAGGACCCGTCGCGACGCGACAAGATCGTGCTGGCGACCAAGGTGTACCAGCCGATGGATATTGGCCCCAACGACAAGTACCTGTCGGCCTATCACATTCGCCGTGCCTGCGAAGCTAGCCTGAAGCGCCTGAAGACTGACCACATTGATCTCTACCAGAT
The DNA here is from genome assembly GCF_015680235.1 of Pseudomonas guariconensis. GTDB lineage: Bacteria > Pseudomonadota > Gammaproteobacteria > Pseudomonadales > Pseudomonadaceae > Aquipseudomonas > Aquipseudomonas guariconensis_A. Next base: position 13,550 of record NZ_JADLJL010000039.1, read on the forward strand.
GCACCATGTTGACCGTGCAACGCCCTGGGAAGAAATCTGGCAGGCAATGGAGCAGTTGATCCGTGAAGGCAAGATCACCTACGTCGGCAGCAGCAACTTTGCTGGTTGGGACATTGCCACCGCCCAGTGCGTGGCAGATGCGCGCAACCTGTTGGGGCTTGCCTCGGAGCAAAGTCTGTACAACCTCACCCAACGCACCATCGAACTTGAAGTGATCCCGGCGCTGCGCTACTTCGGGATCGGGCTGATTCCCTGGAGCCCGATCGGTATGGGGCTGCTGGGGGGCGTTTTGCGCAAGATCGCTGGGGGCCGTCGAGCGACGCCTCACTTGCAGCAGAGGATCGAGTTGCTCCGGCCACAACTGGAGGCCTATGAAACGCTATGCGAAGAATTGGGTGCGGCGCCGGCTGATGTGGCACTCGCCTGGCTCCTTCAAAATCCAGTGGTAACCGCAGCGCTCAGTGGGCCTCGGACTACCGTGCAATTACGGGAGAATCTCAAGGCACTTGAGCTGAAACTATCGGCTTCAACCCTGTCGAAGCTGGATTCGATCTGGCCCGGCCCTGGCGGCGAAGCCCCTCAGGCGTATGCCTGGTAGAGACTGAACCAAGGAGACTAAGTGTCTGTAGATCCACGTTCAAAACTGGCATCCATTTTGGCGCTGATGTTCAGCGCCACTTCACTTGCCAATGACATGGTCGCCGGAGATGAACGCCACATGCACGCCATCCATATCATCCTCGGCAAGCAGGTAATCAGCGCCTCCCTTGAAGACAGTCCAGCTACCCGGGACTTAATTTCACAGCTCCCATTGAGCATCGACCTTGCTGATTACTCGGCCAAGGAAAAAATCGCCTACTTGCCGCACAAGCTAGACACCTCAGGGGCACCTGCCGGTATAGATCCAGATGTCGGAGACGTCACCTACTACGCGCCTTGGGGCAATCTGGCAATTTTCTATCGTGACTTTGGTTACTCGGTTGGTCTTATCAAGCTCGGGAGCATCACTAACGGCCTTGAACATCTCGGATACTCGGGGTCTAGGCAGGCCATAATAAAGCTCGCTCCTGCCAAGAAGTGAATCGCCGTTGGTACACCCTGACTGGCGGTTTTGGGCCGATTCTGTTGAAAAAGTCGGTTTTTCAGCTGACCTGAACCCAGGCACGACCATCGCCTAAGAACCGACTCACCACATTGAGTGGTTTCTCGGCCCTTCGTTGACCGTTGCTGCTCAGTTAGTGGGTTAATTTGAGGTTTCTTGCTGAGTGCAGGCGCACCTATCCCGTGGCAGGTGGCCCTTGAGATGTAAATTTAGCCAGCCGTCGCAGGTTCTGTACCGCGGCCGCCAGCGTGAATTCATCGGTCGCGCCACTCATGCCACGTAGTCTCAGGCGATCCAGTTTCAGGATGCGCTTGAGGTGGGCAAACAACATTTCGACCTTCTTACGTTCGTGGCGAGAGCGCACGTACGCAGGTGTCGTTGCGATGCGCCGAGCCACATCGCGCGCGGCTTCATGGACGCTGCGGGCGATCTTGCGGAACGCAGTGTTCGGGCAACACTTGGCTTTCATCGGACAGGCAACGCAGTCGGTCTGCCTGGATCGGAAGATGATGGTGTTGGCTTTGGTGACGTGCGAACGCTTGTTCTTGAAGGCTCGCCATTCGCTACGTAATGCATTGCCAGCCGGGCAGCAGTATTCCTCAGACTCTTCATTCCAGCGGAAATCGTTGCTCGAAAAACTGTCGTTCTTGCGTTCGGTTTTGTCCCACACCGGCACATGTGGCTCGATGTCCTTTTCCTCCACCATCCAGGCCAGCATCGGCGCGGTACCGTAAGCGGTGTCGCCAATCAGGCGTTCCGGCTTGATGTCGAACTGCGCTTCGACCCGATCGATCATCGTCTTGGTGCTCTCGACTTCTGCGGTTCGATGAGCCGGTGTGGGTTCCACATCCATGATCACGCCGTGCTCGGTATCGATCAGATAATTCGTGGAGTAAGCGTAGAACGCTGGGCCACCTGGAGCTGCGGTCCAGCGGGCTTGAGGATCAGTCAGCGATAGGCGCTTCGGTAGCGTTTCGGCCAGAGCCTCTTCATCGAGCGCCTCAAGATACTCACGCACGGCGCGGGTGCTCAGGGCCGGATCGCTCCAGTTGACCGGTTCATCGCCCGGTACGCCGCGCTGCCGGCTGGCATCCGCCTTGATGATGCTGGCGTCCACGGCAAAGCCTTCACCTTTGACCAAGCCAGCGTCCATGCAACGACGCAGCACTTCATTGAACAGCCAGCGAAACAGATCGCTGTCCCGAAAACGGCCGTGTCGATTTTTGGAAAAGGTCGAGTGATTGGGGACCTCATCTTCAAGGCTCAACCGGCAGAACCAGCGATACGCCAGGTTCAAATGGGTCTCTTCGCACAGCCGCCGCTCTGAGCGAATGCCGTAGCAATAGCCCACGATCAGCATGCGGATCATCAGTTCGGGATCAATCGACGGACGCCCAATCGGGCTGTAAAAATCGGCGAGGTAATGGCGCAAGTCGCTCAGATCGAGACACCGATCAATGCTACGCAGAAGGTGATTGGCGGGGATGTGGTCTTCAAGGTTGAATGAGTAAAACAGCCGTTCCTGCCCACTCGATAACTGTCCCATCATGCTGCGTGCTTCCCTGCTGGCCGATGCGCGGATTTTGCCGCAGGCCAGACAGGGGAGCTACTTTTTCAACAGAATCGGTCGAAACCAGCCATTCCGATGAAGCTACGGTCCTGCCACCCGGGTCAGTTCCGGGTCGGTCCTGACGGTAAAAATCAGATTTCACCCCTTCCCTGTAGTCCATTTCCCAAACATACTCCTGTCGCTTTTTTTCCGTTGCGGTCGCTCTGGCAGCGCTCTAGTCTCGGCGTGTCGCTGAAATCAGCGATCGGCTTTGACAGGCCGCAACGGTATTAAGCATACGGCTAGCCCTCAATGGCGGCTGTACGTGCGGGCACGCTTGCGTGCGCCGGAACTTGCTTATTCCACCGGTCTGTCAACCCGCGTACAGCTGCCACCCTTCTGTTTGACAGCAGGTGGGTGGCCGCACCGCCAAAGGAATAAGTAATGTCGAAGATCGTCCCCGATCCACCCCAGAACCTCCCCTCCCTCGAAGACACGATCATCCAGGCCTCGGAGTACGCCCTCTGCGCGCAGACCGTGGCGCATCAGGCGATTCAGCTGCTGCCCAAGTCACCCGTCTCGATGCTGATGATGGTGTCGATGCATGAGCTTGAAGCGCTGCGCGTATTGCTTGAGTCGGCGTTGAACCAGATGCAGGTGCCGGCGGAGCCGCGAACGCTGCATTAACAGATCGAGTTGTTGTCTGGGCTGGCCCTATCGCCGGCAAGCCGGCTCCCACCTGTCCTGCGCTGTGATCAGAGACACCGCCGTACGTGTGGGAGCTGGCTTGCCAGCGATAAGGCCCGGTTGAGCAGCGAGCATTCCAGGGAGATGAGCAAAATGGCCACAGATGACATCGAGGTCAAAACCACCGTTGGCAAAACGAAGTTCTACCAAGGCCCGGGCATGACCGACCCGATGTTTTGCATCGAGCCTGGCATTCCCTGCCAATACGCGCGGGAACAGGCTTCGGAGTTGATGGGCTACGTGCGGGATATGACCCTCACCGGGGTGATGGAAGACAAACCTCAGTTGGTGTGGGCATCGCATTACCTGGCGGCGCTGGCCAAGGCGTTGATGGATGACGCGGAGTTGGGGATGATGCGCCGAGTGTAGGGATGGATGGCGTGACGGCTGCGGAGCGATTCTCGTCCCTTCAGCGGACAAGGTTCGAGCCATTTGGCTGACTCTTGAATCCTGGGGGCGCTTTGCGCCCCTTTCGCGGCGCGAGGCCGCTCCTACAGAAGAGGTGGAGATTTCACGTCTTGGCCTCAGCGCTTGCCCAACAGTTCCTGGCGCTCTCGCCAGATTTCCTGGCCTTGAATAATTTTGTGTAAAGCTGTGGGGGCTGGACGACCGCTCCCTACCGCTCCACCGGCCCGAGCGCCACACCGGCGGCATTCGATTGCCACTTCTGGTACCATCGCGCCACCCAACAACAAGGCGGCCCGGCCAAACGAAGCCGTTCGAACCGGTAGCCCGCCTGATCATCTGTGATTCCTTCGACTATGCCATTCGCCACGCACGCGTAGTGGCGGCACACCCTGTTAGGTGGCTGGCATGGTCAGGTCATGATTACGACTATATGAATTACTCATTGCCCGCCTGACATCGAACAGCCGGGTTCATGAGGCGCTTACGCATTCCATTTTGCCGTGATACAAGGCAAATCAAGAGCACCAACATGAAGTACAACAGAAACAAGACGCACGTCGTGATTGCTGATGATCACGATATCATCCTGACAGGCATCAGAACGATCCTGCAAAGTTCGAGCGAATACCATATTTCAGCCGAGGCCAAGACGCCGACCGAACTTATGATTGCCTTGAGCCGGGTTCAGTGCGACATCCTCATCACTGATTTCAACATGCCCGATCCCTTGGCCAAGGACAGCCTGAGCATGCTCAGCACCATTCGCATGCGCTACCCCGACCTTCCGATCATCGTGCTGAGTACGCTGGACAACCCAATCGTGCTTTCCGCGATCCTGGGGCTGAACGTAATGGGCGTGGTGTCCAAGGGCAACGCGATAGAGACGTTACCCCAAGCACTGTTGAAGGCCAGCCTGAATGAAAAATACCTGGACGCCAGTTTTTTCGATTTACTGGTGAATGCAGGCTTGGCGAAAGGGAAACACATCACGATCTTCACCAAACCCGAGATCGCGGTTTTCAACAAACTGACTGAAAGCCACATACTCGAAGACATCGGAAGGGATACAGGACTGCCCTTGGTGGATATCATCTCCATCGTCAACAAGGCCCTGAGAAAGTTCAGGCTCAAAAGCATAGAAGAGCTCACTGCCCATCTCAGCGGCAATGGTTTTTATAAATATTCATGATGCTTGGGCGCGGCGCGCTCGAGCCTACTCAGGGTTGAACTTTTAGGGCTGCTTTGCAGCCCTTTCGCGGCGCAAGGCCGCGCCTACAGGTATGCGTAGCGCCAATCCGTCATGATGCCGGCGCAACCAGGCGATAGCCCACACCCGCCTCGGTGATGATGAACCGCGGTGCAGTCGGGTCATCGCCGAGCTTCTGCCGCACATGGGCCACGACGATGCGCAGGTAATGGGTGTCGTCCACGTGGGTCGGGCCCCAGATATCCTTGAGCAACTGCTGCTGGGTGATCACCCGCCCCGGATGGCTGGCCAGTTGGGCCAGGAAGGCATATTCCTTGCGCGTCAGCGCCACTTCGGCACCGTCGAGCGTCACCTTGCGAAACGCGAAATCCACCACCAGCGGCCCGAAGCTCACCGAAGACACCGCGCTGCCGGCCTGGGGCACCTGGCGCAGCAGCGCGCGCACGCGGGCGAGGAACTCCTGGATGCCAAAGGGCTTGGTCACGTAGTCGTTGGCACCGCCGTCGAGTGCATCGACTTTTTGCACTTCGCTGGCGCGTACCGACAGCACCAACACCGGCACGGCGCTCCATTCGCGCAGCTCACGCAGCACCTGTTGGCCGTCCATGTCCGGCAGGCCGAGGTCGAGCACCACCAGGTCCGGCTTGGCCAGTGCCGCCTGGGCCAGGCCTTCGCTGCCGGTGGCGGCTTCGAGCACCTTGTAGCCCTGGGAAGCTAGGCTGATGCGCAGGAACTTGCGGATCTGTGGTTCATCGTCGATGACCAGCAGGGTGGCGGGCTGACTCATGGGGCTTCGCTTTCAGGTTCGGGTTGTGGGGGCAGCGGCAAGCATAGAGTGATGCAGGTGCCCTGGCCATCGATGCCGTCGTCGACCAGGATCTTGCCGCCATGGGCGCCGATCATGCCCTGGCAGATCGCCAGGCCCAGGCCGGTGCCCTGCCCGCCACGGTCGCCGCGGGCGGCGGTGTAGAACATGTCGAAGATCATCTCGCGCTCGGCCACCGGGATGCCTGGGCCCTGGTCACTGACGGCGAAGCACAGTTGCTCGCCCTGAAGGTCAACGCGCAGCTCCAGGCGTCCGTTGGCGGGCGAGAAGCGCGCGGCGTTTTCCAATACATTCACCAGCGCCTGCTCGATCAGGGCGGCATGCACGTACAACAGCGGCAAGGTGGCAGGGACTTCGGTATGCACACGCAAGGGCGCCAGCACCACACGCAGGCGGTTGAGGGCGCTGCCAACGATGTCCGCCGGGGCGACCCAGTCGCGCGCCAGCGTGAGGCCGCCATGGCCCAGGCGGGTCATGTCCAGCAGGTTCTGGATGTAGCGATCGAGGCGTTCGGCTTCGTTGCGGGTGCCCTCGAGCAGCTCCTGGCGGTCGTGCGCAGGGATGGCATCGCCCAAGGCCAGCAGGCTGTCGATGCTGCCGCGCATGGCGGTCAGGGGGGTGCGCAGGTCGTGGGAGACCGAGGCCAGCAAGGCGCTGCGCAACTGTTCGGTTTCGCCGTGCAGACGCGCAGCCTCCAGTTGCTCGCCCAGCCGGGCACGGGCCAGGGCCTGGGCCAGAGGTTGGCCGAGGGCCATCAGCAGGCGGCGGCGTTGGGCACCAAGCGGCTCGCGGGTGCGTGGCCGCACGCCAAGCAGGGCCAGGGGTTGGCCCTCCGCTGACAACGGCCACCACCACCAGCGGCCCTGAGGCAAGGTGTCGCTGCCGTGGCCGGCAGCCTGGCCGTGCTGCCAGGCCCATTCGGCGGCGGCGCGTTCGTTGTCGGTGAGTTGCGGGGCGTGGCCGCTGGCAGCCTGCAGCCCGCCTTCGCTGTCGCGTTCGAGCAGGCAGGCCTGCAGGTCCTGCCAGGCACCCAGGTGCTGGCCGGCGGCACTGAACACGGCCTGACGGTCGGTGGCTACAGTGAGCCGGCGCGACAGGTCGAGCAGCTGCGTGGTTTCGGCCTGGGTTTCCTTCAAGGCCTGCAACTGCCGGCGCTGGCGCGTGGCCAGGTTGCCGGTGAGCGCAGCCATGAGCAGGAAGAACACCAGGGTCAGCACGTCTTCTTCGCGCTGGATGCTGAAGGAAAAGGTGGGCGGAATGAACAGGAAGTCGTAGCTCAGGAACGACAGCGCCGCGCAGGCCAGGGCCGGCCCCAGGCTGCTGCGCACCGCCACCAACAGCACCGCGACGAGAAATACCAGGGACATGTTGGGCAGCGGTAACAGGCTCGATACCGCCCACGACACGCCAGCAGCCAGCACGGTCGCCAGCAACGCCAGGAGATAATGGCGCCATACCCAGACTCGCTTGGCCGCCGCACCTGTTTTTTGTGGCTGGGCGTCTCGATCGAGCACGTTGATTTCCAGGCCGTGGCTTTCGCGCAGCAGGCGCATCGCCACACCGCCGCCGAACAGGCGTCGACGCAGGCGATCACGGGACTGGCCCACCAACACCAAGCTGGCCCGGCGCTCGTTGGCGTGCTGGATCAAGGTGCGCGTCACTTCACCTGCGCGCAGCACCACCACTTCGCCACCCAGACGTTCAGCCAACTGCTGGGCCGCCTGCAGGCGCTGGCGGGCGGTTTCGTCGCGAAGCCGGCCGTTGTCCACATGCACCAGGCTCCAGGGCAAATGCCGGCGCTGGGCGACCCGGCTGGCATGGCGCACCAGGCGCTCGGCCTGGTCGTCGCCGTCCACGCCGACCAGCAATCGCCCCCGCAGGGCGGGAGCTTCCTCGCCGCGCTGGCGATAACCATGGGCAAGGTCGGCATCGACCTGGGCGGCGGCAGTCTGCATGGCCAGCTCGCGCAGAGCGGTGAGGTTGGTCTGGGAGAAGAAGGCATCGATGGCCGCCCTCGCCTGCTCCGGCACATAGACCTTGCCTTCGCGCAGGCGCATGAGCAGCTCGCGGGGCGGAAGGTCGATCAGCACCAGCTCGAAGGCTTCCTGCAACACCCAGTCGGGCAGGGTTTCGCGCACCTGCACGCCGGTGATGTCGCGGACCTTGTCGTTGAGGCTTTCCAGGTGCTGGACGTTGACCGTGGTGTACACGTCGATGCCGGCGGCCAGCAGTTCCTGGACGTCCTGCCAGCGCTTGGCGTGGCGGCTGCCGGGGGCATTGGTGTGGGCCAGTTCGTCGACCAGGGCCAGGCCAGGCCTCGCGGCCAGCACGCCGTCCAGGTCCATTTCCTCGAGGGTGACCCCGCGGTATTCGCTGCGCACCAGGGGTTGTTGCGGCAGGCCACCGAGCAATGCCTCGGTCTCGGCGCGCCCGTGGGTTTCCACCACCGCGGCCAGCACGCGCACGCCCTGGCGCTGCTGGGCGTGCGCCGCCTGGAGCATGGCGTAGGTCTTGCCCACGCCTGGGGCGGCGCCGAGGAACACCTTGAGCTTGCCACGGCCTTCGCGCGGCAGGGTTGCCAGAAGCGCATCGGCGCGGGTGGCGTTACTCATGTTTCATCCTTCAGTCATGCGGTGAATGGTCGATCCTGGGGGCTGCTTTGCAGCCCATCGCGGGGCAAGCCCGCTCCCACAGGGACCGCGCCGAACCCCAGAACAGCGCGGTTCCTGTGGGAGCGGGCTTGCCCCGCGATGGGCCGCAAAACGGCCCCACTATCAGCGCTCCAGCGCCTGGTTCAGCGCCAGCACATTCACCACGGGCGGGCCAACCAACGGGTGCAGGGTGGACGCTTCTACCAGCGCTTGCAAGCGCTCCACCGGCACCTGACGCGCCGCCGCCACGCGCGGTAGCTGGTAGGCCACAGCCTCAGGCGGCAGGTGCGGGTCCAGACCGCTGCCAGAGGTGGTCAACAAGGCCTGGGGCACGGGCCCTTGCTGCGCTTGATACAGCGCGTTGGCCTCCCTCTTGATCCGCTCGGCCAACGCCGGGTTGCTCGGTGCCAGGTTGCTGGCACCGCTGGCCACGGTGGCGTAGTCCGCCGCCGAGGGGCGTGGATGGAACCAGGCATCGCCTTTGAAATCCTGGGCGATCAGCGCCGAGCCGCGGACTCGCCCTTGCGCATCACGAACCAGGCTGCCGTTGGCCTGTTCAGGGAAGGCCAGTTGGGCGATACCGGTCACCGCCAGGGGATACAAGGCGCCGGTGACCAAGGTCATCAGCAAGACCAGGCTCAGGGCCGGGCGCAGGTAGGTCGTCATGTTCGTCTCCTTCAAACCAAATGCAGGGCGTTGAGCAGCAGGTCGATCAGCTTGATCCCGGCAAACGGCACGATGATCCCGCCCACGCCATAAATCAGCAGGTTGCGCCGCAGCAGTTGCGCGGCACTCGCCGCTTGCACCCTCACACCGCGCAAGGCCAGAGGGATCAGCACGATGATGATCAGTGCGTTGAACACGATCGCCGAAAGGATGGCGCTCTGCGGGCTCTGCAACTGCATGAGGTTGAGCACGCCCAACTGCGGGTAGATGGACGCGAACAGTGCCGGCAGGATGGCGAAGTACTTGGCCACGTCGTTGGCGATGGAAAAGGTGGTCAGCGCACCGCGGGTGACCAGTAGCTCCTTGCCCACCTGCACCACATCCAGCAACTTGGTCGGGTCGCTGTCCAAGTCGACCATGTTGGCCGCCTCGCGCGCGGCCTGGGTGCCATCGTTCATGGCCATGCCGACATCAGCCTGAGCCAAGGCCGGGGCATCGTTGGCCCCATCGCCGCACATGGCCACCAGGCGACCATCGCCTTGCTCCTGGCGAATGCGCGCCAGCTTCTTCTCCGGGGTGGCTTCGGCAAGCACGTCGTCCACGCCGGCTTCGGCGGCGATGGCGGCGGCAGTGAGCGGGTTGTCGCCGGTGACCATCACCGTGCGGATGCCCAGCTTGCGCAATTCGGCGAAGCGCTCGCGGATGCCGGGCTTGACCACGTCCTTGAGGTGGATGACCCCAAGCAGGCGTTGGTCCAGGCACACCAGCAGCGGCGTACCGCCCCCCTGGGCGATGCGCTCCACGTCGCGGGCCAGGGGCGCCGGCATGTCCAGGCGCTGCATGCCGACGAAAGCCAGCACCGCATCCACCGCGCCCTTGCGGTAGCGGCGCTGTTGGAAGTCGACCCCGGACAACCGGGTTTCGGCGCTGAAGGCGATCGGCTCGACCTCGCTGGCAGTGGGTTCGTCGAAGTCGTACTGCTGGCGCAGGTATTCGACGATCGACTTGCCCTCGGCGGTGTCATCGGCCAGCGAGGCAAGCAATGCCCCCTCCCCCAGCTCGCGCGCAGTGATGCCCGGTGCTGCGTGCAGGGCGCTGCAACGGCGGTTGCCGAAGGTGATGGTGCCGGTCTTGTCGAGCATCAACGTGTGCACGTCGCCGGCGGCCTCCACCGCACGGCCGGAGCGGGCGATGACGTTCAGGCGCACGAGGCGGTCCATGCCGGCGATGCCGATGGCCGAGAGCAAACCGCCGATGGTGGTAGGGATCAAGGTCACCAGCAGCGCCGCGAGGAAGATCAGCGGCAGGCTGCCGCCGGCAAAACGGGCGAAGGGCTGCAGGGTCACCACCACGATCAGGAAGATCAGGGTCAGACCGATCAGCAGGATGTCCAGGGCGGTTTCGTTGGGGGCTTTCTGCCGCTTGGCGCCTTCGACCAGGGCGATCATGCGGTCCAGGGTCGACTCGCCAGGGTTGCTGGTGATGCGCACCAGCAGCCAGTCCGAGACCAGGCGGGTGTTGCCGGTGACAGCGGAGCGGTCGCCACCGGACTCGCGGATCACCGGCGCTGACTCACCTGTGATGGCCGCTTCGTTGACCGCGGCGATCCCTTCGATCACCTCGCCATCGCCAGGAATCAGCTCGCCAGCGACCACCTTCACCACGTCGTCCTTGCGCAGTTGCGTTGCAGGGACGGTTTCGAAGGTGCCGTCGCGTTTGCGCCGTTTCGCGGTCAGGCCCTGGCTGCCGGCCTTGAGGCTGTCGGCACGGGCCTTGCCACGGCCCTCGGCCAGGGCTTCGGCGAAGTTGGCGAACAGCACAGTGAACCATAGCCACAGGGCGACCTGCACCGCCACGCCGGTGCTGACGTCGCTGCCCGGCACGAAGCACAGCACTGTGGTCAGCACAGCGGTGAGCGCCACCACCAGCATCACCGGAGAGCGCTTGAGCTGGCGCGGGTCGAGCTTGACGAAGGCTTGCACCAGGGCCGGGCGCCACAGGGCGGCAAGGCGGGTCTGGTCCTTGGCAGGATGCTGGGTTTTCACATTGGAAATGGGCATGTTCATGGAGGATTCCTCAGAAACCCAGGCTCAGGTATTCGGCGACCGGCCCCAGGGCCAGGGTTGGCAGGAAGGTCAGGCCACCGACCAGCAGGATGGTCACCAGCAGCAGGACAGTGAACAGGGGGCCGTGAGTGGGGAAACTGTTCAGCCCCTGGGGTGCGCGTTGCTTCGCCGCCAAGCTGCCGGCCAGGGCCAGCACCGGCAGGATGTAGCCGAAGCGGCCAATGAGCATGGCCAGGCCGATCATCAGGTTGTGGTATGGCGTGTTGGCACCGAAGCCGGCGAACGCCGAGCCGTTGTTGGCCGCGCCCGAGGTGTACGCATAGAGCAGCTGGCTGAAGCCGTGAGCGCCCGGATTGGTCACCGCGCTGGCAGGCCCCGGCAGGCTGGCGGTGACGGCACCGAGCACCAGTACTCCGACCGGCATCACCAGCAAGGTCGCCACCAGCAACTGCACCTCCCGCGCCTGTAGTTTCTTGCCCAGATACTCCGGCGTGCGCCCGATCATCAGCCCCGCCAGGAACACGGCGACCAGCACGAACAGCAGCATGCCGTACAAGCCGGCCCCCACGCCGCCGAAGATGACTTCGCCCACCATCATGTTGACCATGGCAACCATGCCGGTGAGGGGGTTGAGGCTGTCATGCATGGCATTGACCGAACCGTTGGAGGCGGCCGTGGTGGTGACCGTCCACAACACCGAGGCAGTGGTGCCGAAACGGCTCTCCTTGCCCTCCAGCGGTGCCGCTTGTTGCACCTGGGCGCTTTGCAGGGCCGGGTTGGGCTGTTGCTCGGACCAGAGCGCCACGGCGCCGCCGATCAGGAACAGAGCGAGCATGCAGGCGAGGATAGCGCGGCTCTGGCGCAGGTCCTTGACGTAATGGCCGAAGGTGAACACCAGCGCGGCTGGAATGAGGATGATCGACGCCACTTCGAACAGGTTGCTCCAGGCCGTCGGATTTTCGAACGGGTGGGCCGAATTGACGCCGAAGAAGCCGCCGCCGTTGGTGCCCAGTTGCTTGATGGCGACCTGGCTGGCGACCGGGCCCAAGGGGATGGTCTGGTCGTTGCCTTGCAGGGTCAGGGCATGGGCGTAGCCGGCGAAGGTCTGCGGCACCCCCTGCCATACCAGCAGCAGTGCCAGCATCAGGCACAGCGGTAGCAGCACGTAGAGGGTGGCGCGGGTCAGGTCCACCCAGAAGTTGCCCAGGGTGGCGGCTGAACGCCGGGCGATGCCACGGCACAAGGCCACCAGCACGGCCAAGCCGGTGGCGGCACTGACGAAGTTCTGCACGGTCAGGCCGATCATTTGGCTCAGGTAGCTGACCGAGGCCTCGCCGCTGTACGCCTGCCAGTTGGTGTTGGTCATGAAGCTGACCGCGGTGTTGAACGCCAGCGACCATTCCTGGCCTGGAAGGTGTTGCGGGTTGAGCGGCAGGTGGCCTTGCAGCAACAACACCGCGAACAAGCTCACGAAGCCCGCCAAGTTGAACGCCAGCAGCGCCAGGGCGTACTGCTTCCAGCCCTGTTCCTGCTCGGCGCGCACGCCGGCCAGGCGGTAGCAGCCTTGCTCTACCGGCCCGAGTATCGGTGACAGCCAGGTACGCCGGCCTTCCATCACCCTGAAGCAGAAGCGCCCAAGCCAAGGTGCCGGCAGCAGCACGATGGCGAAGAAAGCCGCCAGCAAGACGTAGTCGTAACTGTGCATGGCCGCTCCCTAGCCGCGATCGGCGCGCAGCAGCGCCACCAGCAGATAGACCGCCAACGCCACTGCCAAAAGCAGTGACACCCCTTCGAGCATGTTCATGCGCTTGTCTCCCTTTTCACGGCGCCTGCCGCGTCAGGAAGATTGTCGGAGGGTGGAGCGTAAAGGGACGAGGCCGAGGGGGCGCCCAGGGGATAAAGAATGCGTAAAGATCAGGCCTCTGAATCCCCTACCCTCACCTGTAGGAGCGGCCTTGTGCCGCGAAAGGGCCGCAAGGCGGCCCCGGCTATCATGGCGTTATCATCGAAATCCTAGGACCGCTGCGCGGCCCTTTCGCGGCGCAAGGCCGCTCCTACAGGGAAAGGCGTTGGGTGATCGTGACGGCTACGCCTGTGGGGGCTGCGGCGTTTGCGCCCCGGCGTTGCGGCTCCAGTCCAGCAGCAGGCTGTAGCCCACTGCCAACAATGTCGGGCCGATGAACAGGCCGATGAAGCCAAAGGCGATCAAACCGCCGAACACCCCGAGCAGCACGATCACCAGCGGCAGGTTGCCGCCACGGCTGATCAGATAGGGTTTGAGCACGTTGTCCACGCCACTGATGATGAAGGTGCCCCACAGGCCAAGGAACACCGCCATGCCGTACTCGCCCTTCCACACCAGCCAGCCGGTGGCAGGTATCCAGGCCAACGGCGGCCCCATGGGGATCAGGCTGAGCATGAAGGTGACCAGCCCCAGCACGATGGCGCCCGGAACGCCGGCGATCAGGAAACCGATCATGGCCAGCAGGCCCTGGGCGGCGGCGGTGCCGATCACGCCGTTGACCACACGCTGCACGGTGCCGGCCACCAGGTCCAGGTAGTACTCGGCGCGCTCGCCCATCAACCGCTGCAGCAGGCGCAGGACGAAGGCCGCCAGGCGCGGCCCGTCGCGGTAGAAGAAGAACACGAACACCAGGCTCAAGGTCAGCTCGAGCACGCCGCTGCCGATCTGCGCGCTGCGCGCCAGCAACCAGTTGCCCACCTGCCCCAGATACGGCTTGATCGACGCCATCAGCGCGGCGCCCTGCTGGTCCAGGGAGGCCCACCAGGCAACCAGGCGTTCACCCACGAAGGGTATGTTGCCCAGCCAGGCCGGAGCATCGGGCAGGCCATCGACCTGCACGTCACGCACGAAAGCCGTGGCGTCGCGGATATGGTCGGCCAGGTTGAAGCCCAGCCACACCAAGGGCAAAGCCACCAGCAGAATCCACACGGCGGTGAGCAGGCCAGCAGCGAGGGTTTCCCGCCCACCCAGGGCACGCGTGAGCAGGCGCATCAATGGCCAGCTGGCGAAGGCCAGGATCGCCCCCCACAGCAACGCCGAGATGAACGGAGCCATGACCCACAGGCCAGCGCCGAGCAAGGCCAGGAGGAGGATCTGGATCAACAGCCGGTCATTGTTGGCCATCATGGCTCTCGCTCAACGGATCAATTCCAGGTGCAGGCCATCGGTGGCTGCAGCCCCCACTTCCAGGCGCGCGGCGCGTACTCCGGCCTGCACCAACTGCTCGCGCCAGGCTTCGGCCTGGGCTCCGCTGAGGCTGGCGCGCAAGGTGCTGTCCAGGTTCAGGCTGCGCCCGAGCAAAGCCACCCAGGCCGGTTGCGGCGTGGCCAGATCAGGGTAGTCCAGCTTGCCGGTGTCGCGCAGCTCGCGCAGCACCGTGGCCGGGGTCGGCAGCAGCTCGCCCAGAGGGGTGGCGGAGACGAACTCCTCGACATGCAGGTACGCACGGCGATTGCCACGGGTGACGCTGTAGAGCGACACCAGGGTGTCGGCTTCGTCGGCAGAACGGCGCAGGAGGATGAACGCTTGCTGCTCGTCGCCGCCGTTGAGCCGCGCATTGGCGAACACCTCGTTGGCCCACAGGCTGGCTTCGCCGCAATCGCGGCCTTGGCACCAGAACAGCGGATAGCCGCCATCGCGCTGCAAGGCTTCACGGGCGCTGGTGAAGGCTTCACGGGCAGTGCGCTCCACGGGCAGCTCGTAGGTGACGGAACTCACCTGCCCGCGGCTTTCGACTTTCTCCTCGACCCGCAACCGGCCGCTGATCTTGCGCAGTGGGCCCATGGGGTAGACCCGTTCCTGCTCCACGGCCGGGCGCTGATCGACCACCTTGGCGTCCACCGGCACCGGCAGGCTGCCGGCCCACGATAACGGGCTGGCCAGGCCCAGGCATGCGGCGATAAGAATACGTGCGCTCATCGGCCACCCTTCACGCCCGGGGCGACGGTGAAACTCTCCAGGATGTCTGGCATGTGCATGGTTGTCTCCCTGTTCAACCCGCCAAGCCTCGACACTTGTCCGGTGCAAGTCAAGAAAAGCCGAAGAAGCGATTGAAACAGTCTGCAACAAGGGTTGCGCCTTGGTCGTCGTTCAAGTGCAGGTGATGGCCACCGGGCAAGGTGACCGTCTCGAAGGGTAGCTGCTCCAGCAAGGCCGTGTGGCGGGCGAGCATGCCGTCGGCGGCGATCACCAGGCAGGCCGGGCACGCGACGCGCTGCACGAAGGCCATGGCCTGGGCCTCGTTCAGGCGCACCGGTGATGGCAGGGTAAGGCGGCTGTCGCTGCGCCAGCTGTAGCCACCCGGTACCGGCATCAGGCCGCGCTGGGCGAGCAGCTCGGCGGCTTCGCGGCTGACCGCGACCATACCTTTCATGCGTGCCTGCACGCCCTCCTCCAGGGTCGCATACACCGACTTGCGCTTGCCGTCCAGGCGCAGCTGCGCCTGCAGGGCCATGCCCAGGCGCTCGGCAGCGTCCTGCTCGCGCCCGGTGGGCGGCACCACGCCGTCGATCAGTGCCAGGTGGCTGATGCGGTCTGGCAAGGCACCGGCCAACTGCACCGAAATGATCGCCCCCAGGGAATGCCCGAGCAGAGCAAAGCGCTGCCAGCCCAACTGCTCGGCCACCCGCAGCACGTCATGGGCGTAGTCGGCCAAGGCATAGCCGGCGCCCGGGGGACGGTGTTCGGAATACCCATGCCCGGCCAGGTCCAGGGCGACGATGCGCAGGCCTTTCAAACGCGGCGCCAGGCGGATGAAGCTGTTGGCGTTGTCCAGCCAACCATGCAGCGCGATCACCGGCAGGCCATCGGCCGGGCCGAACAGGTGCGCCGCCAGCTCGATGTGGCCCAGGGCGAGGCGGACCTCCTCGACTTGCGTGTTCATGGGCGGCTCCAGCGGTCGAACAGGCCCTTGAGCAGCCTGGCGGTATCGCCCGGGCGCTCCAGCGGGAACATGTGCCCGCCCGAAATGCTGTGGTATTCACCCTTGGGCATATTGCGCACGGCCAGGGCATGGTGCCGGCGGATCACCCCGCTGCGATCGCCCCGCACCATGGCCAACGGCACCTGCAACTGGCGCGCGGGCGCCGGGCTGACATGGGGAATGCTGCGGTAGATACGGATTTCGGTGTCCGGGTCGAAGCAAAGGCGCAAGCCCTCCCCGGCCGACCGCAGGCCATGCTCGAGGTAGGCCTCCAGGCATTCGGGGTCGAAATGGCGGAACAAGGTCTTGCTGGCGAAGTAGGCCCGTGCGCTATCGCGGTCAGGGAAGGCTTCGCGCCGCCCCAAGGTGCGCCCGGCGGGGGTGATGCGGTCGATGAAGCCGAAACGCTTGGCCGCGCGGATCAGCCACTGGTCGGCACGGGTCAGCACCGGGGAGTCGAGCATCACCACACCACGGTAGTACTGTGGGCAACGCAAGGCCGCATGCAGGTGCAGTACGCCACCCAGGGAATGGCCGACGCCCCACACCGGCTGGCCCTGCCGGGCAAGATGGTGCAGCAGTTCATCGACCAGGTTCTGCCAGTTGTCGTTCACCGGAAAGCGCGGGTCATGGGCATGCTGGGCCAGGTACCGGACCTGGTAGTCCGGCGCCAGGGCAGCGAACAACTTGCCATAGGTGGCCGAGGGGAAGCCGTTGGCGTGGGCGAAGAAGATCTGCTGCGACATGGCGGCCGGGGCCTGCGTGGAAAATGAAGGTTCATTTTCGACAAGGGGCGCTGGGGCGGCAACGTTCGGAAAAGTCATCCAAGAGGGCGATCAGGCCATCCTCAGGCCTTTATGGCATTCGTGCCTGTGGAGCTTTCCGGATCCAGCGCCACTACTGGCCATAGTGAATACGATTGACATACCAGGTGGCCTCGCCGGTAGGCGTGTTCACCACCACCTCGTCGCCCTCTTCCTTCTTCAGCAGCGCCCGGGCCATGGGCGAGTCGATCGAGATGTAGTCGTTGCGGCCATGGATCTCGTCATAACCGACGATGCGGAACGTCAACACCTCGCCGTCGTCGTTCTCGATCTCCACCCACGCCCCGAAGAACACCTTGCCTTCCTGCTCGGGTGAATAAGCAACGACCTTGACGTCTTCCAAGCGCTTGCGCAGGTAGCGAACCCGGCGGTCGATTTCGCGCAGCAGCTTCTTGTTGTACTGGTAGTCGGCATTCTCGCTACGATCGCCCAAGGACGCCGCCCAGGTGACCTTTTGCGTGATCTCGGGGCGATAGACCCGCCACAGGTGGTCGAGCTCCTTCTTCAGGGCCTCGTGACCTTCGATGGTGATGATGTTGGTGCTCAAGCCGTATTCTCCTCAGTGCATCCCCGGCAGGCGCGAACCTGCCGAGACACCGAGCTTAACGAAAAACGCCAGGTGCCACACGCGCCTCAACGGCGGGTGATCAAGCCCTGGCGGGCGATGCGGGTGAGCTGGCCGATCACGTCGGCGGCCTCGTCGGCCAGAGGCGCCTGGATGACCGCCAGATCGAAACGGTCATTGGCGAATTCGGCCAGGCCGTCGCAGGTTTCGGCGAACTGGACCAGGAACGCACGCGCCTGGCCCTTGCGCCGTGACAGGCCATCAAGGTTACGTAAAAGCGTGGGTTGATGCTGGCCGCCGAGCAGGATGCGCGGTGTACGGGAAGCCTGGTTGGCAGGCAATGGGCTCAAGCAGACACTGGTACGTGGACAACTCATGGAGATATCTCTGCCTCGCGAATCCCGCTGGGCAGCGGTGGGAGGCGTCACCGAACCAGCGCTTTAGCGGTATTTCGGATGACCCCGTGGGGCCTCTCCCGCGCCCCGCAAGTAGCTGTTTAAATCGGCGCAGACGGTATGCTAGAGGCTCGAGCTGCAACTTACAAGCCACCTGTGAAGGATTCAGCGCTTGGCCACAGGCTCCAACGATTGCCGCTGGCGATTGAACGCCAGGAAGTACTTGTTGACGCTGTTGACGAAATTGACCGGACCCATGCCCACCTGTTCCATGGCGATGCGCTCGGTCTGGAAGAACCACTGGTTGCCGTTGAGCCCACGGCGCCGTGCTTCGGCCCGCATGGCCTGGACCCGCTCCGGCCCGAGGTTGTAGGCCGCCAGCACGAATGCCATGCGCTCGCGCTCGTTGAGCTGGGGGCTGGCGAAGAACTTGCGTCGGATCAGCGCCAGGTAGCGGGCACCGGCCTGGACATTGCCATCAACGGTCGCCGTATTGCTCACCCCCACGCGACGGGCCGCCGATGGAGTGATCTGCATCAACCCATGGGCGCCACCGCTGCCCCGCGCCGCGGGATTGAGCGTCGACTCCTTGAAGGCCAGCGCCGCCAGGTTGAGCCAGTCGATCTGCTGCGCCGCGCCATGCTTCTGCAAAACCGCACGCACCGACTCCAGGCGCTTGCGGTTCTTGCGTGCCAACGGGTCGTGCACCCGGTACTGGCGCCGGTAGATGCGCTCGAAGGCCGCGTCCTGGTTCGCCGGCGCGCGATAGCCCTGGAGGAAGCGGTCCACGGTGGCCAGCAGCATGTTGGCATCGCGCCTGACGTACCAGCGCATCGCCCGGGGCTGACCCAGGTTGACCCGGCTGTCCAGGCGCAGGCGCGGCATCACCCGCGCCCAGCGCTGGGCGATCGGGCCCTCCACCACGGTCAGGTGGTAGATGCCAGCCTGGACCATTTCCAGCACATCCTCCACGGCAAGGCTCGGGTCCACCCATTCCACCTTGATCGCGGCGCGCTTGCGCAAGGCCAACTGCTGGTTGAGCTGTTCGATCACAGCGCCAGCGGCACTGGCGCTGGTCAGGGCGACGGTACGCCCGGATAACTGCTCGACGCGGCTGAAACTGCGCTCGCCCTTGCGCCCGACCAACATCAGTTGCACCTGGTCGCGCACCGGCGCACTGCCGCTGACACCGCGCACCAGCGACGGGTCCAGCAGTTCGCCCGGCGCCGCCAGGTCGCCCTCGCCCCGCTGCAGGGCGGCGAGCAACTGCTCCTTGGCTCGTGGGATGAGCTTGAGGCGGATTTCCTGGCCGTCCCGGGCGCGAGCATTGAGGTAGTGTTCCAGGCCTCGTAGACGGTGATACTCGACGCCCACCGGCTCGCCCTTGACCTCGCCCGAGCTGTTGCGGCTCTGGTTCACCAGCACCCTGAGCACCTTGCTGCTGCGGATCTGCGCCAGGTCCCGCACCTGGCCGGCCGGCACGTGCTGCTGCGGGCCAGGCAAACGGGCATTGGCCGGCCCGGCCAGGGTCAGGCCGAAGATCAGCAGAAAAATCAGCAGCGATCGCAGCATGCGAGAACCTGTCCATGGGCGGTGGGCTGGCGTCATGGCGCATCCACCCATGACAAATGACGCCAAAAGACCACGACAACCGCTTGAAGTTCTGGGATTTATTAGAAATTCCCGATTTTTGCTATGCTGGCCGACCCGCGGCACGAGTGAGCACCATGCAACTGATCGATATCGGCGTCAACCTGACCAACAGCAGCTTCCATGACCAACAGGCCGCCATCGTCGAACGCGCCGTGCAGGCCGGCGTGATACAGATGGTCCTCACCGGCACCAGCCTGGGTGTCAGCGAACAGGCCCTGGAACTGGCCTTGCAGCTGGACCCCGAAAGCCGCCACCTGTTCACCACCGCAGGCGTCCACCCACACGATGCCAGCCATTGGGACGTCGCCAGCGAGGGCCACTTGCGCCAGCTCCTGGCGCAGCCGCGCGTGCGCGCCGTTGGCGAGTGTGGCCTGGATTTCAACCGCGACTTCTCCCCTCGCCCGCTCCAGGAAAAAGCCCTGCACGCGCAGCTGGCCCTGGCCGCCGAACTGCAGCTGCCGGCGTTCCTCCACGAGCGCGACGCCAGCGAACGGCTGCTGGCGATCCTGAAGGATTACCGCGACCACCTGCCCGCCGCCGTGGTGCACTGTTTCACCGGCGAGCGCGAGGCCTTGTTCGCCTACCTGGACCTCGACCTGCACATCGGCATCACCGGCTGGATCTGTGACGAGCGCCGCGGCACCCACCTGCATCCGTTGGTCGGCAACATCCCAAAAGGCCGCCTGATGCTGGAAAGCGACGCGCCCTACCTGCTACCGCGCAGCCTGCGGCCGAAACCCAAGAACGGGCGCAACGAGCCGGCCTTCCTGCCCGAGGTATTGCGCGAAGTGGCACTGCACCGGGGCGAACGCCCTGAAGACACGGCAGCCCATACCACCGCCACGGCGCAGGCGTTCTTCCAGCTGGCGTAGGCCCAGCCTTTGTTGACGCATATCAAGTCATGCTCTGGGGTGAGCAGGCACAATGATGGCACCTTGCCAATGTTGTTTCCGCTCAACTCAGAGAAGACCTGTCCATGGGTGCCTGGCTTAGCAATATCTCCCTGAAATACAAGTTCTGGGCCGTCAACGCGGTGGCCTTCATCACCACCTTGCTGCTGGTGCTCTACGCCGTGCACCTGGAACAGCAGGCGCGCGCCGAAGGAGCCCGCGACACGGCGGCCGCCCAGGCCGAGCTGATCAGCGCCTGGCCGTCCGGGCAAGCCCTGCCATCGCAGCCCAACCTGGTGGCCTGGCAGGCCGGGCAGGTGCCGGTCATCGCCGAACAGCCGCGCGAGGCCTTGGCCAACGCCCAGGGCTGGGTCGCGCTGCCCCACGCCAGGATCCTGGGCGACACCCCACTGTTTGGCGCCCAGGTCGTACGCCATGGCGACCAGCAAGTCGCCGTACTGGCCCAGGCGCCGAGCCTGCGCCAGGTGTTCCTCGAACGCTTCAGCCGCTATGCCGTCTGCGTGCTGATCCTGATGCTGGCGATGCTTTGTGCCTCGCAGTTGCTGATCCGCTTTCTGCTCAGCCAGCTAAATACCCTCAAGGACGTGATGCTCCACGTGGAGAAGACCGGCGACCTGGCCGCCCGTGTGCCGCTGTCCTGCGGCGATGAAGTCGGCCAGATGGCGGGCGCCTTCAATGCCATGCAAACCACCTACCACCGCATCGTCAGCACCGTGGCGCACACCGCGGCGCAACTGGACGCCGGCGCCGCACGCCTGGCCGCGAGCATGGACGAAGTACGCCACGGCATGATCGGCCAGCAAAGCGAAACCGACCAAGCGGCCACGGCGATCAATGAAATGTCCGCCACCGTGCACCATATCGCCCAGCATGCCGGTGCCACCCGCGACCTGTCCCAGAGCGCCGACGCCCTGGCCGGCAGCGGCCAGGCCGTGGTCAGCCGGGTACAGGGCTCGATCGCCGGGTTGTCCGGCGGGGTTCAGCAGACCGCCGAGATGATTCGCCAGCTGGCCGAGGATAGCCAGCGCATCAATGGCGTGGTCGGGGTGATCCACAGCATCGCCGAGCAGACCAACCTGCTGGCGTTGAACGCAGCCATCGAGGCCGCCCGGGCCGGCGACCTGGGCCGCGGCTTCGCGGTGGTGGCGGACGAAGTGCGCAACCTGGCCAGGCGCGTGCAAAGCTCCACGGATGAAATCACCGCCATGGTCTCGGCGCTGCAGGCCGGTACCCGGGATGCGGTGGAGTTCATGCAGGAGAGCTCATACAAGGCCGATGACTGCGTCAAGCAAGCCCAGGAGGCCGGCGAAGCGCTGCTCGAGATCACCAGCGCGGTGGCGCAGATGCGCGAGAGCAACACCCAGATCGCCGTGGCCGCGCAACAGCAGAGCCAGGTTGCCGAGGAGATGAACCGGGCGGTGGTGAGCATCCGCGATGTCACCGAACAGACCGTCCAGCAGACGGTCGGCTCGGCCACCACCAGCAGCGAACTGGCGACCCTGGCCGCGCAGCTGAACAAGGCCATCGGCCAGCTCAAGCTATAGGGTCGATAACCCGCCTCGATTGGCCCTCGCCAGGGGGCCGCACTAAGCTTTGGGCATGACCGATGAGGAAATGCCCATGAGCAAACGACTGCCCAATCTGCCCGCCTGGCAATGGCGTGGCTACCACCATAATCACCGTCACCCGACCAACCTGGTGCTGCACCTGATCGCCGTGCCGTTGTTCATCTTAGGCGCGCTGTTGGTGCTCTCGGGCCTGTTCGGCCTCGACCTGAGCCAGGTTGCCGTCGGCGTGATCGCCCTGGCCGCGGGCCTGGGTCTGCAGCGTCAGGGGCACCGCCTGGAAGCCGAACAACCGGAGCCGTTCGCCAACCGCAAGGATGCCGTGCAGCGTCTCCTGACCGAGCAGTTCATCACCTTTGCGCGCTTCGTCTTCAGTGGCGCCTGGTGGCGTGCCTGGCGCGAGCGCCACAAGCACCGCCGTTGAGGCAGCTAACGACGCGCCAGGGCCGCCTGCAAGGCTTGCAGGGTGATATCGGCCTTGCCCTCGGCCTCGTGCAGTTCGCACTCCCAAGCCGCCTTGAACGGCGCCAGGTCGGCGTGCTCGCGCACCAACAGCAACCACTGGACGCGGTCGTGCCAGTCGCCCAGGTCGCCCTGGGCCCGCTTGAGCAACCGCTGCAGTTTCTTGCCGGCATGCCTCAATTGCGGATAGGCCTCGTCGCCGTAGCGCGCCCGCTTGATCAGCA
The DNA here is from genome assembly GCF_015680235.1 of Pseudomonas guariconensis. GTDB lineage: Bacteria > Pseudomonadota > Gammaproteobacteria > Pseudomonadales > Pseudomonadaceae > Aquipseudomonas > Aquipseudomonas guariconensis_A. The sequence goes on from NZ_JADLJL010000039.1 coordinate 36,317, forward strand.
GGCGCAGGCGATGACGATCATGGGCAGGGTCGGCCAGGGCCTTTTCCAATTTGCGCCATTGCTTGCGCAGGCGCTTGTCGATGCGTTTGCCCAGATCGTCCACCAGGCCTTCCCGGGCACTGACCCGCAGGAACAACGGGAAGTTGTCGATGATGGCCAGCACCCGGGTAAGTTGGCGGCTGGCGGCCACGCTGGCAAAGGTCTTGGCCCTGCCCTGCAGGCGTTGGCGACCGACCTGTTCATGGCCCTGCCCGATCAGGTGCGCTGCCAGCACCTCGCGATCACGCAGGGGCGTGGTCAAGGTGCCCAAGGCTTTCGCCGCGTCCTCCAGCTGCTCCACACCCGGCAGCCCGCGCAAGGGCCGCAGCAGGCTGCGCAGGCGCCTCAGGCTGATACGCAAATCGTGCAGCGCTTCGCTGTCGACATCTGCAGCCAACCGTTCACGACACGCCAGCAGACGCACCTGAACGGCCAGCACCTGGGCAATGACATGATCGAGCATGGAAGCCATAGGTCACTCCAGCATCAACGCCCCGCGCGGGATTCACGGATGTAGAAGCGCGCCTTCTCGGCCTTGCGCGAGCAACCTTCGAACGCTTCGAACTGTTGCTGGGTCTTGGCGCCGGTCAGCAGCGACAGGGCCTTGGAATAGCTGACGGTGCCGGCAAAGCCTTCGGCCTTGGCAAGGTCCAGTTCCTTCCAGGCGGCATCGAGCTGGTTCGCACAGCTGTCACGATAAGCCGTCTTGCCTGCGCAGCCAGCCAGGGCCAGGGCCAGGAGGGGAAGGCAGATCCATGCTTTCATCGGTAATACCTCGAAATTGAACAAACGAATTGAGTGGCCGTTCGACGCTCAGGCAAGCGAAAAGTGCCCTGCTCAGCGTAGCCCAGCGCGGTCTACATTGAAGCATAGGCAGCAATGGGTGCATTGTTGGACCATGGTTGCACAGCAGTGAGGGGGACGATCATGAGCAAACGCGTGGCATTGGTACTGGGATCCGGCGGTGCCCGGGGGTACGCGCACATCGGCGTGATCGAGGAAATCGAACGACGAGGCTACGAAATCGCCTGTATCGCCGGCTGCTCGATGGGGGCGGTGATCGGCGGCATCTATGCAGCCGGCAAGCTGGACGAATACCGGGGCTGGATCGAAAGCCTGGACTACCTGGACGTGCTGCGCCTGGTGGATGTGAGCTTTCGTCTCGGCGCGATCCGTGGCGACAAGGTGTTCGGCCAGATTCGCAAGATCGTCGGCGAGGTGAACATCGAGCAATTGTCCATTCCCTACACGGCCGTGGCGGCGGACCTCACCAACCAGCAGGAAATCTGGTTCCAGGAAGGCTGCCTGCACCAGGCCATGCGCGCCTCGGCAGCGATTCCCAGCCTGTTCACGCCGGTGATGCAGGGTAACCGGATGCTGGTCGATGGCGGCATTCTCAACCCATTGCCGATCGTTCCGGTGGTTTCCAGCCACTGCGACCTGATCATCGCGGTGAACCTCAACGCCACCAACCAGAAGCAGTACCAGTTGCCGGTGATCGAACGCCCGGCGGCGTTCAAGATGCGTTTCGATTCCTTGATCAGTTCGCTTGGCTCGCGCATGCCCTTTCGACGCAAGCCGGCCGAACAGCTGATACGCATCGAGCAGGAAATCGTCTCCGAAAGCCTGGCTGCCCATAACCCTTGGCTCGGGGAGTCGGCAGACCCGGAGAGCCAGCAACCGGCCGCGGCGCCGGAACGCGGGGGGGCGCCCAGGTCGGCCACCGGTTCGTTCATCATCGACAACGTCGGGCCGGCCTCGTTACTCGACCTGATCAACCAGAGCTTCGAGGTGATGCAGACGTCCCTGGCCCAGTACAAGATCGCCGGCTATCCGCCGGATGTGCTGATCAACGTGCCCAAGCGGGTGTGCCGCTTCTTCGAGTTCTACAAGGCGCCGGAGCTGATCGCGCTGGGGCGGGAGATCGCGCGGGATACGCTGGATAACTATGAAGGCGAGCGGCGTTAGGTGCCTGGGTGTTCACCCTGCACTGCCACGCGTACGTCCCGCGATTGGCCGGCGCGCCATCGCGATACATGGCACGGGCTGCGCCCGTGATCGCGGGGCAAGCCCGCTCTCATAGAACAACGCATGACTATTTGATTTTGCGAGTCTTGTGAGAGCGGGCTTGTCCCGCGATTGGGCCGGGCCGGATATCACCGTCGCCTGGCAAGGGCTTCGCCTTTAATCGCGGAACAAGCCGCGCTCCCACAGGGGGGCGGCGCTAGCCGCTTGTTCTCTGCGCGACATCGCAGCCCGAAGGGCTGGGATATCTCTTGCAAGTTCAAGCGAGGCTCGAAACGAAACAGGCCGCATAAGCGGCCTGTTTCGTTACGGGGCGGGCACTCAGTAGCGAGTGACGTCGGCGTTGGCTTCCAGCTGCTTGCGATAGGCGGCGAAGTCCTGCTGGCCGGCACGGGAGGCAAGGTAGCGACGGATTTGCGTCTTCTCCTCGTCGGTGGCCGCAGCACCTTCGTTGACCCCCTTGAGCTGCAGGACCACCAAGCTGCCATCGCCCAGGACCACGCTGCCGTATACCGGCTTGTCCTTGGACTCGGGCTTGGCCAGACGGAACACTGCCTGCAGTTCGGCTGGGTCGATACCGTCCTGGCCGCGGGTGACCGCTTCCTGAACCTTCCACGCCTGGCCCTCATGGGCCGCATCAGCGGCGACCGAGCCATCACGCAGGCCAGCGATCAGCTTGTCGGCCTTGGCCTTGAGTTCGGCGATCGCCTTTTCCTTGGCCAGGTGGTCGTGGATGTTCTTGGCCACGGCCTCCAACGGCAACTGCGACGGCTTGCGGTGCTCCTTGACCCGCAGCACGACCACGGTTTCCGGGTCCAGCTCGATGGCGTTGCTGTTGGCGCCTTCGTCCAGCACTTCTTCGCTGAACGCTGCCTGGACCACCGAACGGTTGGCGGTGATGCCTTCGCCGCCCTCGCGACCGAACGCTGCCGAGGTCTGCACCTTCAGGCCCAGGTCCTGGGCCGGCTGGGCCAGGTCGGAGGCTTCGAAAGCGGCATCCTCGAGCTGCTTGGTCACTTCCACGAAGCGCTGTTCGACCTGCTGGGTCTTCAGTTCGCGGGTCAGCTTGTCTTTCAGGCTGGCGAAGGTCGGCACTTCCGGCGCCTGGACACCCAGCAGCTTGATCAGGTGGTAACCGAACTCGGTGCGCACCGGCGCCGATACCTGGTCCTGGTTCAGCTTGTACAGCGCCTGCTCGAAGGCCGGGTCATAGACGCCGGGGCCTGCGAAGCCAAGGTCACCGCCATTGTTGGCCGAACCTGGGTCCTGGGAGAACTCCTTGGCCAGGGCGGCGAAATCCTCGCCCTTGGCCAGGCGCTGCTGGATCTCCTCGATGCGGGCCTTGGCCTGGGCATCGGAGACCTTGTCGTTGACTTCGATCAGGATGTGCGCGGCATGGCGCTGCTCGGCCAGGTTGGCGACTTCCTTCTCGTACAGGGCCTTGAGCTCGTCCTCGTTGACCTCGACCTGGTCGAAGAAGGCCGACTTCTTCAGCTCGATGTAATCGATGACCACCTGGTCTGGCGTCATGAATTCCTTGGCGTGCTGGTCGTAGTGCGCCTTGACCTCCTCGTCGCTCACCTTGACCGCGGCCGGGTCGGCCTTGAAGGTCAGCGAGGCGAAGTCACGGGTCTGCTTCTCCAGTCGGGCAAAGGCCTCGACCTGCTTGTCGGTGACGAAGCTGCTACCGACCAGGCCTGTGCGCAGCTGGCTGATGAGCATTTCCTCGGTCAGCATCTCGCGGAACTGCATCCGGCCATAGCCCAGCTGGCGGATGACCGAGTCGAAGCGTTCGGCGCTGAACTTGCCGTCAACCTGGAACTCCGGCATCTGCAGGATCATTTGATCCAGCGCGGCTTCGGAGAAGGAGAACTTGGCATCCTTGGCGCCCTGCAACAGCAGCTTGCGCTCGATCAGCCCCTTGAGCGCGGCTTCGCGCAGCATTTTTTCGTCCAGCAACGCGGGGTCGAAATCCTTGCCCAGCTGTTGCATCAGCTGACGGCGCTGCAAGTCGACGGCCTGGCTCAGCTCGTTCTGGCTGATGGTCTCGTCGTTCACCTTGGCAGCGTCCTGGCTATGGCTGGTGGCCTGGAAGATGGCCTCGAAGCCGGTCAGCGCCATCAGCACAACGATAAGGCCGATGATGGTCTTGGCAATCCAACCTTGTGAATTGTCCCTGATATTCTGCAGCATGCGTCCCCCAGAAACGGTTGTACCACTGCGTCGACAACCGTGGAGCGTGGGTAGAGTCCTGATAGAAGAAAGGCGCATCCTGTGGGATGCGCCTTTTCAAAGCGAGCGTGCCAACGGGAACGTTTGCGGCCCCGCCGTCACGCGGTCGGGCCTGGCATGGCCAAGCCCGGCTGAAAGAGACGACTTAGTTGACGGCGTCTTTCAGGCCCTTGCCAGCCTTGAAACCTGGAACCTTGGCGGCAGCGATCTTGATCGCCTTGCCAGTTTGTGGGTTGCGGCCGGTGCGCTCGGCGCGCTCCTTGACCGAGAAGGTACCGAAGCCAACCAGTACAACATCGTCACCTTGCTTCAGGGCGCCGGTGACGGATTCGATGACTGCGTCCAGCGCACGGCCAGCTACAGCTTTCGGAATGTCAGCGGATGCGGCGATAGCGTCAATCAGTTCCGACTTGTTCACTCTAAGTCCCCTTATATCTCTATTGAGTTTGTTTCTAAGTATGTAATGAAAAGCTTATGAAACGAGCACTGGGCGGCCTATTGACACTGGCGTGCCGTTTTATAGCAAGGCCCCGAAAAAACTGTCAAGGAAAGCCCCCCAGCGAAATACGTACTAGTGCGTGCTGATTCTTTCCTTAGCATCGCCGTCGCGCTTTTCATCTTTCGCGACAATCTCCGGAGCCACATCTGGCAAGGGCTCCGGGGCGTATTGCAGCGCAATTTGCAGGACTTCGTCAATCCATTTGACCGGTTTGATCTGAAGATCCTGTTTGATATTTTCAGGAATCTCCTTCAGATCGCGAACATTCTCCTCGGGAATGATCACCGTCTTGATCCCGCCCCGATGCGCCGCCAGGAGTTTTTCCTTGAGGCCACCGATAGCCAATACCTGGCCACGCAGGGTGATTTCACCGGTCATGGCCACATCGGCGCGTACCGGGATCTGGGTCAGGGCCGAGACCAGCGCGGTGCACATGCCGATGCCCGCGCTCGGGCCGTCCTTGGGCGTGGCGCCCTCGGGCATGTGGATGTGCACGTCATGCTTCTCGTGGAAATCGGCGGCGATACCCAGGCTGCGGGCACGGCTGCGGACCACGGTCTGCGCGGCGGTGATCGACTCGACCATGACGTCGCCCAGGGAGCCGGTCTTGATCAGCTGGCCCTTGCCGGGGATGACCACCGCTTCGATGGTCAGCAGTTCGCCGCCTACCTGGGTCCAGGCAAGGCCGGTGACCTGGCCGATCTGGTCCTGCTGCTCGGCCAGGCCGTAGCGGAACTTGCGCACGCCGAGCAGATGCTCGAGCTGTTCGCCGGTGACCTTGACCTTGAGCTGCTTCTCGCCGGTGTGCTCCTTGACCACCTTGCGGCAGACCTTGGCGATCTGGCGCTCCAGGCCACGCACGCCGGCTTCGCGGGTGTAGTAACGGATGATATCGCGGATCGCGGTGACGTCGATCTCCAGCTCGCCCTTCTTCAGGCCGTTGGCCTTGACCTGCTTGGGCGTGAGGTACTTGACCGCGATGTTGATCTTCTCGTCCTCGGTGTAGCCCGGCAGGCGGATGACTTCCATGCGGTCAAGCAGCGCCGGCGGGATGTTCATCGAGTTCGAGGTGCACAGGAACATCACGTCTGAGAGGTCGTAGTCGACTTCCAGGTAATGGTCGTTGAAGTTGTGGTTCTGCTCGGGGTCGAGCACCTCCAGCAATGCCGAGGCCGGGTCGCCACGCATGTCGCTGCCCATCTTGTCGATTTCGTCGAGCAGGAACAGCGGGTTGCGCACGCCCACCTTGGTCATCTTCTGGATCAGCCGGCCCGGCATGGAGCCGATGTAGGTACGGCGGTGACCGCGGATCTCCGCCTCGTCACGCACACCACCGAGGGCCATGCGCACGAACTTGCGGTTGGTGGCGGCAGCGATGGATTCGGCCAGGGAGGTCTTGCCCACGCCAGGCGGGCCGACCAGGCACAGCACCGGGCCGCGGATCTTCTTCACGCGCTTCTGTACGGCAAGGTACTCCAGGATGCGTTCCTTGACCTCTTCCAGGCCATAGTGGTCGGCATCGAGGATTTCCTCGGCCTTGGCCAGGTCCAGGCGCACCTTGCTCTGGGCCTTCCACGGCACCTGTACGAGCCAGTCCAGGTAGGAGCGCACCACGGTCGCCTCGGCGGACATCGGCGACATCTGCTTGAGCTTGTTCAGCTCGGCCTGGGCCTTGGCCAGGGCGTCCTTGGGCAGGCCGGCGGCTTCGATGCGCTTTTTCAGCTCCTCGACTTCGTTGTGGCCTTCGTCGCCATCGCCGAGTTCTTTCTGAATGGCCTTCATCTGCTCGTTCAGGTAGTACTCGCGCTGGCTGCGCTCCATCTGCTTCTTGACCCGGCCACGGATACGCTTCTCGACCTGCAGCAGGTCGATCTCGGCGTCCAGCAGCGCCAGAACGTGCTCGACCCGGGTCGGCAGGTCGACGATCTCGAGGATCTCCTGTTTCTGCTCGATCTTCAGCGCCATGTGGGCCGCCATGGTATCGACCAGGCGCCCCGGCTCCTCGATGCTATTGAGCGAGGACAGGACTTCAGCCGGGACCTTCTTGCCCAGCTGGACATACTGCTCGAATTGCGACAGCAACGTGCGCACGAAGACTTCCGACTCGCGCTCGGCAGCTTCCGCTTCATCGATCAGGGACACTTCGGCACGGACGTGCCCTTGGGTTTCGGTAAAACGCTCTACCGCACCGCGCTGCTCGCCCTCGACCAGCACCTTGACGGTACCATCGGGAAGCTTGAGCAATTGCAGGACGGTGGCGATGGTACCAACGCGGTACAGGGCGTCTTCGCCTGGATCGTCATCGGCAGGATTCTTCTGGGCCAGCAGCAGGATCTGCTTTTCGCCCGTCATCGCGGCCTCGAGGGCTTCGATGGACTTCTCGCGCCCCACGAACAGTGGGATGACCATGTGCGGATAGACAACGACATCGCGCAATGGCAAGAGAGGCAAGTCGAGGGTGGTCTTCATGATTTCGCCTCTACAGCGGCCCTTAATGGCCGGAAACCGGTGGAAATGATGCTTGGACCTAATGTGGGGGCAGGTCTGCAAAAATACAAGCGCTGAGATCGGAAAAGCAGAAAGGGGCCCGTACAGACTGTGTGAAAACACACTGATAGGCCCTAGACCAAACGCCCCGACTTGTTCGGGGCGTTTGTTTTTGTGCTGAAAAAAGGCTCTTCAG
>NZ_JADLJL010000040.1 GCF_015680235.1 Pseudomonas guariconensis
GCCAGGCATCCATGCCTGGCACCCACCTGCGCAAGGCTTCCACTCGGCCTCCTGACGTCGCGTTTGGTGGCGCCTGGGCTATCGCGTATCACAAGCAAAGGCAACAGAAGGGCTGCTTGGTAGGATCAAGTTACTGTGCTGTTGTGATCAGAATCTTGGCTGCCTTTGCCTTAATGATTGGGCCGCTACGCGCCCCATCGCGGCACAAGGCCGCTCCTACAGGATCACGCAAACCTCGCCATTGGCGGGTGGCCTGTGGGAGCGGGCTTGTCCCGCGATGGGCTTCGCTCGGTCCGTCAGCAATTACACGTGCAAGCACCTGGTTCGCCTAGATGCTCACACATAGCGCTCCCCACAGGCCTCGAACGAAGCCGCCAGATGGTCGATCCACACACGCACAGCCGGCAGCAGGCCACGTCGGTGTGGGTACACCGCCTGCAACCAACCACCAGGCAACGACCAGTCCGGCAACAGGCGTACCAGCTCACCGCGCTCCAGTTCCTCCTCGCAGTACATGCTCGGCAGTGCGGTGAAGCCCAGCCCTGCACGCACGGCGGCCTTTCGCACCACGAAATCATCAATGGCCAGGCGCGGCTCAAGGGCGACTTCTTGTTGTTCGCCACCCGCCCCGATCAGGCGAAAATGCACTAGTCGATCCGCCTCCGTGGCGCCCAGCACCGGCAGGCCGGTAAGTTGTGACGGGTGGTGCAGATGGTCGGCGAAGCCTGGTGCCGCCACCAGTTGCATCTGCGCCTGGCGCAGGCGGCGGGTGACCAGGGCCGGGTCTTCGTCGCCCAGGTCACGTACGCGCAAGGCCACGTCGATACCTTCAGAAATCAGGTCGACCCGTCGGTTGAGCAGCACCATGTCCAATTGCACCAAGGGATAGTGCTCGAGAAAACGGCTGACCACCCCTGGCAGGAATGCGTGGGCCAAGGCCACGGGACACGACACCCGCAAACGCCCCCGCGGCTCGCTGCTCATGCTCGCCACTGCTTCGTCAGCAGCCTCCGCCTCCAGCAGCATGGCCTGGCAATGGTGCAGGTAGCGCTCGCCTACGGCAGTCAGTTTGAGTTGCCGGGTGGTGCGCTGCAGCAAGCGCGTGCCCAGGCGTTCCTCCAGCTCGGCGATACGCCGGGAAAGCCGCGACTTAGGGATGCCGAGCTGGCGACCGGCGGCGGCGAAACCACCGGCCTCGACCACGCGGGCGAAGTAGAAGAGGTCGTTGAGGTCCTGCATGGGGTTGTTCCATTGTTCTACTGATGGGACAAACTAACGCATTTTTGCCGACTTATCAGCTATTAGCTGGCTCTGTAGGATTCTCCCCAACGTGATCGCCCACCGCCGCGGTCTTCATTCACAGGAGAGTCCCATGAAACTGTTGCATATCGATTCGAGCATCCTGGGCGACAATTCCGCCTCCCGCCAGCTGAGCCGCGAAGTCGTCGAAGCCTGGAAAGCCGCCGATCCGAGCATCGAGGTGGTCTACCGTGACCTGGCGGCCGACGCCATCAGCCACTTCTCCGCCGCCACCCTGGTTGCCGCAGGTACCCCTGAAGAGATGCGCGACGCCGCCCAAGCCCATGAAGCCAAGCTGAGCGCCGAGACCCTGGAAGAATTCCTTGCCGCCGACGCCGTGGTGATCGGTGCGCCGATGTACAACTTCAGCGTGCCGACCCAGCTCAAGGCCTGGATCGATCGCGTCGCCGTCGCCGGCAAGACCTTCCGCTACACCGAAGCCGGCCCGGAAGGCCTGTGCGGTGACAAGAAAGTGATCCTGGTGTCCACCGCCGGTGGCCTGCACCACGGCCAGCCGACTGGCGTCGGCCATGAGGACTTCCTCAAGGTCTTCCTCGGCTTCATCGGTATCACCGACCTCGAGATCGTTCGCGCCCAGGGCCTGGCCTACGGCCCGGAACACCGCAGCCAGGCCATCGACTCCGCCCAGGCACAGATCGCCAACGAGCTGTTCGCAGCTGCCTGATCGCGCTGAATGGAAAAACCGGCTGCAGCCTCATGCTTGTCAATTAAGGACGCCGGGCGCTGCACGCCCATCGCCGGCAAGCCGGCTCCCACAAGTAACGCGCCAGCCTTGAGGGCAGCACTGTCCCTGTGGGAGCCGGCTTGCCGGCGATGGGCTGCGTAGCGGCCCCAAGTGCATCAGCTGCGCTGACCGCGACGGGCCAGCAGCATCACCAGGCCCACGCCCGCCAAGGCGAGCAGGGCCGCCACGGCAAAGATCGCGGTATACCCCAGGCGCACGGCCACCGCGCCCATGACTGGGCCGGCTATGGCCAACGCCAGGTCGAAGAACACCGCGTAGGCACCCAGCCCCGCTCCTCGGCTACTGCTGGGGACCTGCTTGATGGCCTCCACGCCAAGTGCTGGATACACCAGCGACAGCCCGAACCCTGTCAACCCCGCGCCCACCAGGGCCAGGGCTGGGGAGGGCGCCAGCCACAGCAGCGTCAGCCCCACGACTTCGGTGGCCATGCAGGCCATGGCCACGTTATAGCCGCCGAAGCGGTTGACCGCATTGACAAATAGCAGCCGCGAGACGATGAAACACAGGCCGAATGCGCTCAGGCACCAGGCCGCGCCGACCCAGCCGCGTTCCAGGTAGTACAGGGTGACGAAGGTGGTCAGGGCGCCATAGCCGATCGATGCCAAGGTGAGCCCCAGGCCAAAGGGCGCCACCCGGCCGAAGGCCGACCAGAACGGCAGCCGTTCGCCGCGCACCACCACCGCATCCGGGCGCGTGCGCAACACCAGCAGGGTCATCACGGCCAATACCAGCAGGGCGGCGCCGAGCACGCTGAAGCCTAGCGCGTCCACCAGCAGCACACCGGCCGGTGCGCCGATGGCGATGGCGCCGTAGGAAGCGATGCCGTTCCAGGAAATCACCCGAGCCGTGTGTTCGTTGCCCACCTGACCGATCCCCCAGCTCAAGGTGGCGACACCGATCAAGCCCTGGGCGATACCAAGGCATAGGCGCCCGGCCAGCAATAACAGCAGGCTCAGCCAGGGCAGGGCGATCATCCAGGCCGACAGCAAGGTCAGCACGCCGCAACCGGCGATGCCGTACAGGCCGTAGCGAATCGCCCGCTTGCCGCCCAGGCCATCAGCTACCCGCCCGGCAAAGGGGCGGCTGAGCAAGGTGGCGAGGTATTGCAGGCCGATGGTGAGCCCCGCGACCACCGCGCCGAAGCCAAGCTGGTCATGGACATAGCTGGGCAGCACTGCGATCGGCAGGCCGATGCACAGGAAGGCGATGAACGTATAGAAAACGATCGAGAGGATCTGCAGGGTGATGCCGGAAGCAGGTTGTTGCGCGGTCATGGAGGCGTTCGCGGGTCGGCGGTGGGGCGTGGCCCATCATCGCTGGAGCGCGGCGAAAAAGAAAGCAGGCTAACGAAATATCGACTGGGGGCTGCGTTGCAGCCCTTTCGCGGCGCAAGGCCGTTCCTACAGAGGTCAATGATTGCGCTGTAGGAGCGGCCTCGTGCCGCGAAAGGGCCGCAGGGCGGCCCCAAGGCTCAGACCACCACGCCCTGGCTGCGCAGGTAATCGTCGTAGGTGCCGCTGAAGTCCACCACACCGTCGGGCGTCAGCTCGATGATGCGGGTGGCCAGCGACGACACGAACTCGCGGTCATGGCTGACGAATACCAGGGTCCCAGGGTAGTTCTCCAGGGCCAGGTTCAGCGCCTCGATCGATTCCATATCCAGGTGGTTGGTCGGCTCGTCCATCACCAGCACGTTGGGCTTTTGCAGGATCAGCTTGCCGAACAGCATGCGGCCCTGCTCACCACCGGAGATCACTTTCACCGACTTTAGGATCTCATCGTTGGAGAACAGCATGCGGCCCAAGGTGCCGCGGATCAGTTGCTCGCCCTGGGTCCACTGGCCCATCCAGTCGAACAGGCTGACATCGTCTTCGAAGTCGTGGGCATGGTCCTGAGCGTAGTAGCCCACCTCCGCGCTGTCGGTCCACTTCACCGCGCCGGCATCGGGTTTCATCTCACCGACCAGGGTACGCAGCAGGGTGGTCTTGCCGATACCGTTGGGGCCGATGATCGCCACGCGCTCGCCGGCCTCGACGGTGAAGCTGAAGTCCTTGAACAGTACCTTGCCGTCGAAGCCCTTGGAGACCTTCTCTACGGTCACCGCCTGGCGGTGCAGCTTCTTGGTCTGCTCGAAACGGATGAACGGGCTGACCCGGCTCGACGGCTTGACCTCGGCCAGCTGGATCTTGTCGATCTGCTTGGCGCGCGAGGTGGCCTGCTTGGCCTTGGAGGCGTTGGCCGAGAAGCGGCTGACGAAGGTCTGCAGCTCGGCGATCTGGGCTTTTTTCTTGGCGTTGTCGGCCAGCAACTGCTCGCGCGCTTGGGTGGCGGCGGTCATGTACTCGTCGTAGTTGCCCGGGAACAGGCGCAGCTCGCCATAGTCCAGGTCGGCCATGTGAGTGCAGACGCTGTTGAGGAAGTGCCGGTCGTGGGAAATGATCACCATGGTGCTGTTACGCGCCGTGAGGATGGTTTCCAGCCAACGGATGGTGTTGATGTCCAGGTGGTTGGTCGGTTCGTCCAGCAGCAGCACGTCCGGGTCCGAGAACAACGCCTGGGCCAGCAGCACACGCAGCTTCCAGCCCGGCGCCACTTCGCTCATCGGGCCGAAGTGCTGCTCCAGCGGAATGCCCAGGCCCAGCAGCAGTTCGCCGGCACGGGACTCGGCGGTGTAGCCGTCCATCTCGGCGAACTCGGTCTCCAGCTCGGCGACGGCCATGCCGTCTTCCTCGGTCATTTCCGGCAACGAATAGATGCGGTCACGCTCGGCCTTGACCTTCCACAGCTGCTCGTGGCCCATGATCACCGTGTCGATGACGGTGAATTCTTCATAGGCGAACTGGTCCTGGCGCAGCTTGCCCAGGCGGGTGTTCTGCTCGAGCATCACCTGGCCTGCGGACGGCTCCAGGTCGCCGCCGAGGATCTTCATGAAGGTCGACTTGCCGCAGCCGTTGGCGCCGATCAGGCCGTAGCGGTTGCCGTTGTTGAATTTGACCGAGACGTTTTCGAAGAGCGGCTTGGCGCCGAATTGCATGGTGATATTGGCGGTGGAGATCAAAGCGCTTACCTATCAGTAACTTATGCGGCTGGAGGGTCAGCGATCCTGAGCGTTTCCAGCGCGCTCCAGTCGGAGCTTGAGTTGAGCCAACGGGCGTGCGTCGACAGCAGCACATGCATGCTGTGACCCAGCTGTTGGGCGATAAATGCGGGGGTTGAGGCCGGACATTGCGCGTATTGTCGCATAGGTGCGAGGGCAGTTGTACGGGGACGCGAAATCCGATGCCGAGGCCCCTGATGAGTGGGGCCGGCATTCAGCACCGCGAGCTGCCACGGTGCTGAGTTCGGGCTGGTGAGCGGTTCTAGCCGCGAAGGTGCTCCAGCCGAGCACGTCCAGCCTCTGTGATCGAATGTTCTCCCTGGTCGCTGATCCGATAACGTCCAGACGGCATCTGCGTTATCGAGAACCTTACCAGTCCGCTTTGGGACAGGGCTTGGCCAACTTCGAAGCTCATCGCGCGCTCCAGGTCGAATACCTTGATCTCACCGATCTTGAAGCGGTAGAACGCAATCAAAGCCAGGTCAAGAGCTTCTTGGCTTGTTGCTTGAACACGTTGCATTTGACCTCCCAGGTCTTTAAATGGCCGGGTCCATGGGCTTGCGGGCAAGTCACCAGGTAGTACATTCGAGGCGCACCGTACTATGGCCTTGCGGGAATCGGTACTGGCTTTGCATCCAAGCTGGATGGGTGGACAGGGATAAAGAGCGGTCTGCAGGGCGATGACGTCATGGCCTGTGGTAGATTCCGCCCATCAACAAGGAGAACAGGCATGAAGCGTTTGGCAGTGTTGGCCCTGGCGACAACGATGATCTACGGCTGCTCCGACGAGGGACCGTGGGAAGGTCCCGCAGGCACTAAGATGGGTCTCAAGCGCGAGCAGATCGAGCGGCATGCCATTCTGCAGAAGGTGGGCACCAACAATGTAGGTGCCTTGGTCTACACATCCAAGCAGGCGCCGAAGCTCGACGCCCAGGCCGATGGCTACAACTACGTGTTCAGCAAGGATGACGAGCTTTGCCTGGTACAGATGCGCTTCGATCGGTCGAACCGCTCCAGTGAGGCATTGATGGACGAATTGAAAGCCAGGTACGGCATGCCGGACCAGGATGATCGCGTCGCGCGAGGCGTGGTCTGGTCTTCCCGTGCATTCAAGTTGAGCGACGACTTGGCCGAGATCAGCAGTGAGTTCACCGGAAGAGAGCCGCGTGCCGCCCTGGTCAGTTTCTGGTTTGCCAACTTCGACACCTGCAAGGCCACCGAGTGACCCATCGCCCGTGCCGATGACGTCGGTAATGGGCGCTTTCTGAGAACTCGTTTCAACTTTTACAACGGATCTTTTCAGGCTGCAGATAACCAGGCCAAGGCAGGGAACTTTTCCCATGGCCATCGTCTACAGTGCAGGGGATCCACCCTCACGGAAGGAAGCAGTTATGGCCAAGTCTCGCGCTATCGTGATTGCAGTGACTTCGTTTGCTTTGGCTATCGGCCCTTGCCTGGGCTTTGCCGATCCCGGCAACGGGAAGGGGCAAGGCCAAGGCCAAGGCCAAGGGCACAACAAGAATCAGGTCCAGCACTCCCAGGGCAACAGCCACCCTGGCGGTGGCAACAAGGGGAGCGGCAACGCGGGCGGCGGCCACAAAGGTGGTGGCTACGACAACGATTATCGTGGCGATCGTTACCGCGGCCCCTCCATCGACCGTGGCGATGTGTTGGGCATATTGAGCGGCTACCGGAACTACTGGAGCCCTGGGCCAGCCCTGCCGCCGGGCATCCAGAAGAACCTGGCGCGCGGCAAGCCGCTCCCTCCTGGCATCGCCAAGAAGCTCGATGGTAGGTTGCTTGGCCATCTCCCTCACTACGATGGCTACGAATGGATGCAGGCCGGCGCGGACCTGCTCCTGGTCGCGGTAGCGACCGGCATCATCTACGAGGTGCTCGACGGCGCATTCGACTGAGCCAATTGACGCAATCTCCAGAGGCGATGGACCTTTTGCAGCGCTCGCAGGTCCAGAAGCAGGAAGCCCAAAACCATGAACCGAAAAGGCTTCCTGCTGCCCTTGTTGTGCAACATTGGAAGACAAGCCAATGCCTGAAAGAGAAAAGCGTTACCGTGCCTACCGTCTGTTGAGGGAACTCGACGCCTTGACCTCCTCGACCATGAACCAGATCGCCTATGGCCGCGTTGGCGGCCCCGAATGGAAAGGCATGTGCCAAGCCCATCGCAAGGCATTCGAAGAGTGGATGACCTTCGCCGAATCGCTACTTGAGCCGGGCTGCGAGAAAACGCCCGACTCCTGATTCCCCATAGCTGGGTCAAGCCGGCTGTCCGATTGTGCCCGCCATTGCGCGCAATGCGGTTGCGTGCCCGTGTGCTTCCGCTATGGTGCCTCTACCAACACATATAAGACTAAAGTCGTAGGAGGCGGCATGAGAATTCGTGGAGACGTATTCTGGTCGTGGGCAGACCCCACCCTTCATCATCGCGGGCACGACGAGACCCTCGATGGTGGTACCTGCATCGACGTGCAGGTCAGGTTGTCCCGTACTGGTGCCACGCAAATGTTCATTGGCATCTACGCGCCCTCGGGCATGGCCTTGCATGAAGAAGCGTTCGACTCCCGCCCTGGCGAGTCGATGACCAGGGCATTGGCCTGGGGCGTCGGGCGGGCCAGGAAGGTGGCCGGCGAACCGGCCCTTCAATCGTGTAGGCGTGCTGCCAAGCCCAGCGTCGTGGCGGCGTGCGCGGGGCGTTGAGCGTCGACAGCTTCGCGGGTGAGAAAGCGGATGCGCGAGACGGCTGCCGGGCGTAGAGTGCCGGCAGCCGTTTTCTCGTTCGGAGTTCATCAATGTCCAGCGCCTTCACCCTCATGCAATCTCCCGTCGGCACCCTGACACTGGTGGCGCGGGGCAACAGCCTGGCGGCGGTGCTGTGGGAGCAGGAGCGGGAAAACCGCGTGCGCCTCGGTGCGCTGCACCGCAACGACACCCACCCCACCTTGAAGGAAACGGCTCGCCAGCTGGGTGAGTATTTCGCCGGACAACGCCAGCGTTTCGAGTTGCCACTGGATTTTCTCGGCACCGATTTCCAGCGTCAGGTCTGGGCAGCACTGCTGACCATTCCCTTCGGTGAAACCCGTAGCTACAGCGAGATCGCCCGGCAGATCGGCAACCCCAGCGCCGTGCGGGCGGTGGGTGCCGCCAATGGGCGCAACCCGATATCGATCATTGCCCCCTGTCACCGGGTCATCGGTGCCTCGGGCAGCCTGACCGGCTTTGCCGGTGGCTTACAGGCCAAGCAGTATCTGCTCGCTCTGGAAGGGCGGCAGAGCCTGGCGCTGAATTTTTGACCCTAGCGTCAACCCAGCCAATACAGCAACAGGCAACCCACCATCGCCAGCACCGAGCCCACCGCCAGGCTGTATTGGCGGTGTGAGCGGCGGGCGTATCGCTCTACCTTGCGCAGGTATTCCCCCGGCCTCGGGGCATCAGGCCGGTGCCGCAGGCCTTCGGCGAGGTCCGCCAGGCGCCCCTGGATCAACAGGCCGGTGAGGTAATAGGTGCAGGCGTAGCTGACCAAGGCGGTGAGCAGGTATTTCATTGCCTCAGGCCTTGCAATTGCAGGATGCAGGGTGTCATGTCGTCCATCCATGGAAAGCGAAAGCCCGAGCATACCCTGCGGGAGTGGCCTTGTGTCGCAAAAGGGCGCGCAACGGCCCCAGGGCTCAGGCAAGCAATCGCGGTTCAGGACGCCGGCCCATGCGCGAACCGCTGGCGGAACCAGTCGCCGAGCATGACCTTCTCGGCATAGAGCCTGTCGCTGCTACTTGCCTGGCGGCCGGGGCGGCTGAGGTACATCTTGTCACTGACCCGCTCCTGGGCCTGTCGTTCGGGTTGCCCCGGCTGGCTCAGGGTGTAGTTCAGGTCGATGCTCGGCCAGGTGATTTCGCGCATGAAACGCACATCGTAGGCGCCGCCGTGCCAAGGTTCGAAACGGCCTGCCAGGTCAATGTCGCGGATCACGATGCGCAGCTGCTGGCCCGGCTGCAGGTAGCGCTGCCCAAGCGTTTGCAAATGCTGGGTGAGCGTCTTCATGACGTATTCATCGGCGCCGCGCTCGTAGCCGGGGCTGTCGAGGCTGGCATCGCGGAATTTTTCAGGATGGTCGAAGCGTACCTCGACCTGCGTGGCCGGGGCGGCTTGTGCCATGCTGTCGAAAGCCAGCACCATCATGACGGCACAGGCGAGGGCGGTACGCATGATGCACCTCCAGGTGCGCGAGCGGCTTGCCCCTTCATTCTACGCCTGCCGTGGGCGCCGCAGCAGAGGACCGATGCAATGAGCCGTTTTCGGCGGGTAGCCGCCAATACCCGGGGGCGTGACCTGGCCGTGGGCGATATCCACGGGCATTTCGCTCGCCTGCAGCAGTGCCTGGACACCGTGGGGTTCGACCCGTCGGTCGACCGGCTGTTCAGTGTCGGCGACCTTGTCGATCGCGGCCCGGAGAGCGCCCAGGCGCTGGAATGGTTGGCCCAGCCTTGGTTTCACGCCGTGCAGGGCAACCACGAAGCCCTGGCTATTGCGCATCTGCGCGGTGGCCGGGTCGAACTGGACATGTACCGTGCCGCGGGAGGGGCCTGGTTTCTCGACTTGCCCGAGGCTGATCAGCAGCGCTATGTAGAAGGGTTCGCCCAGATGCCGCTGGGCATGGAAGTGCAGACCCCCGGCGGTCTGGTCGGGTTGCTGCATGCCGACAGCCCGTTCCCTGACTGGCCGACCCTGCGGGCCAGTTTGGAAACCGTGGACGACCCGCACGTACGCGAGGTCTGCCAATGGTCGCGGCGTCGCTTGCGCGAAGGCGACACGGAGCCGGTCGCCGGTCTGCGGGCCTTGCTGGTGGGGCATACACCGGTGGTGCAGGCCAAGCGGTTGGGCAACGTCTGGCACCTGGATACCGGCGGCTGGGCCAGGGGCTTTTTCAGCGTGATGGACCTGCATTCGCTGGCATTGGTCAGCCCCATGCCAGGTGCATGAGCACAACGCTGGCCAGGAGCATCAGCATGGCGCCCGAGGCGCGCTCCAGCCAGGGCAGGGCGCGGGCGAACCGGCGCAGCACGCGGCGGTTGCCGATGGCCATGGCCACCAGCAGGTCCCAGGCTCCCACGACGGTGAACATCCACGCACCATAGGCGATCTTCCAGGCACTGCTGGTGGCGGCGACCATGCTTGCCAAGCTGGCATAGAACAAAGCGTTCTTCGGGTTGAGAATGCCGGAGACGAAGCCTTGGACGAGGCTGTGCAGCCAACCGCGAGCGGGTTGGGCGAGGCCGCTGTCAGTGGGCGCGAGGCTGCTGTGCCCGGCGTGGCGCAAGAACAGTCCGCCGATGTACAGCAGATAGGCACAGCCGGCCAGTTGCAGGGTGACGAACAGCGTGCTGCCTTCGTGCAGGATCGAGACGCCGGCGAAGGCGGCGACGATGAAGAGACCATTGGCCAAGGCGATGCCCAGGCAAGCGCCGCTCGCTACACGCCAACCGGCGTTGGCCGAGGTGCGGGCCACCAGGAAGAAGTCGGGGCCTGGGGAGAGCAGGGCGAGGAAGTGGGCGGCGGCGACGATCAAAAATTGCTCCATGGGGCTAGGCTTCTGCAGTGGGGAAAGCCGCAGTCTGCTCGTCGGGTGTTCGTATGTATTGAAGATAATTGCAGGCTACCCGGCCCAATCGCGGGGCAAGCCCGCTTTCATAGAGCAACGCATAACTATTTGATTTTCAGGGCCTTGTGGGAGCGGGCTGGTCCCGCGATTAGGCCGGGCCTGGTATCACCGTCGCGTGGCAAGGGCTTCGCCCTTGATCGCGGGGCCAGCCCGCTCCCACAGAGGGACAGTGTTGCCGGCCCCACCTCGATAGCGTCCCGGTGTCATGCCTGCATGGGCCTTGAACACGCGCTGGAAATGGGCCTGGTCGGCGAACCCCAGTTCATAGGCTACCTCCGCCAACGGCCTGCCTTGGCTGAGCAGGCGCCGGGCGCGATTGACCCGGGCATTGAGCAGGTAGGCATGGGGTGTGAGCCCGGTGGCGGCGCGCAGGGCTCGGATCAACTGGTAACGGCCAAGGCCCACGTGGGCGGCCAGATGGCTCAGGCTCAACTGAGCCGAATCTTGCGCTTCGATCATGTCGAGCGCCTCACGCAAGGCCGGTGCGCTCAAGGTCGGAGCCGGCGCCGCATCGAGGGTGTCATGGGCGGCAAAATCGAGGTCGCCGATGAATGCCACCAGTGCCGCTTCCTTTTCCGCTGCCCCCGCTTTGGAAAACAACAGTGCATTGAGCTAGCAGAACTGGCGGTACACCAATGCTGACCGGCTGATTCGTGCCGGTGCGCCGGGTTCGCCGGCCGCGACCCCGGCCTCCAACCGCAGTTGCTGCAACCATTGCGCATCCAGGTGCAGCATCTGGTAGCTCCAGGCTTGGCCCGGCTGCGGGTTACAGGCATGCACCCGCTGCGCCGGAACCAGCACCAGGGAGCCAGGCGTCAACCGCTCACGGCCTTCGCCGGCACCGGTGAAATGGCTCAGGCCCGCATCTACCGCCCCGATGGAAAACGTTGGGTGGCTGTGCGCCTTGTAGCAGGCCCGACTATGGCAGGCGCGGCGGCTTTCCACGAACGGCAGCGCCGGGTCGCGCCAGATTTCGCTGTGTGAGCGGGTCATGCAAAGCCTGCCTTGCCGAAGTCCAAGGTCCGAAGTGTAAACGCTGGCCACTGTTACGGCCATTTGCCCAGTGACTGTGCTTGACGCCGTACGACGCCAGCGCGACGCTTCTGGCGTCCTGATGGAGAAGAATAATGGACCTGTCGAGCCTGCTGCTGTTCATCCCCGCCTGTTTCGCCCTGAACATGGCGCCGGGCCCCAACAACCTGCTGTCGCTGCACAACGCCAGCCGTTATGGCCTGCGCACCGCCTGCATGGCCGGCGGCGGGCGTATCCTGGCCTTCAGCGGCATGATCGCCCTGGCCGCCATGGGCCTGGCGGTGGTGCTGCACACCAGCGAATACTTGTTCCTGGCAATCAAGGTGCTGGGGGCTGCGTACCTGTTCTATATCGCCTGGCAGCTGTGGCGCGCACCGGTGGGCGAAGCCGTGGTGAGCGGCGATCACCCGCGGGGTACCTGGCGGTTGGCGCGGCAGGAGTTCTGGGTCGCTGCAGGCAACCCCAAGGCGATCCTGATCTTCACCGCCTTCCTGCCGCAGTTCGTCTCGGTGGGCAGCCCTACGCCTGTGGCTGAGCAGTTCCTCTGGCTGGGCGTGTTGTTCCTGCTGTTGGAGTGGGCGGCCATCGCCATCTATGCGGGCCTTGGCGCCTACATGCAGCGCTGGTTCAGCCGCCCGGGGCCGCGCCGCCTGTTCAACCGCGTCAGCGCCTCGCTGCTCGGTTGCGCCGGGCTGGGCCTGCTGGCGGCGCGGCGATAGGCCCTGCCTGAAAAGTCTTGAGACGCCGGTCAGGCAAGGCGAAAACAGCCGAGGAAGCGGAGTTTACGGGTTGTAAATGAGCATTCCGAGGCTGTTTTCAACGCAGCATGACCAAGTATCAAGGCTTTCAGACAGAGCCTAAGGGTCAGTCGCGGTAGAAGGTCTGCACCAAGTGGTAGCCGAATTTGCTCTTGATCGGCCCATGTACCACGCGCAGGGCCTTCTTGAAGATCACTTGGTCGATGGCGCCGACCAACTGGCCTGGGCGGATCTCGCCCAGGTCACCGCCGCGCTTGCCCGAGGGGCAGGTTGAGAATTTCTTTGCCAGCACGTCGAAGGCTTCGCCCTTGGCGAGCCGTTGCTTGAGCTGTTCGGCTTCGGCAGCGGTCTTGACCAGGATGTGACGGGCTTGGGCTTTCATGGGAACACCTGTGCTTGGGGCGAAAAAGGGCGCCATTATGCCTGATCGCGCAGCTCCGCGCGGTCGCGGAATTGCGCCAGTGCTTCAGGGTTGGCCAGGGCGTCGGTGTTCTTCACCGGCAGGCCGTGCACCACGTTGCGGATGGCCAGCTCCACCAGCTTGCCGCTGATGGTGCGTGGAATGTCCGTGACCTGGGCGATGACGGCGGGCACGTGGCGAGGTGTCGTGTATTGGCGAATCACCTGGCGGATGTGTTGGCGCAGCGCGTCGTCCAGCTGCAGGCCCTCGCGCAGGCGCACGAACAGCACCACCCGTACGTCGTTGTGCCAGTCCTGGCCGATGGCGACGCTTTCGAGCACTTCCTCGACCTTTTCCACTTGGCGGTAAATCTCGGCTGTGCCGATGCGTACCCCGCCGGGGTTGAGTACCGCATCGGAGCGGCCGTGAATGACCAGGCCGCCTTCGGCGTGCTCCTCGGCGTAGTCACCCTGTGCCCAGACGCCGGGGTACTGGCTGAAATAGGCGTCGTGGTAGCGGCTGCCGTCATCGTTCCAGAAGCCCACGGGCATGCAGGGGAAGTTGCGGGTACACACCAGTTCGCCTTTTTCGCCCGTGACCGGTTGGCCGGCCTCGTTCCAGACTTCCACGGCCATGCCCAGGCCCTTGCACTGGATCTGGCCGCGGCGTACCGGCAATACCGGGTTGCCGAGCACGAAGCAGGAGACGATATCGGTGCCGCCTGACATCGAGGCCAAGCACAGGTCCGGCTTGATCTTGCGGTAGACGTAGTCGTAGCTATGGGGCGAGAGCGGTGACCCGGTGGACATGATCAGGCGCAGGCTGCCCAGGTGATGGCTGTCGCTCGGCACGATGCCTTCCTGCTCCAAGGCCGCCAGGTACTTGGCGCTGGTGCCGAAGGCGTGGATGCCTTCGGCGTCGATCAAGTCGAGCAGGCGCTCGGGCCCAGGGTGGAACGGCGAACCATCGTACAGCACCAGGGTGGCGCCGACGGCCAGGCCGCTGGCGAGCCAGTTCCACATCATCCAGCCGCAGGTGGTGTAGTAGAACAGGACGTCGTTGGCCTTCAGGTCGTTGTGCAGGCCGTGTTCCTTCATGTGCTGCAGCAGTACGCCACCTGTGCGGTGGACGATGCACTTAGGCACGCCCGTGGTGCCGCTGGAATAGAGGATGCACAGAGGATGGTCGAAGGGCAGCGGTGCGAAGCGCGGCTCACCGCCCGGTTGGTAGAAGTCATTCCACAGGCTGACCCGTGGTGCGGCGAATTCGTCGGCGCGGGTCTGCGGACGGGTGTAGGGCACGATCAACAGGTGCTCCAGGTCGGTCAGTTGGGCCGTCACCTGGTTGATCTTCTCCACCTGATCGATGGCCTTGCCGGCGTATTGGTAACCTGCGCAGGCGATCAGCAGCTTGGGCGTGATCTGGCCGAAACGATCGATGATGCCATGCAGGCCGAACTCGGGCGACGAACTGGACCAGATCGCGCCGAGGCTGGCGCAGGCCAGCATGGTCACCAGGGTTTCCCAGGTGTTGGGCATGACCGAGGCGACCCGGTCGCCCGCCTGGATGCCGATACCCTGCAGGGCCCTTTGCATGCCGGCGACATGGGCCGCCAGTTGCGCATGGGTCAGGGCCTGACGCTGGCCATCCTCGCGTATGGCGATCACGGCCGGGCGATCATCGCGGCGCTGCAGCAGGTGTTCGGCGTAGTTCAAGGTGGCACCGGGGAACCAGTGCGCGTCGGGCATGAGCGGGCCTTCGTCGAGCACCTGGGAAGGCGGCGTGTGCCACTGGACCTGGAAATATTCGGCAAGGGCCTGCCAGAAGGCAGGGCGTTGTTCGACGCTCCAGCGGTGCAGAGCGGTGTAGTCGTCGAGCTGGAGGTTGAACCGCAGATTGACCCGGCGGCGGAAGGCGTCCATCCGGCTGGCCTGGATCTGCGCCGTGGAAGGGCGCCAGAGCACGTCGTTCATGCCGAAACCTCCCATTGCCGTTCAAGGCCCCCTGTGTGAGCGTGCTTGCCCCGCGATTGTCGTCGTCTGACCGGGCGCAATCGCGGGGCAAGCCCGTTCCCACAGGAGGGCGTCGCTAAACCACTGCGGGGTGGCCTTTACTCCACTTTAGCCTTTTGTACGTCTTCGGAAGCCGACCAGACGCGATAGCGCACTTCGATGCCTTCCGGCACGTACACCACCACCGGCAGCTTGCTGTTGTAGCGCAGCATGAAGCCTTCGCCGACCACCGGCACGAAGGCCTCGGCCTTCTTGCCGTCCGGGCAGGCCATCAGCGTGCTCATGGGCCCGGCGACTTTCTCCAGGCGGTAGTAGCTGTAGCCCCAGCCTTCGAGATTGTGCTCTTCGAGCTTGCCGCTCAGGCGCTGCTTGTTGCAGTCGACCGTGAGGGTCTTGCCGGCAAGGATCTCCAGCTGATGGGCCGACTCGTCGGTTTGCGAGGGCAGGTGGATGACCTGCCGCGTGAAGCCTTTTTCCGCCTCGGGGTAGGGCGCGACATCCTTGAGCCCGGCAGCTATAGCGGGTGCTGCGCAGGCCAGGGTCAGGGAAAGGATCGCGGTCAATGGGAATGGGCGCATTAGGCCTCCTTGCTAATTAAAGACAACGCGAAGCCGCGCCAGATCCCGGCAGGCCCTCACTGGGCCAGCCAACCGCCATCGACGTTCCAGGCGGCACCGCGGACCTGGCTACCGGCTTCGCTGCACAGGAACAATACCAGCTCTCCGAGGTGCTGGGGTGTTACAAAGGCCACGGAAGGCTGCTTTTCGGCCAACAGATCGTGTTGCGCCTGCTGTGGGTCAACACCAGAGGCGGCGCGGTCGTCGATCTGTTTCTGCACCAGTGGCGTAAGCACCCACCCGGGACAGATGGCGTTGCAGGTGACATTACTGGTGGCGGTTTCCAAGCCTACGACCTTGGTCAGCCCCACCACGCCATGCTTGGCTGCCACATAGGCCGCCTTGCCAGTGGAGCCCACCAGGCCATGCACCGAGGCGATATTGACGATCCGCCCCCAGTTGCGCGTGCGCATGCCGGGCAGCGCCAGGCGGGTGCCATGGAACACGGCGCTAAGGTTAAGGGCGATGATCTTGTCCCAGGTCTCGATGGGAAACTGCTCCACCGGCGCCACGTGCTGAATGCCCGCATTATTGACCAGGATATCAACGCCCCCGAATTCGCGTTCGGCCAGGGCGAACAGCGCCTCGAACTGGGCTACATCGGACAGGTCGGCCGGGTGATGAATGACCCGCACGCCCAACCTGGTGATTTCGGCGAGCGCCGGGGCCGGGTCGCCGAAGCCATTCAACACGATGTTCACACCCGCGCCGGCCAACACCTGGGCTATCCCCAGGCCGATGCCGCTGGTGGAACCTGTGACCAGTGCGGTCTTGCCGTTGAGTGTCATGCCAGTCTCCTTAGACGATGCCCGTGGCGTAGAACGTGGCGATGACCACGAAAACCGCCAGGGTCTTGATCAGGGTAATACCGAAAATGTCCTTGTAGGCTTCGCGATGGGTCAGCCCGGTGACGGCCAGCAAGGTGATCACCGCGCCGTTGTGCGGCAGGGTATCCATGCCGCCGCTGGCCATGGCGGCCACTCGGTGCAGCACGTCGAGGGGAATATTGGCGGCATGGGCGGCTGCGATGAAGCTCTCGCTCATGGCCGCAAGCGCAATGCTCATGCCACCGGATGCCGAGCCGGTGATACCTGCCAGCAGCGTGACGGTGATCGCTTCGTTGACCAGCGGATTGGGGATGGCCCGCAAAGCGTCGGCCAGTACCAGAAAACCGGGCAACGAGGCGATCACCGCGCCGAAGCCATACTCCGAAGCGGTGTTCATGGCCGCCAGCAGGGCGCCGCCGACTGCGCTCTTGGTGCCCTCGGCCAGGCGCTGGCGGATGGCGCCGAAGGCACATACCAGCACCATCAGAATCCCCACCAGCAAGGCCGCCTGCACCGCCCAAATGGCGGTCAGCTTGGCCACGTCGCTTTGTACCGGCGCGCCCATGCCCGGCAGTTGCAAGGTATGGCTGGCGCCGTACCACTGGGGGATCCAGTGGGTGAATAGCAGGTTCATCACGCCTACCAGCACCAGCGGCGAGAGGGCCAGCCATGGGTTGGGCAAGGCCAGGTCGTCTGCGGTTTCCGGTTCGTTACGCAAGTCGTTGCCGTAGCCTTCGCCCGCGCGCTGGGCCTTGTTGCGCTGTCGACGCAGGTAGAGCATGCCGGCGCTGAACACGAACAGGGTGCCGATCAGCCCGAGCCAGGGTGCTGCCCAGGCGGTGGTGTTGAAGAACGTGCTGGGGATGATGTTCTGGATCTGCGGCGTACCGGGCAGGGCGTCCATGGTGAAGGAGAACGCGCCCAGGGCGATGGTGGCCGGGATCAGCCGCTTGGGGATGTCGCTCTGGCGGAACATCTCGGCGGCGAACGGGTAGACCGCGAACACCACGACGAACAGCGACACCCCGCCATAGGTGAGCAGGGCGCATACCAGTACGATCACCAGCATGGCCTGGCGCGTGCCGAGCAAGCCGATGGCAGCGGCGACGATCGAGCGCGAGAAGCCTGACAGCTCGATGAGCTTGCCGAATACGGCACCGAGCAGGAACACCGGGAAATACAGCTTGATGAAGCCGACCATTTTCTCCATGAACACGCCTGTGAAGGCGGGCGCCACGGCGGCGGGGTCGGTGAGCAGGACGGCGCCGAGGGCGGCGATGGGGGCGAAGAGGATCACGCTGTAGCCACGGTAGGCGGCGAGCATCAGCAGTGCCAAGGCGGCGAGGGCGATGAGCACGGTCATCGGGGTGTCTCCAGGTCTTTGTTTTTATGATGGACAGGGAGATAGCGGGAATCGTGCCAAAATTATAAGCGACTGATTTATAAGGATTTTATGCGCGACGAGGTCAGTTTTGTCTCTACATGGAGACCGAGGTGCCTGCATCCCGGGCCAAGCCCGTTCCCACAAAGGAGGTTCGGGAAGTAGCGTAGCTCCCTGTAGGAGCGGCCTTGTGCCGCGATCGGGCGCAGCCCTCGCGCTGTCTACAACTGTAGACTCGAGTCTCAAAGAATGGACGAAATGCCCAGCGCGACCATCTTCTTGTACAACGTCGACCGCCCCAACCCCAGCGCTTTCGCGGCCTGCGGCACGTTCCCCGCACTGTCGGCCAGCGCATCGACAATCAACGTCCGCTCGAACGCCTCGCAGGCCTCCCGATACCCCTGGCGAGTCGCTCCGGTCGACGCCACCGGGCTCAAAGGCCCGAGTGCTTCGCGCACGTCCTCTACGCCCAAGCGTGAGCGGTCGGCCAACAAGGACGCCCGCTCCAGCACATTGCGCAGTTCGCGGATATTCCCCGGCCAGGCATGCCGTGCCAACAGCGCCTGGGCGTCGGGCTCGAGCTCGTACTGGCTGCCCAGCTCGGCGAGAATCGCCTCGCACAGCGCCGGCAGATCCTCCAGCCGTTCACGCAGCGCCGGCACCTGGATCGGCAATACATTGAGTCGGTAATACAGATCGGCACGGAAGGTGCCGCGTGCCATGGCCGCCTGCAGGTCGATCGAGGTGGCCGCGATGATGCGTACATCGCTGCGCAGCATCTGGTTGGAGCCGACCGGCTCATACTCCTTTTCCTGCAATACCCGCAGCAATTTGCTTTGCAGGGCCAGCGGCATGTCGCCGATCTCATCGAGGAACAGGGTGCCTCCTTCAGCCAGTTGCAACTTGCCGCTGCGTCCCTTGCGATCGGCGCCGGTGAACGCGCCCGGCGCGGTACCGAAGAATTCGGCCTCCAGCAGCGTCTCTGGAATGGCGGCGCTGTTGATGCTGACGAAGGCTTTGTGCGCCCGTGGCGAGGCGGCATGGATGGCGTGGGCCAGCAGTTCCTTGCCGGTGCCGGTCTCGCCCAGCAGCAATACCGGCGAGTCGCTGCCCGCGCCACGGCGGGCGCGGCGCTTGGCCTCCAGGCTAGCGGCACTGGTGCCGACGAATTGGGCGAAGCTGTACTTGGCCTGGCGTGCCTTTAGCTGCGAACGTGTCGAAGCCAGCTCCTGCTGCATGCTCGAATAGCGCTTGAGCAAAGGCGAGAGGCTGCGCAATTCATCGAACAGGGCAAAACCGATGGCCCCGATCAGCTCGCCGCGCTCATCGTGGATCGGCAGGCGCATTACCACCAACGGCTCGTTGGGCGTGTCGAGCATGTCCAGCAGGATCGGCCGCCCGTTGGTGACCACATCGCGCATCAGGCTACCGGGGATCACCGCCTCGCAGGGCTGGCCGATGGCGCTGGCCGCATCGGCCAGGCCAAAGCGCCGGGCATACCGCTCGTTCATCCAGACGATCCGCGCTTGGCGATCGACGATCACCGTGCCTTCGCTGGATTGCTCGATGATCTCGAACAGCGAGCGGATCGCCAGTTGGCGGACCTTGGGGTAGTCCTTGAGGCTGTCGCTTTCTTGCATGGGGCCGGGCCTTTGGAATGCGGTGGCAGGGATTATGGCTATAAGCGCTGCCTTTGTGAGAGCAGGCTATGCCCGCGGGTCGAACGCCTCGCGCAACGCATCGCCGATGAACACCAGCAGCGAAAGAATCAGCGCCAGGGCAAAGAACGCCGTGAACCCCAGCCAAGGGGCCTCTAGGTGCTGCTTGCCCTGGGTCACCAACTCGCCCAGGGAGGCACTGCCTGCCGGCATGCCGAAACCGAGGAAGTCCAGGGCTGTCAGGGTGGTGATGGCCCCGGTGAGCATGAAGGGCACATAGGTCAGGGTGGCGTTCATGGCGTTGGGCAGGATGTGCCGCAGCATCACCTGCCCATCCGACAACCCCAGGGCCCGCGCAGCTTTCACGTACTCCAGGTTGCGCCCACGGAGAAATTCGGCCCGCACCACATCCACCAGGGTCAACCAGGAAAACAGAGCCATGATCCCCAGCAACCACCAGAAATCCGGCTCGACGAAACCACTGAGGATGATCAGCAGGTAAAGCACCGGTAGCCCCGACCAGACTTCCAGCAAACGCTGGCCGAGCAGGTCCACCCAACCGCCGTGGTAGCCCTGCAGGGCTCCGGCAGTTACGCCGATCAACACGCTGACCACGGTCAAGGCGAAGGCGAACAGCAGCGACACCCGCGTGCCATACAACACTCGCGCCAGTACATCGCGACCCTGGTCATCGGTGCCCAGCCAATTGTGGGCACTCGGCGGGCTGGGCGTGGGCACCTGCAGGTCGTAGTTGGGCGTGTCGGCGCTGAACGGAATCGGCGCGAACAGCATCCAGCCACCCTGGCCTTCGATCAACTGGCGGACATAGGCGCTGCGGTAGTCCGGCTGGAAGGGCAGTTGGCCGCCGAACTGCTGCTCGGTGTAACGCTTGAGTGCCGGGGTATACAGCTCGCCTTTGTACGAGAGCAGCAGCGGCTTGTCGTTGGCCACCAGCTCCGCGCCCAGGCTCAACAGCACAATGCCGGTGAACAGCCACAGCGAGACCCAACCCAGGCGGTTGCGCCGGAAACACTGCAAGCGACGTCGAGCGACCGGGGAGAGCATCAATGTGCCCTCGCGTCGAAATCGATGCGTGGGTCGAGCAGGGTGTAGCCGAGGTCGCCGATCAGGCGGATCAACAAGCCGGCCAGGGTAAAGATGAACAGGGTGCCGAACACCACCGGGTAGTCCCGCGACACGGCCGCTTCATAGCTCATGCGCCCCAGGCCGTCGAGGGAGAAGATCACCTCGATCAGCAGCGAGCCTGCGAAGAATACCGTGATCAGTGCCTGGGGCAGCCCGGCCAGGACCAACAGCATGGCATTGCGCAGCACATGACCGTAGAGCACCCGACGTTCGCTCAGGCCCTTGGCACGGGCGGTGACCACATACTGGCGGGATATCTCGTCGAGGAAGGCGTTCTTGGTCAGCAGCGTCAGGGTGGCGAAGCCGCCGATCACCAGGGCGCCGACCGGCAGTACCAGGTGCCAGAAATAGTCGGCCACCTTGCCCAGCACGCTGAGCTGGTCGAAGTCCTCCGAGACCAGGCCGCGCACCGGAAACCAGTTCAGCGAAGTGCCCCCGGCGAACAGCACGATCAACAGCAGGGCGAACAGGAACGACGGCAGGGCGTAGCCGACGACGATCAGGGCGCTGCTCCAGGCATCGAAGCGGCTGCCATGGCGCACGGCCTTGCGGATGCCCAAGGGGATCGACACCAGGTAAGTGATCAGCGTGGCCCAGAAGCCCAGCGACAGGGTCACCGGGAGTTTTTCCAGGATCAGGTCGGTGACCTTCGCGCCACGAAAGAAGCTCTGGCCGAAGTCCAGGCGGGCATATTGGCCGAGCATCAACCACAGGCGCTCAGGGGCAGACTTGTCGAAGCCATACTGGCGCTTGATTTCCTCGATCAACTTGGGGTCCAACCCCCGGCTCGCGCGGGACTCGCCATGCACCGTTTCGGCCCGCGCACCCGGCGCGCCACCACCGAGGCCCTGCAAGCGCGCCACGGCTTGTTCTACCGGCCCGCCCGGGGCCGCCTGGACGATGGCGAAGTTGACCAGCAGGATCGCCAGCAAGGTGGGGATGATCAGCAGCAAGCGGCGCAGGATGTATGCCGTCATGGGGTGGCCTTCAGGCGCTCGGCCATCTGCTCATTGGTCAGCGGTGTCGGGCTGATTTCCCACCAGGTGTCCAGACCCTCGTCGTAGGCAGCTTGCACCTTGGGCAAGCCGAAGCGGTTCCACCAGACCGTGGAACTGCCCGGTGGGTAGTAATTGGGGATCCAGTAGTAGTTCCACTGCAGCACTCGGTCCAGGGCATGGGCGTGGTGCAGCATGTCGGCTTGGGTTTCGGCGCGTACCAGCCCATCGAGCAAGGTGTCCACGGCCGGGTCGCGCAGCACCATGAGGTTGTTCGAGCCAGGGTCCTTGGCGGCGGCCGAGCCGAAGTAGTTGTACAGCTCGGCGCCAGGCGAGAGGGTCACCGGGTAGCCGGTGACGATCATGTCGTAGTCGCGCGCCATCAGGCGGTTGACGTACTGGGCCGAGTCGACGTTGCGGATGTTCAGGGTAATGCCGATTTGCGCCAGGTTGCGCTTCCAGGGCAGCAGCAGGCGCTCCAGGCCCGCCTGGCCATTGAGAAAGGTAAAACTCAGAGGCTCGCCCGCGGCATTCACCAGGCGGTCGTCCTGTGGATGCCAGCCGGCCGCTTGCAGCAGGGCCAGGGCCTGCAACTGCTGGGGACGGATGATGCCCGAACCATCGGTCACCGGCGCCTGGTAGACCTGGGTGAAGACTTCGTCCGGCACCTGGCCGCGCAGCGGCTCGAGCAGCTTAAGCTCGGCGGCATCAGGCAACTGGCGCGCCGCCAGCGGGGTATTGGAAAACACGCTCTGCTGGCGGATGTACAGGTTGCGCATCATCTGCCGGTTGCTCCATTCGAAGTCCCAAAGCATGGCCAGGGCCTGGCGCACGCGGCGGTCGTGGAACACTGGCCGCTCCAGGTTGAATACGAAGCCCTGGGCGGTCTGGGGCTTGGCCGGGCCCAAGTGCGCCCGTTGCAGGCGGCCGTCATCCAGGGCGTCGCCGTTGTAGCCGAGCGTGAATGCAGTGGCGGAGAATTCACGGTTGTAGTCATAGCCACCGCCACGCAGCACCTGACGGGCCACCTCGGTGTCGCCGAAGTATTCGATGCGGATGCGCGCGAAATTGTAGCGGCCGCGGCTGGCAGGCAGGTCCCGGGCCCACCAGGTCGGGTCGCGCTCGAAGGTGATGCTGCGACCGTTGTCGATCCGCGCGATGCGATAGGGGCCACTGCCCACCGGTGTGTCGAAGCCTGCGCCATTGGCGAAGTCGCGCCGCTGCCAGTCATGTTCGGGTAGTACCGGCAGGCTGGCCAGGTCCAGGGGCAGGGTGCGGCCGTGGGGTTGCCTGAAGTCGAAGCGCACCGTGCGTGGGCCTTCAACCACCACGGCGGCGACGTCGGCGAACTGGGTGCGATAGCGCAGGCTGCCCTTGCTCATCAACAGCTCGAAGGTAAAGCGCACGTCTTCGGCGCGTACCGGCTTGCCATCGGCGAAGGTGGCCTTGGGGGCGATCTCGACGCGCAACCAGGCATCGTCGGGGCCGCGCTCCATGCGTCGGGCGACCAGGCCATAGACGGTATAGGGCTCGTCGAACGAGCGCACCGCCAGCGGGGCGTAGAGCCAGCCATCGACTTCGCTGACGCCGATGCCCTTGTCGATATACGGCAGGATATGGTCGAACTGGCCAATCTCCAGGGCCGAGCGCCGCAGGGTACCGCCCTTGGGGGCGTCGGGGTTGACGTAGTCGAAATGGCGGAAGGAGGCGGGGTAGCGCGGGGCTTCACCATAGACGGTGAGGGCGTGGGTGGGCGCGGCGTGGCTGGTCGAGGGCAGGCCGAGGAACCAGACGATGCACCAGGCTATCGAGCGACGCATGCCCCGGTGGGAACGGGCTTGCCCCGCGATAGCGGCAGAGGCGGCAACAGTGTCGCCCCTGCTGGCGCAATCGCGGGGCAAGCCCGCTCCCACAGGGGGGAGGCGGGCGGACAGGGCCAAGTCAGGCTCAGTCCTGGCGGCTGGTCACTTCCAACAGGTGGTAGCCGAACTGGGTCTTGACCGGGCCTTGCACGGTGTTGACCGGGGCGCTGAACACGACGGTGTCGAACTCCTTGACCATCTGGCCCGGGCCGAACGAGCCCAGGTCGCCGCCCTGACGGCTGGATGGGCAGGTGGAGTTGGCCTTGGCGACTTCGGCGAAGTCGGCACCGGCTTCGATCTGTGCTTTGAGCTCGTTGCACTTCTCTTCGGTGCTGACCAGGATGTGGCGGGCAGTGGCACGTGCCATGGGAAGGGTACTCCTTGGGTGAAAAAGGCAAGCCTAGCGCACTTGTCCGGGGTATGTCTCGCCAGGCTTGCACCGTGCTCACAAACGCTCGGCCGCGCGTCGCAACAGTGCCTCGGTCGAGTCCCAGCCCAGGCAGCCGTCGGTGATCGACACGCCGTATTTCAACGGGCCTTTGCCCAGCGCCTGGCAGCCGTCGAATAGGTGGCCTTCGAGCATCATGCCGATGATCGAGCGGTCGCCCTGCAGGCGTTGCTCCAATACATCCTCGAACACCGCAGGCTGGCGGGCCGGGTCTTTGCCGCTGTTGGCGTGGCTGCAGTCGACCATGATGCGCGCGGTCAAGCCGGCCTTGGCAAGCCCCTGGCGGGCCTGGGCGAGGCTTGCGGCATCGTAGTTGGGGCCCTGGTGACCGCCGCGCAGAACCAGGTGGGTATCGGCGTTGCCGAAGGTCTCGATGATCGCCGGGTGGCCTTGGGCGTCCATGCCGAAGTGGCGGTGTGGATGGGCGGCGCTGCGCATGGCGTCGCAGGCGATGCCGACGCCACCGTCGGTGCCGTTCTTGAAGCCCACCGGGAGCTCCAGGCCGCTGACCATCTCGCGATGGATCTGCGACTCGGTGGTACGTGCGCCGATGGCGGCCCAGCCCAGCAGGTCGTCGAAGTAGCCGGCGGCCATCGGCTGCAGCAGCTCGGTGGCGACCGGCAGGCCACGCTCGATCATGCCCAGCATCAGCCCGCGGGACAGGGCGATACCCCCGTGCATGTCGTCGCTGCCGTCCAGGTGCGGGTCGTAGGCCAGGCCTTTCCAGCCCACCGTGGTGCGCGGCTTTTCGACATAGGCGCGCATCACCAGCAGCAGCTTGTCATCCACTTCGCGGCTTAGGGCGGCCAGGCGGTCTGCGTATTCGAGCGCCGAGCGCGGGTCGTGGAGCGAGCATGGGCCGACCACCACCAGCAGGCGTGGGTCGAGGCCTTCGAGGATGGCGCGTATGGCCTGGCGATGGTGCTGGACTTGCTGGGCGAGGGCACTGCTCAGTGGCATTTGCTGCTTGAGCAGATGCGGGCTTGGCAAGCGTTGGCTGACGGCGGTGTTGGCAGCCTGGGGCTGGGTCAGGGGCAGGGCGAGGTTCGATGATTGCATGGCGTATTTCCCTGGGCGGACGGCGGGTTCAAGCCCGCGCGGTCGGCCCTATCGAGGTGTTCGACAGATATTCGGTGAGGTACTGCGTACGGCGTTGCCACCCAAGGTCGACCGAACGGAGGCGGCAGGCTGGCCCGAACGGGATTGGCTAAATCGCCAGGTGTAGGTGTCTGCGTAGTGATAAGTGATGTAGTTCATGAATCTGTCCTCAACGTGAATCGGTGTTTTTCAAAAGCCTGGAAAAGCAAAACCCCCGGGGCGGGGAGCCGACCGGGGGTTTGAGTATTCTCGTATTCGGCGGCCCCTCGAAGGTGGGCGCCGTGTGGGTATCAGCGGCGCCTAGTGGCTAAACCAATACCCAAAATAAAAGCTGGCAACGGACTGGCAGCGGGCAACGGCCGACACAGGGCGCGCGGTGCGACCGGTGTGGTTGGCGTGGTTGCGGATGCTGTGGGTCATGTTGCTCTCCAGTGAATGAGCCCGAGCTTACTGCACCTTTGCCGTGGCATTCAATGGATAAATGCTATGGCGTCGATCATTTTTGAGCGGTCTTCGAGGCTGCTCTGCGGCCTGTTCGCGGCGCAAGGCCGCGCCTACAGCAATCGCGGCGACCTTGTAGGAGCGGCCTTGCGCCGCGAAAGGGCCGCGTAGGCCCCAATGGACCTCACAACGGATAGTGCTTGAGTTCCCGCGCGATCAGCATGCGCTGGATCTCGCTCGACCCCTCGTAGATCTGCGTGATACGCGCATCGCGGTAATAGCGCTCCACTGGGTAGTCCTCGAGGTAGCCGTAGCCGCCATGCACCTGGATCGCCATCGAGCACACCCGTTCGGCCATCTCCGAGGCGAACAGCTTGGCCTGGGAGGCTTCGGAGAGGCACGGTTTGCCGGCGCTGCGCAGGCGCGCGGCGTGGAGGATCAACAGGCGTGCGGCATTGACCTGCACCTGCATGTCGGCGAGCAGGTTGGCGATGCTCTGGTGTTCATTGATCGGCTTACCGAACTGCACGCGATCGCGGGAGTACGCCAGCGCCGCCTCGAACGCGGCGCGGGCGATGCCCAGGGCCTGGGCGGCGATGCCGATACGGCCACCCTCGAGGTTGGACAAGGCGATGGCCAGGCCCTTGCCACGCTCGCCCAACAGGTTGGCGGCTGGGATGCGGCAGTCGTCGAGGGTCACTGCGCAGGTATCGGAGGCGCGGATCCCCATCTTGTGCTCGCTGCGGTCGACCTTGAAACCGGGGTTGTCGGTGGGTACCAAGAACGCCGAGAGGCCTTTTTTGCCAAGCTCCGGGTCGGTCACCGCGAAGACGATGGCCAGCCCCGCGCGGCGGGCATTGCTGACGAATTGCTTGGCGCCGTTGATCACCCAATGGCCATCTATCAGCTCGGCGCGGGTGCGCAGGTTGTGGGCCTCGGAGCCGGCCTGGGGTTCGGTCAGGCAGAAACAACCGATCACCTCGCCGCTGGCCAGGCGCGGCAGCCAGGCCTGTTGCTGCTCGGGCGTGCCATAGGCCAGCAGCGGGCCGCAGCCGACCGAGTTGTGAATGCTCATCAAGGCACCGGTTGCGCCGTCGCCGGCGGCGATTTCCTCGACCGCGAGGGCATAGGCCACGTAGTCGGTGTAGCTGCCGCCGAAGGCTTCCGGCACCACCATGCCGAGCAGGCCCAACTCGCCCATCTTGCGCACCACTGCATCGTCGATCCAGGCCGCCTTTTCCCACGCCTGGGCGTTGGGCGCGATCTCGCCACGGGCGAAGTCCCGGGCCATGTCGCGGATCATGATCTGTTCTTCGCTCAGTTCCAGGTCTTGCATCTGTGTACTCCTCGGCTCACAGGCCTTCGAAGAATTGCTCCACGCGTTGGCGGTCGAGCCCGGCGAGGGTCGGCGGGTTCCAGCGTGGCTGCTTGTCCTTGTCGATGATCAGGGCGCGCACGCCCTCGATGATGTCGCCGTACTCGAACCATTGGCGGTCCAGGTGCAGCTCCATGGCGAAGCACGCCTCCAAGCTCAGGTGGCGCCCGCGACGCAGCATCTCCAATGTAACCGCCATGGCCAGGGGCGAGCGGCTTTCCAGCTGGTCGGCGGTGGTCAGGGCCCATTGGTGGCTGTCGCCGATGCTTACGGCGCGCAATTGCTCGATGATGCTGGGCAGGTCGGGCAGGGCGAAGAAATGATCGATCACCGGGCGCAGCTTGGCCAGGGGCGCGTCGTCCAGCACCTGGGTGCCGAGCTTGGCCAGCAGGCCTTGCAGGTCCTTGAGCGGGTGGTCGCCGAAGGCCAGGCGGTCGAGGCCGGCGTCCAGGGCGGCGAGTTTGTCGCTCTCCAGGTACCAATCGGCCAGGCCGCAGTAGAGCGCGTCGGCGGCCTGGATCTGCGTGCCGCTGACGCCCAGGTAGGTGCCCAGCTCGCCGGGAATGCGTGACAGGAAATAGCTGCCGCCGACATCCGGGAAATAGCCGATGGCCACTTCCGGCATGCCCAGGCGGCTGCGCTCGGTGACCACGCGCAGGTCTGCGCCTTGTGCCAGGCCCATGCCGCCACCGAGGGTGAAGCCGTCCATGAGCACCATCACCGGCTTGCGGTAGTGATGGATGCACAGGTCCAGGGCGTACTCTTCGACGAAGAAATCCGTGTGCAGGCGGGTGCCGGCCTTGAAGCTGTCGTGCAGCGAACGGATATCGCCGCCGGCGCAGAAGCCCTTGGGGCCTTCGCCACGCAGCACCACGGCGTGCACCTGCGGGTCTTCGGCCCATTGGTCGAGGTGACTGTGCAGACTACGCACCATGTCGAGGGTCAGGGCATTGAGGCCGGCGGGACGGTTGAGGGTCAGGTGGCCGATATGGTTACGGA
Source organism: Pseudomonas guariconensis (assembly GCF_015680235.1). Lineage (GTDB taxonomy): Bacteria > Pseudomonadota > Gammaproteobacteria > Pseudomonadales > Pseudomonadaceae > Aquipseudomonas > Aquipseudomonas guariconensis_A. The sequence continues at coordinate 27,883 of NZ_JADLJL010000040.1, forward strand.
TTTCGGCCAGCACCTGGGCCTCGGAATGAGCGTGCGCGTTCATCGCGGTCTCCCTGCTTTGTTATTGATTTTCCAAGTGAAGTTTGGAGTGCGCTGGAGGATCGCAGGATCCTGGCATGCGAATATGCCATGCACAATCGACAAATCTGCAGCACCTTTTTGCATTTTTGCGTGGTACGGTCCTCCAGGCCCGTCCTGTCACTGTAGCGCGTGGGGGCGTGCCATACCCGGTTCAATCGCCCGCGGCGGGGCGCTGGGCCGGGGATACACCCTGCGTCTGGCCGCGGCTGACCCACCAGCCGAACGCCGCGGCGGTGAAGAACATGATCAGGCTGTACAGCGCTGCGGGCACCGCCATGGTCGCATTGTTCAGCAGCGAAGGGCTCAGGGCCAGGGCGATCGCCAGGGTGCCGTTGTGGATGCCGATCTCCATGCCGATGGCAATCGCTTGCCGGCGCGGGATGTTCAGCATTCTTGGCACCCAGTAGCCCACCCCCAGGCTGAGCAGGTTGAACAGCAGCGCGGCACCGCCCACCACCGGCGCATACTCGACCACGGTTTGCCAGTCCTTGGCCAGGGCCAGGATGATGGTAAAGGCCAGGAACAATGCCGCCAGCAGCTTCATGGGTTTCTCCATGCGGTTGGCGAAGGCGGGTGCCCAGCGGCGGACGAGCATGCCCAGGGCCACCGGCAGCAGGACGATGGCGAACACCTGCATGACCTTGGCAAATTGCAGAGGGATGGCCTGGTCCGAGGCCATGAACCACATCAGCGACAGGTTCACCAGCAGCGGCATGGTCAGTATGGCGATCAGCGAATTGACCGCTGTCAGGGTGATGTTCAGCGCCACATCACCATGGGCCAGGTGGCTGAACAGGTTGGCCGTGGTGCCGCCGGGCGAGGCAGCCAGCAGCATCAGGCCCACCGCCAGGGCCGACTCCAGGCCCAGGCCGTTGGCGATCAAAAAGCATACCAGCGGCAGCAGCAGGATCTGGCATGCCAGGCCCACCACGACCGGCTTGGGATATTTCACCACCCGGGCGAAGTCGGCCAGGGTGAGCGAGAGCCCCAACCCAAGCATGATGACGCCCAGGGCGAGAGGCAGGACAGCGGTGAGCAGCGGCGACGCGGTCATGGTGGCATTCCTTTGGCAAGTTGAAGGCAGTCTAGCCGCAACCTGATACCCGGCACGTTGCAGTTGTGCGAACGCTAAAGCGGGTCGTTGCGCCTGCCCCGAGTCGATTTGCCGCTTGAAGGCAGCGCCCTACGGCTCTAGCATTCCGGCTTTCTGAGGCTGCCGCGTGGCCCATCGCGAGACAAGCCTGCTTCTACGACCTCCTGTAGGAGCGGGCTTGCCCCGCGATGGCCTGCATAGCAGGCCCAACCAAGCACTACGCTCTTACCCGAGGATTAGCCACACATGCCGTTCCAGCAAGGTCTGCTTGCCACACCCGTTCCCGCCCACGCCCGCCACCTGTTCTTCGCCGTACAGTCGGCCGAAGCGCTGCCGGCGGCACTCGACGCCTTGTTGCCGCAGGTCGATGGGCAGAGCCTGATCCTCTGCGTGGGTGCCCCCCTGGTCAAGGCGCTGGGCCGTGAGGTTCCTGGCCTGCGCGCCTTCCCTCAGTTGGATGCGATAGTGGAAAACCCCAGCACCCAGCACGCCCTGTGGCTGTGGTTGCGCGGCGAGCAACGTGGCGACCTGTTCCTGCGCGCCCAGTCCCTGGAGCAAATGTTGGCCCCGACATTGCGCCTGGTGGACAGCGTCGATGGCTTCCTGCATCGCGGCGGCCATGACCTGACCGGCTACGAGGACGGCACCGAGAACCCGCTGGACGAAGCGGCCGTGGAGGCTGCCATCGTCGCCGGCGACCAGGCCGGCCTGGCCGGCTCCAGCTTCGCCGCCTTCCAGCTGTGGAAGCACGATCTGAACTACTTCAAGTCGTTGCCCCAGCAGGAGCAGGACAACATCATCGGCCGTCGTCTGAGCGACAACGAAGAGCTGGACGACGCCCCCGCATCGGCCCACGTCAAGCGGACCGCCCAGGAAAGCTTCGCCCCGGAGGCGTTCGTCGTGCGGCGCTCCGTGGCCTGGGCCGACGAGCGTGGCGCGGGCCTGGCCTTCGTGGCCCTGGGCCATTCGCTGGATGCCTTCGAGGTGCAGCTGCGGCGCATGAGCGGCCTGGAAGACGGCATCATCGATGGCCTGTACCGCTTCAGCCGCCCGCTGACCGGCGGCTACTACTGGTGCCCGCCCATGGGCCCGGCCGGTGTCGACCTGAGCTTGTTGTTGCAGGCCTGACCTTCGAATGCCGCCGGCCACGCGCCGGCGGTTGCCTACCCCACCATCCATCGGCTAACCCACGCCATCCTCGTATGCGGCGAAGTGCTCCAGGGCATGACCAAGGCCCAGTGAGGGCACATCTTGCGCGCCAAATAAACCGTGGCCGCTTATTTAACGCCACCGGTCCGGCGGTGCCGGAATAATGCGAATCCCGTTTTATCGCCGTACTCCCAAGCTATGTACGGCAGCGGCCGTGCATCCCGAAGCCACACGAGGTAACAGACCATGGCCAATAAAGAAAACAGCAGGACCGGCAGCCAGGGTGGATCGAAGAACCCAGGCAATTTCGCCAACGACCGCGAGAAAGCTTCCGAAGCCGGCCGTAAAGGCGGGCAGCACTCCGGTGGCGGCCGTTCCAGCGAGTCGAGCCGCAAGGGCGGCCGCTCGTAAGTGAGGCAACGCAGTGCCAGGTGTCCTGGCACTGCGATTACTTCCTGCCAGGAGGATTTCCTATGCGCATGGCCCCATTGATCTGCCTGCTCGGCAGCTTGACGCTCGTGGGCGGATGTTTCGATCGCGACGACGATCACCCGGCCAAGGACGCCGACCCCAGCAAACCGTCGCTGCAAATGCAAAAGCCTGACGCGCCGGCCACCGAGCCTGCCCCTGACTCGCAGCCGGTACCGTCCCAAGACAACTGATCGCGCAAGGAGTGAGGCATGACGGTCATGACCCGCAAGGCCGCCCCCGTGGCGCCGGCCTTGGCCGCGAACGACAGCCTGGAGCGACGCTACCAGGCCCTGCTGCAAGGCCGTTGCGAAGACAGCGCCCAGTGGCTTGCCGAACAACTGGACCGGGCTGACACGCTGCCCGATGACCTGCCCACTTCAGCCGCGCAACTGGACGATTGGTCCGCGCGACATGCCGCCAAGGTCGCCCGTGACCATGCGGCCTACCTGCAGGCGCGGCGCCAAGGGGCGCCACGCCGCTACTTCGCCAACCGCGCCCAGGCCCTGTGGTTCCTCCAGCAGGTGGCGCCGACCAAGGCGGTGGATGGCGCATGGCTGCAAGGCCTGCTGCACCAATGGCCCGACCCACGCTACCACGGGTTGATCCGCACCTACCTGGAAGAACTGGGCGACGGCGACCCACGCTGCAACCATGTGCTGATCTACCAGCGCCTGCTCAGCCGCCTGGGCTGCCTCGAACCGCTGCCTCTGGCGCCGGAGCGCTACCTGCAAGGGACCGTGCAGTTGGCCCTGGGGCAGAACACCGAGGCGTTCCTGCCCGAGGTGATCGGCTATAACCTCGGCTATGAACAACCGCCGTTGCATCTGTTGATCACCACCCATGAATTGGCCGAGCTGGGCATCGATGGTCATTATTTCCAGCTGCACGTGACCATCGACAATGCCGCCAGCGGTCATGCCCACAAGGCCATCCAGGCGCTGCGCCAACTTTGGCCGGCAGAGGACGGCGAGGGGTTCTATCAACGGGTCCGGCGCGGCTATCGGCTCAACGACCTGGGCACCGACACCCCCAGCCTGATCGCCAGCTTCGACCTCGAGGACGAATTGCTCGCGGCCCTGGAGCGCAAGCGCGCTTTCGGCCAAATGATGCATTCGGACCACTGCCGCCTGCAGGGGCGCAGCATCAACGAGTGGTTGTCCGAAGCCGACGCCATGCCGGGCTTTCTCAAGGCCCTGCAGGGCCAGGGCTGGGTGCGCCGGGGTGAAGATCCGGCGCGCAGTCGCCTGTGGAAGTTGATCGAAGGCCCGGCCGCCGCCATGTTCGGCGTGTTCAGTGCCTACGAGAAGCAGCTTTGGCACGACTGGATCGCCAATGGCTGGGAAGCGCCCCGGCAACCCCGGGTGGCGCCTGGTAGCTGGCAGCTGGATGTCGAGCCGGACGACACCGGCATCGAGCGCACGCCGGTGTCGGTGCTGATCGAACGCATGGCTGGCAACGGCCACGCCCTGCCGGAAGGCCTGCGCGCAACCCGCGCGTATATCCAGGCCACCGGGCTTGCCCAGGAGGAGTCCCGCTGATGCTGCTCGCCGAAGAACAGATCCAGGCCGACGAGGCCCTGCTACAACTGGGCCGGCGTTTGCGCGCCGATGGCTATCGCTTCACCTGCGTGACGCCGGCGACCCATGCCCGCAACAACGCCCGCGAAGGGGCCGGACGGGCGCGTACGCTGCGCGATGTGTTCGGCTGGAGTCGGCCGTTCGCCGCTTCGTTGATTTCGGCCGACGAGCTTGCACAGCTGACCGCGGCGCAGGTGGTGGTCGAGGAGGGCGAACTGCTGCGCAGCACGGTGCGCTGGTCCAGCCTGGACGACCTATTGCTGGTGCATTCGGCATTTCCCACCGATGCCAGCGACGCTGTGTTCTTCGGCCCGGACAGCTACCGTTTCGCCCAGGTGATCCATGACCATCTCCAGCGCTGCCCCAACCCTGTCCAGCATGCGGTGGATATCGGTTGCGGCAGCGGTGTCGGCGCACTGCTGATCGCGCGTGCTGCCCAGCACGCCCAGGTCAGCGCGGTGGACATCAACCCGCTGGCCCTGCGCTACACCGCCATCAACGCAGCCCTGGCGGCCGTGGGCAACCTCTCGGTGGAGCCGAGCGACCTGCTTGACGGCATCACCGGCACCTTTGACCTGATCGTCGCCAATCCACCGTACATGCTGGATACGAGCGAGCGGGTCTATCGCCATGGGGGTGGGGCGCTGGGCGCTGGACTGTCCTTGCGTATCGTCGAGCAGGCGCGCGAACGCCTGAGCCCTGGCGGCTCGCTGTTGCTTTACACGGGCGTGGCCATCGTCGAGGGCCGGGACGCGCTGCTCGAGGCCGTCCGCCTGTGCCTGGCCGGGCCCCAATGGAGCTGGGTGTACCGCGAAGTGGACCCAGATGTGTTCGGCGAACAGTTGCTCGAGCCGGGCTACGAGCAGGTCGAGCGCATCGCAGCGGTGGCGTTGACCGTCACCCGTAACACCTGATGGCCATGTACCGACCCTGCACGTTTGGTATCGAGGAAGAATACTTGCTCGTGGACCTGGGCAGCGGCCGGGTACTGGCCACGCCATCGCTGGGGGTGGCTCGGCGTTGCCGGGAGATCATGGGCCCGTATTTCGCCGAGGAGATGTTCCGCAGCCAGATCGAGGTTGCCTCGCCGGTGTTCGGTAACCTGCATGAGGCGCACCAGTTTCTGGCGAGCAGCCGCCAGCGCCTGGCTGAGGCCCTGGCCCAGGAAGGCGTGGGTCTGTACTGCGCCGCCAGCCACCCCAGCGCCCAATGGCTGCGCCAACGGGCCAGGACCACGCCGCATTACCGGCAAGTGTTCGACGACTACCAGCACGTGGCCCGGCGCAGCCTGCTGTCCGGCTTGCATGTCCATGTCGGCGTGCCGCCGGGGTGCGACCGCATCCAGTTGATCAACCGGGTGTTGTACTGGCTGCCGTTGTTCTTGCTGCTGAGCACTTCGTCGCCGTTCTGGGGTGGGCACTGCACAGGCTACATGAGCTACCGGCGGGTGATCTGTGCCGAGTGGCCGCACATGGAACTGCCCGAACCCCTGGTCGACTGGGGGGCCTACGAGCGCTACCGGGCATTGCTCGAACGTACGGGAGCGTTGGCCAAGGACGGAGACTTCTGGTGGGCGATCCGCCCGTCCCGACGCTTCCCCACGGTTGAGCTGCGCATTTGCGACGCCTGCCCGCGCCTGGAGGATGCGCTGTGCATCGCCGGGCTGTTCCGTCACCTGGTGGAAAGCTGCCTGGCCAACCACCATGCCCTGGACCCACTCACCCGAGAGACGCGCTGGATCACCCAGGAGAACTACTGGCGCGCCAAACGCCATGGCCGGCATGGGCAATACATCGGCGTGCACGAGCAGGCGCCGGTCACCGCCGAAGGCTGGCTCGCGCAGTTGCAGGCCCGTTACCCGGCCGCCACGGTGGATGCCGAGCGCGCTTTCATCCAGGCCCAGCGCATCCTGCGCGAGGGCACCAGCGCTGACCACCAGCTCGACTGCCTGGAGCAGGCCCGCGGCGTGGGCCTGGATGCACGCCAAGCCTTGCACGCGGTGGTCGACCAGGTGTTGGCCCAGGGGCGGGGCTGCGAGCCGGTGCTCGCCCTGGCCCAGGGGCACGTCTGAACCCATTCGTATTCGAGGAGGTACTCGCCATGGGCGATCTGATGATCTACTTCTGGATAGCGGTTGCGGCAATCATCCTGTTGGTGGACCTATGGGCCATCGTCAGTGTGTTCCGCAGTGAAAAACGTGACAGCACCAAGATCCTCTGGGCCTTGCTGCTGGTGATCTTCCCCGTGGTCGGGCTGGTCATCTGGGGCCTGTTCGGGCCCCGGGGTATCAAGCCTGGCGCCGGGCCTACATCGCCGGAGCACAGCAAGGGTTGAAATCCCATCGCGGGGCAAGCCCGCTCTCATAGAACAACGCATAACTATTTGAGTTTGCAGGTCCTTTGTGGGAGCGGGCTTGTCCCGCGATGAGGCTACGCCGATCATGCCTCCTTGATGATCGAGATCTTGCCGTTACGCTCCACAATCGCATAGCGGATCTGCTCCACCGTCTCCACCCCTTGGCTGTCGCGCGCCGACTCGAGGATATCGTCCTCGGTCAGGCGCGCCTTGCGCATGCGTCCATGCAGGAATCGCCCATGTTCCACCACCAAGGTGGCATGGCCGTCCAGCACTCGGGCCAGGCGCCGGGATTTCAACTTGGCCAGCGACAATCCCACGTCCAGCATGATCAAGGTGGCGATCACCAGCATGGCGTTGATGAACGAGAAGTCTTCACCCAGCAACGCTTGCTGGGTCGCTTCGCCGATGATCATCAGCAGCACGAAGTCGAAGGTGGTCAAATCGCCCAGCGAGCGCCGGCCAGCGATGCGGAACAACAGCATCAGGGCGACGTACATGGCAGCGGCGCGAAGGATCGAATCCATGACGGCTCCTAGGGATAGACGAAGCTGGAAAAGCGTACGGCGCTGTTCGGCCCCGCGCGCACCACGCCTTCGAGCGGGCCGGGTGCATCGGCTCGCAGTGTCAGGTAGAGGGTGGCCTTGCCATCGCCGCCGGTGCCCAGCTGCAGCTGCAAGGCCCGGCCCTGGGACAGCGACGCCAGCGGTTGAGGCTGCATCGTCTCGATGCTGGCCTCGCGAAACAGCGAGCCGCTGAGCACCACCGTCACCGGCCCGTCGCCGCTGCCATGCACGCTGATGCGCATGCTGTCCATGGCCCCGGCACGGTTGAAGCGCTGGTATTCGACCTTCACCCGACCGTCGGCGCTGGAAACCTCGGCCCGGCTGAGCGGGCCGTTGCCGAACAGCCCCGCCAAGGCCAGCAGTACCAGCAGCACCAGCATGTACCAGCCGACCCGCTCGAAACGCCAGACCCGGCGCTGCATGGGCATGTCTTCCTGTACTGGCTGGTTTCGCGAGCGCTGTTCATCGTCGCTCATCGGTGGCTCCTTCGGTCAGGCCCGCTCACCCCGCAGCCAGCGCTCGTGATAGTGACGCAGGCGGGTCAGCCCATACAGCGCGGCCTGGCGCAACACCTCGGCGCGGTCGCCGAAAAAGCGCTGGCTGCGGGTGAAGACGGCGATCGGCTCGCCATCGAAGGCCCAGGCGAAGCACAAGGTGCCCGGGGCGATACCGTCGGTGCCCTCGGGGCCGGCCACGCCGGTGGTGGCGATGGCGACATTGGCGGAGCTGTCCTTGAGCGCACCGAGGGCCATTTCCCAGGCGACTGCCTCGCTGGTCAGCCCATAGCGCTCGATGGTCGCCGTGCTGACCCCCAGCAGGCGCTGCTTGGCCTTGGGCGAGTACACCACGTAGCCGCTCTCCAGCGACTCGCCAAGCCCTGGGTGCTCGGCCAGCAGGGCGACCATGCGCCCGGCGGAACACGACTCGGCTGTGGTCAGGACCAGCTCATGGGCTTTGAGGTAGTCCAGGACATCCTGGACGGGATCGTCATGCATTGGCTGCGCCTCGTTCGGGCCTTTTGCGATGGACGCCAGGCCTAGGCCAATGGTTCATCCGGCCTGCATCTACCACCCGTCGGCACACCCGGCGGGCCGGACAAACCTTCGTTTGCCGGGCGGCCTCGAACGCTTAGGTGCCCTCGCGGGCCAAGCCGTTCGTTGAAATGCCGAATAAGGAGGCACGCCATGCCCAACAAACCCCGTGACCAGTTCAGCATGCAGAACCCGCTGACCCAGTACCCGCACCCGCCATTTCCCGACCAGACCCAGGCTCCACCAGGCCTCGATGCCAACATGCAGCCCAAGCCCGACCATGGCGAAGACACCTACAAGGGCTTCGGCCGCCTGGCCGGGCGCAAGGCGCTGATCACCGGAGCCGACTCGGGGATCGGCCGCGCCGTGGCGATTGCCTTCGCCCGCGAGGGGGCCGACATCGCCCTCAACTACATGCCCATGGAGCAGGCCGACGCCCGCGAGGTGATCAAACTGATCGAGGCCGAAGGGCGCCAGGCGATCGCCATTCCCGGTGACCTGAAAGACGAAGTGTTCTGCAAGGAATTGGTCGACCAGGCCCATGAACAACTCGGTGGCCTGGATATCCTGGTCAACGTGGCCGGCAAGCAGGAGGCACGCAAGGACATCGGCCAGATCAGCCATGAACAGTTCGACCATACCCTCAAGACCAACGTCTACGCGCTGTTCTGGCTGTGCCAGGCGGCCGTGCCGCTGATGCCGGCCGGGGCGACGATCATCAACACCGCCTCCATCCAGTCCTACCAGCCTTCGGCGACGCTGCTCGACTATGCCACCACCAAGGCGGCCATCGTTGCCTTCACCAAGGCCTTGGCCAAGCAGGTGGTCGAGCGTGGCATCCGGGTCAACGCCGTGGCGCCGGGGCCGATCTGGACGGTGCTGCAGCCTAGCGGTGGCCAGCCGCCGGAGAAAATCCCGGAGTTCGGTTCGCAGTCGCCGATGAAGCGCCCGGGGCAGCCGGCCGAATGTGCTCCGGTGTACGTGCTGCTGGCGTCCCAAGAGTCCAGCTACATCACCGGCGAGGTGTTCGGCGTCACGGGTGGCAACCCGCTGCCGTAGGGCAGGGCGAGCAAACCTTCAGGGCGGCATGCGGTCCTTGGTAGTAGTTGCCCCGGTGAAGGGGCAGGGAGGTGGCCGATGACATTCATCTGCCTACTGCGTGGTTGCCAGTGGTGCGCCACGCCCATTTCCGAAATCGCCGGGCTGCAATGCCAGTGCTGCGAACGGTGTGGCGCGCAGCGCTACTGCCGGCCCGGCCAACCGTTCGAACCCTAGGAGCAAGCCATGGCCCGGGCAATCTGGAAAGGCGCGATCAGTTTCGGTCTGGTGCACATCCCCGTTAGCCTCAACACGGCCGTGCGTACCGAGCGTGTGGATTTCGACTGGCTCGACAAGCGCAGCATGGAGCCGGTGGGCTACAAGCGGGTGAACAAGGTCACAGGCAAGGAGATCGACAAGGAAAACATCGTCAAGGGCGTGGAGTACGAGAAAGGGCACTATGTGATCATCAGCGAGGAGGAGATCCGCAATGCCCGTCCGGAAGCCACCCAGACCATCGATATCTTCTCCTTCGTCGAAGCCACCGATATCCCCCTGCAGCATTTCGACACGCCCTACTACCTGAGCCCTGACCGGCGCGGTGGCAAGGTCTATGCGTTGCTGCGCGAGACGCTGGAGAGCACCGGCAAGGTGGCCCTGGCGACCGTCGTGCTGCATACCCGCCAGCACCTGGCATTGTTGCGCCCGCTGGACGACGCCCTGGTGATGATTACCCTGCGTTGGCCCGAAGAAGTGCGTGGGCTCGAGACCCTGGAGCTGGACAAGAGCGTGACCGACGCCAAGGTGGACAAGCGCGAGCTGGACATGGCCAAGCGTCTGGTCGAAGACATGAGCGGGCCCTGGACGCCGGAGGATTACCACGACGCCTTCCGCCAGACGATTCTCGACCTGGTTGAGGAAAAGGCCAGCAAGGGCAAGATCAGTGTGGTCGAGAAGGGCGAGGGCACCGCAGAAAAAGGGGCCGATATCATCGACCTCACCGAGCTGCTCAAGCGCAGCCTAGGCGGCAAGAAAGCGGCACCGGAAAAGAAACCGACCAAGCGTTCGCGCAAGGCATCGAGCGGTTAGCGCGGGCTCTGCAGGAGCGGCCTTGTGCCGCTTCTACGGGGCCATCACGGGCTCGGTTGCGTCGAGGTGTTCTTCCTGAAACCCCGTAGGTTCATCGCGCACAGGCAGAACTGCAGGATGATCAAGGCCCAGGCCTGCACCTGCCAACCCCAGATCACCCACAGCACGTTACTGCTGATGAAGCAGCAGAAGCCCACGCGGCGTCTTCGCGGCTGCCGCGAGCCGATGCACCAGGCCGCCAGCACCGTCAGCAGCATGGCCGGCCATTGCAACAGGTCGATCACCAGCCCCATCAGCCCATCCCCATCTGCTTGCGCATGCGCGCCGTGATCGACTGGCGGGTCTTGGTCAAGTCGGCCCAAGGGTCTTGCACATCGGCCAGCCGCTCGGCCAGGTTGCCGATATGCCACTGGTTGGCGCCCTTGAGCTGGGCCAGCTCCTCGCGCCAGATCGGCACCGACACCGGCAACCCTTCACGGGCACGCAACGAATAGGCGCTGACCGTGGTGGCGCCCTTGCCGTTGCGCAGGTAGTCGATGAAGATCCGCCCGACCCGGTTCTTCGGGCCGGATACCGCGCTCAGGCGGTCGGGGAACAATCGGGCCAGGTAGTTGACGATGGCATGGCTGAAATCCTTGACCTCGTCCCAGCCGGCGCGCCGGGTCAGCGGCACCACGAGGTGGATGCCCTTGCCGCCGCTGGTCTTGAGGAACACCTTCAGGCCCAGCTCGTCAAGCAGGGTAAGGGTCAGCTGGGTGGCCTCGAGCATCGCCTTCCACGGCAGCGCCGGGTCAGGGTCCAGGTCCAGAACGAAGCGGTCGGGCTTGTCGAAGTCCTTGTCGGTGCCGTTCCAGGTGTGCAGCTCGAGCATGTTCATCTGCACCGCGCCCAGCAGGCTTTCGGCATGGTTGAGGACCATCGCCGCCTGGCCGGCCTCGGCCTTGCTGTAGCTGATCACCTTGGGGATGTGCAGTTGCCCGGCGTTCTTCTGGAAGAACAGCTCGCCGCCCAGGCCGTCCGGGGCGCGCACCAAGGCGACCGGGCGGTCCTTGAGCTGCGGCAGGATCCAGCGGGCGACTTCGGCGTAGTACTCGGCCACCTGGCGCTTGGTCACGCCGGTGGTGGCGTCGATCACCCGGTCGGGGTGGGTCAGGCGCAACTCGCCGAGCTCGGCCGCTTGGGCCTTGGCGCCGGAGGTAGGCAGGCGGGTCTTGGGCATGGCGCGCTCCAGGTCGATGGCAGTGGCCGGCTTGTCGTCGCGCAGGCCATGGAACACCGAATGGCGTACTACACCGTCGCGGGTCATCTGGGCATAGGCGACCTCGGCCAGCAGTTGTGGTTTGAGCCAGTGCACGGCACGGGCCTCGGCCCCGGTGGGCGGTTTGGCCAGGGCCGGCTTGGGCACCTCCAGCGGTTTTAACCGCGCATGGATGCTATCGAGCGTGGTGGCGCTGAAGCCCGTACCGACCTTGCCGGCATAGCGCAGCTGGCCGCTGTCGTTGTCATGCAGGGCCAACAGCAGGGCGCCGAAGCCGTTGCGGCTGCCCTTGGGGTCGGTGTAACCGACAATCACGAATTCCTGGCGTTGCTTGCACTTGAGCTTGACCCAGTCGCTGCTGCGCCGGCCAACGTAGAAGCTGTCAGCGCGCTTGCCGATCAGGCCTTCGAGTTCCAGCTGGCAAGCGCTGTCGAGCAGTGAGTCGACGGGCTGGTCGAAGTCGGCGGAAAACCGCACGTGCTCCGACTCGCGCCCCTCCAGCAGTTGGCGCAGGGTCTCGCGGCGGTCCTGCAGCGGCACTTGACGCAGGTCCTGTCCACCGAGGAACGGCAAATCGAACAGGTAGTAGACGATGTGCTCGTCATGGGCGGTGTCGAAGGCGTTCTGCAGGGCCTGGAAGTCGGCCATGCCGTTTTCGCCGGCGACCACCACCTCGCCGTCGAGCCACGCGGATTCGAGCTTGAGCTTGCGCAGGGCCTGGACCTGATGGGGCATCTTTTCGCTCCAGTCATGGCCATTGCGGGTGAACAGGCGCACGTTGTCACCGTCGATACGGGCGAGGATACGGTAACCGTCGAACTTGACCTCGTAGCGCCAATCCCCGGCCGGGGGCGAATCGACCAGCGTGGCCAGCTGCGGCTGCAGGCGCTCGGGCAGCTCGGCTTTCTTCTCCGTGCTGGCGCGTGCGCGTGCCGCGACGGGGCGTCTGGCCGGCTTGGCGTTGCTCTTGGCCCGGCGCGGCACCAGGGTTCGTTCGCTGAGCACGCTGTCGGGCTGGGCCTCGACGATGCTGTACTCGGCCTCGCTGCGCGCCTCGCCGTCGTGGGACTTGACCAGCATCCACTGCTCCTTCTTGCCGGCCAGGTGGGTACGGAACAGGTTCCAGGTACCGGACAGCTTTTCACCTTGCAGGCGAAAACGCAGCTTGCCCTTGGCGTAACCGACATGGGGGTCGCCTTCGGGCTCCCAGACCCCGCGGTCCCAGACGATCACATCGCCTGCGCCGTAATGCCCCTCGGGGATATTGCCTTCGAAGTCGGCGTAGTCCAGCGGGTGGTCCTCGACATGCACGGCCAGGCGCCGCACCTTGGGGTCCAGGGAAGGGCCCTTGGGGATTGCCCAGCTCTTGAGGGTGCCATCGAGCTCCAGGCGGAAATCGTAGTGCAGGTGGCTGGCGTCGTGTTTCTGGATGCAGTACTGCAGCGCATGGGCGGCCTGGCCACGTCGGCGCGTACCGGATGGTTCGGGCGTGGCATTGAAGTCGCGCTTGCGCTTGTACTCCTGCAGAGGCTTGGCCATGTCGGGCTCCGGGACGGTACGCGGGTCTCTAGAAGTGGGAGGGAGCCGCGCCAGGCAGAGTTCAAACTTTCCGCTTGCAAGCGCCACCGGGCAGAAACTCTGAATCATTACCCGGCCTTGGCAGTCGACCGCATGAACCCACCTGACGGAGAGCCGTGATGCCCAAGCCAGATGATCCGAAAACCAGGCCCCAGGTCGACATCGACGATACCGAGGACCGCATGGGCAGCGTGCGTGAATTGGACTTCAGCGACCGTCAAGACGAGCGCGAAGGCCGGGCCGGCGATGAACGCCCAGCCCAGGAAGTGGCCCAGGAATACCCTCCGCGGCGCGTGGTCGAAAGCGGCATGAGTGGCGGCGAAGCCTTGAGCGACAGCTTGCACGAGGACAACGTCACCCTCGACGACCTGAGCCCGGACACCCTCTATGACCAGACCGGTGCCCGCGATCCCCATGAACCCGGTGGTGCGGGCGGGCCGGCGGACAAGACCCTGCGCCGTGTCGAGGAACACGAGATCGGCGGTGGCATCGGTTTGGATGAAGCCGAGCTGGCCCGTTCCGCGCCGCTCGATGGCGAGCCCTGGACCGACGAGGTATCGCCGGTCGAACCCGATGACGATGAACAAAGGAGCTGACCATGACCGAGCAACGCTGTGCCTGCAACCACTGTGCCTGCACTGTCGACGCCAACGCCGTGCTGCAAGATGACAAGGCCTACTGCTGCGAAGCCTGTGCTACCGGCCACCGCAACGGCGAGCCATGCCGCATGGCCGGCTGCAATTGCGCCGAGATGGTGCAGCCCAAGGAGAGCAATGTGGACAATGCGCTGGACGAAACCTTCCCAGCGAGCGATCCGATTTCGCCTTGAGCCGATGACGAAACGAGCAAGCGGTTAGCGCTGAATCCGAGGATCACGCAAATTTCAATGCAGTCGATTTTTTGAAACTGCTGGTTTTGACATAAGCGCAAAGTCCGTTTGCGAGGGCGACGCTGAGTCATCTTTCCGCCTTTACGGCGGGTCACTTTTTGTCAAACGCGACAAAAAGTAACCAAAAAACGCTGGCTCCTGCATCCGGCCCCTGCGCTTCGCTCCGGGGTTCCCTCGCTCCAGCCTTGCTCCGGCGGGGCGCGGCGAAGGGCCATCCATGGCCCTGCGCCGCTTGCCAGGCATCCATGCC
>NZ_JADLJL010000041.1 GCF_015680235.1 Pseudomonas guariconensis
GGCTCCCACAGGGGCGCACCCACCCTTGTGGGAGCCGGCTTGCCGGCGATGAGGCCGGACCAGCCAAGCAATGTCTCAGGCCCGGGCGAATGCCCGCTGCCTCACCACCAGGCTATCGACCACCCACATCACCAGCATCGACACCCCCACCAGCGGGAACGCGATACCCAACACCAACATCACCCCCGTGGCGGTCTTCCAGCGTGGCAGGTCATGGCGCAGCGGCGGCACGCCCAGACGACCATCGGGCCGGCGTTTCCACCACATCACCAACCCGCTGACCGAACCGAGCAGGATCATCAGGCACACCAGCAGGATGATGAGCTGATTGAGCGGCCCGAACATCTTGCCTTCATGCAGCATCACCCCAAGCTCGGTGGCACGGGCGACCGGGCTGTAGTCCTGCCAGCGCACATCGGCCAGCACCTGGCCGGTGTACTGGTCCACATGCAGGGTGGCGTCATTGCGAGGGTCGTCGGCGAACACAGCGACGGTGAACACGCCCTCGGCGGTGGTCGGCAGAGTAATGCTGTAGCCTGGCTCGACCTTGCGTGCCGTGGCCACGTCCTCGACCTGCTGCAGGCTCACCTGGGGCGCGGCGGGGCCGCTGGCCATGGCGTGGTGGCCCGCATGCTCGGCATGTGCGCCGGAGACCGGCATTGGCGTGTTCTCCACGGCCCAGGGTACGGTCTGGCGGTGGGCATTGTTCAGCTCGCTGGCCTGCTGGTCGGACTTGGGCACGTCGTTCCACATGGCGGCCGGAAAGCGGTTCCACAGGTCGGCGTACTGCTTGCCCCACAGGCCGGTCCAGGTCATGCCGCTGAGCAGCATCAACAATAACAACAGCGAGCCCCAGAACCCGGTGACAGCATGCAGGTCACGCCACAGCACCCGGCCGCGTGCCGACCACCGTGGCCACAACACACCGGCGCTGCTGCGCCCGCGTGGCCACCACAGGTACAGGCCGGACACCACCAGCACGATGCCCCAGCCGGCGGCGAGCTCCACCAGGCGATCGCCCACGGTGCCGACCATCAGCTCACCGTGCAGGGCGCGGGCCACCGCCTGCAGGTTGTTCTTGCCGTCCTGCTCGCCGAGCACCTGGCCGGTGTATGGGTCGATGAACACGTTCAGCTCGCGTCCGCCGTCATGCACGACGAATTGCGCGCTGCGCTCGGCATTGACCGGCGGCAGGTACTGGCCCACGTGCCCCTGTGGATAGACCCGGCGTACCTCGGCCAGGAGCTTGTCGGCGTCCTGCCGGTGATGGCCGGCCTCGACCACCATCAGGTCGCGATACAGCAGTGGGTCGAGCTGTGGCTTGAACAGGTAGATGATCCCGGTGATCGCCAGCAGGATCATGAAGGGCGCGACGAACAGCCCAGCATAGAAATGCCAGCGCCAGGCCAGGTTGTAGAAGGAGATGCGTTTTTCGCTCATGGGAACCTCCCGAGTGACTGGTCAGGCGCGGGGAAGGCCGCGCCTGGGTCGTTGTTGTCAGAAGCTGATATCGACCTTGGTCCAGAAGGTCCTGCCTGGCTCCATCACCGGCTGCGGGTCGCTGGCCGGGTAGCCGAACCCGGCGTTCCCAGCCAGGTTCAGGTGCTCGGCGTAGGCCTTGTCGAACAGGTTGTCGACGCCTGCGCTGAGCTTGAGGTTGCGGTTCACCTTGTAGGCGCCGTTGAACGAGAACACGCCGAAGCCTGCGCTCTTCTCGTAGTCCTTGCCGACCACGTTGCCCTGGTTCTCGGCAATGCGGTTCTGCGCGGCCACCAGGCGCCACAGGGCCCCGACGCTCCAGGTGTCGCGGCTGTAGGTCAGGCCCAGGCGGCTTTCCAGGGGCGGCATCTGCGGCAGGGCCTTGCCGTCGCTGCTGTTCTTGCCCCAGGCATAGGCCACGGTGGCGTCAGCTTTCCAGTGTTCGCTCAGTTTGTAGGCCGCACCCAGTTCGCCGCCCATGATGCGGGCGTCGATGTTCTGGGCCTGGGATACGAGTTTGCTGCCCATGCCGCCACTCCCTGGTACGTAGTCGAACAGAATGTAGTCGCGAACCTGCCCGATGTAGCCCGAGGCCCAGGCTTCCATGCGCTCGTCGTGGTACTGGATGCCAACGTCGAGCTGAGTGGTCTTTTCAGGCTTGATGCCATCGAAGGCGTTCGCTGAACCATTGGGTGGCAGGGTGGGCGAGAACAGCTCCCAATAGTCAGGGAAGCGCTGTGCATGGCCCAGGCCGATGTAGGTGGTGGCCGCAACGGCAGCCAGGTCATGTTCGTAGCGTATGAAACCGCTGGGCAGGGTGTCGGCGCGGGTGTCCCCTTCGGTGAGGCTTTTCGCGCGAAAATCGCGGGCCGAGGCACGATCGAGGCGAGCCCCGGTCACCAGGCGATCTTCCCCGGTGGCGTACCAGGTCAGCTCGCTGAACAGCCCGTAGTTGTGGAAGTCGGCGTCCTTGGTCCAGGACTGGCCCTTGTGCGCATCCACGGCCATGCCACTGCGCTTGCGGTGTTCGTTGGTCTGCGCGTCGATGCCGCTGACCAACTGCACGTCGGCCCAGCGCCAGGTGGCCTTGATGCGTGCGCCCATCGTGCGACGGTCGACGTTGCTGACCATCGCCATCATGCCTGGCGAGCGCAGGCTGTAGTTGTCCATCACATGGTCGGCATAGTTGTAGTAGACCTGCGCCTCGACCTTGTCGAGCACTTCGCCCAGGTTGGACTTCTCGAAACGCAGGCCCAGGCTCTCGCGCTTGAACTGCGAGCCGTCCATGCCGCGCCCGGCGTAGCGGGCTTCGCCATCGCCCTTGCCGGCGGTGAGTTCCAGCAGGGTGTCCTGGTCCGGCGTCCAGCCAAGGGTGACGTCACCGTTCCACTTGTCCCAGCGCGAGGGCACGGTGTCACCGTTACCATCGTCGTAGTCATCGGCACGCGACTGGTTGCCGACGAAGCGGGCGTAGCCCTGGCGGGTGCCGGCGGCGGCATCGAGCACCTTGTCGAAGCGCCCATGGGAGCCAGCCAGCAGGCTGGCATTGACGCGGCTGCCGAGCTCGCCGAACTGTTCCGGCTCACGCTCGAAGAGAATGGTCCCGGCCGAACCGCCTGGGCCCCAGATCACGCTTTGCGGGCCCTTGATCACCGTCAGGCGGTCGTAGGTTTCCGGCGAGATGTAGGACGTCGGTGCGTCCATGCGATTGGGGCAGGCGCCCAGCATCACGCCGCCGTTGGTGAGGATGTTCAGCCGCGAGCCGAACATGCCGCGCAGCACCGGGTCGCCGTTGGTGCCTCCTGCGCGGATGGCCGAAAAGCCGGGAATGGTCTTGAGGTAGTCGGCGCCGTCGCTGGCCGGCACGGGTTGGCGTGGGTCCTTGGGGTTGGCGACCACGGTCAGCGGCGAGCTGGGCGCGATGGCAGTGACTACCGTCGGGCTTAGCTCGGCAGGGTCGTGCTCATGGCCTTCGAGGTGGCCGGCTTCGGCGGCCAGGGCCACGGGCGCGAGCAGCGAGCCGCAGAGCACGGCGAGGGTGCCGCGCAGGGAAAGGGCGAAAACAGGGGTACAGCCAGACATAGTGATTCCAGTCGATCAGTCGTGAACAGGCGCGAAGCCACGTGGCTCCGTGCGTTGGCAAGTTGTGTTCAGGCGATGATCGAAATGGGCGGGGCGCGGCTGCGGGCGCCTGGGAATATGGCCTGGCGGGCATGCCCTTGGCGAACCGGGGCGGGCTTGAGCAGCGGGGGGAGGGCGCTTGCGGCGTTGAGCGGGCTGAGGGGCTGGGGCAGGGCCGGGCAATTGAACAGCAGGCTGCAATAACCGCATTTTTCCCAGACTACGTGCAACTGGCCGTCGGCCTGGCCGTGGTGGCCTGTGCTGCCATGGTCGTGCCCGGCCGCCATGGCCATGTCCATCGGCATGGCCATGTTCATGCCGGCGTGGTGCTCCGTCGGCATCGACTGGGAAACCAGTGGGCCGATGAAGATCATCCACATGGCGAACAGGCTCAGCCAGCCGCCACCGGCGCGCCTGCGATCAGGGCGCAAGGTGCGGGCGAACCGGTTACGCGGCAGGCTCATGGCGAGTGCTCGTCGACGATCAGTGGTTATGCGCCTGCCCTTGCTGCTCGGCAGGAGGCTGTCGCTGCACGGCCACCTCGACGGTGACGTCGCCGGCTTTCTCGAAGTGCAGGGTCAGCGGGAAGCGCTTGCCGTCACTGAGCAGGCTGCGGTCCTTGGGCTGCATCAGCATCACGTGGTAGGCGCTGGGGGCGAAGGTCAGGTCCTTGCCCGCCGGGACCACCACGCTGGGCACCTGCTGCATCTTCATCAGGCCGTCGGCAGTCCTGGCGTGCTCGTGCAACTGGGCATCGTCGGTGATGGGGCTGTCGACCGAGAGCAGGCGGTCGTCCTGCTGGCCGTTGTTGTGCACGACGAAGTAGGCCGCGACATTCGGTGCATTGGGCGGCAGCGCCAAGGACCAGGGGTGGGCGATATGCAGGTCGCCCGCGGTGTATTCATGGGCATTGGCGAAAGCGCCGGGCAGCATCAGGGCGGCCAGGACGAGGGCTTGCTTGAGCATGGTGAGTCTCCGATCTGTACAGGTTCAGGCAGACAGCGGGGGGAACTCAGGCCAGGGGGGACGCGCGCGGGTTGAGCGCCGGCCATAGCTGGCGCGGCGTGGGCTGGTAGTCGGCAAGGTGCGTTGCAGGGCTGGCCAGGCGCAGCGGGGGGTTATGCAGCTGCGGTGGGTAGCCGGGCAATGCGAGCAGGGGCGCGGCGCCGGAGCAGCACCAGCAGTTCATCATGCTGGCGCTGTCGTCGCTCTGCGGCCCCAGGTCGATCTTGGCCAGGGCCTGGACATCGACCTTGCTCTTGTTCGCCATGCTCGAACAGAAGGCACCCCACAGCAGCTGCTCGGCCGGCCCTTTGGGCGCGGCCGAGGACAGCGGCATGGCCAGCAGGTTGAACAGCACTGCCAGGCAGGCTATCCACGCAATGTGCCGACGTGGGGTCATGGGAGAGATCCGGTCAGGAATCAGGTGGCTATTGTAAGGGCGAGTATAGGTAAAAATGCCCGGGTGCGATGAAGTGTCGCACCATGGGTAGGCAGCCGGTGTAGGGATTTACTCAAAACTATTCGCGAAAAGGTTGGAGCTCGCAGAGCGGATCATCGTCCGGGTCGACAGGTTGATTGCGGCTAACGCCGAAGTCAGGGCTGACCTCGCCTCCATCGAACCAACTGTTCCAACTTTCATCAGCAGGTGCAGTGGTGCGGGCATGATCGGATTCGGCGATTTCTACGTGTTCTACCTTCGCCATCACATGAGGCGTTTTTGCTTGTGGATTGCTTCGAGCAGCAAACGTACCTCCTCATATTCCTGGTCGACTTTGGGCAATACCGGCCGCTTGAGCACCAGTACCGGCACCCCCAGCTCCCGAGCCACTTCGAGCTTGGGCTCGGTGGCGGTGCTGCCGCTGTTCTTGCTCACCAGCACATCGATTCGCCGCCTGGCGAACAAGGCGCGCTCGTCCGCGAGATGGAACGGCCCGCGTGCGCCGATCACTTCGCAGCGCTCGTTGCCGGGGCAGGCCTCGAGGGCACGCAGGGTCCAGAACTGGTGAGCGGGGATTTCATGCAGGTGCTGCAAGGGTTCGCGACCGAGGGTGAACAAGGGGCGTTCAAACGGGGCGAGGGCGTCGATCAGCTCGGCCCAGCCGTCCACCTCGCGCCAGTCGTCGCCCGGCTGGGGCTGCCAGGCCGGGCGGCGCAGGGCCCAGCAAGGGATGCCGGCAGTGGCGGCGGCCTGGGCTGCGTTGGCGCTGATCTGCGCCGCATAGGGGTGCGTGGCGTCGATCAGCAGGCCGATGCGTTCTTCACGCAGGAAGGCGGCCAGGCCTTCGGCGCCGCCGTAGCCACCTACGCGCACCTGGCAGGCGAGGTCCTGAGGCACGCGGCCGATGCCGGCCAGGCTATAGACATGTTCAGGGCCTAGTTGGCGGGCGATGGCCAGGGCTTCGGTGATGCCGCCGAGCAGCAGGATGCGTGTGCTCATGGCACGCCCGCCTTGCCGACGATGCCGCCTTGGCGATCGATGGCGAACACCTCGACCTGCACCTGTGCCGGCACCACGCTGCGGGCGAACGCCAGGGCATGGGCGCACACCGCATCGCCCAGAGGAATGCCCGCCGCATGGGCCAGGGCCAACGCTTGCTGGCTGGTGTTGGCGCCGATGATCGATGCTTGCAGCGCAGCATCGGCACCCAGGTTGGCAGCCCAACCGGCCAGTTGCGGCAGGTCGATACTCGAACTGCGGCTGTGCAGGTCCATGTGCCCGGCGGCGAGCTTGCTGATCTTGCCGAAGCCCCCGCACAGGGTCAGGCGTGGCACCGGGACCTTGCGCAGGTGCTTGAGCACGGCGCCGACGAAGTCGCCCATTTCGATCAGGGCGATTTCCGGCAGGCCGTAGACCCGGCGCATGGTGTCTTCGCTGGCGTTGCCGGTGCAGGCGGCGATGTGCGTGTAGCCATTGGTGTGGGCAACGTCGATGCCCTGCTGGATCGAGGCGATGTAGGCCGAGCAGGAGAACGGCCGGACGATGCCGCTGGTGCCGAGGATCGACAGCCCGCCGAGGATGCCCAGGCGCGGGTTCATGGTCTTGAGGGCGAGCTGTTCACCGTCACGCACGTTGACGGTCACTTCGAAACCACCTTCATGGCCGCATTCGTCCGCCAGGCGCTGCAGGTGTTCGCGGATCATCTGCCGTGGCACCGGGTTGATGGCCGGCTCGCCCACCGCCAGTACCAGGCCTGGGCGGGTGACCGTGCCCACACCCGCGCCCGCGACGAAGCGCACGCCCGGCGCATCGAGCAGGCGTACCTGGCTGTAGAGCAGGGCGCCGTGGGTCACGTCGGGGTCATCGCCCGCATCCTTCAAGGTGCCAGCCTCGGCGCCCTCGGCCGTGAGGCGGCAGAATTCCAGGCGCATCTGCACCTGCTTGCCCTTGGGCAGGGTAATGCCCACGGCGTCGGCGGGCTCGCCAGTGAGCAGCAGGCGCGCCGCCGCCAGGCTGGTGGCGGTGGCGCAACTGCCGGTGGTCAGGCCGCTGCGCAGGGGGGCGGCTTTCTCGTGGGTTTCTTCACGCATCGAGAGGCTTCACCACATCGAGCAGGGTGATCGGCAAGGCCTGGCGCCAGGTGTCGAAGCTGCCCAGGGGCTGGGCATGGGCCACATGGATACGGGTCAGCTCGCCGCCATGGGTGTCGCGGAACGTGGCCAGGGCCAGTTCGCTCTGCAGGGTCACGGCATTGGCCACCAGGCGCCCGCCGGGGCGCAATTGTTCCCAGCATGTTGCCAATACGCCGTCGCGGGTGACGCCGCCACCGATGAAGACCGCATCGGGGCGCTCCAGCCCGGCGAGCGCCTCGGGAGCCTTGCCGCGGACCAGTTGCAGGCCGGGTACGCCAAGGGTGTCGCGGTTATGTTCGATGTAGGCTTGGCGCCCCTCGTCGGCTTCGATGGCCAGGGCCCGGCAACTGGGGTGGGCGCGCATCCACTCGATGCCGATCGAGCCGCATCCGGCGCCCACGTCCCATAGCAGCTCACCTGGGCGAGGGGCCAAGCGCGCAAGAGTGATGGCGCGCACGTCGCGCTTGGTCAGCTGGCCGTCATGGCGAAAGGCGTTATCGGGCAGGCCGACGATAGGCGACAGCTGCACGGTGGTGGTCGAGGCCTGGCATTCGATGGCCACCAGGTTCAAGTCTGCGGCCCGACCGTGGGGCCAGTCCTCTGCGCTGCCGGACACCTGGCGTGCCTGGGGGCCGCCCAGGTGTTCGAGGACATGCAGCCGGCTGGGGCCGAAACCGCGCTCGCAGAGCTGGCGGGCAATGGCCGCCGGGCTGTCGCCGTCGTTGCTCAGCACCAGCAGGCGCAGGCCGCTGTAGAGGTGGGCGTTGAGGGCGGCCAGGGGCCGGGCGACGATCGATATCACCTGCACGTCCTGCAACGCCCAGCCCAGGCGGGCGGCGGCCAGGGCGCAGGAGGACGGCATTGGCAGCACCTGCAGCTCTTCGGCGGGCAGTTGGCGCGCGAGGCTGGCGCCCACGCCGTAGAACATCGGGTCGCCGCTGGCCAGCACGCACACCGGCTCGCCACGCAGTGCCAGGACCGGAGCGAGGGAAAACGGGCTCGGCCAGTTCAGGCGTTCGCCGGCCACGCAGCGAGGCAGGAGCGCCAGCTGGCGCGGGCTGCCAAAGATTCGCGGGGCGGCCAGCAGCGCCCGCCGGGCTTGCTTGCCCAGGCCGCTGAAGCCGTCTTCGCCGATGCCCACTATTGTCAGCCAGGGTGCCATCTGTTGTTGATCCGCCATGTTGGGGCCGCGTTGCAGCCCATCGCGGGGTAAGCCCGCGCCTACAGGAGCTGGGTACGCCGCCCGGAAATTCTGTGCATGTTCGACCGCCGGTTTTTCATGCCGTCGGACAAAGCAGGCATAATACCGCGCCTTCTACACTCAAGCGCATTTTCAAGATGCCGGACGCCCCCTTGACGCAGCCCCCAGCCGCCCTCGTTTCGCCCCGCCCCTCGGCTTGCCCGGGGTTGTGGCGTATCGTCGACGCGCGCGACGGCGGGATCTGCCGCATCAAGTTGCCCGGCGGCCTGCTGCAGGCCGGGCAGGCCGAGGCCGTGGCCGACGCCGCCGAACGTTTCGCCACGGGGGTGATCGAGGCGACCAACCGTGCCAACTTGCAAATCCGCGGTATTGGCAACGACCGCCAGGGCCTGGTGCAGTGCTTGCTCGACGCTGGCCTCGGGCCGCGTGACGCCGCCTTTGATGATGTGCGCAACCTGATGCTCAGCCCACTGGCGGGCCTTGATCCCGCCATGCTGCTCGATACCCGCCCATTGGCCGGGGAGATTCTGCGGATGCTGGAAGCCACGCCCCGCCTGCATGAGCTGTCGGCCAAGTTCGCCATCCAGCTCGACGGTGGCGAAGACCTGGCGATGCTCGAGCATCCCCATGACCTGTGGCTGGCGGCGATGACGCTCGACCAGCGCACTTGGCTTGCGTTCGGCCTGGCGGGGTGCCCTGGTCAGGCGTTGGGCGCTGTGCCGGTCGAGCAGGGGCTGGCGCTGGTGCAGGCGGTGCTGGTGCGCTTCCTCGACCTGGCCGGGCCGCAGCAGTCGCGCATGCGTCAGTTGCTTGCCGACTGTTCGGTCGACGCGTTCATCGACGGCCTGGGCCTGGAGATCCGCCGCGATGCGGCGGTACTTGGATGGAGCCGCGCGCCGGCCCGTGCCTCCTGGCTCGGCCCGTTGGCCCAGCGACAGGGCATGGCCCTGGGGGTCGCCCCGCCGCTGGGGCGCCTGACAGCGAACCAGTTGCGCGGCATCGCAGGCGTGGCCCGTACAGCAGGTGATGGCAGCCTGCGCCTGAGCCCTTGGCAAAGCTTGGTGATACCGAACCTCGACCCGACGCGGCTCGACCAGGCCCAGGCAGAACTGCACGCCTTGGGCCTGCTCTGGCACGCCGATCACCCCCTTGCCCGGCTCACCGCCTGCACGGGTTCCAGCGGGTGCGCCAAGGCGCTGGCCGACACCAAGGCCGATGCCCAAACGCTCGCCCCCTTGTTGCGCGCCGGGCGCCCCGGCAGCGTGCACGTGTCCGGGTGCCTGCGTTCCTGCGCTGCGGCCCACGTTGCCCCGGCCACTTTGCTGGCCCGCTCACCGGGCCGATACGACCTTTATCTGCGCGACAGGTGCCAGCCGGGCTTCGGCAGGCTTCGCGCAACCGACATCACCCCAGAAGAAGCAGGCGCCATGCTCGACCTGCCGACGGAGCACCTTGATGATTGACTACATCCGCGATGGTCAGGAGATCTATCGCAATTCCTTCCGGATCATCCGCGAGGAAGCCCGGCTCGAGCGGATACCCGCCGACCTGGAAAAGCTCGCCGTGCGGGTGATCCATGCCTGCGGCATGGTCGATGCCATCGACGGCCTGCAGTTTTCCGAAGGTGCCGGCCGCGCTGGTCGCGAGGCCCTGGCCAAGGGCGCGCCGATCCTCTGTGACGCACACATGGTTGCCGAGGGCGTCACCCGCGCCCGCCTGCCGGCGAACAACGAGGTGATCTGCACCCTTCGCGACCCTAGCGTGCCTGGCCTGGCCCAAGCGCAGGGCAACACCCGTTCGGCCGTGGCCCTGGAGCTGTGGCGCCCGCACCTGGAAGGCAGCGTGGTGGTGATCGGCAATGCCCCGACGGCATTGTTCTACCTGCTGGAGATGCTCGACGCCGGCGCGCCCAAGCCCGCGCTGATCCTCGGCTTCCCGGTGGGCTTCGTCGGCGCTGCGGAATCCAAGGCGATGCTCGCTGCCGACAGCCGTGGCGTGCCGTTCGTGATTATGCAAGGTCGCCTGGGCGGTAGCGCGATGGCCGCCGCCGCGGTCAACGCCCTGGCCACGGAGGTGGAGTGATGCAGCCGCGTGGACGTCTGTTCGGCCTGGGCGTAGGCCCTGGCGACCCGGAACTGATCACCGTCAAGGCCCTGCGCTTGCTGCGCGAAGCCCCCGTGGTGGCCTATTTCGTGGCCAAGGGCAAGCGGGGCAATGCCTTCGGCATCATCGAGGCGCACCTGCAGGCGGCACAGACCCTGTTGCCGCTGGTGTATCCGGTGACCACCGAGGTGCTGCCGGCACCGCTGTCCTATGAGCAGGTGATCAGCGACTTCTACGACGAGGCCGCCCAGCAGGTGGCCGCGCACCTGGATGCGGGGCGTGACGTGGCGGTGATCTGCGAAGGCGACCCGTTCTTCTACGGCTCCTACATGTACCTGCACGATCGTCTGGCCCAGCGCTATGAGGCCGACGTGGTCCCTGGCGTGTGCTCGATGCTCGGAGGCGCCTCGGTGCTGGGCGCACCGCTGGTGTATCGCAACCAGAGCCTGTCGGTGCTCTCCGGGGTGTTGCCCCACGAAGAACTCAAGCGGCGCCTGGCCGATGCCGATGCCGCGGTGATCATGAAGCTTGGGCGCAACTTCCCCAAGGTGCGCCAGGTGCTGGGCGAGCTGGGCCTGGAGGGGCGCGCGCTGTACGTCGAGCGCGCGACCATGGCCAACCAGAAGATCGTCCCTCTGGACGAGGTGGACCCGCAGTCCTCGCCGTACTTCTCGCTGATTGTCGTGCCGGGTGAAAAATGGCAGGGCTGAACATGGAGAAGGCCCCGGCGATCGTCATCCTTGGCCCGGGCAGCCTGGTTACCGCGCAGCGGATCCAACGGCGTTATCCACACGCGATCATCCATGGCCTGCAGGGGCGGGTCGAAGCAGTGGATGCATGCTACGACAACTTCGGCGAGACCCTGCGCCAGCTCTACCGGCAGGGCTCACCGATCATCGCCTTGTGCGCTGCCGGCATCGTGATTCGCAGCCTGGCCGGTGTGCTTGCGGAAAAGGGCGTCGAACCACCGGTACTGGCCGTGGCCGAGGACGGCAGCGCCGTGGTGCCACTGCTGGGCGGCCTGGGTGGAGTCAATGTCATGGCCCGGGAGATTGGCCAGGCGCTGGACGTGGCACCGGCCATCACCACCAGTGGCGAGCTGCGTTTCGGCACCTGCCTGCTCAACCCGCCGCCGGGCTACCTGCTCGCGGACCTGGAGCAGGGCAAGCGCTTCGTCTCCGACCTGCTGGCCGGCGAGTCGGTGCGGGTGCACGGGGATGCGCCGTGGCTCGCACAGGCGCAACTGCCAGAAGATCAAGCCGCCCAGCGCTCCATCCACGTGGGGTGCGAGGCGCGACCGGCCAGCCGTGACGAGCTGCTCATCCATGCCCGCTGCGTGGTCGTGGCGGTCGAGGGCGCAGGCGCGGGTGTCGTCGAACGGGTACGTTGGGGGCTTCAGAAGGCCGGTATCGCCGAGCAATCGCTGGCCTGCCTGCTGGCCGACGAGCAGGCCATGGCCGATCAGGCCTTGCAGGAAGCCGCGCAAACGCTGGGGATCGAACTGCGTTTCGCCGCCATGGGCTCGGGCCTCGCCGAGATGGCCGCCGCAGCCGTCCCCGGGGCCCGGTTGATCGAGCAGGATGGAGTCGTCCTCGCGGTGGCCGCGGCGCCAGTGGATGCCCAGCAGGTGGGCAGGCGTCGAGGGCGCCTGGCCGTGATCGGCCTTGGCCCCGGAGCGGCCGAGCTGATGGTCCCGGCGGTCAAGGCCGAGCTGGCCCGGGCCCAGGACGTGCTCGGCTACGAGACCTACGTGCGCATGGCCGGCCCGTTCCGTGAGGACCAGGTGTTGCATTGCACCGACAACCGCGAGGAGATGCAGCGCGCTCGCCACGCCTTCGAGCTGGCTGCCCTGGGGCGTTCGGTGGTGGTCGTGTCGTCCGGTGACCCAGGCGTGTTCGCCATGGCGGCGGCGGTGCTCGAAGCCTTGCACGAGTCCAGTGATCCTGCTTGGCACCAAGTGGACCTGGAGATCCTGCCAGGCGTCTCGGCCTCCCTGGCCACCGCCGCGCAAGCAGGGGCACCATTGGGCCATGACTTCTGCGTGATGTCCCTGTCGGACAACCTCAAGCCCTGGTCGATCATCGAGCGGCGTCTGGATCTGGCCGCGCAAGCCGACCTGGTGCTGGCGTTCTACAACCCGATCTCCCGTGCCAGGCCCTGGCAGTTAGGGCGTGCGTTGGACATCGTGCGTCAGCATCGTGATGGACAAACGCCTGTAGTCCTTGGCCGAGATATCGGTAGGCCAGGGCAGACACTCAGGGTCGTCACCTTGGCCGAGCTGGTGCCGGAAATGGTCGACATGCGCACCATGGTGTTGGTGGGATCCTCGACGACCTGCCGGTTCGAGCGCTCTGGCGGTGGCGAATGGGTATACACGCCACGTTGGTATGGCACCCGGCCCTGACGGTTGAAAGCGTACCGGGCTGGGAAGCCTTTCGTGGCAGGCATGGCCTGTCGCGCTCGGTAGGTTGAGGGCTGGAGTCACCCGGCTCCAGCTTCAACTACCCGAGGAAACATGGCCATGAGCGAAAAAATCGAGGATCAGCGCGTCGAAGTGCTGGCAGACAAGAACCTGTTCGTCTTCCCTGACCACATGAGCAAGGCGAACTGTGACGCTGCCAAGGAATGTCATGTCTTCGCCACCCAGGCGGCCACCGCGCAGTTTCATCCGACGAACCAGGCGGACCAGTGGTTCGGCTTCTACATCGATGTCATGCAGCAAACGGGCTGGGTGCCGGTTCGCTATGAAATGAACCGCACCGTCAGCAGCAATGTGCAGTTGCAGGTCAGCAATTTACTGGGTAAAGGGTTGCAGGTAGCGATCGGCTTTCTGTCCGGTGGCATCGTCGGTGCGGCCAAGGAAGTCGGCACGGCGGCCATCGACGCGCTTGCCAATAGCCCCGAAGCCATCGAGCTGCTCCAGCGCGACGCCCTCGAGAAGGATCGCAGCGGCCTGAGCCTGGCACAGTGCAACCAATCGGCCAACGGTGAGGTGGTCATGCTGCTGACCGCTGTCCATACCGATGCCGAGCCGGACGTGAACAGCAACTACCTGTTGTTCAACTGGAACAGCAGGGGCAGCACCACCTATACCGGTGTCGCTGCCTTGACCTTCCATCGTGGCCTCTACGAGCAGAACCGCGATGTCTTGATCGACCGCGTGAGCAAGAATGCTCGCTCCACCTTGCTGAGCCTGAAACTCAAGCGTTGAGCCCATGCGCATCGGGAGATCGTTCCCGATGCGCCTTTGGAGGGATGAATCATGCCCCATGATTACACCTTGTGGCTCAACGGCAACAGCCTGGTACTGATGTCCAGTGCGTTGAGCTCGCGACAGGTCGATACCTTGCTCGACCTGCAATTGGCCGCCTACCTTCAGGCGAGCGCGGAATATGCCATGTTCGATGACTACACACGGTGGCGGTCGGAATACCGAAACACCCAGCTGGACCTGGGTTGCCCGTTCACCGAACTGGCGTCGCCCGACAAGCCCGCCGTGTCGATCGAACCTTTCAAGGCCTTGTGCGGCGATGTATTGAACAGGCTTGCACCTGCATACCGAGCGGGCGCCGCCCGTTGCCTGCAGGCTGTCGACCTGCCTGAGGCGCACCCAGCCTTGCAGGTCTTATGGACCGAATGCGTCCTCCCCCCCGAGCGGGACCTTTGCGCCACCTTGGTGACCGAGCTGCGAGTGGTGTTGCCTGACGCGTCGATCGTAAGCGGGGAGATGCGCTTCAAAAGCCGTGAGGGCATCGAACGACGTTGGCCCTGGCAGCGGTTCGATGTATTGGCGCTGGAGCAGTTGACCCTGCATGCCACCCGGTACCTGGTTTCCGAACGTGCGTTGGCGGATATCCGTGATGGGCTTCGGGAAAAATATGCGCATGTGCGAGCCAAGTACGTGTGCCAGGTCGCCTTGCCAGCGTCGGGAGGACGACACCATGAATGAAGCGAACCGTACCCGTGCCAGTATCGTCTCCGGCAGCCTGGCGGCGTTCATGCCCAGCGTAAGCCCTGCGGATCGGGAGGATATCCTGCTGGTGAACCTGTTCGCGCAGCGCGCCACCCGCGACGAGTTCACCTCGGGCTTGAACAGCAACTGGTTCGACAATTACCGACGCAAGCTGAGCTACCTGGGTTGGGATGCCACGCCGCCACCCAATGTGCAACGTCGGGGCCCGGACCGTGGGCGGCTGGTGGACCATGCTGTGATGCAGATCGAGCAGGCCGGCTCAGGTGTGCATGCCGAACTGACCGGCCAGGCTTTGACCGCGCTTGAAAACGATTCGAAGGCGATGCGGGTATTCGAGATAAACGCGCGGGCCGGGCGCACGTTGCATTTCCAGCTGTTGCCCTGCGTACGGCATTCGGGCGATTACTTCGACATGGTGCTTTATCACATGGAGCTGAATGTGCCGCTCGATGCCAGGCTGGAGAGTCTGCTGTTCTACAACTTCAACGACAAGACCCAGGTGCGCGTCCAAAGTGCCGAGTTGATCCGCTTCAACCTGCGGATTTTTCGTGATGAGTTCAAGGCGAAGGTGCAATCCCGGGTGACGGCGCAAAGTCGCCGATCGATCCTCGACCTCAAGCTCAGGTGACCAGGTAGCCTTTGATCCCGGTGAAGATGATCTGCGCCGCCAGGGCGCAGACGAACAAGCCCATCAGGCGGCTGACGATCTGCAGGCCCTGGTCGCCGAGGATGCGTTCGATGTGGTAGGAGAGGTAGAGCACCAGGCCCACGGTGAAGCTGGCCAGGGCGATGCTGACGATGGCCAGCAGCTTGTCGTCCCAGTGGGGCTGGCTTACGCCCATCACCAGCAGCGCACCGATGGTGCCGGGGCCGACCGTGAGGGGAATGGTCAGCGGTACGATGGTCACGTCCTGTTGCACGTTGTCGGTCTGTACTGCCGACTTGCCCTGGGCCATGCCCAGGGCAGAGATGAACAGCACGCTGCCTGCGCCGATACGGAAGGCGTCGGCGGTGATGCCGAACACACCGAAGATCACCCGCCCGAACAGGTAGAGCAGGACACTGGCCACCAGTACGGCGATGGCCACGCGCCAGGCCAGTTGCTTGCGTTCCTTGCTGGAGTAGCCGCGTGTCAGGCTGATGAAGCAGGACAGCACGAAGAACGGGCTGTAGAGCACGAGCATTTTCAGGTAGACGCTGAACAACTCATGGAACATGGCGCGGACCCATGGCAGGGAAGAGGTGTGGGCAAGTGTATCAGCAGTCATGTCGGCGGTGCCCCATCGCGGGACAAGCCCGCTCCCACAAGGCCCGCAAACTCAAATAGTTATGCGTTGTTCTGTGGGAGCGGGCTTGACCCGCGATTGGGGCGCAAAGCGCCCCCTCATGGAGTCTGCAGAGGGTCCGAGGCCGCCGCTCGCTGGCGGGCCCAGTATTGGACCGTTTCGCGCAATTGCGACAGCTCCACCGGTTTGGCCATGTGCCCGTCCATGCCCGCCTGGCGCGCGCGCTCCTTGTGTTCGCTCAAGATGTGCGCGGTCAGCGCCACCACCGGGGTGCGTTGGCGCTGGTTGGCCGTTTCCCAGGCACGCAATTGCTCGGTAGCGGAGAAGCCATCGAGCACGGGCATCTCGCAGTCCATCAGCACCAGGTCGTAGCGCTGCGCCTTCATGGCGCGCAGCGCCTCCTCGCCATTGCTGGCGGTGTCCGGTTCCAGGTTGAGCTTGCCGAGCATGCCGCGGATGACCTTGGTCGAGATGCTGTTGTCCTCGGCCACCAGCACACGAAAGTCGTTGGGCAGGTCCAGCGGCGTCGGCGGACCGGCAAGGCCAGGCGCAGGCGCCTGTTCGCGGCCGCGCTGGGCGAGTTCCTCGGCCAGGGTAGTCTTGAGGGTGTAGCCGGCAACCGGCTTGGCCAGGATGCGCTTGACCCCGGCATTGCGGGCGATGATCTTGCTCGGCGCGTTGCTGATGCCGGTGAGCATCACCACGAGGATGTCGTGGTTCAGGCTGGGGTCTTCCTTGATCTTCGCGGCCAGTTGCATGCCCGTCATGCCGGGCATGTTCTGGTCCAGCAGCACGGCGTCGAAATAATCGCGCAGGTGCGCCTTGGTGCGCAGCAGGGCCAGGGCCTCCTTGCCCGACGGCACGGCACTGACATTCATGCCCCAGGCGCTGCACTGCTGCACCAGCACCTTGCGGCAGGTGTCGTTGTCGTCCACCACCAGCACGCGGGCGTCGCGCAACGGGCCGTCCAGGTCGGTGGGCGGTTGCTCCAGGCGCGAGGGGTCCAGGGGCAGGGTGAGCCACAGCGTGTTGCCGGTGTTGCTGCTGTTCTTGATCCCGAACTCGCCTTGCATCAGCCCGATCAATTGCTTGGCGATGACCAGCCCGAGGTGCCCACCGAGCTTGTTGCTGGAGAGGAACTGGTGGCTGTGCAGCTCGGCCTGCAACAAGGCTTCTCGCTCAGCGGGCGGCATCGATTCGCCGCTGTCTTGTACGGCAATGCGCAGGCGCGGGACGTTGCCACGCTGGTCGAGGGCCACCACCAGTAGGATCTCGCCCTGCTCGGTGTTCTTCAGGGCATTGTCCAGCAGACTCGACAGGGCTTGGCGCAGGCGCGTCGGGTCGCCGCTGATCACGCGTGGCACCTGCGGCTGGGTGAAGCTGATCAGTTCGATGTTCTGCTGCTCGGCCTTGGCCCGGAAGATGTTCAGGCAATCCTCGATCAGCGCGTTGAGGTCGAACTGCACATCGTCCAGCTCGATCTGCCGGGACTCGAGCTTGGAAATGTCGAGGATCTCGTTGATCAGGGTCAGCAGTTCGTTGCCGGCGCTGTGGATGGTCTGCACATAATCACGTTGCTTGACCGACAACGGCGTGCCCAGCAGCAGCTCGGTCATGCCCAGCACACCGTTCATGGGGGTGCGGATTTCGTGGCTGATCTTGGCCAGGAACTCGGCCTTGGCGTTGATCTCGGCATCGCTGGCGGCCAGGGCGCGGCTGGCGCGGAAGCGTTCCTCGCTGATCCTGCGCAGGCGCTCGCTGACCGCCAGGTTCAGCAGCAGCCCGCTGACCACGGTCAGCCCCATGAGAATGCACAGCAGCCAGGGCGTCGTGGTGCGGGTAAGGCCCAGCAGGGCAGGCAGCAGCACCAGCCCGCCCAGGTTGAACACCAGCATGGCCACGGCGAACAAGCGCGCTGGCCCGTAGCCCTTGTACCAATGGTAGGCACTGACCAGCAGCATGGTGACGCTGCCCAGGGCCATCAGCGCGTAGGTCATCAGGTTCAACGGCAGGGTATCGACGAACAGCAGCACCAGGCCACTGACCGCGACGATCAGCATTTCCCCATGCAACAGGCGGTTGCATCGGGGGGAGCTGCACGGGCTGAAGAAGTGTTGGGTGAAGTACAGCCCGGCCAGGCCCGCCAGGACCAGGGTCAGGTAGGCCGCCGGCGTCTGCGCGCTGTGCCACAGGTGCCACCATGGGCCGCTGAGGTTGAGCAGGATCAGGGCGCTGAGCAGCATCAAGCCATGATAGAGGGCCAGGATCAGCGTGGTGCTGGAGCGGGTGTAGAGAAAGCGGATCAGGTTATGCAGGATCAGCATCGCCAGGCCACCGAACAGCAGGCCGAACAGCAGGGGGCGGGTCTGGTCGGCGGCGACCGACGATGCAGGTTCCAGGCTGATAGCCGGGCGCAGCTGGTGTTCGGAGACCAGCCGTACATAGATTTCGAGGGCGTTGGGGCTGTTGGGCAGCGGCAACAGGTGGTCGCTGCTGCGCAGGGTCGGGCTGGTATTGCCGGCCTGGCGACCATGGTGCAGCTGGCGCACGAGCTTCTCGCCATCCAGGGCATAGAAGTCCAGGCGCGAAAGGTCCGGGGCGAAGATACGCAGCAGTTGTTCTTGCTCGCCGGGTTCGAGCCGGTAGTGCAGCCAGAGGGCCTGGTCGGCCGGCGCTGCGTCCAGCTCGAGCAGGCGGATGGGGCTGAACTGGTTGCGGTAGCGGTCCGAGCGCACGTCGCTCAATTGCAGGTTGGCCTGTTCATCGAGCAGGACCGACCAGCCTGCACCTTGCTCGGCTGTGGCCGGAGGCAGGCAAAGCAGCGTCAGCAGGCTGACGATCAGGGCAATGGCAATCCGAAGCCGACGCACGACGAGGTCCTTCCTAGCTGAAATGCCGGATTACAACTATGCGCGGGGCGCCAAGACGAAGGCAAGGCCCCCCAACGGGGCCTTGTCGGTTGGCCGAAGGCCATGCGCCAGGGCGACACGGCGATTCGGTGCAGGTTACTGATGCTCGCCACGCTCGCGGGCGATGGCCCGGTAGCCGATATCAGTGCGATAGAAGCTGCCGTTCCAGTCGATCTGCTCGGCCAGGCGATAGGCCTGCTGCTGGGCGGCCTCGACCGTGGCGCCCATGGCGGTAGCGCAGAGCACGCGGCCGCCTGCGGTGACGACCTGGCCGTCCTTCAGAGCGGTGCCGGCATGGAAGACCTTGCCGTCGAGCTTGGCGGCGGCGTCCAGGCCGTTGATGGCATCACCCTTGGCGTAGTCGCCTGGGTAGCCACCGGCAGCCAGGACCACGCCCAGGCTCGGTTGCGGGTTCCACTGCGCCTCGACCTTGTCCAGGGCCTTGGCGAAGGCCGCTTCGACCAGCAGCACCAGGCTCGATTCCAAGCGCAGCATGACTGGCTGGGTTTCCGGGTCGCCGAAGCGGCAGTTGAACTCGATGACCTTGGGGTTGCCCGCCTTGTCGATCATCAGGCCCGCGTACAGGAAGCCGGTGTAGACGTTGCCTTCCTCGGCCATGCCACGCACGGTCGGCCAGATGACCTGATCCATCACGCGCTGGTGCACGTCCGGGGTCACGACCGGCGCCGGGGAGTAGGCGCCCATGCCACCGGTGTTCGGCCCGGTGTCCTTGTCGCCGACGCGCTTGTGGTCCTGGCTGGTCGCCATCGGCAGCACATTGTGGCCGTCGACCATGACGATGAAGCTGGCTTCCTCGCCATCGAGGAACTCCTCGATGACCACGCGCGAACCGGCATCGCCGAAGGCGTTGCCAGCGAGCATGTCACGCACGGCGGCTTCGGCTTCCTCGAGGGTCATGGCGACGATCACGCCCTTGCCCGCGGCCAGGCCGTCGGCCTTGATGACGATCGGCGCGCCTTTTTCCTTGAGGTAGGCCAGGGCCGGCTCGATCTCGGTGAAGTTCTGGTAGTCGGCGGTCGGGATCTTGTGGCGTGCCAGGAAGTCCTTGGTGAAGGCCTTGGAGCCTTCCAGCTGGGCCGCACCCTTGGTTGGGCCGAAGCAGTCCAGGCCGCGGCTGCGGAACAGGTCGACGACGCCGGCGACCAGCGGGGCTTCCGGGCCGACGATGGTCATCTGCACGTGCTGTTCGGCGAAATCGGCCAGTTGTTCCAGGGCGGTGACGTCGATGGCGACGTTCTCGCACTTGGCTTCGGTGGCGGTGCCGGCGTTGCCCGGGGCAACGTAGACTTTCTCGACCCGTGGGTCCTGGGCGACTTTCCAGGCCAGGGCGTGCTCACGGCCGCCGCTGCCGATGATCAAAACTTTCATGTCAAAACCTCGAATTCTATGGACCGGCGATCGTTGCGTACTGTGGGAGCGGGCTTGTCCCGCGATTGCGACGGGTCAGGCAACAAAGGTGTTCCTGCTGGCGCTATCGCGGGGCAAGCCCGCTCCCACAGGGATCGCGGGGTCAGGCTGGCCGTGTATCAGTGGCGGAAGTGGCGCATACCGGTGAACACCATGGCAATGCCGGCTTCGTCGGCAGCGGCGATGACTTCGGCATCGCGCATCGAACCGCCTGGCTGGATCACTGCGGTGATACCCACTTTAGCTGCATTGTCGATGCCGTCACGGAACGGGAAGAACGCGTCCGAGGCCATGACCGCGCCCTGCACCTGCAAGCCAGCATGCTCGGCCTTGATGGCGGCGATGCGGGCGGAGTTGACGCGGCTCATCTGGCCGGCGCCCACGCCGATGGTCTGGCGCTGCTTGGCATAGACGATGGCATTGGACTTGACGAACTTGGCCACTTTCCAGGCGAAGACCAGGTCGTGGATCTCCTGCTCGGTCGGGGCGCGCTTGGTCACGACTTTCAGGTCCTCGGCAGTGATCATGCCGATGTCGCGGCTCTGCACCAGCAGGCCACCGTTGACGCGTTTGAAGTCCCAGCCGGCAACACGCTCGGCAGGCCATTGGCCGCATTCGAGCAGGCGTACGTTCTGCTTGGCAGCGACCACCTCACGGGCGGCCTGGGAAATCTTCGGCGCGATGATCACTTCGACGAACTGGCGATCGACGATGGCCTTGGCGGTTTCGCCGTCCAGCTCACGGTTGAAGGCGATGATGCCGCCGAAGGCCGACTCGGTGTCGGTGGCATAGGCCAGGTCGTAGGCCTTGCGGATACCGCCTTCGTCTTCCGGGACCACGGCCACGCCGCACGGGTTGGCGTGCTTGACGATGACGCAGGCCGGCTTGACGAAGCTCTTGACGCACTCGAGCGCGGCGTCGGTGTCGGCCACATTGTTGAACGACAGTTCCTTGCCCTGCAACTGAAGCGCGGTGGAAACGCTGGCCTCGCCCTTCTTGGCCTCGACGTAGAACGCTGCGCTCTGGTGTGGGTTCTCGCCGTAGCGCATTTCCTGGGCCTTGACGAACTGGCTGTTGAAGGTGCGCGGGAACTCGCTGCGGCCTTCGGTGGACAGGGTGTCCTTGGCTTGGTCGATGGTGCCCATGTAGTTGGCGATCATGCCGTCGTAGGCGGCGGTATGCTCGAAGGCCTTGAGCATCAGGTCAAAGCGCTGGGCGTAGGTCAGGCCGCCGGCCTTGAGGTTTTCCAGGACGCTGGCGTAGTCGCTGGCGTTGACCACGATGGCGACGTCCTTGTGGTTCTTCGCTGCGGAACGGACCATGGTCGGGCCGCCGATATCGATGTTCTCGATGGCGGTCGGCAGGTCGCAGCCTGGCTTGGCGATGGTCGCCTCGAACGGGTACAGGTTGACCGCGACCAGGTCGATCGGCTTGATACCGTGCTCGTTCATGATGGCATCGTCGATGCCGCGACGGCCCAGAATGCCACCGTGGATCTTCGGATGCAGGGTCTTTACCCGGCCATCCATCATTTCAGCGAAGCCGGTGTAGTCGGCCACTTCCACCGCGTTCACGCCATTGTCCTTGAGCAGCTTGTAGGTGCCGCCGGTGGACAGGATCTCGACGCCGAGCTGTTGCAGCTCACGGGCGAACTCGAGGATCCCGGTCTTGTCGGAGACGCTGATCAGGGCGCGGCGGATCGGCAGGCGGGTAGTCTGGTCGGTCATTTCGGATTCCATAACGCGGTGGATTCAGCAAAAAAGGCGCCTCTTGGGAGAGCCGCCTTTTCTGGTTGGGGTTCGGGTTACAACAGGTCGTACTGCTTGAGCTTCTTGCGCAGGGTGCCACGGTTGAGCCCGAGCATCTCGCTGGCCTTGGTCTGGTTGCCCTTGACGTAGTTCATCACGCTTTCGAGCAGCGGTGCCTCGACTTCCGACAGCACCAGGTTGTAGACGTCCGTGACGGTCGCCCCTTCCAGGTGCGCGAAGTAGTTGTGCAGCGCCTTCTCCACGCTGTCGCGCAGGGTCTGACCCTCTTCGCTTGGCGTATTGAGGTGCTGTTTCAGGTTGGCGTTGTCGCTCACGGGCGTTGTTCCACTCACTAATGTCTCGGTCATCATCGTCATGCGGCCACCCCTTGTCCGTCCTCTGTCTCAAGGCTCTCTCGACGCTCGCGGAAAAACGCGCGAACGTTGGCGCACTGCGCTTGTGTATCTTCCAGCGCATTGAACCGGGCGCGGAACTCCTTGCCGCCCGGTCGTGTTGCCAGGTACCAGCCAACGTGCTTGCGGGCGATACGTACGCCCATCACATCGCCATAGAAGGCATGCAACGCCGCCAGGTGCTCCAGCAGAATGTGTTCCACTTCCTCCAGCGTCGGGGCAGGCAGGTGCTCGCCCGTACGCAGGTAATGCTCGATCTCGCGGAAGATCCACGGCCGCCCTTGGGCGGCACGGCCGATCAGCAGGCCGTCGACACCGGTGGCATGCAGCACCGCCCGGGCCTTTTCTGGCGAAGTGATGTCGCCGTTGGCGAAAACCGGGATCGACACCGCCTGCTTGATCGCCGCGATGGTGTCGTACTCGGCTTCGCCGGTGTACAGGTCGGCGCGTGTGCGGCCATGTACCGCCAGCGCCTGGATACCGGCCTGCTCGGCGATCTTCGCCACGGTCAGGCCGTTTTTGTTCGCCCGGTCCCAGCCGGTGCGGATCTTCAGGGTCACCGGTACCTCCACTGCGCCGACCACGGCGTGGAGGATTTCGCTGACCAAGGCTTCGTCTTTCAATAAAGCAGAGCCGGCGGCCTTGTTGCAGACTTTTTTCGCCGGGCAGCCCATGTTGATATCGATGATCTGGGCGCCAGCCTCGACATTGGCCCGGGCCGCCGCGGCCAGCATCTGCGCATCGCCACCGGCGATCTGTACCGAGCGTGGCTCGGGATCGCCTTCATGGATGCGGCGCAGGCGCGACTTGCGGCTGTTCCACAGGCTCATGTCGCTGGTCACCATTTCCGAGACGACCATGCCGGCGCCCAGGCGCTGGCAAAGCGTACGGAAAGGTTGGTCCGTGACCCCGGCCATGGGCGCGAGGATCAGGTTGTTTCGCAGTGTGTAAGGGCCGATGCGTACCGCCGACATAGGTGTTCCCTGTTGTGGGGCCGAATCATTGGAGTCCGAAAAAGGGTTGGCATGATACCCGCTCTCGATGACCGGATAAAGATGAATCTGGATAAAATCTGAACAGCTAGGGGCTTATGACTTTGCGATCCAAGCTGCAAATTGTGGGCCGTTGGTGGGTTTTCTCGGGCCTGTTTCGCGGGCCATCGCGACACGAGGCTGCTCCCGCATGCGCGGCGAAAATCTGCTGGCCCTTGAAGGAGCCTTGTAGGAGCGGGCTTGTCCCGCGATTGGGCCGGGCCCGATATTACCGCCGCCTGGCAAGGTCGCCCTTGATCGCGGGACAAGCCCGCTACTACAGGTGTTCGGGTGCAAGGCGCCCCTGTGGATCACTCCGGCGAGCGGAAGCTCAGGCTGTAGTTCACCGCCTTCGGGCCGGGGTCGAGGATATCCAGGGCGATGTGGATCGGCGTCTGGCTCGGCATGTCCCCGCGCCCGGCCAGCTCGCCCGAAAGGTATTCGCTGGGCTTGAAGCGACGGCTGGCGATCAGCTGGCCGTTGAGGTCGGCAAATCGCAGCTCCAGCAGTGGGAACGGCTGGGAGAAGGGGGCCCGGTTGTAGATGATCGCATCGACGATCAGCGCGCCCTTGAAATCGGGGTGGCTGCGCACCACCAGGTTGCTGCTCTTGATCCGGCTGACGTCGACCCGGGTCGGCACCTGGCAGCCAAGCATCGGGCACAGCTGTTGGAACCACGGGCGGTACTGGTCTTGGCGGGCCATTTCGTCGAAGTGGTAGCTGATGTACTGGAAGGCCAGCAAACCTGCGGCCAGTAGGGTCAGCACACTCCACAGCAGGCGCTTGGCCCAGTTGGGCTTGGCCTTTTGCCAGTCGAGCTGCAGCGGGTCGTCCACCACATGCACCAGCGGTTCCTTGCGCGCCTGGCGTTCGGCCTTGGCTGCCAAGGCCGGTTCGGGCCGCTCGTCGGCGAGGTTCTCCAACTCGTCGTCATCACGGGCCGACAGGCGGACGTGGCCGTGCTCGTCATCGTCCCGTGCCGACAGTCCTTTTTCAGGGATGTCGTCGTCCAGGCGGGTGAAATGCGCGGCCCGCTCGTCATTGCCCTGCCGCTCGACCTGGTCGAATGCGCCTGGTTCCTCGTCGTCCAGCACCAGGCCATTGCCCAAGGTCGGCTCGGTGCGATCGCCCGGTTCCGGTTCTGCTTGCAGGTGGAGGGTTGGCTCTTCGACCAGGACAGGCGCCGGCTCGTCGTTCGCGTGAAGCTCCGGCTGTTCGCCGGTCGCCGTACCGAAGGGTTCGTCGGCGTGGTCATCAGGGCCATGCTCGTCGCGCCGGGCCTGCAGGGCATCTTCACGGGGCGGGGCCTGGCGTTCCACGGGCGCATCGCGACGCTCGAGGCGGGCCAGTTCCTGGTCCAGGTCCAGGTCATCCAGGGCCTGTGCGGTAATGGCCCAGTCCTCGGGTTCAGTGTTCGGCTGCTCGCTGATCGTCGGTTGCGCCGCCTCGGGTGCCGGTGCCTGTATCGGTGCCGCTGGGGCTGGGGGCGTGCGGTTCTGCTCCAGCAACTGCTTGGCGGCGTTGAACACCTGCAGGCAGTGGCCGCAGCGCACCACGCCCCGGGCCACGCTCAACTGATTGTGCGTGACGCGAAAGCTGGTCTGGCAATGGGGGCACTGGGTGACGAAACTGTCGGTCATGCGGCGATCCGGGTTGTACAGAAGATTGAGTCTAGGTTGGCCTAGCGGCGGCGACCACTGATGCGTACCCAGCCATCGCGCACGACGATCGGGTCGAGCTCGAAGTCGCCCGCGTAGGCCGCAGCCACTTCTTCACCCTGCTCGGCGAGAATGCCCGAGAGCGCCAGCATGCCGCCGGGGCGGACCAGGCCGGACAATTGCGGCGCCAACGAGACCAGCGGGCCGGCCAGGATATTGGCGACCAGCACATCGGCCTGCATGGCCGGCATCTGCTCGGGCAGGTACAGGGCCAGGCGTTGTTCGGCGATACCGTTGCGCCCGGCATTGTCGCGGGAGGCTTCCAGGGCTTGCACGTCGATATCGGTGCCGACCGCTTCGCGGGCGCCGAGCAACAGCGCGGCAATGGCCAGGATGCCTGAGCCACAGCCGAAGTCCAGCACCTGGGTGCCTTCGAGCTGCTGGCCATCGAGCCATTCCAGGCACAAGGCGGTGGTCGGGTGGGTGCCGGTACCGAAGGCCAGGCCCGGGTCGAGCAGCAGGTTCACCGCGTCCTTTTCCGGCGCCTCGTGCCAGCTGGGCACGATCCACAGGCGCTGGCCGAAACGCATGGGCTGGAAGTTATCCATCCAGCTGCGTTCCCAGTCCTGGTCCTCGATCACTTCGGCATGGTGCTCGGGCAGCTCGGCGCCGGTCAGCAGGCGCAGGTGGGCGAATACCGCCTCGGGCTCGGCATCGGCCTCGAACAGGGCCAGCAGATGGGTGTGCGACCAGAGCGGCGTGGTGTTGAGGTCCGGTTCGAAGATGGGCTGGTCTTCGGCGTCCATGAAGGTCACCGAGACGGCGCCGACTTCGAGCAGGGCGTCTT
This sequence comes from Pseudomonas guariconensis, assembly GCF_015680235.1. Lineage (GTDB taxonomy): Bacteria > Pseudomonadota > Gammaproteobacteria > Pseudomonadales > Pseudomonadaceae > Aquipseudomonas > Aquipseudomonas guariconensis_A. The sequence continues at coordinate 25,771 of NZ_JADLJL010000041.1, forward strand.
CGTAGGTTTCGGCTTGGTCTGGGCTGATGGCCAGGCGAACTTGCAGCCAGGGCATGGCGGGCACCTTTGGTAAATCGACAGGGGCAGCCCAGGGCTGCGCGGAGCCTGGCAGTTTACTTGAGTGCGTGGGGTTTGTAGAGGTCGGCTCAGGGGCTGGCGATGCAACAACGCATCGAGGCTGCTTCGTAGCCCAATCGCGGGACAAGCCCGCTCCCACAGGGGCGGATCTTCAGTCAATAAAAAACCCCGGAACAAGTCCGGGGTTCTGTTGCATCACGCTAACGCGATCACTCCTGGTTGGCCAGTTTGTGCTCGAGGTAGTGGATGTTGACGCCGCCTTTGCAGAAACCTTCATCACGCACCAGGTCGCGGTGCAGTGGGATGTTGGTCTTGATGCCGTCGACGACGATCTCGTCCAGGGCATTGCGCATGCGCGCCATGGCTTCGTCGCGGTCCTTGCCGTAGGTGATCAGCTTGCCGATCAGCGAGTCGTAGTTCGGCGGAACCGAGTAGCCGCTGTATAGGTGCGAGTCGACACGCACGCCGTTGCCGCCTGGGGCATGGAAGTGCTTGACGGTACCTGGGCTCGGGATGAACTTGCGTGGGTCTTCGGCGTTGATACGGCACTCCAGGGAGTGACCGCGGATCACCACGTCTTCCTGGCGGATCGACAGCTTGTTGCCAGCGGCGATGCTCAGCATCTCCTTGACGATGTCGATGCCGGTGACCATTTCCGAGACCGGGTGCTCGACCTGGACGCGAGTGTTCATCTCGATGAAGTAGAAGCGGCCGTCTTCGTACAGGAACTCGAAGGTACCGGCACCGCGGTAGCCGATCTCGATGCACGCGTCGACGCAACGCTTGAAGACTTCTTGGCGGGCCTTCTCATCGATGCCCGGGGCCGGCGCTTCTTCCAGGACCTTCTGGTGACGGCGCTGCAGCGAGCAGTCGCGATCGCCCAGATGGATGGCGTTGCCCTGGCCGTCGGACAGTACCTGGACTTCCACGTGGCGTGGGTTGGTCAGGAACTTCTCCAGGTAGACCATCGGGTTGCCGAAGGCTGCACCGGCTTCGGTACGGGTCAGCTTGGCCGAGGCGATCAGGTCCTCTTCCTTGTGCACCACGCGCATGCCGCGGCCACCGCCGCCACCGGCGGCCTTGATGATCACCGGGTAGCCGACGTCACGGGCGATCGCCAGGGCGACTTCCTCGTCTTCGGGCAGCGGGCCATCGGAGCCAGGCACGGTCGGTACGCCCGAACGGATCATCGCGTCCTTGGCCGAGACCTTGTCGCCCATCAGGCGGATGGTGTCGGCTTTAGGGCCGATGAAGGCGAAACCGGATTTCTCCACCTGTTCGGCGAAGTCGGCGTTTTCCGCCAGGAAGCCGTAACCGGGGTGGATCGCGGTGGCGCCTGTCACTTCGGCGGCAGCGATGATCGCCGGGATGTGCAGGTAGGATTCCTTGGACGATGCAGGGCCGATGCAGACCGACTCGTCTGCCAGGCCCAGGTGCATCAGTTCGCGGTCGGCCGTGGAGTGAACAGCGACGGTCTTGATACCCAGCTCTTTGCAGGCACGCAGGATCCGCAGGGCAATTTCCCCGCGGTTGGCGATCAGGACTTTTTCGAGCTTCCCAGACATCGTTGGCTCTCCGCGATTCAAACGATGGTGAACAGCGGCTGGTCGAACTCAACCGGCTGACCGTCTTCCACCAGGATGGCGTCGATGACACCACCGACATCGGCTTCGATGTGGTTCATCATCTTCATGGCTTCGACGATGCACAGGGTGTCGCCCTTCTTCACGGTCTGGCCAACTTCAGCGAAGTTCGGCGAGGTCGGCGAAGGCTTGCGGTAGAAGGTGCCGACCATCGGCGAGCGGATCACGGTGCCTTTGAGGGCAGGAGCGGCGGCTTCGGCGGCCGGGGCCGGGGCAGCGGCCGCGACTGGGGCGGCAGCGGCAGCCGGGGCGGCTACCGGAGCCGGAGCTGCGAAGTACTGGGCGCCGGCCGGGGTCTTGCTGTGACGGCTGATGCGAACGGACTCTTCGCCTTCCTTGATCTCCAGTTCGTCGATGCCAGACTCTTCCAGCAGTTCGATCAGCTTCTTGACTTTACGGATATCCATTAATCATCAACTCCCAAGGTTCGGTCGGGGACGTAATTTAAAAAACGTGGCTAGAACGTTTATCCAGGCCCTGGCCCGAAGGAGCCAAGGCCTTGTGTCATCAGGGCTGTGCGTTGGCAGCCAGGTATTCCAGTGCAGACTCCAGGGCCAACCGGTAGCCGGTGGCGCCCAGGCCGCAGATCACCCCTACGGCGACATCGGAAAAGTAGGAGTGATGACGGAACGGTTCACGCTTGTGCACGTTGGAAAGGTGCACTTCGATGAATGGGATGCTCACAGCCAGCAATGCGTCACGTAATGCGACGCTGGTGTGGGTGAAAGCAGCCGGGTTGATCAGGATGAAGTCCACGCCTTCGTTGCGCGCGGCGTGGATACGATCGATCAGCTCGTACTCGGCATTGCTCTGCAGGTATTGCAGGTGGTGGCCAGCGGCGCGGGCGCGCTGCTCCAGGTCCTGGTTGATCTGGGCAAGGGTCACGGCGCCGTAGTGGCCTGGCTCGCGGGTGCCGAGCAGGTTGAGGTTAGGGCCGTGTAGCACCAGTAAGGTAGCCATCTGCGAATTCCTTGGTCTTGTAGGGCAATACGACATGAGCGCGGCGACTATGCCGCAAGAGGGCGTCGGGTGTCCAGTTCCCGGCAATAGCCAGCACGTTGTCCGAGATTCGCGCAAAATATGTGACCAGATGATTAAGTTTGGTCATTAATCGCGGGAAAATTGCCGGCTCGCGGGAAGTTATAGACCCAGATCGCGGCGCACGCGCGCCAGGTGATCGGCAAATTCGACGGCATTCACTTCGCCAATGACCCGATCGGCGGTTATTTCGCTGCCGTTCGCGGCAAAGAACAGCAGCGCAGGTGGGCCGAACAGCTGGTAACGATCGAGCAGGGTGCGTTGCTCGGCATTGCTGTCGGTGATGTCGAAACGCAGCAGCTTGAAGCCGGCGAGCTGTGCCTGAACCTGGGGCGCATCGAGCACTTCGCGCTCGATCACCTTGCAGCTGATGCACCAGTCGGCGTACCAGTCCAGCAGCACCGGCTGGCTGGCCGCCTTGGCCTGGGCCAGAGCGGCGTCCAGCGCAGCCGGGGTGGTGATGGTCTGCCAGGCATCGGCCTGGTTGGCTTGCGTGCCGGCGGTACTTGCGATGGCAGGTGATGGCAGGGGACGCAAGGGGTCGCCCTGGCCATTGAGAGCGCCGTACCAGCAGGCCAAGGCATAGAACAGCAGGGCCAGGCCAAGAAGCTGCGCCAGGCGCTGGCGTGGTGTCTTGACCACGAACTCCAGGGCACCGAGGAACAGCGCTACGCCCGCGGCCAGCAGGCCCACCAGCAACAAGGTTACAGGCCCCGGCAACACGCGGCTGAGCAGGCCGATGGCCAGGCCCAGCAGCAACACGCCGATGGCGTTCTTGACCGTATTCATCCATGGGCCGCTTTTCGGCAACCAGGCTGCACCGCCAGTGGCCACCACCAGCAACGGTGCCCCCATGCCCAGACCCAGGGCGAACAGCTTCAGCGCACCGCCCAGGGCATCGCCGCTGGCACTGATATATAAAAGCGCCCCGGCCAACGGTGCCGATACACAGGGCGAGACCAACAGACTGGACAGCACGCCCAGCACCGCGGCGCCTACCAGCGAACCGCCCTTGGTGCGGTTGGCGACGCTGTTCAGGCGGTTGCTCAGGGCCTGGGGCAGCTTGATGTCGAACAGGCCGAACATGGCCAGGGCGAAGAGCACGAAGAACAGGGCGAAGGGCACCAGCACCCAGGCCGACTGTAGGCGCGCCTGCAGGTTCAGGCTGGCACCGAACACACCCATCAGGGCGCCGAGTACCGCGAAGGAAACGGCCATCGGCAGCACGTAGGCCAACGACAGGCTCAGGCCGCGCCAGCCGCCCACTTGGCCGCGCAGTACCACGCCGGAGAGAATCGGCAGCATGGGCAACACGCATGGGGTGAAAGTCAGCCCCACGCCGGCGAGGAAGAACAGCAGCAGCGATTGCCAGTTCCAGCCCTGTTCGCTGCTGGCCGGCGTTGCACCGGCTGGGCCGCCTGCGCCGTCGATGCTCAGGCGTTCGGTTTCCGGTGGGTAGCACAAGCCCTTGTCGGCGCAGCCCTGGTAGCCCACCAGCAGGGTGAAGGGGCGCGGGTCGTTGGCCGGGCGAGGCAATTCGATGTCGAGCACGCCGTGGTACACCTCCACGTCGCCGAAGAACTCGTCGTGCTTGGCTTCGCCTTTAGGGATGTTCGGCGTGCCGAGGGCGATGTCGGCCGGTTCTGTGCGGAACTGGAAGCGATGGCGGTAGAGGTAATAGCCCTCGGTGGCGACGAAGCGCAGTTTGATCGACTGGGCGTCGGCCTGGACCAGGCTGAGCTTGAAGGCTTCATGGACGGGAAGAAAGTCGGCGCTGTTGCCCAGCGAAGCGGCGCCGAGGGTGGCGCTGGGACGGTTGTCGAGCAGGCCTGCGGCGAACGTGGGGCTGGCCAGTAGCAGGAGCAACAGGAAAAACAGGCGGCGCATGGTGGTCTCGCTAGGTGAAACGTGGGGGCATGATAGCGGAGTTGCCGCCGGTTGGGGCGGCGCTCGTCATGGCATCGTCATCGCACGTGAGATCGCGCGCCGCCCGCGCGCGATCTCCCAGTCGATGACGATGCAGCGGCAAGCACTAGCCTACTCACACCTGAAAGCTCGCACCGCCCGGTTCAGTTCACCTCCCAGGCTCAGCAACTGCTCCCCTTGCTCCCGCCCTTCGCCGATGCGCTGCAGGTTGTCTTCGCCCAATGCATGAATCCGCTCGCTGTGATCGCGGATCTCGCTCACCGCGCCCGTCTGCTGTGCGGTCACCTCGGCAATGCGCACGGCCGTATCGGCAATGGTGCGAATCGCTCCGACGATCTCGTCCAGCGCGCCATCGGCCGCCTGGGCCTGGCTGGCGGTGGCCTCGGCGTGCTCGAGCTGGGCGCGCATGCCGTTCACCGACTCGCGGGCGGCCTGTTGCAGACGGTCGATCAGCGTCTGGATCTCGCCGGTGGCGCCGGTGGTGCGCTGGGCCAGGGAGCGCACTTCGTCGGCGACCACGGCGAACCCCCGGCCCATTTCGCCGGCCCGGGCCGCCTCGATGGCGGCGTTGAGAGCCAGCAGGTTGGTCTGCTCGGCGATGGCGCGGATCACCGTCAGCACGCCACCGATGGTGGCCGACTCCTCGGCCAACTGCTCGATGGCCTGGGCGTTGCCTTGCACCTCGTCCACCAGCGCCCGCAGGCCGGACAGGCTCTGGCCGATCACCGCCTGGCCCTGTTCCACCGCGCGGCCGGCGTCACGGCTGGCATCGGCGGCGGCGCTGGCGTCACCAGCCACCTGCTGGATGGTCGCCTCGAGCTCGCCAAGGGCGTCACGGATCTGCCCCGTGTCGCCGGCCTGGCGCTCAGCACCTTCGTGCAGGGCGCTGCTCATGCTGGCCAAGGCATGGCTGCTGCCGGCCACCTGCTCGGCGTTGTGGCGCAGCGTGCCGACCAGCTCGACCAGGTACTGGCGCAGGCGGTTGAGCGAGGCCTGGATATCGTGCAGCTCGCGGTTGGTGCGGCCGAGGTCGACAGGCTGGGCGAAATCGCCCTCGGCCCAGCGTGACAGGGCCGGTGCTAGACCAGTCAAGGTGCCTGCCAGGCGACGCTGGAGGGTGTCTATGAGCAGGGCGATGAGCAGGATCAGGCCGATCATCAGGCCCTGGATCAGGCGCACTTCGCTAGCGATCTTCGCGTGCAGGCCGCGGACTTGCGGCTCCAGCCCGGCGATGGCCTGCTGCACGGCGGCCAGGCGCTCGCCGGTACTGGCGGCCAGGGCCGCGCGGCGTTCGATCTGCTCGCGGGTGCGTTGCAGCTCGGCCGGGTAGCGCGCCAGCAGGCTTTGCAATTCGCGCTTGAGGCCCAGCGCGACGTCTTCCTGCTGGGCGCTGGTTTGGGTATCCAGGCCCATCAGCGCGGCGAAATCGTCGGCGTTGGATTCGGCGGCACGGGTCACGCCAAGCAACGGCAGCCCATCGACCACCTGGGCCTGGGCACGGATCAGCTGCAGTTCGCGCTCGACTTCCTCGGCAAGCTCGGCCCGGCCGCTGGCCACCAGCTTGCCACGGGCCAGCGACAGGCGCCCCAGGTGTAACGAGGCGTCCAGCAAGGGTGCCAGGTAGCGGGCGGCTTCCGGGTTGGCGCTGTTGCGGGCATAACCTGCCAGCTGCTCGAAATTGGCGCCCAGTTCGCGTTCGGCCTGCAACAGCAAGGCCTGCGGGTCGCCGGCCAGCTTGCCGGCGGCGAGCAGTTCAGTGGCGGTGAAGGCCTGCAGGTCGTCCAGGCTGGGGCGCAGGATCTGGGCTAGGTTCGCGGGCCAGTCGGCAAGGGCCGCCTGTAGCCCTTGGGTAGCCTCGCTGGCTGCGGCATGGCGCAGGGTGTCGCCGCTGGCCAGGTAGGCCTGGATGTTACGAGCCGCATCGTTCTGGAACTGCTGGGAAAGGCCCAGGTAGCGCTCCATCAGTTGATAGGGGCGCTCCAGCGCGCGCTGCGACCACCAGAGGGTCGCGCCCAGGGCGATGCAGACGGTTACCAGCAGCAGGGTATTGAAATTGGTCAGCCACTTCAGGCGCATAGCCGTGAACTTCCAGCGGGGAGGTGGAAAGGTAGGTGCCTGAAGTTATTGCGGTTTTGTGACCGGGTGATGACCGAGGGGGAAAAAGTGGCGTTTTGCCTGTATTGGTCCAATCGCTGGCACGCGCCCATAGCGATCGGAGTAGGAGCCGGCTTGCCGGCGATTGGACCTGCACGCGCCTCAGGGTTCTACGCGCACCACGCAATTGCGCCCGGCGTGCTTGGCCCGGTACAGCGCTTCGTCGGCGGCGCTGGCCATGGTCAGCGCATCGAGGCTGTCGTCCAGTTGCACCACCCCGGCGCTGAAGGTGCAGCGTAGGTCGTGGGGCTGGGCCGGATAGAGGATCTCGCCGAAGCGCTGGCGAATCTCGTCGAGCACCTTGTGCGCGGCCTCCAGCGGCGTGTCGGGCATGACGATGGCGAATTCCTCGCCACCATAGCGCCCGATGAAGTCGGTCTTGCGCAGGCGCTGCTTGAGAAACAGTGCCAGGCTCTTGATCACCCGGTCGCCCATGGGGTGGCCGTGGCGGTCGTTGATCTTCTTGAAGTGGTCGATATCGAGCATGGCGAAGCTCAGCGGCTGCGCCTCGCGACGGGCGCGGAAGCTGCAATCTTCGAGGAGCTGGAGGATATGGGTGTGGTTGTACAGCCCGGTGAGGCTGTCGCGCACCATGCGGGCCTTGAGGTGGCGGGCGCGAGCGGCGCGGTTGCGCACCGTAGTGATCAGGTGCCGCGAGCGGATCGGCTTGGTCAGAAAGTCGTCGCCGCCTTCGCTCATGGCGTCCAACTGCTTGTCCAGGTCATCCTCGGCAGAAAGGTAGATGATCGGCACGCTGACGTAGCGGTCATTGTGGCGGATCACCTTGGCCAGTTCGGTGCCGGTGCAGGCGGGCATGTACATGTCCAGGATCACCAGGTCGGGCTGAAAGTCGGCCAGCTCGGCCATGGTGCGGATCGGGTCGGTGAGGGTACGGGTGATGATGCCGGCGCCGTTCAGCAGGCGTTCGGTGAACATGGCTTGGGCCCGGGAATCGTCGACGATCAGCACCCGCAGTGGGTCGTACTGGGCGGCACTGGTCAGCAGCTCGACCTTTTCCAGCAGGCTCGAGGCGTCCAGGGGGCCGGTGAGGAATTCCTGGCCGCCGGCGCGCACGGCAGCCAGGCGGGTAGGGGTGTCGGCTTCATGGTGGCTGAAGAACAGCAGTGCGATAGGCTGTTCGCGGCCTTGCTGGGCCTGGGCTGCCAACACCAACCCTTGGCCTTGGCCGGTGAAATCGACGTCCATGACGATGGCGCACGGCTGGCGTTCGCTCATCGCGGCGGCAAAAGCCTGGGCATCGAACAAGGCCTGTACGTGCAGGCCGAAGAATTCCAACTGCTGGGCCAGGCGCTCGGCGCGGTCGTGGTCCTGGAGTAGGATGTACACCGGTTTGCGCAAGGGCGGCAGCACTACGTTGTCGAGCGGGTCGCCCTTGCGCAATCCGCTGCGCGAAAGACGGTGCATCAGGCGGTGCTGCTGAAGGCGCTCGTGGTTCGACTCGGCTGGCTGGGTCATGTCCTGGCTGCTTGTTGGAGGAATGTGCAGGTGCAATGATGGCTCCATGCTAGCATCCCTTTCCCGGGTGGCGCCTGCCCTATATCAACAAAGTTTGTAAGGACGAATATTCAGTTACCGACTCATTGGTCGCTTATGCGTAAGGCGGTGTCTGCTTTATAGTGCTGCCACGCGGGCTTGCCGTGGCACCCTGGCTGGGGCTGGTGGTCCAAGCCCCTGAACTGTCGTGACTGATAAGGACAACGCCATGCTGGACTGGAAAAACCGCGAGGCCAAAGCCGAGCCCCGCGAGCGTGTCGACGCCCGTGGCGCCGCCACCCGTAGCTACCTGGGCGGGCTGTGGAGCCGCGCATTGGGTACCCTGATCGGCCTGTACCTGCTGGTGTGCATCGGCCTGGGCTGGTATTGGAGCCAGGAGCCGGACCTGTTCCCGGTGCAGCAGAGCGCCCAGGCGGCCGCCGAGCAGAGCGGCCAGCAGATGGTGGTCGGCTACACCACTATCGAGACCCTCAAGAGCGTCGCCAATACCCTGCTGACCAAGCCGGGTGGCTACATCTCCAACGACCGCTTCCCGCCGGGGCTGTGGATGGACAACATGCCGAGCTGGGAATACGGCGTGCTGGTCCAGGTGCGCGACCTGTCCCGTGCCCTGCGCAAGGACTTCGCTCGCTCCCAGTCGCAGTCCACCGAGGATGCGGACCTGGCCAAGGCCGAGCCGCGTTTCAACTTCGACAACAAGAGCTGGATCCTGCCCTCGAGCGAGTCGGAGTTCGAGGAAGGCATCAAGTCCCTGAGCCGTTACCAGAAGCGCCTGGCCGCCGGTGACCAGGGCGCGATCTTCTATACCCGCGCGGACAACCTGAACAACTGGCTGGGCGATGTGGCCACCCGCCTGGGTTCGCTTTCCCAACGCCTTTCGGCCAGCGTAGGCCGGGTCAAGCTCAACAGCACTCTGAAGACCGAGTCGGTGGTCGCCGGCCAGGCGCCACAGGTGGACGAGGAGCTGGTGGAAACCCCGTGGCTGCAGATCGACAACGTGTTCTACGAAGCCCGTGGCCAGGCCTGGGCCTTGTCGCACCTGCTGCGCGCTATCGAGGTGGACTTCGCCGATGTGCTGGCGAAGAAGAACGCCACGGTCAGCGTGCGCCAGATCATCCGTGAACTGGAGGCCTCCCAGGAAGCGCTGTGGAGCCCAATGGTGCTCAACGGCAGCGGCTTCGGCATGTGGGCCAACCACTCGCTGGTCATGGCCAACTATATTTCGCGCGCCAACGCTGCGGTCATCGACCTTCGCCAGCTGCTGTCGCAGGGCTGACGGTGGCCATCAGCCCAGCGGAGGCCGCGCACCGCGCAGCCTCCGACCGCGAACTGGTGGCCTGGGTCGACGAGGCCGACCAGTCGCTTGGCGCGCTGCCCCGGGCCGAGCTGCGTGAACGTGGCTTGATCGGGCGCTGTACCTTCATCCTGTTGTTCAACGGTGCCGGTGAGCTGTGCGTGCACCGGCGCACCTTGAGCAAGGCGTTGTACCCCGGTTACTGGGACGTGGCGGCTGGCGGCATGGTGGCAGCGGGTGAAAGCTACGCCGAATCGGCCGCCCGGGAGCTGGCCGAAGAGCTCGGTATCGCAGGTGTCGAATTGCGTTTCCACGAACGGTTCTATTTCGACCAGCCGGATAACCGGCTGTGGTGCGCGGTGTATTCGGCGGTGTCCGATGGGCCGCTCACGTTGCAGCCGGAGGAGGTCAGCGAGGCGCGTTTCATTAGCTTGGCGCAGGTGGAAGCCGATCGCGGGCAGTTGCCGTTCTGCCCCGATTCGCTGGCGGCCTTGGACCGCTACAAGGCCAGCCTGGCCTGAGCGCGTGGCCCCCATCGCGGGGCAAGCCCGCTCCCACAGGGGGAGGCTGCGCTAGCTGCTTGTTCTTTGTGCGACAGCGCAGCCCGGGAGGGATGGGTGATCTCCTACAGGTGCTCCACCCGTCTTCAGGGCGACGGGAAACCTGTAGGAGCGGCCTTGTGCCGCGAAAGGGCTGCAAGGCAGCCCCCTTGCCCGAGGGTCGCAAAAGTTTCGCAAAATGGCGCATTCCAGTACTTAGCAATCGCCTGATTTATCGTTACACTGCGCGCCCTTTTCGGGCTGTCGCAGGATCTGCGGCAGTAGCGCTGCCCCTGCCAGAGTGGGGCTTCGCGGTCGGCCCTGGCCCCAGGCGCCGACCAGTATTTTGTCCTCAGCAAGAGGAACAAAAGTGGCCAAGAAAGCTTCTTCCTTCGCCGCCCTTGGCGGTCTCGTTTATTCCACCGATGCCGGCCGGCATTGCCCGGATTGCGGCAAGCCGGTGGACGCCTGCATTTGCAAGCAACAGGTCATCCCCGAAGGTGACGGTATCGCCCGCGTGCGCCGCGAAAGCAAAGGCCGTGGCGGCAAGACCGTGACCACGATCACTGGCGTCCCGCTGCCCCTCGACCAGCTCAAGGAGCTGGCCAGCACCCTCAAGCGCCGTTGCGGCACAGGGGGAGCGCTGAAGGATGGGGTCATCGAGATCCAGGGCGACCACGTCGAGCTGCTGCTCGGCGAGTTGACCAAGCAGGGCTTCAAGGCGAAGAAATCCGGCGGTTGAGCCTGCTCGCGCGATTTTTTGCCCAGTGCTTTCTAAACTCGTTCCCGTGGCAAGGGTCTACCCCTGACACGGACGAATCGTCATTTTCGGTTTCTACACTGCCTGCGCGCCCATGTGGGGCAGTGTCTTCGACTTATCTACAGGGGACTTGAATGTCCGTACGACGCACACGCAAAGACGATGGCAGCCAATGGACCGTGGCCGACAGCCGCAGTGTTTATGGTATCCGCCATTGGGGCGCTGGTTATTTCGCCATCAATGAGGCCGGGCGCGTCGAAGTGCGCCCCAACGGCCCGGACAGCGCCCCGATCGACCTGTACGAGCAGGTCGACGAACTGCGCCAGAGCGGCCTGTCGCTGCCGCTGCTGGTGCGTTTCCCCGACATCCTGCAGGACCGCGTGCGCCAACTGACCGGCGCGTTCGACGCCAACATCGCGCGCCTGGAGTACCAGAGCCAGTACACCGCCCTGTACCCGATCAAGGTCAACCAGCAGGAAGCGGTGGTGGAGAACATCATCGCCACCCAGAACGTCTCCATTGGCCTGGAGGCCGGCTCCAAGCCCGAGCTGCTGGCAGTGCTGGCGCTGGCGCCCAAGGGGGGCACCATCGTCTGCAACGGCTACAAGGACCGCGAATTCATTCGTCTGGCGCTGATGGGCCAGAAGCTCGGCCACAACGTGTTCATCGTCATCGAGAAGGAATCCGAGGTCGCCCTGGTGATCGAGGAAGCCGCGGAGCTCAAGGTCAAGCCGCAGGTCGGCCTGCGCGTGCGCCTGTCGTCGCTGGCCTCGAGCAAGTGGGCCGATACAGGCGGCGAGAAGTCCAAGTTCGGCTTGTCCGCCGCCCAGCTGATCTCGGTGGTGCAGCGCTTCCGCGATGCCGGCCTGGACCAGGGCATCCGCCTGCTGCACTTCCACATGGGCTCGCAGATCGCCAACCTGGCCGACTACCAGCACGGTTTCAAGGAAGCCATCCGCTATTACGGCGAGTTGCGTGCCCTGGGCCTGCCGGTCGATCACATCGACGTCGGCGGTGGTCTGGGCGTGGACTACGACGGCACCCACTCGCGCAACGCCAGCTCCATCAACTACGACATGGACGACTATGCCGGCGTGGTGGTGGGCATGCTCAAAGAGTTCTGCGACGCCCAGGGCCTGCCGCACCCGCACATTTTCTCCGAGAGCGGCCGCTCGCTGACCGCGCACCATGCCATGCTGGTGATCCAGGTGACCGACGTCGAGAAACACAACGACGAGGTACCGACCATCGAGAACAAGCAGGCGTTGCCCGAGACCGTACAGTGGCTGGTCGACCTGCTGGGCCCTACCGACATCGAGATGGTCACCGAGACCTACTGGCGCGCCACCCACTACATGGGCGATGTGGCCGCGCAATATGCCGACGGCAAGATCAGCCTGGCCGAGAAGGCCCTGGCCGAACAGTGCTACTTCGCCGTGTGCCGTCGCCTGCACAACTCGCTCAAAGCCCGCCAGCGCTCGCACCGCCAGGTGCTGGACGAGCTCAACGACAAGCTGGCCGACAAGTACATCTGCAACTTCTCGGTGTTCCAGAGCCTGCCGGACACCTGGGCCATCGGCCAGGTACTGCCGATCATCCCGCTGCACCGCCTGGACGAGGAACCGATGCGCCGCGCCGTGTTGCAGGACCTGACCTGCGATTCCGACGGCAAGATCAACCAGTACGTCGACGAGCAGAGCATCGAGACCAGCATGCCGGTACATGCGGTCAAGGAAGGCGAGGACTATCTGCTGGGCGTGTTCCTGGTCGGTGCCTACCAGGAGATCCTCGGCGACATGCACAACCTGTTCGGTGACACCGATTCGGTGAACATCTACCAGAACGCCGACGGCAGTGTGTACCACGCCGGCATCGAGACCCACGACACCATCGAGGACATGCTGCGCTACGTGCACCTGTCGCCGGAAGAGCTGATGACGCACTACCGCGACAAAGTCGCCAGCGCCCGCATCACCGCTCGCGAGCGGACGCAGTACCTGGATGCGCTGCGACTGGGGCTGACCCGTTCGTCGTATCTTTCGTCGTAAAACCCCGGGGGCCGCGTTGCGGCCCTTTCGCGGCACAAGGCCGCTCCTACAGGGGATTCTGATCCATTATAGGAGCGGCCTTGTGCCGCGGAAGGGCAGCAAAGCGGCCCCAACTTCACCGAACCCACTGCCCTTTCGATTGCAACCGCCAGCCCATCCACCCCAGCGTCACCGCCCGCAACCCCATGAACCCGAGGAACGCCAACCACAACCCATGGTTGCCGAGCCCGTTCATGAGCATTGCCAAGGGCAGCGCGATCAGCACTGACAGCAACATCGCATTGCGCATCTCCCGCGCTCGGGTCGCGCCGATGAACAACCCGTCGAGCAGGTAGCTCCACACCGCAACCAACGGCAGCACCGCCAGGTAGGGCAAGTACGCGTAGGCGGCCTCGCGCACGCTGGCAATATCGGTCTGCAGGTCGATGAACAGATGTCCTCCCAGCAGAAACACCACGGCGAAGCCCAGGCTGATGATCAACGACCACCCACACGCCACTACCAGCGAGCGACGCAGCGCCTCGCGGTCGCGGGCACCGATGGCATGGCCGCACAGCGCCTCGACCGCATGGGCCAGGCCGTCCAAGGCATAGGCGGTGAGCATCAGGCCATTGAGCAGCAGGGCGTTGGCCGCCACCGTGGCTTCGCCCAGGCGCGCGCCTTGCACGGTCACCAGCAGGAACACCAGTTGCAGCGCCAGGCTGCGCAGGAAGATGTCGCGGTTGACCGCCAGCAGCGGCCGCCAGGCCAGCCAGCGCTTGAGCCGTGCCCAGTCGACCCGGCCTGGGTAGGCGCGCAGCGCCGGGCGTGTCAGGGCGAGGCCGAGCAGGGCGGCGCTCCATTCGGCGATCACCGAGGCCCGTGCCGAGCCCAGCACGCCCCAGTCCAGGCCGAGCACGAACCATAGGTTCAGCGCGATGTTCAGCAGGTTGGTGGTCAGCAGGATCGCCAACGGCGCCCGGGCGTTCTGAGTGCCGAGGAACCAGCCGACCAGCGCGTAACTGGCCAGCGCAGCCGGCAGGCCGAGCAGGCGGGTGTGGAAAAACGCCTCGGTGGCTTGTTGCAACGCCGCGCTGGGCGCCATCGCATGTAACGCCAGCTGGCTGAAGGGGATCGCCAGCAAGCCGATCGCCGTCGCCAGCACCAGGGCCAACAGCAACCCCTGCACCAGCACCTGGCGCAATGCCGCGCCGTCGGCGCGCCCGGCGGCCTGGGCGGCGAAACCGGTGGAGCCCATGCGCAGGAACCCCATCAGCCCGACCATGAAGGTGAACAAGGTCGCGCCCACTGCCACGGCACCCAACTGGTGCGCATGGGGCAGGTGACCGATCACGGTGCTGTCGACCAGGGCCACCAGCGGCACCGAGATGTTGGACAGGATCATCGGTGCGGCCAGCGCCCAGACCTTGCGGTGGGTGAGGCGGTGGTGCCAGTCGGTGACTAATGAAGACATGTGAATCCTTCGTTCCAGGGCCGCTTCGCATCCCATCGCCGGCAAGCCGGCTCCCACAATTCCTGTAGGAGCCGGCT
>NZ_JADLJL010000042.1 GCF_015680235.1 Pseudomonas guariconensis
CCATGGCCCTGCGCCGCTTGCCAGGCATCCATGCCTGGCACCCACCTGCGCAAGGCTTCCACTCGGCCTCCTGACGTCGCGTTTGGCGGCGTCTGGGCTATTGCGCCTGACGAGCAACAGAATCAAGCCGCCTTGCGCAGCGCCTCGATCAGCTCGCCCTTGCGCATGGTCGAACGCCCGGAGATATTGCGCTTGCGCGCCCGGTCCAGCAGTTCGGTCTTGGTCATGTCCTCCAGCTGCTGACCTGGTCGCGGCACGCCGCGGCGGGTGGCGGCGGCGCGCTTGGCAGAGGATTCGCGGGCCTTTTCCTTGGCCTGGGGGCTTTTCTTCTGCCCCGAGCCACCCTTGCGCTCACCACCGCCGGACTGCTTGTTGACGGTGGCCCAGGCGCGGGACTCGGCCTCGTCCTTGGACACGCCCTTGGCCTCGTAGCTTTCCTCGATGTGCTCGGCCTTGCGTTTCTGCTTGTCGGTGTACTTGTCTTTGTCTCCACGTGGCATGGCTCTCTCCTTTGCAGTGAAAAACAGCGCGTCTACTACGGGGGAACCCTAGCCGCACACCGACGTTCCGAAACCGCGACCGGCGGTCAGTGAGTCTGCCAGATGCCGTCCTTGCGTTCGCAGTCGGTGCGGGCCTGGGCCAGGCTCGGGGTGTCGTAGTAGTAGGTGATCACCCGCGCATCCTTGGGCACGGCCGGCTTGGTCGATGGCTCGTCGCGGCCGGCGGCATTAGGGTTGGCCAACGATTCCTGGGTCAGCGGTGCAATGCAGCTGCCAACGCTGCCATCGGCGCAGCGGGCTACCTTGTGCTTCTGGGTGTTGATCATGTCCTTGCTCTCATTGCTGCACGACCAGGCGATGGCCTCGGCGGGCATGTTGCCGTAGCTGTAGCAGGTCCGTCGCTCCACGGGTTTGACCGCGTCGCTGGAGGAGCGGGTGAGGACTTCGCAGGCCTCGGCCAAGGCCTGGGTACTGACCAGGCTGCCGAGCAACAGCAGCAGGATGGGAAAACGCATCGGACACCTCCCGGCCATTACGGCCTTCGTCAGGTCTTGCGCAATGCGGCCTTGCCACGCTGGCGCATGGCCCTGGCACGTTTCTCCAAGACCAGGTAGACCACCAGCGCCAACAGCAAGGGGATCAGATAGTAGAGGGTACGGTAGCCCAGCAGCGCGGCCACCAGGCTGCCCTGGCCGATCTGGCCATGGAGCAGGGCGAGGAACACCGCCTCGAGCACACCGAGCCCGGCGGGAATGTGTGCCACCACGCCGGCCACGCAACTGATCAGCAAAATGCCGAGGATCGAGGGGTAGAACAGCTCGTGGGGCAGCAGCCAATGGATCAGTGCCGCCATCAGCGCCCAATTGCTCGCGCCGAGGGCCACCTGGCACAGCGCCAGGCGCAGCGAGGGCAGGGTGAGTTCATGGCCACGCAGGCTCCAGGTGCGACGCTTGGCGAAGGCGCATGCCAGCAGGTAGCCCACGGCGAGCACCAGCAACAGTACACCGATCAACCGCAGGCCGGTGGCGCCCACTGCCCAGCTTTTGGGCAGCTCGACCAGGCCCAGGGCGAACACCGTGCCGGCCAGCAGCATATAGCCGACCCAGTTGGTCAAAAGACCCAGGGTGAGGATGCGGGTGATGGTCGGCGTATCCAGGCCCAGGCGGCCGTACAACCGGTAGCGCAAGGCAACACCGCCCACCCAGGTGGTGAAATTGAGGTTGAAGGCGTAGCACACGAACGCCACTGGCAATACCTGGCGAGCTGGCAGGTGGTGGCCGGTGTAGGCGCGGCCGAGCAGATCGTAGCTGGCGAAGGTCAGATAGCTGGCGAACGCCAGCACCAAGCCGATGACCAGGGTGCCGGGCCTGTAGGCCAGCAACGACTGGCGCACCTCGTTCCAGTCCAGGTTGCGCGCCAGCAGGTACAGCAAGGTTGGAATCAGCACTAGGAACAACAGGGTCATCAGGCGTTTGCCCCAGGTGCGCCAAGGTGTGTGCTTCATCAGGTCTTGCCCTCGTGATAGGCGCGGGTTTCCTGCTCGCTGGGGCTCAGCGACTGCAGGACCTGGCGGTGGGCAGGGAACCAGCCGGCGATCCTCGGGAAATGGCGAATCACGTGGAAGCACAGGAAGATCAGCGGCGCCCGCCACCAATAGCCACGCACCATGCGTTCCAGGGTGACGGCCTTGCATTGCTCGGTGGCCAGTTGGTTCAGGTGCGCGTACAGCGTCTGGTTGAAATCACGGTCGCGGATCAGCAAATTGGCTTCGAGGTTGAACGACAGGCTCAAAGGGTCGAGGTTGCTCGAACCGACCGTGGCCCACTGGTCGTCCACCAGCGCGACCTTGCCGTGCAATGGGCGCTGGCAGTATTCATGAATGCGCACACCGTCACGCAGCAGGTAGTTGTACAGCAGCCGCGACAATGCCCGGACCCAGCGCATGTCCGGTTGGCCCTGGAGGATCAGCACCACCTCCACGCCTCGGCGGGCGGCGTTGCGCAGTTCGCGCATCAGGCGGTAACCGGGGAAGAAATAGGCGTTGGCCACCACGATACGTTGGCGGGCCAGGCGGAAACCTTCCAGGTAATAGGCTTCGATGTCGTTGCGATGGCGGCTGTTGTCGCGCTCCACCAGCACCGCACAAGCCGAACCGCAGGGCTCGGTCACAGGCCGTACCTGGCTGGGCGGCTCTAGCACCGGGGCCAACAGGCGGCGGCTGGTGGCATGCACCTGGGCCACCACCGGCCCGCATACCTCCACGGCGTAGTCCTGCTTGGCCATGGGGCCGAAGTCGCCCAGGTGGTCGGCGCTGTAGTTGATGCCGCCAATGAACGCGCGCTCGCCGTCGATCACCACGATCTTGCGATGCAGGCGCCGGAACAGGTTGGTACGCATGCCCACCAGGCGTGGCTGTGGGTCGAAGGCGTGGAAGCGAATACCGGCGTCGGTCATGGCGCAGATGAAGGCATCCGGCAGGTCGGCGGTACCGTAGCCGTCGGCGGCCACTTCGACCCTTACGCCTCGCCGGGCGGCATCGATCAACACCTGCTGCAACTGCTGGCCGACCTTGTCGTCGTAAATGATGAACGTCTCGAGCAGGATCTCCTCGCGCGCCTGGGCCATGGCTTCGAACACGCGCGGATAGTACTGCTCGCCATTGATCAGCAACTCGACATGGTTGCCGTCCACCCAGGGCCGGTTCATAGGCTGATCTCCGCGGCCAACGGTGCATGGTCGGACAGGTGCGACCACGGGTACTTGGACAGCACCTGGACCCTGCCGGGCATGGCGTTGCGCAGGTAGATGCGGTCCAGGCGCAGCAAGGGCAGGCGCGCCGGGAAGCTGCGCGCCGGCGTGCCCAGGCGTTCGCCGAAAGCTTCGACCAAGCGCTCGGACAGCACCGCGTCGGCCTTCAGGCGCCAGTCGTTGAAGTCGCCGGCGACGATCACCGGCGCATCGGCCGGCAGGCTGTCGAGCAGCTCCAGCAGCAGGCGGACCTGGGCCTGGCGGTGCGCTTCACGCAAGCCCAGGTGCACGCACACCGCATGCAACTGGTCGTGGCCCGGCACCTCGAGGCGGCAATGCAGCAGACCACGCTGTTCGTTGCCGGCGATCGAGACGTCGAGGTTGTGGTATTCGGCGATAGGGAATTTCGACAGCAGGGCATTGCCATGGTCACCGTGGGGGTAGACCGCGTTGCGGCCATAGGCGAACTGCGGCCACATGGTGTCGGCGAGAAACTCGTATTGCGGCGTCTGTGGCCAGGCTGGATGACGCTGCGCATGCATCTGGTGGCTGCCGTGCACCTCCTGGAGGAACACCAGGTCCGCCCCGGTGGCCCGAACCGCCTCGCGCAGCTCGGGGAGGATGAAGCGCCGGTTGAACAGGGTGAAGCCCTTGTGCACGTTGATCGTCAGCACGTTCAGGCGGTGCACCGCGGTGATCTTGTCGATGATGCATCGGGGAGCTGGCATGGTCTTGTTCACAGTTCGACCTCCGGTTCCACTCCGGGCTCGGTGACCAGCTCGCCCGCGAGGTTGAGTTTCTCCAGCAGGCGGCGGGCATCGTAGGGGGCGTGGACTTTCTGGTCATTGTCGAAGTAGCAGTAGACGTCGCGCGAGGCGCGCTTGTGTGGCGCACGCTGGACGATCAGTTCAGCGTCGTCGGGCTGGCCGCCCTGGCTCCAGGCCAGGATGCGCTCCTTCCAGCGACGCAGGGCCCGGGCGGTATAGCCGCTGCTGTAGAGCTCGACGTCGCCGTGCAGGCGCATGTAGACGAAATCGGCGGTGACATCTTCCACATAGGGCCATTTGCCAGCGCTGTCGGCCACCACCAGAGCGACCTTGTGTTTGCGCAGCAGCTCGACGAATTCGTCGCACAGGAAGCTCTCGTGGCGGATCTCCACGGCGTGGCGCAAGGCTGCATTGCCTTCGATATCGGTGCCGCCGTTGCCCCGCAGGCGTTCGGCACAGTGCTCGGCCAAGGTTCGGGCGGCTGCGCGGTCATGGGGCAGGCGTTCGAGGAAATCGGCAAAGCGCACCGCGTCGAACTTCATGCTGGGCGGGAACTGCCAGAGCACTGGGCCAAGCTTCTTGCCCAGCAGCAATGGGCCGGAGGCGAAGAAGTTGGCCAGGGGCTCCTCGATGTCCTTGAGCCGTCGCACGTGAGTGATGTAGCGCGGCGCCTTGACCGAGAAAACGAAGTCGTCCGGGGTTGCATCGCGCCATTGGCAATAGCGCCCCGGCGTCTGCAGGGCATAGAACGAACCATTGATCTCGATGCTGTTGACCGCCCGGGAGGCGAACGCCAGCTCGTCGTCCTGGCGCAGGCCCTTGGGGTAGAAATCCTTGCGCCAAGGGCCGTAGCGCCAACCGGAAATGCCTATACGGATATCACTCACGTTGTCGTCCTTCGTTCGTGATGGGTTGCAGGTCTGTCCTTGAATTGCGACTCGATGCAGGTGGCGAGGGTTCAGGAAGTTTGACGAGCGGACGGGGCATCGTTTTTGAACTTTGCCGGCGCAGGCGATTCCACCGCATGCCAGGGGAGGATTTAGCCCGCCTGGCATTGGCAGAGGAGCTGAATCATGAATACCGACATCGATTTCGAAGATCTGAACGCGCAACCGCAGGCCAGCGAGAAGCCCGAGGATGACCCCGAGGTGCTGCCCGACGACCCTGACTTGCAAGGCCTGCCTGGCGAGGACAAGCTGCCGGGCTGATGCCGGGTGGCTGTGGAGGACCGCCAGCATGACATTCGACCGTTTCGCCCACTGGCTGGCCAAATGGTCCGGCCGACCACTGACCTTCGCCATTGCCCTGTTGCTGATCGTGACCTGGGCCGTGAGCGGGCCGTTGTTCGACTTCAACGACACCTGGCAGCTGGTGATCAATACTTCGACCACCATCATCACCTTCCTGATGGTGTTCCTGATCCAGAACACCCAGAACCGCGACAACGACGTGTTGCACATCAAGATCGACGAGCTGCTGCGCACCACGCGCAAGGCGCACAAGGCACTGCTGGCCTTGGAGGACATGGACTCGGCCGAGCTGCACGCCTTGCGCAAGCAGTACCAGCGCATGGGCGAAAAGGACCAGAACGGCAACGGCGCGCCACCGGACGCCGTCGAGCAATCCGATTGACGCTTCACTGGAATGATTTCCGCCAACGCTGGAGGCAAGCATGGCCAGACACATCATCCATTTCACCGGCCCGATCAACTCATCCACCTGCGGCAACCTGATCAGTACCAGCGCCCGTGCCCTGCAACAGGGCGCCGAGGTCCTGCAGATCAACATCGCCACCATGGGCGGGGAGTGCAGCTACGGGTTCACCCTGTACAACTTCCTGCGTTCGCTACCGGTGCAGGTTCACACCCACAACCTGGGCACGGTGGAGTCCATGGGCAATATCCTGTTCCTGGCCGGTGAGCACCGCACCGCCTGCGCATTGAGCAAGTTCCTGTTCCACCCGTTTCACTGGACCTTGCACGGCTCGGTGGACCATTCACGCATGGCCGAATATGCGATGAGCCTGGACTACGACCTGCGCCTGTATGCCCAGATCGTCGCCGAGCGCACCGAAGGGGCTACGGAGGTATTGGACGTGCCACGCTATCTGATGGCCTATCCGCGTATCCTGGGTGCCAAGGAAGCGTTGGAGAGCGGGATGATCCATGCCATCGACGAGATGCCCATCGAGGCGGATGCCTGCCAGCATAGTGTGCATGCGTGAGGTAAGAGAGCGCCAAGCTTGCAACTTTTCCTACAGACGGCAGGAGTCAGATTCTTAAGTATTAGGGGACCTTTCAAGGAGATTCCCCTATGTATCGCAAGAGTCTGTCTGTGCTGGTCGCCCTGCTTGCTCCCGCTGTGGCATCAGCTGCATCCTGTGATGTGCCTCTCGACCTGAACCAGCGACAAATGATCAATATCAGCGACCCGCTGTACAGCCCCGCCAATCCACACGCAGGTCGTATGGTGAAGGTCGATTTCGGGCGTGAGCGCTATGAACTGGAGGTGCTAGGCACTGATGTGAAAATTCAAGGCAAGTATGAATATAGAAACATTCAACGGGGGCTCGGCCAGATCGACATGACCGAACAGCACCCGGACGGGAACGCCACCTACAGCATGACCCTGCAATGCCTGACGGACCGTTCGGGCATGTTCATCTATACCCAGCAGGACGGCCCGGTGGAACCTGCCCAGCGCCAGAACAGCGGCCGCTGGACCTTGATGCCCTGATATACAAGCCCGCCCCCACAAAGCCGCCAATCCACCTTATGGATATTGCACGGCTCTGTAGGAGCGGGCTTGCCCCGCGAACAAGGGCGAAGCCCTTGCCATGGCACCGTTATACCGGGCCGGCCCTATCGCGGGACAAGCCCACAGAGGTCAACGCACCGACGCGGCCATGGCCTGGTCGCAGGCAAGCAATGATTGGATCAGCAACTTGATCTCATCCTTGATCGTCGGCACCCGGTCCAAGTGTTCGAAACAACAATCGGCAATCTCGTGGCTGGCGGCCGGCTTGGGTTCGTCGGCAAACAGCGCCTCGAACACGTAATGCACGCGCTGGGGCGACTCGTAGCGCATCAGGAAGGTCAAGTCCTGGGCCTTGAGCCCGGTTTCCTCGAGCAACTCGCGCTCGGCTGCCTGGGCCGGCGTCTCGCCGGGCTCGATCTTGCCACCCGGCAAGGTCCACGGCGCCTTGGGTTTTCTTACCCACAGCCATTTGCGGGTCTTTCTGCCATGGCGACAGATCACGGTGGCGCGGTGCTTGACGGGCTTCATGCAGGCTCCAGGCAAAATCCAGTGGTCCCTACTGGATTGGGCCCGGAAAGGCGCCTGAGGTTGGGGTGGATGTACCAGCGCCCGGATGAGCGGTCAGTAGGGCTGGGAGCCGCTCAACGACTCGATCGCCTCGACCAACTCATCATAGGCCACGGGCTTGTTCAAATGGCGATCGAAGCCTGATTGGCGTGACTTGTACTGGTCGGCACTGGCACCGTAGCCGGTCAGTGCGATGGCGGGAACGGTGCTCAGGTGTGGACGTTCTCGCAGCGCCTTGATCAGGGCATGGCCGTCCATGACGGGCATGCCGATATCCGAAAGGATGATGTCGTACTCGCCGCCGGCCGCGGCCTGCAGGGCGGCGCGTGGGTCGCTGAAAGCATGCACTTGGGCACCTTCCATTTCCAGCAGTTGCTGCATGATCTCCAGCACGTCGAGCGAGTCATCGACCAGCAGCACTCGAATGCCATCGAGCCGGCCCTCGCTCTCCTGGTCGCCGACGTCGCGTTGCGACTGCTGGCTGGGGTCGCACACCGGCAGGCGGACGATGAAGGTACAACCCTTGCCGAGCCCGGGCGAGCTGGCCTGAACTGTACCGCCATGGGCTTGGACCAGCTGGCGCACCAGCGACAGCCCGATCCCAAGCCCCTCACGGCTGTGACTGGCCAGTTGCGGGGCGGCCTGGGTGAACAGGTCGAAGATGTTCTCCAGGCTTTCCTCGCTCAGGCCCACGCCCTGGTCGATCACGTGCAGCAGCGCCTGTTCTCCCTCGCGACCCAGTACCAAACGGATCTGGCTGCCGGTCGGGCTGAATTTCAGGGCATTGTTGAGCAGGTTCCAGATGATCTGCTCCAGGCGGGTGACATCCCCCTCGATGTATAGCGGCTGGTCTGCGGCCGGTAACTCCAGTACCACATCGCACAGGTGTTGCTCGCTGCGCACCACCGTGTGGATATCGCGTAGGATCGCGCACAGGTTCACTGGCTCGGTCTTGAGCTTGAGCTTGCCGGTACGGATGCGCGCCACATCGAGCAGGTCGTCGATGATCCGTGCCTGGCTGGCCACGGCCTCGCAGATGGTGCCGACCGCTTTGCTGGCGGCAGTGGCGTTCTTCACCACTGGCAGGCGCCGGAGGATTTCGGCGTTGAGCTGAATCAGATTCAGCGGGTGTTTGAGCTCATGGGACATGACGGCGAAGAATTCGTCCTTCATGTGGCTGCTGCTCTGGGACTCGGCCAGTTGCTTGGATTGCTCGTCATGCAGGCGCTTGTGCCCGGTCAGGTCGCGGGCGATCTTCACATAGCCGCGCAGGCTGCTGCCCTTGAGCAACGACACCTCGCCACTGCAATAGAACCGGCTGCCGTCCTTGCGCACGTGCCAGCGCTCGTCCTGGCCCCGGCCGTTGAGGCGGGCGTCGCGCAGCTCGCGCGCGGGCACGCCGTCCTTGCGGTCTTCTTCGGTGAAGATCAGGTCGTAGTTGCGCCCGACCACCTCGGCCTTGGCATAGCCAAAGATCAGTGTGGCGCCGGTGTTCCAGTCGGTCACCAAGCCTTGTTCGTCGAGCAGGATGATGGCGAACTCATGGGTGCTCTCGGCCACCAGGCGCATGCGTTCCTCGCCCAGGCGCAGGCGCTCCTCCACGGCACGGCCCTTGCTGATGTCGATGAAGGTCAGCACGGTGCCGTCGATCTTCTGCTCGCTGGCGCGGTACGGCAGCAGGCGGGCCAGGTACCAGCGCTGGTTCTCGCCGCCGACCTCACGCTCGATGGTGGTCTCGCCCTGGGCCACGGCGCGGGCATCGTCGGCCAGCTCCGGGTAGTCCAGCCGGTGGGTGATGTCGAGCAGGGAGCGACCGGTGTCGACCGGCAGCATGTTGAAGATGTCGGTGGCGCGCGGGGTGAACCAGCGGATATGCAGATTGCGGTCGACGAATACCGTGGCAATGGCGGTGGAAGCGATCAGGTTGCTCAGGTAGTCGTTGACCTTGTCGGTTTCCTCCACCTTGTTCTTGAGCTCGTAGTTGACCGTGAGCAGTTCCTCGTTGATCGACTGCAACTCCTCCTTGCTGGTTTCCAGCTCCTCGCTGGCCGAGCGCAGCTCCTCGTTGATGGCCTGCATTTCCTCGTTGGAGGCGGTCAGCTCTTCGCTGGAGATTTCCGATTGCTCGATGGTTTCCTGAAGTTGCAGACGGGTGCGTTGCAGTTCGCGCTCGAGGTTGGCCAGCACCATGCTGTCGGTCTGGCGAATGCCAGTGGTCGGCACCAGGGAAGGGTCGGGCACGCGCTCCTCGAACACCACCAGCAGGCATTCGCTGCTGCTGGGTTCGTCCTTGTGCGGCTGGACCACGATCTCGACCTGCACCTTGTGCTCGCCTTCGCCCAGGTCCACCGGGCGCGAGGTGACCGCCTGGGAGCCCTGGCGCGCCTGGAACAATGTGCTGCGCAGCGACAGGCGCAGGGCCGGCAGCACCAGGTTGATCAGGTTGCGGCTCGGCTCGCCGCCCATCAGGTGCAGGAAGCGCCCCACGCCCTCGCTCATGTGCAGGATGTTGCCGTCGCCATCGACGATCAGGCTCGGTGGGGTGCGCCGGGCCAGGGCGCGGTGGTGCACCTCGGCGTAGGAGGGCTTGCGGCCAGGGCTGGCCTTGGTGCGGTTGTCGGGCTGGGTGGCGAGCAGGTCGGTGCCCAGCAGCTGGCGCCCCGGCATGCGGTTGCCGGGGCTTGCCGGGCGGGCACGGAAAATACGGTTGCGCTTGTCGACCGGGGCGAACAGTTCGTTGGCAAGGTCTGCCGATTCGGAGGCTCCCAGGAACAGGTGGCCGCCCGGGCGCAGGGCGAAATGGAACATCTGCAGGATGTCCTGTTGCACCTCACGGTCCAGATAGATCAGCAGGTTGCGGCAGACGATCAGATCGATCTGGGAAAACGGCGGGTCGGACAGCAGGTTGTGTCGGGCGAACAGCACTTTCTCGCGGATTTCCTTGCGTACACGGTAGTGCTGGTCTTCCTTGATGAAGAACTGGCGCAGGCGCGCCGGTGGCACATCGGTGACGATGGCCTCCGAATAGCTGCCGGTGCGGGCGGTGGCGATGGCGCGCTCGTCCAGGTCGGTGGCGAACACCTGCACCTTGGCCTCGCGCCGCTCCACGGCCAGTTGCTCGCACACCAGCATGGCCAGGCTGTAGGCCTCCTCGCCGGTGGAGCAGCCCGCCGACCAGATACGGATCTCGCCCGGCCCTTCGCCGCTTTCGCCGTCGCTGACCAGCTCCGGCAGCACATGGCGTTCAAGGGCCTCGAACGCCTCCCGGTCGCGGAAGAAGTTGGTCACGCCGATGAGCATGTCGGCCAGCAGTGCGGCGGACTCCTCACGGTGCTGCTCCAGGTAGCGGTAGTAAGCGCCGAGGTCCGCCTGGCCCGTGACATGCAGGCGCCGTTCGATGCGGCGCAGCACGGTGGCGCGCTTGTAGTGCTGGAAATCATGGCCGGTGTTGGTACGCAGCAGCAGCAGGATCTCCTCGAGCAAGGGTTCGGCCTGGCGCGGGTCGCCACTGCGGGTGCCGAGCGCTGGCGGCAGGCTGTCGTCCTCGATCTGCGGCAGCTTGACCTGACGGGCGTTGTGCCAGAGCTCCATCAGCTTTTGCGGCATTTCCGCGACGGGCAGCACCACGTCGACCATGCCGGTATCCAAGGCTGCCCGCGGCATGCTGTCGTACAGCGCATCGTCCGGCGACTGCACCAGGGTCACGCCGCCTTGCTCCTTGATCCGCGAAAGGCCCACGGCGCCGTCGGCACCGGTGCCTGAGAGCACCACACAGAAGGCATGGTCCTTGTGCACATCGGCCAGGTCGCGGAAGAACAGGTCGATGGCCACATGATCGCCCCGGCGCCGGTTGGCCGGGCTGACCCGCAGATAGCCATCGTTGGTGGACAGGCGGTTGGCCGGGGAAATCACATACACGCGGTTGCGTTCGATCGGCACCGGTTCGCTGACCTGCATCACCGGCATGGCCGTGGCTTCCTGGATGATCCGGTCGGCCACGCTCTGGTGGTCAGGCGAAAGGTGCAGGACTACCACGAAGGCCATGTCGCAATCGGCTGGCATCTGCCGGAAGAAGGTGCAGATGGCTTCCATCCCTCCAGCCGATGCGCCAATGCCCACCACCGGGAATGCCAAGTGGCTTGGGCTCAGGGCCGGGTTTTGGGGAGAGGCGAGGGTGGGCTTGGTAGACGACTTCATCGGCGCAGCCTTCTGCAGACCTGAACAAGGTGGCCCATCGAAGCTTCGCCGGGCATCTGTGAGGCCGATTATAGGCTGGCGATGCACCTGGCGGCGAGCGATGACGGGGCTGGTCGAGCTAAGACAACACCGCCTCCCGACAGTGCAAAAAACTTGCGCGGGCGGAAGTGGCACGCCAGCCGCTGGGGCGCAATCTTTTGCTCGCCGGAGTGTTTCGCGCCACTCGTCAGGGGTGGTCCAGATCGATTGAGCACTTGCCGCTGCAACCTGTTCGGAACTACTGCACGGTGCGATTACGTGCAAAGCCAATCCACTAGCAAGGAGAAACGACATGGCTCGTGACCAAGAGCAATCCGGACAACGTGGCGGCACCAAGGAAACCAACCCAGGCAATTTCGCCAACGACCGCGAGAAAGCCTCCCGCGCCGGCCATAAAGGCGGCCAGAACTCAGGGGGCAACTTCGCCAACGACCGTGAACGCGCTTCCGAGGCAGGCCGCAAGGGCGGCCAGCACAGCCACGGCGGCGGTCGTAACCAGTGAGTGCGTGCATTCGCTGAAGCCCGGCACTGACGCTGCCGGGCGCGCGCCCCCCCCCCCGGGGGCCGCCCCCCCCCCCCTGGCCGGTGGCCCGCGGCCGCCGGCCTGGGGTCGTTCCTGTTTCGCCACGGAGATCGAAGCATGCGCGCATTGACCTATCACGGCGCCGGGGATGTACGGGTCGACACCGTGCCGGACCCGGTCATCGAAGCCCCCGACGACATCCTGCTGCAGGTAACTGCCACGGCCATTTGCGGGTCCGACCTGCACCTGTATCACGGCAAGATTCCCGCCGTGGAGACGGGCGATATCCTCGGCCATGAGTTCATGGGCATCGTCGAGGAGGTCGGCAGCGAGGTGACGGCCGTACGCCCAGGCGACCGAGTGGTGATTCCGTTCGTGATCGCCTGCGGCAGCTGCTTCTTTTGCCAGCACGACCTGTTCGCCGCTTGCGAGACCACCAACACCGGCCGCGGGGCGATCCTCAACAAGAAGGGCATCCCAGCGGGCGCGGCCCTGTTCGGCTACAGCCACCTGTACGGCGGCGTGGCGGGCGGGCAGGCCGACTACGTACGGGTGCCCAAGGCCAATGTGGGCCCGTTCAAGGTGCCTGGGCAGCTGGCGGACGACAAGCTGCTGTTCCTGTCCGATATTCTTCCGACCGCCTGGCAAGCGGTGCTCAACGCCGAAGTGGGGCAGGGCGCCTCGCTGGCGATCTTCGGCGCCGGGCCGGTCGGCCTGCTCTCGGCGGCCTGTGCCAGGATGCTGGGGGTGGAGCAGATCTTCATGGTCGATGATTGCGGCTACCGCCTGGACTATGCCCGCGATGCCTATGGGGTGATCCCCATCGACTTCGCCCATGACGACGACCCGGCCGACACCATCATCCGCCAGACCGCCGGCATGCGCGGCGTCGACGCGGTGATCGACGCGGTGGGCTTCGAGGCCAAGGGCAGCACCACCGAAACCGTGCTCACCGCGCTCAAACTCGAAGGCAGCAGCGGCAAGGCTCTGCGCCAGAGCATGGCGGCCGTCCGGCGTGGTGGGGTGGTGAGCGTGCCTGGGGTGTATGCCGGTTTCATCCATGGTTTTCTGTTCGGCGATGCCTTCGACAAGGGCCTGACCTTCCGCATGGGCCAGACCCATGTGCAGCGCTACCTGCCCGAGCTGCTCGAGCATATCGAGGCCGGCCGGCTCAACCCCCAGGACATCGTCACCCATCGCCTGGCGCTGGAGGAGGCGGTGCGCGGCTACGAACTGTTCGACGAACAGCAGGAGCGCTGCCGCAAGGTGATCCTGGTGCCCGGTGCGGCACCTGACCCCTTGCCCAATGGCCCCTACTGAGGCCTCGGAGATGCCATGACCCGACGTATTTTGACCTCGGTCAACAGCGACGACCTGCACCCGCCGGAGCAGGGCCAGATGTTCGCAACCCCCAGGGAACGGCTGGAGTTCTATCGCCGGGAGATCCAGTACGAAACCAGCATCCTGGCCAACCGCACCGATGCCTACCTGTCGGCGCAGTCGTTCCTGGTGATCGCCTTCGCCTCGTGCATGGCCAACCTCAACCCGAAGTGG
The DNA here is from genome assembly GCF_015680235.1 of Pseudomonas guariconensis. Classification (GTDB taxonomy): domain Bacteria; phylum Pseudomonadota; class Gammaproteobacteria; order Pseudomonadales; family Pseudomonadaceae; genus Aquipseudomonas; species Aquipseudomonas guariconensis_A. The sequence continues at coordinate 13,653 of NZ_JADLJL010000042.1, forward strand.
GGCGCGCCGTTCACCCTGGTGGTGCCAGCGTTCCTGGCCTTGCTCGGGGTGCTCAGTTCGCTCAATGCCTGGCCGGGGATCCGTGCGGCCTACGGCATCATCGACCATTGGTACTTCAAGCAGAGCCAATTGCTGAGCAGCGAGCCGAGCATGGGCATGGCCTACGACGACTGGCCGTTGTTCTGCGAAACCGAGTCGAGCCGGCACGGCCACCGCAAGTCACTGATGTTCTCGATACGAACGCCCTGGTTGTTCCTGGTTTTCTGGGTGTTGCTGGGCGGCTATTGCCTGTTCATCCAGCTGGATCCGGCGGGTGCCTAGAGACGTGGCCAAACGGCATCAAGCCATTCATGCAAACTGTTCGACAATCTTTTGAATCTTCACGGAAAACCCTGATCAATCAGGGAGTCATCCATGGAGAAAAGGAGGGCCCCAAGATGCCAACCCCACAGCTGTACATCATTGACTACCGGCTGCACGGCCAGCCGCGCAGTTTCATCATTCGCCTGGAACGCATGGACAATGCCGAAGCTTGGCATTGGGCCAGCTGTGATGCTGGGGTCGGGATCATTCCAAAGTTCGGACGGGAGAAGATCCGGAAGGTGAGCCGGCCGATGGCGGAGCGCTACGGCGTGACCGACGTCAGCTGGCGGCTTTCCGGCAGTGGGCCGGCCTTCGTGCCGACTGCCGGCGAGGGCGTGGCGCAGGCTGCGGTGCCGGGCGATGCGCCGGGTAGCGAAGCGGTAACGGCCTGAGCCCACGCGCTGCGGGGCAAGCGGGTTCCTCTGCAAGGTAGAGGGGCGCGCTTGCCCCGTAGCCGTTCAGGCGCCGGATTCCGGGTCGCTGGCCGGTACGCCCGGGCGATTGCCGTCATCCTCGATGCTGGGGTCGGTGTCCGGGTCGTCGGCCCGGTCGTTGCGTTGGTCTGGCTGCGCGTTCGGGTCGAGCTCCGGCCAATCGTCCTGGACATTGCCGCCGCCCATCTGCAGGAAGTCGTGCATGGTGGCCTCCACGGGTTCGAAAAAAAGGCCCGCCGGCGGCGGGCCGAACACAGGAGTGAGAACACGGCCATCGGCCAGCTCTCATGAATTCAGATCGAGGGCCGATCACGGGAAATCCATCGGCAGGATGGCGCATGCGACCAACGGTCGCTCAGCCGTCCGACTGCTCCTCTGGCGGCACCTGGCCTTCGGGCCAGTCGGGCGCCTGCTTTTCGGGTTGGGGTACCTGCTCCCCAGGGTTATGGGGGATGTCGTCCACGTAGGGGTCGGGATGCTCGGGGTTCACGGGCTGCTTGGGGTCGGCCATGGCCAGTCTCCTCCAGGGTGGGCTTGCCTGGCATTAGGCTGGCGAAGGTGATCGGTCGTTCATTCCCGTTCGACTCATGGCCTCACCCCGAAGGGTGATGGTCGCCCTGGCGATCGCATGAAACAATCCTGCCCAGCGACACCACAAGAACAACCCTGACGGGGATCCACGACATGAGCAAAGACCGGCTGAAATCGCCCGACTGGTACGCGCAGATGGCCCGTGTCATCGAGGCCATCGGCACGCCCAGCTTCGTCGAGGCGCTGTTCGCCGCGCTCAACTGCCTGGCCCAGAGCCAGGCCATCACGGTGTTCCTGTACCCACGCAAGGGCCTGCCCTCGGCGCTGTTCGAAAACGACGAAGAGGGGCCGTGGCTACCCGAGGGCAACGTACAGAAGTACCTCGAAGGCTACTACCTGCTGTGCCCGTTCTACCGTGCCTGCATGGATGGCATCGCCCCTGGCTGCTACCGACTGAGCGATGTCGCTCCCGACCACTTCAAGCGCAGCGAGTACTACCTGTCGTTCTACCAGCATGCGCACCTGGAGGACGAACTGAACTACATCGTCCCGCTCGATACCCAACTGACCATCGCCGTGGCGCTGGGCAATACCCGTAGGCTCGGTGCCGCGCAGGTTGCCGACCTCAAGCGCGTCGCCCCCTGGGTGGTGGCGGTGGTCCGCCGGCACTGGGGGCAGCTGGATGCCGACTCTCTCGGCGGGCGCTTCGAAAGTGCCCTGGGGCGGCAGATCAACGCGGCGTTGAACAACTTCGGCTCGTCGCTGTTGACCGAGCGCGAGTGCCGTGTCGCCCAGTACCTGCTGCGTGGCCACTCGACCCGCTCCCTGGCCGAACGCCTGGGCATCAGCGAAGACACGGTCAAGACCCACCGCAAGAACCTCTACACCAAGCTGGACATCGCCAAGCAGTCCGAGCTGTTCTCCTTGTTCATCGATTCCCTGGCCCAGGCCCAGGAAGGGCTGAGCAAGGACCCGCTGGAAAGCTACCTGCGAAGGCGCTGACCCAGCCACCTGCGTCATCCCATTGCCAACCATAACCATCGGCCGCCACGGCGGCCGTGAGGGAGTCCTGCGTGCATACATTGAGCGATTGGCAGCAGCGCGCTGCACAGCAACGCTTCATCGATACCGCCCTGATCGACGGTCGCCCGGTCGCGGCCTGCTCGGGGGCGACCTTCGCAGCCATCAACCCGGCGACCAACCGGTTGCTGGCCCAGGTCGCGGCGTGCGGCGAGGCGGAGGTCAACCAGGCCGTGCGCTCAGCGCGCCGGGCTTTCGAGCAGGGCCCTTGGGCACGCATGGCGCCTGCGGCACGCAAGCGCGTACTGCTACGCCTGGCCGAATTGATGCTGGCCCACCGCGAAGAGCTGGCTCTGCTCGACTCGCTGAACATGGGCAAGCCGGTGATGGATGCTTACACCCTCGATGTGCCCGGTGCCGCGCAGGTGTTCGCCTGGTACGGCGAAGCCCTGGACAAGCTCTACGACCAGGTCGCACCCACGGCCGGCAATGTCCTGGCCACCGTCACCCGCGAGGCGCTGGGCGTGGTCGGCGCGGTGGTACCGTGGAATTTCCCCCTGGACATGGCCGCCTGGAAGGTCGCTCCGGCCCTGGCCGCCGGCAACAGCGTGGTGCTCAAACCCGCCGAGCAGTCGCCGTTCTCGGCCCTGCGCCTGGCCGAACTGGCCTTGGAGGCCGGGCTACCAGAGGGTGTGCTGAATGTCGTGCCAGGCCTAGGCGAGCACGCTGGCCGGGCCCTGGGCCTGCACCCGGATGTGGACTGCCTGGTGTTCACCGGCTCTACCCAGGTGGGCAAGTACTTCATGCAGTACGCGGCGCAGTCCAACCTCAAGCAGGTGTGGCTGGAGTGCGGTGGCAAAAGCCCGAACCTGGTGTTCGACGACTGCCAGGACCTGGACCTGGCCGCCGAGAAGGCCGCGTTCGGCATCTTTTTCAACCAGGGCGAGGTGTGCTCGGCCAATTCGCGCCTCTACGTGCAACGTTCGATCCACGACGAGTTCGTCGAGCGCTTGCTGCTCAAGGCCCGCGACTGGCTCCCCGGCGACCCGCTGGACCCGGCCAGCCGCGCCGGTGCCATCGTCGATGCCAGCCAGAGCGCGCGCATCAGTGCCGCCATCGACCAGGCCCGGGCCGACGGGGCGCGCCTGCTGTGCGGTGGCCAGCGCCTGAGCATCAACGGCTCGGACAATTTCATTGCCCCCACCGTGTTCACCGACGTGCGCGCTGACATGGCCCTGGCCCGAGAGGAAATCTTCGGCCCGGTGCTGGCGGTGAGTGTGTTCGATGACGAAGAACAAGCCCTGCGCCTGGCCAACGACAGCGTCTACGGGCTGGCTGCCTCGGTGTGGAGTGATGACCTCAACCGCGCCCACCGTGTGGCCCGGCGCCTGAAAGCCGGCACCGTGTCAGTCAACACCGTCGATGCCCTGGACGTGACGGTGCCCTTCGGCGGTGGTCGCCAGTCCGGCTTTGGCCGCGACCTTTCGCTGCATTCGTTCGACAAGTACACCCAACTGAAGACCACCTGGTTCCAGCTGCGCTGATCCCCATCTACGGAGAACAACAATGAACGCACCGTTCCAGCCCCAACGTGAAACCCGCGACTACCAGAACGCCGATGCCGCGCACCACATCCATGCTTTCCTCGACCAGAAGGCGCTCAACGCCGAAGGCCCGCGGGTCATCGTACGCGGCGAGGGCCTGCACCTGTGGGACAACGACGGCAAACGTTACCTCGACGGCATGTCGGGCTTGTGGTGCACCCAGCTGGGCTATGGCCGCAAGGACCTGACCGCCGCCGCCGCCACGCAGATGGACCAGTTGGCGTACTACAACATGTTCTTCCACACCACCCACCCCGCCGTGATCGAGCTGTCCGAGCTGTTGTTCAGCCTGCTGCCCGGGCACTACAGCCACGCGATCTACACCAACTCAGGCTCCGAAGCCAACGAGGTGCTGATCCGTACCGTACGCCGCTACTGGCAGGTGATGGGCAAACCGGGCAAGAAGATCATGATCGGCCGCTGGAATGGCTACCACGGCTCGACCCTGGCGGCCACGGCCCTGGGCGGCATGAAGTTCATGCACGAGATGGGCGGCTTGATCCCGGATGTCGCGCACATCGACGAACCCTACTGGTACGCCGCAGGCGGCGACCTGACGCCTGAGGCGTTCGGCCGGCGCTGTGCCCTGCAGCTGGAGGAGAAGATTCTTGAGCTGGGGGCCGAGAATGTCGCAGGTTTCATCGCCGAGCCGTTCCAGGGGGCGGGCGGCATGATCTTCCCGCCGCAGAGCTACTGGCCGGAAATCCAGCGCATCTGCCGTCAGTACGACGTGCTGCTGTGCGCCGACGAAGTGATCGGCGGGTTCGGCCGTACCGGTGAATGGTTCGCCCACCAGCACTTCGGCTTCGAGCCAGACACTTTGTCCATCGCCAAGGGTCTGACCTCCGGCTATGTGCCCATGGGCGGCCTGGTGCTTTCCAAGCGCATCGCCGAGGCGTTGGTGGAGCGGGGCGGGGTGTTCGCCCACGGCCTGACCTATTCCGGCCACCCGGTGGCGGCGGCGGTGGCCATCGCCAACCTCAAGGCCCTGCGCGACGAAGGCGTCGTGCGCCAGGTCAAGGACGACACGGGCCCCTACCTGCAGCGGTGCCTACGCGAGGTGTTCGGCGAGCACCCGCTGATCGGCGAGATCCAGGGGGCCGGCCTGGTGGCGGCGCTGCAATTCGCCGAGGACAAGGCCACCCGCAAGCGCTACGCCAACGAGAACGACCTGGCCTGGCAGTGCCGGACCTATGGGTTCGAGGAGGGGGTGATCATTCGCTCGACCTTGGGCCGGATGATCATGGCGCCGGCGTTGGTGGCCAGCCGAGGGAATATCGATGAGCTGGTGGAGAAGACCAGGATTGCCGTGGATCGTACGGCGAGGGAGGTGGGGTTGCTGTAAGGCATTGGGGCCGCAAAGCGGCCCCATACGATGCCTCAGAAGGTATAGCTCACACCCGCCTGCACCGTGCGTGGTGCACCCGGGTAGACGTAGTTGTTGAAGGCGCCTTCGTCGTATTCCTTGTTGAACAGGTTCTTCAGGTCCAGGTTCAGCCGAACATGCTCGTTGACCTGGTAGAACGCCAGCAGGTCGACCACGGTGTATTGCTGCATGGTATAGGTGGTCGCCGCGGTCCGCCCGGCGCGATCGTCGATGTACTTCACGCCCATGCCCAGGCCCAGGCCCTTGGCCAGCCCGTCCTGGAACTCGTAGGTATTGAGCAGGCTGAAGCTGTTGCGTGGAATGTTGGCCAGGCGGGTGCCATCAGGCAGGCTCGTATCTTTGGTCACCTCGGCATCGACATAGGCGTAGCCACCGATCACACGCCATTCGGGGGTGATGTTGCCGGCCACGGTGATGTCCAGGCCACGGCTGCGCACTTCGCCGGCGGCGACCTTGTAGGTGCCGGTGGGATCCTGCGGGTCGTTGGCCAGGACGTTCTCCTTGACGATGTGGTAGATGGCCGCATCGACGCTCAGCTGGCGATCCAACGCTTCCCACTTGACGCCCAGTTCATACGACTTGCCTTTTTCCGGGTCGAAGCCCTGGCCTTGCCGGCTGGCACCATTGTTGGGCTTGAACGAACGGGCGGTGTTGGCGTACACGGCGACGGTGTCGGTCAGGTCGTAGATCACGCCCAGGCGTGGAGTCACGGCATTGTCGGCGGCGGTCCAGTCAGCAGCACCTGGCAGGTAGTTGTCGTACTGGTGCTCGAAGCGCTCGAAGCGCAGGCCCGCCAAGACCTTGAGCCGTTCGGTCAGGGCAACCTGGTCCTGAATGAAGACCGCCCAGGTCTTGAGGTTTTCCTTGTCATTGGTGGTGGGGAGGCCCAGTTCGGGGCGCGGCTGGCCCAGGACCGGATCGAAGATGTCGATGGGGTAGTCCGTCTCCCCGCCAGCTGAGCGGCGAATGATCGATTGGTAATCATAATCTTCGTATTCGATGCCGGTCAGCAGGGTATGGGCAAAGCCTGCGGTGTCGAAGTGGCCGGTCAGGTTGAGCTGGTAGTCCCGGTCTGTCCATTCCAGTTTGCGGTAGTTGAAGTTGCGCCCCAGGGTATGGCCATCGGCCTGGAGCTTGTTGGCTTCAACGGCATTGCCCTTGAGGGTGCCGTCGAGCCACTGCATGCCGCCGCCCAGGGTCCAGTCGTCGTTGAGCTGGTGCTCGAAACGCAGCTGGGCCATGTTGTTATCGTTGTGCAGCAGGTTGTCGGTGCCTTTTTCCCAGATATTGGTATCGCGCGAGGCCGTGCCGCGTTGGGTGGGAAGGCGGGTGAGGCCGCGGTCCAGGGGGTGGTTGTTGCGCATGAAATCGCCTTCGAACACGATGCGCGTGGTGTCGTTGACCTGCCAGCTGAGCACCGGGGCGACGTCGTAGCGCTCGGTCTCCACGTCATCGCGGAAGGTCTCGCCGCCTTCGCCGAGCAGGTTCAGGCGATAGGCCAGGCGTCCGTCGTCGCTGAGCGGGCCGGTGGCATCGAGCGTGGCGCGGTGCATGCCCTGATCATCGAACTGGCTGCCCAGGGTCACCTTGGGCTCGGCCAGGGGCTGCTTGCTGACCGCGTTGAAGGTACCGCCGGGGTCGCCGCGGCCATACAGGCTGGTGGCCGGGCCGCGTAGCACTTCGAGACGCTCGACGGTGTTGGCGTCGGGGGCGTTCGGGTAGCCGCGGTTGATGGGGAAGCCGTTGCGGTAGAACTCGCCCGTGGTGAAGCCGCGCACGGTGAAGGTGGTCAGGCCTTGGCCGCCGAAGTTGTTGGCGCGTCCCACACCGCCAGCGTAGTCCAGGCCATCCTGCAGGCGAGTGGCGGCGGTGTCTTCCAGTACATCTTTGGGCACGACACTGACCGACTGCGGCGTTTCATGAAGTGCGGTGTCGGTGCGTGTAGCGCTGGCCGAGCGGGTTGCCCGGTAGCCGATCACAGGGCCGTCGGCACGCTCCAGCTCGCTGGCGGCATCGATGTTGACGGCTTGCAGTTCCAGAGGCGCCGCTGGTTCAGCCAGGGCGAAGGGCGCTACGGCATTGATGAGGCAGAGTGAAACGAACGCACGACGCATTGCAGTACGATCCTACGGGGGCGGGAGGCGCGGATCATAACTGATAGGAATTATCGTTTACAGCGGTATTTGGTGTACCAGAGTACCAATTGATGAACGTGCGAAAAGGGGCCGCTTTGCGGCCCGATCACGGGACCAGCCCGCTCCTACAGGACTTGTGCAAACCAACTGTGGAGCGGGCTACGCGCTCAGTGCGGCGCGCGGGGAATGGTCTTGAGCAGGTCTTGCGGACTGATGTGGCCGACCACCTGGGCCACGGCGCTGCCTGGGGTGGGCAGGTCGAGGATGTGATCCTTGATCTTGCCGACCACGTGCATCTCGCAGGGCTTGCAGTCGAACTTCAGGGTCAATACTTCATCGCCATGCACCAACTGCATCGGCGCGACCTTGGTGCGCACGCCGGTGACGCCCTTGGCCTGCTTAGGGCATAGGTTGAACGAGAAGCGCAGGCAGTGCTTGGTGATCATCACTGGCACTTCGCCATGCTCCTCGTGGGCTTCGAAGGCGGCGTCGATCAGCTGCACCCCATGGCGGTGGTAGAAGTCGCGGGCCTTCTGGTTGTAGACATTGGCCAAGAACGACAGGTGCGCCTCTGGGTAGACCGGCGGTGGGTTGGTCTCGGCCTTGCGCCCGCCACGCGGGTGCGCCTTGACCCGTGCCTCGGTCAGGGCCTCGATGGCCTCGCGGCGCAGGGCCTTGAGCTGCGAGTTGGGGATGAAATACGCCTGGGGTGCGTCCAGTTCTATGGCATCGGCGTGGTACTGGGTTGTGCCCAGCTGGCCGAGCAGGTCATGCAGTTGGTCCAGGGCCTGCTGTGGCTTGTTGGCGGCGCCGAACGGGCCGTCGAGGGCCACCTGCACGCTGATGCCTTCCTCGCTGGTGACGGTCAGGGCCAGGCGCTGTTCGCGCAGCACGGCGTGCCATTGCACGCCCACGCGGCGCTCGGCGGAGGTGCGCTGCAGTGCCTGTTGCCAGTTGTGGTCCAGGTTACGCGACAGCGGGTGGTTGGGGCGCAGCTTGTGCAGGCCTTCGGGCATTTCGTTGGGCTCGACCCGGTAGCGGTAGCGCGTCTGGCCGTCTTCCTCGAACTCGCCCTTGGGCTCGGCGATGTTGGCGCGAAAACCCACCACTTCGCGCTTGACCAGTACATTGAGACCGTCGCCGTTGGTCAGCGGCACTTCGGTGACCACCAGCAGGTCGCGCTTGCCGACTTTCTCCACCACGCCTACTGGCAGGCCGGTGAAGGTCGGGGAGTCGAAGGCGCCAATGTCGATCTTGCGGTCGCTGACGAAGTAGTCGGTGCTGCCGCGGTGGAAGGTCTTGTCCGGGTCAGGCACGAAGAAGTGTTCGGTGCGCCCGCTGGAGGCGCGCGCCAGGTCCGGGCGGCCTTCGAGGATCGCATCCAACTCCTTGCGGTAGTGGGCGGTGATGTTTTTCACGTAGCCCATGTCCTTGTAGCGGCCCTCGATCTTGAACGAGCGCACGCCGGCGTCCACCAGGTCGCTCAGGTTGGCGGTCTGGTTGTTGTCCTTCATCGACAGCAGGTGCTTCTCGAACGCCACCACGCGGCCCTGGTCATCCTTGAGGGTATAGGGCAGGCGGCAGGCCTGGGAGCAGTCGCCACGGTTGGCGCTGCGGCCGGTCTGGGCATGGGAGATGTTGCACTGGCCGGAGAAGGCCACGCACAGGGCGCCATGGATGAAGAACTCGATGGCCGCGTCGGTCTCGGCGGCGATGGCACGAATTTGCTGCAGGTTCAGTTCGCGGGCCAGCACCAGTTGGGAGAAGCCGGCCTGGTCGAGGAACTTGGCTCGTGCCAGGGTGCGGATGTCGGTCTGGGTGCTGGCGTGCAGCTCGATCGGCGGGATGTCCAGCTCCATCACCCCCAGGTCCTGGACGATCAAGGCGTCGACGCCGGCGTCGTACAGCTGGTGGATCAGCTGGCGGGCGGGTTCGAGCTCGTTGTCGTGGAGGATGGTGTTGATGGTGGTGAAGACCCGCGCGTGGTAGCGGTGGGCGAATTCCACCAGCCCGGCGATGTCGCTGACTTCGTTGCAGGCATTGTGGCGCGCACCGAAGCTGGGGCCGCCGATGTAGATGGCGTCGGCGCCATGCAGGATCGCTTCGCGGGCAATGGCCACGTCACGGGCGGGGCTGAGCAGTTCCAGGTGATTCTTTGGGAGGGACATATCGTTATGGTCGGGCTGTCACGGGCAAGGCGCGCATTGTACCGGTGAAATGGCCCGGGAGCATCCATTGGCTGCCCAAAGGGGGCTGCGGCGCAGCCCTTTCGCGGCACAAGGCCGCTTGTACAGGGAGGTGTGGGAGCGGGCTTGCCCCGCGATCAAGGGCCAGACGACGGTGATATCGGGCCCGGCCTAATCGCGGCACAAGGCCGCTCCTACAAGGGAGGTGACGCAGATCTGTGGGAGCGGGCTTGCCCGCGATTGGGCTGCGAAGCAGACCCAGCCACGGGGTGCCAGGGATCAGGCCTTGGCGGCCATTGCGGTTACTTCCACGCGCATGCCTTCGAAGGCCAGCGACGCCACGCCCACCGCGGCACGCACCGGCCACGGCTTGCTGAAGAAGCGCTGGTAGACCTCATTGAAAGCCGGGCGGTCGGCCATGTCGGTCAGGTAGATAGTCAGGTGCACGACGCGGTCCATCGAGCTGCCGGCACGCTCCAGGGCGTCCTTGAGCGCCTGCAGAGTGCATTCGCTCTGCTCGACGATATCGCCCAGCGCCAGGCTGCCGTCGGGGCGGGTCGGGATCTGGGTGGTGACCAGCAGGCCGTTGAACTCGGCCACGTCGGAGGAGATGGATTCCGGGTCGCTGTCGGGGGTGAAGAGGATATCTGCCATGGTTGATTCGCCTTGCAACGGAAGGAAACTCGCAAGCCTACGCGAGCGGCTTGGCCGGGTCGAGCCGTGGCCCTGGTCGCGTGCATTTGAAAAGCGCAGCGAGGGCGGTCAGAATCGCGCCCCGGTCCGGCCGAGGGTGTCGGGCAAGCGTTGCAAGAAGGGGCAAGGGTTGAACGAACAGACATTATCGATGCGTCTGGAGCGCGTGGCGGCGCATGTGCCGGCCGGCGCGCGCCTGGCCGATATCGGCTCGGACCACGGCTACCTGCCGGTGGCGCTGATGCTGCGCGGCTGCATCGAGGCGGCTGTGGCCGGCGAGGCCGCGCCGACGCCGTATCATTCGGCCCAGCGCAAGGTACGCAAGAACGGCCTGGAAGCGCGCATCACCGTGCGCCTGGCCGACGGCCTGGATGCCATCGAGCCGCAGGACGGCATCACCGCCATCAGCCTGTGCGGCATGGGCGGCGAGAAGATCCGCGAGATCCTCGAGCGCGGCAAGCACCGCCTGAGCGGCAAGGAGCGCCTGGTGCTGCAGCCCAACGTGCGTGAGGGCACCCTGCGTGAATGGCTGATGGAAAACGACTACCGCATCCTGTGCGAGGAATTGCTGGAGGAAAATGCGTTCACCTACGAGATCATCGTTGCCGAACGCTGCGAGGCGGTGGCCTATTCGCCCCAGGAGCTGTACTTCGGCCCCTTGCTGATGCAGGAGCGCAGCCCGGCCTTCCTGGCCAAGTGGGGCTTGAACCTCAAGCGCAAGCGTCGGGTCATGGCGCATTTCGTGCGAGCCCGCCAGGGCGTGCCGGAGCAGAAGGTCCAGGAAGTGGCGACGCAGGTGCGGTGGATCGAACAGCTGTTGGCGTGACCTGACGCTACAGCTGCGAGCAGTTGCCCATTTCCTGGTACTTGACCTTGTGGGTCTGGCCTTCGTGGTCGACATAAACCATCTGCGCTGTGCCCACCGCACAATCGGCCGCATTGCTGGCGGGGGTGATGGAAATCACCTTGGCCACGTCCAAAGGCATGCCGTATTCGTAAGTCTGACTGGGGGTGCCGACCGGTTGTGTGGTGGCCGGGGCGGCGAAGGCAGTGAACGAAGCGAGGGATGTGAACAGGGCAAGGAACGCGGTCGAGCCTTTCATGGCGGTCTCCTTTAATCGGTGATGACCCATGATGGATTGCTTAGGGATCAGCGATAAATGGGCTGTTTCGTGATAGATTCCTGCCTTTGATGCATGAATGCCATCACAGGAGCGCGTTGATATGGACATGCTGCACGCCATGCGAACCTTCGCCCGGGTAGTGGAATGCGGCAGCTTCGCCGCTGCGGCCAATGCCCTGGATATTTCTGCCGCGCAGGTGTCGCGCATCGTTGCGGAGCTGGAGAACCAGCTGCAGACCCGCCTGCTGCACCGCACCACCCGCAGGCTGCGCATGAGCGAGGCGGGGGAGCGTTTTCTGGAGCGTTCGCGGCAGATCATGCTGCTTACCGAGGAGGCCATGGACGAAGCCCGCGGCGCCCACCTCACGCCCCGCGGCCGCCTGCGTTTTCATTGCACCCATGGCCTGGGCCTGTTGATGATGCCGCTGGTGGCCCGCTACAACGCCGCCTGCCCGGACGTGGTGATGGAGCTGACCCTGTCCCAGCGCAACCCGGATGCGGTGGCCGATGGCCAGGACGTGGTGATCACCATCGGCCAAGGCCTGCCGGACTCGCAGTTGATCGCCATCCCGCTGGGCAGTATCTACAGCATTCTCTGCGCCTCTCCCGAGTACCTGGCTCGCCATGGCGTGCCCCAGCGCCCGCAAGATCTGCACCAGCATGTCTGCCTACGCACGGTCGACCCGTTGTTCGAGGAGGATTGGTCGTTCGAAGGGCCGGACAACTGTGTGATCGTGCCCCAGGACACCTTCCTCACCAATGTCGCTGACGCCATGCTCAAGGCCACCGAGCTGGGCATGGGGATTGGCCTGCTGCCGTATTATTCGGCAACACAGGCGATCGAGGAGGGGCGCCTGTGTCGACTCCTGGCGCCCCACCGCCTGCGTCAGCGGGAGATCTACGCGATTTACCCATCGCGCCATTACCTCGACGCCAAGGTGCGTACGTGGCTGGACTTTCTCAAGGAGCAGTTGCCGGTGTTGTTCCAGGCCCACGAGCGCGTGGCAGACGACGCACGTTACTGGCGCTGACGGCACGGGGCATGGCACTGGTGGCGCCGAGGTTCGCGCGCAGGCCTGCTCCTGAAGATTCTGCTGGCGTTCAGCGGCTGTCTTGGTCCTCTGCGGTACCGCCGGAGCCGCCTGCGCCGGTGCCGGTCGCTTCGCCGGTGTTGTTCGAACCACCGGTAGTGCCGTCGGCTGCATCGGAATCGGTGCCGGTGTCGCTACTGTCGTTGTCCTGAGTGCCGCCGGGGTTGTTGGTGCTGCTGCCTTCACCGGCCGTGCTGCCGCGAGGGTGCTCGCCCGAGGTGTGGTCGTCGTGGGGAGGGCTGCCGGTGCCGTTCATGTCCGTGGCGGCAACTGCGGCGCCACTGGAAAGGCCCAGGCACAGGGCAAGGAACAGGGGCTGGAAGCGAACCATGGCGAATCTCCTGTCGGGATGATTGTCCTCGTGTGGTGTTCACAAATAACAACCACACTAGGTTCGTCTGCCCAGGGCCGGGCAGGGTGCCCGGCAGGCGACCAGCGGTAGGGGCTGCTCCGCAGCCCCCCGGGCAGTCAGTGGGTCTCGGCCCGGTGTACCGGGTTTTCGCCGCTTACCGCATCGGCCATGGTCGGATGCTCCTGGGCGGCGTGCATCAATTCCTCGGTGACCCGCAGCTCCGCGCCGGTCGGTGAGAAGGTGGCCGCCGGGGCGAAAGGTGCCGGGTGCTCCGGTGCCGGGCGCTTGCCACGCCGCCACACGAAGAAGCCGACCATGGCCAGGTTGATCACCGCGAAGGCCCAGAACAGCCCGGCCTCGCCATAGGCGCTCATCACCGGCGAGATGGCCAGCGGGGCCATGGACGAGCCCAGCGAGTTGATCAACAGCAGGCCTTGGATCATCGGCACCAGGGCATCGGACGGGGCGCGGTCGGCAGCGCTGCTGACCGCCACCGGGTACAGCGCGAACACACCGCCACCGAGCAGGAACAGCATGGCCGGCAGCAACGCCGAATCGGAAGGCAGCAGCACGATCACCACCGACAGCACGGTACACATCGCCGCCAGGGCGATCAGCACCAGCTGGCGGTCCTTACGGTCGGACCAGCGCCCGACCGGGTACTGCAACAGCATCGCGCCGAGGATCACCCAGGCCATCATTTCGCCGACCTCGCCTACGTCCATGCCGATACGCTGCAGGTACAGCGGCAGCAGGGCATAGATGCCGGCGATGGCCACGCCCGAGCCGAAGCAGCCCACCAGGCCGGTGGGGGCGATGCCGAGCAGTTGGCGCGGCTTGAGCGGTTCGACCTGGTCAAGCAGTGGCGACACCCGCGGCAACACCACGATCGGCACCACCGACAGCGTGGCCAGCATGCCCGCGACCATGAACGGTGCGGTAGCGCCCCAACCGGTGATTTCGCCCAGGGTGGCCTGGGCCAGCACGCCGGCACCGTAGAAGGCAATCATGTACAGCGCCAGCAGGCGGCCGCGGATCTTCGGGTCGCCTGCCAGCAGCAGCCAGCTTTCGATGACCAGGAACACGCCGACCGCAGCCCAGCCGTTGATCAGGCGCAGGGCGAACCACCAGGTGGTGTCGTAGAACAACCCCTGCAGCAGGATGGTCGCTGCGATCAAGGACGCGAAACTGGTGTAGGCGCGGATATGGCCGATACGCAGGATCAGCCGGTCGTTGAAGATCGCGCCGAGGGTCAGGCCGATGAAATAGGCCGACGAGACGATACCGATCATGGTCGCCGATTCACCGGCGTCGCCCAGGCGCAAGGTAGTGAGGGAAGACAGGAAGCCGTTGCCCAGGGCAATGATGAACAGCCCAAGCAGGGGTGCCAGCGCCATGGCCAGCAAACGCGCAGACATAGTTACCTCTAGTTGGAGAAAGCCACGAGTGTGCCTTTTCGATGGCGCAAGGGCTGCGCGGGCGTGCCTGGCAAGGGATGCGACCCAGACGCCGCTCACCGCTTTGGGGGGCAGTTGGGGCTTGGGATAGGCAACGGGGCGAAAAGGAGGCGCGATTCTAAGGCCTCGGCGCGTTTTACCCAAGGGGCTGCCCCCTGCGACAGGAGGCCGCAGGCTCTGCCTATAACGGCTATTGGCAGATCACCCTGCCTTTCGGGCTGCGTTGTCGCACGAAGAACAAGTGGCAAGCGCTACCCCCTGTGGGAGATCACCCAGCCCTTGCCAAGCGACGGTGATATCGGGCCCGGCCCAATCGCAGGACAAGCCCGCCCCACAAATAGTCCGCAAAAATAAGGGGAGGCTTCGGCACAGTTTGCACTGTCAGCCAGGATGAAGGTAGTTTCCTGAAAACGATGTTCTCAGGGGGTTCTACCTTGGATTCACTGACCCAAGCCGTCCTCGGTGCGGCCTTGCAAGGTGCGGTGCTGGGGCGCATTCAGGGCCGCCGCTCATTGCTTTACGGCGCGGCCCTGGGCACCTTGCCGGACCTGGACGTGGTCATTCGCTACGCCGACCCGGTGTCGCAGATGACCTACCACCGGGGCTTTTCCCATTCGATCTTCGTCCTCACCGGCCTGGCCCTGCTGCTGGCCTGGCTGGTGAGCGCGATCGGCCGAAGGCGCTGGCCCGAGAAGGATTATCGCTGGCCGAGGCTGTTCCTGGCCTTCTGGCTGGCCCTGGTGACACACCCGATCCTCGATGCCTTCACGGTCTATGGCACCCAGTTGTTCTGGCCATTGCACCTCACTCCGGAGAGTTGGGCGGCGGTGTTCATCATCGACCCGGTGTACACCGTGCCGTTGCTCGCGGCCGTGCTGTACGCGGCATTCAGGGGGATGCAGGGCAGGGCGATCCCGCTGCTGACCCTGGCGCTGGTGTTCAGCACCGCCTACCTGGGCTTTGGCCTGGCCGGGCGCATGGCGGCCGAGCAGCGTTTCCAGTTCGCGCTGGACCAGCAGGGCATCGCCGTCATCGAAGTGCGGGCCGTGCCGATCGCGTTCAACAGCCTAGTATGGCGCGTGCTGGCCAAGACCCCCGATGGGCATTACTACGAAGGCGTCAGTAGCCTGTTCGACCGCCAGCCGCCGGAAATGCAGCGCCAGTCGCTGAACCTGGACGCGGCCAAGGTGCTCGACGGCGTGCCGCTGCACGAGCGTCTGCGCTGGTTCACCGATGGCTGGCTGCGCTATGACGTGGTGGGCGATGCCCTGGTCGTGACCGACCTGCGCATGGGCATACCGGGTAACTACACCTTCCGCTTCAACATGGCCAGCCGTGATGGAGCAGGCCACTGGACCGCCGGTACCCCCACGCTGTGGCTGGGCGACGGCGTCGGTTCGATGTTCAACGCCCAGGACCTGGTGCTGATCTGGCGACGCATCGTCGAGCAGCAGCCACCGCTGCCCCTGGCGACCTGGACCCAGAAATACCTGGGCCCGGCGCAGGCCGCCGAAGCAGGGCGCTGAGCGCAACATTTCCCCGCCACCTGCTCCCGCAGCCCTGTGGGAGCAGGCTCGCCCCGTGATCGGCCGCAGCGCGGCCACGTAGGCTCAGGCGCGTGGCAACCGCCCGGTGACGAAATGCGCCACATCGTTGAAGCCGGGTGTCGAGGCATGCCCCGGGGTCACCAGCGAATCGATGAAGGCCTCGTCCTCGGCGCTGATCTTCACCTCCAGCGCGCCCGCATAGGTATCCCACTGGGCCTCGGTACGCGGGCCGACGATCGCCGAGCTGACCAGGCGATTGTTCAGCACCCAGGCGATGGCGAACTCGACGATACCCACACCCTTGGCATCGGTATAGGCGTGGATCTTCTGAGCGATGGCCAATGACTCCTGGCGCCATTCGACCTCCATGATGCGCTTGTCCTGGCGCCCGGCGCGGCTGCCGGCGTCGGGCGTGGAGCCCGGCGCATATTTGCCGCTGAGCACGCCACGGGCCAGCGGGCTGAACGGCACCACGCCCAGGCCGTGGTAGGCCGCGGCGGTCAGCTGTTCAGGTTCGGCCTGGCGGTTGACGATGTTGTACAGCGGCTGGCTCACCACAGGCTTGGCCACACCCAGGCGCTCGGCCAGATTGCAGATTTCGGCGATGCGCCAGCCGCGGAAGTTGGACACGCCCCAATAGCGGATCTTGCCCTGCTGCAGCAGATCGCCGATCGCCCGTACGGTCTCTTCCAGCGGCACGTTGTGGTCTTCGCGGTGCAAGTAGTAGATGTCCAGGTAGTCCAGGCCCATGCGCGTCAGGGAGGCGTCGAGGGCATTGAACAGGTGCTTGCGCGACAGCCCGCTGCGGTTCGGCACCCCGTCCACCGGGCCATAGCCGGCCTTGGAAGCGACGATCCAGTCCTGGCGATGGCGCGCCACGGCTTCACCGACGATCTCCTCCGAACGGCCAGCGTTGTAGACGTCAGCGGTGTCGATGAAATTGATGCCCTGGTCCCAGGCTTTGTCGATGATGCGCAGCGAGTCCTCGGTGCTGGTCTGCTCGCCGAACATCATGCTGCCCAGGGTGAGCGCGGAGACCTGGAGGCCACTATGGCCGAGGGAACGGTAGATCATGCTGGGGGCCTTTTGTCTGGGAGTGTCGAGCTGTTTTACACATATCCCCCGGGCATTGAAAGGCTTGGCCCGTCAACGGTAAGACGCCTCTGCGAGAATACCGGGCCTCGGGTGCGGAGGGTGAACCGAATTCTCAATCCGGCCATGCATCGATCAATTCCCGTGCCTCGCGGCTGGTCAGCGGCCGCTTCATCCGCTGCGACAAGGCAGCCATGGCCCTGGAATAACCTTTGGCGATCACCGCTTCGACCTGGTCGTCGATACATTGCAGGGCGATGAAGTTGCCTTGTTCCGGTTCGCCGACGTACTCGATGCGGTTCCAGTTGCGCCCGTGGCCGAGCACCTCCAGGGTGCGCCCGTGCTGGTAGGTCCAGAAAAACGGCACGTCGTCGTAACGGCGCTGCTCGCCGAGCATGTTGGCGGCGGCAATGACGCCATGCTGCTGGGCCAGGCGCCAATGTTCGATGCGCGCCGGGCGGCCGGTGAGCGGGAACGTGGCGATATCCCCGGCGGCCCAAAGGCCTTCGGCGGCCTGCATCTGAGCGTTCACCACCAGCGACTGGTCATCGGCCAGGGGCAGGCCATGCACGAAGGCAGTCGCTGGCTTTACGCCGACGCCCAGCAGGACCAAGGGGGCGTCCAGGCGCTCGCCGTTGGCCAGCAGCACCGCCTGGACCCTGTCCGTGCCTTCGAAGCGCTGCACCTCGGTGGGCCCATGGAACACCACGCCCTTGCGCTCGTGCAGCTCGCGCAAAGTGTGGCCGATGCGCTCGCCAAGTTGCTTGGCCAGGGGAATGTCATGGCGGGTCACCACATGCACGTTCAAACCCTGCTTGCGCAACGCCGAGGCCGCCTCCAGGCCGATGAACCCATCGCCGACGATGACCACCGATTGCCCGGGCTCGGCCGCGTCGAGCAGATGGGCGGCGTCGTCCCGGGAGCGCAGCAGGCAGATGCCTGGCAACTGTGCGCCCGGAAGATCCAGGCGCTTGGGCTTGCCGCCGGTGGCCAGCAGGGCGGCGTCGTAGTCCAGACGCTTGCCGTCGGCCAGGACCACCTGGCGTTTGTCGACATCGAGGATGCGCACCTTGCCGTACACGCGCTCCAGATGGCCACGGCGCAAGGCGCCGGGCTCCAGCAGGGCAGGGACCTCGTCGGGTGGCATCTGCCCGGCGATGACGAACTTGCTCAGGGCGGTACGGTCGTAGGAGGGCTGGCGCTCCTGGTCCACCCACACCAGGCGACCACCGAAACCGTGCCCCAGTAACGTGGCCACGGCCGCGGTACCTGCGGCGCCGGCCCCGATCACCACGAAACAGCGGGCGTCGCTGTGTCTGGGCGGGTCGTTCATCGGCATGGCCTGGTCATCGACCCAGATCTCGCCGTCCTTGACCTGCACCGGGTAGCGGCGCAGGTCCGCCAGGGCTGGAGGTTCGCACACGGCGCCCTCGTCCACGGCGAAGGCCGCCTTGTGCCAGGGGCAGACCAGCAGGCCGCCGCACAAGGCGCCTTCTTCGAGGGGCGCCCCGGCATGTGGGCAGTTGCCCTGGTAGGCGTGGACCTGGTCGCCTTGGCGAATGAGGATGATTTCTTCGGTGCCGGCCTGGGCTCGCAGGGGCTTGCGTTCGTCGAGCTGGTCGAGGCGGGCCACGCTGTGCTGGGCCATGGGGCGTCTCCATAGAACCGTTCAGGTCCATTTGACGCCCTTGTCGCGCAGGGGATGCAAGCAACCGACGATCGGGGTGCCGCGGGCCCACTATCACCGTCGCCTGGCAAGGGCTTCGCCCCTTGATCCCGGGACAAGTCGCACCGCCGGCCCCACAAGCGTCTGCGCCGCATGTGCAGCGCAGACCTGGCTTGTCAGTCGGCGCGAACGGCCTTCAGCGCACCGGCACGGGTCACCCGCAGCGCCACCAGGCTGCCCAACACGATCAACGCCGCCAGCGAATACAGCGCGGCATCGGTCGAGCCGGTGTGGTCCTTGATGAAACCGACCAGGTAAGGGCTCAGGAAGCCCGCCATCTGGCCCACCGAGTTGATGATCGCCAGGCCCGCCACTGCGGCACTGGCGCTGAGCAGGGCCGTCGGCATCGGCCAGAACATCGGCAGGCCGGTGAGCGCGCCCATGGTGGCGATGGACAGCCCGAGCAGGGCGATGGTCGGGTTCTGGGCGAAGTTCACCGCGATCAGCAGGCCGATGGCGCCCATCAGCATCGGTACCACAAGGTGCCAGCGGCGTTCGTTGCGCAGGTCAGCCGAACGGCCGACGACAATCATGAACACCCCCGCCAGCAGGTACGGGATCGCGCTCAGCCAACCGATCAGCAGTGGGCTGTCGAAGCCCAGGTTCTTGATGATCGACGGCAGCCAGAAGTTGATCGCGTATACACCGCTCTGGATGCAGAAATAGACGAAGCCGAAGGTCCAGATCAACGGATTGCTCAGCACGGCGAGCACGCCATCACCGCGGGCGGCTGGCTTGGAGGCCGCGTCGGCCTTGAGGTCGGCTTCGATCAGCTGGCGTTCGGCCGGGCTCAGCCAGGCCGCTTTCTGGTAGCCGTCACTGAGCAACATGACCGCCAGGATCCCCAACGCGACGGTGGGTAGGCCCTGGATCAGGAACATCCACTGCCAGCCGGCCAGGCCATGCTGACCGGCGGCGAAGTGGTCGAGGATCCAGCCAGAGAACGGCCCGCCGAGCAGGCCCGAGACCGGTATCGCCGACATGAACAGCGCCATGATGCGGCCGCGGCGGTCCGCCGGGAACCAGCGCGACAGGTACAGCACCACGCCCGGGAAGAAGCCCGCCTCGGCGGCGCCGGTGAGCAGGCGCAGGGCGTAGAACTCGGTGGGGGTGGTGACGAACAGCAGGCAGGTCGAAAGGGTGCCCCAGGCGATCATCATCACCGCGATCCAACGCCGCGGGCCGAAGCGGTTGAGCGCCAGGTTGCTGGGCAGGCCGCACAGCACGTAGCCGATGAAGAAGATACCGGCGCCGAGGCCGTAGACGGTTTCGCTGAACTGCAGCGCGTCGAGCATCTGCAGCTTGGCGAAGCCGACGTTGACGCGGTCCAGGTAGTTGAACAGGTAGCAGATGAAAATGAACGGAATCAGCCGCAGGGTGATGCGCCGGTACAGTGCATCGCGGGTGATGTCTTTGCCTTGGTCAGGGGCGGGGCTGTGTGCCATGATCGGGTTCTCTTTTGTTATGGTTGTCGCCGCGTCGCCTGTTCCGGCGCTCGCCCTGACGAGTCTCGGTGAGCACGGCGCGGCTGTCTTTGTGCTTTTGCACAGCCTCTGGCGCCAGCTGCTGTGCCGGCGACCAAAGCCTACCAAGGATCCTTGCATGTTCGAACTGGACCACGACCTGGCGCAGGACATCGTCGACCGGGCGATGGCCATCCTCCCGTGCAACGTCAATGTCATGGATAGCCAGGGCCTGATCCTCGGCAGTGGCGAGCCGGAGCGGATCAACACCCGCCACGAAGGCGCGCAACTGGTATTGGCCAACGGCCGGATCGTCGAGCTGGACGTGGACGCGGCCAAATGGCTGAAGGGCGTGCAACCGGGGGTGAACCTGCCCTTGATGCTCGATGGTCGGCTGATCGGAGTATTGGGGCTGACGGGGGACCCGCAGCAGTTGCGCACCTACGGCGAGCTGGTGCGCATGACTGCCGAGATGCTCCTGGCCCAGCGTCACCTGCAAGTGGAGCAGCAATGGCGGCGCCAACGCTGCGATGACCTATTGGCCTTGCTGCTGGGTAGCAGCGGCGACTCACCGCGCTTGCTCGACGAGGCTCGGCAGTTGGGCCTCAAACCCCAATTGGCCCGGGTGCCCTGCCTGTTCGAGCTCGAGTCCGGGCCACCGGCGGAAACCTTGGCCGGCTGGTTTATGAGCCGCTTCCCGGACAGCTGGTGCGTCAGCCCTTCGCGGCATTCGCTGCTCTGGTGTCGCCCGGCGAGCGTGGCCTTGGACGAGCAGCGCCTGGTCGAGCGCCTGGCACGCCATGGCTGGCAGGTCGAGCGCCTGGCCCTGGGCAACGTGGCGCATAGCTTGGAGCAATTACGTCGCGGCTACCGGCGGATTCGGGACTTGCTGGCGTATGGTCGTGAAGTGCTGCCAGGCGAGCGCCTGCTCAGCCTTGGCCGTTACCGGTTGCCCGCCTTGCTCTGGCGCCACCGCAACGACGATGCCCTGGAGGAACTGCTCGAGCCGTTGCAGCGCATCCGCGCCAAGGACACCAGTGGGCAACTGCTGGCGACCCTGCGTGCCTGGTGCGCCCACGACGGGCAGAGCCAGGCCTGCGCCGACGCGCTGGGGATCCACCGCAACAGCCTGCGGTACCGCCTGGAGCGCATTGCCGAGGTCGGCGAGGTGGACCCGTTGCGGCTGGAGGGCATGTTGAGCCTGTATTTGGGGTTGCAGTTGCTGCCAGCGCAATAACCCTGGCCGTCTAGCGCTTTTTTCGGCCTTGTCACCGTGTGGGAGATTCTATGGTTGTGGGCAAGCCGGCTCCCACTGGTGCAGCGCCAACCACCCCCTGTGGGTGCGGGCTGCCCGGCGATGAAGACAACCCTTTACTCAAAGCCAGATCGCATCCCAATGTGGGTAATCACCAATGCGCTCAACCAGCCTTGCTCGCTCAGGA
>NZ_JADLJL010000043.1 GCF_015680235.1 Pseudomonas guariconensis
AAGCCCGCTCCCACAGGTCCGGCTAGCAATCTGTAGGAGCGGGCTTGCCCCGCGATCAAGGGCAAAGCCCTCGCCAGGCGACGGCGATATCAGGCCTGACACAATCGCGGGACAAGCCCGCTCCCACAGGTCCGGCTAGCAATCTGTAGGAGCGGGCTTGCCCCGCGATCAAGGGCGAAGCCCTTGCCAGGCGACGGCAATATCGGGCCTGATCCGATCGCGGGACAAGCCCCCACAAGCGACACAACCCCAAGACAGGCACCTGCTACCCTTTGGCTCCCCGGTCGCCACCGTGCAACTGCGGGTCGCCACAGTGCGATTTTTTATTTCAGGCTGCCCGTAACGTGATCGACAGCCACCGCCGCGCGGGGCTCCACGACATAACAACGATAACGTCCCGAGGGAGAAGTCATGAAGCGATCGATCACAGCGGCCACCTGCGCCGCGCTGTTGAGCGTTGCCAGCGGTACCTGGGCCGCCGAGCCGGCCGCCTGCCAGAACGTACGCATGGGCTCGGTGAACTGGACCGATGTGGTGGCCAGCAGCGCAGTGGCCGAGGCCCTGCTCGACAGCCTAGGCTACAAGGTCAAGCAGACCAGCGCCTCGCAGCAGATCATCCTCGCCGGCATGGCCGAGAAACGCCTCGACATCTTCCTCGGCTATTGGCAGCCAACCATGCAATCGGTGGCCAAACCCTACCTGGACAAGCAGCAGATCGACGTCATCACCCCGGCCACCCTCAGCGATGCGCAATCCACCTATGCCGTCCCCGCCTACGCCTATGACGCAGGCCTGAAGACCTTCGCCGATATCGCCAAATTCCGTGACAAGCTGAACAACCGGATCTACCTGATCGAACCGGGCAGCGGCATGAACCGCATCACCCAGCAGATGATCGACCAGGACAAGTTCGGCCTCAAAGGCTTCCAGGGCGTGGAGTCCAGCGAGGCCGGCATGCTCACGGCGGTGAAGCGCGCCGTCAATCAGCAGAAATGGGTGGTGTTCGCCGGCTGGAAACCACACCCGATGAACCTGCAAATCGATATGAAATACCTCTCCGGCAGCGACGATGCCTTCGGCCCGAACGAAGGCTCCGCCACGGTCTCGATCATGACCGCTGCTGGCTACCAGCAGCAGTGCGGCAACGTCGCCAAGCTGCTGCACAATCTGCGCTTCACCAGCGAGGGCGTGAGCCAGGTGATGGAGCCCATCCTGGACCGCACTGCGCCGCTGGAGGCCGCCCGCGCCTGGCTCAAGGCCCACCCAGAGCAGGTCGCTACCTGGCTCGCTGGGGTGACCACCTTCGATGGCAAACCGGCCGACGCGACGCTGGTCGCCAGCCAACAATGACCCGCTATCCGCTGTCGGCTGGCATGACGGCCTTCGTCGAGCGCACCCGCGCCTTCGCCGTGGCCGACACTTCGCTCGCCGCACAACGCGCGGCCTATTCGCGCATGGCAGCGGCCTTCACCCCGCCGCCTCCGGCAGGCGTGCAAGTACGCGACCTGCGGCATGCCCAGTTGCCACCGTTGCGGCTGTACTACCCAGCACGCCCAGCGCCACCGGGCGGCTGGCCCACTGCGCTGTTCCTGCACGGCGGGGGCTGGATACTCGGCGACCTCGATTCGCACGCGTTCTTCTGCGCAGAGCTGGCCATGCGGCTGGGGTTGCTGATAGTCGCCGTGGATTACCGGCTCGCACCGGAACACCCCTTCCCCGCCGCACTGGAGGACAGCCTTGCAGCCTGGCGCGCTCTGCGTGACGGCGTTGTAGACGAACCTATCGATCGCTCGCGCATGGCAGTGGTCGGCGACAGCGCCGGTGGCAACCTCGCCGCCGCCTTGTGCCTGGCGTTGCGTGATGCCGATGAGCAGCAGCCCTGCGCCCAGGTATTGATCTACCCAGCCCTTGGTGACGAAAACACCGCCTCCCGTCACGCGTGCGCCGATGCGCCGCTGTTGTCCTGCGAGGACCTGCAGGCGTGCCTGGACGCCTACCTGCCCGCATCCACCCGGAGCTATCTGGCTTTGCCATTGCGCGCACATGATCTGTGCGGGCTGGCGCCAGCCTTCATCGGCGTCGCCGAGTTCGACCCCCTGCGTGACGATGGGCTGCTGTATGCCGAGCGGCTGCGTGGTGATGGGGTGGCAGTGGAGTATTTTCCAGGCCATGGGCTGGTGCATGGGTGCTTGCGAGCGAGGGGTTTGCCGGAAGTGGATCGTATGTGCGACGCGTTGTTCGAGGTGCTGGCCAGTAGGATGGCTTGTCCGGCACGAAGCCACTAGCAGCGGCCTGCTGTTGGTGGTGAGGTGCGCATGGACCTGGACGGGCTTGCTGCGCTTGCACGCCTGCCATGCTTAATCAGCAGGGGTCCGAGCGCTGTTCGGCGTGCTGCCCCATGCTAGGCTGGTCCCTCACCCTTGGCAGCGCACCGACATGACACAGCCCATCATCGGCGTAGGGCTACGGCCCTTGCACTATCAGGCTTTTCTCGACAATCAGGTCGAGGTGGACTGGCTGGAGGTACACGCCGAGAACTACTTCGCCGACGGTGGCTGGGACCGCCATGTCTTGGAGCAGATCGCCCAGCGCTACCCGCTCAGCCTGCACGGCGTGGGCCTGGGGCTGGGCTCGGTGGACAATCCGCCCGAAGCGGCTATCGAACGCCTGGCGACGCTCTGCTCGGCACTGCGCCCGATCAAGGTTTCGGAACATCTGTGTTGGAGCAGCCATGGCGGCCGCCACTTCAATGACTTGCTGCCGCTGCCTATGGTCGATGCCACGCTGACGTTGCTGGTGCCGCGCTTGATCCATATCCAGCAGCGCTTGGGCCGGCAACTGCTGATTGAAAACCTTGCCCCCTTGCTGCGCTATCAGGTGGATCAATACAGCGAAGCCCACTTTCTG
Source organism: Pseudomonas guariconensis (assembly GCF_015680235.1). GTDB lineage: Bacteria > Pseudomonadota > Gammaproteobacteria > Pseudomonadales > Pseudomonadaceae > Aquipseudomonas > Aquipseudomonas guariconensis_A. The sequence continues at coordinate 2,908 of NZ_JADLJL010000043.1, forward strand.
TGTGAATTGGCTCGCCACAGCGGCTGCGGCATTTTGCTGGACCTGAGCAACTTGTACGTTAACGCGCACAACCATGGCGAGAGCGCAGTCGAAGCACTCGACACTATCGAGCCGGGCTTGGTCGGCGAAATTCACCTGGCAGGCTTCAGCCAGCAACAGGGGTGGTTGATCGACGATCATGGCTCGATGATCGAGCCGCCAGTGTGGGACCTCTATCAACACGCCCTGCACCGGTTCGGCCCGGTGCCTACGATGATCGAGTGGGACGTGCGACTGCCTGGCTTGGATGTCTTGCTGGGGCAGGTTGAGATCGCCCGCGCCCTGGCCGCGCGTTGCCTGGCATGACACTGGAACAGTTGGCTCGCCTGCAAGCGGATTTCGCCGCCGCCTTGAACGGCTCCGATGAGACCGCGCTGGAGGCCTGGGTCACATCAGGCCAGGCCCGCCAGGGCATCGACCATTATCGGCGTCGCTTGGAGGCACAGCAGCAGCGTACCTTGGGGCTGATCTATCCGAAGCTGCGTAAGCAGCTTGCGCCCAGGGTTTTTGCGCAGCTGTGCGAGCAATATGGGCACCACCATCCATCCACAGAAGGTGACTTGGGTTCGTTCGGTGACCGGCTGGGGGATTTTCTCGAGCGACAACCTGCGTTTGGCCGTGGGTCGGACCTGGCGCTGCTGGCTCACCTGGAGTGGGCCGTACACCACAGCAACCGTGCGGCCAACACCCCTGCCTTGAGTGCGACCGAAATCCTCGCCGACAGCCAGGCAGGCCTGCAGCATGAAGTACGGCTGCACCCGGCCTGTCAACTGCTGACCAGCTCCTGGCCGGCCTATCACGCCTATACCCATTCGACGCCTGCGAACGCAGGGCAAGCGCTACCGCAATTCCTCGTGCATCGGCTGCGCTGGCAGGTATGGGTACGCTGGGTGCCGCCTTACGAATACGCCTCGCTACAGGCGCTGCAAGCGGGCTGCTCGCTGGAAAAGGCGATGCTGGTCGCCTATGACCATCACCCTATCGATTGCCCCGACGCACAGCGCATCGAGCAAAGCGGCGCATTGCTGCGCCGCTGGGTCATGGACCAGCTGCTGGTGGTCTAGCCGGCTACTGCATGACCGCTTTGCAACTGAGCAAAGCTGGTCAGGCTGCCAGCCAGGGCACTTGCCGCCACTGTATAAGGGCTGGCAAGCCATACGCTGCCCGGCCCTGAACGCCCAGGAAAATTGCGGTTGATGGCGCTGACAGTCACTTGGTCCGCTGAGGTCGACTGGCCAGGCCCGCAGTTCGCGCAGGCACCACAGCCCGGCATGATCAACTGCACACCAGCCTGGCGGAAGGTTTCCAGGTAGCCTTGGTCCCGGCAATAGTCATGCACATCGGCGGTACCGAACTGGAGAAAGAACCTGGTGTGCGACGCCTGCACGATGCCGTTGGCCTGGGCCCACTGGATCACCTCATGATAAGCGTCGAAGTCGCTGCGCTTGCCTGCCGTGCAGGAGCCACCATAGGCGATGTCCACCCGCACTGGGCCGGCCACGTCGGAGATTGCCACACCATTTCCGGGGTCACCGGGCGCCGCAAGCATCACACTCACTTGCGACGCATCGATTTGCAGCACATCTCGGTACACAGCGTCCGGGTCGCTGCACATCCACGGTTCCAGCTGTACTTCGACCCCGCGCCGTTCGCGCAGGAACGCCACGACCTGATCGTCCGGCTCGACGATACCGGTCATGCCACCCAACTCGGCCACCATGTTGGTGAGGGTCGCTCGTTCATCGACGCTCATCTGGCGGACGGCCGAGCCGCCGAACTCGAATACACACCCGATGGCCTTGCCCTGGCGTATGAAGTCCAGGCGCAGCAGGTGCAGCACCAGGTCCTTGGCCATGACCCCTTCGGCCAGTTCCCCGCTGACCTCGATACGCAGCGTTTCCGGCACTTTGCACCGTACGTGCCCGGTGTGCCAGCTGTGGGTCATATCGCTGGCGCCCACACCGAAGGCCAGGCAACCCAACGCCCCGGAGTGCGGGGTATGCGAATCGGTGCCGATGACCACCTGGCCCGGCAAGGCATAGCGTTCGATCATCAAGGCGTGGCAGATGCCTTCGGAGCCACCGCGCTGCTTGTCCGCACCATGACTGCGCACCGGGTAGCGCCGGCTGAAACGCTCATGGCCATCGACCAGGTGGCGGATGCCAGGCAATAAGTTCTGCTCGATATGCGGCACGCTTTCGCTGGCCAGGACCAGATGGTCCTCGAAAGTAATGATGCTTTGCGGATCGACCAGCGACGCCGGCTCGCCGTAAGCCTGATGCAACAGGTGCGCGCACATGCCAGTGAAGTAGTCGTGACTGAAGCGCAGGTCGGCGCGGATGAACACACCAACGCCAACTTCAGGTTTCGGTGACTGGGCATGGAGGTGGCGTTCGATGATCTTTTCCACCAGCGTTTTCGGCCCGGTCGTTCGCAACGCTGGCGTACGATGGGTAGCCGACCAGTCCAGGCTACGGCTGTACTTGAGCAGGCCACCACTGCGAATGATCTGCTGGGTGAGCGCATCACGCCCTTCCAGGAACTCCTCGAGGTAGATCGGCTCGCCAGCAGCGATCCGGTCGAGCACGCCGAAGTCGGTGGTGGTCAGGATGCCCAGGTTGTCGCAGTTCTGCTGGTAGATACGCTCGAAGCTGCGAGCCACGATCAGGCGGATGCCCGCCGACAACTCGGCCAGCGGTGAGGATTCACGGGAAGATCCCTTGCCATAGCGGCTACCGGCCACCGTCACGCTGAAACCACCCTGGCGGACCTGATCGACGCCAATCGGCATCGTGTCCGCTGACTTGAAGCCAACATAGGGGAAGCGACCGAGACGCTCGTCATAGTCGAGCATCACGGTGACCGGCGTGATCTCATCGGTGGAAATGTTGTCCCTGAGCGGTTCGGCCTGGGCGAGGCTGCAGTCCTCGCCTTGTAATTGCCGCTGCATGATCTGGGGGTTATCGCTCAGGTAAAGAATGCGTCCTGCCAGGTTAATGGTGGTTTTCATGGTAATCCTCCGTACCACCACCTTAATGGATTACTTGGCTGTTCAAGTTGCCAAATGGGCACTGCAGCAGTGCCCAAACATCATGCTGGTTCAGTTGTCGCTGAGTGAGGTCTCGTTGCCGTCCATCTGCCCGCGCAACAACAGCAACAGGCACCAGCCTGCCGTTGCTAGCAGCACCAGGCTGGTGGCACCGAAGACGAAACGCAGGCCCAGGGACCCAGCGGCGAAGCCACCTAGTACCGGGCCGGCGACCTGCCCCAGGTACTGGGCCGAGGTGGAATAGCCGAGCATCTTGCCGACCCTCTGCGCGCCAACGTTCTGCCGAATCACCGCCGACACGCAGGGGATCAGCCCACCCAGCGCCAGCCCCATGGCCAGGCGCAAGGCGACCAACTGCCAGGCCTCGGTGACCAGTGCCTGGGGAATCAACAGCAAGCCAGCAACGGTCAGGCACAGCACGATGACCTTCAAGGCGCCGATGCGATCAGCCAATTTACCCAGACGTGGTGCCGAGAGGATGCTGCCCAGCGCCGATGCCGCCATGCAGAATCCGGCCAGCACCGTGACCGATTGTGCGCTGACGCCGAGGCTGCGCACATACAACGTGATGATCGGCTCGATGGACATGTTGGCCATCATCAGAATCATGGCCACCAACAGCATGGTGAGGACGATGGACATGTCTGGCCGCACCGCGGCCTCGCTGGCGGCGGTGGTCTTGCCGGTCTTGGTCAGTGTCTTGGGCGAAGTGATGAACAGGCAAGTGGCCAGGAAGTTGAAGAAGATCAACCCGCTGGCTCCAAGGAAGATGGTACGGATATCGACGATATTGGGCAGCACCCCGCCAAGCAGCGGGCCGACCAGACCGCCAGCCATGATTCCGGACGACAGCACGCCCAGCGCCCAGGCCGAACGGTCCTTCGGCGTTTGCGCCGCCACCAGCACATAGGAGCCCGAGGTGTAGCCACCCGCCAGGCCGACCAGCAGGCGCAGTGCAACCAGTTGCTCGACACTCTGCGCCATGCCGATCAGGCCCATGCTGACCACCATGCCGAAACTAGCCCGGATCAGGTTCTGCCGGCTGCCGTAGCGATCCGCCAGATGCCCCCAGAGTGGCGCCACCAAGGCGGCGCTGAAGAAGGTCGCGGCGTAGGCGATGCCGGACCAGCGGGCAATTTCAGCATCGCCTGTGACGCCCAGGTGCTCCACATATACAGGCAGGAACGGCAGCAGCACGGTCATGGCAACAATGTTGATGAACGATCCAAAGAAACAGATTGCCAGGTTACGTTGCCACTGCATTGCCATCGCTCCTGCGATATGGTTTGAAAATGTCGTCGGCCGATCAGACCGTCGCCACTGGTGTAACGGGTGAAGCGACCGCGCCCGTCAGCCTGAGTGGCGGCGCGGTCAGCAGGAAGCGGCTACGCCCGTTCGCGCGCAGCCATTGCGCCAGCGGAGTCAGGTGCCACAATTCGCCGAGGTGGATGCCAAGCTTGAACAGGCACAGGTTGTGCAACGGCAGAATCGGGTAGGCTGGCAGGTCCAGCTTGTCTGTCGGGTCATAGGCCTCGACCGCATGATTGTCGGCGGCAATGGCGGCGATGCCGCTGCTGCTCACCCATTCCAGCAGTTTCGGGTCGCGTCCGTCCAGCTCCACGCACGAGCGCTCCAGCAAGTGCACATCAGGGTCTCCCCCCATATCCACCAGCATCTGGGCGAAGCCGGTATGGAAGAGAACGATGTCGCCAGGCTCCACTTCAACGCCGTCGAGCTCCATCACTTTCAGGATGTCCTCGAACCCGACGCGCCGTCGCTGCCGGCCGAAATGCGCCTCCAGATCGATCAGCACGCCGCGCCCCTGCACGCCCGTCGCGGCCATGTGCTCAACCCCCAGCACCTTGGCCGGCGTCGCTGGCAGTTGCCCTTCGGCATCCGGCTCGCGCACCACCTCGCCGAACACATCCGGGGTGGCGGCAAATCCGTTGTAGTAGCAGCTTTGCAACTGCCCGTCGCCCTGCAAGTCGTACAAGCTGCCGACCTGCGCCAGGCTGTCCCACTGGGTGGAATACTGCGTGCACAGGGTAACGGTGTGGTCACAGAGCACATCGGTCCAGTGCGGGTCGTCCTGGCAGAGGTGGTAGTCGATGTTGGATTGCTCATTGCGCTTGACCGGCTTAAGCACTGGCGGTTGCCGGCGTGGGTTCCATTTCGAACCGCCGGGCAGGTCAAGCGGCAGGCTCAGGCAGAACGAGCGGCCCTCGCGCACCTCGGCGACCCCTTGCAGGACCTTTTCCGGCGTCAGCAGGTTCAGCCTGCCGAGTTGGTCATCGGCACCGAAGTCGCCCCAGTTGGCACCCTCGGGACGTGTCTTGTATCGCATGACTGTTCTCCAGGTAAACATGCAGGTGGCGATGCATGCATCGCCACCTGGGCCTCACTTGTGCCCGCTGGGGTCTTGTTCCGGCGGTAGCACGGCATAGCGCTTGAAGCCTGGGCGCTCGCTGATGCGTGCGTACCATGCGGCCAGGTGTGGTGCATCGGGCTTGTTGTCGAGCTCGAATGTTTCGTAGGTCTGGGCAAGCACGCCCAAGGCGATGTCAGCGATGGTGAAATGCTCACCGGTCACGTACTGTTTGCCTTGCAGGTATTCGTCGAGGATCAGCCAGTTGCGCGCGATGCGCTCGGACTGCACCTTGATCGCGGCCTGGTCGCGCTTGGCCGGCTCCGTCCGGATCAAGGAGGTGAACAGTGGCACGATGTCCGGCCACAGCGCACCCATCGACCAGTCGAGCCAGCGGTTGACGTCGGCGTGCAGGCGAGGCTCGAGCGGATACAGGGTGTCGTTGCCGTACTGGCGGGCCAGGTAGCGCATGATCGCGTTGGACTCCCACAGCACGAAGTCGTCGTCCAGAAGGGTCGGCACCAGCCCGTTGCGGTTCAGCCGCAGGTATTCCTCTTCGTGGGTACGGCCGTACTGCCGGCCGGCGTCGATGCGCTCGAAATTCAGGCCAAGGTCTTCCAGGCACCAAAGCACCTTCTTCACGCACAGGCCTCGTTCACGCCCCCAAACTGTCAGCATGTCTGCTTCTCCTTGTTATCAGTCGTTGTCTTGGCAAAACGGCTGCGGTACTCCGGCACGGCAACGCCGGCCAGGCCCCAGTTGTCGACATTGATCTCATCGATCACCACGGTCGTGGTGTGCGGGTTCTTGCCCAGCACTTCCTGCAACACAGTGGTCACGCCGGCGATCAACGCTTGCTTCTGTTCACGCGTGACACCTTCATCGGTAACCTTGATATTCACGTACGGCATGCAACCTCCTGTTTCAGGCAATCTGGCCCAGGGCCTTGACCAGCTTGGTCATGGCTCGCTCGAGCAATTCCGGTTTCTGGGCGAAGCAGATGCGTAGATAGCCTTCCCCATCGGCGCCGAACGCCGTACCTGGGGCCAATGCCACACCATGCTCGCGCACCAGGTTCAATGCGAAGTCATGGCTATTGCGCAGGCCGCGCACCTTGAGAAAGGCATAGAACGCCGCCTGGGGCGGGCTGTAGACGACGTTGTCGAGCCCGGCCAAGGCGTCGCTGACAATGGCCCGGCCACGCGCGCAATAGGCCCTGAAGCCCTCGACGAAGTCGGTATCGCCCAAGGCAGCCATGGCAGCCAGCTGGTTGAAAGGTGCCACCCCTGAGTGGGTCAGCTCGATCACCTCGCCGATCGCATCGCGCTGGCCCTGCGGTAGCACCAGCCAACCGACCCGGAAGCCGGTCATGGCCCAGCCCTTGCTGAAGCTGTTGCAGACGATCAGGCGGTCATTTTCGTCCGCCACTTCGAGCATGGAAGGTGCCGCAGCGCGGCCGTCGTAGGTCAGGCGGGAATAGACTTCGTCACTTACCACCCAGACCCCCAGGGCCCGGCACATCGCCAGAATGCGGCGTAGTTGGTCCTTGCTTGCGGTCCAGCCGGTGGGGTTGTTCGGCGAGTTCAACACCAGCACCTTGGCGCCCCACAGCATTGCTTGCAGTTCTTCAAGGTCGAGGAGGAAACCGCTGGCGCTCTGGCGCAGTGCCACCCGCCTGACCCGTGCACCGCGCAATTGCGCCAGATTGCAGGGGTTGGGCCAGCACGGGCCGATCACCACTACGGTGTCGCCGGCCTGGACCAGGCTGGCGAACGCCACATTCAGCGCGGCCATGCCCGATGCCGTCACCGCGATGCGCGACTCGTCCACCGCCACCTGGTGCAGCCCGCTGAGGTAGTGCGCCAGCGTTTCACGAAGCGCCGGGATACCGCGGATATCCGGGTAGCGCGTGTGCCCTTGCTGCAGCGCCTGGGTCAGTGCCTGTACCGTGCTTGTCGGGCAAGGATGGTCGCTTTCGCCAAAACACAGGAAGTCCACACCGGTGCGGGAAAATGCCTCGCGGGCAACCCCTACCAGTTGCGAGCTTGCCAGGCGCTCCAGCCCCAGCGATGCCGAAGCAGGACGCGGGGACGTCATGACAGGGCTATCCATCGCACCGCCCCTCATGCCACGGCGCTGTCGACGTGCGCCCGCACCGCTTGCACGTAACCCAGCCCCTTGACCGTCTGCAATAGGCGGTCAAGGTAGGCTTGCGACGAGCTCAGGCGGATCAGCGCACCGAACAGGATTTCCTTGATCAAGGCGGGGTCACGTCGGGCGGCGGGCTCGATCGCATTGTCGAACCAGCCCTTGCCATGAATGGCATCCACGCGAATATGCAGGTCATGGTATTCCACGCCCGCTTCAGGCAGGCCCAGGCGGCGCCAGCCAGCGACCATCTTCTTGAAACGACGAGGAGCGAGGAATTCGGTGACACCGAAATAGCCAATGGCCTTGTAGTGATGACGCGTACTCAAGGCCAGGCAGGCGGAAAGGTTGCCGCACAGCAAGGCTTCGGGCAGCAGGATCCGGTCGATGTAGGACTGGTCGATACCCAGCGCAGTCAGCGCTTTGCTGAACAGGACCGTATGCACTTCGTCCTCCTGGCCATTGCCCATTTCATCGAAATAGTTCTTGGCAATTTCCATCTTCTCGGCCCCGGTCACGCCGACCTGCATCAAGGCCAGGATGTCATCGAAACGTGGGTCCAATGTGGTTTCCTGGGCAAGAAACATTTTCATGCCCTCACGGCTGGATTCATCTTTCAGATAATTGAAGAAGGCATGAGAGCCGGCCGGGTGTTGAATGATGTATTGCTTCAGCCATTCAACGAAAGCTTCACTGGTCGTGGGCAGTTGATCAAATATATCGGCGGGAATCTTGGCAATTTCAGCTTCAAGAATCACCGGTTCGAGCAGGGCGCAGATATCCGAGAACAGTGATGACACATCAATATCAACGGCGTTGGCGCCGGGCAGAGAGAAGCGATATTCATATATATTCGCCAATACTGCGTTGATCTTTTGCAGCGCTTCGGCATCTGCCGCAAAGCCACGTTTCTGAAGGCTCTGGCAAAGGTCCAGAACCGCTTGGCGAAGCGGCTGATCAAGCAGATAGGGCGCGCGTCCGGCGCTGCCGTGCACCTGGTAGCGTTCGATAAACGTAAGCAGATCATCGACGTGATTCATAACCTTACTCTCCCTGGATAATCTCGAGCACGTTGCCCAACGGGTTTGATGCCGTTAGCGCACTCGTCGAATTCAGGGCGTACCTTAGCCAGACTCAAACGCTGTTAGCCATTCGCCAATTTTCAAGGCCCTTCAACACTTGGCGCAGGCCCGTGCTGGCGACGGGGGCTAACAAAAGTTTCATTCGGCACGGGCACCGAGAGCTGCTACGATAAATTGCGCTTCGTGCGAATAACAAAAAAACATAATATAAACAAGGACCGTTTATTACCGTGACCAATTTAACGCGTAAGTTCGACCTGACCTCGCTGCGCCTGTTTCTTGCGGTCTACCTGGAACAGAACATTGCCCGCGCTGCAGAGCGAGAATGCATTACGCCCTCCGCCGTAAGCCGACGGATCTCCGACCTCGAACTACTCATTGGCGCTCCGTTGATCCACCGTCAGTCCCGCGGGATTTCGGTAACCCCAGTCGGCGAGATGCTCGCTCGCCACGCGCGTGCCGTGCTCGAAAGCCTGGAGAATCTCAACGCCGAGATTTCGCAGTTTCAGGTGGGCGCCAAAGGGTCGGTGAAAATTGCCGCCAACCTGTCGGCGATCGTGCAGTTCCTACCCGAGGACCTTGCATCCTTCCAGCGCACGTTCCCGGAAGTGGACATCCGCGTGGACGAAATCGCCTCCGCCGAGGTACTGCGCAGTGTCGAAGAGGGCACCGCGGAGATCGGCATCTGCAATGCCCAGGACTTGCCCGCAGGCATGGAAGCACGCCCCTATCGCGCCGACCGCCTGGTGCTGATCGTGCCACCCCGGCATCGCCTGGCTTCGCTCAGCTCGGTCGACCTGGGCAGCATCACTCAGGAGCGCCTGGTGGGCCTGGGCCCGGAGACCAGCCTGATGAAGCTGCTCAATCGCCAGGCCGCCGAGCAAGGTCTGAACCTGTCGCTGACCATCCAGGTGCGAAGCCTCGACGTGCTGTGCCGAATGGTCCACGCCGAGCTCGGTGTCGCCGTGGTGCCGCAGTTGGTGGCGGAATACAACACCCGCGCACTGGACCTGAAGATCGTGCCTATCACCGAGGCTTGGGCAACCCGCAAGCTGATCGTGGTCTCGCGCGAAAGCGCCCGCCTGACCGCCACCGCCCGCGGCCTGATCAGCTACCTCGCGGATCATTGACCTCAACAACCGGCATGGGAGCCATGTGCATATGACACGTCTGGCCTGCGGAAGCGTTGGTAACATTTTGAGACACCTGCAAGGAGCACTCCCATGTCTCAAACGGCCACACCGCGGACCTTGTACGACAAGCTGTGGGAAACCCACCTGATCAGCACCAGTGCCGATGGCACTGGCCTGCTGTACATCGACCGCCACCTGATCAACGAAGTCTCCAGCCCGCAAGCCTTCGAAGCGCTGGCCATGCGCGGCCGCTCGGCGTGGCGCCCGAGTTCGAACCTGGCCATCGCCGACCACAACGTACCGACCAGCCCGCGTGATGGCAGCCCCATCAGCGACCCGTTCTCGCGGCTGCAGGTGCAGACCCTTGCCAGCAATGCCCACCGCAACGCAATCAGCTACCTGGGCATGGACGATGTACGGCAGGGCATCGAGCACGTGGTCGGCCCGGAGCAAGGCGCCACGCTGCCGGGCATGACAGTGGTATGCGGCGATTCGCACACCTCCACCCACGGCGCTTTCGCCTGCCTGGCCTATGGCATCGGCACCTCCGAAGTCGAGCATGTGCTAACTACCCAGACCCTGCTGGCGCGCAAGATGCAGGTCATGCGCATTCAGATCGACGGCCCGCTGGGCATCGGGGTCACCGCCAAGGACGTGATCCTTGCTGTAATCGGCTTGATCGGCACCGGGGGTGCCACTGGCTGCGCCATCGAGTATTGCGGCAGTACCATCGCCGCCATGTCGATGGAGCAGCGCATGACCGTGTGCAACATGTCGATCGAAGCGGGTGCGCGAGCGGGCATGATCGCCTTCGACCAGACCACCCTGGACTACGTGCGCGGCAAGCCCCTGGCCCCAACCGGTGCGCAATGGGATCAGGCCGTGGCCTACTGGCAGACACTGCACTCGGACCCGGGTGCCCATTTCGACCACAGCGTCTACATCGACGCACGAGACATCAAGCCACAGGTCACTTGGGGGACGTCGCCTGAAATGACCAGTGCGGTCGACGGCAACGTGCCCGACCCGGCGCAGGAACAGGACTCGGTCAAGCGCGAGGGCTACAAGCAGGCCCTGGCCTACATGGGCCTTGTTGCCGGCACCCCGATCGCCGAGATTCCGCTGGACAAGATCTTCATCGGTTCATGCACCAATTCACGCATCGAGGACCTGCGCGAGGCAGCGGCTATCGTCAATGGCCGCCAGGTGGCCAGCACCATCAAGCGCGCCATGGTGGTGCCCGGCTCTGGCCTGGTGAAACGCCAGGCTGAAGCGGAGGGCCTGGACGTCATCTTCAAGGCTGCCGGCTTCGAATGGCGTGAGCCCGGCTGCTCTATGTGCATGGCCATGAACGATGACCGCCTGGCACCTGGCGAACGCTGTGCATCCACGTCCAACCGCAATTTCGAAGGCCGCCAGGGCCAAGGCGGGCGCACCCACCTGGTCAGCCCGGCCATGGCCGCCGCCGCCGCCGTCACTGGCCGCTTCGTCGATGTTCGTGAATTTCACAGGAGCCAGCAATGAACCCGATCAACACATTGCAAGGCATCGTTGCGCCCATGGACCGCGCTAATGTGGATACCGACGCGATCATGCCCAAGCAGTTTCTGAAATCGATCCGTCGCTCCGGCTTCGCTGCGAACCTGTTCGACGAATGGCGCTATCTGGATCACGGCGAGCCTGGGCAAGACTGCTCGACCCGCCCCCTCAACCCGGACTTCGTCCTCAACCAGCCGCGCTATGCAGGCTGCTCGATCCTGCTGGCGCGCACCAACTTCGGTTGCGGCTCCTCGCGCGAGCATGCGCCCTGGGCGCTGGAGCAGTACGGTTTTCGGGTGTTGATCGCCCCAAGCTTCGCCGACATTTTCTTCCAGAACTGCTTCAAGAACGGCCTGTTGCCGATCGTGCTGAGCGAAAGCGAGGTCGACTGGCTGTTCAGGCACGAAGCCCAGCATTCGCCCATGCAACTGCAGGTGGACCTGCCCGCCCAGACCGTGCAGACCATCGACGGCAGCTGGCGCGCCCAGTTCGAGATCGATGCCTTCAAGAAGCACTGCCTGCTCAACGGCCTGGACGATGTCGGTCTGACACTGCAGCAGGAACGACAGATCAGGGACTTCGAAGCGGCCCATCTGGCGCGCTTTCCCTGGTTGCTGCAACGTCTGGCCTGAGACCAGCACTGATGCCTGAGGCCTGAGCCAACAATAACCAGAGCCAGGCCATCTGATGGAAAAGCCGGCCGCCGGCCGCAAGCAAGGATTAGCCATGTGCCCGATTAGCCTCCTGTACCATGTTGACCTCGTTACCTTGAAACTGCTGCTCGCAATCAGTGAAGAAGGCACGCTGACCCGCGCTTCGCGTAGGGAAGGTATCGCCCTTTCGGCCGCCAGCAAGCGTCTGGTGAGCCTGGAAAAGGCCTTGGGCGCTTCACTGTTCCTGCGCAACGGCCAAGGCATGCAACTGACCAATGCCGGGCATACCCTGCTGCGCCATGCACGCCAGATGCTGCAAGGCGTACAGGACATCCACCAGGATCTGGTCCGGCAGTTGCCCGCCAACGACCGGGTGCGGATCATCGCCAGCCCATCAGCCATCGGCCAGTCGCTGGCCGCCGACCTGACCGATTACATGCAGGCTCATGGTCATGTGCGCATCGACCTGCAGGCCTGCGAAAGCGAGCAACTGGTCGACGTCATGGCATCCGGCGCAGCCGACCTGGCAATTTTCGTCTCATTGGATGGCACCGAACGACTGCCGGGCGAGCCCTACCGCAGTGACCGCCTGGTGCTGATCACCGCACCGGACCATCCGCTTGCCAGCGCCGGGCCTATCGACTTCGAACAGACCCTGCCCTATCCCCATATCGGCATGCATGCCTACACCTCGATCTACAAACGCTACGAAACCCTGCACCACGACGCCCCGGACATGCGCGGCCATGTGCCGGACGTCAAGTCGCTATGCCGTATGGTGGCAACCAACCTGGGCATCGGCATCATGTCCGGACGGCTTTATGAGGAAGTCAGCGAACATTTCGACCTGGTTGCCATCCCTCTGGAAGACGAATGGTCGGCATATGACCTGCGCATCGCCACCCTTGATAGCGAGCGGTTGTGCCCTCCCGCCCAGGCCCTGTACAGCCACCTACTGCGCTTGCAAGGCATGCCGCCACCTACATCGCTTGGCCACGGCCGCCTGGCAATGGCGGCGCGCCCATGAACGTGCGCGAAATGCTGGTTTCAGTGGCACTTTCCGGCCTGGCTGCGGCACACGCTCAGGCCACGCAGACGCCACCCGAAGCGATGGAAGTGTGTTATGGCGTGGCCATGCAGGGTCACAACGATTGCGCAGACACTGCCTGCTTCCACTCCTGCTCGGGTATGTCGCAGCACGATCGCGACCCGAGCGAATGGACCATGGTGCCCAGCGGTACCTGTGTCAGCCAAGGTGGCCGGGTAGCGGCACAGCCCAAGGCCTGTGCGGCACCTCCGGCCGCCAACAGCCAGGCGGCTGACCTGGCTGCCGGCGGCGAACTGTACGCCGCGGGCGACCAGAGCGCCAAAGTCCCGGCCTGCAGCGCCTGCCACGGCGTGGCCGGGGTTGGTGGTGCGGGCGACTACCCGACGCTTGCAGGGCAGAAAGCAAGCTACCTGGCGCGCCAGCTTCGGCGCTTCAGAAGCGCCGAGCGTACCGACCCGGTGATGAACACCGCGACCCGCCACCTGGACGATGCACAGATCGACAACCTGTCCGCCTACCTCGCCGCCCAGCAGCCGCAGAATGCCATCGATAGGTATCAGGCGCGAGCGCTGCAACAACAGCTCGAAGGTCATGCCCAGGCCGGCCCGCGCTTCAGCGACTGTGAGGTGGGCTGCCCGGAACTCATCGCAGTGCCCGCCGGCAGCTTCGTCATGGGTTCGCCTACGGACGAAGCAGGACGTTTCGGCAACGAACAACAGCATGTGGTGGCCATCGACCACGCATTCGCCATCAGCACGCGCCCCATCACCTTCGCTCAATGGGACTTATGCCTGAACGAAGGCGGTTGCGCCGGCTATCGCCCTAACGACGAGGGGTTCGGGCGCGGCGAACGACCAGTGATCAACGTCAGCACGACGGATATCGCCAGCTACATCGCCTGGTTGCAGGACAAGACCGGGCAGCGCTATGCCTTGCCAAGCGAAGCGCAATGGGAATATGCCGCCCGGGCCGGAACCACCACCGCACGCAGTTGGGGTAACGACATCGCCCGCCGCTATGCCAACTACGGCCAGGACGATTGCCCGCAGCAGATACGCTGCCCGGGCCGAGCCGAAGGTGCTGATCAGTGGGTAAATACCGCACCGACCGGTTCATTCCCAGCCAACCCCTGGGGCCTATACGACATGCTTGGCAACGTCTGGCAACGCACCGCCGACTGCTGGCACGCCGATTACACCGGCGCCCCCAGGAATGAAAGAGCGTGGACCGACCCCTTGTGCGAGCGCAGCGTGATCCGTGGTGGCTCCTGGAGCAACGTCCCCGCCTTCGTCCGTTCAGCCAGCCGTGCTGCCTTCAAGCAAGACGGGCGTGCCCGCAACATCGGCTTCCGCCTGGCCCGCATCCTGTAGTCGCTACACCCGCTGCAAGGCTCCTTCCAACAATTACAAACAGGAGAACTGCCATGACTACCCTGGCACCACGAGCAACCGAGCTTGAGACGGACCTGCGCGAACTGCTGCTCTACCGGCGCATTGCCTGGCGAATACTGCCGCTGACGATCATCTGCTTCCTTTTCTCCTACTTCGACCGCATCAACATCAGCTTCGCCAAGACCCAGATGCAGGCAGAACTGGGCCTGAGCGATGCTGCCTATGGCTTCGCCGCCAGCGTGTTCTTCTTCGGCTATGTGTTGTTCGAGGTGCCCAGCAGCTACGGCTTGAAAAAGTACGGAGCACCCAACTGGATCTGCCGAATCATGGTGTCGTGGGGCATCGCCACGGCCTGCCTGGTGTTCGCCTACGACGAATACACCTTGTACTTCCTGCGCTTTCTGATCGGCGTGATGGAAGCCGGATTCGGGCCCGCCTTGCTGTTTTACCTGGCCTGCTGGTTTCCCAAGAAACACCTGGCGAGCATCAACGGCATTTGGTTTCTCTCTATTCCACTGTCGGGCATGCTCGGCGCTCCGCTGTCCGGGCTGATCCTTCAGTACCTCGACGGCTTCCTCGGCCTCGCGGGCTGGCACTGGTTGTTCGTCCTCTCGGGGCTGCCGTGCGCGCTGCTGGGGGTTGTTGTGCTGTTCAAGCTCGACGCCGACATCCGCTCCGCGTCCTGGTTGAAGGAAGATGAAAAAGCCGTACTGCTGCGTAATCTGGAGAGCGACAGAAGCATCGAGCCGCCACGGCAGGCGCCTTTGCTCAAGGTCTTGTGCACGCGGGAGGTGCTGGTGCTGGCGAGCGTGTACTTCATGATCAAACTGACGGCCTACGGGCTGAATTTCTGGATGCCGCACCTGATCAGCGCAGCCGGAGCAAGCAGCCCACTGGCAGTGGGCCTGCTGACAGCCCTACCCTATCTGTTCGCGGCTATTGGCATGGTCATAGTCACACGCCGCTCGGATGCCAGCGGGGAACGCAAGCGCTATCTTTGGGGCTGCATGCTGGTAGGGGGTGTCGGCTACTTGGCGGCATGTGGCTTCAATGGCCAGACCTATGCGCTGACCGCTTTCCTGGTGCTGGCCACCTCCGGCATTTTCATCGCCATTCCGATTTTCTGGACCATCCCACAGAAGGCCTTCGATGGCTTGGCGATTGCGGTCAGCATTGCCGCCATCAATAGCATCGGTCAGGTGAGCGGTATCGTGGCACCGACGTTGGTGGGGTATATCAATGACATGACGGGCAATACCTACATGGGGATGCTCGTCCTGGCGCCGTTCTGCTTCCTATGCGCAGGCGTGGTCATGTGGGGGCTGCCCGATGACCGTAAGGGCCACCGAACGCCCAAGAGCTGATGGTTACAGCATGCGTAACAGATCAACAAAAAGGGCTGCTATGCAGCCCCAATTGCTTTAACTGACCGGCATTAGCCAGTGGCGACTCCCTACTTCAGCGACAGTTTTGGTTGCCAAAAGCCACCGCGTATCGAAACCGAATCACCTTATTCCACAGTCACCGACTTCGCCAGGTTACGCGGCTGGTCGACGTCAGTACCCTTGAGCACCGCCACGTAGTACGACAGCAGCTGCAGCGGGATGGTGTAGAGGATCGGCGCCAGCGCATCGATGATGTGCGGGACCTTGATCACGTGGGTGCCTTCGCCGTTGGTCATGCCAGCCTGTTCATCGGCGAACACCACCAGCTCGCCACCACGGGCACGCACTTCCTGCAGGTTGGACTTGAGCTTCTCCAGCAGTTCGTTGTTCGGTGCCACGGTGACCACCGGCATGTCGCTGTCCACCAGTGCCAGCGGGCCGTGCTTGAGCTCGCCCGCGGGGTAGGATTCGGCATGGATGTAGGAGATCTCCTTGAGCTTGAGCGCACCTTCCATGGCCACCGGGTACTGGGCGCCACGGCCGAGGAACAGGGTGTGATGCTTGTCGGCGAACAGTTCGGCGGTCTTCTCGACGATGCCGTCCATTGCCAGCGCTTCGCCCAGGCGGGCTGGCAGGCGGCGCAGTTCTTCCACCAGTTCGGCCTCGACACCGGCTTGCAGGGTGCCGCGCACCTGGCCCAGGGCCAGGGTCAGCAGCATCAGCGAAACCAGCTGGGTGGTGAAGGCCTTGGTCGATGCCACGCCGATTTCCGGGCCGGCCAGGGTCAGCAGGGTCAGGTCGGATTCGCGCACCAGCGAACTGATACCTACGTTGCAGATAGCCAGGCTGCCCAGGAAGCCCAGCTCCTTGGCGTTGCGCAGCGCCGCCAGGGTGTCGGCGGTTTCGCCAGACTGGGAAATGGAGACGAACAGGGTGTCCGGCTGCACCACCACCTTGCGGTAGCGGAACTCGCTGGCCACTTCCACTTGGCAAGGAATGCCGGCCAGTTCTTCCAGCCAGTAACGGGCGACCATGCCGGCATGGTAGCTGGTGCCGCAGGCGACGATCTGCACGTTACGCACCTTGGCGAACAGCTCGGCAGCCTGTGGGCCGAAGGCTTGGACCATGACGTGGTCCTTGCCCAGGCGGCCTTCCAGAGTGCGCTGGACCACGTTCGGCTGCTCATGGATCTCCTTGAGCATGAAGTGGCGGTAGGCACCTTTATCGGCGGCTTCTGCACCTTCGTGATATTGCACGGCCTCGCGCTGCACCTTGTGCCCGGCTTGGTCCCAGATGCTCACCTGGTCACGGCGGATCTCGGCGATGTCGCCTTCTTCGAGGTACATGAAACGGTCGGTGACCTGGCGCAGCGCCAGCTGGTCGGACGCCAGGAAGTTTTCGCCCAGGCCCAGGCCGATCACCAGCGGGCTGCCGCTGCGCGCGGCGACCAGGCGGTCCGGCTGCTGCTTGCTGACCAGCGCCAGGCCGTAGGCGCCATGCAGGCGCTTGACCGCCGCCTTGAGGGCATCGGTGAGGTCGGGGACGGTCTTGAGGGTATGGTGGATCAGGTGGACGATGACTTCGGTGTCGGTTTGCGAAGCGAAGACATAGCCCAGGTCCTTGAGCTCTTCACGCAGGGCTTCATGGTTCTCGATGATGCCGTTGTGCACCACCGCCACGTCGTCGTTGGAGAAGTGCGGGTGGGCGTTGGTTTCGCTTGGCGCACCATGGGTGGCCCAACGGGTGTGGGCGATACCCAGCTGGCCGGCCAGCGGTTCGGCTGCCACGGCGGCCTCCAGTTCGCTGACCTTGCCAATGCGACGGCGACGCTCCAGCTCACCGGCCTGGGTGAAGACCGCCAGGCCGGCGCTGTCGTACCCGCGGTATTCCAGGCGCTTGAGGCCTTCGATGAGGATGGCGGTGATATTACGTTCGGCTACGGCCCCAACGATTCCACACATGATTATTGCTCCTGGCTGATCGCGGCGCAGATCAGGTTGATGCCGCGGGCTTGAATCTGTTCGCGTGCCTCCATCGGCAGGCGATCGTCTGTAATGAGGGTGTTGACGCTGCCCCAAGGCAGCTCGAGGTTAGGGATCTTGCGCCCTACCTTGTCCGACTCGACCATGACGATCACTTCCCGGGCCACCTCCGCCATCACCCGGCTCAGGCCGAGCAATTCGTTGAAGGTGGTGGTACCACGGGCCAGGTCGATGCCGTCGGCACCGATGAACAGTTGGTCGAAGTCGTAAGAGCGTAGTACCTGCTCGGCGACCTGGCCCTGGAAGGATTCGGAATGGGGGTCCCAGGTGCCGCCGGTCATCAGCAGCACCGGTTCATGCTCGAGTTCACTGATGGCGCGAGCCACGTTCAGGGAATTGGTCATCACCACCAGGCCAGGCTGGCGGCCCAGCTGAGGAATCATGGCGGCCGTGGTGCTGCCGCTGTCGATGATGATGCGCGCATGTTCGCGGATACGCCCTACCGCTGCCTTGGCGATCGCCTGCTTGTGGCTGGAAACCGGTTGCACGGTTTCCACCAGCATCTCCTGGGGGACGGGAATGGCGCCGCCATAGCGGCGCAGCAGCAGGCCGTTGGCTTCGAGCGCGGCCAGGTCCTTGCGGATGGTCACCTCGGAGGTTTCGAAACGCTTGGCCAAGGCGTCCACGCTCACCTCGCCCTGCTCGTTGAGCAGGGCCAGGATATTGTGTCGACGTTGGGGGGTGTTTCGTTTCGACATTTCGGGTTTAAGTTTCGATTCGAAAGATAATGGTTGCAATCAAAACCTAAGATGCGGGATTCGTCAAGGGATCTGCGCTTTCAGGGCCAGGGGGCTGCTTTGCAGCCTTTTCGCGGGGCAAGGCCGCTCCTACAGGCGATTGCAAGCTGTGGGCGGCCTTGTGCCGCGACAGGGCCGCACAGTGGCCCACAAAAAATAAAGGCCGACTTATTCACATAAGCCGGCCTGTGCATAACGGTCTGTGGATAACTCAGTCTTTCTTGATCTTCTCCGGCCGCTTCCAGCCGTCGATGTTGCGCTGCCGTGCACGCCCGACCGCCAGCTGCCCAGCTTCGACGGTCTGGGTAATGGTCGAACCAGCAGCCGTGGTGGCGCCGGCCTGGATTTCCACAGGCGCGACCAGCGAATTGTTCGAGCCGATGAACACGTCCTCGCCCATCACCGTCTTGAACTTGTTGGCCCCATCATAGTTGCAGGTGATGGTGCCGGCGCCGATGTTGGTGCGCGCGCCAATCTCGGCGTCACCCAGGTAGGTCAGGTGACCGGCCTTGGCGCCTTCGCCCAGGTGAGCGTTCTTCAGTTCGACGAAGTTACCCACATGGGCCTTGGCCTCGAGCACACTGCCGGGGCGCAAACGGGCGAACGGGCCGGCATCGCTGCCCTCGCCCATCACGGCCCCTTCAAGGTGGCTATTGGCCTTGATGATCGCGCCCTTGCGCAGGGTGCTGTTCTTGATGACGCAGTTCGGGCCGATCTGCACGTCGTCCTCGATCACCACCTTGCCTTCGAGGATCACGTTGATATCGATCAGCACATCGCGACCAACGGTCACTTCGCCACGCACATCGAAGCGCGACGGGTCGCGCAGGGTCACGCCCTGGGCCATCAGGCGACGACCTTCGCGCAGCTGATAGTGCCGTTCCAGCTCGGACAGCTGGCGACGATCGTTGGCGCCCTGCACTTCCATCGGGTCGTGGGGCTGCTCGGTAGCGACCACCAGGCCATCGGCCACGGCCATGGCAATCACGTCCGTGAGGTAGTACTCGCCCTGGGCGTTGTTGTTGGACAGCCGGCCCATCCAGTCGGCCAGGCGCGCTGCAGGCATGGCAAGGATGCCCGTGTTGCCTTCCTTGATCGCCTTCTGTGCCTCGCTGGCATCCTTGTGCTCGACGATCGCCGCTACCTGGCCCTGTTCATCGCGAACGATACGGCCGTAGCCAGTCGGGTCTTCCAGATTGACGGTCAGCAGGCCCAGCTGGCTGTCGCTGACCTTGGCCAACAGGCGCTGCAGGGTTTCCACCTCGATGAGCGGCACATCACCGTAGAGCACCAGCACGGTGTCTGCGGTAATCGCCGGCAGCGCCTGGGCCACGGCATGGCCGGTGCCCAGTTGTTTGTCCTGCATGACGAAATTCAGGTCGTCCGCAGCCAGGCGCTCGCGTACCAGTTCCGCCCCATGGCCGATAACCACGTGGATACCCTTGGGCTGCAGCTGGCGAGCGCTGTGGATAACGTGGCCCAGCATGGAATTGCCGGCGACCGGGTGCAGTACCTTGGGCAACGCCGAGCGCATGCGGGTACCTTGGCCGGCGGCGAGAATAACGATATCGAGAGACATTGACTGGCTACCAATCCTGGGCGGTCAGTGGCATGACCGTGTAATGGGAATTCAAAAAAGAAAAAGGGTAGCCGATGGCTACCCTTTTTCTCAATCTGCATGAAGCCTGCGGTATCAACCGCCGAACTTCTTGCGGATCTGCTGGACGGTACGCAGCTGGGCTGCGGCCTCGGCCAGACGTGCGGATGCGGCACTGTAGTCGAAATCCGCGCCTTTCTCATGCAGGGCCTTCTCAGCTGCCTTGACGGCATCCTGAGCGGAGGCTTCGTCCAGGTCGGCTGCACGCTGCACGGTGTCGGCGAGTACCTTGACCATGTTCGGCTGCACTTCCAGGAAACCACCGGAGATGTAGAACACCTCGCGATCGCCACCCTGCTTGGTCAGCGTGATCGGACCAGGCTTGAGATTGGTGATCAGCGGCGCGTGGCCTGGAGCGATACCCAGATCGCCCAGGTTGCCGTGCGCTACTACCATCTCGACCAGGCCGGAGAAGATCTCTCCTTCCGCGCTGACGATATCGCAATGGACTGTCATAGCCATCTGCTTGCCTCAACCTGATTAGCGCCCCTTGCGGGGCGCCGGGATTACAGTTTCTTGGCTTTCTCGATCGCTTCGTCGATGCTGCCGACCATGTAGAACGCTTGTTCTGGCAGGTGGTCGTAGTCACCTTTGAGGATGCCGCTGAAGCCAGCGATGGTGTCTTTCAGGGAAACGTACTTGCCTGGCGAACCGGTGAAGACTTCGGCCACGAAGAACGGCTGCGACAGGAAGCGCTGGATCTTACGAGCGCGGGCTACCAGTTGCTTGTCGGCTTCGGACAGTTCGTCCATACCCAGGATCGCGATGATGTCCTTCAGCTCTTTGTAGCGCTGCAGAACATACTGGACCTGACGGGCAGTTTCGTAGTGCTCGTTGCCGATCACGTTCGGGTCCAGCTGGCGCGAGGTCGAATCCAGTGGGTCGACCGCTGGGTAGATACCCAGGGAGGCGATGTCACGGGACAGAACGACGGTGGCGTCCAAGTGGGCGAAGGTGGTGGCTGGCGACGGGTCGGTCAAGTCGTCCGCAGGAACGTAAACGGCCTGGATCGAGGTGATCGAACCTTCTTTGGTCGAAGTAATACGCTCTTGCAGAACGCCCATCTCTTCGGCCAGGGTCGGCTGATAACCTACTGCCGAAGGCATACGGCCCAGCAGTGCGGATACTTCGGTACCGGCCAGGGTGTAACGATAGATGTTGTCGACGAACAGCAGAACGTCGTTACCTTCGTCACGGAACTTCTCAGCCATGGTCAGGCCGGTCAGCGCTACGCGCAGACGGTTTCCTGGTGGCTCGTTCATCTGACCGTAGACCAGCGCTACCTTGTCGAGAACGTTGGAGTCCTTCATCTCGTGGTAGAAGTCGTTACCCTCACGAGTACGCTCACCCACACCGGCGAACACGGAGTAACCGCTGTGCTCGATGGCGATGTTACGGATCAGTTCCATCATGTTTACGGTCTTGCCGACGCCGGCACCACCGAACAGACCAACCTTACCACCCTTGGCGAACGGGCAGACCAGGTCGATTACCTTGATGCCGGTTTCCAGCAGGTCGTTGCCGCCTGCCTGGTCAGCGAACGAAGGTGCTTTCTGGTGGATACCACGACGCTCTTCTTCGCCGATCGGGCCAGCTTCGTCGATCGGGTTGCCCAGAACGTCCATGATACGGCCCAGGGTGGCCTTACCAACCGGAACGGAAATGGCAGCGCCGGTGTCGACGACATCCAGACCGCGCTTCAGGCCTTCGGTGGAGCCCATCGCAATGGTACGAACCACGCCGTCGCCCAGCTGCTGCTGAACTTCCAGGGTGGTTTCCGCGCCTTGTACTTTCAGCGCGTTGTAAACACTCGGCACGACGTCACGTGGGAATTCCACGTCGATGACGGCGCCGATGATTTGAACGATACGTCCGCTACTCATAGCTGGATCCTCTGAATATTTGAACCGTTAAACCGCGGCAGCGCCGCCGACGATTTCCGAGATCTCCTGGGTGATCGCAGCCTGACGCGCCTTGTTGTAAATCAGCTGGAGTTCGCTGATCAGGTCACCGGCGTTGTCTGTGGCGTTCTTCATGGCGATCATCCGGGCCGCTTGTTCAGCAGCGTTGTTCTCGACCACCGCCTGGTACACCTGCGACTCCACGTAACGCACCATCAAGCCGTCCAGCAGCTCTTTTGCGTCGGGTTCGTACAGGTAGTCCCAGTGATGCTTGAGATCCTGATCCGGGGTTGCCACCAACGGTACCAATTGCTCGACCGTCGGTTTTTGGGTCATGGTGTTGATGAACTTGTTCGAAACCACCGAGAGGCGATCGATACGGCCGTCCAGGTAGGCGTCCAGCATCACCTTGACGGAGCCGATCAGGTCGTTGATCGATGGCTCTTCGCCCAGATGGCTGATCGCGGCTACGACGTTGCCGCCAAAGATGCGGAAGAAAGTCGCACCCTTGCTGCCGATCACGCACAGGTCGATTTCCACGCCCTGTTCGCGGTTTTCGTTCATGTCCTTGACCAGGGCCTTGAACAGGTTGGTGTTCAAGCCACCGCACAGACCACGGTCACTGCTCACCACGATATAACCGGCGCGCTTTACAGGGCGCTCGATCATGAACGGGTGGCGGTATTCCGGGTTGGCGTTGGCCAGATGACCGATCACCTGGCGGATACGCTCCGCGTAAGGACGGCTAGCAGCCATGCGCAGTTGAGCCTTGCGCATCTTGCTGACCGCCACTTTCTCCATGGCGCTGGTAATTTTTTGCGTGCTTTTGATGCTCGCAATCTTACTGCGAATCTCTTTTGCGCCTGCCATGTATCACCTATCAGGTTAGCAAGCGGGGGCCGGAGCCCCCGCTGCGGCTTACCAGGTCTGGGTGGCCTTGAACTTCTCGATACCGGCTTTCATGCCAGCGTCGATTTCGTCGTTGAAGTCACCCTTCACGTTGATCTTGGCCATCAGTTCGGCGTGATCACGGTTGAAGTAGGCGATCAGTGCTTGCTCGAAGCTGCCGACCTTGTTGACTTCTACGTCAGTCAGGAAACCACGCTCAGCGGCGTACAGCGACAGGGCCATGTCCGCGATGGACATCGGCGCGTACTGCTTCTGCTTCATCAGCTCGGTTACGCGCTGACCATGCTCCAGCTGCTTGCGGGTCGCTTCGTCCAGATCGGAAGCGAACTGGGCGAATGCAGCCAGTTCACGGTACTGAGCCAGAGCGGTACGGATACCACCGGACAGCTTCTTGATGATCTTGGTCTGAGCGGCACCACCAACACGGGATACCGAAACACCGGCGTTAACTGCAGGGCGGATGCCCGAGTTGAACATGGCCGATTCCAAGAAGATCTGACCGTCGGTGATGGAGATCACGTTGGTCGGAACGAACGCGGAAACGTCGCCAGCCTGGGTTTCGATGATCGGCAGTGCGGTCAGCGAGCCGGTCTTGCCAGTTACGGCACCGTTGGTGAACTTCTCGACGTACTCTTCGGAAACGCGCGATGCACGCTCCAGCAGACGGGAGTGGAGATAGAACACGTCGCCTGGGTACGCTTCACGTCCTGGCGGACGGCGCAGCAGCAGGGAGATCTGACGGTAGGCAACGGCCTGCTTGGACAGGTCATCGTAAACGATCAGTGCGTCTTCACCGCGGTCACGGAAGTATTCACCCATGGTGCAGCCGGCGTACGGGGCCAGGAACTGCAGTGCGGCGGATTCCGAGGCGCTGGCGGCAACAACGATGGTGTTGGCCAGGGCACCGGCTTCTTCCAGCTTGCGCACGACGTTGGCGATGGTCGACTGCTTCTGGCCAACGGCCACATAGACGCAGAAGATGCCGCTGTCTTTCTGGTTGATGATCGCGTCGACCGCCATCGCGGTCTTACCGATCTGACGGTCACCGATGATCAGCTCACGCTGGCCACGGCCAACCGGAATCATGGCGTCGACCGACTTGTAGCCAGTCTGTACAGGCTGGTCTACCGACTTACGCCAGATAACGCCCGGAGCGACCTTTTCGACCGCGTCGGTTTCGGTGGTGGTCAGAGGACCTTTACCATCGATAGGGTTGCCCAGCGCGTCAACGACGCGACCCAGCAGGCCCTTGCCGACCGGCACTTCGAGGATGCGACCGGTGCACTTGGCGCTCATGCCCTCGGCGAGGGAGGTGTACGCACCCAGTACCACCGCACCTACGGAGTCTTGCTCCAGGTTCAGTGCCATACCGTATACGCCGCCCGGGAACTCGATCATTTCGCCGTACATAGCGTCGGCCAGACCGTGGATCCGCACGATACCGTCGGAAACGCTTACGACGGTACCTTCGTTACGGGCTTGGGAGCCGACATCGAGCTTCTCGATGCGACCCTTGATGATTTCACTAATTTCGGAAGGATTGAGTTGCTGCATTGCTCTGCTGCCCCTTCAAACTCAAGATTTCAATGCTTCGGCCAGTTTCGCGATCTTGCCGCGAACCGAGCCATCGATTACCAGGTCGCCGGCGCGGATGACGACGCCGCCGATCAGGCTGGCATCCTCCGACGCGTGCAGGCGCACTTCCCGGCTGAGCCGTGCACTGAGAACCTTGGCGAGTTTGTCTTGCTGTTCTTGGTTCAACGCAAAAGCACTGGTGACTTCCACGTCCACGGATTTCTCTTGCTCGGCCTTGTACAGGTCGAACAGAGCCGAAATCTCCGGCAGAAGCAGGAGACGGTCGTTTTCCGCGGCAACATGAATGAAATTCTGTGCCTGTGCATCGAACTTGTCACCGCAGACTTCAATGAATGCGGCGGCCTTTTCTGCGCTTGTCAGTCGCGGGGCCTTGAGCAGGCGCTGCATGGTGTCGTCTTCCGACACCGCAGCAGCCAGGCCGAGCATGGCTGACCAATTGGCCAGTTGCTGATGGGCCTGGGCATGCTCAAAGGCAGCCTTAGCGTAAGGTCGGGCCAACGTGGTCAGTTCTGCCATGATCGCCCTCGCTTAAATTTCAGCGGCCAGTTTGTTAACCAGCTCCGCATGCGCGTTTTGATCGATTGTGGCGCCAAGGATCTTTTCAGCACCGCCAACGGCCAGGGCACCCACTTGGGCACGCAGGGCGTCTTTGACGCTGTTGAGTTCCTGTTCGATCTCGGCTTGAGCCTGAGCCTTCACACGGTCAGCTTCGACGCGAGCCTGTTCACGGGCTTCCTCGACAAGCTGAGCAGCGCGTTTCTTGCTTTGCTCAATGATTTCGGCTGCCTGTGCCTTTGCTTCACGCAGTTGCTGACCCGCTTTCTCTTGGGCCAGCTCCAGGTCGCGAGCTGCGCGGTTGGCAGCGTCCAAGCCGTCGGCAATCTTCTTTTGGCGCTCTTGCAGGGCAGTGATGACCGGAGGCCATACGTACTTCATGCAGAAGAGCACAAAAATCAGGAAAGCAACGGATTGGCCAATCAGGGTTGCATTAATGTTCACGCCAACACCTCGCTCGGTCTTTGTCCATCACACCAATCAACTCGTAGGAACGAGTGATTAGCCGGCGATCTGACCAACGAAGGGGTTCGCGAAGGTGAAGAACAGAGCGATACCAACACCGATCATGGTTACGGCGTCGAGCAGACCGGCGACGATGAACATCTTGACCTGCAGCATCGGAACCATCTCAGGCTGACGAGCAGCGCCTTCCAGGAACTTGCCGCCCAGCAGGCCGAAACCAATGGCGGTACCCAGAGCACCCAGGCCGATCAGCAGAGCAACAGCGATAGCGGTCAGACCAACTACAGTTTCCATCTTTCCTCCCGACTTTTACGTCGTATTGGTTAGGTTTTTAGTTTGAAGCGGTAAAACAAATCGTTTGGTACAGCTGCCCTTGCGGACGTTTTTGGCCTTCCCCCCAAACAGGCGGAGAAGGCTATCAGACACGCGAGGCGGTCTTAATGGTTATCTTCGTGAGCCATCGACAGGTAGACGATGGTAAGCATCATGAAGATGAAGGCTTGCAGGGTGATGATCAGGATGTGGAACACAGCCCACGCCCACTGCAGCACCACACCCAGGCCGCTGAGCCACAGGATGCCGGCGCCGAACATCACGGCGATCAGGATGAACACCAGCTCGCCGGCGTACATGTTGCCGAACAGACGCAGTGCCAGGGAGATCGGCTTGGCGATCAGGGTGACGAATTCGAGCAGGAAGTTCACCGGGATCAGCAGGATCTGCACGAAGATGTTCTTGCTGCCGAACGGGTGCAGGGTCAGCTCACCGATGAAACCGCCCAGGCCCTTGACCTTGATGCTGTAGAAGATGATCAGCGCGAACACGCAGAAGGCCATGGCCAGGGTCGCGTTCGGGTCGGTGGTCGATACGGCACGGAACGGAATGTGCGGGTCGCCGGAGATCAGGATGGCCAGCTGCGGGATCCAGTCGACCGGTACCAGGTCGATGGCGTTCATCAGGAACACCCAGACGAAGATGGTCAGCGCCAGCGGGGCGATCACCGGGCTACGGCCGTGGAAGGAGTCCTTCACGCTGCCGTTGACGAAGTCCACCAGCACTTCGACGAAGTTCTGCAGGCCGCCAGGCTGGCCGGAAGTCGCCTTTTTGGCCGCCATGCGGAAGATGAACAGGAAGATCAGACCCAGCGCGACGGACCAACCCAGGGTGTCCAGGTGGAACGCCCAGAAGCCCATTGCCTTGGCTTCTGCAGCCGAATGGGCGAAGCCCCAGCTGCCGTCTGGTAGTTGACCGTAGGTCAGGTTCTGCAAGTGGTGCTGGATATAGCCCGAAGCGGTTTCTGCTGCCATGGTTGCCTCAAACGCCCTAAGGTCTCGAAAGTCTTTTATTCATCAGCAGGGGCGCGAACCAGCTGACCAGTAGGGTCAGCAGGAAGACGCCGAATACTGCTAGCGGCGCCAATGGCTTCACTCCTGCGAAGGTCAGTGCAAAAAGCACTGCCGTCAAAATCAATTTGCCTGCCTCGCCCGCGTAGAACGACTTGACGATGGCCTGCGCTGCCCTGGCCCCGCTATAGCGAAATGCCTTCCAGGCGAAATACACATTGGGCAGCCAGGCGATCAAACCTCCGCAGAGACCTGAATAACCGCTGACCGCGCCTTGCCACTGCCACAACACCAGAGTTGCCAGCAGAAACACGATACATTGAGCCAGCAGCACCGGAAAAACCGCCCAGCGATGGAAAGGCAAGCGGTTTGGCGTGCGGATTTCCATCACAACTGCTCCTCGAAAGTCGACCGTCAAGTCAGCAATGACTTGGCATAATTTGTGCCGACAAAATGCGCGCAGAGTATAGGGGTGGTTTAACCCCTATTCAACTCTTCGTAGTGATTTCCGACTGCGCGCTACAACGGGAATTGTTTCAGCGGATGTGAGCAAGCACGCCTTGCAACTCATCAAGGGAGTTGTAGCGAATTACAAGTTGGCCCTTGCCCTTGTTCCCGTGGCGTATCTGCACCGCCGAGCCCAGGCGCTCTGCCAGACGCTGTTCGAGGCGTGCGATATCCGGATCAGGTTTGGCCTGTTCGACCGGATCAGATTTGCCATTGAGCCACTGGCGCACCAGCGCTTCGGTTTGCCGTACGGTGAGGCCACGTGCGACAACATGCCGCGCCCCCTCTTCCTGGCGATCTTCCTCCAGCCCAAGCAGTGCACGGGCGTGGCCCATCTCCAGGTCACCATGGGCGAGCATGGTCTTGATCGCTTCAGGCAGAGAGATCAGGCGCAGCAAGTTGGCCACGGTCACCCGCGACTTGCCCACGGCATCGGCGACCTGCTGTTGGGTCAGTTCGAACTCCTGCTGCAGGCGCTGCAACGCCAGGGCCTCTTCCAGAGGGTTGAGGTCCTCGCGCTGGATGTTTTCGATCAGCGCCATGGCGATGGCCGCTTCGTCGGGCACTTCGCGGACCATGGCCGGGATCGTGTCCAGGCCAGCCTGCTGGGTGGCCCGCCAGCGGCGCTCACCGGCAATGATCTCGTAGCGGTTCTCGCCGATCGGGCGCACCACGATCGGTTGCATCACGCCCTGGTTGCGAATCGAGTGCGCGAGTTCTTCCAGCGCTTCGGGGTCCATGTCACGACGTGGCTGGTACTTGCCACGCTGGATCAGCTCGACCGGCAGGTGTTGCAGTTCCTTCTGGTCGACCTTCACAGCCTGCTCTTCGAGCGTGCTGACGGAGGGACCACTGAGCAGTGCATCCAACCCACGTCCGAGACCCCGTTTCTTAACGGCCATGCGGATTCCTTAAGTTGTTTGTGCAGTGCGTGATTGACGGCGTTGGCGGCGAACCAGTTCCCCGGCCAGGGCCAGGTAGGCCAGCGCGCCACGCGATTGCTTGTCGTACGCCAGGGCCGGCATGCCGAAGCTCGGCGCCTCGGCCAGGCGGATGTTGCGCGGAATGACCGTGTCGTACAACTGGCTGCCGAAATGTTCCTTGAGCTGGGCCGAAACATCGTTGTTCAGGCTCAGGCGCGGGTCGTACATGGTTCGCAGCAGGCCCTCGATCTTCAGCTCCGGGTTCAGGCGGGCGGCGATGCGCTTGATGTTATCCACAAGGTCGCTGAGACCTTCCAGTGCGTAGTACTCGCACTGCATCGGGATGATCACGCCATCGGAGGCGACCAGGGCATTGAGGGTCAGCATCGACAGCGAAGGTGGGCAGTCGATGAGGATGAAATCGTAGTTGTCGCGGATCGGCGCCAACGCATTGCGCAGGCGGCTTTCCTTCATCTGCATCTCCAGCAGCACCACTTCCGCGGCGGTCAGGTCGCGGTTGGCCGGCAACAGCTGGAAACCGCCGTGCTCGGAGAAATGCATCGCCTGGGCCAGGTCACACTCCCCGATCAGCAGGTCATAGACCGAATGCTCGAGTTCGTGCTTGTCCACACCGCTGCCCATGGTGGCGTTGCCCTGCGGATCGAGGTCGATCAGCAGCACGCGGCGCTTGGTCGCGGCCAGCGATGCCGCGAGATTGATACAGGTGGTGGTCTTGCCCACACCACCCTTCTGGTTCGCGATTGCGAATACCTTAGCCATTGTTGCGTGTGTTCCCAGTCATGCCTTGCGGCGCAGTATCAGCAGATGGCGCTGGCCCTGGCAACCCGGAACGGTCAGGGCCTGCTCGCTTTCCACTGTGAAGTCTGCGGGCAATGCTACCAGTTCATCGGCAGGATGCAGCCCCTTCATTGCAAGCCATTGCGTCCGCGCGTCGCCCAGGTGGCGTGTCCAATTGGTGAAATTTTCCATGCTGCTGAAGGCCCGGGAGATGATGCCGCAGAACGGCTGCGGGGGCTGGAATGCCTCGACCCGGCTGTGGATAACCTCGAGGTTGTCCAGCTTCAGCTCCATTTTCACCTGGGTGAGGAAGCGGGTTTTCTTGCCATTGCTGTCGAGCAGCGTCACCTGCTTGTGCGGATGCAGGATGGCCAGCGGGATGCCGGGCATGCCGCCACCGCTGCCGACGTCGAGCCAGCGCTGCGTGTCGCTGTGGATAAACGACATCACGCTCAGGCTGTCGAGCAGGTGGCGCGACACCATCTCGTCGGGGTCGCGCACGGCGGTGAGGTTGTAGGCCTTGTTCCATTTGATCAGCAGGGCCAGGTAACCCAGCAGTTGCTCGTGCTGCTGCGGGCTAAGCTCGACACCGAGCTGGCGCGCACCTGTGGACAACTCTTCTGCGTGTTGCGGGGTGACCAGGGAACTCAAGCGCTTTGCTCCAATTCGCGGCCGGCGCCGCGTTTTTTCAGATGAATCAGCAGCAGGGAAATCGCCGCCGGGGTCACACCTGGGATGCGCGATGCCTGGCCCAGGGTTTGCGGACGGGTCTGGCCGAGCTTGCTCTGGATTTCCTTGGACAAGCCGGAGATCGAGGTGTAGTCGATATCCACAGGCAGACGGGTATCTTCACTGGCACGCAGGCGGGCAATCTCTTCCTGCTGGCGATCGATGTAGCCGGCGTACTTGGTCTTGATCTCGACTTGTTCGGCCACCTGTGGATCGATTTGTTCCCCGCCGGTCACCTCGACCAGCCCGGCGTAGTCGATTTCCGGCCGGGCCAGCAGATTGAGCAGGCTGTATTCGTGGCTCAGTGGCGTGCCGAACTTATCCACAATGGCCTGGCCTTGTTCGGTGTTCGGGCGCACCCAGGTCGACTTCAAGCGCTGTTCCTCACGCTCGATACCCTCGCGCTTGGCGCAGAAGGCCGCCCAGCGCGCGTCGTCGATCAGCCCAAGCTCGCGACCTTTCTCGGTCAGGCGCAGGTCGGCGTTGTCCTCGCGCAGGATCAGCCGGTATTCGGCGCGCGACGTGAACATGCGGTACGGCTCCTGGGTACCGAGGGTGATCAGGTCATCGACCAACACGCCGATGTACGCCTCGTCACGGCGTGGGCACCAGCTTTCGCGGCCCTGCGCGCGCAATGCGGCGTTGGTACCGGCCAGCAGGCCCTGGGCGCCGGCTTCTTCGTAACCGGTGGTGCCGTTGATCTGCCCGGCGAAGAACAGGCCGCCGATGACCTTGGTCTCGAGGCTGTACTTGAGGTCACGCGGGTCGAAGTAGTCGTACTCGATGGCGTAGCCCGGGCGCACGATATGGGCGTTTTCCATACCGCGGATCGAACGTACCAGTTCGAGCTGCACATCGAACGGCAGCGACGTGGAAATACCGTTGGGGTACAGCTCGTGAGTGGTCAGGCCTTCAGGCTCGATGAACACCTGGTGGCTTTCCTTGTCGGCGAAGCGATGGATCTTGTCTTCGATCGACGGGCAGTAGCGCGGCCCGACGCCTTCGATCACGCCCGAGTACATGGGCGAGCGGTCGAGGTTCGAGGCAATGATCTCGTGGGTGCGCGCATTGGTATGAGTGATCCAGCAGCTCACTTGGCGTGGGTGCATCTGCGCATTGCCCATGAACGACATCACCGGGATCGGCGTATCGCCGGGCTGCTCGGTCATGACCGAGAAGTCCACCGATCGCCCGTCGATACGGGGCGGGGTACCGGTTTTCAGGCGGCCGACGCGCAGAGGGAGTTCACGCATGCGGTGGGCCAGGGCGATCGAAGGCGGATCGCCGGCACGCCCGCCGGAATGGTTCTGCAAGCCAATGTGGATAAGTCCACCGAGGAAGGTGCCAGTAGTCAGTACCACGGAATCGGCGAAGAAACGCAGGCCCATCTGGGTGACCACGCCCTTGACCTGGTCCTGCTCGACGATCAGGTCGTCACAGGACTGCTGGAATATCCACAGGTTCGGCTGGTTTTCCAGGATCTCGCGGACCACGGCCTTGTAGAGGGCGCGGTCTGCCTGTGCACGGGTGGCACGCACGGCCGGGCCCTTGCGGTTGTTAAGGACGCGGAACTGGATGCCGCTCTTGTCGGTGGCCAACGCCATCGCGCCGCCGAGCGCATCGATTTCCTTGACCAGATGGCTCTTGCCGATACCACCGATGGCCGGGTTGCAGCTCATGTGACCGAGGGTTTCCACGTTATGGGTCAGCAGCAGGGTTTTCACACCCATGCGTGCGGACGCAAGCGCAGCCTCGGTACCGGCATGGCCGCCGCCGATGACGATCACTTCAAAACGGGAAGGGAAATCCACCACGCACCTCGTGCCTGTTTTTGCGAATAGAGAAGGTAAGCGGACAAGTATAGGGACTTCAGCCCGCTTAAAGAAACCTTTTGCGCAAATTTTGACCAGGCTGTGGATGAGTGGCGGGCAAAAGAAAACAAAGAGGAAAAATTTAAAAAAGCTTTGTTTTTATGTTTATTCTTAGGCAGCCATCCACATGTGGATAACTCATTACAGCCCAGTATTGGCGATACATACAGCGATTCATAACCCTGTGTCGGACAGGGGTTGAGGGCTCTGGATAACGGCGTTTAACCTGTGGATTAAAGTAATGGTTACCCACAGGCGTGTTTGTCCTCAACCAAAAAGGCCGGTTATCAACGGGGCCTATGGCGAGTTTTCCACAGAGCTCCTGTAGCTACCTTCATGCCTGTGAATGATTTCTGAGCTGGACCTGCAGGCACACGCGTGGGCGAAACCGCTCTCCGATGGCCAAATTCCAGGATCGAGTAGGAGACGGGCTCTCACCCGTCGTCCTCTCACACCACCGTGCGTACGGTTCCGTACACGGCGGTTCAGGTTATGCGGCTAA
>NZ_JADLJL010000044.1 GCF_015680235.1 Pseudomonas guariconensis
CGTAGCGGGAGGCGAATCATACAGCGTTAAAACCTGCTGTCAACTGCCTTTTTCACCGCTGCCGATCTGTGAGACCGAAGCCTTCCGATACCGCCTGAACCGTTCAACTCATTGAATCTCAAGGAGTTTTGCGTTTCGACTGCGTCGGAAGTGGGGCGCATTATAGGCCCCTGAAACGGCACGTCAACCGTTATTTTCAAAAAACATTACCAAGCCGCTCTTGCCGGCGACCAGGCCCATTGCGCACTATAGTGCTCAGCCGTATTACATTACCTCTTACTAAGGATCACCCTTCTGCAATGAACAACCAGCCTCGCAGTCTGGCCGCTACGCTGTTCCCGATCGGCCTGCTGCTGATCGCCATGGCCTCGATCCAGTCAGGGGCCTCCCTGGCCAAGAGCCTGTTTCCCGCTGTCGGTGCCCAAGGCACCACGGCCCTTCGTCTGGTATTCGCCAGCATCATCATGTTGCTATTGCTGCGCCCGTGGCGCGCGCGGATGAACGCCGCCACGCTACGCAGCGTCGTCATTTATGGTCTGGCACTGGGCGGAATGAACCTGCTCTTCTATATGTCCGTACGTACCGTCCCGCTGGGTATCGCCGTGGCACTGGAATTCACCGGGCCACTGGCCGTCGCGATCCTGGCCTCGCGCCGGGTGGTGGATTTCCTCTGGATCGGCCTGGCCATCATCGGGTTACTGCTGCTGATTCCCGTCGGCCATTCCGGGCAGGCCATCGACCTGGTTGGAGCAGCCTATGCACTGGGGGCCGGTGTGTGCTGGGCA
Source organism: Pseudomonas guariconensis (assembly GCF_015680235.1). Taxonomy (GTDB): domain Bacteria; phylum Pseudomonadota; class Gammaproteobacteria; order Pseudomonadales; family Pseudomonadaceae; genus Aquipseudomonas; species Aquipseudomonas guariconensis_A. The sequence continues at coordinate 786 of NZ_JADLJL010000044.1, forward strand.
CTGTATATCCTTTATGGCCAACGCGCCGGTGCCGAACATGGCATCCAGACAGCTGCTCTCGGCGTGCTGGTGGCGGCGCTGTTCGTCGCACCTATCGGCATCGCACATGCCGGCAGCGCATTGCTCGCACCGGCCCTGATTCCGGTGGCCCTGGGCGTTGCGGTGCTCTCCACCGCCCTCCCCTACAGCCTGGAGATGATCGCCCTGACCCGCATGCCCGCCCGCACCTTCGGCACCCTGATGAGCATCGAGCCGGTATTCGCCGCGCTTTCAGGATTGCTGTTCCTGGGGGAAATCCTGTCCCTTTCCCAGTGGCTCGCCATTCTGGCGATCATCACGGCTTCCGTCGGTGCGACCTTGTCCATGCGTAAGGAAACACCGACAGCTGTAGTGGCGGACTGACATGAGAAATATTTTCATTCGCTCAGACATTTCCCATTGTCCCTCCAAGCTAGGCTGATTAAGCTGTCACAAAAATTTGATCTTTACGCTATCTACTGTACAAGACAGGGACGTTGGGGTAATTCCAGGAAGAAAAGAGCGATAACGACGGGGCCAGGCATGCTGGTCGGCCCTGCATTTAAGGACAGGAATGAAACGTATTTTGCTCATCCTGGCCATCTTGGCCATTGCTGGATGCGCCGCCACCGCCAAGACCGAGGTGAAGCGGGGGAAGAAGGGACTGCATATCAATTGCTCTGGCCTCTCCTCTTCTTGGGAGAAGTGTTACAGCAAGGCAGCCACGTCCTGCGGCAACCGCGGTTACAAGGTCATCGCCCGCTCCGGGGATGCGGACGAAGAGCCGGGTGACTACCTGTTTGGCATCAACCCGGCTGGCTACACCAGCCGCAGCATGATCGTCCTGTGCAAGTGACATGAAAAAGGGCAGCCAAACGGCTGCCCTTTTTTCGTTGGCGCATACCTGCCAGGTCAGACCGGCGCCGTTCGGGCCTGCAGCCAGGCCAGCGCCTCACCTTGGAGCAAAGGCGCCAGCCGCTTACGCACGGTTGCGTGATAGGCATTGAGCCATTGCACCTCCTCCTGCCCCAATAGCTCGAGCAACAGGCAGCGCGTATCGATCGGACAAAGGGTCAGGGTTTCGAACGCCAGGAACTCGCCAAAAGCGCTCTTGCCTACTTCCCGGTTGACTACCAGGTTCTCGATGCGCACGCCCCAGGCTCCCGGCCTGTAGGTACCCGGCTCGATCGAGCTGATCATGCCCGCCTGCATCGCAGTCTGCGGCAGCGTTGCAGCCTGGTAGGCAATGACTTGGGGGCCTTCGTGGACATTCATGAAGTAGCCCACGCCATGACCCGTGCCATGGCCATAGTCGACCTGATCCGCCCAGATCGGCGCACGGGCGATGGCGTCGAGCAAGGGCGAAAGAATGCCTCGCGGGAATTTGGCGCGCGACAACGCGATCATGGCTTTGAGCACCCGCGTGCAGTCCTGACGTTGCTCAAGGCTCGGCGTGCCGATCGGTACCATCCGCGTGATATCGGTGGTGCCGCCCAGGTATTGGCCACCCGAGTCGATCAGTAGCAAGCCATCGCCTTCGATCACTGCATGGGATTGTTCGGTCGCCCGATAGTGCGGCATGGCACCATTGGCATTGAACGCCGCGATGGTAGAAAAGCTCAGCGACACGAAATCCGGCCGACGCGCCCGCGCCGCGGTCAACCGCTCGTCGATGGTCAGTTCGGTGATGGTTTCCTTGCCCAGGTTCGCCTCGAACCAGGCGAAGAATTCGCACAACGCGGCGCCGTCCTGCTCCATGACCTGGCGGATATGTACCAGGTCGTGCTCACTCTTACGCGATTTGCTCAAGGTGGTGGGGTTGACGCCTTCGACCAATTGCACGCGCTCATCCAACTGCCCGAGCAAGCCGCAGGTAACGCGGGCCGGGTCCACCAGCAGGCGGCTGCCCGGTGCGATCGCGCCCAAGGCCTGGCCTACCTCGGCATAATCGCGAACCTCGATGCCATCTGCCGCCAACACTTGCCGTAGATGCTCATCGACTTTATCCAACCCAACGAACAGGGTCGCCTGTTCCTGCCCGATCAGTGCGAAGGAAACGAACACCGGGTTGTAGGAGACGTCGCTGCCTCGCAGGTTGAATAGCCAAGCGATGTCATCGAGGGTGGCGAGGAAGTGACAGTCAGCGCCTCGCTCACCCAGCGTGCGACGCAACTCGGCCAGCTTCTGCGCACGGTTGACGCTGGCATAGGGAGGCAGGTGCTGGTAGATGGCCTTGCCCGGCAGTGCCGGCCGGCCATCCCACACCTTGCCCAGCACGTCCAGGTCGGTGCGCAGGCACGCGTCCTTTGCCCTGAGGCGCTCCTCCAATTGCCGGGCGGACGCCAGCGCCATGACCGCGCCATCGACGGCAACCGTACCCTGGGGCTTGATGTGCTCGCCCAACCACTCCAGCACTCCAGGCTGCCCAGGGAGCAGCTTCATCAGTTCGATACCACTGCCGGCGAGTTCCTGTTGAGCTTGCTCCCAATAACGGCTGTCGGCCCAGAGCCCGGCAAAGCCCGCCGTTACCACCAGGGTGCCCACCGATCCATGGAAGCCGGACAACCATTGACGCCCCTGCCAGTGGCCCGGCAGGTATTCGGACAAGTGAGGATCGGCCGAGGGCACCAGAAGGGCATCCAGCCCCTCGCTGACCATCACCTCGCGCACACGCGCCAGGCGTGCCGGCACGCTTTGCTGAATCGGTGACTGACTGTTCATGCGCACTCCTGCGGATACACCTTCGACTATTCCAGGGCGCTGATAATGGATCAGCCAGCCAAGGGCCGCAATCGCGACAAGGTACGCAATGTTTCCAGAATAACGAACGAGGATGCGCAACGGGCTGAGCCCATGCCACCGATCAACTGCGCTGAACTTTAGCCAGGCAAGCGGCTTCAGACACCATACATACCCAGCAGACAGCCATCGCCCATGCCCCGACCCCGTGACCCGAAAACCGCCGTCGTACTGCTCGATACACGCGAGCACACGCCCGACCACGAGCACGCCGTCCACCTCAAGCTCGCTGACTACCTGGCGCGCCTGCTCGGCATCGGCAGGGCCGCGCCCGACCAGCCGCCTGTCAGCGACGATCGCTACTACTACCTGCCGACCGAAACCCTGGTCGACCCGCAGCGCTACCGGCCTCTAGGGATCGTGGACGAGCACGACCTGTTCGGCGGCCTGGTCACGCACCCCTTCATGGCCACCAAGGCGATCTCCCATCCTCTGCCAACCGGTGCGAGCTTTCCCCCTGGCTGGACCGATGCGTTCGCCTGCGACGCCCGCGAGGCCCTGCTGCGCGGCTACACGGTGTTCAGCAAGGCCGATGCCCGGCAGGCGGCGGCCCTGCTCCTGCGCGAGGGCCCGATCCGGGTCAAGCCAGTGCTGGCTTGCGCGGGTCGTGGGCAGCAGGTGGTCGAGCACGCCGGGGACTTGGAGCCGCTGCTGGCACAGATGGATGATGCGACGCTGGGGCTCGTCGGGCTCGTGCTGGAAGAGAACCTGGACGAGGTCGAGACCTACAGCGTCGGCCAGGCCTGCGTCGGCGACCTGGTGTGCAGCTATTACGGTACCCAGCGCCTGACCCATGACCACCAGGGTACCGAGGTCTATGGCGGCTCCGACCTGGTGGTGGTACGTGGCGGCTACCCGTCGCTGCTGCAGCTGCCGCTTGAAGACCACCTGCGCCTGGCGATCAACCAGGCCATGACCTATGAACGCGCCGCGCAACGGCACTTCCCTGGCTTCATCGCCTCCCGCCGCAACTATGACATCGCCCGTGGTCGGGACCACCGGCAGCGCCTGCGCAGCGGTGTGCTTGAGCAATCCTGGCGCCTGGGCGGAGCCAGCAGCGCCGAGATCCTGGCCCTGCAGGCCTTCGCCGACGACCCGGCCCTGCACCGAGTGCATGCCTCGAGCCATGAAGTCTTCGGCCTTCCCGAACTGCCTGCCGACGCCACACTTTTCTACCAGGGAAACGACAGTGAACTCGGACAATTCAGCAAGTATGCACGGATTCGCCACCATGACCATTCAGAGTGAATCAGTCGAGCTGCAGGTCGAGGACGACCGCATCGCCGGCACCGTGGTCAGCCCTGGCAGCAAGATGCCAGGCATCCTCTTCGTCCACGGTTGGGGCGGCAGCCAGCAACGCGACCTGGCCCGGGCGCGCAACATTACCGGGCTTGGCTGTGTGTGCATGACCTTCGACCTGCGCGGCCACGAGAAGACCGAAAGCCAGCGCCTGACCGTCACCCGCAGGCAGAACTTGAACGACGTATTGGCCGCCTACGACCAACTGGCCAACCACCCTGCCGTGGACGCGGGGGCCATTGCCGTGATCGGCAGCAGCTATGGCGGCTACCTGGCGACCCTGCTGACGACCCAGCGCCCCGTCAAGTGGCTGGCCTTGCGGGTGCCGGCATTGTATTGGGACGATGACTGGGAAACGCCCAAGCAGGCCTTGGATCGGCAACGCCTGAACAGCTATCGCCAGCGCATCCTGGGCCCTGCCGACAATCGCGCCCTGGCCGCTTGTGCCGAGTTTGGCGGTGACGTGCTGCTGGTCGAGTCCGAAAAGGACGACTACGTGCCGCACAACACATTGATGAGCTATCGCTCAGCGTTCGTCGCGGCCCACTCGCTGACCCACCGTATCGTTGACGGCGCCGACCATGCCCTTTCCAGCGAGGAATGCCAGAAAGCCTACAGCGCCATGCTCGCGTCCTGGATCGAAGAGATGGTCATCGGCGCACGCCTGGACCGCTATCCGCATTACGCGCCCTGGTATGCCTGAGGCTCGCCCATCTGGCACTGCAACCCGCCGTCGGCGCCGCGTACAAGGCTGCGCAAGGCCTGGTAAGCAGCGAAGTTGACGCCCCGCGCCTGATGCTGGCACAGCAGGTCGAGAAACGGCTCCTCCACGAAACAGTCTGCCGCCGCTGCCCATGCCTGACGCGATTGCCATTGCAGATACTGCAACACCCGACTGCCATCGTCGCTGGCCTGGATACTGACCGCCAGCAGCCCCTCGCAACGCATCGCCAACGCTTCGCTGCGCATCACCAAGGCCTCGGCCAGCGCCTGCTGCCGGGTCGCTGGCACTTCGTATTCGATCATTTGGGTGAACCATAGGGTGTTGGCCTGGGCCGCCATGGACTGTCTCCTTGCTCCGGGCGCTTGCAGCGCGATGGCTAGGAGGGTAAAACCTCGAGTTAAGTCAAGGTCAAGGAATTTCTCCCATGCCAAGTAAAACGCCCTCTTGCGAAGAAAAGCTGCTGAGCGTCGGCCAGCTGGCCGCACGCAGCGGCGTGGCCGTCACGGCGCTGCATTTTTATGAAACCAAGGGGCTGATCCATAGCCTGCGCAATGCCGGCAACCAACGCCGCTACTCCAGGGCCACGCTGCGCCGCGTGGCGGTGATCAAGATGGCCCAGCGCCTGGGCATCGCCTTGGCCGACATCGCCCAGGCCCTGGACACCCTGCCCAAGGATCACACGCCCAATGCCGAAGATTGGGGCCGGCTATCGGCGCGCTGGCGTGACGATCTGAGCCGGCGGATCGACGAACTGACCATGCTGCGCGACCAATTGGACGGCTGCATCGGCTGCGGTTGCCTGTCGTTGAAAGAATGCCCACTGCGCAATCATCACGACCGCCTGGCCGAGGAAGGCCCCGGGCCGCACCCACCCGCCCATCAGGCGTCCGTGGCCTGCCCCGCGATCAAAGGCCAAACGCAATGTCAGGATTGAGCGATGAAGCGCCGCCGATAATCGCTGGGGGTCGAGCCGACGATGCGCTGGAACACCTTGCGAAACGCGCCCGGGTCCTGATAGCCCACGCCCCACGCGATCTGATCGACGCTGCGCCGGGTGAACTCCAGCAACCGGCACGCCCGCACCACGCGCACCTGCTGGCAATACTCGGTCGGCCGCAGGCCCGTGGCCGCGCGGAAGCGGCGCAGGAAAGTGCGCGGCTCCAGGCCCGCACACAGCGCCATGCTCGCTAGGTCTGCCTCTTGCGCACCACTGCCCTGTAGCCAGTGCTGGACCTTGAGCACTGCTTCGTCGCCATGGTCCAGCCGCGGGCTGAAACGCGCCCCCGGCAGAGGGCTGGCCAGCGGCTCCACAGCCAGGTAACGGGCGGTTTCCCGAGCCAGGGTCGCACCAAGGAAACGCTCCAGCAAGCGCAAGCCAAGTTCGGTCCAGGCCATCAGCCCGGCAGATGTCAGGATGTCGCCATCATCGAGCAGCGGCTGGTTGGCCTCCACCCGCACCTTTGGGAAGCGCTCGCCCAGTGCCTGCGCATAGTTCCAATGGGTACTCGCCGCTCGCCCATCGAGCAGACCGCTGGCGGCGATGAAGAACACCCCGATGCACACCGAAGCGAGCACAGTGCCCTGCCCATGCCATTGGCAAAGTGCAGTACGGTGGCGCTCGAGCAGCGCGGGAGCCGGTGCCGATTCCAGGCTCGGTGGGATCACCAGGGCACGCAGCGCATGGCGAGGTTGCGCCAGGCTGTCATGGATGACCATCAGCTGCCCATCGTCGTCGACCTGCCAATGGCTGACACGCAAGCATGGCAAGTTGCCTTCGCCGAGCTCGGCGGCGACCCGGTTGGCCACCGCGAACAAGTCCGTCAGGCCATGCACGGCGGCGCCTTGCGCCCCCGGGTAGACCAATACGCCGATTTCCAGGGTACCGGGGCTGTCAGTTTTTGCCGTCATTGTGTCGATCGCGCCAATCCCAAGGAACTTCGCCCAAGCCTATAACTATCCTCAACCAACCACTACTGCCACAGGAGGCAGCATGAGCAAGCAGGCCCTGATCATCATCGACATCCAGAACGACTACTTCCCCGGCGGCAAGTGGACCCTCGACGGTGCCGACAGCGCCGCCGACAACGCGGCCCGCCTGCTGGACGCGGCCCGCAGCCGAGGGGACTTGGTGGTGCACGTGCGCCATGAATTCGACAGTGCCGACGCGCCATTCTTCACGCCAGGCTCTGACGGTGCGCAGATCCATTCCAAGGTGGCACCGGCCAACGCCGAAGCCGTGGTGACCAAACACCAGGTCAATGCTTTTCGCGACACCAACCTCAAGGCCTTGCTCGACCAGCATGGCGTTCAGGTCCTGACCATCGTCGGCAGCATGAGCCACATGTGCATCGACGCGGCCACCCGCGCGGCGGCCGACCATGGCTATCAAGTGGCAGTGGCTCACGATGCCTGCGCGACCCTGCCCCTGGTCTTCGCCGGCATGCAGGTACCCGCAGCGCAGGTCCAGGCGGCTTCCATGGCGGCACTGGCCTTCGCCTATGCCCGGGTCGAGAGCACCGAGCAACTGCTCGCCGAATACCGCCGCTAACGCGCCTAGATCACCACGTTGCGCACGAACCGCGTGGGCTCGCTGGCATCGTTGCGGTACACGTACTGGCAGTTGCTGGGAAATACGTGGAAGTCGCCCGTCTGCAAGTGCAGCTCACGCCCCTCGATGACCAGTGTCAGGCAGCCGGCAGCCACATAGATCTGCTCGCTCCAACCCTCGGCGTCGGCTTCGCTGGCGTACGCCTCGCCCGGTGCCAAGGTCCACTCCCAGAGCTCGACCTCACGCCGGGCTGGGCTGCTGCCCAGCAGGACGGCCTTGCTCTCGATATGCTCGCCGGCCCAGGCCAGTTCGTTTATGCGGCTAGGGTCACGTCGGTCGGGGGCCTGGATGAGCGTGCTGAACGCCACACCCAAGGCTTCGGCGATCAGGTCGAGGGTGGTAAGGCTGACATTCTTTTCGCCCGCCTCGATAGCCACCAACATTCGCCGACTGACCCCGGAGCGCTCGGCCAGGGCCGTCTGGCTCAGCCCGGCGCCGTTGCGCAGCTGGCGAACGTTCTGGCTGACATGTTGCAGCACCGACGCCCGGTGCGAAGAATCTTTGTGCACTATATTGCTCACAGGTAGGAGTTGCGCAGTATACTGCCCACTTTGCGGCGATTGTGCGCCGCCCCTGCCGAGTAAGCAAGCCCATGAGCCAGCCCAGCCAGCACACCCAACCCGCCGCCTTGCGCCTGAGCAAGGCGGAACTGGTGCTGGTGTTCATCACCATGCTCTGGGGCGGCACCTTCCTGCTGGTGCACAATGTCATGACCGTCAGCGGCCCGATGTTCTTCGTCGGCCTGCGCTTTGCCGCGGCCGCCTTGTTCGTTGGCCTGGTCTCAGCCCGCTCGCTGCCGGGGCTGACCTTCACGGAATTAAAGGCCGGCATGCTCATCGGCGTGTCGATCATGCTCGGCTACGGCTTGCAGACCATGGGCCTGCAGACCATCAGCAGCAGCCAATCAGCCTTCATCACGGCCCTCTATGTGCCCTTCGTGCCGCTGTTGCAATGGCTGGTGCTCGGGCGTCGCCCCGGCCTGATGCCGAGCCTCGGCATCTGTCTGGCGTTCGTCGGGCTGGTGCTGCTGGCCGGCCCGAACGGCGGCACCTTGCATTTCAGCGAAGGCGAACTGATCACCCTGGTCAGCGCCGTGGCCATCGCTGGGGAAATCATCCTGATCAGTCGCTATGCCGGCCAGGTCGATGTGCGCCGGGTCACCGTGGTTCAACTGGCAACCGCCTCGGCCCTGGCCTTCCTGATGATCGTGCCGACCCAGGAGGCCCTGCCGGATTTCTCCTGGCTGCTGCTTTGCAGCGCCCTCGGCTTGGGGGCGATGAGCGCGGTGATCCAGGTAGCGATGAACTGGGCGCAGAAATCCGTTTCGCCCACCCGAGCGACCCTCATCTATGCCGGCGAGCCGGTCTGGGCGGGCGTCGTAGGCCGCATCGCCGGCGAACGCCTGCCGGGCGTGGCGCTGCTCGGAGGCCTGCTGATCGTGATCGCCGTGGTGGTCAGCGAACTGAAGATCCGCCGCGCCAGCCAGGCCCCGACAGTGCCGCAAAGCGAAGGCCAGCAGGAACGCGAACCGGGCCTGTGAAGTGCAGGACAGCAGCTATGCTTTGAAAAAAACTGTTATAAAAAAACAGCTTGTCACGCCGCATTTATAGGATTGTGCAGCCGCTTGCGTGTTGGTGATCAACCGTGCGGCACGTATGATCTTTGCCAAATTCCTCCAGATTAGAACGCTATGTCCTTGATAGTGCTATTGCTTCTGCCGTTCGTGGGCAGTTGCCTGGCAGCTGTGCTGCCACACAACGCACGTAACACAGAGTCCATTCTTGCCGGGCTCGTGGCCCTGGCTGGCACCATCCAGGTCGCATTGATGTACCCGCAAGTCGCCCATGGCGGCGTGATTCGCGAGGAATTCCTGTGGCTGCCGAGCCTGGGGCTGAACCTGGTGCTGCGCATGGACGGCTTCGCCTGGCTGTTCTCCCTGCTGGTGCTGGGCATCGGCACCCTGGTGTCGCTGTACGCACGCTACTACATGTCGCCCCAGGACCCAGTGCCGCGCTTCTTCGCATTCTTCCTGGCCTTCATGGGTGCCATGCTCGGGGTGGTGATCTCAGGCAACCTGATCCAGCTGGTGTTCTTCTGGGAACTGACCAGCCTGTTCTCCTTCCTGCTGATCGGCTATTGGCACCATCGCAGCGATGCACGACGCGGTGCCTACATGGCACTGATGGTTACCGGCGCAGGCGGTCTGTGCATGCTGGTGGGCATGCTGCTGCTCGGCCATGTGGTCGGCAGCTACGACCTGGACAAGGTCCAGGCTGCCGGCCAACTGATTCGCGAGCATGCGCTGTACCCGGTGCTGCTGCCCTTGATCCTGATCGGTGCGCTGAGCAAGAGCGCGCAGTTCCCCTTCCAGTTCTGGCTGCCCCACGCCATGGCGGCCCCCACCCCGGTTTCGGCGTACCTGCACTCGGCCACCATGGTGAAAGCCGGCGTGTTCCTGCTGGCACGGCTGTGGCCAGTGCTCTCGGGCAGCGAAGAATGGTTCTGGATCGTCGGCGGCGCCGGCGCCCTGACCTTGCTGCTGGGCGCCTTCGCGGCGATGTTCCAGAACGACCTCAAGGGCCTGCTGGCCTATTCGACCATCAGCCACCTCGGCCTGATCACCCTTCTGCTGGGCCTGAACAGCCCACTCGCGGCCGTGGCGGCCGTGTTCCATATCCTCAACCATGCCACCTTCAAGGCCTCGCTGTTCATGGCTGCGGGCATCATCGACCATGAAAGCGGCACCCGCGACATTCGCCGCCTGAGCGGTTTGTTCCGGCTGATCCCCTTCACTGCCACGTTGGCCATGGTGGCCAGCGCCTCGATGGCTGGCGTGCCCTTGATGAACGGCTTCCTCTCCAAGGAAATGTTCTTCGCCGAAACGGTGTTCATCTCGTCCACTGCCTGGGTCGAGACCGTGTTGCCGGTGATCGCCACCCTGGCCGGCACCTTCAGCGTGGCCTATGCGCTGCGCTTCACCGTCGATGTCTTCTTCGGCCCCACTGCCCAGGACCTGCCGCACACACCCCACGAACCACCCCGTTGGATGCGCGCTCCCGTGGAGCTGCTGGTGCTGACCTGCCTGGTGGTGGGTATCTTCCCGGCACAGTCGGTCGGCCCGCTGCTGGCCGCCGCCGCACTGCCCGTGGTGGGCGGCACCCTGCCTGAATACAGCCTGGCCATCTGGCACGGCTGGAACGCCCCGCTGATCATGAGCCTGATCGCCATGAGCGGCGGTATCGTGCTCTACCTGCTGCTGCGTGAGCAACTGCGCCGCGGCCGCTTCCCGCACCCACCGCTGATCGAGCGATTCAACGGCAAGCGCCTGTTCGAACGCGGCCTCGTACACTTGATGCTGCTGGCCCGGCGCATCGAGCGGCTGTTGACCACCCGGCGCCTGCAGAAGCAGTTGTTCATGCTCACCCTGGCCGCGTTCGTCGCCGGCCTGATGCCCATGTTCTACAGCGGCTTGAGCTGGGGTGACCGGCCGAAAATCCCAGGTTCGGGAGTGTTCGTCGCGCTCTGGCTGATCGCCATCGCCTGCGCCATCGGTGCGGCCTGGCAGGCCAAGTATCACCGTCTGGCGGCCTTGATCATGGTCAGTGTGTGCGGCTTGATGACCTGCATCACGTTCGTCTGGTTCTCGGCACCGGACCTGGCCCTGACCCAGCTCGCGGTCGAGGTGGTGACCACGGTGCTGATCCTGCTCGGCCTGCGCTGGCTGCCGCGGCGGATCGAAGGCGTCTGGCCCTTGGCAGGCACCCAGGAACGCGCACGCCTGCGGCGTCTGCGCGACCTGTTGCTGGCCGTGCTGGTCGGCGGCGGCATGGCCCTGCTCTCCTACGCCATGCTGACCCGGCCGACACCCAACGACATATCGTCCTTCTACCTGAGCCGGGCACTGCCCCAGGGCGGCGGCACCAATGTGGTCAACGTCATGCTGGTGGATTTCCGCGGCTTCGATACCCTGGGTGAGATCACCGTGCTGGTGGCCGTATCCCTGACCGTGTTCGCCCTGCTGCGGCGCTTCCGCCCACCGAAGGAAAGCATGCAGCTGCCTGCCCAGCAGCGCCAGCTGGCGCCGGACGTGGTCACCGACCTGATCAACCCGCGCCACGCCACCGACACCGCCCTGGGCTTCATGATGGTGCCTGCGGCCCTGGTGCGCTTGTTGCTGCCGATCGCCCTGCTGGTGTCGATGTACCTGTTCATGCGCGGCCACAACCAGCCTGGCGGCGGCTTCGTCGCCGGGTTGGTGATGTCGGTGGCGTTCATCCTCCAGTACATGGTCGCCGGTACCCAGTGGGTCGAGGCGCAGATGAGCCTGCGCCCGTTGCGCTGGATGGGCACCGGCCTGTTCTGCGCCACCCTGACCGGTGCCGGGGCGATGGCCCTGGGCTATCCGTTCCTGACCACCCACACTGCCCACCTGCACCTGCCGGTGCTCGGTGACCTGCACGTGGCCAGCGCGCTGTTCTTCGACATTGGCGTCTACACCGTCGTGGTCGGCTCCACGCTGTTGATCCTCACTGCCCTGGCGCACCAGTCGGTACGCGCCTATCGCCCGGGCACCCCGTCCAAATCCAGCCAAGCAGGAGCCGCCTGATGGAAGAAGTCATTGCCGTGGCCATCGGCGTCCTGGCCGCCTCCGGGGTCTGGCTGATCCTGCGTCCGCGAACCTACCAGGTGATCATGGGCCTGTGCCTGTTGTCCTACGGCGTCAACCTGTTCATCTTCAGCATGGGCAGCCTGTTCATCGGCAAGGAACCGATCATCAAGGACGGCGTGCCCCAAGACCTGCTCAACTACACCGACCCATTGCCCCAAGCCCTGGTGCTCACCGCCATCGTCATCAGCTTCGCCATGACTGCATTGTTCCTGGTGGTCTTGCTGGCCTCGCGTGGCCTGACTGGCACCGACCACGTCGACGGCCGGGAGCGTGAAGAATGAGTGGGATGAACCAACTGATCATCGCCCCGATCCTCCTGCCGCTGGTGACTGCGGCATTGATGCTGCTGCTCGGCGAGAAGCGGCGCCCGCTAAAGGGCCGTCTGAACCTGTTGTCGACCCTGGCAGGCCTGGGCATCGCCCTCGCCTTGCTCAGCTGGGTGCGCAGCCAGGGGCAGGCCGAATCCATCGGTGTCTACCTGCCGGGCAACTGGCCGGCGCCGTTCGGCATCGTCCTGGTCGTGGACCACCTGTCCGCGTTGATGCTGACCCTGACCGGCATCGTCGCAGTCAGTGCCCTGCTGTTCGCCAGGGCACGCTGGGATGGCGCCGGGGCCAGCTTCCATGCGCTGTTCCAGATCCAGCTCATGGGCCTGTACGGCGCCTTCCTCACCGCCGACCTGTTCAACCTGTTCGTGTTCTTCGAAGTGCTGCTGGCCGCTTCCTACGGCCTGCTGTTGCATGGCTCGGGGCGAGCGCGAGTCAAGGCAGGCCTGCACTACATCGCCATCAATCTGTTCGCCTCGTCGCTGTTCTTGATCGGCGCCGCCATGCTCTATGGGGTGACCGGTACCCTGAACATGGCCGACCTGGCCTTGAAGATCCCCCTGGTATCCGAGGCCGACCGTGGCCTGCTGCACGCAGGCGCTGCGATCCTGGCCATGGCATTCCTGGTCAAGGCCGGCATCTGGCCGCTGAACTTCTGGCTGGTGCCGGCCTATGCCTCGGCCAGCGCCCCGGTGGCGGCGTTGTTCGCCATCATGACCAAGGTCGGCCTGTATGCCGTGTTGCGCCTGTGGACCTTGCTGTTTTCCGGCCAGGCCGGCGCCTCGGCGCATTTCGGCGGGCAGTGGCTGGTCTATGGCGGGCTGGCGACCCTGGCGGTCGCCGCAGTGTCGATCCTGGCCGCGCAGCGCCTGGAGCGCCTGGCCGCGCTGAGCATTCTGGTATCGGCCGGCACACTGCTGGGGGCTGTCGGTTTTGGCCAGCCGATCCTGACCGGTAGTGCATTGTTCTACCTGGTGAGCTCGACCCTGGCCCTGTGCGCGCTGTTCCTGCTCGCCGAGCTGGTCGAGCGCTCGCGTTCGGCCAACGAAGCGCCGCTGGACGACGAGGAAGACGCTATTCCACCGCCGCTGGAGTCACTGCATCCGCCCAAGGGCATCAACCTGGACGACGAGCAAAAGGCCGTGATCGGCCAGATCATTCCCTGGACCATGGCCTTCCTGGGCCTGAGCTTCATCGCCTGCGCCCTGTTGATCATCGGCATGCCGCCTTTGTCGGGCTTCATCGGCAAGCTGAGCCTGATCAGTGCGCTGTTCAACCCTCAGGGCCTGGGCACGCCGACCGACCAGCCCCTGTCCGCCACCGCCTGGGGCCTGGTGGCCCTGTTGATCCTCTCCGGCATGGCCTCACTGATCGCCTTCGGCCGAGTTGGCATCCAGCGTTTCTGGAAACCCGAGGAGCGCCCCTCGCCTTTGCTGCGCCGCTATGAATGCCTGCCCATCGTCCTGCTGCTGGGCCTGTGCATTCTGCTCAGCATCCAGGCCGAGCCGTTGCTGCGCTATACCCAGGACACCGCGGCCAGCCTGCAGGCCCCCGATACTTATATCGAGGCCGTGATGACGACCCGGCCGCTGCCTGGCCCAACCACGCTCGATGTGCAGGTGCAGCCATGAAACGACTGTTCCCCGCCCCGCTGCTGTCCGTGTCGCTGTTCGTCCTGTGGTTATTGCTGAACCTGTCGGTCAGCCCAGGCAACCTGCTGCTCGCAGCGATCCTGGCCATCCTGGCCCCCTTGCTGATGGCCCCGCTGCGGCCCCAGCACGCCCATGTGCGCCGACCCTGGGTGATCGCCCGGCTGATCGGTCGGGTGGGCCTCGATGTCATTCATTCCAACCTGTTGGTGGCGCGCAGTGTTCTTCTGGCCAGCAGGCGCCCTCCGCGCTCGGCCTTCGTGCATATTCCTTTGGCCCTGCGCGACGCCCATGGCCTGGCGGCGCTGTCGATGATCACCACAGTGGTACCCGGCACGGTCTGGTCGGAGCTGGCGCTGGACCGCAGCGTCCTGCTGCTGCACGTGTTCGACCTGGAGGACGAAGCGGCTTTCATCGAGCACTTCAAGCACACCTATGAACGCCCGCTGATGGAGATTTTCGAATGACCGGCCTGCTCGCCAATGCCATCCTCGCCAGCCTGTTCATCTTCGCCACCGCCATGGCCCTGGCGCTGGTCAGGCTGTTTCGCGGCCCCAGCGCCCAGGACCGGGTCCTGGCGCTGGACTACCTGTACATCCTGGGCATGCTGATGATGCTGGTGCTGGGCATCCGCTACGCCAGCGACACCTACTTCGAAGGTGCCCTGCTGATCGCCCTGTTCGGCTTCGTCGGCTCGTTCGCCCTGGCCAAGTTCCTGCTGCGCGGCGAGGTGATCGAATGAACGAAACCCTGGAGTTGCCATTCTGGCTGGAACTGATCACCGCACTGCTGTTGCTTGGCGGCAGCCTGTTCGCCCTGATCGGCGCCCTGGGCCTGCTGCGCCTGAACGACTACTTCCAGCGCATGCACCCGCCTGCCTTGGCCTCGACCCTTGGCGCCTGGTGCGTCTGCCTGGCTTCGATCCTGTACTTCTCCTGGGTCAAGCAAGGCCCGGTGCTGCACGCCTGGCTGATTCCGGTCCTGCTGTCCATTACCGTGCCGGTGACTACGCTGCTGCTGGCCCGGGCTGCATTGTTCCGTAAACGCATGTCCGGAGAACCGGTGCCTGAAGAGGTGAGCAGCGGGCGTGACCACGGCAATTGAGCCAGGCCACCAAAGCGGCAGGGACAACGATTTGCCTCACCCCTGGGTCAGGCGCTGCAGTTCCCGCCGCACCATGGCGGCGAACTCGGGCGGGCTGAGCTGGTACAACTCACCTGCCACCCAAGCCAACCAGCCGGCTCCCAACGCCTCGCGCATGGCCAGCAAACGCTCGGCCTGCGCCACGGCCTGGGCCTGGTGCTGGCGGTGGAAATGCGCTCTACCGGTGGGCGCGTCGTCGCTCATTCGCTGGCCTTGAAGGTGGTCAGCTCGCCCTTGCGCCACTTGGCGACCTTGCCGGTCACCGCCTTGAGCAGCTTGCCCAGGCCTTCCTGTACCTGTTGCTGGGCAGCGAACACCAGCATCACGCCATGCCCCTCGCGAAACACGATGCCTTCTCCCTCGGGCACCGAGACGAAGGCGTAGTCGCCAACGCCATAGACGTTCAGCTTGATGTCGCGAAAGCGCAGCTCCAACTTGCCACCCTCACGGCTAGGCAATACAGCCGCGCGAAAATGGTCGCCGACTTTCAATTCCAGGTGCTGTTTGTTATCGACGACCAAGGCATCGTCGGTGTCGATCTCGGCCATGTACAGGCCATCGGGGTTCTGCTCGGTGACATAGACGAAACGCCCTTGAAACAGCTTGGCCAACTTGGCCCGCAAATCGCCCAGGGCGAACAACGCGTGGGTATCCAGAGTACTGACTGCCAATGAAGAATTCCTCGAACCGGTTACAGGCACCCCCAGCCCAAAACACAGGGGTGCGATCATTTCAAGTCGATGTCTGAAAGACTAATAAAGCGATGCGCGAAACGTCTGTACAGGCAGGCGATGCGGCAGGCAGGAATTATTACTCTAGCTTGCCAGCCAAGACCTCAAGACGGCTTTTCGGCAGTACTCCCTACAGGGAACGTAATGTCTGACAACAAAATTGCAGGAAAAGATGCAACAGATAGCGCCGGCCCTCGGCAGAACGGGCCCCGATATCCATCAGCACATTACAGGGGAAGAATATGCACGAAAACACTGAAATCCGTCGAGAGGGCCGGCGCATTTCTTCGGCCCTTTCGCGACGCTAGTGTAGTGTTTCAGCCGCAAACCAAGTAACGCAAAAAGCCCCAGGGATCGCTCCATGGGGCTTCTCGAACGCGTGGCGATCAGATCTGGCGCTGGTGGCGGTCGAGCTGCTCGTGACGCTCCTGGGCTTCGATGCAGTACTTGGTGGTCGGGCTGATCAACAGGCGCTGCAGGCCGATCGGTTCGCCGCTGTCATCGCACCAGCCGAAGCTTTCGTCAGCGATACGGCCCAGGGCCATTTCCAGCTGGGGCAGCAGACGCTGGTCACGCTCGATGGCGTTGACCAGCCAGTGGCGCTCCTCCTCCACCGACGCGACGTCAGCCGGATCCGACGGGGTATCCAGGCTTTCGATGGTGTTGCGGCTCAGCTCGATGCGCTCGTGGGTTTCGACTTTCATCGCCTGCAGCAGCTCGGTGAAGAATGCCAGCTGTTCGGCGTTCATGTAGTCATCGGCCGACATGGCCAGCAACTGTTCCTTGGTCATCGATTTCTCTATGAAAATATGTGCATTTGGGCGATTCGGGAGCCACCGACGCCTACGCGTGGGCAGCAGAATTCTTCAAGCGCCAACCGGCACTTTTTTACAGGGGGCGGCAGTCTAAGGCGGCAAGCCGTGCGGGGCAACACCATTGATCCGCGAATTTGAGCGAAATACACCGGGCTATGCCTGCGGGCCGGCCGCCAACGCGTCGAACCGGCTCGCCGCTGCGCATCTGCAAGGCCTGCGTATCATCTGGCCTGGCAATAGTCGGCTACCGCTCCTTTGCCCAGTAAGACAGGCTTGCTAGGGGGCCGTTCATTTGTGGAGCCGTCCATGAGCAAGCTTTCCCAACGCCCCCAGAGGCCATACCTCGAATGTGAAGTGGCCATCCGCTTCGACTCACGCCCCAGCCTGTTCGACGTCGCCGCGGCCGAACCGCTCGCCGTACCGGTTTGGGCGATCCAGCTGGAGAGCGCTTTTCTCGAGCTGGTAGGCGATCAACAGCCTCGTAGTCCGGGCGAGCGCATAGCAGCCTTGGTGGAGTTTCTGGTCAACCTGGCGCTGCTGCTATTGAACCATGCTTACCGAGGCATCGAACTCGAGCGCCAGGAAAGCCCCAGGCACGTCGGCTCGACCTCTGAGCTTGCAAGCAAACCGCTTCTGCCCACGCTGACGAACGCATCGCCTCGACAGATCCTCGACTTCTCCTGGGCAAACGCGACGCGCACGCTCGATACATCCCAGCAGCAGGCCCTCGCTGCGCTTCGCGTACAGATCCCGCTCGGTTCTCTGGGCGAGCCTATCCCCAGCGGCCCCTTGCAAGGGCTGTACTTGTACCAGGACAGGGCCTGGGCTGCGTTGAACGGCACGGTCTACCAGGTCGAATTCGACCCTGGGCGACAACGCCCGCGCATCGTCGACAGCAAGGACGGCCTGAGCAAAGGCCCCTGGCTGCGACAGGATGAGGCAGGCCGCTGGCGCCTGGACCTTGGCTTGCACCTGCGTGGTGGCATGCCGTTGCACAAGCGGATCGAAACATTGCGCGCCACAACAAGCAGGCACTGACAGCATTGGAAAACCAGATCAGGGATGACGTGACCTATCAGAAAAGCCAACGTGAATACCTCGACAAAGCCGCGCGACTGGCTCACAGGCAGGCGCCTGAAAGCATCCTGCGCAACTACCTCTCCAAGCTCGAGGACTTTTCTACGTTCTGGCAACAACACCTGGAGCGCCTGAACCGGTTCAATACGCTCAAACCCCTCCCCCAGTACAAGGTCAAGCGCGCCTACGCCCTGTCCCAGCGCATTCGTTGTGAAATGCAGATCCATCAGACACTCTCCTGGCTCCATGCCCCTATCAGGGAACAGGTCGATGCGGTGGTCGCCCAGCATCAACGAGGTTACGACCTGACCGAGACGGACGTGCAGAGCCTGGGCCAGCGCATCGATACGTTGCTGCCTGTGCTGGACAAGCTGCTGCTCAACAGCCAGACCCTGCTCGATGGCAGGGAGCAACTGGAGCGTCTGGCCAGCCTCTCGCAGCCGCAGATACTGGCGTACCTCAGAGATGCCCTGGTCGGCTGGGAGTTGCTCAAAAGCCCGCTGACATGGCGCTGGGCCCGCATCGAGGCCGGTTTCAACCGCCTCACGCTGCTCGAGCGGCTCGACGAGGAAAGCCAATACTGGATCGAGCATGGTGGTCACAGCATCGGCCTGGCGTTTGCCCAGCGCCAGCAACTGGCCGAGCTTGGCGAAGGCAAGGACGAAGTGGCCAGTCGCCTGGTCGCCAGCATCGACCGCCACCTCGGGGCGGCCCGCCGGCAAATGGACAACCTGCAATCACGCTTGGGCCCAGGCAGCAGTGCACAGGCTACTCTTGAGCGCCTGCAACAAGACCTGGATACCAGCTCGCAAGAGGTGCAGGCGCAGCTCGACACCTATGCTCAGATTCCTGCGCAGAACACTGTCGGCCAATTACGCAAGCAAGGCCCCGGCCTGATCGAAACCCAGGAAGGCGACGTACTGCTGGGCACTGTACATCCGGATGACGACACGGTCGTCGATGTGCCGGTGACCCCTCGCAACACCAGCACCCGCAGCTACAGGCTGCAGGACGATCGCTGGGTCGAGATCAAGCCAGCAGCGCCCGCACGTCCCGCTCTTCCGCACAAACTCAAGCATCTGCTCAAGGACAGCCAAGCGCGCCTACGCGCCGCGCGCCAGGAATTGCAGCGCCTGGAGGAAAAAACGTTCAGCCAGTACCTTCCGGTCGAGCTCGAAGAACTGCTGCACGGCCAGCGCGACCACCTGCGCACGTTGCGCGCCGCAATCGAGCAGCAGCTGACCCGCGACAACCAGACCGACGAACTCAGTGGCGACCGCGATGCGGCGCGGACCATCAAGGACCTGGAGGACCTGGACGCGCTGCTGACTGCCAAGGCGACCGAACTGCGTACCCGGGCAGCCCTGGAGCAAAAGCCACGTATGGCCGAGCTGCGGTTTCTTATCGCCCAGGGCACGGTGACGATCCGCGTCGAGCACCCACGCACCGAGCTCGCCCGGGTCAAGGGCAAGCCGGCGGACTACCTGGACGACTACGGGATCTACCATGGCGACGACCTGCTGTGGGTAGCGCATTTTCACTACCGATCGGCCGATGCCGACAAACGTGAGTTTTTCTCAGGGCACCTCAAGACGGCCAGCCAACGGTACGCCCAGGGTGCGAAATTCACCCACCCGGATACAGGTCAAACGGAAGATGTGCTGCGCAACCCGATCTCAGTGGCCGATGCCCAGCAGTACTTCTTCAGCCTCTGAAACAACCGGGGCGCCCAAGGCGCCCCGACTTCACTCAACGGTCCTTGAACTGCGCCTCGCGCTTGGCGATGAAAGCGGCCATGCCCTCTTTCTGGTCCTCGGTGGCGAAGGCCGCGTGGAACACCCGGCGCTCGAAGCGCACGCCTTCGCTCAAGGTCACCTCGAAGGCACGATTGACGCTTTCCTTGACCATCATGCTCACCGGGATCGACTTGCTGGCGATAGTCGCAGCCACCTTGAGCGCTTCCTCCAGCAATTCGGCCTGTGGCACCACGCGGGCCACCAGGCCGGCGCGCTCGGCTTCTTCGGCGCCCATCAGGCGGCCGGTCAGGCAGAGCTCCATGGCTTTGGCCTTGCCCACTGCACGGGTCAGGCGCTGGGTGCCGCCCATGCCCGGCAGCACGCCAAGGTTGATTTCCGGCTGGCCGAACTTGGCGTTGTCGGCGGCCAGGATGAAGTCGCACATCATCGCCAGTTCGCAGCCCCCACCCAGGGCAAAGCCCGACACCGCGGCAATGATCGGCTTGCGACGGTTGGCGATGCGGTCGGCATCGCTGAACAGGTCCTCGACGTAGATCTGCGGATACTTGAGCTCGGCCATCTCCTTGATGTCGGCACCCGCGGCGAAGGCCTTGGCGGAGCCGGTGAGCACCACGCAGCCGATGTTCGGGTCACGCTCGAGCTGGTCCAGAGCCTGGTTGATCTCGCCGACGATCTGTGCGTTCAGGGCGTTGAGCGCCTGCGGGCGATTGAGGGTGATCAAGCCGACCTTGCCGTGGATGTCCAACAGGATGGTTTCGAATGCCATGCAGACTGCTCCTTCAAAGATTGCGCGCAATGACCATGCGCTGAATGTCGCTGGTGCCTTCGTAGATCTGGCAGACCCGAACGTCGCGGTAGATCCGCTCCAGCGGGAAGTCGCTCAGATAGCCATATCCGCCGAGCGTCTGCAAGGCATCCGAACAGACCTTTTCGGCCATTTCCGAGGCGAAAAGCTTCGCCATGGAGGCCTCCACCAATGCCGGGCGCCCGGCATCGCGCAGGGCCGCAGCATGCAGCACCATCTGCCGGGCCACGGCAATGCGCGTGGCCATGTCGGCCAGGCGGAAGGCCACCGCCTGGTGCTCGATCAGGGGCTTGCCGAAGCTTTGGCGCTCATTGGCGTAGTCCCGTGCCACCTCGAACGCCGCACGAGCCATGCCCACCGACTGGGCGGCGATGCCGATACGCCCGCCTTCCAGGTTGGCCAGGGCGATCTTGTAGCCCTCGCCCTCCTCGCCCAGGCGGTTGGCCACCGGCACCCGCACATTGTCGAACACGATCTGGCAGGTGTCGGAAGCGTGCTGACCGAGTTTGTCCTCGACCCGTGCCACCTGGTAGCCGGGCGAATCGGTCGGCACGATCAAGGCCGTGATGCCGCGCTTGCCAGCCTGCGGGTCGGTGACGGCGAAGACGATCACCACCCCGGCATTCTGCCCGGAGGTGATGAACTGTTTGCTGCCGTTGAGCACGTAGTGGTCGCCCTCGAGGCGCGCCCGGGTCTTCAGGCTGCTGGCGTCGGAGCCGGCCTGGGGCTCGGTCAGGGCGAACGCCCCAAGCATCTGGCCGCTGGCCAGCGGCGCAAGGAATTGCGCCTTCTGCTGTTCGTTGCCAAAGCGCAGGATCGGCACGCAACCCACCGAGTTGTGCACGCTCATGATGGTCGAGCACGCACCGTCCCCGGCGGCGATTTCCTCCAGAGCCATGGCGTACGCCACATAGCCCGTGTCGCTGCCACCCCACTGCTCCGGCACCAGCATGCCGAACAGGCCAAGGCCGGCCATCTCCTCGATGGCCTCACGGGGGAAGCGATGCGCCTTGTCCCATTGCTCGGCGAAGGGCTTGAGGCGCTCTTGGGCGAAGCCGCGGACCGCGTCGGCGATCTGTTGTTGTTCGTCAGTTACCAGCATGGCTCACCTCAGTACAGGCATTCGACGGCCATGGCCGTGGCCTCGCCACCGCCGATGCAGATGGCCGCGATGCCACGGCGCAGGTTGTTCTGACGCAGGGCAGACAGCAGGGTTACCAAGATCCGTGCGCCAGATGCGCCGATAGGGTGGCCCAGGGCACACGCCCCGCCATGGATGTTGACCTTCTCGTGGGGCAGGTCCAGGTGCTTCATGGCTGCTAGGGTGACCACGGCGAAGGCTTCATTGATCTCGAACAGGTCCACCTCGGGCAGGCTCCAGCCGGTGCGCTTGAGCAGCTTGTCGATGGCCCCGATCGGCGCGGTGGGGAACAGCGACGGCGTATCGGCGAAGGCCGCATGGCCGTGGATCACCGCCAGGGGCTTGAGGCCACGCTTTTCGGCTTCGCTGCGACGCATCAGCACCAACGCGGCGGCGCCGTCGGAGATGGAGCTGGCGTTGGCAGCGGTTACCGTGCCGCCTTCGCGGAACGCCGGTCGCAGCTGCGAGATCTTGTCCAGGCGCGCCTTGGGCGGCTGTTCATCGTCACGAATGACCCGTGTCTCCCTGCCCTCTGTGACTTCCACCGGCACGATCTCTGCGGCGAAACGGCCGCTCTTGATGGCCTCTTGGGCGCGGGTCAGCGAGGCGATGGCGAATTGGTCCTGGGCCTCGCGGCTGAAACCATTGGCCTGGGCGCAGTCCTCGGCGAAGGTGCCCATCAGGCGCCCTTTGTCGTAGGCGTCCTCCAGGCCGTCCATGAACATATGGTCGATGATCTTGCCGTGACCCATCCGGTAGCCACCGCGAGCCTTGTCCAGCAGGTACGGGGCGTTGGTCATGCTTTCCATGCCGCCGGCCACCACCACCTCGGCGCTGCCGGCCAACAGCAGATCATGGGCCATGATCGCAGCCTGCATGCCCGAGCCGCACATCTTGTTCAAGGTGGTGCAGGTGGTGTGCTTGTCCAGGCCTGCACCCAGGGCGGCCTGGCGGGCCGGGGCCTGGCCGAGGCCCGCCGGCAGTACGCAGCCGAACAGCACCTGCTCGACGCTGTCGCTGGCGATGCCAGCGCGCTCGACCGCCGCTCGGATGGCGGTGGCGCCCAACTGGGGCGCGGTCAGGCTCTTGAGGTCGCCCTGCAGGCCGCCCATGGGCGTGCGCACGGCACTGACGATGACGATCGGATCGTTGGCGAGAGTCATGTGCGGTTCTCCTTACTTGGCAGCCATGCGCAGGGCACCGTCGAGGCGAATCACCTCGCCGTTGAGCATGCTGTTCTCGATAATGTGGCGGGCCAATGCGGCGTACTCCTGCGGGCGACCCAGACGCGGCGGGAACGGCACGCCGGCGGCCAGCGAATCGCGGACCTCCTGGGTCATGCCGGCCATCATGGGCGTTTCGAAGATGCCGGGGGCGATGGTCATCACGCGAATGCCGAAGCGTGCCAGTTCACGGGCCACCGGCAAGGTCAGGCTGGCGATGGCGCCCTTGGACGCCGCATAGGCGGCCTGGCCGATCTGGCCGTCGTAGGCGGCAATCGAGGCGGTGTTGATGATCACGCCACGCTCGCCGCCTTCGTCCGCCTGCCCCTCGGCCATGGCCGCGGCGGCCAGGCGCAGCAGGTTGAAGCTGCCGACCAGGTTGACGTTGATGACCTTGGCGAAACTGGCCAGCCCATGGGGGCCTTGTTTGCCCAGGACCTTTTCAGCACCGACGATGCCGGCGCAGTTGACCAGCCCGTGCAAGCTGCCGAAGGCGCTGACAGCGGCTTCCACCGCTGCCTGGGCGGCCGGTTCATCGCTGATGTCGGCCACGGCGAAGCGGGCCTGCTCGCCCAGCTCACGGACCTTGGCCGCGACCGCCTCGGCATTGAGGTCGACCAGCATGACCTTGGCGCCAGCCTCGACCAGCATCTGCGCGGTGGCAGCACCAAGCCCGGAAGCGGCGCCGCTGACGATGAAGTGTTTGTTGGCTATCTGCATGGTGTTGTTCCTTCAGGCGCTGGCGCGAGTGGCCAGCGCAGCGTGTTGTAGGGCGATTTCCTGGTTGCGCAGGATGAAGCGTTGCAGCTTGCCGCTTGGGGTCTTGGGCAGTTCGCTGACGAATTCGATTTCCCGCGGGTAGGCGTGGGCATAGAGGCGCTGGCGTACATGCTGGCGCAGGGCGTCTTCAAGTGCGGCGTTGCCTTCGAAGCCCTTGGCCAGCACCACGAAGGCCTTGATCAGTTCGGTACGCTCGGGGTCGGGCTTGCCGATTACGGCGGCCTCGATCACGGCCGGGTGCTCGATCAGCGCGCTTTCCACATCGAACGGCCCTACCCGGTAGCCGGACGTGGTGATCACGTCGTCGCTGCGCCCGACGAAGCTGATGCTGCCATCGGTGTTGAGCTCGACCGTGTCACCGCTCAGGTAGTACTTGCCGATGAAGGCCTTGGTCGGCAGGCCGTGGTAGCCACCGAACCAGCACAATGGCGACTGCTCACGATCGACTGCCAGGATTCCCGGCTGCCCGGCCGGCAGTTCGTTGCCCTGTTCGTCCAATACCACGATGCGGTGGCCGGGGATAGCGAAGCCCGCCGAGCCGGGGTGCACCGGATGCGTCAGGGCGTGGTGATTGCACAGCACCATGCCCAGCTCGGTTTGGCCGTAGTGGTCGTGAATAGTCACGTCCAGCTCGTCGGCGAACCAGCGGATCACTTCCGGGTTGAGCGGCTCACCGGCGCTGCTCACTACGCGCAAGCGGCCCTTGATCGGTGCCGAGAAGTCGCTGCCGGCAGCGATCAGCAGGCGATAGGCCGTGGGCGAGCCGGCCAGGTTGCTGATGCGGTGCTTGTCGATGATCCGCGCACAGCTTTCGACGCTGAACGGTCCATCGTAGAAGGTGGTGGCATGCCCCAGGGCCAGCGGGCCGGTGACGGCGTAATACAGGCCGTAGGCCCAACCCGGATCGGCCAGGTTCCAGAAGTTGTCCTCCGGTTGCAGGCCGATGGCATCGCGCATGTAGCCTTTGAAGGCGACGATCGCTCGCAGCGGTACCTCCAGCGGCTTGGCAGGCCCTGTGGTACCCGAGGTGAACATCAGCAGGAAGGGATCGTCGCCGGTGCGCAGCACGGGCTCGCGCTCACCGGGCGCGGCATTCAAGGCGGTATGGAAATCCAGTTCGCCGGGCGTCGCCCCCACGGTGATGATGGTGGGGCAACCCGGCACCTCGTCCAGCTTGGCCCGGTTGCCACGGTCGGTGACCACGACACGGGCATGGGATTGTGCGAGGCGATGTTCGATGGCCTTGGGGCCGAAGGCGGTGAACAGTGGCTGGTAGACAGCGCCCAGGCGCCAGGTGGCCAGGACCGTGACCAACAGCTCAGGCGTACGCGGCATCAGACCGGCGACCCGATCACCGGCACCGACACCCAGACCTTCGAGGACATTGGCCAAGCGCGCAGCCAGCGCCTGCAACTGCTCGAAGCTGTAGCGTGCACCGTTACCGTCGCGATCTTCCCAGACCAGGGCGGTCCGGTTGCCACCGACATGGCGGTCGCAACATTCGACACAAGCATTCATCGCATCGAGATTGCCTTGCAGCGCCTCCTCGACGGCCCGGCCGTAATCGAACGAACGGGCGGCTTCGGCGTAGTCACGCATCGTCAGACTCCTGGTTGTTTTTGTTGGAGTGCACCATTTGTCTGAGATGTTCGCGCCCGCCACCCAGGCCGGCAATGGCCAAAACTGTCAATCACGATGACCGGTTTGGCCGCAGGGCCGTTGTATCTGTGGAAGCGGGCTCGTCCCGCGATTAGGCCGGGCCGGAATCACCGTCGCCTGGCAAGGGCTTCGCCCTTAATCGCGGGACAAGCCCGCTCCCACAGGGGGGCGCTAGCCGCTTGTTCTCTGTGGGAGCCGGCTTGCCAGCGACGGGACGCTACGGCAATGGCTTGGCGTCGCAGGCGCCGATCAGTTCGCGATAATGCCCTGGGTTGCAACCGAACCACTTGCGAAACGCCTTGTAGAACGAACTGCTGTCGGCGAAACCCAGGCGCTCGGCGATGGTCGCCAGGCCCACCTCGCAGTCGGCCAGCCATGCGATCGCCAGCTGGCGCCGCACACTGTCCTTGAGCCCCTGGTAGGTCTGCCCCTCGTCGGCCAGGCGGCGGCGCAGGGTCGAGGCGGACAGGCACAGCTGGCGTGCCAGCGCTTCGGCGTCGGGCCAGCCGGCCGGGTCCAGGGCCAGCAGGTCGTGGCGGATGCGCCGGGCCAGGCTGGCCGGGTCGCGGTACTTGACCAGGATATTGCCCGGCGCTTCGGCCAGGAACCGTTGCAGTTCCTCAGGCGTACGGCGCAGGGGCACGTCCAGGCAATCGGCGGCGAAGATCATGCGGGTGCGCGGACGGTCGAACTGCAGGTTCTCCGAGAACATTACCCGGTAATCGTCACAGAACGGCGGCTCGGCGCACCGCAGGTCGATGGCCAGGATCGGGATGCGCCGCCCGGCCAGCCAGCAGGCCACGCCGTGCACGATCATCCAGAAGGTGAAATAGGTAAAGGCGCGCCGGGGTTCGTCACGGGGCTCGTAGATGACGATCTCGGCCAGGCTCTGCTGGCGCACCAGGCTCGGTTGCAGGTCTTCGAGCATCAGCGAGAGGAACGCCAAGGCCGTGTCCAGGGCCGCGCCCAAGGTCGGCTGCGCCATGCTCGCCCGACACAGGAAGGCCAGGCTCCCGGTGCGCAGGCCACGCGGGTCCATGGCGAAGAATTCGTCGTTGCAGCGCCGGGCCAGCAGACGCCAGAGCCGGGCGTACGCTTCGGCAGTGACCCGGGCGTCGGGTTGTTCGAGCTCGCAGGCATCGATACCAGCGCGGGCCAGCAGGGGCGCATCGGGCTGGCCGGCCGGGCACGTCTGCAGCAGCGCTTCGCGCACCAGCTGCATGGAAATGGTGTCTTTGTCGCTCATTGGCCGTCTAGCGCCCGTGTCTTCTCAGCCACCGATCTTACCAGTGCGGCCCTCATCGCGGGGCAAGCCGACACGTATTGCACCGTCCTCAAGAACAGCGATGTGCCTGTGGGAGCGGGCTTGCCCCGCGATGAGGGCCGCCTCCTTATCAGAGACTCACCGCCAACCCCAGGAACGCCTGAATCAACCGCAGCTCACGGCGCCGCTCCAGGCAACCGATCATGTGCCGGTTCACCAGCCCCTCGCCACTCAACGGTCGCGCCACCACCCGCGGGTCATGCGCCACCTCCATCGACGACACGATGCCGATGCCAAGCTCTGCTGCCACCGCCTCGGTGACCGCCTCGCGGCTGTCCAGCTCCAGCAATACTCGCGGCTGCACCTTGGCCTCGGCGCAGGCTTGGTCGAAGGTACGCCGGGTAATGGAGCTGGGTTCGCGCAGCACCATGATCTGCCGGTCCAGCTCCGCCAGGGGCAGGTCGCCCTCGCCTGCCGCCCAGGGGTGGCCGACCGGCAGCAATGCGCACAAGCGCGACTCGCCCAGGCTCTGCAGATACAGCCCCTTACGCGGCTCGACCTCGGTCAGCACCGCCACGTCGGCATGCTCGGAGACCAGCGCCGCCAAGGTTTCCTGGGCGTTGCCCAGGCGCAGGTTGACGGTGATGCCCGGGTAGCGCGCCCTCAGCATGCCCAACATCGGCATGACCCGGTGGGGCCCATCCGCCGCCACTTCCAGGCGCCCGGTCAGCAGTTGCCGGTTGGCCTCGAGCATGGCCTGGGCTTCCTCGGCCAGGCTGAACATCGCCCGGGTGATGGCCGCCAGACGTGTGCCCTCCTCGGTTAGTTCCACCCGCCGCGCGGTACGTCGCAACAACGTGATCTGGTAGTGCTCTTCAAGGGCCTTCACATGCCCGGTCACCGCCGGCTGGCTGATGAACAAGCGCTCTGCGGCACGGGTGAAGCTGCCTTCACGGGCCACCGCATCGAAGGCGCGTAGCTGGAACAAGTTCATATCTATCGGCCTGACTTATGGCTGGCATAACAACAAACAATTTGATTGATGGAGCAGCAAATTGCAACTTAGGCCCCGTAGTTTCAGCCCACCGCTTGTGAGGAATAACGGAATGAGCAACGCCCCGATCCTGCTGACCCCTGGCCCACTGACCACCTCTTCCCGCACCCGCCAAGCCATGCTGGTGGACTGGGGCTCCTGGGACCGCGACTTCAATCAACTGACCGCCAGCCTGTGCGAACAACTGCTGGCCATCGTCAACGGCAATGCCACCCACCACTGCGTGCCCCTGCAAGGCAGCGGCACCTTCGCCGTGGAAGCGGCCATCGGCACCCTGGTCCCCCGCGATGGCAAGGTGTTGGTGCTGATCAACGGCGCCTACGGCCAGCGCCTGGCGAAGATCTGCAAGGTCCTGGGCCGCGCCTACAGCACCTTCGAAACGGCCGAAGACCAGCCGACCACCGCTGCCGATGTCGACCGCCTGCTGGCTGCCGACCCCGCCGTCACCCACGTGGCGCTGATCCACTGCGAAACCAGCACCGGCATCCTCAA
Organism: Pseudomonas guariconensis; assembly: GCF_015680235.1. Lineage (GTDB taxonomy): Bacteria > Pseudomonadota > Gammaproteobacteria > Pseudomonadales > Pseudomonadaceae > Aquipseudomonas > Aquipseudomonas guariconensis_A. Next base: position 28,819 of record NZ_JADLJL010000044.1, read on the forward strand.
CCCGCTGCCTGAGATCGCCCAGGTGGTCAAACGCCACGGCAAGCGCCTGGTCATCGATGCCATGAGCTCCTTCGGTGCCCTGCCGATCGATGCCAGCGAAGTGCCGTTCGAAGCCCTGATCGCTGCCTCCGGCAAATGCCTGGAAGGTGTGCCGGGCATGGGCTTCGTCTTCGCCGAGAAGAACGCCCTGGCGGCCGCCGAAGGCAACAGCCATTCCCTGGCGATGGACCTGCACGACCAGCAGGCATACATGGCCAAGACCGGCCAGTGGCGCTTCACCCCGCCGACCCACGTGGTCGCCGCCCTGCACGAAGCCCTGGTGCAGTACAACGAGGAAGGCGGCCTGCCGGCTCGCCATCAGCGCTACGCAGACAACTGCAAGACCCTGCTCGACGGCATGGCCAAGCTCGGCCTGCGCAGCTTCCTGCCCGCCGAGATCCAAGCACCGATCATCGTCACCTTCCACGCCCCGCGTGACGCCCGTTACCAGTTCAAGGACTTCTACGAGCGCGTGAAGGCCAAAGGCTTCATCCTCTACCCAGGCAAGCTGACCCAGGTGGAAACCTTCCGCGTCGGCTGCATCGGCGTGGTGGGAGCCGATGGTATGCAAGCTGCCGTCGATGCCGTGGCCCAGGTGCTGCGGGAAATGGAAGTGCTGGACATCTGATTCGACAAACCGCCCCAATTTCCAGGAAATCGTGCAATGAACTACAGCAACCCCACCCAGCTGCAAGCCGCCATCCTCGACTGGGCCGGCACCGTGGTCGACTTCGGCTCCTTCGCCCCGACCCAGATCTTCGTCGAAGCCTTCGCCGAGTTCGACGTCCAGGTATCCATCGAAGAAGCCCGTGGCCCGATGGGCATGGGCAAGTGGGACCACATCCGCACCCTGTGCGATGTGCCTGAAATCGCCGAGCGCTACCGCAAGGTGTTCGGCCGTACCCCGACCGACGATGATGTCACTGCCATCTACGAACGCTTCATGCCGCTGCAGATCGAGAAGATCGCCGTGCACTCGGCGCTGATTCCCGGCGCTCTGGACACCCTCACGGGCCTGCGCAAGGACGGCCTGAAGATCGGCTCCTGCTCCGGCTACCCGAAAGTGGTGATGGACAAGGTGGTGGAGCTGGCCAAGCAGAACGGCTATGTCGCCGACCATGTGGTGGCCACCGACGAAACCCCCAATGGCCGCCCATGGCCGGCCCAGGCCCTGGCCAACGTGATCGCCCTGGGCATCGACGATGTGGCGGCTTGCGTGAAGGTCGACGACACCGTGCCAGGCATCCTCGAAGGCCGTCGCGCCGGCATGTGGACCGTCGCCCTGGTGTGCTCGGGCAACGCCCTGGGCCTGACCTGGGAAGGCTACCGCGCCCTGAGCGCGGAGAAGCTGGAAAGCGAGCGCAAGCGCATCCACGCGATGTTCGAAAGCTCTCGCCCGCACTACCTGATCGACACCATCAACGAGCTGCCCGAGGTCATCGCCGACATCAACCGTCGCCTGGCCAAGGGCGAGATGCCGCAAGCGTCGTAAGGCTAGCCTATCGGGGCCGCTCGGCGGCCCTTTTGCGGCACAAGGCCGCTCCTACATTGGACGTAGGAGCGGCCTTGTGCCGCGAAAGGGCTGCGCAGCAGCCCCGATCAGGTCAAACGGCCCGGTTGAGCTTCACCCATGCCGCGAACTTGTCGATGAACGCCTGCAGGAACGGCCGGGTCTTGTCATTGAGCTTGCCCGATTCCTCGAACAGGCTCGCCGCCCCGCCGATGTATGCCTCGGGCATCTGCATGCAGGGCATGTCCAGGAATACCAGCGACTGGCGCACGCTGTGGTTGGCACCAAAGCCGCCGATGGCACCGGGTGAGACGCTCACCACCGCCGCCGGCTTACCGCTCCAGGCGCTCTGGCCATACGGCCGAGAGCCCACATCGATGGCGTTCTTAAGGCAGCCCGGCACCGAACGGTTGTACTCAGGCGTTACGAACAGCACCGCGTCGCTGCGGCGAATCTCGTCGCGAAAACGCGTCCAGGTCTCTGGTGCGCCATCGGCCTCGACATCTTCGTTGTACAGCGGCAGGTCGCCGATCTCGACGATCTTCAGGGCAAGGCTGGACGGCGCCAGCTCTCCGAGGGCCCGGGCCACCTTGCGATTGTAGGACTGCTTGCGCAAGCTGCCGACGACGACCGCTACCGAATAGACCTGGCTCATGGTGTTTGCAACCTCTGCTGGCTAGGGAAAGTTGTAGTTATAGATGACCGCACCCTGCCACCAGAGTTTTTTTGCCATCAGCAGAAAACTTCCAGCCGTCCGCACGGGTCTATGCCTGCAGATATTTCCCAAAAATTTCAGAGGTTTTCTCGCAAATGGCAGCAATACTGGTCGGCCAATTCCACGCACGTGACGCCGAAGGCCGTATCTATCCCGTGCATGAGTACCAGGAATCCACCCTCCAGGCCGACGGCAGCAGCCTCGGTGCGCCGATCGTGACCTACCGCTTGCCTGTCGGCGACCGCGTCCGCCACCTGGGCGAGGACCGCTTCGAGCTCGCCCATAGCGGCGTCGAGCTCATCCGCATTCCTTGACGCAATCGACCGTATAGACACGCCCCTGGCCATGATCTTCGCTCTGCAGGCCATGGACATCGGCGACGAAGCCAGGGAAGCCGCTATCGAAGGCCCGGGCGAAGGCCAGGTAGTCGATGATCGAACGCGTGGCCTCGGTGAAGCGCTCGCCGGGCATGATCAACGGTATGCCAGGTGGGTATGGCACCAGCATCACAGCGGCCACCCGCCCCAGTAAGGCCTCGATCGGCACCGCCTCCACCTCCCCGCGCACCATCCGGTCATAGGCCTGGGCCGGGGTCATGGCCATTTCCGGCAAGCAGGTGAACAGGCGCTTGAGCTGCTTGGCCGTAGCGTTGGCCCGGTAGCAGCCGTGCAGTTGGTCGCACAGGTCGCGCAGCCCCAGCCCCTGGTAACGTGACGGGGCGACCGCCATCACGCTCGGCAGGCAGTGGCCCAGGGCGGTGTTGCCATCGTAGTGGCGCTTGAATTCGAGCAGTTCGGTGAGCAAGGTGCTCCACTTGCCCTTGGTGATGCCCATCGAGAACAGTACCAGGAAGCTGTACAGGCCGGTCTTCTCCACCACCAGCCCCCGTTCCCAGAGGAACTTGCCCACCACTGCCGCCGGGATACCGTGCGCGTCCAAGGCACCGCCCACCGTCAGCCCCGGCATCACCAGGGTGACTTTCAATGGGTCGAGCAGCATGTAGTCCTGCTCCACCTCGCCGAAACCGTGCCACTCGGCGCCTGGCTGCAGCAACCAATCCTGGGCTGCCAGGCCCTGGGCACCGTCGGTCGCGGGCGGCTGCCAAATGCTGAACCACCAGTCATCGGCGGCGATGTGTTCGCGCAGATTGGCCAAGGCCCGCCGAAAGCTCAGTGCCTCGTCGAACATTTCCTGCAGCAGCGAGGTGCCGGCCGGCCCCTCCATCATGGTCGAGGCGACGTCCAGCGAGGCCAGGATGCTGTACTGCGGCGACGTAGAGATATGCATCATGAAGGCTTCGTTGAAGCGGTCACGGTCCAACTGCCGCAGACTGCCGTCCTGCACGTGGATCATCGAGGCCTGGCTGAACGCCGCCAACAGCTTGTGCGTGGAATGGGTGCTGAACAGCAGCGGGCTGTCTTCACCACGCGGGGTGCCCATGGCGTAGCGGTTGGCGAAGAATTCGTGAAACGCGGCATAAGCGAACCAGGCCTCGTCGAAATGCAGGACTTCGACCCGAGTACCCAGTACCTGCTTGATCAACCCGGCGTGGTAGCACAGCCCGTCATAGGTCGAGTTGGTCACCACGGCCAGGCGGATGCGCGACGTGCGCCCCCGGGCCAGTGGGTTGGCGTCGATCTTCGCCTGGATCGATGCCGGGCTGAACTCGCTCAGCGGGATCGGCCCGATGATGCCCAGTTCGTTGCGCTCCGGGCACAGGTAGAGCGGGATGGCGCCGGTCATGATGATCGCGTGCACCACCGACTTGTGGCAGTTGCGATCCACCAGCACCAGGTCGTCACGACCGACCATCGCATGCCAGACGATCTTGTTGGCGGTGGAGGTGCCGTTGATCACGAAGAAGGTATGGTCGGCGCCGAAGTTGCGCGCGGCCCTGGCTTCGGCCTCGGCCAGAGGGCCGGTGTGGTCGAGCAGCGAGCCAAGTTCAGGCACCGATACCGACAGGTCCGAGCGTAGGGTGTTTTCCCCGAAGAACTGGTGGAATGCCTGGCCTACCGGGCTCTTGCGGTAGGCCACGCCGCCGCCGTGGCCGGGGGTATGCCAGGAATAGTTGGATTGCGCGGTGTGCTGCACCAGCGCCTTGAAGAACGGTGGCAGCAGGCCGTCCAGGTAGTTGTGCGCAGCGCGGGCCACCTGGCGGGCGAGAAAAGGTACGGTGTCTTCGAACAGGTAGAGGATGCCGCGCAGCTGGTTGAGCTCGCTCATGGTCTCGGCGGGGGCATTCTCCAGCGTCACCTGTTCACCGAGGGCGAAGATGGGCAGGTTCGGTGCGCGCTGGCGGGCCAGGCGGATCAGCTCTGCCATGTTCTGCAGCAAGCGGGTGTCTTCACCGACGCCTTCGGCGGCGATCAGCATGCACGCCAGGCCATGGTGGGTGGCGGCCACCAAGCGGGCCTCGGCCTGGTCGGCTGCCGCGAGGATGGCGAAACCGTCCTGGGCCAGCTCATCGGCGATACCGCGCACCCGCTCGCCGGCGACGCTGTCGGCCTTGATGGCGCGGTGGACGATGAGTATGGGGAATTTCAGGTCCTTGTACATGGCGCGGTACTACCTCCGAAGGACGAGTCCGTTCCTTCAGGGTAGACGGGTTGGGAATCTGGAGCGGGCTCGTTCCGCGATTAGGCCGGGCCCGGTATCACCGTCGCCTGGCAAGGGCTTGGCCCTCGATCGCGGGACAAACCCACCAGGCCTGCGCTGTTTTCAGAGACGCCGCCGTAGGTGTGGGAGATTACCCAGCCCTTCGGGCTGCGCTGTCGCGCAGAGAACAAGCGGCTAGCGCCGCCCCCTGTGGGAGCGGGCTTGTCCCGCGATCAAGGGCGAAGCCCTTGCCAGGCG
>NZ_JADLJL010000045.1 GCF_015680235.1 Pseudomonas guariconensis
GAGGCGAATCATACAGCGTTAAAACCTGCTGTCAACTGCCTTTTTCACCGCTGCCGATCTGTGAGACCGAAGCCTTCCGATACTACCTGAAGCGTTCAACTCATTGAATCTCAAGGAGTTTTGCGTTTCGACTGCGTCGGAAGTGGGGCGCATTATAAGGGGATTCAGAAGGGCGTCAACAGTTATTTCAAAAAAGTTTCAAACCGCCCTCCCCCGCCCCATCAAGCGAGGGACACGACGCCATACCGGCGGTAATCGCACGGCCAACAACAGCCCTCCAATAGAGGCATACACCACCCACTCCTTGAGGTCTGAACGCACGATCCAGAGGAAATGCAGCAACCCCAGCCCCAGGATGACGTATACCAACCTGTGCAATCTCTTCCACCGAGCGCCCAGGCGCCGCTGGCTGTATCGATTGGAAGTCGCTGCCAGCGCGAGCAACCCCAGGAAGCCCAGGAACCCAACGATAATATAGGGCCGCTTGCGCAACTCCACCCCTAGCTGCCCCCAGTCCAACCCCAGGACGAACACCATATACGCTGTCATGTGCAGCACGATATAGGCAAAGCACCACAACCCCAGCTGCCGTCTTGCGACTATCCACCCCGACCAGCCCGTCAGGCGTTGCAATGGTGACATGCCCAGGGTAACCAACAGAAAGGTCAGTGCCCCAAGCCCCAGGCGATCCACGAGGATCTTGCCCGGGTCCGGGCCAAGCAGGCCCATCGCTGCTTCATATAGCCACCAGGCGGGGAGAATGCTCCCCACCAGGAAGATGGCCAGGCGAAACCAGGGGTAGCGCATCAATAGTTCTTCCGCAGGTCGAGCCCGGTATAGAGTGACGCCACTTCATCAGCGTAGCCATTGAACATCAAGGTATCGCGTACATTGGGGCTGAACAGACCGCTCGGCAGGCGCCGCTCCCTGGCCTGAGTCCAACGCGGGTGATCCACCGTCGGGTTGACGTTGGCATAGAACCCGTACTCCTCGGGCGCCAGGCTTTCCCAGGTGGTACGCGGCTGCTCCGCCACCAGGCTCATGCGCACGATCGACTTGATGCTCTTGAACCCGTACTTCCAGGGCACCACCAGACGCAGCGGTGCGCCATTCTGGTTGGCCAGTTCACGGCCATACATCCCCACAGCCAGGATCGCCAACGGGTTCATCGCCTCATCCAGGCGCAGGCCCTCCACGTAGGGCCAGTCGATCAAGGCGAAGCCCGAACGCTGGCCCGGCATGGACTTAGGGTCCTGCAGGGTCTCGAAGCGCACATAGCGCGCCTTCGAGGTTGGCTGCACCTGCTTGAGCACTTCGGTCAAGGGGAAGCCCAGCCAGGGAATGACCATCGACCAGGCCTCGACGCAACGCAAGCGGTAGATGCGTTCCTCGAGCTGGTAAGGTTTGACGAAGTCTTCGAGCGCATAGCGCCCCGGCTTGGCCACCTCGCCATCGACCACTAGGCTCCATGGCTCGGTCTTCAGGCTGCCAGCATTGGCGGCCGGGTCGCCCTTATCCGGCCCGAACTCATAGAAGTTGTTGTAGTGCGTGGCGTCCTTGAACGGCGTGATCGCCTCGTCCTTGACCGTGACCGCCTGCCAGCGCGCTCCAGCGAGCTTTTCATCGAACCAGCGGGGCGGCGCGCCAGGCGTGACATCGGCATAGCGCGACGGCTCGGCCGCCACACCGACTGCCGGCAGCGCACCGAGCGCCAAGCCAGCAAGGGAGCCGCCCAGCAAGGTACGACGGGAAAGATAGATAGCTTCTGGCGTGATCTCCGACGCTTTGCAGTCGGACGACCTGAGAGACTTGATAAGCATGACGGCTCCATAGCACAGGCAACGGATGTACCTGTAAGACTATGGAGCCGGAGGGTTATTCCAGCATTAACTCATTGTGGCGTCTTGCGACGACGACCACGCAGCAGGTATTGCACCGGGCCCGAGACGGCATAACCGAGGAAGATCAGCAGCAGGATACGGGGTGGGTCGCTGAACACCACGGCGAACACCAGCACCACCGCCAGGATCGCAACGAACGGCACGCGCCCCTTGAGGTCGAGCTCCTTGAAGCTGTTGTACTTGATGTTGCTGACCATCAGCATGCCCGCGGCCGCAACCAGCAAGGCAACCAGGAACGACAGCTTGGAGCCCTGGATGCCATAGTCGCTGAAGGCCCATACGGTACCGGCGACCACACCCGCGGCGGCCGGGCTGGCCAGGCCGATGAAGTAACGTTTGTCGGCGGTGCCGACCTGGGTGTTGAAACGCGCCAGACGCAATGCCGCACCGGCCACATAGATGAACGCCACCATCCAGCCGACCTTGCCCATATCGCCCAGCGCCCAGACGAAGGCCAGCAGCGCCGGCGCGACGCCAAAGGCGGCCATGTCCGACAGCGAGTCATATTCGGCACCGAATGCGCTCTGGGTGTTGGTCATGCGCGCTACGCGGCCGTCCAGGCTATCGAGGACCATGGCCACGAAGATGGCGATCGCGGCGAAGGCGAAATACTTGCTCGCTTCGCGAGGGTCACCCGCACTGAGGTAACCATGCGCGCTGATGGAGCTGACGATCGAGTAGAAACCGGCAAACAGGTTGGCGGTCGTGAACAGGTTGGGCAGCAGGTAGATACCGCGATGGCGGACCTTGCGGCCTTCGGCGTCGTGCCCTTCTTCAATATGCTCATCGACAGGTAGCAGGCTTTCGGCGTCGGAGGGCTTGTTCGGCTCTTCGGGACGTTCGCTCATGAAAAATACCTTGCAACGGAAGTGGAAAAAAATTCGACACGGGCCTGCTAAACAGGTTCTAACGGCAAGCCACTGGTCGCTTTATACCAGAAGCCGGCCGCCTAAATGAAAAAACGCGGCCGAAGCCGCGTTTTTTCATGTATCGAAGCAGACCTTAGTTCTTGGTCTTGTCGACGATCTTGTTGGCAGCGATCCACGGCATCATGGAGCGCAGCTGCTCGCCGATGACTTCGATGCCATGGGCGGCGTTGTTGCGACGCTTGGCAGTCATGGACGGATAGTTGGTGGCGCCTTCGGAGATGAACATCTTCGCGTACTCGCCGTCCTGGATGCGCTTCAGAGCGTTGCGCATGGCCTTGCGGGATTCTTCGTTGATGACTTCCGGGCCGGTGACGTACTCACCGTATTCGGCGTTGTTGGAGATCGAGTAGTTCATGTTGGCGATACCGCCTTCGTACATGAGGTCGACGATCAGCTTCAGCTCGTGCAGGCACTCGAAGTAGGCCATTTCCGGCGCGTAGCCAGCTTCGACCAGGGTTTCGAAACCGGCTTTGACCAGCTCGACGGTACCACCGCACAGAACGGCCTGCTCGCCGAACAGGTCGGTTTCGGTCTCGTCCTTGAAGGTCGTTTCGATGATGCCGGTACGGCCACCGCCGACGCCCGAGGCGTACGACAGAGCGACGTTCTTGGCGTTGCCGGAAGCGTCCTGGTAGACAGCGATCAGGTCAGGGATGCCGCCGCCCTTGACGAACTCGGAGCGAACGGTGTGGCCCGGAGCCTTCGGCGCGATCATGATCACGTCGAGGTCGGCACGCGGAACGACTTGGTTGTAGTGGATCGAGAAGCCGTGGGAGAAGGCCAGGGTGGCGCCCTTCTTGATGTTCGGCTCGATCTCGTTCTTGTACAGAGCGCCCTGGAACTCGTCCGGGGTCAGGATCATGACCAGGTCGGCAGCCGCGACAGCAGTGGCCACGTCGGCCACTTTCAGGCCGTGGGCTTCTGCCTTGGCAACGGTGGCCGAACCTTTACGCAGACCGACGGTGACGTCCACACCGGAGTCCTTCAGGTTGCACGCCTGGGCGTGGCCCTGGGAGCCGTAACCGATGATGGCGACTTTCTTGCCCTGAATGATGGAAAGGTCGCAGTCTTTGTCGTAATAAACTTTCATGAAATACCCCTGTTATATCTCGGCTCCACGAGCCATCACTGATTCTTTATATGCGTATTCAGATACTGAGCACTTTGTCGCCACGGGCAATGCCGGTAACGCCGCTGCGCACGGTTTCCAGGATCGACGCGGTGCCGATGGCCTGGATGAAGCTGTCCAGCTTGTCGCTGGTGCCGCTCAGTTGCACGGTGTACACGCTGGCGGTGACGTCGACGATCTGGCCACGGAAGATATCCGTGGTGCGCTTGATCTCGGCGCGCTGGGCGCCGGTGGCCTTGACCTTGACCAACATCAGCTCGCGCTCGATGTGAGCACTTTCCGACAGATCGACGAGCTTGACCACTTCGACCAGCTTGTTCAGGTTCTTGGTGATCTGTTCGATCACTTCGTCATGACCAACGGTCGTCAGGGTCAGGCGCGACAGAGTCGGGTCCTCGGTCGGCGCCACGGTCAGGCTTTCGATGTTGTAGTTACGCTGGGAGAAAAGGCCGACCACGCGAGACAAGGCACCGGGTTCGTTTTCCAACAGCAGGGAAATGATGTGCCGCATATCAGGTACGCTCCGTCTTGCTCAGCCACATGTCACGCATCGAGCCGTCCTTGATCTGCATCGGGTAGACGTGCTCGGTCCTGTCGACCGCGATGTCGATGAACACCAGGCGGTCCTTCATCGCGAAGGCCTCTTCCAACTTCGGCTTGAGATCCTTCAGGCTGGTGATGCGGATACCCACGTGGCCATAGGCCTCGACCAGCTTGACGAAGTCAGGCAGCGACTCCACGTAGGAGTGCGAGTGACGGCCGCTGTAGGCCATGTCCTGCCATTGGCGAACCATGCCCAACACACCGTTGTTCAGGTTGACGATCTTCACCGGCAGGTCGTACTGCATGCAGGTGGACAGCTCCTGAATGTTCATCTGGATACTGCCTTCGCCAGTCACGCAGGCCACGTCCTGGTCGGGGAAGTTGAGCTTGATGCCCATCGCCGCCGGGAAACCGAAGCCCATGGTGCCAAGGCCGCCGGAGTTGATCCAACGGTTCGGCTTGTTGAAGCGGTAGTACTGCGCCGCGAACATCTGGTGCTGGCCCACGTCGGAAGTGATAAAGGCATCGCCCTTGGTCACTTCGCAGAGGGTCTCGATCACGGTCTGCGGCTTGATCACGCTGCCGTCGCCCTTGTCGTAAGGGAACAGGTCGCGATCGCCGCGCCATTCTTCGATCTGCTTCCACCAGGCATCGAGCGCCGCCTTGTCGGGCTGCTCGCCGATTTCCTTGAGGATGGCCAGCATCTCGTTGAGGACGCTTTCCACAGGACCTACGATCGGCACGTCGGCCTTGATCATCTTGGAGATCGACGCCGGATCGATGTCGATGTGGATGATCTTGGCATTCGGACAGAACTTGGCAGGGCCATTGACCACACGGTCATCGAAACGCGCGCCGACCGCGAAGATCACGTCGGCATTGTGCATGGCCATGTTGGCGGTGTAGCTGCCGTGCATGCCGAGCATGCCCAGGAACTGACGGTCGGTGCCCGGGAAGCCACCCAGCCCCATCAAGGTATTGGTGACCGGCAGGTTCAGCGACTTCGCGATCTCGGTGAGGGCTTCGGAGCCGCCGCCGAGGATGACGCCGCCACCGGCGTAGACCACTGGACGCTTGGCAGCCAGCAGCATTTCGGCCGCCTTGCGGATCTGGCCGGAGTGGCCGCGAACCGCCGGGCTGTAGGAACGCAGCTTGACCTTCTTCGGATAGACGTATTCGAACTTCTCGGCCGGGTTGGTCATATCTTTTGGAATGTCGACCACGACCGGGCCTGGACGGCCGGACTGTGCCAGATAGAAGGCTTTTTTCAGGACTTCAGGGATTTCCGTGGCGTGTTTGACCATGAAGCTGTGCTTCACGATCGGCCGGGAAATACCGATCATGTCGGTTTCCTGGAAGGCATCGGTCCCTACCATGGTGCTGGGCACCTGGCCGGAGAGGATGACCATCGGGATCGAGTCCATGTAGGCGGTGGCAATGCCGGTGATGGCATTGGTCGCGCCTGGGCCGGAAGTGACCAGTACCACGCCGGCCTTGCCGGTGGCACGGGCGTAGCCGTCCGCCATATGGGTGGCAGCCTGCTCATGACGAACCAGGATGTGGTTGATCTCCGGTTCCTTGAACAGGGCGTCATAAACATGAAGGAGAGCACCACCAGGGTACCCGTAGATGTGCTTAACGCCTTCGTCACGCAAGAAGCGGACGACCATCTCAGCGCCAGATAAAAGCTCCACGTTGTTCACCTCTAAAACGCCAGAATACCGCCCTCATTGGGCGGGTCTTAATAGGTTTACTGCCAAGCAGAGCATGAGCGAACGTCAGCACTGACTGAGCAAGTATTGGGAGCGCCCCAGAGTGTTGCGGGGGGTTCCCACCCAGCGCGAGGTAACGCGTTGCGGGGTGTAACAAGTCGGCGCGGGTGTGCGCCTCATGATCTGCTTAGCGGGTCTGCTTCTGGCAGTCCCTCTACAGCGGAAACTGGATTCTTCTGATTCGGCACGCGTAAGTCAAGAAAAATTATTGCCAATTTTTCCCCAGGATGAAGCACTGCCACCACTAAAAACGACGTCAGCAGCAGAAAAATAAAGAAATCCATAAAAAAGGGCCACAATCTGCGGCCCTTGAAGGAAAAAGAGAAGAAATCAGGCGGAAGGGCTGATCAATTGATCGAACGCTGCCAGCAGGCGCCGTAGCTCGCGGCTCTGTTCCGGACGATCGACGAACACGGTTTCGGCCATGACCAGGATGCCGGACGCATTGGGCAGCGGATGCCCATGCTCGATGATGAGCTTCATGCGCGGGAGAAAGATCCATTGCAGCCATTGTTCGAAAGCCATGGTATCGACCGCGAACGGCACCACGCTGGCAAGCGCATCGGCCGTCGGCGCTTCGGCGCTCCACCAGCCCTGCACCTGCAGCTCGCGCTCGATCAGCAGCAGGTGGTCGGCGATGTCCAGGATGCGCTGTTCCATCACGAAGTCGTCCGCGCCTTCTGCCGCGCCAACGCAGCACCAGCGCTGTCACCCTGCTTCTCGCGGGCCTGGGCGATGGTGTTCCAAAGCTCGGCCTGCAGGTCGGGGCGACCGTTGGCGTAGGTCAGGGCGCGACGGGCCAGTTGTTCGGCCTGGGCCGCATCGCCCTGGGCCAGGCGCACCTGGGCCAGGCGGAACAGCACCTGCGGCTCGCGCGGGGCGATGCGCTGGGCACGTTCCAGGCTCGATGCGGCGCCGTTGAAGTCACCGCCGCCCTGCTGTTGCTGAGCGGTGGTCAGCAATGCCAGCACCGGGCCGTCCAGTTGCTCGTCGGCCGACAGGCCGCCGCTGCCTGCATTGCTGCGCGGGATGCCGGTCGGGGCGCTGGAAGTGGCGCTCGGCGCGCTGTTCATCGAGGCGATGTCGAACGGCTCGTCAGCTACCGGGTTGGGATTGGTGGTAATTGGGCCGGTGCTGATCGGCCCAGGCGTGATAGGCCCGGTGCTGATCGGCGCCGCGCTGCTGCCGGCCGGGAAGGACTGGATCGGCGCAGCGCCGGCCCCTTGCGGAATCATCACGGTCACGCCGGAGTCTTCGGGCAGGGCCTGGGCCTGGCGGGTGCCGCCACTGGTCGGCAGACCACCGCTGCGGTTGGCCGCGACCCGCTCGCTATTGGAGACCCGGGTGCTGGAGTCCACCACCGGGATATTGCCGCGCGGCACGCTGGCACAGCCATGGAGCACGGCCATCGCCGTCAAGGCAGGAAACAACCACTTGTTCACGTCACACCCTCTTCGAAGCTAGCGCTCAATTCATCCATCCCTTGACCCAGTCCATGACGGACTCGACCGGATCCTGGGGGCCACAGATGGCACCGGGAGCCGGTTCACTCCCTCGAATATACGGCATCTGCACCGCCCCCGGACAGCTGCCGTCCGACCCCTGGCCGCTGTACGGGTCGATCCAGGCCTGCACCACGTTGTCCGGTTGCGGCATGTCCAGCGGCAACGGGTCGGCCTTGCGCATGAAGCTGGTCCAGACCTGCAGGGCGCCGGTGGCACCGGTGAAGGGGGTCTTGCCGTTGTCGTCACGCCCCAGCCAGACCACCGCCAGCAGGTCCTGGCTGAAACCGGAGAACCAGCTGTCGCGCGAGTCGTTGCTGGTACCGGTCTTGCCGGCCAGGGTCAGCGAGCGTGGGAGCACGTTGTAGACCGAGCGGCCCGTGCCTTCGCGCATCACCCGCTGCATGGCGTTCTGCACCAGGTAGATGGCACCTGGGTCGAAGGACTGCTGAATCTGGAACGGGTAGCGCTTGAGCGGCTCGCCTTCGGCGGTGAGCACGCTGCGGATACCGCGCATCGGCGTGTTGAAGCCACCGTTGGCGATGGTCTGGTACATGGTCGCGACTTGCATCGGCGACATACCGCCGGCACCCAGCAGCATCGACGGGAATGCCGGCCAGTCGACGTTCACGCCGAGCCTGCCGATGGTCTTGATCACGTTGGGCACGCCCACTTCCAGGCCGATCTTGGCGGTGGACAGGTTGTAGGAGTTGGCCAGCCCCTGATACAGGTAGATGGTGCCGTGGGGACGGCGGTCGTAGTTCTGCGGGCGCCAGACCTGGCCGTCGGCACCTTTGACCGAGAACGGCTCATCCTGCACCCAGCTGGTCAGGGTGTACTTGGTCGGCTTTTCCAGGGCGGTCAGGTACACCGCCGGCTTGACCAGCGAGCCGATCGGCCGCACCGCATCGATCGCACGGTTGAAGCCGGCGAAACCGGCCTGGCGGCTGCCGATCAGGGCCTGCACTTCGCCGGTTTCAGGGTTGGTCACCACCATTGCCGACTCCACCTCGTCGGCACCCTTGCGCCCGGCCAGGCGCTTGAAGGTCTCGCTCATGGCCGTCTCGGCCTTCATCTGCAGGATCGGGTCGAAGCTGGTGAAGATGCGCAGGCCTTCTTCGGTCAGGTCTTCGTCGCGGTAGTCCTGGCGCAGTTGGCGCTTGACCAGGTCGAGGAAGGCCGGGAAGGAGCTGTCGGCGAGGCTGCCGCGCTTGGTCACGCCCAGCGGCATTTTCTTCGCCGCCGCGACCGCTTCCGGGGTCGCCACGCCCTGCTCGGCCAGCAGGTCGAGCACCAGGTTACGACGGGCCAGGGCGCGCTCCGGATGACGACGCGGGTTGTAGTACGACGGCCCCTTGACCATGCCGACCAACAGCGCGACCTGGTGCAGCTTGAGTTCGGCCAGCGGCTGGCTGAAGAAGAACTGGCTGGCCAGGCCGAAGCCGTGCACGGCGCGTTGGCCGTCCTGGCCGACGAACACCTCGTTGAGGTAGGCCTCGAGGATCTCGCGCTTGTCGTAGTGCAGCTCCAGCAGCACCGCCATCATCGCTTCGGTCAGCTTGCGGCTGAGACTACGCTCGTTGGTCAGGTAGAAGTTCTTCACCAACTGCTGGGTCAGGGTACTGCCGCCTTGGCGCATCGCGCCCGCCGAAGTGTTGACCCACATGGCGCGGACAATGGATTTGGGCGATACGCCGAAATGGCTGTAGAAGTCGCGGTCTTCCACGGCCACCAAGGTTTCCAGCAAATACGGTGGCACCTGGTCGATCTTGATCAGGATGCGGTCTTCCAGGTTCTTGGGGTAGATGCCGCCGATCATCAGCGGCTCCAGGCGCACCACGTCGAGCTTGCCGCCATTGGCCCCGGAGAGCCCCGCCACATAGTCGCCGGAGAAACGCACGCGCACGAACTGCGCAGGCTCCATGCCCTCGTAGAACTGGAAGCCACGGGTATTGAGGTCGACGGTATTGCCATTGATCGATGCTTCGCCCGGGCCTTGGGCGGCGGTTTCACGACGATAGCCGAGGGCATCGAGTTCGGTCAGGAAGTCGTTCTTGCTCAGCTTCTGGCCGACGAACAGCTCCAGCGGCCGGGCATACACCTTGGCCGGGATGGTCCAGCGCTTGCCGGAGAACTTCTCCTGGACGACAGCATCGAGGTAGACCGCGAAGCCGGCGATCAGCACCAGGCCGACCAGGCTGAGCTTCAGGGCCCAGCCCAGCCAGGCGCGGGAGCGGCCGGTCGGGCGTTTCTTGGGGGTGCGGGAGTTTCGGGTACGAGTCATGGCGGCGGATTATACGCACTTTGGTCAAGGCTGGTGGGCTGCGGGGCGATTCAGAATGGTCGCTTCGTCCGCCTGGGATTCCAGCGGTTTGCAGGGACGGCACCATTGACCATAATGGCGCTTTCGAATTCCCTGCCTCCAGAAGGATTGCCCGTGAGCCAAGCCCTGATCAGCGCGCTGCAGAACCCCGCCCTCTATTCCCATCCGGTGGACGGGTTCCAACTCATCGAGACGCATATCTCCTGGGTGCTGCTGACCGGCGAGTATGCCTACAAGATCAAGAAACCGATGAACTTCGGCTTCCTCGACTTCACCGGCCTGGATCAACGCCAGCATTTCTGCAATGAAGAGCTGCGCCTGAACCAGCGCCTGACCGACGGTCTTTATCTTGAAGTCCTGCCGATCACCGGCAGCGCCGAAGCTCCGCAACTGGGCGGCGACGGCGAGCCGATCGAATACGCCCTGAAGATGCGCCAGTTCCCCCAAGGGCAGATGCTCAATACCTTGCAGGCCAATGGCGAGCTGAACGCCGGGCACATCGACCAGATGGCCCGACAGATCGCCGAGTTCCATCTGCAAGCGCCCAAGGTCGCGGTCGATCACCCTTTGGGAACGCCGGAAAGCGTCATGGCTCCGGTAGAGCAGAACTTCGAGCAGATCCGCCCGTTCCTCAGCGACAAGGCCGACCTGCAACAGCTCGACAACCTTCAGGCCTGGGCCCGTAGCAGCTTCGAGCGCCTGCACGGCCTGCTCGAGGCACGTAAGGCCAACGGCTTCATCCGCGAGTGCCACGGCGACATCCACCTGGGCAATGCCACGCTGATCGACGGCAAGGTGGTGATCTTCGACTGCATCGAGTTCAACGAGCCCTTCCGCCTCACCGATGTCTATGCCGACATCGCCTTCCTGGCCATGGACCTCGAGGACCGCGGCCTGAAATGCCTGGCCCGCCGCTTCATCAGCCAATACCTGGAACTGACCGGCGACTACGCAGGCCTGGAGCTGCTGAACTTCTACAAAGCCTACCGTGCCCTGGTACGCGCCAAGGTCGCCCTGTTCAGCATGCCGCCCGAGGCCGATGGCGTGCAGCGCGCCACCACCCTGCGCACCTACCGCAATTATGCCAACCTGGCTGAAAGCTACAGCGCCATTCCATCGCGACTGTTGGCCATTACCCATGGCGTGTCGGCCGTGGGCAAGAGCCACGTGGCCATGCGCCTGGTCGAGGCCCTGGGCGCGATCCGGGTGCGTTCGGATGTGGAACGCAAGCGCCTGTTCGGTGAACAGCAGCCGGAAAGCGCGGGCCAGTTGCAGGCCGGCATCTACGACCAGGACGCTGGCCGCGCTACCTATCAGCGCTTGCATGAAGTGGCGGCAGCCATCCTGCACGCCGGGTTCCCGGTGGTGCTCGATGCTACCTACCTCAAGCAGGCGCAGCGCCAGGCGGCGGCGCAGATCGCCAGCGAAACCGGCGTGCCGTTCCTGATCCTCGATTGCCAAGCACCTGACGCTGTCATCGCCAGCTGGCTGGAACAACGCCAGGCACAGAATGTAGACCCGTCCGATGCCACGCTGGAAGTGATCAAGGCCCAACAGGCCAGCCGCGAACCCCTGGCCGGCGACGAGCTGCCCCACAGCAAGCGGGTAGACACCCATGAAAGCACCAGCATGGACCAGTTGATCGAGCAGATTCGCCAGCGCCTGCCTGGTTTCTGATGATAAAAGGGCTGCGCTGCAGCCCTCGCGATACAAGGCCGCTCCCACAACCGGCGGCCTTGTGTCGCCAGATTCATCGAGCGTTTCGCACCCTGTCGGCCGTCGATGGCAAAAGGCCGCGCATTTCCCAACCCCCGCTACACTCCTCTCTGACCTGCTCGCGATTTATTCCACAGACCTCGTTCAGCCATCGCCAGGAGGCCAGATGAACGATGAATTGCAGCATCTGAGAAATCTTGGCAAGACCTCCGCACAATGGCTTCACGCTGTCGGTATCCATAGTGCATCGGACCTGCGCCGTCTGGGCGCGGTGGGTGCCTATCAGGCCGTGAAGTCGCGAGGGTTCCGGGCATCGAAGGTGTTGTTGTACTCCATCGAGGCAGCATTGCTGGACATGCACTGGAACGATTTGCCCGCCGAGCGCAAACAGGCGCTCGACGATCAACTGGACGCCAAGAACCCTGCGCAAAAAAAATCAAAATAATCGTAGTGGAGGGATTGACGACGAAATGAGAATCGTTATGATTACCACAACTGGTCGCGAGACTGGTTGGATAAGCTGAAAGGTCCCTGGTTCGGACGCTCAGATTATCTCCTCATCAGGCTAATCACGGTTATTGACCCGGCAGTTTTGCCGGGTCTTTTTTTTGGTCGACATTTGGCAGCGCTAAGGTCGAGCTCTTGTGGGGCTTGCCCCGCGATTGGGCCTGTATAGGCTGAACACACATTTCATCGACGCAACTGAGCGCAATAGTCCTGGGCAGGCAATGCCGCCGTGTACCACACATAGTCCGCCATGCCTGGCTCGACCTTCTCCCCGACCTCCACCAGCAATAACACCTTCGTTTCGCCCGTTGCTCCCAAGTCAGCCAAATGCAACGCAACCCCCAGGTCCTTGCGTACATGGTAGCTGCCAGCGAACAGCAAAGCCGGGGCCGGCGCGGCCAGTACCCGCTCGGCGATACGCCGGTCGCGCTGCTGCTGGACGGCAAGCATGGCTGGCAATTGCTGCTCCGGCAGCAACCCACAATGGCCCGCACGGACTTGCTCGAGCAACACAGCCTTCACCGCCGGCGCATTCGAATGCGGCCCGCTCAGCACCGGCGGGTTGCGATAGGCCTGGCGCATTTCATCGGGTGTCAGATTGGCCGCCAGCAGTGGGATCTGCCGCTGCAATGCCTCGCGCACGATAGGCCCGTACAGTTGCCAGTCCCACCCTTCCTGCCAGGCAAGGGCCTGAGGCAATTTTGCGGGTAGCATCGCCTGCCCTTGCAGCGCATCGACCAAGGGTTGCTGCGACGGCTGCAACATTTCCAGCAGTAGGCTGCCCTGCGCACGCCGGGTTTCCAAGGCGCGCAACAACCACAACTGCAACGCATGGTGGTCAGGGTTGTCATGCTTCTCACCCACCAATACCCGAGGGGCCCGGGCCAGCTCGGCCACGAGCTGCTCGGGGGTGAGCGACTGGCCATCGGCCAGGTCGCGAATTTCGCCCAACTGCGCGTTATCCCGCCCCACGCTGCCCTGCCAGATGGGCAAGGGCGGCAGGCTGGCCTGGCAACCAGTCAATATCAGGACCAGCAAGCCGGACAACACTCCATGGCGCATGGCTGTACCTCCTAGGCTTGTGTGAAAAGTCTTGGGACGCCGGCCAGGCAACGCGAAAACAGTCGAGGAACGGCCGGGGTCGCGTCCGACGTTACCGGATTAAATGAGCCTAGCGGATGATGATCAGCGGATGCCCACGCTCCGGGTGTGCCTGCACCAGCACATCGACGCCAAATACGGCCTTGAGCGCTTCGGGCGTAAGGACCTGCTGCGGCGTGCCCAGGGCATGACTGCGCCCCTGTTCCAGCAGCAGGATACGGTCACAGTAGCGCGCCGCCAGGTTGAGGTCATGCAAGATGACCAGGACCGCCGCCCCCTGGTCGGCGAAACGCCGTACCGCCTGCAAGGTGGTGTGCTGGTGCAGCGGGTCGAGCATCGAAGTGGGTTCGTCCAGCAACAACGTGCTGCCCTGCTCGCCTGGCCATAACTGCGCCAATACCCGTGCCAGGTGTACCCTCTGGCGCTCACCGCCAGACAACGCCAGGTAGTTGCGCGCCACCAGGTGCCAGGCGTCTGCCGCGCGCAGAGCGGCCTCGACGATTTCCCGGTCACGCTGGCGACCGCTGGCATGGGGCAACCGGCCAAGGCCCACCACCTCCTCGACGCCAAAGGCAAAGCCCAGGCTGGAGACTTGTGGCAACACCGCCAGGCGACGGGCACGCGCCTGACCCGGCCAGTCTGCCAGCGGACGCCCCTGCAGCCGCACCTGCCCTTGGCTAGGCGCCAATTCGCCACACAATGCGCCCAACAGGCTGCTCTTGCCGGCGCCATTGGGCCCTAGCACACCCAGGACCTGCCTGGGCCGCACGTGCAAGTCGATCCCGTGCAGCACATCGTTGCTGCCACGCCGCAAGTGCAGGCCGTCGATTTCCAGCATCAGGCGCGCCCTCGAATCAGCAGGAACAGGAAGAACGGCGCGCCGATGAATGCGGTCACGATACCGATCGGCAATTCCGCCGGTGCCAACGCCAGGCGCGCCACCAGGTCGGCGAACAGCAACAGCGCACCGCCGGCCAGCAAGGACGCCGGCAGCAGCACCCGATGGTCCGGCCCACAAAGCAGACGCACCAGGTGCGGTACCACCAGGCCGATGAAGCCGATCAGCCCCGCGGCGGCAACGGCGGCCCCCACACCCAACGCGGTACAAAACACCAATTCGCGCTTGAGCGCTTCCACTTCGATACCCAGGTGCCGTGCCTCCGACTCCCCCAACAGCATGGCATTGAGTGCCTGGGCTCGGCGTGGCAACCACAATGCAACGGCCGTCGCCACCAGCAGCAAGGGCCACAGGCGCTCGTAGCTGGCGCCGTTGAGGCTGCCCAGGTTCCAGAAGGTCAGCGTGCGCAAGGTGGCATCGTCGGCCAGGTAGGTGAACAACCCCACCGCCGAACCGGCCAGTGCAGTCAGGGCTATGCCCGCCAGCAGCATGGTGGCGACGTTGGTCTGACCGTCACGGCGCCCCAGGCGATAGACCAGCGCAGTGACACCAAGGCCGCCGACAAACGCGCAAGCCGACAACAGATAAGGGGCAAACCACTCCGGGATCCCGCCCAACCAGTTGCCACCGACGATCGCCACCGCCGCGCCCAGGGCCGCCCCGCTGGCAACGCCGACAAGCCCGGGATCAGCCAGTGGATTGCGGAACAAACCCTGCATCGCCACACCCGACAGCGCCAGCACCGCGCCCACCGCCAACCCCAGCAGAGTGCGCGGCAGGCGGATCTGGGCGAGGATCATCTCGGCCTGTTCCAAGCCATCGGCGGCGACGGGCAACCCCAACAGGCGCAACCCGGCACGCAACGTATCGAACAGCGGCAGGCTGACCGGGCCCAACGCCAGCGACAACCAGGTCGCCAACAGGCATAGCAAGGTCAGGGCGATGAACAGCGTACGGGGTTGCACACGTTGTTTCATTGGGCCGCCGGGTAGAAGGCCTCGACCAACCCATTCAAGGTCGCCGGCAGGCGCGGGCCGAGGCCACCGACCAGCAAGGTCGGGTCGAGGTAAACCAGGCGTTTGTCACGTGCAGCGCGGGAGGCAGCCAGGCCCGGGTTTTCCTTGAGCATCGCCCGCACAGCCTGTTCCCCCTCCAGGGCACGGTCGGAGATTACAACAACATCCGGGCCCAGAGCGGCCAACGCTTCGACCGAGAAATTCTTGTAACCCTGATGAGCGGCCAAGTTGCGGGCACCGGCCTGGCGCAGCAGCCAGTCGCCCGACGTGCCCTGCCCTGCTATCAGGGGCTTGGCGCCAGCATGGCCGACCAGCAACAGCACACCCGGGGCGTTTTGGCTGGCCTGGGCCTGCTTGACCTTTGCCTGCACGGCCTGCAGTTGTTGGTGGTAACCGGCGCTCAGCTCGGCGGCCTTGCGCTCGGCACCGAGTAGGCTGCCCAATTGCTTGAGGTTGCCGTCCACGGCGCCCAGTTCGGCCTTGCTGGAAAACAGTTCGACCCGCACCCCCGCCTTGCGGATCTGCGCCAGCACCGGCGGTGGCCCCATTTCTTCGGTTCCCACCAGCACGTCAGGGCGCAAACTGAGGATGCCTTCAGCAGACAGCTGGCGCTGGTAGCCGATGCTGGGCAGCGCCTTGAGCGATGCCGGGTGCTGGCTGGTGGTATCGACCCCGACCAAGCGCGGCTCGCCCCCCAAGGCACTTATCCACTCACTCAAGGCACCGCCGGCACTGACCCAGCGCTGCGGCAGCTCGTCGCTCAGGGCCTGAGTGGATAAAAAGAGACCGGCACACAGGGCGATCAGAGCAGCAGGACGACGCATCATCGTATTCCTTTGCAGAAGGCAGGCCACGCGCTTGTCGCAGGCGGCGGAACTGCGCACCATAGACAGCCGGACGCAGCGAATGCGAGCAATTTGATAATTGTTCGCATTGAGGCGTCAAGCCATCCCTTTGTTACACGAGTCGTCTGCATCGATGCATTTTCTCTGTGCCTCAACCGACCTGGCCGAAGGTGCCAGCCGCGCTTTCAGCGTAGCTGGCGAGCACCTGTTCGGTGTGCGCCGCCAGGGCCGGGTCTACCTCTACCGCAATCGCTGCCCGCACCGTGGCATCCCGTTGAACTGGGACGCCGATGCCTTTCTCGACGACAGCGCCAGCCTAATCCACTGCGCCCACCATGGCGCGCTGTTCCTGATCGAAAACGGCGAATGCGTGGCCGGCCCTTGCGAAGGCGAGCAGTTGGACGCCCTGACGTGCCTGGAAGACAGCCAGGGCATCTGGCTCAAGGCGTGAGCAGTACCGGCAATGGCCGATCGATGATGATCTGTTCGGCGTCCAACCGGGTGCCATAGGCCAGCACCTCGACGCCATCCGCCACTGCAGTCCGCAAGGCCTGGGCGTAGGCCGCGTCGATCTCCTCGGCTGGGCGAACCGCTTCCACGCCGGTGAGGTTGACGCAGTACAGCTGCACCGCGCGGATGCCCTGGCGCGCCAGCGCCGCCAACTCGCGCAAGTGCTTGGCCCCGCGCTGGGTCACCGCATCGGGAAATGCGGCGACCGGTGTATCCGGGTAGCCCAGGGTCACGCTTTTGACCTCCACGTAGGCCGGCCCGTCCGGGAATTCCAGGCGAAAATCCACCCGGCTGCCTTCCTCGCCATAGGCCACCTCGCGCTTGAGCGCGGTGAACCCGGCCAGCTCAGTGATCTGCCCGGCGCGCAGGGCCTCCTCCACCAAGGCGTTGGCCCGGCCGGTATTGACGCAGGCCAGGCGCCCCTGGGGCGTCTCACTGATTTCCCAGGTACCCGGCAGCTTGCGCTTGGGGTCGTTGGAGCGGCTGAACCAGACCTGCCCGCCTTCGCGCATGCAATTGAGCATGGAGCCGGTATTCGGGCAATGAATGGTCAGTTGTTCACCACTGGCCAGCTCGATATCGGCCAGGAAGCGTTTGTAGCGACGCAACAGGCGTGCCTGTTCGAGTTCGGGAAAGAACAGCATCAGCCTTGCCAGCTCTTCAGGCCACGGGCAATGCGTTGCACCGCCTCTTCCAGACGCGGCAGGCTCTGGGTATAGGCGAAACGTACATGGTGGCCGGCCTGGTGGCGGCCGAAGTCCAGGCCAGGGGTGAACGCCAGGTGCTCGGTTTCCAGGAAATGCCGGCAGAAGGCGAAGGCATCCCCGCCGAAGGCATTGATATCGGCGTACAGGTAGAAGGCGCCCTGGGGCTCGACGGCAATGCCGAAGCCCAGCTCGCGCAGGGCCGGCAGCAGGTAGTCGCGCCGCCGGGCGAATTCGGCCCGGCGTTCCTCGAGGATGGCCAGGGTCGCAGGTTCGAAGCACGCCAGTGCCGCGTGCTGGGCCATGCTGGGTGCACTGATGTAGAGGTTCTGTGCGAGCTTTTCCAGGTCCCCCACGGCGCTGGGAGGCGCGACCAGCCAACCGAGGCGCCAGCCCGTCATGCCGAAATACTTGGAAAAACTATTCAGGACAAATGCCTGGTCGTCCACTTCCAGCACGCTGGGCGCATCCATGCCATAGGTCAGACCGTGGTAGATTTCGTCGACCACCAGGTGGCCGTGGCGCTCACGAATGGCCCTGGACAGACTGGCCAGCTCGTCGCGGTCGAGCACCGTACCGGTGGGGTTGGCCGGCGAAGCCACCAGTGCGCCGACGGTGTCTTTGTCCCAATGGCGCTCGACCAGGTCGGCGGTGAGCTGGTAGTTGACCTCCGGCCCTACCGGCACCAGCTGTGCTCCGCCTTCGACCAGGCGCAGGAAGTGCCGATTGCAAGGATAACCAGGATCGGCCAGCAGCCAGTGCTTGCCTGGGTCGACCAGTAGGCTGCTGGCCAACAGCAGTGCACCCGAGCCGCCCGGCGTGACGAGGATGCGCTCCGGGTCCACGCTCACGCCATAACGCTGACCATAGAAGCCGGCGATCGCCTCGCGCAGCGCCGGCAGGCCACGCGCCGCGGTGTAGCGGGTGTGGCCTGCGGCCAATGCCGCCTGGCCTGCGGCCACGATGGGTTCGGCGGTGGTGAAGTCCGGCTCGCCGATCTCCAGGTGGATGACATCGTGGCCGGCCGCCTGCAGCTCGTTGGCGCGCGCCAGCAAGGCCATGACGTGGAAGGGTTCGATGGCGCGACTGCGCGCACTGTGTGGCTGGGCCATGGGCCTTCTCTCAATTAGGTCTAAACTGGTGATTCTACCTCTGCGCAGCATCGAACGTGCGGCTTGCGTCGCTGTCAACACCTAGGATCGGGCGGGCTAGCGCACCCCCGATCTATCTGGTAAGTTCGGCGGCTCGCAGTCGCAGGGCCGGCGGGTGCCGGAGATGGAGCAGCCTGCGCATTGGATCAGATGAGTAAGAGGCGGTCTATTCATGTCCACCGTAGAAAAGCAAAAAGCCCAGACCATGTACGGTGTCGAACCCTACGTCGAAACCAAGGGTGAAGAGTACATGGGCGAGCCCATGAAACAGCACTTCACCAAGCTGCTCGGCGCCTGGAAGCAAGAGCTGATGAACAGTGTCGACCGTACCGTGGACCACATGAAGGACGAAGCAGCCAACTTCCCTGACCCGGCCGACCGTGCCAGCCAGGAAGAAGAGTTCGCCCTGGAGCTGCGCAACCGCGACCGCGAGCGCAAGCTGATCAAGAAGATCGACAAGACGCTCGACAAGATCAAGGCCGATGAGTACGGCTGGTGCGAGTCTTGCGGCATTGAGATCGGCCTGCGCCGTCTGGAAGCCCGTCCTACCGCCGATCTGTGCTTCGATTGCAAGGAAATTGCCGAGAAAAAGGAAAAAACGGTCGGCAAAGGCTGATCTTTCTTCCACCTGAACGGGGCGCATCATGCGCCCCGTTTCATTTATATAGCTTGTACCCATGAACGACTCCCGCTACATCGGACGCTTCGCCCCCACCCCCAGCGGTTTCCTGCATTTCGGCTCTCTGGTCGCCGCCCTCGCCTCCTGGCTCGATGCCCGCGCGGTCGGTGGTCGCTGGTTGCTGCGCATGGAGGACACCGACCCACCACGGGAAATGCCCGGCGCTCGCGATGCCATCCTGCAGACCTTGGAGCGCTACGGCCTGGAATGGGATGGCGAGGTGGTATTCCAAAGCCAGCGGCACGACGCCTACGCCGCCGTGGTCGACCGCCTGTTCAACATGGGCCTGGCCTATGCCTGCACCTGCTCGCGCAAGCAGCTGGAGAAGTACAACGGCATCTACCCGGGCTTGTGCCGCAACGCCGGGCATGCCCGAGCGGGTGCAGCGATCCGCTTGCGAGTGCCGGAGCTGATCTACCGCTTCTCCGATCGGGTGCAGGGCGAGTTCCAGCAACACCTGGGGCGCGAGGTGGGCGATTTTGTCATCCAGCGCCGCGACGGATTGTATGCGTACCAGTTGGCGGTGGTGCTGGACGATGCCTGGCAGGGTGTTACCGACATCGTGCGCGGCGCCGACTTGCTCGACAACACCCCGCGCCAGCTGTACCTGCAAGAGCTGCTGGGCTTCTCCCAGCCGCGCTACCTACACATTCCGCTGATCGTGCAGCCGGACGGTCACAAGCTGGGCAAGTCATACCGTTCGCCGCCGCTCGAGGCCGACCAGGCGACGCCCTTGCTGTTGCGGGCCTTGCGCGCGTTGGGGCAGGCTACGGAGCCTGCCATGGAGAGCGCAAGCCCCGCCGAGGTACTGGCCATCGCCCGGCAACGCTGGCGGCCGGAGGCGATTGCACGGCAACTGACCGTGCCTGAGGCTGATCTGCGCTGATACGGCCGGCGCGATCAATGTAGGAGCGGCCTCGTGCCGCGAACGGGCTTGCAGAGCAGCCCATGATATCGATGACCTGGGGGCGCTTCGCGCCCCTTTCGCGGCACAAGGCCGCTCCTACAGGGGGGGCGGGCCGCTGAAAAACAAAAGGCCAATAAATTCAAAACCTTGGCGAACCCTATCGATTCCCGCTAGCATCGCCCCAGCCATTTGCGCCAATAATAAGTCCAAGCCGCAGCGCCCAACCAACGAGGCCAGCATGTACATCTATCGTTTGGTCCTGCTTCTGGTCGTGGGAATCTACCTGTTCTCCCCCGCCATCATGGACTGGTGGATCGAGCCGACCGGTGCCTGGTACCGCCCTTACCTGCTCTGGCTGATCCTCATCGTCGTCACCTTCATTTTGCAGAGCCAACGAGATGCCGATGAGCTTTAGCCTGACCCAGATGATCCTGATCAGCGCAGCCTACCTGCTGGTGCTGTTTGGCGTGGCCTGGATCAGCGAGCGCGGGCTGATTCCGCGTTCGATCATCCGCCACCCGTTGACCTACACCTTGTCTCTGGGCGTCTATGCCAGCGCATGGGCCTTCTATGGCTCGGTGGGCCTGGCCTACCAGTACGGTTATGGCTTCCTGGCTTGCTACCTGGGCGTGTCCGGCGCCTTCCTGCTGGCCCCGGTGCTGCTTTACCCGATCCTGAAGATCACCCGCACCTACCAGCTGTCGTCACTGGCCGACCTGCTGGCGTTTCGCTTTCGCAGCACCTGGGCCGGCGCGCTGACCACCATCTTCATGCTGATCGGCGTGCTGCCGCTGCTGGCCTTGCAGATCCAGGCGGTCGCCGATTCGATCAGCATCCTCACCGGCGAGCCGGTCAAGGCGCGGGTGGCGTTTGCCTTTTGCGTGCTGATCATCCTGTTCACCATTTTCTTCGGCTCACGCCACATCGCCA
This sequence comes from Pseudomonas guariconensis, assembly GCF_015680235.1. Classification (GTDB taxonomy): domain Bacteria; phylum Pseudomonadota; class Gammaproteobacteria; order Pseudomonadales; family Pseudomonadaceae; genus Aquipseudomonas; species Aquipseudomonas guariconensis_A. Next base: position 21,064 of record NZ_JADLJL010000045.1, read on the forward strand.
CACGCGAGAAGCATGAAGGCCTGGTATTCGCCATTGCCTTCGAATCGGTGATCAAGCTCCTGGCCCTGGGCGGCATCGGGCTGTACGCGCTGTATGGCGTGTTCGGCGGCCCGCACCAGCTGGAGGTCTGGCTGCTGCAGAACCAGACCGCCCTGGCCGCGCTGCATACCCCGCTACAGGAAGGCCCCTGGCGGACCCTGCTGCTGGTGTTCTTCGCCTCGGCGATCGTCATGCCGCACATGTACCACATGGCCTTCACCGAGAACCTCAACCCACGCTCGCTGGTCAGTGCCAGCTGGGGCCTGCCGCTGTTCTTGCTGCTGATGAGCCTGGCCGTGCCGCTGGTGCTCTGGGCCGGCCTGCGCCTGGGTGCGAGCACCAACCCCGAGTATTTCACCCTGGGCCTGGGCATCGCCGCCGACAACCCGGCGCTGGCGCTGCTCGCCTACGTGGGCGGGTTGTCGGCCGCCAGCGGGCTGATCATCGTCACCACCCTGGCGCTGTCGGGCATGGCGCTGAACCACCTGGTGCTGCCGCTCTACCAGCCGCCGGCCGAAGGCAACATCTACCGCTGGCTGAAGTGGACCCGCCGCGCCCTGATCGTCGCCATCATTGCCGCCGGCTTCGTGTTCTACCTGACCCAGAACAACCACCAGAGCCTGGCCAACCTGGGCATCGTCGCCTTCGTCGCGACCTTGCAGTTCCTGCCCGGCGTGCTGTCGGTGCTGTATTGGCCGACCGCCAACCGCCGTGGCTTCATCGCTGGCCTGATGGCCGGGATCGCGGTATGGATGGTGACCATGCTGCTACCGCTGCTGGGTAACCTGCAGGGTTTCTATATTCCCTTGCTGGACATGATCTATGTGCTGGACGACACCAGCTGGCACATGGCGGCCATCGGCTCGCTGGCGGCGAACGTGCTGCTGTTCACCCTGATCTCGCTGTTCACCAACGCCAGCAGCGAAGAGGTCAGTGCCGCCGAGGCCTGTGCCGTCGACAACGTCCGTCGCCCGCAGCGCCGGGAGCTGCACGCCGCCTCGCCCCAGGAATTCGCCACCCAGCTGGCCAAGCCGCTGGGCGCCAAGGCCGCGCAGAAGGAGGTCGAACAGGCCCTGCGCGACCTCTACCTGCCCTTCGACGAGCGCCGCCCCTACGCCTTGCGCCGCCTGCGCGACCGCATCGAGGCCAACCTGTCCGGCTTGATGGGGCCAAGCGTGGCCCAGGACATGGTCGAGACCTTCCTGCCGTACAAGTCGGGCAACGAGAACTACGTCACCGAAGACATCCACTTCATCGAAAGCCGCCTGGAAGACTACCACTCGCGCCTGACCGGCCTTGCCGCCGAGCTCGACGCCCTGCGTCGCTACCATCGCCAGACCCTGCAGGAACTGCCGATGGGCGTCTGTTCCCTGGCCAAGGACCAGGAGATCCTGATGTGGAACAAGGCCATGGAGGAATTGACCGGCATTGCCGCCAAGCATGTGGTCGGCTCGCGCCTGGTCACCGTTTCCGAGCCCTGGCGTGGCCTGCTGCAGAACTTCATCAATGTCCCGGACGAACATTTGCACAAGCAGCGCCTGGCACTGGACGGCCAGACCCGCTGGCTGAACCTGCACAAGGCCGCCATCGCCGAGCCACTGGCGCCGGGCAACAGCGGCCTGGTACTGCTGGTCGAGGACCTCACCGAGACCCAGGCCCTGGAAGACAAACTGGTGCACTCCGAGCGCCTGGCGAGCATTGGCCGCCTGGCCGCGGGCGTGGCCCACGAGATCGGCAACCCGATCACCGGCATCGCCTGCCTGGCGCAGAACCTGCGCGAAGAACGCGACGGCGACGGCGAGATCATCGAGTTGTCCAGCCAGATCATCGAGCAGACCAAGCGCGTTTCGCGCATCGTGCAGTCGCTGATGAGCTTCGCCCATGCCGGTGGCAGCCACCAGAACAGCGAGGAGCCGGTATGCCTGGCCGAGGTGGCGCAGGATGCCATTGGTCTGCTGGCATTGAACCGGCGCAATTTCGAAGTACAGTTCTTCAACCTCTGCGACCCGGACCATTGGGTCGAAGGTGACCCGCAACGCCTGGCCCAGGTGCTGATCAATCTGCTTTCCAACGCCCGCGACGCGTCCCCGCCCGGCAGCGCCGTGCGAGTGCGCAGCGAGGTCAACGAGCACACCGTCGACCTGGTCGTCGAAGATGAAGGCAGCGGGATCCCGAAAAGCATCATGGACCGCCTGTTCGAACCCTTCTTCACCACCAAGGACCCGGGCGAAGGCACCGGACTTGGGCTTGCTCTGGTCTATTCCATCGTGGAAGAGCATTATGGGCAAATCACCATCGACAGCCCCGCCGATATCGAACGGCAGCGTGGCACCCGGATCCGCGTGACCCTGCCCCGGCATGTCGTAGCGACGTCCCCTGAAATTCGAGACCGTCGAGAGAATTGAATCAATGCCGCACATTCTGATCGTCGAAGACGAAACCATCATCCGCTCGGCCTTGCGTCGGCTGCTCGAGCGGAACCAGTACCAGGTCAGCGAAGCCGGCTCGGTGCAGGAAGCCCAGGAACGCTTCAGCATTGCCACCTTCGACCTGATCGTCAGCGACCTGCGCCTGCCCGGCGCCCCGGGCACCGAGTTGATCAAACTCGGCCAGGGCACGCCGGTGCTGATCATGACCAGCTACGCCAGCCTGCGCTCGGCGGTGGACTCGATGAAAATGGGCGCGGTGGACTACATCGCCAAGCCTTTCGATCATGACGAGATGCTCCAGGCCGTGGCGCGCATCCTGCGCGACCGGCAGAACGCCCCGGCCCCCGTCGCGGCCGTCGGCGGTGCCGAGCCGCGGGCCAACGGCAAGCCCGTCGTGGCAGACAAGGGCAGCCCTGCCCCTGCCACCGGCGAGATCGGCATCATTGGCTCGTGCCCGCCCATGCAGGACATGTTCAGCAAGATCCGCAAGGTCGCGCCCACCGACTCCAATGTGCTGATCCAGGGCGAATCCGGCACCGGCAAGGAGCTGGTCGCCCGTGCCCTGCACAACCTGTCGCGCCGGGCCAAGGCTCCGATGATTTCGGTGAACTGCGCGGCCATTCCGGAAACCCTGATCGAATCGGAACTGTTCGGCCACGAAAAAGGCGCGTTCACCGGCGCCAGCGCCGGCCGTGCGGGCCTCGTCGAAGCGGCTGACGGCGGCACGCTGTTCCTCGACGAAATCGGCGAACTGCCGCTGGAAGCCCAGGCCCGTCTGCTGCGCGTGCTGCAGGAAGGTGAGATTCGCCGGGTCGGTTCGGTGCAGTCGCAGAAGGTCGACGTGCGCCTGATCGCCGCGACCCACCGAGACCTGAAGAACCTGGCCAAGGCCGGCCAGTTCCGCGAAGACCTTTATTACCGCCTGCATGTCATCGCGCTGAAGCTGCCGGCCCTGCGCGAACGCGGCAGCGACGTCAACGAAATCGCCGATGCCTTCCTGGCCCGGCAGAGCGCCCGTATCGGTCGTGACGACCTGCACTTCTCTAGCGAAGCCGAGCAAGCCATCCGCCATTACAGCTGGCCGGGTAACGTGCGCGAGCTGGAGAACGCCGTGGAGCGTGCGGTGATTCTCAGTGAGAGCTCGGAAATTTCTGCCGACCTGCTGGGCATCGATATCGAGCTGAGCGGCCTGGAAGATGAAGAAGCCTTCGATATCGTGCCGTCCGCCCCGGGCGCCAGCGCCAACAACGCGAGCCATGAGCCGACCGAGGACCTTTCCCTGGAGGACTACTTCCAGCACTTCGTCCTCGAGCACCAGGACCACATGACCGAGACCGAGTTGGCCCGCAAGCTCGGCGTCAGCCGCAAGTGCCTGTGGGAACGCCGTCAGCGCCTCGGCATTCCACGGCGCAAGAGCAACGCCACCAGCGACAACTGATGTGCTCCAGGCGGGGACGCCGGTTCCCGCCTCCTTCTCTGCGCTATCTCAAATACCGTAATCGCGGGGCAAGCCCGCTCTCACAGGTGCCGTTGGTGAACACACCCCCTGTGGGAGCGGGCTTGTCCCGCGATTGGGCCTGCCCTGCCACCACAGCGGCATGGCAAAGGCATCGCGCCCCGAAATCTGTTACCCAGCCTGCCCAGCCGTAACATCCACCGAGGCGTACGGTAACGAAATTTCCACATTTCCAGCCTTACAGGCTCTGCCAAAACCGCCCAAGCCCCTGATTTTGCTGGGTTTCGAAAAGTTGGCACGGCACCTGCTATATCTTTGGTACAAGAACAATAACAAGCACTGCAATCCAGAATAAGAACAAGACGAAACGGCTCACGCACAATAAAAACAAGACGGCGGAGGCGCAGCTAACTGATTCTTTTGGAGAGGAGTTGTGTTTGGGGCTTGCCCCACAGCCAGGCAGAGAACAACAAAAACTGCACTAAAAAGCAGCGCCTGAACTGGTTGGATCGGTTGATCAGCATAACATCAGCGACCAAAGCAATCCGTTTGCTCTTCACCCCCGGGTTGGGGGTCGTCCACAAGCTTCGAGATTTGTGGGCAGGGCATTCAACAAAAACAAGAAGCCCGGCAGAAAAACAATAAGAGCACGCAACGACTTTCCTGGGGAGCTTCGGCTCCCCATGTCGTTTCTCCCGCCCGCCAGCGACACCCAGGCGTACCGCCTACACCATTCCCAGAGTAAATGCTAGAATCCCCGCCCATCATGCGGCCATTCTCCTATTCTTGGCCGAACATTCCTTCAAACAGTGCATCCCATGCTGAAGAAGCTGTTCCAGTCGTTCCGCCCTCCCCTCCGTGGTCAACACCACAGGCGCACCACGCCTGAAGTGATCAACAAGAGCCAGCACTCGCTGCAGCGCAGCCAGTTCAGCCGCCACGCGGTGAGCATCGTCGAGCGCCTGCAAGGCGCCGGTTACCAGGCCTATCTGGTCGGTGGCTGCGTGCGCGACCTGCTTTTGGGTATCAACCCCAAGGACTTCGACGTCGCCACCAGCGCTACCCCTGAACAGGTACGTGCCGAGTTTCGCAATGCCAGGATCATCGGCCGGCGCTTCAAGCTGGTCCATGTGCATTTCGGCCGCGAGATCATCGAAGTCGCGACCTTCCGTGCCCACCATTCCGAAGAAGACCAGGGCGACAGCCACCGTTCGTCGCACAACGCCAGCGGGCGAATTCTGCGCGACAACGTGTACGGCACGCTGGAGGACGACGCACAGCGCCGTGACTTCACCATCAACGCCCTGTACTACGACCCGGTCAGCGAGCGCATCCTCGACTACGCCAATGGCGTGCATGACATCCGCAATCGCCTGCTGCGCCTGATCGGCGACCCGACCCAGCGCTACCAGGAAGACCCCGTGCGCATGCTGCGCGCCGTGCGTTTCGCCGCCAAGCTCGACTTCGGCATCGAAAAGCACACCGTGCAGCCAATTCGCGAGCTGGCGCCGCTGCTGCGCGAAATCCCGCCCGCACGCCTGTTCGAGGAAAGCCTCAAGCTGTTCCTGTCCGGCCAAGGCGCCATCACCTTCGAGATGCTGGTCGACCTGCAACTGTTCGACCCGCTGTTCCCGGCCAGTGCCCATGCGCTGGAAGAGCGCCCGACCTACACCCATACCCTGATCAGCCAGGCCCTGGCCAATACCGACCTGCGCGTCAAGCAGGGCAAGCCGGTCACCCCGGCGTTCCTGTTCGCCGCCCTGCTCTGGCCAGCACTGCCAGGTCGCGCGCTGTACCTGCAAAGCCAAGGCGTGCCGCCGATTCCGGCCATGAACGGTGCAGCCCACGACCTGATCGCCGAGCAATGCCAGCGCATCGCCATTCCCAAGCGCTTCACCTTGCCGATCCGCGAGATCTGGGACATGCAGGAACGCCTGCCGCGCCGCAGCGGCAAGCGTGCCGATCTGATGCTCGATAACCCGCGCTTCCGCGCCGGCTACGACTTCCTGCTGCTTCGCGAAAGCGCTGGCGAGGAAACCGATGAACTGGGCCAATGGTGGACCGACTACCAGGACGCCAACGACAGCGAGCGGCGCGACATGATCCGCGAACTGGGCAGCCGTGACGACGCCTCCGGCGCCGCACCACGCAAGCGCAAGCGCAGTGGCAGCAAACGCAAGCGCAGCAACGACGAAGCCTGGGACTGAGCATGACGGTGCGCGCCTATATCGGCCTGGGTAGCAACCTGGACGCCCCCACCGAACAGTTGCGCAGCGCCCTGCAGGCGCTGGACCAGATCGCCGATACCCGCCTGGCCGCGGCCTCGGCTCTGTACACCAGCGATTCGCTGCTGCCTGGCCAGCCGCGTTACACCAATGCAGTAGCGGCCCTCGACACCGGCCTCGCGCCATTGGACCTGCTCGATGCCCTGCAAGGCATCGAGAACGACCAGGGCCGGGTGCGCAAGGAGCGCTGGGGCCCGCGCACCCTCGACCTGGACATCCTGTTGTTCGGCGAAGCAGTGATCGACGTGCCGCGCCTGAAAGTGCCGCACTATCACATGCAGGCCCGCCCGTTCGTGCTCTACCCTTTGGCCGAACTGGTGCCCGCCGACTTCCGCCTTGCCGACGGCCGCAGCCTGGCGCAACTACTCGAGGCCTGCCCCTTCGTGGGCCTGGAACGCCTGTAAATCGGGCGTTCCTGCCAACGGTAACGCCAGTAACACCCTGATCGTAACAATGCGGTAACAGGGTGATTGACTTCCCCCCCCTCGCTCACGACTATAGGCGTCCCGTGGCACCAAAGTGCCGCCTCATTGACCGATTTAGGCTCGGACGGACCTGTGCCCAAACATCACGCGCGATGATGTGCCGCTCCGAAAGATGATTACACGCGTTGTACGCAGTCGTTTTTCACAGCGCCTGAACGAGGATTTCCTACATGCCTGAAGTAACCCTGACCACCCTGCACGGCCTCAAGGCCAAGGGTGAGAAAATCGCCATGCTGACCTGCTACGACGCGACCTTCGCCAAGGCCGCCAGCGAGGCCGGCGTGGAAATACTGTTGGTGGGTGACTCCCTGGGCATGGTCCTGCAGGGCCATGACAGCACCCTGCCGGTGACGACCGCCGAGATGGCCTACCACACCGCCTGCGTGAAGCGCGGCAACAGCGGCGCGCTGATCCTCGCCGACCTGCCCTTCATGGCCCATGCCACGCCCGAACAGGCCTTCGCCAACTGCGCCACCCTGATGCAGGCCGGCGCCCATATGATCAAGCTCGAGGGCGCCGCCTGGCTGGCCGAGACCATCCGCATGCTGGCCGAGCGCGGCGTGCCGGTGTGCGCGCACATGGGCCTGACGCCACAGTCGGTCAATGTCCTTGGGGGCTACAAGGTCCAGGGCCGCCAGGAAGCCCAGGCGCGGCAGATGCGCGCCGACGCCATCGCCCTGGAACAGGCCGGCGCGGCCATGCTGCTGCTCGAATGCGTGCCCAGCGAACTGGCAGCGGAAATCACCCAAGCGGTGAGCATCCCGGTCATCGGCATCGGCGCTGGCAGCGCCACCGACGGGCAGGTGCTGGTCTTGCACGACATGCTCGGCCTTTCCCTGAGCGGCCGCGTGCCGAAGTTCGTGAAGAACTTCATGATCGGCCAGCCGGACATCCACGGTGCCCTTGCCGCTTACGTCACTGCGGTCAAGGATGTCAGTTTCCCAGGCAGCGAACACGGGTTCAGCGCATGAATACAGTCAAGACCGTCCGAGAACTGCGCGCCGCCGTGGCGCGTGCCCGCGGCGAAGGCAAGCGGATCGGCTTCGTGCCGACCATGGGCAACCTGCACAGCGGCCATGCCGCGCTGGTGACCAAGGCGGCCCAGCGCGCCGATTTCGTGGTCGCCAGTATCTTCGTCAACCCGCTGCAGTTCGGTGCCGGCGAAGACCTGGATAAATACCCGCGCACCCTGGCCGCCGACCAGGAGCGCCTGCTCCAGGCCGGCTGCCACTTGCTGTTCGCCCCGGGAGTGGAAGAAATGTACCCCGACGGCATGGCGGTACAGACCCGCGTCAGCGTGCCGCAACTGTCCGAAGGCCTGTGCGGCGCCAGCCGTCCCGGGCACTTCGAAGGCGTGGCTACGGTGGTCAGCAAGTTGTTCAACATGGTCCAACCGGACCTCGCCGTGTTCGGCGAAAAGGACTACCAGCAACTGGCGGTGATCCGCGCCATGGTGCGTGACCTGAACATGCCGATCCAGATCATCGGCGAGCCTACCGTGCGTGCCGAAGACGGCCTGGCGCTGTCGTCGCGCAATGGTTACCTGAGCCCGGAGCAGCGTGCCGCCGCGCCTGCGCTGTACCGCACCTTGAGCGCCATGGCCGAGGCCATTCGCAAGGGCCAGCGTGATTTCCCCGCATTGATCGCCGACGGCCAGGCTCAGCTGGTGGCTGCAGGGTTCCGCCCGGACTACCTGGAAGTACGCCACGCCCTGACCTTGCGCCCAGCGATGGTCGATGACCGCGATGTGGTGGTGCTGGCCGCCGCGTACATGGGCACGACACGGTTGATCGACAACCTGTACGTGCACCTGGACGAAAAGACCGCTTGATGCGTAGTCCGAAGCGCTTTCAGTGAAATTCAAAAGGGGCGCACGTCGCCCCGCTCCCCATTCCCCCCGCGCCGCCAATGCCTATAATGATGGCCGGCCTGCAACTGGCAGCCACGGCCTGATGTCCAAGGCCAGACCACGCACCAAGGAAAGCATCCGCAATGGCGTATTACCGTACTCCCCACGATGTGACGGCGCTGCCCGCCTGGCAGGCGCTCCAGCAACACCGCGACGCCATGCAAGGTTTCAGCATGCGCGAAGCCTTCGCAGCCGACCCCAAGCGCTTCGACCAGTTTTCCCTCAGCAGCTGCGGCCTGTTCCTCGACTACTCGAAGAATCTGATCACCGAGCAGACCCGCGATCTGCTGGTGAACCTGGCCAATGAAGTGGGCCTGGCGGACGCGATCAAATCGATGTTCAGCGGCGAGATCATCAACGCCTCCGAAGGCCGCCCGGTACTGCATACCGCCCTGCGCCGCCCGGTGGGCGACAAGCTGAGCGTGAATGGCGTCAACGTGATGCCCGAAGTGCACAAGGTGCTCAATCAGATCACCGAGCTGGTGGGGCGCATCCATGACGGCCTGTGGCGTGGCTACAGCGAAAAGCCGATCACCGACGTGGTGAACATCGGCATCGGCGGCTCGTTCCTCGGCCCCGAGCTGGTGTCCGAAGCCCTGCTGCCCTATGCCCAGCGCGGCGTGCGCTGCCACTACCTGGCGAACATCGACGGCAGCGAATTCCACGAGCTGTCGGCCAACCTGCGCGCCGAGACCACGCTGTTCATCGTCTCGTCGAAGTCGTTCAACACCCTCGAAACCCTGAAGAACGCCACTGCCGCGCGCACCTGGTACCTGGCTCAGGGCGGCTCCGAGGCCGAGCTCTACCGCCACTTCATCGCCGTGTCGAGCAACAAGACCGCCGCCGTGGCCTTCGGTATCCGCGAAGAGAACATCTTCCCCATGTGGGACTGGGTGGGTGGGCGCTACTCGCTGTGGTCGGCCATCGGCCTGCCGATCGCCCTGGCCATCGGCACCGCCAACTTCAAGGAGCTGCTGTCCGGTGCCTACACCATGGACCAGCACTTCCAGAACACTCCGTTCGAGAAGAACATGCCGGTGCTACTGGCCTTGCTGGGCGTGTGGTACGGCAACTTCTGGGGCGCCCAGAGCCATGCGATCCTGCCGTACGACCACTACCTGCGCAACATCACCAAGCACTTGCAGCAGTTGGACATGGAATCCAACGGCAAGAGCGTGCTGCAGGACGGCACCCCAGTGAAGACCGAAACCGGCCCGGTGATCTGGGGCGGTGTCGGCTGCAACGGCCAGCATGCCTACCACCAGTTGCTACACCAAGGCACCCAGCTGATTCCGGCGGACTTCATCGTGCCGGTGGTGAGCTTCAACCCGGTGGCCGACCACCACCAATGGCTGTACGCCAACTGCCTGTCGCAAAGCCAGGCACTGATGCTCGGCAAGACCCGCGAGGAAGCCGAGGCCGAACTGCGGGCCAAGGGCCTGAACGAGGCGGACATCGAGAAGCTCGCACCGCACAAGGTGATCCCGGGCAACCGCCCGAGCAACACCTTGGTGGTCGAGCGCATCAGCCCACGTCGCCTCGGAGCGCTGGTGGCCATGTATGAGCACAAGGTGTTCGTGCAGAGCGTCGTCTGGGGCATCAACGCCTTCGACCAATGGGGCGTGGAGCTGGGCAAGGAACTGGGCAAGGGCGTGTACCAGCGCCTGGTCGGTAGCCTGGAAGACAACGCTGAAGACGGCTCCACCCAAGGCCTGATCAATTACTTCCGCGGCCGTCACCGCGGCTGAACCAACAGGCCCAATCGCCGGCAAGCCGGCTCCCACCCGCCCCGGTGCAGACTCGCACGTGTGGGAGCCGGCT
>NZ_JADLJL010000046.1 GCF_015680235.1 Pseudomonas guariconensis
ATTTATCGACTGCATTGAAATAGCGAAATATCCATTCGCCATGGCGGCGCTCACTCACCTTTTCGCCTTTACGGCGACCTACTTTTGCTCTAGGGCAAAAGAAGGCAAAGGCCGGTCGGTTATATTTGGGACATTCCATCGGGGCCATGCAGCCACCGCGGGACAAGCCCGTTCCTACAGAATCACGCAAACTTTTGCCAATGGCAGATTCTTGTTGGAACAGCGATGCGGCGGTCCGACTTGCCCGCGATTGGCCGGGCCCGATATCACCGTTGCCCTTATCGCAGGACAAATTCTCAGGATACCGGCCCCTTGAGCTCGACCTGGTTTCCATCGGGATCGAAGCAGTAAAGCGAAGGTCCCTCCCCCTCGGCCCCGTAGCGTTTCTCCGCAGGCTCCACGGTGACGCCCGCCGCTTGTAGGTAGCCGACCAAGGCGTGCTCGTCGAAGGGTTCGATACGCAGGCAGAAATGATGCAGGTTATGCCCCTGCCCGCTCGGTGCCGGGCCGCCCGGACGCCCTAGCGGCCCATCGAGGCTCACCAGGTCGATCATGGCCGTGCCCGCCGCCAGATGCACCATGCCCAGGTCTGCCCGCGTTCGGCTCACCTGGCAACCGAGCAGGTCGCGGTAGAAGGCGATGCTGCGGTCCAGGTCTTGGACTCGCAGAACAATATGATCGATGTGCTGGATCACGAACGGTGGCATGCCGCAGCTCCTTCGGGCGACCAAAGAAAAGGTACGTGGGCAACATAACCCATCCCCAGGTGCGCCGACAGCCCCCGTTTCGCTTGGCTACTCGTTGACCAGGCGCTGCAACTGGCCATGGTCATGGGTGGCCAGCACCCGCAGGATCAGGTCGACCAAGGTGCGGTCAGGGCCTTCCAGGTGGAAATGATGGCCCCCCGGGTGCCAGGTGACCCGGGCTTGGCCAGGCAGGGCCCCTTGCCGCGGCTCGAAGCCATCCCCGGCGAAGGCGCCTTGGCGCCCGAGCATCAGGTACAGCGGGCAGGCGATCTGCCTGAGCAGGTCGCAGGCTTCGCGCTCGGTCAAGGGCATGGGTTCGGGCAGCACCAGGCGAGGGTCGTGGCGCCAGCAATAGCCCTCGCCCACCTGCAACAGGTCGCGCTGGGCCAACAGCCGTGCGGCATCGGCGGACAAATGGCCATCGAGCCGGTTGCGCCGCTGCGTGAGCGCGGTATCGAGGTCGTCGAACTGGCAACCACCAGGCTCGGCGAAGCCTTGCAAACGGCTCCGCCGGACCAGGCGCTTGAGGCGATAGGCCCGGGCCAGGTGTGACACGCGATCGTCCTCGGCGACCGTGAACGGCGCGCCCATGCCATCGAGGAAGATCATGCTGGCGATGCTGCTGGTCAGTGCCGCCAGCAGAGAAGCGATGCCGGTACCCATGCCATGGGCCAAGACATGAAAATGCCCAAGGCCAAGGCTTTCGACCACGGCCAGCATGTCTTCGGCGTGCTCCCACAGGTAATAGCCGCTGTCGTCACGGCGGTGGTCAGAACGGCCGTGGCCGGCAAGGTCCGGGGCGATCACGAAGCACCCGTCGAGCAGAGGGGCCAATCGGTCGAATGAAGCGGCGTTATCCAGCCAGCCGTGCAATGCGAGCACCGGAATGCCATCTTCCGGGCCCCAGCAACGCACGGCAATCTCGACGCCATCGAGGTCTAGCAGGTGATCCTTGGGACTGCACTGCGAACGCATGAACTCTCTCCCTTGGCTATGGCCTGGCGCCAGGGCACAGGCCGGTAGCCTACCTTGGCCCAGCGGGCCGCAGCACGCTGCCCCGTCACCGACGGCAACGTGTGCGACACCGACCCATGGCGTTAACCGGCTACAACCTAGCCGGGCGTTCAATGGCGCCAGATTAGCGCTTCACTCATGCAGGAGCGCGAACCATGCCCCCTCTCCCTCCCTTTCATCAAAGGCAGATCGAACGCACGTTGCCAGCCTGGAGCAAGGAGTTGCATCCAGACCACGCCCGTCAGGTGGTGCAGCGCCTGCGCAAGGATTACCTCGACGAACGAGGCAAGCCCTATGCGTGGTACGCCGAGGCGGACGATACCGATCAACGCGCCATAGACCGTGCCATCGATGTGCGCGACCGTAGCCGACGGGCCTTGCAGCAGGCGCTCGCCGGCCTCAAGGGCATCACCGAGTTCTGCCGCCCGCTGTTGGGTAGCGATGTCGTGGTAGACAAGGCGCAATATGTCTACCAGCCGTTCGAACTGGAGCAACCAGGCCCGACGCTGCAACCTGCTACCACCCGGCCGACCGAGCCGTACCAGGTAATCCCGAAGGGCGAGCCACAACTCAGAAGCTTGCTGGAGGCAGCGCTGCACAATTTCCATGATGATGTCGAGCCGGGTCGCCTAAGCCGGCTTCAGCGCTCACGCACGGACCCGTTTCCGGTAACCGGGCTGACCCTGAAGACGTTCATTGCATACAGCCGCGCCCTGGACCTGGGGCAGCGCTACCAGGAGCATTTGCAAAGCGTTTACCAAGGCGCCGAACACGAGCAGCTCAAGGCCCTGGCGTGCCAGGCATATCAAAGCCTCCGAGACCAGCAACAGGAGACTGAAAAAGGCCTGTTGCTGAGCCTTACCCAGCGGGTGCAGCAACAGGCCGCCTGACCGGCTAGCGGCCGCGCAGGTCTTCGAAGAAGGCCTGCCGGCCTGCCACCTGGGCAGAGGCCCTGGCCAGCCCGGCACCTTCGCCATTGGCCGGCTCGACATGCCAATAGCAGTGCCTGATCGCCCGGGTCACCGCCACGTACGCAAGGCGCTGCACTTCTTCCTTTTGCGCCGTGTCGAAGGGCTGGGCGTCACCTGCTCGCCCCAGGCCTGCGAGGCGGTAGACCTGGTTCTTGTAGGGCGAACGGGTCAAGTATTGGCAATCACCGAGCATGAACACCGCGTCGGCCTGCAACCCCTTGGCGCTGTGGTAGGTCAGCTGGCGCAGCCGGCGCTGTTCGGGCGGCAGGCTGGAATCTGCCTTGTACAAAGACGAAAGGTGCTGATCGATCAGTGCCTTATCGGCACTTTTACGGAACAGCATCATTACCGTTTCCCCGCGCTGGTAATGCTCCATCAAGGTTTGCGCCAGGGCGGCCTCGTCACGCTCGAATACCTTCACCGGCGATAGGGGAAGGTCGGCAGCAGCCCCACTGGCCTTGGCCTTCTTGCCGGCAATGGCCGGAGCACCTTTGACCAGGTGCTCGGCGGCATCGATGATGTGCTGCTGGCTACGGTAGTTTTCCACCAACATCACGCGGGTATTGGCCGGCGACGGGAAGGCCTGGGTGAACGTCATGAAGTACTTCGGCGAACTGCCCCGCCAACCGTAGATCGACTGCCAGTCGTCGCCCACACACAGCAGTGAACTGTGCCCGGCGTTGCGCCCGGTATGCATGGCCGGGCCACGCCTGCGGATCTCGGCCAGGCTCGCGCGCAACCAGCTGACGATCTGCGGGGAGACGTCCTGGAACTCGTCGATCATCAAGTGCGCCAGCGGGCGCAGCAGTGGGTCGGGCAAAAGGCGCAGGTTTTCCGGGTTGTTTTCGCCGAACAGAGCGAACATGCGGTTGTAGGTCATGACCGGTGGTGACTGGGCCAGCAGGTGCGCTTCGAAGGCTTTCCAGTACAGCGCCAAGGCTTCGAAGAACAACGCATCGCTGTCATCCGGCGGGAAGCTCATGGCGGCCACGGCGCTGTTCACCTCCAGGCCAAGATTCTCGATGAAGCTGGCGGCACTGACGAATGCATCGAGCAACGGCGCCGGCGCCAGCTCACCCTTGACCTTGTATTCGAAGCCCGGCCCGGCGACAGCATCGCCAGCCAAGGTAGCGGCAAGCCGCTTCGCCGCCGAGTAGTTTTCCAGCCATATCAAAGGTTTGTCGCAGAAAGCTTGAAACAGGGTGCGCTTGACCGCCCATTCCGCGCGTACCCCGAGCTTGGCGCCCGGGCGTTGGTACTGGGCGCTTTCGGACGGGTCGAAGCCCAGCACCACCCAGGCATCCAGCCCTGCAAGGCGGCCATGCACATGGAAGCGGCTGCCCCGGATCTGCACAGTATCGCGGCACGGCTCGATGCCCTTGATCGGCCAGGCGCCGGCGGCGAACCACAGGTCCTCGATCACATCGCACAGTTCTTCGTCGCGCTGGGCCGCCAGCTGGGTCACCTGCACACGCTTCTGCACATCGGGGTGGTCCGGGTCCAGGGGCTTGAGCTGCAGGGCTTCGCGCCGCAAAGCACCGATCAGCTCGGCGAAGCGTGGGTTGCCTTGCAGCAGGTCGCGATAGCACAGGTTCAACTGCTGGCGCTGGGCATCGTTCAGACGCAGGTCGAACGGGTTGCCCTCGGCATTGGCCTCGCCACCGGCCGGCAGTTCCTGGCCCAGGGTCTCGAAGGCGCGCAACTGGCCGAAGCCCGGCAGGCTGCGCACCAGCGGCAGGATGCGCGAATGAAAGGTACGCACCAGTTCGCGGGCCTGGGCGGGCTGCAGGTCGAGCTGCCAGAGCGCGAACACCTGCACCAGGCGCTTGATGAAGTCCTTGCGCGATTCGCGGGTGAAGGTCACCACCGTCATGGCATCGAGCTCGTAGCCTAGGTAATGGCGCAACAGCAGGATGCGCAGCACCAGCGAGGTCGACTTCCCCGCACCCGCGCCGGCCACCACGCAAGTGGACGGGGTATCGCTGAAGATCAACTTCCACTGCGCGGCGCTGGGTTGGGCCTGGGCAGGCAAGCGCTGGGCCACGTCGGCCTTGAAGCGCTTTTTCAATTCGGCGGTCAACGGCAGGCGCCAGTCGTCGAACAGCTTGTCGTCCTGGCCGGGGACCCCGGCGGCGTCAGGGCGAACGTCGCGGATCACCAGCACCTGGCGCCCGGCTTCGTAGCCCTCGACCCGGCCACGCTCGTAGCCTTCGCGCATACCATCGGCATGGCCACTGCGCTGGCCGGTTGCGTGACCGAGGAACCAGGAGTCGCGGTGCTGCGCTTGCAGGCGGGTCAGGCCCCGGCCCAACAGGCGGGCGGCCAAGCGGCGAAACCAGGGCAGTTGGGCCGGCGGCGCCAGGTCCGCAGGGGCTTGGGGATGCTCGTGAGGCACGGTCACTCCATTGAGAATCGAATCAGCGGGCATGTTCACCCCATCTGCGAAAAATCGCCAGCGAATGCTTTCAGATCATGGAATTAGGCGATGAATCGCAGGTTTTACCCAAAGAAAAGCTATCTAATTAACAAATCAAAACAAGCCGATATTTACGCTTATTTTCGATCTTTTTTTGACGCATCATGGCCCCATCAACCGATTCAAGGAGCACGACCATGCTGCAACTGCGACCGTTCGAAAGCCTGGGCCATGCCAACCACGGCTGGCTCGATGCCCACCATCACTTCTCGTTCGCCGAGTACTACGACCCGGCGCGCATGAGCTGGGGCAACCTGCGCGTCTGGAACGACGACCTGATCGCCGCTGGCGGTGGTTTCCCGCCGCACCCGCACCGGGACATGGAAATCATCACCTATGTGCGTGAAGGCGCGATCACCCACCAGGACAGCCTAGGCAACAAAGGCCGTACCGAGGCGGGCGACGTCCAGGTAATGAGCGCGGGTACTGGCATCGTGCACAGCGAATACAACCAGGAGAAGGTCGACACGCGGATCTTCCAGATCTGGATCATGCCTGAGCGGGTCGGCGAAGCGCCGTCCTGGGGTACCCGGCCCTTCCCCAAGGGGGAGCGCGGCGAAGGTTTCGTGACCCTGGCCAGCGGCCGGCCCGGCGATGAAGACAGCCTGCACATCCGCACCGATGCACGCCTGGTAGCGGCGACCCTGCGTGCCGGAGAAAGCGCCGAATATCGCTTCGACGCGGGGCGCCGCGGTTACCTGGTGCCGGCCAAGGGGCTGGTGGAGGTCAACGGCCTGCGGGCCAAAGCCCAAGACGGTGTGGCCATCGAGCAGGAGCAGGTGTTGCAGGTGACGGCCGTCGAGGACAGCGAGATCGTCCTGGTCGATGTGGCCTGACGTGGCCTAGCCTGCGCAAGCCCCATAGCCCATGCAAACCCGTCAACGGGCGAGCAGCCAGGTCGCCACCTGCTCTGCCGCGCCCGCTGGGTCCTCCTGCATGAAACAGTGCCCGCCGGGCACCTGCCGAGCGCTCACATGGGGATTGAGCGCCGCCAGCCGCTGTACCGAATGGGGAACGAACGGATAGGTGCGCTCGCCATACAGAATGGATGTCGGCACCTTGATCTGCAGAAGGTGCGCCCACATCCGCTCAGGGAACGAGCTGAAGATTTCCGCCTCCCGGCTGGGCCGACACTTGAGCACCACGCCTTCGCCACACTCGCCCACGGCATGCTCCACATAGGCCTGCAATGCTGCCTCGCTCCAACCCTTGAAAATACCCCGGCCATGCAGCGATGCCGTTACCGCCTCGCGGTCGGGCCAATGGCTTCGCCGGGTCGCGGCCTTGCGTGCCAAGGTGTGACGACGGTGCAACCCGACCAATGCAGCCACGCCCATCACGCCGAGCATGCGCCGGCTGAACAACACCGGGTCAAGCAGCACGGCGCGGCTGAACAGGTGCGGCTCGCTGGCCAGGATCAACCCGGTCAGTACACCGCCAAAGCTGTGGCCCACCGCAACGCGCGGCACGTCCCCATACTCGCCACGCCCGGCCTCGAAGGCCTCGACGGCCAGGGCGGCGCTGCGGTTCCAGCCCCGGAACGCCCCGCCATGGTCGCTGTCGCCATGGCCTTGCACATCACTGAGCCACAGGTCGAAGTGCTCGCCCAGCGTCATTAGCATGGGCTGATAGGCCAGACTGCAGAACCCGTTGCCATGCAGGAAATGCAGCAACGGCCGCCCGCTGGCCGGTGACCGCCAGCCACGCAGGGTGAAACCTTCGGAGCTTTCATGGGACCAGGGAATCAACTGCATCGCTTTGCTGTACTCGTTGGTCTAGGAAAACGTCGATTCTACAAACAGCAGCGGGTACAACGAAATCACCAGCAACAGGGCCATCAGGACATTGAACAGCATCAGCCAGCGAGGGTTCTGCAGGAAGTTGCGCAATGCACTGCCGAACATCACCCAGATTCCGACGCTGGGCAGGTTGACCAGGGCGAACAAGGCGGCGATGACGATCACGTTGAGCACATAGCCCTGGGCCGGCGTGTAGGTGGTGATTGCCCCCACCGCCATCACCCAGGCCTTGGGGTTGACCCACTGAAATGCCGCCGCGCCCCAGAACCCCAAGGGTTTGCCCGCGCCCTTGGCATCACCGGACATCGGGCCGGAAGTGGCGATCTTCCACGCCAGGTACAACAAGTAGGCCGCGCCGACATAGCGCAGGATGGTGTACAGCGGCGGCCAGGCCTTGAACAGCTCGCCCAGGCCGAAGCCCACCGCCAGCACCATCACCATGAAACCGATGCTGATGCCCAGGGCGTGGGGAATGGAACGGCGCACGCCGAAGTTGACCCCCGAGGCGAGCAGCATGGTGTTGTTCGGCCCCGGCGTGATCGAGGACACGAAGGCGAAGAGCACGAAGGCGGTGAGCAGATCGATGGATCCAAGCATGGCGGGCTTCCACAAGGGGTTGTTGTGTTGTCACACTAGCCGAGCGATTTTCGCTGCAACCCGTACAGTTAAGTTAAATTGCACCGATACACATGACTGTATCGGTTTGAAATGCCCTGCCCTGCACCTTCAAGGAAGCCCGAAACATGAGCCTGACCATTCGCCCCGCCGTACGCGCCGACGCTGCGCAGATCCTTGCATTCATCACCGAGCTCGCCGACTACGAGCGCGCCCGCCACGAAGTGGTGGCGAGCCAGGGCGACATCGAGCACAGCCTGTTCGATGAAGGCAGCACGGTGCACAGCCTGATCTGCGAACGCGATGGCCAGGCGATCGGCTTTGCCGTGTATTTCTACAGCTATTCCACCTGGCTGGGCCGCAACGGTATCTACCTGGAGGACCTGTACATCACCCCGGAGCAACGCGGCGATGGTGCTGGCCGCCAACTGCTGCGCCACATCGCCCGCGAGGCCGTGGCCAAGGGTTGCGGTCGCCTGGAATGGAGCGTGCTGGACTGGAACGAGCCGGCGATCGGCTTCTATGAGTCCCTGGGGGCCGAGCCTCAGGATGAGTGGATTCGCTACCGGCTCGATGGCGAGCGACTGGCCCGGTTTGCCCAGGGCTAGATATTTACGGGACCCTGCCCTACCTGCGGGGGGCTTGTCCCGCGATTGACCGACTCCGGTAACGAGGCTGCAAGGCAAGGGCTTCGCCCTTGATCGCGGGGCGAGCCCGCTTCTACAAAGGAATCGCAGGCATCATGCGTTCCCATCGATGACGCAGCCCGACATATCATTCCGCTTGATAATAACCTTCGCCCCATTCGATTCGTTCCCCGCGCGCAAGACTCGCAGAATCCGCCCACTATCCAATTATTGGCGGAGTTCTCCATGGAACAATCATTCAAACCCTTGCGCTTTCCGCTCGCTGCCTTGGCAGTGATGGTGATCGCCGCTTGTGGACGAACCCCGGAAGCCGTGCAGGCGCCCGCCGCACCCAAGGTCAGCGTAGCCAAGGTGATCGAGCAGCCGATCAACGAATGGGACGAATTCACAGGTCGCCTGGAAGCCCCGGAAACCGTCGAGGTGCGCCCGCGCGTGTCGGGCCAGATCGACCGGGTGGCTTTCACCGAGGGCGCCCAGGTCAACAAAGGCGACCTGCTATTCCAGATCGACCCTCGCCCGTTCCAGGCCGAGGTCCGTCGTCTGGAGGCCCAACTGCAACAAGCCAAGGCCACTGCCATCCGCAGCGCCAACGAAGCGCGCCGCGGCGAGCGTCTGCGCGACAGCAACGCCATCTCCGCCGAGCTGGCTGAATCGCGCAGCAGCGCCGCTGCCGAAGCCCGTGCCGGGGTCGATGCGATCCAGGCCCAGCTCGACCTGGCCCGCCTGAACTTGAGCTTCACCCGGGTGACCGCGCCGATCAGCGGCCGTGTCAGCCGTGCCCAGTTCACCGCCGGCAACATCGTCACCGCCGATGTCACCCCGCTGACCTCGGTGGTGTCCACTGACAAGGTGTACGCCTACTTCGACGCCGACGAGCGCGTGTACCTCAAGTACACCCAGCTGGCCCGCGAAGGCCAGCGCGGCCAGAGCACCCCGGTGTACCTGGGCCTGACCAACGAAACCGGCAACCCACACCTGGGCCAGATGAACTTCGTCGACAACCAGGTCAACCCGCGCACCGGCACCATCCGTGGCCGCGCCGTGTTCGACAACCGTGACGGCCGCTTCACCCCAGGCCTGTACGCCCGCCTGAAACTGGTCGGCAGCGCCAAATACGACGCGGTGCTGATCAACGACGAAGCCGTGGGGACCGACCTTGGCAAGAAGTTCGTGCTGGTCATGGACAAAGACAACAAGGCCGCCTACCGCGCCGTGGAGCTGGGACCCAAACTGGAAGGACTGCGCATCGTGCGCAGCGGCCTGAGCAAGGATGACCGCATCGTGGTCAAGGGCCTGCAACGCGTACGCCCTGGTTCTGCGGTAACGCCCGAGGAAACCCCGATGGCCAGCGAGGAAACCCTCGCCACTCTGGCTCGCCAGCGCCAGGCCCTGGAGGCCAGCAACCCGACCCCGACAGTGGCCGGTTCCAACGACAAAGTCGCTAGTGCCCAGGCACCTCGCGGTTAAGGATCGATGCCGATGAACTTCTCCAAATTCTTCATCACACGGCCGATTTTCGCCGCCGTGCTGTCGCTCGTGTTGCTGATTGCAGGCTCCATCGCACTGTTCCAGCTGCCGATCAGCGAATACCCCGAAGTGGTACCGCCCACCGTGGTGGTGCGCGCCAACTTCCCTGGCGCCAACCCCAAGGTGATCGGCGAAACCGTGGCCGCGCCCCTTGAGCAGGCCATCACCGGCGTCGAGAACATGCTGTACATGTCCTCGCAGTCGACCGCCGACGGCAAGCTGACCCTGACCATCACCTTCGCCCTGGGTACCGACCTCGACAACGCCCAGGTGCAGGTGCAAAACCGCGTCACCCGTACCCAGCCCAAGCTGCCGGAGGAAGTGACGCGTATCGGTATCACCGTCGACAAGGCTTCGCCCGACCTGACCATGGTCGTGCACCTGACCTCGCCGGACAACCGCTACGACATGCTCTACCTCTCCAACTACGCGATCCTCAACATCAAGGATGAACTGGCACGCCTGGGCGGCGTAGGCGATGTGCAGCTGTTCGGCATGGGCGACTACTCCCTGCGGGTGTGGCTGGACCCGAACAAGACCGCCTCACGCAACCTGACCGCCAGCGACGTGGTGGCGGCCATCCGCGAACAGAACCGCCAGGTCGCCGCCGGCCAGCTGGGCGCACCGCCCGCCCCGGGCTCGACCAGCTTCCAGCTGTCGATCAACACCCAGGGCCGCCTGGTCAACGAGGAAGAGTTCGAGAACATCATCATCCGCGCCGGCGACAACGGCGAGATCACCCGCTTGAAGGACATCGCCCGGGTGGAACTGGGTTCGAGCCAGTACGCCCTGCGTTCGCTGCTCAACAACCAGCCGGCCGTGGCGATCCCGATCTTCCAGCGCCCAGGCTCCAATGCCATCGAAATCTCCGATGAAGTACGGGCAAAGATGGCCGAGCTGAAGAAGGACTTCCCCGAAGGCATGGACTACAGCATCGTCTATGACCCGACGGTGTTCGTGCGCGGCTCCATCGAAGCAGTGGTGCATACCCTGTTCGAGGCGCTGGTGCTCGTCGTCCTGGTGGTGATCCTGTTCCTGCAAACCTGGCGCGCCTCGATCATCCCGTTGATGGCGGTGCCGGTGTCGTTGATCGGTACCTTCGCAGTGATGCACCTGTTCGGCTTCTCGCTCAATGCGCTGTCGCTGTTCGGCCTGGTGCTGGCCATCGGTATCGTGGTGGACGACGCCATCGTCGTGGTGGAAAACGTCGAGCGCAACATCGGCCTTGGCTTAAAGCCGCTGGAGGCGACGCAAAAGGCCATGAGCGAAGTGACCGGGCCGATCATCGCCACGGCCCTGGTGCTGTGCGCCGTATTCGTTCCTGCGGCGTTCATCTCCGGGTTGACCGGGCAGTTCTACAAGCAGTTCGCCTTGACCATCGCCATCTCGACCGTGATCTCGGCGTTCAACTCGCTGACCCTGTCGCCGGCCCTGGCCGCGGTATTGCTCAAGGACCACCATGCGCCCAAGGACCGTTTCTCGCTGCTGCTGGAAAAGCTGCTGGGCAGTTGGCTGTTCGCCCCGTTCAACCGCTTCTTCGACCGCGCCAGCCATGGCTACGTCGGCGGCGTACGTCGGGTCATCCGCTCCAGTGGCATCGCGCTGTTCGTCTATGCCGGGCTGATGGGCCTGACTTACTTGGGCTTCTCGTCCACCCCGACCGGTTTCGTGCCGGCCCAGGACAAGCAGTACCTGGTGGCCTTCGCCCAGTTGCCTGACGCCGCGAGCCTGGACCGCACCGAGGCGGTGATCAAGAAGATGAGCCAGATCGCCCTGGAGCAGCCGGGCGTGGCCGATTCGGTGGCCTTCCCGGGCCTGTCGATCAACGGCTTCACCAACAGCCCCAACAGCGGCATCGTGTTCACCCCGCTCAAGCCGTTCGACGAACGCAAGGACCCAAGCCAGTCGGCCGCGGCCATCGCCGCCGCGCTCAACGCCAAGTTCGCCGACATCCAGGACGCCTATATCGCGATCTTCCCGCCACCGCCAGTACAAGGCCTGGGCACCATCGGCGGTTTCCGCCTGCAGATCGAGGACCGCGGCAACCTGGGCTACGAGGCGCTGTACAAGGAAACCCAGAACATCATCGCCAAGAGCCATGGCGTGCCGGAGCTGGCAGGCCTGTTCACCAGCTATCAGGTCAACGTGCCACAGGTCGATGCCGCCATCGACCGGGAAAAGGCCAAGACCCACGGCGTGGCCATCAACGATATCTTCGAAACGCTGCAGATCTACCTGGGCTCGTTGTACACCAACGACTTCAACCGCTTCGGCCGTACCTACCAGGTCAACGTCCAGGCCGAGCAGCAGTTCCGCCTCGACGCCGAACAGATCGGCCAGCTGAAGGTGCGCAACAAACTGGGCGAGATGATTCCGCTGGCGACCTTCCTGAAGGTCAGCGACACCTCCGGCCCAGACCGGGTGATGCACTACAACGGCTTCATCACTGCCGAGATCAACGGTGGCGCAGCGCCCGGCTATAGCTCCGGCCAGGCCGAAGCCGCCATGGAGAAACTGCTCAAGCAGGAGTTGCCCAACGGCATGACCTTCGAATGGACCGACCTGACCTACCAGCAGATCCTGGCAGGCAATACCGCCCTGTTCGTCTTCCCGCTGTGCGTGCTGCTGGCCTTCCTGGTGCTGGCGGCTCAGTACGAAAGCTGGAGCCTGCCGCTGGCAGTGATCCTGATCGTGCCGATGACCCTGCTCTCGGCGATCACCGGTGTGATCATCTCGGGGGGTGACAACAACATCTTCACCCAGATCGGCTTGATCGTACTGGTGGGCCTGGCGTGCAAGAACGCCATCCTCATCGTCGAGTTCGCCAAGGACAAGCAGGCCGAGGGCCTCGACCCGCTGGCCGCGGTGCTGGAAGCTTGCCGCCTGCGCTTGCGGCCGATCCTGATGACCTCGATCGCCTTCATCATGGGTGTGGTGCCGCTGGTGTTCTCCTCCGGCGCCGGTGCCGAGATGCGCCATGCCATGGGCGTGGCGGTGTTCAGCGGGATGATCGGCGTGACGGTGTTCGGCCTGTTCCTGACCCCGGTGTTCTTCTTCCTGATCCGCCGTTTCGTCGAACGTCGCCAGGCCCGCAAGGCCGAGCGCGCGCCCTCGCTGGAGAGCCATGCATGAACCTGCTCAAACCTCTGACCCCGAGCCTGCTGGCACTGGCACTGGCGGCCTGTGCGGTGGGTCCGGACTACCAGGCACCGCTCACCGAGCCTGCGCACCTGGACGCCGACATGCAGGCCAAGGCCTTCGACCGTAGCCGCTTCGAAAGTGTGTGGTGGAAGCAGTTCGACGACCCGGTGCTCAACCAACTGGTGCAAGCCTCGTTGGACGGCAACCGCGACCTGCGCGTGGCCTTCGCCCGCCTCAAGTCGGCGCGGGCGATCCGCGAGGATGCGCAGAACGACCAGCTGCCGGTGGTCACCAGCCGCGCCAGCAGCGACATCGGCAAAGGCCAGATCCCAGGCCAGACCGAGCGCCGGGTCAACAGCGAACGCTACGACCTGGGCCTGGACATGGCCTGGGAGCTGGACCTGTTCGGCCGGATCCAGCGGCAAATCGAGGCCAGCGAAGCGCAGGAGGCCGCCGCCGCGGCCGATCTGCAGCAATTGCAGGTCAGCCTGATCGCAGAATTGGTCGATGCCTATGGCCAACTGCGCGGTGCCCAACTGCGCGAGAAGATCGCCCTGGCCAACCTCAAGACCCAGCAGGAATCGCGCAGCATCACCGAGACCTTGCGCGATGCCGGCGTGGGCAACGAGCTGGACGTGGTACGCGCCGATGCCCGCCTCGCCGCAGTGGAGGCAACGGTGCCGCAGTTGCAGGCCGAACAGGTGCGGGCGCGCAACCGTATCGCCACCCTGCTTGGCCAGCGGCCGGACGCATTGAGTGTCGACCTCTCGCCCAAGGCGTTGCCGGCCATCGCCAAGGCCTTGCCGGTGGGCGACCCGGGCGAGCTGCTGCGCCGGCGCCCGGACATCCGCAGCGCCGAACGCCAGTTGGCGGCGGCCACGGCGAATGTGGGCGTGGCCACCGCCGACCTGTTCCCGCGGGTGAGCCTGAGTGGGTTCCTGGGCTTTACCGCAGCGCGCGGTTCGCAGATCGGCTCGTCGGCGGCCAATGCCTGGGCGCTGGGCCCGAGCATCACCTGGGCGGCATTCGACCTGGGCAGCGTGCGGGCTCGCCTGCGCGGGGCCAAGGCCGATGCCGAAGGGGCCCTGGCCAACTATGAGCAGCAGGTCTTGCTGGCACTGGAAGAGTCCTCCAATGCCTTCAGCGACTATGGCAAGCGCCAGCAACGCCTGTTGGCCTTGATGCGCCAGAGCGATGCGAGCCGCAAGGCGGCCGACCTGGCGTCGGTTCGCTACCGGGAAGGAACGGTGGATTACCTTGTGCTGCTCGATGCCGAGCGCGAGCGGCTGAGCGCCGAGGATGCGCAGGCGCAGGGCGAGGTCGAGCTGTACCAGGGCATCGTGGCGATCTACAAGGCCCTGGGCGGTGGTTGGCAGCCGGAGACGGTAGCCAACGCCCACTGACCTTTCGAGACTCCTTTGGTTGGATCCTCCCCCAACCGTTTGCCCCGCTTGCCATTGGCTCGCGGGGCTTTTTTTGTCTGAAGCGGCTGGGAAGGCTACGCCTTCGTTGCACGCGGTGTCCTGTAGGAGCGGACGCGAAAGGGCTGCCAAGCAGCCCCCCCTTCAAGACACCACCGAAGCCCCTCCGACCTCCCGCGCTGCGTACTTCTGCGCCAACACTGCACACACCATCAACTGGATCTGGTGGAACAACATCAACGGCAGGATCATCGCCCCGATGCCCCCACCCACGAACAATACTTGCGCCATGGGTACGCCTGTCGCCAGGCTCTTCTTCGAGCCGGCGAATAGGATGGTGATCCGGTCCTCCAGGCTGAACCCCAGCGCCCGCCCCAGCAACCGCGTGCCGAACAACACCGCCGCCAACAACACACCACAGACGACGAACAATCCCGCCAGGTGCTGCGGCGACACCGTGTGCCACAGCCCCGTCACCACGGCGTCGCTGAATGCCGTGTAGACCACCAGCAGGATCGACCCCTGGTCGACGATCTTCAGCCAGCGCGCATTACGTTGCACCCACGCGCCGATCCAGCGCCGAGCCAGCTGCCCTGCCACGAACGGCACCAGCAGCTGCAAAGTGATCTTGAGCACCGCATCGAGCCCCGAGCCCGTCTCGCCTTCGGCCCCCAACAGCAGCATCACCAGCACAGGCGTCAGGAAGATACCCAGCAGGCTCGAGGCCGCCGCGCTGCAGATCGCCGCCGGGATGTTGCCACGGGCCAGCGACGTGAAGGCGATCGCCGATTGCACCGTGGCCGGCAGGGCGCACAGGTACAGCACCCCCAGGTACAGCTCGTTGCCTACCAGCGGCACGAACAGCGGCTTGAACGCCAGGCCCAGCAGCGGAAACATCACGAAGGTACAGGCGAACACCAGCAGGTGCAGCCGCCAGTGGCCAGCACCGGCAATGACCGCCTCACGTGACAGCTTGGCACCATGCAGAAAGAACAGCAGGCCGATGGCGAGGTTGGTCAGCCAGCCAAACACCACGGCCCCGACACCCGAGCACGGCAACAAGGTAGCGATCAACACCACCGCCAGCAGAGCAAGGGTAAAGTTGTCCAAGACTCTTCGCAGGTACTTCATTTCAATTTCCGTCTTGTAATTACGCAAAGGCTGACGATAAGGTCTGCCCTTCACAACCGCTAACGCCGGAATCCCCACCAGTGTCGCTGAACGGACACCCCGAGCCCCGGCTCGATCAGCTCGAGCGCCTGCCACGCCCGGTTTTCGGGCAAGCACAGAGCCTTCCCAACATCGCCTTGGGTTATCGTCACCAGCATCCTTGGGGCCAGTTGTCCCATGCTCGTCAAGGAATCTTGCGCGTGTATACACCGCAAGGGCTCTACCTGGTGCCTCCCCAGCGGGCCGTATGGATCGCCGCGCAGGTTCCCCATCGGGTGGCGTGCGAGGCCGATACCTGTATTCGCAGCCTGTACATCGAGCCCAGCGCCCTGCCCTGGCCTGACGCCGCCTGCCGGGTAGTGGCGGTCGAGCCCCTGCTTGGCGAACTGATCCAGGCGTTTTCGCAATTGCCGGCAGCCTACGACGAACAAGGCGCCGATGGGCGGATGGTGCAGGTCTTGCTCGACCGCCTGGCCTGCGCCCGGGAAGAGCCCTTGCTGCTGCCCCTGCCCCATGATCGCCAATTGCGCCGGATATGCCGCCGCCTGCAGGCCACCCCCGATGACCCGCGCAGCCTGGCCGAATGGGCCGTGCGCCTAGGCGTGTCGGAAAAGACCCTGAGCCGGCGCTTTCTGCGCGAAACGGGCCTGACGTTCCGCCTGTGGCGCCAGCGCGTACGCCTGCTCAGCGCCTTTCCGGCCCTGGAGCGCGGCGAGCGCGTCACCGACGTGGCGCTGGCCTGCGGCTATGCCTCGCTGTCGGCGTTCATCGCCGCCTTCGGTGAGCACTTCGGCCAATCGCCTGGCGAATTCCTGCGCCGCAACCATTTTTCCTGAACGTTGAAAAGGACCCGCATCATGTTCACCGCCCGCTTCTGCAGCCTTGCCTTCGCCTTTGGCCTGGCCTCTGCTACCACCCCAAGCCTGGCTGCCTCCCTGCAGGCCCAGGTCGATGGCATCATCGCGCCGTTGATGCGCGAACACGACATCGCTGGCATGGCCGTGGCGGTGATCGCCGATGGCAAGGAGCACTACTTCACCTACGGCGTGGCCAGCAAGGCCGATGGGCAGCCGGTGACCCGCCAGACGCTGTTCGAAGTCGGTTCGCTGAGCAAGACCTACACCGCCACCCTCGTCGCCCAGGCCAATGCCGAAGGTAAACTCGACCTGGATGCGCCCGCCAAGCGCTACCAGCCTGCGCTGGGCGGAACACCACTGGGCGAGGCCAGTGTGCTCGAGTTCGGAGCCTACAGTGCCGATTGCCTGCCGCTGCAGTTCCCCGACCAGGTACAGACCGCCGAACAGGTCCTGGCCTTCTATCAGCAATGGCGGCCACGCACCCAGCGCGGCACCCAACGTTGCTACTCCAACCCGAGCCTGGGCCTGTTCGGTGAACTGGCCGCGCGTGCCCAGGGCAAACCCTTCGCCCAAGTGATGACCCAACGGCTGCTGCCGGGCCTGGGCCTGGCCCATACCTACCTCGTCGTGCCTAGCAAGGTCCGCGAACACTATGCCCAGGGCTATGACGCCAAAAACCAACCGGTGCGGGTCACTCTCGGGCCATTGGCCGACGAGGCCTATGGCATCAAGACCGACCTGACCGATGCGGCGCGCTACGTACACCTGCAACTGCGCTCCGGGCAACTCTCCCCCTCGCTGCAAAAAGCCATTGCCGTTACCCAGGCGGGTTACTTCACGGTCGGCCCCATGACCCAAGGCCTGGGCTGGGAACGCTACCCGTACCCAGTTGCCCTGGACACCCTGCTCAAGGGCAACAGCTCGGCCATGGCCCTGCAACCCCAGCCGACCCTACGGCTCAAACCTGCCCTGCCCACCGAACCTGCGGCCTGGTACAACAAGACCGGTTCGACCGGGGGCTTCGGCGCCTATTACGCATTCGTGCCGAGCGAGGGCCTGGGCATCGTCCTGCTGGCCAATCGCAACTACCCTAACGAAGCGCGCGTGCGCGCGGCCTACCAGATCCTCTCGAACCTGGAGCGCTGAAAACCGCACGCCGACAGGATTGTCAGACAAAAATGTAGTGCTAGAAAATATTCACTACAAAACGGTTGACGCCGTCGAACGGCCTTGGGCATGATGAGGCCGTCTCCCTGATCGGGAGCGGTGGCAAGGGTGTTCCAGACGGCCTGCGCGGTAACGCAGGCCGTCCGTGGAGAGGGAAACTGTCCAAAAGGCAGCGTGAGAAAGCCCCTGTTGCGATGCTGCTGTAGCAGCCTTGGTAGTGCGCTACATGCCGTGGCGCCAAGTGTGAAATCACTAACTGACGGGTAATGGGGGCTTTATGATGAATTTGAACAACAATCCGACGATCGACCAATTGGCCCAGCTGTTCGCCGCGCGCAAGGACAGCCTCGACGACCACCTGCTGTGGGTCAGCCAGACCGGCGAGGTACGCCTTGACCGCCTGCCGCCCAACACGGTCGAGGATGAATTCGAAACGCACATGCCCAGCATGCGCGCCCGCTTCAAGGTCTATCGCCGTGGCCAGGGCTACGTCGGCAAGAAGGCCGCCGCCGATACCGAATTCGTCGGCCGCGTCCTGCAGACCCTGCAACAAGAATGGCCTACCGTCCGTGAGCGGCAGGCAGTCAAGGTGATCGACCCACTGAACTGAGTTGTACACCGCACTTGAGCCCGGCCCCCAAGGTCGGGCTTTTTCATGCCTGTTATAATGCCCGCCCCTGTTCCTGCGGAGCCGCTCGATGACTACCCCCGCCTATGGCACCGGCGATGCCTCTTACCAGGCCGCTGGCGGCATCGAAGGTCTGCGCCGCCTGGTCGACGACTTCTACCGGCTGATGGATGAACGCCCGGAAGCGGCCAGCGTGCGGCAGATGCACCCGGACGATCTGCAAGGCTCGCGCGACAAGCTGGCCTGTTTCCTCAGTGGCTGGCTCGGCGGGCCACGCCTGTATGGCGAGCGTTATGGTTCGATCGCCATCCCGGCCTTTCATGCCCAATGGCCGATCGATGAAGTGCAGGCCAGCCTCTGGCTGGCCTGCATGGCCGACGCCATCGCCCTGCAACCTTGGGCTCCAGAATTTGCCGAATACCTGTTGCGCCAGTTGCGGGTACCGGCCGAACGCATCGTCCAGGCCAGCCGCAACCGCCGGGCTCAGGCCTGACGGCGACGGGTTGGCCGGGCCGGTAGGGCTAAGGCGCCGGTCGCCAGCGCCCTGGCCCGTTCCACGCCGCTGGCCAGGGCACGGGTCATGGTCTCGCCAGGCCGGGCCGGATGGTACTCCTCCACCAGGGCTTTGCCTTCGCGGGTATACAGCCCGAGAAACAGCTGCGTGGTGCCTTGCCTTGAAAGGCGAACCTGGACATCGAGGGTGGTACCGTCACTGAGCACTTCATCATGGCAACGCGCATGCAGATTGGCATCGGCCCATTGCCAATAGGTTTCTTCCCTGACGCGCATGGTCTATCTCCTTGTGCTGAAGTCCGCGCAAGAAAAGCACAACCTCCCCCCTTCGGCGAGGGTCACCTGCCAATGCCATGAGCAAGATCAACGAATACGAATAAAAAAGCACCGTCGGGTGTGACGCACTTCACGGGCAGCGCTCATGAAAAAGGGCTGCAAAAGCAGCCCCTAAACCGCATTACAGGTCATTTTCTAAAGGGGATACGCGGGGTGAAACGCCCCTTCTTGCTGCGCTGCAGGTGCGCTGGGCGCAGTTGCTCCGATTCGTTCAAGGTCATGTTGGCGAAGCCCAGGCGCACAGCCGCCTGACCGCAACGGACCTGGCTATTGATCGGGAATGCGTCGTTCATATCTTCGAAAAAGGATTCGCTCATGCCCTAGTTCCCCGGTTGTCGGCCATGCCGGCAAGCAATATGCCTCCCTGGACAAGCGATGGCCCGCCGAATGAGACTAGCTAGTCATTTGCAGACCAGCCGGGCAAATGCATCACTGCCGACCAGCGGCACGCGCTACTTCAGGCGAACCGCCGTGCCGGTGGCGAACACCACGACCATGCCTCCCTGGACGGACGGCATACTGATTTCGAAGTCCACGCCTACCACCGCATCGGCATGCAATTGACGCGCACGCGCCTTGAGTTCCTCGGTGGCCTGCTCGCGAGCCTCACGCAGGGCGCTTTCCAGGGTCTGCGAACGCCCTCCGAAGAAGTCGCGGAAACGGGCGAAGAAGTCCCGCACGAAGTTGATGCCCTGCACCGATTCGGCGCTGACCACACCCAGGTATTCGGCAACCGGGCGGCCTTCGAGCTGGCTGGTGGTGGTGATGATCATCGATCGGCTCCCTCGCCTTGCTAAAAAGGCCGATCTTAACAGACCACGCCACCGACCTTGCTACAGCATCCGCAGCCCAGGCAGCCCCGTTGCATTTGCCGCCCACCTGCCCCAAGCTCTGCCCTTCCCGCTGTCACGGACCGCCCGATGCCCAACCACCGCCGTTACCTGGTCGCCCTGCTGCTGCTGATCCTGGTGTCGGGTGTGGCCGGCTACCTGTGGCACGACGACCAACCCGCAGCGCCCGCCCAACCTCCACACAGCTACGCCAAGGCCTTGCGCCAGGCGCACAACGGCGAGCCTGGCGCGGCGCGGGTGCTCTATCAGCAGTTGCAGCGCGACGACCTGCCGGCGATCCGTCGCGCCGCACTGTATGCCGAACTGCCCAACTACCCCTCGCCGCAGGCGCTGAAGCTGGCTCGCCAGGGTCTGGACCATGGCGACCCGCTGGTGCGCCGCGCCGCCATCGCCAGCGTTCGCAGGCTCTTGCAGCCCGCCCAGCGCAGCCTGGTGTTGGGCCCCTTGCTGGAAGACGACGAGCAGAGCGTACGCTTCGCCGCGGTCGACGCCCTGCTCGGGCTGGACCCGGACTCGATAGGCCTGTATTTCGGCCCCCTGCAGGATGCTCTGGAGCAGTATCAGCAGGCTTTGGAGGCGCAGCCAGAGGATGCCGCCGCACAGGTCCACCTGGCGCGCCTGTATCTGCACGAAGATGCCTATGAGCAGGCCGGAGCAGCCCTGCAACGCAGCCTGCGAACCGCCCCCGACGGGTTGGATGCGCTGGCCATGCAGGTGCGCCTGCTGGAACGCCAAGGGCAGCACGATGCCTCTCGACAAGTGCTGGCCAAGGCCTTGGCACTGCGGCCGGATTCCGCGTTCCTCCAGCATGAACTGGGGCTATGGCTGCTCCGCCATGAGCAACAGGAGTATGCCTTGCTAGCCTTTTCCCGGGCCGTCGAACTGGAACCGGACAACACTGACTACCGCTATGTCCTGGCCGTGACCCTGCACGACCTGGACCAGGTCGATGCGGCCCAGAAGCAGTTGGAAACCGTGCTGGCTCGAGAGCCGGCCAACCGCCGTGCCCGCGTACTGCTGATCCGTTACTGGAAGGAGACCGGGCAATTGCAGAACGTCCAGGTCCTGTTGGCCGAGCTGGAACGGCAAAACCCCGACGACCCGCTACTGCAGCAAGGCTTGTAGGCGATTTGCCCATCCCACGTTGAACCCCTGCCTTTATCCCGTGGTCCAGTGGGTATCGACTGCCCACTGGCACAGGAGTGCTGCCTTGTCCGCTGCGTTGCCCCTGGACGAACGTGTGCTGATCCTGGCACCTTCGCAGATCGCTGCGCACCTCGCGCTTGCTGACAAGCGCGGGGCTCGCCTGCCTGTGCACCAGCGATGCCGCACGCCTCACAACCGATTGCCTCGATGGTCAGCGACGTCGGGCTTCCCGGCATGAATGGTCGACAGCTGGCGGAAATTGCACGCAAGCTACGGCCTGGCCTGCAGGTATTGTTCATCACCGGCTACGCCGAAACCGCCATGGCGCGGGACGATTTCCTCGCACCAGGCATGCAGGTGATCAGCAAGCCCTTCGAACTGAGCCAGTTACACACGCGCGTCGCGCAGATGCTCGGCGAATCATGATCGAGAGGGACGCTCTCCCAACCGTCCACCCACAGGCCCATGCATGGCTTTCCCGCCATGGACGGCTATGCTCATTAGGTTTTCCTCTGCCCCGGGGAATCCGGGCCCTTTCCAGGCATGTGGAGCACGGTCATGAGCAAGAAGATCCTGGTGGTGCTGACCAACACGGCAAAATACCCGACGCTAAAGCGGCCCACCGGCTTGTGGCTGGGCGAAGCAGTTCATTTCGTCGACACGGTGCAGAAGGCCGGCTATGCCGTTGACTATGTCAGCCCTGCCGGCGGCTATGTACCGATCGACCCCCACAGCCTGCAGATGGCACCCGAGCTTGACTGGCAATGGTATGACGACAAAGCCTTCATGAACCGCCTCGGCACAACCCTTGCCCCCACCCAGGTCAAGGTCGACCAGTACTGCGCGATCTACTACACCGGCGGCCATGGCGTGATCTGGGACTTTCCGGAAAACACCGGCCTGCAGGAACTGGCCCGGCGAATCTACGAGGCCGGCGGCGTAGTGGCGGCAGTGTGTCATGGAGCCGTCGGCCTGCTGAACATCAAGCTCAGCGACAACAGCCTGTTGGTCAGGGGACGCCAGGTCACTGGGTTTTCCAATACCGAAGAAAAGCTGGCAGAGCTGGACAATGTGGTGCCCTACCTCACGGAAAACGAGCTGGTGGCTCGCGGCGGCAGGTACAGCAAGCATGACGACCCCTGGGCCGGGTTCGTGGTCAGCGACGACCGGCTGATCACGGGGCAGAATCCAGCCTCAAGTGCCCTGGTGGCCGAGCAGGTACTGGCGCGCTTGAAGAAACCGGCATGACTCCCACAACGGCGCGTCCAATACCCCGCAGTACAAGCAGATAGCGGCTACAGTCCGGCCACTTCAGACCCCGTTAACCTGCCCTGCAATCCGTCCACTGACGGACTCTTTGCCGGGAGGGGTAACGGCCATGTCGAAGTTCACCCATGCAGGGCGCAGCCTGCTGGAGATGTTGCTCATCCTGACGATCAGCCTGGTTCCCATGGCGTCGGGCCTGCTGGTGATGATCTACCAGTTGGAGCGCAAGCTCGAAGAGAATGCCCAGGTTTCGGTCCAGGAAGCGATCTTTGCCGTCGACAGGGTACTGGACAATTTGCAGACGGCAGCCTCTACTGCGCTTTCGCTGGCCGGCAAGCCGTGTGACGAAATCGCCGGAGCCCTGGAAAGGCTTGCCGCAGGAGACCCGCGGATCCGCTCGCTTGTCCTCACCCGAAACGGGCAGCCCTATTGCAGTAGCATCGAGACGTTCATCGCCGACAGGCCCACGTTCTACAGCCCCAGCACCCATGTGCAGCTCAATTTCAACTCGCCCATCACGCCCAATGGCGTCGTCGTCGAACTGCGCCTTGCCTATGCCAACCCAGGTGTGATCGCGACCGCCTATGGCATCGAGCTGCGCAACGAGCTGCGCGGCTTCCAGGACGGCATGGTGCTGGTACTGGAATTCGGCACGAAATACATCTGGGACATGGGAGACAGTCGTGATCCAGAGAGGCCTTCGCAATCGGAGTTCTACCGCAGTGCGATTTCGAGCAAGCACGGCTATACGGTAAAAGGCGGGTACCCGGAGGGCTTTACGGCAAGTGAAATACGCCAGTCGATGTTGCAGATACTCCCATCCCTGGCGCTGGTAGGGTTGCTGACCGGGGCGATTACCTATTGGGTAATATTCAGGGCACGCAACAAAGGCCGGCAGGCCACCTCTACTAGGCGTTGAGGCAACCTGCCGTTGCGATCACTCGACGTTCAGCACACCACGACGAACCTGGTCACGCTCGATGGATTCGAACAGGGCCTTGAAGTTGCCCTCGCCGAAGCCATCGTCACCCTTGCGCTGGATGAACTCGAAGAAGACCGGCCCCAGCAGGGTCTCGGAGAAGATCTGCAGCAGCAGGCGCTTGTCGCCAGCTTCGGAGGCACCGTCGAGCAGGATGCCGCGCGATTGCAGCTGGTCCACCGGCTCACCGTGACCTGGCAGGCGCTCCTCGAGCATTTCGTAGTAGGTCTGCGGCGGCGCGGTCATGAAGCGCATGCCATAGCCTTTCAGGGCGTCCCAGGTCTTGAGCAGGTCGTCGGTGAGGAAGGCCACGTGCTGGATGCCTTCGCCGTTGAACTGCATCAGGAACTCTTCGATCTGCCCCGAACCTTTGGAGGACTCTTCGTTGAGCGGGATGCGGATCATGCCGTCCGGCGCGGTCATGGCGCGAGACGTCAGGCCGGTGTACTCGCCCTTGATGTCGAAGTAGCGGATCTCGCGGAAGTTGAACAGCTTCTCGTAGAAGCCCGCCCAGTAGGACATGCGGCCACGGTAGACGTTGTGGGTCAGGTGGTCGATGATCTTCAGGCCTGCACCGACGGGATTGCGGTCCACGCCTTCGATGAACTTGAAGTCGATGTCGTAGATCGAGCTGCCTTCCTCGTAGCGGTCGATCAGGTACAGCGGCGCACCACCGATACCCTTGATCGCCGGCAGGCGCAGCTCCATCGGGCCGGTTTCGATTTCCACCGGCTGGGCGCCCAGCTCCAAGGCACGGGCATAGGCTTCATGGGCATTGCGCACGCGGAACGCCATGCCGCACACCGACGGGCCATGCTCGGCGGCGAAGTACGAGGCGACGCTCTTGGGCTCGTTGTTCAGGATCAGGTTGATGCCGCCCTGGCGATACAGGTGCACATCCTTGGAACGGTGGGTGGCCACCTTGGTGAAGCCGAGCATCTGGAATACAGGCTCCAGCACGCCAGGGGTAGGCGATGCGAATTCAATGAACTCGAAGCCCATCAGGCCCATCGGGTTGTCGAAGATATCAGCCATTGTGTGTGTCCTCATCAAGCGAAAAATGTGTCAGGTGCTTTGGATGTCGGACAGGCGTGGTGGCGAGCACGGGATGCCGCGCACGCTGCGGGCAAGGAAGTCACCAATGATCAGCTTGAACCCATGGTATGTCATATGGACCCATTCTCGGCGGGCTTGATTCCCC
This sequence comes from Pseudomonas guariconensis, assembly GCF_015680235.1. Taxonomy (GTDB): domain Bacteria; phylum Pseudomonadota; class Gammaproteobacteria; order Pseudomonadales; family Pseudomonadaceae; genus Aquipseudomonas; species Aquipseudomonas guariconensis_A. The sequence continues at coordinate 24,472 of NZ_JADLJL010000046.1, forward strand.
GGGGCGCGGAGAACCTTATTCTTGTATTCGTAACTCGATTCTACAGGGCGTAAAATCATTTGTCGCGCTTTAGTTCACCGCTCAACCCGACAAACGGCTATCCTCTGCGAATTGGTTTCAAACAGATTGGATGAGCATGCCTTTATCGGTCAAACGCGCCCGCTGGAGCTGGCGTTCCCTCCTCCCCTGGGGTATTGGCGCACTGCCGCTGCTGTGTGGTCTGGGGGTCATGCAATGGCAGGCCCAGCGCGAATTGCACAACAGCAGCCAGGCCACAACCCGACAAGTGGTCAATCAGGTCGAGCATATCCTCGACAACCTTTCCAGCGCTGCCAGGGAGCTGTTGCCCTTGGTCGGTCGCCCTTGCGACGAGATCGACGTGGCCTTGCGCGGGCAGGTCACCCGCAACGCCTTCGTGCGTTCTACCAACCTGTTCCAGCACCATACCCTGTACTGCTCCTCGTTGTTCGGCAATTTCGACGAACCGGTGGACCCACGCGACTACACCGATGGCCGCCTGTGGTTGATGAAGGGCAACGCGGTCACCCCGGGCCATTCCTTGCTGGCCTATCGCCTCAGCAAAGGCGAGGGTGGCGCCATCACCGTGGTCGACAGCGAGCACCTGACCACCGCGCTGAAGCTGATCGGCCCGGAGGAAGAGCTGCAACTTCAGGTCGGTAACAACTGGATAGGCAAGGAAGGCGTGGTGCATACCGGTACGCCGCCACAGGCTGCCATCGCGGCGGTGGTCCAGTCATCGACCCGCTACCCCTTCAGCGTCCATGGCGGCTACACGCCGGGCAAGCGCAGCCAGTTCATGACCGAGCATTACCCGGCCCTGCTCAGCCTATTGCTGGTACTGGGGGTGCTGGCAGGCGCGGTCTGCCGCTGGCAGGTGCGCCGCGCCCTGTCACCGCGCGCCGAGCTGCAACGGGCGCTGGAAGCCGATGAGTTCCTGCCTTATTTCCAGCCCGTGGTGCGCAAGGACGACTACCGCTGGGCCGGTGTCGAAGTGCTGATGCGCTGGAACCACCCGCGCGAAGGCCTGGTGCGTCCGGACCTGTTCATTCCCTATGCCGAACACAGCGGCCAGATCGTCCCCATGACCCGTGCCTTGATGCTGCATACCGCCCAGGGCCTGGCACCCTATGCCGCGCTGCTCGAGGACGGCTTCCACATCGGTATCAACATCACCGCCGACCATTGCCGCGACCTGGGTCTGCTGGATGATTGCCGTACCTTCCTCCAGCATTTCCCGCCGGGGCGCGTGGTGCTGACCCTGGAGCTGACCGAGCGCAAGCTGATCGAAGCCACGCCGGTCACCTTGGAGTTGTTCGAGAAGCTCCATGAAATGGGCGTGATGATCGCCCTGGACGACTTCGGCACCGGCCAGTCGAGCCTCAACTACCTGCGCCAGTTCAAGGTCGACTACCTGAAAATCGACCAGAGCTTCGTCGCGATGATCGGAGGCGATGCACTTTCCCAGCATATCCTCGACACCATCATCGAGCTGTCGGGCAAGCTGGGGTTGGGGATCGTTGCCGAGGGTGTGGAAACCGACGTCCAGCGCGATTACCTGGCGCGTCACCAGGTGGACTTCCAGCAGGGCTACCTGTTCGGCCGACCGATGCCTGTTGGCGACTTTCTTCAAGCCCTGGCCGCCCGTCCAGGCAGGGCGCGGTTGCCCCACGACGTACGCCCTGAGATCATGCCGAACTGATCACCTGTTCAACTTCGTAAATCGAGGCATTCGTGTCAAAAGGCATTCTCTCGTCGGTCGTGGCGTCCTGTCTGTTCGCAGTGATGTACTTCTATACTTCCCTGATGGCGCCCTTGGATGGCGAGGAGATCTTTGCCTGGCGCACCCTGCTGACGCTGCCTTGCCTCACCCTGTTCATGCTGGCCACCAAGGACTGGAAGCTGGTCGGTAGCCTGTTGGCACGGGTGCGCCAGGCCCCGGTCCTGCTGCTGGGCATGATCGGCACCTCATGGTTGATGGGCGTGCAACTGTGGCTGTTCCTCTGGGCGCCGCTGCATGGCCGCAGCCTGGAAGTGTCGATGGGCTACTTCCTGTTACCGCTGGCCATGGTACTCACCGGGCGCCTGGTCTATGGCGAGCGCCTGTCGCGCCTGCAAAAGATCGCGGTGGCGTGCGCCGTCCTCGGCGTGGGCCACGAGCTGTACCAGAATGGCAGCTTCGCCTGGGAAACCCTGGTGGTGACCATCGGCTATCCGATCTATTTCGTCCTGCGCCGCCGCTGCGGCACCGACCACCTGGGCGGGCTGTGGTGCGACATGTGCCTGTTGCTGCCCTGGGCGCTGTATTTCGTGGTGCAGAACCCGCTGACCGCCGCAGACCTTGCCGAACACCCGGCGCTGTATGGGCTGATCCCATTGCTCGGGGCGATCAGCGCCTCGGCCCTGATCGCCTATGTGCTGGCCAGCCGGCTACTGCCTTTCAGCCTGTTCGGCCTGCTCAGCTATGTCGAACCGGTGCTGCTGGTCGGCGTCGCCTTGCTCCTGGGCGAGACCATCGGCCCCGACCAGTGGCTGACCTACCTACCGATCTGGGCCGCGGTGCTGGTGCTGATCCTCGAGGGCATCAAGCACCTGCTGCGCCAACGTCGCCGCTCGGTGTAAGGCGCACCTGGCGAACCCGGCGCTCCTCGACCGCTACCACGGTCAGCGTCCAGCCGTCGCACACCAGGCGGTCGCCGATCACCGGCAGGCGGTCGAGCAGGCTCATCACCAGGCCCGCCAAGGTCTGGTAGTCCTCGGTGGCACGAGCGCCAAAACCGGTACGCGCCTGGACCTGGCTCAGGTTCAGGGCACCGCTGACCACGAAACCGCCCTCTTCCTCGACGATCCCGGGCCCGCTGACTTCGCTGGCATCCGGCAGTTCGCCGGCGATCGATTCGAGGATATCGGTCATGGTCAGTACGCCGGTGAAATCACCGAACTCGTTGACCACGAAGGCAATGTGGGTCGACTGGGCACGCATCTGCTCCAGGGCATTGAGAATGCTGAAGCTCTCCAGCAGGTTCAACGGCGCGCGTGCCAGGCGTTCCAGCTCCGGTTGCCCGCCGGATAACCACTCCTTGAGCAGCTCCTTCTTGTGCACGAAGCCCAACGGCTCTTCGATGCGGCCGCCGCGGATCAGCGGCAGGCGCGAATAGGGCGAGTTCGCCAGGGCCTGGGCGATGGCCTCGGCCGGCTGCGCCAGGTCGATGGTGTCGACCTCGGCGCGCACGGTCATCACCGTGCGGATCGGCCGCTCGGCCAGGTTCAGCACACCACTGATCATCACCCGCTCGCGTCGGTCGAAGACCACCTGCTCGTCGCTGCCCTCGACCAGGTCGGCAATTTCCTCACCCACCTCATCGGCCGCCACGGTGCGGCCCCCCATCAGGCGCAGCACAGCGTGGGCGGTACGCTCACGCAGCGGCCGGTGCTGCTGCAGGCTGCGCTTGCGTCGGGCACGAGCCAGCTGGTTGAACAGCTCGATCAGCAACGAGAAGCCGATGGCCGCGTACAGGTAGCCTTTGGGGATATGGAAGCCCAGGCCTTCGGCGGTCAGGCTGAAGCCGATCATCATCAAGAAGCCCAGGCACAGCATGATCACCGTGGGGTGGGCGTTGACGAAGCGCGTCAGCGGCTTACTGGCGACGATCATGATGCCGATGGAGAAGACCACGGCGATCATCATCACCGACAACTGCTCGACCATGCCCACAGCCGTGATCACTGCGTCCAGGGAGAACACCGCGTCCAGCACCACGATCTGCGCGACGATGGGCCAGAACGCAGCATGGCGGGTCACACCGCTGGTTTGCGCAACGTGCCCTTCGAGGCGCTCGTGCAGCTCCATGGTGGCCTTGAACAACAGGAATACACCGCCGAACAGCATGATCAGGTCACGGCCCGAGAAGCTCTTGCCGAACACCTCGAACAGCGGCGCGGTCAGGGTGACCATCCAGGAGATGCTGGCCAAAAGGCCCAGGCGCATGATCAACGCCAGGCTCAGGCCGATGACCCGCGCGCGGTCGCGCTGGTGCGGCGGCAGTTTGTCGGCAAGGATGGCGATGAAGACCAGGTTGTCGATACCCAGTACCAGTTCGAGCACGATCAGCGTGGCAAGGCCCAGCCAGGCCGTGGGGTCGGCTAGCCATTCCATTGCGAGGTACTCATGTCAAAGGCGTCACGCAGACGCGGGAAAGAAGGCCGGGACGGCCGAGGACTGGGGGGCTCCGAGAAGGTGCTCATGGGGACCTTGATAGTAAATTGGGAAAAAGATCCTACAGCCAGTGGAGTGTTTCCTCACAGAGGGAAACTATTACAAAAGCTGTAACAGGGGGCTGCGGTGTGGCCCATCGCGGCACAAGGCCGCTCCCATAGGCAACCCGCCATTGGCAAGCCTTGCGTGATCCTGTAGGAGCGGCCTTGTGCCGCGATGGGGCGCGTAGC
>NZ_JADLJL010000047.1 GCF_015680235.1 Pseudomonas guariconensis
ACCCGCAACCACCCCCCGCCACCCCGCCCCCCACCCGGCCGCCCCCAACCCCTGCCGCCGCCGGTTGCCCGGCGATTACGCAATGCTTGGCCAACCAAGACCCTACCTTCTATACATAGTCCAAAAAGTTAGTTCATAAAGTTTTTATAAGCGCATACGGTATATAGACCGGACCACCGGACCAGCAAATGTCTGTCGCTATCGGCGACGTTTTCAACTTTGTGAGGTAAGGAATGGTCAGGTCCACCAGCGATCTCGACAGCTCGCCCCTGTTGCTGCCGGCCACGGTGCTGCAAAACGACGCCCAGGCCCTGCAAGCGGCCCGCGAATTGGCAAATACCGCCCGCCAGCAGGCCGCGCGCCGTGACCAGCAGCGCAAGCTGCCATGGACGGAAATCGAACAGTTCACCCGCAGCGGCCTGGGCAGCATCAGCATCCCCAAGGCCCATGGCGGCCCCGAAGTCTCCTTCGAAACCATCGCCGAAGTGTTCCGCCTGATCAGCGCCGCCGACCCGGCCCTGGGGCAGATCCCGCAGAACCATTTCGGCATCATCCAACTGCTGCGCCTGACCGCCACCGAGGCCCAGCAGGCGGCGCTCTTTCGCTCCGTGCTCGATGGCTGGCGCATCGGCAACGCCGGGCCGGAACGCGGCACCAAGGACACCTTGACGCTCAAGGCGCGGATTACCCGTGACGGCGATCGCTATCGCATCAGCGGTGAGAAGTTCTACTCCACCGGCGCTCTGTTCGCCCATTGGGTGGCGGTCAAGGCCCTGGACGACGAAGGCCGTCAGCGCCTGGCGTTCGTGCGCCGGGGCAGCCCGGGCTTGCGGATCGTCGACGACTGGTCCGGCTTCGGCCAGCGCACCACGGCCAGCGGCACCGTACTGCTCGACCAGGTGCCGGTCGAAGCCGACCTGGTGATCGACAGCTGGCGCCTGCGCGAGGTGCCCAGCACCCAGGGCGCCGCCTCGCAACTGATCCAGGCGGCCATCGACGCCGGCATCGCCGAAGCGGCCATCGAGGATGCGATCGGCTTCGTGCGGGAAAAATCCCGCCCTTGGATCGAGGCCAAGGTCGAGCGCGCCAGCGACGACCCCTACGTGATCGCCGACATCGGTCGCCTGAAGCTCGAACTGCATGCGGCCCAGGCCCTGCTGCGCAAGGCGGCCCGCGTGCTCGACGAGACCAATGCAGGCCCGATCGACGACGAAGCCGCTGCACGCGCCTCGATCGCCGTGGCCGAGGCCAAGGTGCTGACCACCGAGATTGCCTTGCAGGCGAGCGAGAAGCTCTTCGAACTGACCGGCAGCCGCGCCACGCTCGCCGAGTTCAACCTCGACCGGCACTGGCGCAACGCCCGCGTGCACACCCTGCATGACCCGGTGCGCTGGAAATACCACGCCGTCGGCGCCTGGCACCTCAACGGCACACGCCCTGCGCGGCATTCCTGGATTTGATTGGAGAGCCTGGGGGCTGCTGCTCAGCCCTTTCGCGGCACAAGGCCGCTCCTACAGGGGTACGCGCTCTCCTGTAAGACCGGGCTTGCCCGCGAAAGGGCCGCGAAGCGGCCCCGGCGCTCCCACTGGAGAAACACATGAACGCACTGACCACGCCCAAACCGGCGCTCATCACCTCTGACGCCCAGGCCCTGGCCGTCGCCGAGGACCTCGCCCAGCACCTTCGCCGCGACAGCGCCCTGCGCGACCGCGAACGTCGCCTGCCCCACGCCGAACTCGACCTGTTCACCCGATCCGGCCTGTGGGCCATCAGCGTTCCCAAGGCCTTCGGCGGTGCAGGCGTATCCAACGTCACCCTGGCCAAGGTCGTGGCCCGCATCGCCCAGGCTGATGCCGCCCTGGGGCAGATCCCGCAGAACCACTTCTATGCCCTGGAAGTGCTTCGGGTGAACGGCACCCCACAACAGCAACAGCGCCTCTACGCCGAGGTACTGGCTGGCCGGCGCTTCGGCAATGCCCTGGCCGAACTGGGCACCCGCACCGCCCACGACCGCACCACCCGCCTGACCCGCGAGGGCGACGGCCTGCGCATCGATGGCCGCAAGTTCTATGCGACCGGCGCGCTGTACGCCCAGCGCATCCCCACCTCGGTGGTGGATGCCGACGGCGTGCAACACTTGGTATTCGTGCCCGCCGACAGCCCCGGCCTCAAGGTGATCGATGACTGGAGCGGGTTCGGCCAGCGCACCACCGGCAGTGGCTCGGTGGTGTTCGACAACGTGCCCGTGCGCAGCGAAGACGTCGTGCCCTTCCAGAGCGCCTTCGAGCGCCCCACCCCGGTCGGCCCCCTGGCGCAGATCCTCCATGCCGCCATCGACACCGGCATCGCCCGCGCCGCGCTCGACGACGCCCTGCACTTCGTGCGCACGCGCAGCCGCCCGTGGGTCGATTCCGGCCTCGACAAGGCCAGCGACGACCCGTTGACGCTCAAGAGCTTCGGCCACCTCGCCATCCGTCTGCACGCGGCCGAGGCGCTGCTGGAGCGCGCCGGCGAATACCTCGACCGGGCCCGCGACGACAGCAACGCCGACAACGTCGCCGCCGCCTCCATCGCCGTGGCCGAGGCCCGGGCGATCAGCACGGAGATTTCCCTCGCCGCCGCCAGCACGCTCTTCGAGCTGGCCGGCAGCCAGGCCACGCTGGCCGAGCACAACCTCGACCGCCACTGGCGCAACGCCCGGGTACATACCCTGCACGACCCGGTGCGCTGGAAGTACCACGCCATCGGCAACTACTACCTCAACGGGGAAAACCCGCCACGCCGGGGGACCATCTGATGGCCAGGCAGATCCTGCTCAATGCCTTCAACATGAACTGCGTCGGGCATATCAACCACGGCCTGTGGACCCACCCACGGGACACCTCGACCCAATACAAGACCTTGGCCTACTGGACCGACCTTGCACGCCTGCTCGAACGCGGGCTGTTCGACGGCCTGTTCATCGCCGACATCGTCGGCACCTACGACGTCTACGGGCAGTCCGTTGACGTGCCCTTGAAAGAATCCATCCAACTACCGGTCAACGACCCGTTGCTGCTGGTCTCGGCCATGGCTGCCACCACCGAGCACCTGGGCTTCGGCCTCACCGCCAACCTCACCTACGAGGCGCCCTACCTGTTCGCCCGGCGCCTCTCCACGCTCGATCACCTGAGCGGCGGCCGGGTCGGCTGGAACATCGTCACCGGTTACCTGGACAGCGCCGCCCGGGCCATGGGCCTGGAGCGACAACCCGAGCACGATCGGCGCTATGACCAGGCCGACGAATACCTGCAGGTGCTGTACAAGCTGCTCGAAGGTAGCTGGGATGACGACGCGGTCGTCGTCGACCGCGAGCGCCGGGTCTATGCCCAGCCCGACAAGGTGCACAAAATCCGTCACCACGGCGAGTTCTACAAGGTCGAGGGCTACCACCTGTGCGAACCCTCGCCCCAGCGTACCCCAGTGCTGTTCCAGGCCGGCAGCTCGCCCCGTGGCCTGGCCTTCGCCGGCCACCACGCCGAATGCGTGTTCATCGGCGGCCAGAGCCAGGAAGCCACCCGCGCTCAGGTCGACAAGGTGCGCGCCGCGGCCCGGGCCGCCGGCCGCGACCCTCAGGCGATCAAGGTCTTCCTGGGCATCACGGTGATCGTCGCACCTACCGAGGCACAGGCCCGCGCCAAGCATGCCGAGTACCTGCGCCATGCCAGCGCCGAAGCGGGTGTGGCGCATTTCGCCAGCTCCACCGGCATCGATTTTGCCGCCTATGGGCTCGACGAGCCGATCGGCTTCGCCAAGGGCAACGCCATCCAGTCCGCCACCCGCCAGTTGCAGGACAGCGCCTGGACCCGTCGCCGTCTGCTGCAGCAACACGCCCTGGGCGGGCGCTACGTGACCCTGGTCGGCGCACCTGAGCAGGTCGCTGAGCAATTGATCGAGTGGATCGACCAGACCGGCCTGGACGGCTTCAACCTGACCCGCACCGTCACCCCGGAAAGCTACGAGGATTTCATAGACCTGGTGGTACCCGAGCTGCAACGCCGTGGCCGCTACAAGACCGCCTACGCACCAGGCACCCTGCGCCAGAAGCTGTTCCAGGCAAACCACCCCTACCTGCCCGCCGGCCACCCTGGCGCCAGCTACCGCACCCCCACCAACGCCCCGACTGGAGCCCTGCACCATGCTTGAGAAACTGTTCCGGCCCGTCGCGGCCGTCGTCCTGTCCGTAGGTATCGCCGCCGGCGCTCTGGCCGCCGAACCCCTGAAGATCGGCACCACCGCCGCTTTCGCCATCCCGCTGGAAACGGCCGTGGAGGAGGCGCACAAGCAAGGTCTGGAGGTGAAGCTGATCGAGTTCAGCGACTGGATCGCGCCCAATGTCAGCCTGCAGAGCGGCGATATCGACGTGAACTACTTCCAGCACATTCCCTTCCTGGAGAACGCCAAGGCCGCCGCCGGCTTCGACCTGGTGCCCTACGCCCCGGGCATCATCAACAATGTCGGGTTGTACTCGAAGCAGTACAAGCACTTCAGCGAACTGCCCGAGGGCGCCAGCGTGGCCATCGCCAACGACCCGATCAACAGCGGGCGCGGGCTGCAGCTGCTGGCCAAGGCCGGGTTGATCACGCTCAAGCCGGGTGTGGGCTACAAGGCCACCGAGGACGACATCGTCGCCAACCCGAAGAAACTGAAGATCCTCCAAGTGGAGGCGGTGCAGCTGGTGCGTGCCTATGACGACGCCGACCTGGTCCAGGGCTACCCGGCATATATCCGCTTGGCCAACAGCTTCGACGCCACCTCGGCGCTGCTGTTCGACGGCCTGGAGAACAAGGAGTACGTGATCCAGTTCGTCATTCGCCCGCAGAGCAAGGATGACCCGCGCCTGGCGAAGTTCGTCGATATCTACCAGCATTCGCCCGCCGTGCGTGCGGCCCTGGACAAGGCCCACGGCAGCCTCTACCAGGCCGGCTGGGAGGGTTGAGATGAGCAGCGCCAACGCCCTCGGGGCACCCCTTTCGAACCTACCGCCGGCCCTGGCCCGCCAGCACACCCTGCGCCCGGAGGTCAACGAAGCCCATGTGCGCTTCATCGGCCTGGGCAAGACCTACCCCGGCCAGGAGCAGCCCGCACTGCACGGCATCGACCTGAACATCCGCCGCGGCGAAATCTTCGGCATCATCGGCCGCAGCGGTGCCGGCAAATCGTCCTTGCTGCGCACCATCAACCGCCTGGAACGGCCGAGCCAGGGTCGGGTGCTGATCGACCAGGTGGACATCGCCGCGTTCGATGAACAGCGCCTGGTAGCCCTGCGCCGACGTATCGGCATGATCTTCCAGCATTTCAACCTGATGTCGGCCAAGACGGTGTGGCAGAACATCGAGCTGCCGCTGAAGGTGGCCGGTGTGCCCCAGGCCGAGCGCCACCGCAAGGTGCGCGAGTTGCTGGAATTGGTGGGCCTGGCGCACAAGCACTCCGTATACCCAGCGCAGCTGTCCGGCGGGCAGAAGCAGCGTGTCGGCATCGCCCGCGCGCTGGTGCACGACCCCGAGATCCTGCTGTGCGACGAAGCCACCTCGGCCCTGGACCCGGAAACCACCGCCTCGATCCTCGAGCTGCTGCGCGATATCAACCAGCGCCTGGGCCTGACCGTGGTGCTGATCACCCATGAAATGGCCGTGATCCGCGATATCTGCCACCGAGTCGTGGTGCTCGAGCGCGGCGAGGTCGTCGAGCAGGGCGAGGTCTGGCGGGTGTTCGGCACACCTCGGCACGCAGTGACCCGGACCCTGCTGGCACCCTTGCAAGCCAGGCTGCCGGCCGCACTACAGGCCAGCCTGCGTGCAGAGCCTGGGAAAGGAGCTGCCGTGGTGCTGCGCCTGAGCCTGCTGGGCGAGCCGGCACTGTCGGACCTGTTCAGCGACCTGGGCGGGCGGGTGCGCCTGCTTCAAGGCGGCATAGAGACCATCGGCGCCCATGCCCTGGGGCAGTTGATCCTGTCGGTGCAGGGCTCGCCCCATGAGGTATCGCACTTGCTCGAACGTGCCCGCAATTGGGCCGAGGACGCGGAGGTACTGGGCTATGTGGTTTGATCGCCTGCTCGAAGGCTTGCTCGACACGCTCCTGATGGTGGGGGTGTCATCGCTGGTGGCGCTGCTGGTGGGTGTCCCGATGGCGGTCTTCCTGGTGACCAGCGACAAGGGCGGCATCTTCGAGGCCCCCTTGCTGAACCGCACCCTGGGCGCCATCGTCAACCTGTTCCGCTCGATTCCGTTCCTGATCCTGATGGTCGCGCTGATCCCCTTCACCCGCCTGGTGGTCGGCACCACCTACGGTGTCTGGGCCGCGGTTGTACCACTGACCATCGCCGCCACGCCGTTCTTCGCCCGTATCGCCGAGGTGAGCCTGCGCGAGGTCGACCACGGTTTGGTGGAGGCCGCCCAAGCCATGGGCTGCCGGCGCTGGCACATCGTCTGGCATGTGCTGCTGCCTGAGGCGCTGCCGGGTATCGTCGGTGGCTTCACCATCACCCTGGTGACGCTGATCAACTCCTCGGCCATGGCCGGCGCGATCGGTGCTGGCGGGCTGGGCGACATCGCCTACCGGTATGGATACCAGCGGTTCGACAGCCAGATCATGCTGACCGTGATCGCCATGCTGGTGGCGTTGGTGGCGGTGATCCAGCTGGGCGGGGACCGGCTGGCCAAGGGGTTGAACAAGCGGTAGGTTTTTTGCAGCCAGTGTGGGAGCGGGCTTGTCCCGCGATTAGGCCTGGCCCAATATCACCGTCGCCTGGCAAGGGCTTCGCCCTTGATCGCAGGACAAGCCCGCTCCCACAACACCCCCGCCGGCACCGGCCGCCCGAACCAGTACCCCTGCCCCACATCGCACTGCTGTTCCAACAGGAACCGTGCCTGTTCGGCCTGCTCGATCCCTTCGGCATGCACCTGCATGCCCATGCTTCGGGCCAGGGCGATGATCACCCGGACGATGGCGATATCGTCCTCGTCGTCGGGCAGCCCGGCGACGAAGCCCTGGTCGATCTTGAGCTTCTGCACCGGTAGGCGCTTGAGCCGCAACAGCGACGAGTAGCCGGTACCGAAGTCATCGATGGCCAAGTTCAGCCCCAGCTCGCGCAACCGGTGCAGCTGCTCCAGGGCCACCTCCGGGTCCTCCATCACCGCACTCTCGGTCACTTCCAGCTCCAGCAGCGCAGGGTCCAGGCCTGTGTCATGCAGCACCTGCGCCACCTGCCGGTACAGCTCGCGCTGGCCAAACAGCCGGGCGGATATGTTCACCGCGACGAAACGCAACAGACGTCCTTCACGCTGCCACTGCGCCATTTGCTTGCACGACTGGTGCAGCACCCAGGTATCGATCTCGGCGATCAGGCCGGTACGTTCGGCGATGGGAATGAACTCTCCCGGCGACACTAATCCACGGGTGGGGTGCTCCCAGCGCACCAGCGCCTCGACGCCAACCATCTGACCGCTGAACAGGTCGTGCACCGGCTGGTAGAACACCCGCAGCTCCTGATGCTCCAGGGCCCTGCGCAGCTCGCCGGCAGTCTCGACCCGATGCTGGGCATGGGCAGTCAGTTCCTCGGTGTACAACGCATAGCAGGCGCGGCCGTTGTGCTTGGCCTTGCCCAGCGCCGCGTCGGCGTTACGCAGCAGTTGCGCGGCGCTTTGGGCATCGCTGGGGAACAGGCTGATGCCGATGCTGATGCCAATGAACAGGTGTTGGTCGTCGAAGATGAACGGCTCGCGCATGCGCTCCAACAGGGTCTGCGCCAGGGTCGCCGCGTGGGCCACCTGCTCGCAGCCCTCGACCAGCACGCCGAACTCGTCACCGCCCAGCCGCGCCAGGGTCACGCCGCTGCCCACGGCTTCGCGCAAGCGCTCGCCCACCAGCTTGAGCAACTGATCGCCCACGGTATGGCCAAGGCCTTCGTTGATGCTCTGGAAATGGTCGAGGTCGAGCAGCAGCAACGCACAGCCACGTTTCTGGGCCTGGGCGCTGGCCAGCGCTTGCGCGGCACGGTCGCTGAACAGCAGGCGGTTGGGCAGGCCGGTCAGCGGGTCGTGGTGCGCCAGGTAGGCCAGTTCCTGTTCAGAATGCTTGATCGCGCTGATGTCGCTGAACACCGCCACGTAGTGGCTCAGGGCTCCGCTGTCGTCGCGGATCGCACAGATGGTCTGCCATTGCGGGTAGATTTCACCGCTCTTGCGCCGGTTCCAGATCTCCCCGCTCCACTCGCCCTTTTCCGCCAGCGCGGCATAGATCTGTTGGTAGAAATCGGGGCCATGGCGGCCCGACTTGAACTTGCTCGGGCGCTGGCCGATGACTTCGTCCCGGCTGTAGCCGGTGATGCGCATGAAGGCACGGTTGACGTGCACGATCAGGCCACTGCTGTCAGTCACCAGCACGCCTTCGAGGGTGCTGTCGAACACCGCCGCGGCCATGCGCAGGCGTTCGCGGTCCTCGCTGCGCAGGCGTGCACCGATGCCGATGAACGTGAGCAAGCGGGCCCGCGAGATGAAGATCAAAGCGGCGCTGACCAACACCCACATGAACACGCTGGCCTTGCGCCAGGCCGCCAACTGCTGCGGGTCCAGGAACGAGCCCTGCAACACGTACTCGGACGCCACCAGCCAGAGCATCGAGAACACCAGGTACAACGCAGCCATGCGCAAGGCGTCGCGAACGGAAACAGACATGTCGGGTGGGTAAGCCCATGAAAAATAATGGGGCATTATAAAGGCATGAAACATGCCGTGACTTGCTAGCGGAAAGGTCGACTGGTTTTATTTCGCCACCCAGGGATAATGCCAGCGCTGTTTCCCTGTTTTTTCGAGGGTTTCTATACCTATGTGGTACTACGGTCTACTCGACTTGTCGGCCTGGCAACTGGTCGGCGTCACCCTACTGATGACCCATGTGACGATCATCAGCGTCACGATCTACCTGCATCGCTATTCCGCCCACCGTGCCCTGGAGCTCAACGCCGGGCTCAAGCACTTCTTCCGCTTCTGGCTGTGGCTGACCACGGCGCAGAACACCCGTGAGTGGACGGCCGTGCACCGCAAGCACCACGCCAAGTGCGAAACCCCCGACGACCCGCACAGCCCCGTGCACAAGGGCCTGGGCACCGTGCTGCGCAAGGGCGCCGAGCTGTACCGCGAGGAGGCACGCAACCCCGAGACCCTGCGCATCTACGGCAAGAACTGCCCGGACGACTGGATCGAGCGCAACCTTTACTCGCGCTACAAGCTCGGTGGTATCGCGCTGATGGCGGTCATCGACCTGCTGCTGTTCGGCACCATCGGCATCACCATCTGGGCGATCCAGATGATGTGGATTCCGTTCTGGGCCGCCGGCGTGGTCAACGGCCTGGGGCACGCGCTGGGCTACCGCAACTTCGAATGCCGCGACGCCGCCACCAACCTGGTGCCCTGGGGCATCGTGATCGGTGGCGAGGAGCTGCACAACAACCACCACACCTACCCCAACTCGGCCAAGCTCTCGGTCAAGCGCTGGGAGTTCGACATGGGCTGGATGTGGATTCGCCTGCTGTGCCTGCTGCGCCTGGCCAAGGTGCAGCGCGTGGCGCCCATCGCCCACCGGGTCGCAGGCAAGGCGCACCTGGACATGGACACCGCCATGGCGATCCTCAACAACCGTTTCCAGATCATGGCCCAGTACCGCAAGCTGGTCATCGCGCCCCTGGTCAAGCAGGAGCTGGCGCGGGTCGACACGTCGGTGCGCCATCGTCTGCGCCATGCCAAACGCCTGCTGTCGCGTGAAACCAGCCTGCTGCAAGACCGTCATCACGTACGCATCGAATCCATGCTCGCCCACAGCCAGGCACTCAAGACCATCTACGAGAAACGCCTGGCCCTGCAACAGATCTGGGCCCGTACCAGCGCCAACGGCCACGACATGCTGGCCGCCATGAAAGACTGGGTGCACGAAGCCGAGGCGAGCGGCATCCAGGCCCTGCGCGACTTCGCCGGCCAGCTCAAGACCTACTCCCTGCGCCCTACCGGGGCCTGATCGCCGTTGATCGGCACGCCCTGCCCAAGGGCGTGCCGGCCGGAACTTCGCCGCCTGTTCCCGACTCAAACCCGGCATATCGCCCGCGTGGCGGGCCGGATCGTGGCCGCACGCTTCAATGCCGAGAACCGCTCCGTGCTCATGGCCAAAGACCTCACACCGACCTTGCCCGGCACTGCGCCGCCGGAAGCCGCCCAGACCTTGCTCGCCCTGCTCCATGCCCAGGGTGAAGTCGCCCGCCTCAGCGAACGCGAGCAGCTCTACAGCTCGCTGCTCGACAGCGTCAACGCCGTGCTCTGGGCCTTCGACTGGGAAACCCACCAGGTGCTCTACGTCAGCCCCGCCTACGAGCGCATCTTCGGCCGACCCGCCAGCCTGGTACTGGCCGACTACAACGAGTGGCGCGACAGCATCTACCCTGACGACCTCGAATACGCCGAGCACAGCCTGGCGCAGGTGCTGCTCCATGGCGCGGTGGAAAACCGTGAGTACCGCATCATCAATGCAGCCGGCGAGATACGCTGGCTGAGCGACAAGTGCTACGTCAACCAGCAGCGCGAGACGGACCAGCGGGTGATCATCGTCGGCATCGCCGAGGACATCACCGAAAAGAAGCAGCTCGAAGGCGAGCTGCAACGCCTGGCCACCACCGATGTGCTGACCCAGAGCAGCAACCGCCGGCACTTCTTCGAGTGCGCCTGCCAGGCGTTGGAAACCGCCCGCGAGGAAGGCACGCCCTTGGCCTTCCTGCTGTTGGATATCGACGATTTCAAGCGTATCAATGACAGCTATGGCCACCAGGAAGGCGACCAGGTGCTGCAGCGCATCGCCGACAGCGGCCGCGCCGTGCTACGCCGGGGGGATTTGTTCGGACGCATCGGTGGCGAGGAGTTCGCCGCCGTGTTTCCTGGTTGCAGTGCCGAAATCGCCGAACAGATCGCCGGTCGCTTGCAACGGGAAATCCAGCGCCAGCGTTTCAGCCATGGGGCGGAAACCTATGGCGTTACGGTCAGCCAGGGCGTGACCGGGCTGACCGATGGAGACGACAGCATCGACACCCTGTTCGCCCGCGCCGATGCGGCCATGTACCAGGCCAAGCGCCAGGGCAAGAACCAAATCGTTCGGGTGTAGGCCAGTGCCGGCCTAATGACAAGTCGCGTCGCCGTCCCGCCGCTCCCACAAGGGCCTGCAAATTCCGCGGTTGGAGCGGTACTGGTATACCCCTGAGATTCAGCCTTCGACCTTGCGCAGCCGGCTCAACTCCGCCACCCCCAGCTTGAGCAACCGGGCTGTCTTGTTGCCGGCCACTTTCTCCAGCCCCTGCCCGGCCGGCAACCGCGACAACTGCCCGGCCAGGTTCATGGCCAGGATCTCCCGCGAATACACCCCGCCGCCCAGCTGGTAGATCGCCGCGATCAGCTCGCGCAGCCCCAACGGCAAGCGCCAGCGCGTGCGCAGCGCCGAACCGAAGGCGGCGCCGTATTCGTCGAGCGCTCGTTGCACCTGGTCTTCATCCAGCTCGCCACCGGCCAGGCGCCACTCCTGCAGGCAGCGCAGCACGGCCAGGTCGCCCAGGCAATGCAGCAGCCCCGCGCAGTAGCACCGCTCCTCTTCCAGCTCCAGCAGGCGCGCCAGGCTGCGCGCATATTCGGCGGTGTGCAGCGAGAGGTCCCAGTAACGGGCCGCAGAGTCGGCCAGCAGCGGGTCGCTCAGGCGTGCGCTGCGCTTGAGGGTCAAGCCCAGGATCAGGTTCATGCTCTGGGTACTGCCCAGCTTGCCCAGCGCCTGCAGCAGCGTCTGCACCGGCACTTCGCTGTGCAGGGCGGCGCTGTTGGCGGCGGCAATCAGCACGGCGGTGATCTGCGGGTCGTTGCGCAGCTCCTGTTCGAGCAGCTTGAGGTCCAGCCCCTGAGGATCGAGCGCACGCTTGATCGCCACCTGCACATCGGCGAACAACGGGCCACCATCGGCACTGGCCCTGCGTTGTTCCAGGTAGGCCGGCAACGTGATCCCCGGCGGTAATGGCGCCACCGGGCAGGCGATCTTTTCGCCGACCTCCAGCAGTTTCTCCAGACGTTGGCGCAGGTTGTCCAGGTCCAGGGGTTTGCTCAGGTAGGCCGTGGGGTGCAACGGCAGCACTTCGTGCACGCTGGCGCTGTCGTTGCGCTCGCTCATGAGGATGAACGGCAGCGCGGGTTTGTGCCCCTTGGCGCGCACGTTGCGCAATAGGTCGAGGCCATCGACGCCGGCCAGCTCACGGGCAGCGATGATCAGGTCAGGCTTGCTCGCCAGCGCGGCCAGGGCCTCGGGGCCGTTGGCACAGACTTGCAAGCGTGCATCGCAACGCACGCTGAGCAGCATCTCGCGGAGCATGTCGCGCACCCAGGGGTCGCCTTCGGCAATCAGGACACAAGGCGGGGTGGGGTTTGCAGCGCTCATCGGCGACTCCTGGCAATCCTCTATAATGCGATCTATCGCAGCATCCAAGCACATCCATGGCACAACGATAGCGCTCCGCTCTGGCGTTGGGCATAAAAAAACCCGCCGAAGCGGGTTTTTTTCTGACGCTGGTCACATTCAGGCCAGCTCGGCGAAGCACTCTTCGATGATCGCCAGGCCCTTGTCCAGCAGCGCATCTTCCGCAGTCAGCGGAACCAGGATACGCAGGACGTTGCCGTAGGTGCCGCAAGACAGCAGGATCAGGCCCTTGTCACGCGCCTTGGCCACAACCTGGGCGACGGCGGCAGCGTTCGGGGTGTGGGTGCCTTTCTCGAAGACTTCCACGGCGATCATCGAGCCCAGGCCACGGACATCACCAATGATCGGGTGCTTTTCCTGGATCTTGCGCAGGCCGGTGGTCAGACGCTCACCCACGGCCTTGCTGCGGTCGAGCAGCTTCTCTTCCTCGAACACCTTGATGACGGCCAGGGCCGCGGCGCAGGCGATCGGGGAACCGGCGTAGGTGCCGCCCAGGCCGCCCGGGGCGATGGCGTCCATGTACTCGGCCTTGCCGCACACACCGGCCAGCGGGAAGCCGCCAGCGATGGACTTGGCGAAGGTGGTCAGGTCAGGCGCGACGCCCATCTGTTCCATGGCGAAGAAGGTCCCGGTACGGCCAGCGCCGGTCTGGACTTCGTCGGCGATCAGCAGGATGCCGTGCTGGTCGCACAGGGCGCGCAGGCGCTGCATCAGCTCTTTCGGCGCCGGCAGGAAGCCGCCTTCGCCTTGTACCGGCTCGAGGATGATCGCGGCGATGTCGCGCGGCTCGGCGTCGTTCTTGAAGATGCGCTCGACCGAGGCGATGGCGTCGTCGACGCTGATGCCGTGCAGCTCGCTCGGGAACAGAGCGCGGAAGATGCCGCCCGGCATCAGGCCCATGCCAGCGGAATACGGCACGACTTTACCGGTCAGGCCCAGGGTCATCATGGTACGGCCGTGGTAGCCGCCGGTGAAGGCGATCACGCCGGCGCGGCCGGTGGCGGCACGGGCGATCTTCACGGCGTTCTCAACGGCTTCGGAACCGGTGGAGACCAGCAGGGTCTTCTTGGCGAAGTCGCCTGGGACCATCGAGTTGATCTTCTCGCACAGCTCGACGTAGGGCTCGTAGGCCAGCACCTGGAAGCAGGTGTGGCTGACCTTGGTCAGCTGCTCTTGCACAGCCGCGACCACTTTCGGGTGCAGGTGGCCGGTGTTCAGTACTGCGATGCCGCCGGCGAAGTCGATCAGTTCGCGGCCTTCAACGTCGATCACGGTCGAGTTCTTCGCGGTGTCGACGAAGATCGGGTGGATCTGGCCAACGCCACGTGGGACAGCGTTGACACGGCGTTGCATCAAGGATTCGTTGGTCTTGCTCATAATGCCCTCATTCGCGCCGACTCAAGATGGCGCTGTTATTCGGGGGTGGTTCGGTGCACCCACGCACAGTATTCGTTGATCGACTGTCGTGAATGCCCTGGCCACCAGGTACTGCGGTGTCAAAAAGGCCAGCGAGACGTCGCTCTCGCGCCCCGCTGGCAGAGGGAAAATCAATACGTGATCAGACGCTGATGCACAGGTACTTGATCTCGAGGTAGTCCTCGATACCGTACTTGGAACCTTCGCGGCCCAGGCCCGAGGCCTTGATGCCACCGAACGGCGCCACTTCGTTGGAGATCAGGCCGGTGTTGATGCCAACCATGCCGTACTCCAGGGCCTCGGCGACACGGAACACACGGCTCATGTCACGGGCGTAGAAGTACGAAGCCAGGCCGAACTCAGTGTCGTTGGACATGGCGATGACTTCGGCCTCGTCCTTGAAGCGGAACAGCGGGGCCAGCGGGCCGAAGGTTTCTTCCTTGGCCACGGCAGCGCTCTTCGGTACATCGACCAGGATGGTCGGCTCGAAGAAGTTGCCTTCGATCAGCTTGCCGCCGGACAGCACCTTGGCGCCCTTGGAAACTGCGTCTTCGATGTGCTCCTGGACCTTGGCCACAGCCTTGCCATCGATCAGCGGGCCAGTGGTGGTGCCTTCTTCCAGGCCGTTACCGATCTTGAGCTTGGCCACGGCAGCCTTGAGCTTCTCGGCGAACGCGTCGTAGACGCCGTCCTGCACATAGATACGGTTGGCGCAGACGCAGGTCTGGCCGTTGTTGCGGTACTTGGAGATGATCGCGCCCTCGACCGCCTTGTCCAGGTCGGCGTCGTCGAACACGATGAACGGGGCGTTGCCGCCCAGCTCCAGGGAAACCTTCTTGATGTCCTTGGCGCATTCTTCCATCAGCTGGCGACCGATTTCGGTCGAGCCGGTGAAGGACAGCTTGCGAACCAGGGAGTTGCCAGTCAGCTCGCCGCCGACTTCGCCAGCGCTGCCGGTGACCACGCTCAGCACGCCAGCCGGGATGCCGGCACGGTTGGCCAGCTCGACCAGGGCCAGGGCGGAGTACGGGGTCTGGGAGGCAGGCTTGAGGACCATGGTGCAGCCGGCAGCCAGGGCCGGGCCGGCTTTACGGGTGATCATCGCGGCCGGGAAGTTCCACGGGGTGATGGCCGCGGTAACACCGATTGGCTGCTTGATGACGATCAGGCGCTTGTCCGGCTGGTGGCCCGGGATGACATCGCCGTAGACACGCTTGGCTTCTTCGGCGAACCACTCGATGAACGAGGCGGCGTAGGCGATCTCGCCCTTGGCTTCGGCAAGCGGCTTGCCCTGCTCGGTGGTCATCAGGCGGGCCAGGTCGTCCTGGTGCTCGATCATCAGCTCGAACCAGCGACGCAGCTTGCCGGCACGCTCCTTGGCGGTCAGCGCACGCCAGGCCGGCAGCGCCTTGTCGGCGGCCTCGATGGCGCGGCGGGTTTCGGCGGCGCCCATCTTCGGCACGGAACCGATGACTTCACCAGTGGCCGGGTTGGTCACCTTGATGGTCTGACCGTTGTCCGCGTCCAGCCATTCACCGTTGATGAAGGCTTGCTGGCGGAACAACTGAGCGTCTTTGAGCTGCATGTCGGATTCCCTTGAAAGCACCGTGCACGGACGGGGCTAATTATTGATTGTTGAAAGGCGCCCCAGGGGCGCCATCAGGAATTCTTGCACCAGGGGTGTTCAACGCCTGGGCATCGAGCGTTTGAAATCTCAAACGGAATGCTAAGCGGCTGCTGGGGTGTTGGACAATAGGCTGTTCGAAAAAAAGAACGAACGGTTGAACACCGGTGGCCGCTCCTGGCGCCACTGAACCCTGTGGGAGCCGGCTTGCCGGCGATGAGGCCAGTAAAGGTTAGCCCAGTGTCTTGAAGGAAGAACGGCTTTGGGACCGACGGCCTGCGCAGCTTCACCCCAGGCTATGCAAATAGGCCCAAGGGTAGATGCCCCGGTCATGCCCGTCGCTGAAGACCAGCTGCACCCCATACCCCTGCAACGCGACACGCACTACGCGCACATCCTCGCGTACCAGGGCGATCCCACCCCGCAACGCCGCCGCCCGGCATTGCGAACAAGGGCAGGCGCCGCGCAGCCGCGCATGGCTGACCACCTGCAAGGTTTCGCCCCACTGAAACGTCAGCTCGCCTTGCCCACGCAGGTTGCGCACGGCGCTCGGCGCGTCCATCACACCGCGCCTTGCAACTGGGCCAGGGCAATGCGCACGGCCTTGCGCACTTCCGGGTCACCATCGGCTTCGGCGGCCTGCAGCACAGGCAACGCCCGGGCCTGGCCCAGCTCGCCCAGGGCCAGGGCGACCTCCTTGCGCAGGTTCGCGATGCCGTGGTCTAGCAAATCGGCCAAGGGCTCCAGCGCTTCGCCGTGGCGCAGTCGCCCCAAGGCCCGGGCTGCGCGCAGGCGCACCTGCCAGTAAGCGTCCTTCAGCGCCTCGACCAAGGCCGGACCCGCCTCGCCCAGGCCGACCTTGCCCAGCGTGGTGGCCGCCTCCTCGCGTACCTGCCAGGCCTCGTCGCGCAATGCCGTGACCAGCGCCGGTAGCACACTGGCATCGCGGGCCAGCCCCAGTGCACCGATCGCGGCGCGGCGCACCTCGATGTCCGCCTCCTCAGCGGCCAGCCGGGCCAGGGCCGGCAAGGCGGGCGCGTGTTTCAGCCAGCCGAGGATGCCCACGGCCTCACGGCGTACGGCAGCCTCCGGGTCATCGAGCGCTTTCAAGGCCGGGCACGCCGCCTCTTCCAGGCGCAACTCGCGCAGCGCCCGTAGCGCGCTGGCGCGCACGAAGCCGTCGGCATGGGTGACCCAAGGCAGGATGAGCAGGCCGGTCTCCACGGACTTGAGTTCGCTCAGGCTCTGGGCCGCGGCCTGGCGCACCGGCTCGGCAACGTCGGCCAAAGCCGCGCACAGCGCTTGAACCACCTCGGGTGTTTCCCAGGCTTCCAGCAAACGCGCGGCCTCGGCGCGCACCTCGGGGTCGCTGTCCACCAACAAGGCGTCGGTCAGCCAGGGCAGGCCGTCCGCGTCTTCCAGGTCGGCCAGTTCGATCAGGGCGATGCGCCGCACGCCTGCGTCGGCATCGGCCAGGCGGGGTAGCAGTTCGAGGATCTCGGGGTTGTCGGTTCGATCAGTCATGGGCGGCTCTTTCGCTCAAGGCTCAGGGTCAGCGCAGCAGGTAGGGAATGTCCACCTTCACTGCGCCGGTCGGGCAATCCTTTTCGCACGGCATGCAGTACCAGCATTCGTCGAAGGCCATGTAGGCCTTCTGGGTAGCCGGGTTGATGGCCAGAAGGTCCATCGGGCAGACCTCGACGCAGACGGTGCAGCCTTTTTCGGCGATGCACTTGTCTTCGTCGATGGTGACCGGGGCATTGCTGCGAAAGAAGATTTCTTGGGGTTGGTAAGCCATTTCAGGGCTCCTTGAAGCCTGTGGTTCACATGCTTGTTTTCGAAAGACTGCCGGCCCGATCGCGGGACAAGCCCGCACCCACAGGTACGGTGGAGTCATCCAAACGGCGACCGGCCTGTGGGGGGCTTGCCCCGCGATTGGGCCGCACAGCGGCCCCGTTCACGCAGCGTCGGCCTTCACCCGCAGCCGGTCGTATGCGCTCTGCTCCTGGGCATCCAGGGCAATCAGGTACGGCTCGACCGGCTTCTTGAAACTGGTCATCCGCCCGTCCTCACCCTTCTTCAGATGGCAATGGCAGAACCACTCGCCATCGTTGCGCTCGGGGAAGTCGACCCGGTGGTGATACAGCCCCCAGCGGCTCTCCTCGCGAAACAGCGAGGCCCGCGCCGCCATCTCGGCGCAATCACGGATCACGCTCACTTCCATGGCGCGCATCAGCTCGTGGGGGTTGCCGGCCTTCATCTGCGAAAGGTCCCGCTCGATCTCGGCGAAACGCGCCAGGCCGATCTCCATCTTCTTGGTCACCTTCGGCGGCTGCAGATAGTCGTTGACCATGCGCCGCAGCTTGTACTCGACCTGGGCCGGCGGCAGGCCGTGCTCACGCCGCAGTGGGGCGAACACCCGCTCGCGCTCGCGCTCCACCTGGGCCGCGTCCACGTCGGCCAGCGCGCGCCCGGCCACGTAGCGGGCGGCGTTGACCCCGGCGAACCAGCCATAGGTGAACGCACCCAGCATGTAGTTGTGCGGCACCGCGGCCATGTCACCGGCGGCGTACAGGCCTTGCACACTGGTCTCGGCCTTCTCGTTGACCCAGACGCCCGAGGCCGAATGCCCGGAACAGAAACCGATCTCGGAGATGTGCATCTCCACCATGTGCTGGCGATAGTCGGTACCGCGCCCGGCATGGAACTGGCCACGGCTGGGGCGTTCGTTGCTGTGCAGGATCTGCTCGATGTCCTGGATGGTTTCCTCGGCCAGGTGGTCGAGCTTGAGGAATACCGGGCCGTTGCCACCCTCCAGCTCCTGGTGGAACTCCCACATCATCTGCCCGCTCCAGTAGTCGCACTCGATGAAGCGCTCTCCCTTGCCGTTGGCCGTGTAGCCGCCCAGGGGGCCGGTGACATAGGCGCAGGCCGGGCCGTTGTAGTCCTTGATCAGCGGGTTGATCTGGAAGCATTCCAGGTTCGCCAGCTCCGCCCCGGCGTGATAGGCCATGGCATAGCCATCGCCAGCATTGGTCGGGTTCTCGTAGGTACCCATCAGATAGCCCGACGACGGCAGGCCCAGGCGCCCGGCCGCGCCACAGGCGAGGATCACCGCCTTGGCGCGGATCACCTGGAATTCGCCGCTGCGGCAGTCGAAGCCCATCACCCCGGCCGCAGCGCCTTCGGCGTCCAGCAGCACACGGGTGCAGACCATGCGGTTGCTGATCTCGACCCGCGCACGCTTGAGCTGACGATAGAGCACTTTCTTGATGTCGTGGCCCTCGGGCATGGGTAGCACGTAGGCCCCCATGTGATGCACCTTCTTCACCGCGTAGTCGCCGGTTTCGTCCTTCTCGAACTTCACACCCCAGCGGTCCAGTTGTTCGAGGGTCTCGAAGCTGTGGGTGGCGTAGGCATGCACGGCGGCCTGGTTGACGATGCCGTCGTTGGCCACGGTGATTTCCTTGGTGTACTGCTCCGGCGTCGCATGGCCGGGGACGATCGCATTGTTCAGGCCATCCATGCCCATGCTGATGGCACCGCTGCGCTTGACGTTGGCTTTTTCCAGCAGCAGCACGCGCAGGGTCTTGTCCTGTTCCTTGGCCTTGATCGCCGCCATGGGCCCGGCAGTGCCGCCGCCGATGACGATGATGTCGTAGTCACGGGTGTCGATGGTCATGCCTTGGCTCCTTTCTGGCGGTCGATACGCAGGCGGTACTGGAAGGCATCGCCGCGGTAGTACAGGTGTTCGAAGTCCAGCGGCGTGCCGTCGGCGGCGTGGGTGAGGCGCTCGATGCGCATGATCGGCGAGCCCTCCTCGACCTCCAGCGCCTGGGTCAGGTCGCGGTCGGCGAGCACCGCGTCGATGGCCAGGTCCGCATGGCCCAGTGGGATGCCGCACTCGTTCTCCAGCAACAGGAAGATGTCGCAGGTGGCCAGGTCGGCCTTTTCCAGCTTCTCGCCCACGGCCTGGGGCAACCAGGTCAGCTCCAGCGACACCGGCTCGCGGTTGATCAAGCGCACACGGCGGATCTCGGTGACCAGGCTGCCCTCCTCCACCTGCAGCCGCGCCGCCACCAGCGCGTTGGCCGGCACATGGCGAAAGCTTCGCAGTCGGTTGAGCACCTCGTAGCCCATCTGGGTCATGGATTCGGCCAACCCCTGCAAGTGGGTCACGTTCTGGAACGCCTTGGGCTTGGCCACGAAGGTGCCTTTACCGTGGATCTTGAAGATCAGCCCCTCCTTCTGCAGGTCGCCCAAGGCCTGGCGTACGGTGATACGGCTGACGTCGAACGCCTTGCCCAGCTCGCTTTCCGACGGCATACGGCTGTGGGGTGGGTAGGTGCCGTCCAGGATGCGCTCGCGCAGCACTTCCTTGAGCTGGGTATAAAGCGGTACCGGGGACAAGGGGAGCAATTCGGCCATGGTTCTCTTCGCTATAGGGATACTTGTTATAACAAGTTGTGACCAGAGCATAGCGAGCATAAGAGCGGTTCAGGAAATACCGATATCGAATAAGGTTATGGCGCCCTTATGACGAGGCAAGCCCGTTTCCCCGAGCGTTGCCTTGCCAAGGCATGCGCCACCGCCCTGTGGCAAAAAGAGCTACAGATCAAGGCGATGGACGCCACCTAAGGAGATGGGTATCATTGCGCCCCGTTGCACTCGTAGCTCAGCTGGATAGAGTACTGCCCTCCGAAGGCAGGGGTCGTGGGTTCGAATCCCGCCGAGTGCGCCATACCTGAAGCCCTGGGAGAATTCCCGGGGCTTTTTCGTTTGTGCTGAAGCCTTGCAAGATGCGTTTACATCTCCACCGATCAGCACAGCGTCAATCTCCTTGCAAAACGGGGCACAGCTCCATAACCTTGACCACAACACACCCGCCATGCCTCTGGCTGCTTCGGCAACCATGCACAAATTGAGCGGGTTTTTTTTGCCTGGCCAATTTCCTATGAAGCGCTTTCTCAAGCCCGCTATCGGTGTTCCCGAGCAATTGGCATTGCTAATAAGGCGCGGGCTTGTTATTCAAAACGAAGCCAAAGCGCTTTGTTTTCTGGAGGCAGTCAGCTTCTTTCGCCTCACGCCCTACATGCGCCCCTTTCAGATTTCCGCTGACCCGGACCACGGCTTTAAACCAGGAATCAAGCTGAGCTCACTTACCCGCTTATACGATTTCGATCGTCGCTTACGGTTGCTGGTTATCGACGCGGTCGAGCGGATTGAAGTAGCGACACGCACCGCAATCAGCAACCATATGGGACCTGCGTATGGGGCGCATTGGTATTTGGAGCGCGAGCTGTTCCAACATGGCTATCGTCATCAAGAGCTTCTCGATGCGATACGTGACAAGCAAGAAAAAGCTTGCCGCGACTATCTACGAGAATGCCAACGTATCGATAAATCCAGCATGCCCATGCTTCGCAAACAGCAGCTCAAAGGTCTGAGAGGCAGGGAAAGCTATGCACGCCACTACTCCCTGAACTATGACACGCCGACGCTGATGCCTGCCTGGGCTGCGATGGAGGAAATCACACTAGGTGACCTTTCCCACTTGTTCAAAGGCTTGGCCAGGGATGCTGACCGTAAAGCTATTGCTCGCCGGTTGGCGTTGCCCGGCCCCCTCCTGCAATCCTGGCTGCACACCCTCACCACCATTCGGAATATTTGTGCCCATCATGCACGCTTGTGGAATCGTGAGTTGGGAATCCGTCCCGAGTTGCCCAGATCCGTCACATTCCTCTGGCCCAAGCACCTCCAACATCCTGGTCCGCATGCCCGTGTATTCACCGTTCTGTGCATCCTCAACTTACTGATGCGCCACGTGAGCCCTCATACCAGCTGGGATCGTCGTCTTCATGATTTACTGGCCGAGTTTCCGGAAGTCCCATTACATGCCATGGGCTTTCCGAGTGATTGGCAAGAAGATCCGTTCTGGCAGATAGGGATTTAGAGCAGCCCTTCGAAGACTTCCCAGCTTTTTCGTTTGTGCGTCAGTGCCATTGTGCCTCTCCCCTGAGGCGGGTCATTGGTGTTAGCGTGGGTGCCTTCCCGTTCCTACGGGTACCTTTTCCATGCTCTGCGAAGGACTGCGCTGACCCATGACCCTGAAAAAACTCACCACCGCCACGCTATTGCTCGCAAGCCTTGGGCTGTTCGCCGGCCATGCCCAGGCCAACCTCACGCCACAGCAATCTGCCGCCATTCTCAAGGCCTACGATGGCAGCGACCCGGCTGGCTTCCGCCAGTTCCTGGGCAAACTGGCAGAGAGCGACCTGGCCAAGGCAGACAACCTGGCCGACACGGTAAAGGTCTACCTGGCCAACAAGCCGCTGTCGGCCGACCAGCAGAATGAAATCAACCGCCTGCTGGGCCTCTACACCCGCATCAAGTACGGTAAGGCCGCCACCGAGACCTTGCGTGAACTGGTGGCCATCCCGACGTTCCAGGTCGAGGGCGTGCCACAGCACGAGAACCCCGAGTTTTTGAAGATTGCCGACAAGATCAAGGCCCTGGCCGAGGGCTTCGGGCTGGCCTTCCGCAACGTCGACAACCGGGTCTATGAAATCTCCCTGGGCGACAACGACAAGGAAGTCGTCGGTATCCATGCCCATGCCGACGTTGTGCCGGTGAACCCGGACAACTGGAAGCTCGAGGACGGCACGCGCCTGGATCCGTTCAAGGTCACCCTGGTGGGCGACCGCATGTATGGCCGCGGCACCGAGGACGACAAGAACGGGATCGTCGTGGCGCTGTACGCCTTGAAAGTGGCCAAGGATGAAAAGCTGCCGCTGGCCCGCCAGTTCAAGCTACTGGTGGACACCACCGAGGAAACCACCGGCGAGGCGATCCCCTATTATTTCGCCCGCAACCCCAAGCCCAACTACAACCTGGCCCTGGACGGCGGCTACCCGGTGGTGATCGCCGAAAAAGGCTACGGCACCGTGATGGCCAGCTTCCGTCGACGCCCGGCCACCGGCAAGGGCGCCGAAGTCACCCAGCTGACAGGCGGGTTGGCCACCAACCAGATCCCCTCCACCTCGGTGGCGACCTTGCTCGGCGACAACCCGGCCGCACTGGCCGAGGGCCTGAAGAAAGCGGGCGATGACTACGTCAAGCGCAACGGTGGCGACTTCACCATCGATGCCAAGGTGGCCGGCAAGGAGGTGATCCTGACCGTCACCGGCGTCTCGGCCCACTCCTCGGAGCCGGAGTCGGGGGTGAACCCGGTGGCGCGCATGCTCGACTTCCTCAATGGCCTGGGTGATCGAGTACCGCTCAAGCACAACCACATCACCGACGCCGCCCGCTACGCAGCCGACAACTGGGGCCTGGACTACCTGGGCAAGAAGCTGGGCGTGGGCTTCGAGGATGCATTCATGGGCCCGCTGACCGCCTCGCTGACCTACGTCGGCCTTGACCAGAAGGCTTTGAAGCTCGCAGTCAACCTGCGCATTCCGAAAGGCAAGCCGATCGCCACGATCAAGGACGAGTTGGCCGACAAGCTGGGCACTTGGGCACGTGGTAGCCATACCTCGGTGGCCTTCGAATACAGCCTCGACGAGCCGATGTACCGCAACCCGGAAGGCGAGTGGGTCAAGGCCCTGCTCGACGTGGCGACGCAGAATCTCGGTTTGCCCCACGAATTCGGCACCTCCGCCGGCGCCACGTCAGTGCATGACCTGCCCAACGGGGTGCAATTCGGCTTGGCCATGCCCAACGTGAAGTACACCGGGCACAACGATAACGAGTTCAAGACCGTGGAGCAGTTCATGCTCGATTTGCAGATCGTCAGCGAGATGGTCGCGCGGATCGGGCAGATGCCTAAGCTGTAGCGGCCAAGCCTAAGTGGACTGTGGGAGCGACTGACTTGAATTGCTTGTCCGGCCAATCGCCGGCAAGCCGGCTCCCACAGGTACGGCGGTGTCTGCGAAGACAGCGCAGGCCTGGTGGGAGCGGGGGGCAGTGCCGTGTCTTGCATGACGTTTTTCAATCGCGTCGATGCCGTTTCCTGCATTGTCGTGCAGGTCGGCATACCGGATGCTTTAGTTAAATCGACCCAGCGATTTTTCCACTCTGCAGAGGCACGTATGAAGAACGTCGAACAACTGCTCAAGACCAAGTCACAACATCAGACCGTCTACACCATCGGCCCTGACGACTCGGTGCTCGACGCCCTGAAACTGCTGGCGGAAAAGAACATCGGCGCGCTGCCGGTGCTGGAAGACAACCAGGTGGTGGGGATCGTCAGTGAGCGCGACTACGCACGCAAGCTGGTGCTCAAGGGCCGCTCTTCCGCCGCCACCCCCGTGCGCGAGATCATGAGCGCGCCGGTGGTCACGGTCGAGCCCAAGCAGAACCTCGAGTACTGCATGAACCTGATGACCAACCGCCACCTGCGCCACCTGCCGGTGGTCAGCAACGGCGAGCTGCTCGGCCTACTGTCGATCGGTGACCTGGTCAAGGAAACCATTGCCGAACAGGCCAACCTGATCCTGCAACTGGAGCAGTACATCCGCGGGGAATAAGAAGTTGGGGCCGCTTCGCGCCCCTTTCGCGGCACAAGGCCGCTCCTACAAAACCTGTAGGAGCGGCCTTGTGC
>NZ_JADLJL010000048.1 GCF_015680235.1 Pseudomonas guariconensis
AAATCGTCAACAAGCTCGATACCGTTACCGGCAGCGACAACTTCGAGAAATTGACCCTGGACCAAGGTGAAGTAAAAGTTGATGTCACCGATGAGCCAGGCTCAGGCACTCCAGGCGCTGGCAATGAAGGCGACAAGTTCGAAGTCACCATCGTTAGCAAAGGCGACGTGACTGAAGACCAGCAACCGACCTTCACCATCCGGATCAGCGAGAAGCTCGATCACGATGTGACCGTTACGCTGAGCAATAACCAGCAGGTCGTCATCCAGGCAGGCAAAACCGAAGTCGATTATTCGCTGCCGGCTCAAGGCGATGACGTCTTCACCGACCCAGGCAAAGCCGAACTGGGCGTCACCGACGCGACCGTCGAGGGCAAACAGTTCGAAAATCTGCAGCTGGGTGGCAAGGCGGTCGTCAATATCACCGACACCGTCAGCGAAGTAACCGCCACACTGTCTGTGGATAAATCGAGCGTTACGGAAGGCGGTCAAATCACCTATACCGTGACCCTGAGCAATGGGCAGAAATTGCCGGTCACCGGTCACGGCGGCCTAGTGTTCAAGCTGACCGATGGCACCGAAGTCACTATTCCGGCAGGCAGCGCCAGCGGCTCCGTCACCGTTAAAGCCCCTGACGATGTGTTCACTGGCGGTCAACCAGAAATCGTCAACAAGCTCGATACCGTTACCGGCAGCGACAACTTCGAGAAATTGACCCTGGACCAAGGGGAAGTAAAAGTTGATGTCACCGATGAGCCAGGTTCAGGCACTCCAGGCGCTGGCAATGAAGGCGACAAGTTCGAAGTCACCATCGTCAGCAAAGGCGATGTGACCGAAGACCAGCAACCAACCTTCACCATCCGGATCAGCGAAAAACTCGAACATGATGTCACCGTCACGCTGAGCAATAACCAGCAGGTCGTCATCCAGGCCGGTAAGACTGAAGTCGATTATTCGCTGCCGGCTCAAGGCGATGACGTCTTCACCGACCCAGGCAAAGCCGAACTGGGCGTCACCGACGCAACCGTCGAGGGCAAACAGTTCGAAAATCTGCAGCTGGGTGGCAAGGCGGTCGTCAATATCACCGACACGATCAGCGAGGTGAAGGCCACGCTGTCCGTGGACAAGTCCACCGTCGCCGAGGGCGGTCAGGTGACCTACACCGTCACGCTGAGCAATGACCAGAAATTGCCGGTAACCGGCCACGGTGGGCTGGTCTTCACCCTGACCGATGGCACCAAGGTCACCATCCCGGCCGGCAGCGCCAGCGGTTCCCTGACCATCACCACCAAGGACGACCCCTACGTCGGCGGTCAACCGAGCCTGGTGAACAAACTCGTGTCGGTCGAGGGCGGCGCCAACTTCGAGAAGTTGAGCCTCGACGGCACCACGCTGACCACTACCGTGACCGATGAGCCGAGCGGCCAGGGCGACGTGACCACGGTCGGCATCAGCGGCGACAGGTCGGTCACCGAAGGCGATACCGCCCATTACAACCTGACCTTGAGCAACCCATCCAAGGGCGAAGTCACTGTTACCCTGTCCTACAGCGGTACCGCCACCGATGGCGTGGACTTCCAAGGTGTCGTCACGGTGAAGATCCCGGCCAATAGCACGGGGACCAGCTTCGACATCCGGACCATCGATGATCGCTTCGCCGAAGGTGCCGAGCACTTCGTGGTGAAGATCGACAAGGTCAGCGGCGGCGGTTTCGAAAACCTGCAAGTCGATGCGAACAATGCCAGCGTCACCACCACCATCATCGACAACGACCACGTGCCGGTATCCACTGGCGGTGCCGTCACCGGCGTGGAAGACCTCGGCTACACCTTCGGCTGGAGCGACTTCAATGTCTCCGATGCCGATGGCAATACCAACCTGGGCGTGACCATCAGCCAGCTGCCGGGCGTGGGAAGCCTGAAGTTCTTCGATGGCAGCAACTGGGTCGACGTCAAGGTCAACCAGACCATCAGCCAGCAGGACATCGATGCCGGTCACCTCAAGTTCGTGCCGAAGGCCAACGAGTCGGGTGTCGATGGCTACGGTGGCACAGGTATCGGCAACCAGCAGGCCGACTACGCGCACCTGAAGTACAAACCGAACGATGGCACCAATATCGGTGGTGAAGTCACCATGAAGGTGGACATCACGCCTGTGGCCGACAAACCGACCCTGAACATCGGCAGCAACAACGTCGATTCCATCGGCCTGACCAAGGAAACCTGGAACAGCCTCAAGGGGCTGGGCACCGGCGGCAACGGCATCACTGGCAAGGCGCTGCAAGACGTGTTCGCCAACTCCGGCCAGGCCAGTAAGTCCGAGACGACCAACAACGTGCAGTCGGTGAGCGATGTGACGCCTGGCACCGGCACCAAGGTTTCCGGCCTGATCTACCTGGAGGCCGGCCAAACCTATACCTTCAGCGGCACAGCCGACGACAGCATGGTCATCAATATCGGCGGCACCAATGTGGTGGAGGCCACCTGGGGCGCGGGTGGCAAGGTCTCGGGCAGTTTCACGCCGACCAAGAGCGGCTACTACACCCTGGAAATGCTTCATGCCAACCAGGCAGGTCCCGGTAGCTACGACGTCAACATCCGGGTCGGCAGCGGCCCGGTGACGGACCTCAACAGCGGCGCCGTCCCGATGTTCCCGAACGTGGATGCTCTGGTGAATGCAGGCGTCAGCGTCTCCGAACTGCATGGCGACGGCGGCAGGGGTTACTACGACGGCTTCAAGCTCAACGAAAGCGCCGAGAACGGCACGGTCAAGCTGGTGGGAATCTCTACCCAGCTGACCGACACCGATGGCTCCGAGTCGCTGAGCGTCAAGCTGGGCGGCATCCCGCAAGGCTCCGTGCTGAGCGATGGCGCCGGCCACACCGTGACCGTGGGCAAGACCGAGGTGGATGTAACGGGCTGGAACCTCAACGGCCTGACCATCAAGCCACCGGCCTATTACCAGGGCCAGTTCGATGTGAAGGTCACTTCGACTTCCACAGAAAGCGTTGGCGGCAGCAAGGCCGTCAGCGAAGGCTCGATCAAGGTCACGGTGTATCCGGATACCTACAACACCAGCAACCTGACGGTGGACAGCGACAGCGTCAGCGGTACCAGCGGCAACGACATCGTGGTTGCCGACGTCAATGGCCTGCACGTAGTACCAGGCCAGGACTACAACCTGGCGTTCATCGTCGATACCTCTGGCAGCATGGGCTCCAATGGCGTGGCCGCTGCCCGCAATTCGCTGAAGTCCGTGTTCGAGACACTGGTCAACAGCGCCAAGGGCGCGCAGTCCGGAACCGTGAACATTCTGCTGGTGGACTTCTCCAGCCAGGTCAACACCACCGTGTCGATCAACCTGGCCGACAAGAACGCCCTGGCCACCCTCAACGCCGCATTGAACAAACTCTCCGCAAGCGGCAACACCAACTACGAAGATGCGTTCAAAACCACCGCAAACTGGTTCCGTGAGTTGATCGAAGCGGGCAGCACTGGCAGTCGCCAGACATTCTTCATCACCGATGGCAAGCCCAACTACTACCAAGATGATGAACGCATCAATCCAACCTTCGGTAATTCAGGCTACAAGCTGGATCAGGTACTGGACGGCTACAAGATTGGTACTGTCGTGTACCGGGAAATGCTTGGCAGCAATACCCGTTACAGCATCGACAAGAACGGTTACCTGACCGTTGAATACAAAAGCGATGGCTGGTGGTGGACCGATTCCAATGCCACAGGACAGTTGCACGCCCAAGGCGACGGGACCTACGAGCTTTCCGAAGTCACCGCGGGCCGCTGGCAATCAACCGTGGATCAGAATTCCCAGCAAGGCTTCGAGAAGCTGTCAGAGGTTTCCACTGTCGAAGCCATCGGCCTCAACAAAGGCGTCAACGCCAACGATCTGAAACCCTACGACAGCGACGGCAAGCCGCAGACCAACATCGACCCGAGCAAACTGGCCGAAGCCATCCTCGGCCACACCGAAGCGGCTGCGCCGGGCAACGACACCGTCAAGGGTGGCGATGGCCACGACATCATCTTCGGTGACCTGATCAGCTTCGACGCGATCCCGGGTAATGGCATCGAGGCCATGCAGGCCTATGTGGCCGGCCGGCTGGGCACCACCGCCGACCAGATCGATGGACGCGCATTGCACAAGTACATCAGCGAGCATGTCAGCGAGTTCGACGTGTCGGGAAGCAATGATGGCAGCGATACCCTGCTGGGTGGCGATGGCAATGACATTCTCTTTGGCCAGGGTGGCAATGACTACCTGGACGGCGGCAAAGGGAACGACGTCCTGCTCGGCGGGACCGGCAACGACACGCTGATCGGTGGCCAAGGCAACGACGTACTGGTCGGTGGTGGCGGTGCCGATATCTTCATGTGGAAAGCCGGCGACACCGGCCACGACGTCATCAAGGACTTCAACAGGGACCAGGGCGATCGCCTCGATCTGCGCGACCTGCTGCAGGGTGAGAAGGCCAGCACCATCGATGACTATTTGAAGATCACCACGGTCGGCGGCGATTCGACCCTGCAGATCAGCAGCCAGGGCAAGCTCAATGAGGCCGGCGGCCTGGCCAACGCCGACGTGACCATCAAGCTCGAGGGCGTCAACTGGTCGAACACCACGATCAACTCGTTGATCAGCGGTGGTGACCCGACCATCAAGATCGACAACTCCAACAGCTGAACCCACCCGATACGGCGGCCCTCGTGGCCGCCAGCGGGGGCTGGGCTTCACGGGGCAATGCCTGACGGCGCATACTCGTGCGCCGACGGCGCGCCAGGTGAACTTTGCCTATGCTGCTGCCTACCAAGATGGAATCAATGAGACGAGGGTCGACGCCATGTTCTACGTGCAACGCGACGCCGCGGGCCAGCTGCAGCGAGTAGAAGCCGCGCCCTACGCCGATTACACCGAAATCCTCCCGGCCGACCATGCCGAGATCCAGGAATGGTTCGCGGACGATGTGGTGGAAAATAGCCTGCGTCAGCTCAAGCAGAGCGACCTGGACATGATCCGCGTATTGGAAGATCTGATCGAGGTGCTGACCACCAAAGGTGTTATCAGCATCACCGACCTGCCCGCCGGCGCCCAGGCCAAGCTGCTCAATCGCTCCTCGGCGCGCAAGGCGTTGGGCAGCCTGAACAACTTGATCGAAGAAGACGAGGAAGGTGGTTTGATCTGAGTCGGGAGGGGATCGTTCTGCACGTTGGGCTGACCTATAGGAGCGGGCTTGTCCCGCGATTGGCCGGCCCTGCCATCGCCGCCGCATGGCAAGGGCTTCGCCCTTGATCGCGGGCAAGCCCGCTCTCACAGAGGGAGCTTTGAGGCTTGAAGGATGCACGGCCTGGTGGGCTTGTCCCGCGATGGCCGGCCCTGCCATCGCCGCCGCGTGGCAAGGGCTTCGCCCTTGATCGCGGGGCAAGCCCGCTCCTACAAGGCTTGAAGGGTGCACGGCCCTGTAGGAGTGGGCTTGTCCCGCGAACACCGGCACAGCCGGTGCCATGTATCACGCAGCATGCTTCAACGCCAGGGTGCAGGCTCGCCGACCAGTTGCCCCTGGATCCCTCGCACACCCATCTCGCGCAATACCTGCAGCTCCCCTTCTGTCTCGACCCGCTCGGCAATCAGCGGCAGGTCGATGCTGTGCGCCGCCCGCTGCACCGCTTCGATGAACAAGCGCTTGTGCTGCTCCTGGTCGATGTTGCGAATGTAGCTGCCATCGATCTTCAGATAGGCCAGACCCAAGTGGGCCAGGTTGCCGATCATGCTGAAGCGACCGCCAAAGCGTTGCAATGCCAGGCCGAACCCCAAGGCATGCAGACGGCGCGTCAGTTGTTCGAGCATCTGTTGCTCGGGCAGTTGCTCCTCGCCGATCTCCAGCGTAAGGCGCGAGCCAAGCTCGGCATGCTGGCCCAGCATTGCGTGGATCTGCTGCAGCGCACCGGCATCGGCCAGGGTCGCCGCAGACAGGTTCACCGCCAAGGCATCACCATGGGTTTTCAGATGCGCCAGCACTTTTTCCAACACCAGCACATCCAGCCGCGGCATCCAGCCGAAGCGCTCCAGCCAGGGCAGGAAGCGGCCGGCCGCCACCGCCTCGTCCGGCGCGTCGTGCAGACGAGAAATGACCTTGTAGTGCAGTACCCGCTCCGGCGTGCGGCTGTCGACCACCGGCTGGAAAAATAGCTCGAACTGCCCCTTGGCCAGCGCCTGGTCCAGCCGCTCATGCCAGGCATGGTGGCTATCGGCAGCCTGCGCCGCGATCCCCTGCTCCAGGCATACCCAGCCAGGGTCAGGCTGGCTCTCGGCACGGGCCAGGGCTTCGTCGGCCAGCTTCAACAGCGCATGCGGCGCATCCCCTGGGCTGTAGGGCGCCAGGCCGATGCAGGCCACCGGGTCGACATCGCTGGCGCCGGTCTGGTGCAGGCTATGAAGGGTGGACTCCAGAGCCTGGGCCAGCTGTATGGCCTCGTCATGCACCATACCCGGCGCCAGCACGGCGAATTCACCTCCACGGCTGCGGGTAATCAGGTTGTTGGTTTCGGGGTAGTTGGCACAGGTGCGCCGTAATTGTTCACCCACCGCTTGCAACAACTGATCGGTACGCTGGCCGCCCAGGCGAGCATTCAGGCCAGCTAGGTCCTGCACTCGCAAGAGCAGCAGGTAACCTGCACGCGCCTCTTCCAGGTTGCTGACACGAGCGTTGAGCTGCATCTCGAAATAGCGTCGGTTGGCCAAGCCCGTCAGGCTGTCCTGGTAAGACTCCGCGCGCAGCTTCTCGCTACGCTCGGCCTGTTCGTTGAACAACGCCTTGAGCTTCTCGACCATCTGGTTCATGGCCTGCACCACGCGGCGCAGTTCTGGTGTACGCGGCAGCTCCGGCAGGCTGAGAAATTCGCGCCGGGCGATGGCGTGGGACTGGGCGACCATATAGTCCAGCGGACGCAACTGGCGCCGCAGCAAGAGCGCGCCCAGTACAGCGCTCGCCGCACCACATAGCAGCAGCCAGCCGAGGCTGCCCAGGGCGCTCTGCCAGAGCTTGGCCAAGGCGAACATCGGGTGACTGACCACTTCGACCCGCGCCGCCTGCTGCCAGCCGCGGCTGACAATGGCATCGCCACCAGCCGGCTCCAGGCCGATCAGACGAATGAACCAGGCAGGTACGCCGTTGCTGTCTGGCTCGGCATGACGCTCTACCAATACCGCATTAGAGCCCAAGTCGACGACCTTGATGCTCGAGTAATAACCACTATCGAAGATCGAACTGACCATCAACTCGACCATTGCCGGGTCGTCGATATTGGGGGTCAACGACAGGGCCAGTGCGGTGGCCGCGTCCTGGGCATGGGAACGCAACTGGTTGATGTACTGGCTGCGCGAGCTTTCCAGGCTGACCATGAAGCTGCCGCTGAAGGCGACCACCAGGAACAGACAAATGGCAAGCAGCAATTGTTTGAAGAGTGACATCTGTGCTCCTTCAATAAACCGGTTCGGCCGGGAACCCTTCGGCCTGCATTTTCTTCAGCAAGTCCTGCCAGCGTGACAGGCGCTTGGTATCGCCGACCTTCTTGTTGCCTGCCGCCCCCGTCAGCCACAAGCCTTCACCATTGAAGGCATACACCGGCAACAGGTCGGTACGCTGGCTGGCCGGCTTGATGGCATCCATCAGGCTGTCGAGCACCAAGGGCTGAGCCTGTGGGCTTGAATAATAGGTCAGGACCATATGCGCCCTGTTCTGGCGCAGGGCCTTGACGTAGGTGATGCGCAGCTTTTCGCTGGGTATGCCCATGCGTCGCAGGCTGAAATATTTGGCGATCGCGTAGTCTTCGCAATCGCCAGCGCCTTTGATCAATGACTGGATCGGCGTTGCCCAATAGTCGACTTCGTGCCACAGGTCGACATCCTCGACATAGCGCAGCTGTTGGTTGAAGAAGCGGTTGACCACTTGCAGTCGCTCCAGCTCG
Organism: Pseudomonas guariconensis; assembly: GCF_015680235.1. Taxonomy (GTDB): domain Bacteria; phylum Pseudomonadota; class Gammaproteobacteria; order Pseudomonadales; family Pseudomonadaceae; genus Aquipseudomonas; species Aquipseudomonas guariconensis_A. The sequence continues at coordinate 7,982 of NZ_JADLJL010000048.1, forward strand.
CTGCCCTGCTTCTGGGTAGCCAACAGGTTCTGCCAGGCATCGATACGGGCCTGGCCCGCTCCCAGCTGGCCATAGAGCGACTGCGCGCGTCGGCTGATCTGGGAAAAATCCCAATCCGCTTGCAACCCGTTCAACAACAGGCAGCCGAACAGCACGGCAAGGCCGATACGCCGCAAAGCTATTATCAGCATAGGGGGTGTTGCCACTGTGCAGACCCGTCCAGCCTTTGGAAAAGCCGTGATGGTGCTGCCTGTGGAAGGAAAAGACAATGGCACATTAGAATCACGGCATATTGACCACAACCAGATTTCTTCCGTACTCCAGAGAGAAAAGTACTGCTTTCCTCACCCTGAGACTTCCTTCACGATAGCCGCTTTCCTGCCTCGGCCTAACGCCCTTGGCCAGTGCGCGCATCGTCGCGACGGTTTGACAATTGCCCCTCCAACTCACTAATGTAATTGGATCCAATTTCTAACAGGCATCGAGGCATACACCGCTTGGCCGAGAAAATTCGACTTCTAAAAACCATTCTGGGCAGTGAGCAGGTGCCACCGCATCAAGCCCGTAGCGTTATCGAAGAGCGCCTGCGCAGCGCGATCGTCGATGGCCGCCTGCCACCTGGAACGGCCTTGCGTCAGCAGGAAATCGCTACGCTGTTCGGAGTGAGCCGCATGCCAGTGCGCGAAGCCTTGCGCCAGCTGGAAGCGCAATCGCTTCTACAAGTCGTCATGCACAAGGGTGCCGTGGTGGCTCCCTTGATCGGCGAGGACGCAGTCGATACCTATGCGCTGCGTGTGCTTCTCGAGTCCGAAGCCTTGCGCCAATCGATTCCGTTGCTCGATACCCATGATATCGCCCAGGCGCGCGGCTATATCCAGCAGTTGGAAAACGAAACCCGTCACGCGGAAATCGGTCGCCTCAACCGCTTGCTGCACATGGCGCTCTACTGTAAAGCACCTAACCAGAAGCTGCTGCGCATGATCGAAATCGAGCTCAACGAAGAAGAGCGCTTCCTGCGCTTCCACCTCTCCTCGATGGGCCTGGGCAAACTTACCCAGGACGACCATATTGCCCTAGTGGACGCCGCCAGCGACAAGCAGGTGGATGAAGCCGTCAAGATCCTGGAAGAACACCTGAACAACGCCTCTCGCACCATCCGAAACTACCTGAACAGCCAGTCGGCCCGCTGAGGTCGAGTGCACGCCTCCGAAAGCGCCCTGCTTCCGGAAACCTTCTCGTGAAAATTGGCTTGCCCGCTACTCCATTGCGCGCGGGCGAACGCTGATACCCCCTCACCGCCTCCTCCATTGCACCGGACGCCTGCAATTTCCCTGGCACTCATACGCCGCGGTTGGCCCGTCACCCTTCCCCTTCTTTTTTTGCAATCCCTGGCCACTAGCATGGCAGCGCCCACCATTTCGGCCCACTCTACACCTCGCAACGATGCCGATCGCCATCGACAGGCCTGATCGTTGCCTTCCCATTCTTCATCAGGAGGGGCCGACGACCGGGGCACGACTGACAGCAGCGCCCCCAAATTTACCAATACGAACGCCTAATTCACCAAGTGCTCAGGTGACACATTCACCTACAGATTAAGAATTTTCTGATACCCATTATCGGAAGGGGCACTTTTTTGCCAAATAAAACTTCATTAAAAGTTTTATCGGACCCGCTCGACCCCAAATAAACTAAAACCTCAAAAAAATAAAAAAACAATTGCGAACAACTTTGAAATTGCTCTAACTTTTATCTCCGTCAGCAGGCCATCGCCCGCGACAGCAATAGCGCAGCGCCTGTAGCCTGCGGGCCCTCAACGCCTATTAAACATCGAACTCAGCCTCGAGGCCTTCGCACGCCCCTTATAAAATCGACGCAACAAAGCAATCGAACACTTATTGGAAACTTTCACCCCAGGAGTTCAGCATGCACTCACTGCACCGCACACTTTCGCTTAAAAAACATCAACTTTCGCAACACCCTGTCTTTTCCGAAATCACGTCGTTGACGGTATTGCGCCGGTTCATGGAAACCCATGTATTTGCAGTATGGGACTTCATGTCATTGACCAAGCGCCTGCAACTTGAGCTGACCTGTATCAGCTTGCCCTGGCTGCCTCCGGTTGACCCGGCGGCTGCCCGCTTGATCAACGAGATCGTCCTGGGCGAGGAAACCGATGACCGTATCGATCATGGCCACTACAGCCATTTCGAGCTGTACTTGGACGCCATGCGGGAAGTGGGCGCGAACACCACAGCCATCGAGCAGTTCGTTGCACTTCAGCAGCAAGGCTTGCACTACTTGGATGCCCTGCAGCGCTGTGGCGCCCCAGAGGCCGCCCAGCGTTTCGTCCGCCACACTCTGAGCGTCGCTCTCGACGCCCCTCGCCATCAGGTGGCCGCTGCTTTCCTGCATGGGCGGGAGAGCGTCATCCCGGCGATGTTCCAGCAGATCCTCAATCAATGGGATATCGGTCGCGATCAGGCTCCGACCTTCCGCTATTACCTGCAACGCCACATAGACGTCGACTCGCAAGACCACGGCCCTGCAGCGGAACGGCTGCTGGCGAGGCTGGTCGACCAGGACCCGCAGCGCCTGGAAGAGGTCTACCAGGCCGCCATTACCGCGGTCGACAACCGAACGGCTCTGTGGGACCGGGTGCGTACCCAGCTTCACACCGAATTCGGCGAGGTGGCCCAATGAACGCGCCAAAGTACAGTTCGTTCGCCGATATATGGGAAGCGCGGGCAACGATCCGCACCCGGCCGCGCCGGCTGCTGGAGGACGACCAGCGGCTGATCTATCCACTCTGCCGCCAACCGCTGGTACTCAGCGCCACATTCCAGCGCGAATGCCCGCAACTACGGGATTTCGTGTTGGTACAGAGCCTCTACAAGTTCATCAACGACGTCGTGATCTTCGAGACCGAAATCGTCGACAGCACCGCACGGCGCATCGCCAAGGAACGCTTCGCCATACCGTTCCCCTATGCCTGCCGCTACGACGCCATGACGGTCGTCGTGGATGAGGACTACCACGCGCTGGTGGCCATGGACTTCCTTCAACAGACCATCGCCCTGACCGGCATCGAACCAATCGCCCTGCCTCGGCAAATAGAACTCAGCCGGGCCATCCCCGCGGCATTGGCTGAAGTCACCGAGCAGCTGCGTGACGCCGTGGAACTCATCTGCGTAGGGATAGCCGAGAACACCTTGACCGATGATGTCGCCGCCTTTTCCCGCGACGATACGGTCAAGCCTTCGATCAAGGGCCTGATGGCCGACCACCTGCTCGATGAAGGGCGCCACTCAAGTTTCTGGACACGCCTGACACGGATCTACTGGCAGACCGCTCCCCAAGCCGACCGTGAAGCCATCGCGAAGGTTTTGCCTGTGTTTCTTGGCCAGTACCTGACCAACGATTTGCAGCAAGCATTCGATTTCACGCTGATCGAGGCCTTGCCGGTCGCGCAAGACGTTCGCCAGGCCTTGCGTGAAGAAGTTCGCAGTCTGGCCTACCCGATCAATCACCAGCATCCGCTGCTGGGCAACATCCTGCGCTTCCTGCGCAGCAGCTCGATGCTGGAGTCGCCCTGCGTGCAGGACGCGGTACGTAATTATCTGCCTTGAGGAAGCTGTCATGAGACGCCTCGACATACTCCTGGTGGGCAGCAGCCCCGCCATACGACAACTGGCCAGCCTGCTCGAGGAGCATGCTCATCGAACGATCGTGGTGACGACGCCGGGCGATTGGCGTCCGGCCTCGGCCAAGACCAACCATCTGGTAGTGGAGGATGGCAGCCTTCCACTGTGCGAGCACGACTGGCGGGGGTTGAGAGCCATGCCATTGCTCAGGCTGCGCGTGGGCGCGAGCTACGCGGGCATCCTGCCCACCGTCGAACTCCTGTGTTGGTATGCCCATGGCACTGGTCAACGGCTGATCGAGCGCGTAGCGCTGCAGACCCCAGCTTCCGGTAACGGCCAACAGCTAAGGCAGGAGGCTTTGCAGGCCCTGGAGGACCTGCTCGCCTCGGTGGTGACGCGCTTCGCCCGTGACTCGCAGTACCTGGAACAAGCTCCGCTGATCGGCCCGCCCCTGCAAGAGCGTGAACACGGGCTGGACTGGCTGGACTCATTGGCGCACCGCCACCCCTTCAACCGAACGCTACGGGCAGACCTACTGGAGAAAGCGGAAACCTGCCTGATGGACCGACTCGAGCTGAGCCTGCACCGCTTCGCCGCCCAACCAGCGCTCAATGAGAACGGCACACGTACTTGCTATCGGCGCCTGCAAGCCCAGGCCGTCGGTATCCAGCGCGCACTGCTGCCCCTGCTGCCCAGCGCCGATGGACGACCGACGGTGGTCGCGGTCTGCATGGCCAAGTCACCTGCACTGTATGCCAGCCTGCTGGCGGTGCTCGGCTGCGCCGCGGTATATCTGCCGCTGGATCCGGCCACGCCGTTCGAACGGCGCCAGCGTATTCTGGACGATGCCGGCGCCTGTGCCCTCCTGCATGATGGCCAGGCCCATGACGGTGTGCCTGGGCTGGATGTGCGCACGCTGGCAGAAGTGACGGAACGACCATTGCCTTCGCTGCAGGTGCGCCAGCTCGCCCTGGATGCCCCTTGTGTGGCGATCTACACCTCTGGCACCACGGGGCAGCCCAAGGGCGTGCTGCTCAGCCAACGCAACCTCACCCACTTCACGAGCTGGTATGCCGACCACGTATCGCTCGATGCCAGCAGCCGGGTCTTGCAGTTTTCCACCATCGGCTTCGATGCATCGTTGCTCGACATTCTGCCGACGTTCGCCCATGGCGCCGAACTGGTGGTACCCAGCGAGGAACAGCGCCGTGATCCGGTGCAACTGGTACGGCTTATCCACAGCCAGGAAGTCAGCCATGCCTTCCTGCCGCCCGCGTTACTGAGCATCCTGCCCAGTGACGAGCATCTTGGTCTGCGCCACCTGATCACCGGCGGTGACGTGTGCGAGCCGCAGGTCATTGCCCGCCTGGCCGGACAGTGCCGGATGCACAATATCTATGGCCCGACCGAAACCACGGTGCTGGCCACCACCCGAGCATTCATCGCCGGCGACAGCAACCGTAACCTCGGCACACCGATTGCCAATACCCAGGTATTGATTCTCGATGACGACCTGCGCCCGGTGCCCGAGCTTACCCCCGGCGAGCTATACATCAGCGGGCCGGGTGTGGGGCTTGGGTACCTGAACAACCCGACGCTGACGGCGGAGCGCTTCGTCGAGCTGCGCTTGCCGGATGGGCGCAACCTTCCGGCCTACCGTACCGGCGATATCGCCCAATGGACGGCACAAGGCATCGAGCTCTGCGGGCGACGGGACAACCAGGTGAAGATCCGCGGTTTCCGGGTCGAACCGGAAGAAATCGAGCATTGCCTGCGCACCAGCAACTTGTTCACCCAGGTCGCCGTAGTGATCGACGACCAGCGCCGCATCCTGGCCTTCGTCGCACAGCCGGCCCACGCCGAGGCCGAAGTTGCCCTGCGGGCCCATGCCGAACAGCAGTTGCCCGACTACATGCGGCCCGCGTTCTACCAAGTCCTGCAGCATATGCCCTATACCGCCAACGGCAAGGTTGATCGCAAGGCCCTGCATGCATCGCCCCTGGCGCTGCCGGCCCACGAGCGATCGATTCCTGCTACGCCAACCGAACAACGTTTATGTCGGCTTTGGAGCGACCTGCTGGAATTGCCCGAAACGCAGATATCCACGCAAGACAGCTTCTTCAACCTGGGTGGCCACTCGATCCTGCTGTCACGCCTGCTATTGGAAGTACGCCAACAGTTCGGCCAAGGGGTAGCGATCAATCACTTCATCGAACAACCGACGCTGCAACGCCTGGCCGAACTACTCGACCGCCCGGAGGCTCCACGGCAATGCCCGCTCGAGCGCCTGGAGCAGGACGCCAATCGTGAACTGGGCCTGCACGTGCTGCCGATGGACTGCCTGGGCGATGTGCACAAGGTCATCGTCACCGGCGCCAACAGCTTCCTCGGCGTGCACTTGGTCGAAGCCCTGCTCGCCTGGGGCGCCACCGAAGTGGCCTGCCTGGTGCGCAGCAGCGATGGCCATACAGCCAGGGAACGCTTCGCCCAGGCCATAGCGGAAAACGGCCTCACCCTCGATTCGAGCCGCGTGCGAGTGTTCGAGGCCGACCTGCGCCAGCCTCGCCTGGGGTTGTGCGAAAGCGACTACGACTACCTGGACAGCAACTATGGCGCCCTGGTGCACAACGCCGCGCAGGTCAACCATGTGCTGGATTACCAGGCCTTGGCCGCAGACAACGTCGAGCCCTTGTTCGAATGCCTGCGCCTGTGCGAAGGGCGGCGCAAGAAGGTCTTCAACTTCGTCTCGACCCTTTCTGCCTGCAGCGCGATGGGTGCCGATGGACGCGTGCTCGAGCAAGGACCGGCGACCACGGCGCCGATCTACATCCGCAACGGCTACAACCTGAGCAAATGGACCGGCGAGCGCATTCTCCAGCGAGCCCGCTCCCAAGGCGTGTGGGTCAACCTGTTCCGACCAGGGAACATTACCTTCGACAGCCGCAACGGTATCTGCCACCCCCAGCGCAACCGCCTGATGCTCATGCTCAAGGGCTCGCTGCAACTGGGCCAGGTGCCGGACCTGGCGATCGACTTCGATCTCATGCCGGTGGATTTCCTGGCCCGCTTCATCGGCTTCCACGCCAGCCGCCACCAGGCCGATGCATGGGTGTTCAACCTGCACAACCCCGAACCATTGCGCTGGCGCGACTACATGGCGGCCTTCCAGGAACAGGGGCACGGGTTCGACCTGGTCCCCGTAGAGCAATGGCAACGCCAGCTCCAGCGGGTCGACCGCGACAACGCCCTGTTCGATGTCCTGGGCTTCTACCTCGAGGGATTCGGCGAAGACATTGGCGATATCGCCGCCATCGAACATGCCAACGCCCGTGCCGGCGTGCAACGCATGGGCACCTGCTACCCGGCCAAAAACCCGGCGTTGCTGCGCCTGGGCTGCCGCCATCTGAGCGACATCGGTTTCATCTGATCACAATCCCCGACAACAGGAGCAATACACATGCAAACCCTCAAACCCGACACCCTGATCCGCAACCCTGAAGGCTGCCAGGTAGTGGCCCATGTGGACATCGCAGCCCCTGCCGCGAGCGTGTGGAACATCGTGGGCAATTTCGCAGGCTTCCCGGTATTCATTCCCGCGCTCTCGCACATCGAGATGACCGGTAGCGGCGTGCGCTCCATCCGCAAGAAACTGTTCAAGGATGGCAACGTGGTCATTGAACAGCTGAACTCACGTGACGAGCAGGCCATGCATATGACCTGGAGCTTGATCTACACCAGCTTGAACATCGGCAACCTATGGGCGGCGATGCAGGTCGAGGCACTCGACGATGCCCACAGCCGGGCCACCTGGACCATCCAGGCCGAGCCATGGGCAGGTGGGGCCGAAGCGCTGCCGGGATTCCAGGCCTTCCTCCAGGGTTTTGCCGATGAAGCCATGGAAAATGTGAAGCACCTGCTGAGCTAGGCGTGCCTCCGCCGGCCCTGGCCGGCGGAGCCCTTTACGATGGATGGCGCGTCGATATCACCAGAGGACTGTTGCAAAAAATATCCAGCCCGCCAACAATGAGACTAATTATCATTCATACCCATTACCGCAGTGCGCTTCCATGCCTTCCAGAGACTCCCTGCACGTGCTCTACAACCACCACCACGGCTGGCTGTACACCTGGCTGCGCAACAAGCTCGGCAATGCTGCCGACGCGGCGGACCTGGCCCAGGATACCTTCGTTCGCCTGCTGCAACGCGAGCATCTGGAACTCAATACGCCCCGTGCCTTCCTGCGTACCGTTGCGCGGGGCCTGGTGATCGACCATTGGCGCCGCGAGGAACTGGAGCGCGCCTATCTCGAAGCGCTGGCCCATGCGCCGCAGGCCGAAGTGCCGTGCGCCGAAACCCGCGAGCTCATGCTGGAGCTGCTCGAACGCATCGCACGCATGCTCGAGGGCCTCAAGCCCAAGGTGCGTCGCGCCTTCCTCCTGGCCCAGTGCGACGGGCTGAGCCACAAGGCGATCGCCGAACAGATGGGTATCTCCCTGCGCTCCGTCGAGCGCTACGTAGCGGATGCGCTCTACCATTGCTACCTGCTGCGCTATGAAGGCGAGCCCTGAAACGATGAGCATCAACGGACCCTCGCCCAACGTGGTCAAGCAGGCGATCCACTGGATGCTGCGCCTGCGTGAAAGCGGTCAGAACCCCGGCCTGCTGATGCAATGCGAGCAATGGCGCAACGCGCATCACGATCACGAGCTGGCCTGGCAACGAGTCACCAGCCTGCATCAGGACCTCAACCTGCGCACCATCCCCGGTGCCAGCGTCGCCCTGCAAACCCTGGAAACCAGCCAGCGCCGCCTGCACCGACGCCAGGCCCTGAAGCTGTTGAGCGGTGTCGCCCTGGCAGGCTCGGCTGCCTGGCTGGCCAAGGACCTGCAACTGCTGGACACCTGGACGTCCGACTTCGCGACCGGCACCGGCGAGCGGCGCACATTCGTGCTGCCCGATGGTTCGCAGTTGCAGCTCAACACCCGCAGCACCGCCAAACTGGCGTTCGACGAGCGGCAACGGCTTGTGCGCCTCCGGCAGGGCGAGTTGATGCTTACCTGTAACCCCCAACAGGCCCATGGACGCCCACTGCTGGTAGAAACCCGCGATGCGCTGCTCGAAGGCTTCGAGGGCCGTTTCGTGGTGCGCCAGGATGCCGATTGCACTCGCGTCAGTGTCAATGCGGGTAAGGTGGCCATGCACAGAGCCGGCCGTCCATTGTTGTGGCTCACTGGCGGACAAACCTGGCGTCTGGACCACCAAGGCGTACGGCTGGTCGAGCATCCTGCAATGGATGCCAGCGCCTGGGCCGAAGGCCTGATCGTCACCCGCGATATGCGCCTGGCTGACTTTCTCGCAGAAATCTCCCGGTATCGTCATGGTTATCTCGGCTGCAGCGATGACGTTGCCGGTCTACGCCTTTCCGGTGTGTTCCGCCTGGAGGACCCAGACAAACTGCTGGAGCTGCTGCCACAGACGCTGCCAATTACACTTCGCCAACGCACGCGTTGGTGGGTACGGGTAGAACGGCTGGCTTGATTTCGTACATTTCTTGAACATTTTCTGGCGGGTTTTTCCTTCAGGACCGGCAAGGACAGTAAGCAACACCTTTCAGCCCTAACCGATTCCGCGGACCCTAACCATGCCAGACGCCCAGCCCTCGCTGAAACCCACCAATACGAATGAGTTTCGACATGTCTTGAATTCAACCCTGCTCGGCAAGGCGATACGCGCCGCCTTGCTCGGCACCACCCTAGGCATGACCGGCGTTGCATCGCTGGCCATGGCCGCCGAACCGGTAAGCGTCAGCCAACCCTATGCGATTCCCGCAGGGGTTCTGGACGCGGTACTCAACCAGTTCGCGCGTCAGGCCGGCATCACCTTGTCCAGTACCCCACACATGACTGGCGAGCTGCAATCCCCAGGGCTTCAGGGGCAATACTCCACAGACCAGGCGCTGCGCCAGTTGCTCAATGGCACCGGCCTGGAAGCGGTCAGCCAGGACGGTCGCAGTTATGTGCTGCATGCTCTGCCCGAGGATGCGGCGCTTGCTCTGCCCAGCACCGATGTGCGCGCCTTCACCCTCGGCAACGCCCTAGGCAGCATGGAAGGCTACAACGCCACCCACAGCCAGGTGGCGACCAAGACCAGCATGCCGATCCTGGAAACCACCCAGTCGGTGTCAGTGGTTACCCGCCAACAGATGGACGACCAAGGCTCCCAGACCGTTGCCCAGGCCATGCGCTACACACCGGGCGTGCTGACCAACCCCTATGGCGCGACCCACCGCTACGACTATGTCGCCATGCGTGGCTTCAACGATGGCTCGGTAGATAACATCTATGTCGATGGCCTGAAGTCCATGGGTGACAACGGCACCTACAGCACCATGCAGGTGGACCCGTACTTCCTCGAGCGTATCGATATCCTCAAAGGCCCCTCCTCCGTGCTGTACGGCCGTAGTTCACCTGGCGGCCTGGTCGCGTTGACCACCAAGAAGCCGCTGTTCGATGCGTATCACCAGGTCCAGGCCACCGTGGGTACCCAAGGGCAGCGCGGCATGGGCTTCGACTTCAGCGGCCCTCTGGATGACGACAAACGCATCGCCTACCGCCTGACAGGCCTTGCGGATGCATCCGACACCCAGTTCGACCATAACAAGGAAGAGCGTTACGCCATCGCCCCTGCGGTGAGCATCGACTTCAGCGAAGACACCTCGCTGACCTTGCAGGCCTATCTGCAACACGACCCCAATGGCGGCTATCACGGTGGCAACCCGGCCGATGGCATGCTCCACCCGCGTAACGGCCTGCGCCTATCGGACCATTTCTTCGAGGGCGAGCCGGGGATCGACAACTACGAACGCACCCAGCAGTCGTTCAGCTATCAATTCGAGCATCGCTTCAACGATGTCTTCACGGCGCGTCAGAACTTCCGCTATCAGGATTCGGACGTATCGATGGACCAGGTCTATTCGGCCGGCTGGGCGGATGCCACCAGCAACATCCTCAACCGCGCCTACACCGGCGGTGACGAGCGCTTGCACTCGTTCATCATCGACAACATGCTTCAGGCGGAATTCTTCACCGGGGCTGCCAAGCACACCGTGCTGCTCGGCGCCGACTACCAGCGGCGCAAGGCCGATGTCGCCTGGCGCTATGGCACGGTCGATCCGCTGGACGCCGGCAACCCACACTATGGCAACGGCAACCTGCAGATCCTGGGCGAGAACAATTACCTACGACGTCTGCAGCAAACCGGTGTATACCTGCAGGACCTGGTCGAGCTGGATCAGTGGCGCTTTTCCCTTGGCCTGCGCCAGGACTGGGTGAAGGTATCCGAGGAAAACCGCGATAGCGACACCAAAGTCAACGACGACCGCTCCAAGTTCACTACCCGGGCCGGCGTGCTCTACCTGTTCGAGAACGGCATCGCGCCCTATGTGAGCTATTCCGAGTCGTTCAACCCCAACACCGTTTCCGACCAGGACGGCCGCCCGCTGGCGCCTACCGAGGGCACGCAGTGGGAAGCAGGTATCAAATACCAGCCACCGGGAACCGACAACCTGTTCACGGCCTCGGTGTTCCGCATCGAACAGGAAAACCTGGCCTCCAAGCAACCGAACGAAGAGTTCTACCGTGCGGTAGGCGAAGTGCGTTCCCAAGGCCTGGAGCTTGAAGCCCATGTGCAGGTCACTGATAACCTCAAGCTGATCGGCGGTTACACCTACACGGACGTCGAATATTCCAAGGCCATGCCCAGCCTGGTAACGCCAGGCCTGGACAACAAGGGCAATTCCCCGACCCAGGCGCCTGAACAAATGTACTCGCTCTGGGCCGATTACAACTTCAGCCAGGGTGCCTTCGATGGCCTGCGCCTGGGCGGTGGGGTGCGCTATGTGGGGTACAGCTGGGTCGATGCGGAAAATAGCATGAAGGTGCCTTCCTACACCCTGTTCGACGCATCGATCGGCTATGACTTGGGCAAGGTCGGCCTCAAGGGCATGGATGTACGGCTCAATGCCAACAACCTGACCAACGAGTCCTACGTCGCCTCCTGCGCAAGCCTGAACTACTGCTACATGGGCGAAGAACGCAATGTCAGCGCCACGGTCAGCTATCAGTTCTGATCTTCATCCCGTGCCTGAAGCCAGCACCTGAACCAGGGGCTGGCTTTTTCGTTTCTGGCGTTTTTTCGGAGTCCCTTCCCCATGCGTCAACTCTATGTCCTACTCCATCGCTACCTGGGCCTGGTCACCGCAGTGTTCCTTGCATTGGCAGGCCTGACCGGCAGCTTGTTGGCCTTTCACCACGAACTCGATGAATGGCTCAATCCAGGCTTCTACGAAGCGTCTGCCGTGGGCACGCTCCAGCAACCGGGTGTACTTGTGAACAAGGTACAGAGCGAACATCCGCGCCTGCAGGTCTGGTACATGGAATATCCACAGGAGGCCGGGCACTCCGCGCTCCTGGCCATGGTGCCGCGCAACGATCCGCAGTCTGGCCAGCCCTATGACGAAAAGAACACGGTCTTCTACCTCGACCCGGTCAGCGGCGAAACCCTCGGCCAGCGCTATTGGGGCGAATGCTGCTTCTCTCGCGAGAACTTCATGCCGTTCATCCTGGAACTGCATTACAGCCTGACCCTGCCTGGCAACTGGGGCGTCTTGCTGATGGGTGTGGTGGCCATCCTCTGGGTACTGGACTGCTTTATTGCCGTGTTGCTCACCCTGCCCCGTGGTCGGCCGTTCTGGCGTAAATGGGCCACTGCCTGGAAGATCAAGGGCGGCCATGCCTACCGGTTGAACATGGATATCCACAGGGCAAGCGGCTTGTGGTTGTGGCTGTTGCTATTGCCCATCGCGATCAGCAGCGTGGCGATGAACCTGCCTGCACAAGTGTTCAAGCCAACGGTATCGCTTTTCTCGCCGGTTGAACCGAGCGTCTACGAAGCACGAGGCGCAATGCCCAAAGAGGCGCTGGGGGTGACCCAACTGACGTATCAACAGGCATATCAGTTAGCTCAGGAGGAAGGCACAAGGCTTGGGCTGACCGCGCCGATAGGCGAGCTCTACTACAGCTTCGAGTACAACTTCTATGGCGCAGGTTTTGGCCAGCACGATACCGATGCGCACGGTAAGTCCTGGTTGTTCTTCCACGGCACCGACGGGCGATTGTTAGGCCAGGAAATTGCGGGCCAGGGGACATTGGGAGAACAGTTCTACCGCTTGCAACTCCCCATCCATGGTGGGCGCATCATTGGGGTTACCGGGCAGGTGTTGATTGCAATTCTAGGCGTGGTGATAGCGGTGCTTTCGATTACCGGGGTGTATATCTGGTGGCGCAAGCTGCAGGCCAGGCGTAGCAGCAGGCTGCGCAACGTCGGTGCGGCACGCCCCTCCCTGTAGGAGCGGCCTTGTGCCGCGAAGCGGGCGCGCAGCGGCCGTAGGTCCAGGTGGCGCGGTGTACCTGGGTGATCGAGGATGCAGGTTTTGCGGCCTGCTTCGCGGCCGATCGCGGCGCAAGGCAGCTCCTACAGGGCGCGCGGTTGCCAGACCCCGGAAAGACAAAACCCCTACCTGCTCGCGCAGATAGGGGTTTTGCGAAATGAATCTTGACGATGACCTACTCTCACATGGGGAAGCCCC
>NZ_JADLJL010000049.1 GCF_015680235.1 Pseudomonas guariconensis
ATGTAAGCCATAACGAAAAATGCTCCGTATCTTTCGATACGGAGCATTCTCTTAAAGGGCCGGGCAGATTGCTAGGTTTTCACACAGTCTGGTCTGGCTCCTTTCACTCGGCCTGCCGGTGTTGACGTCGGCTATGTCCCTCGACCAGGCAGTACGGTCGGGGCTGGCCATTCACCCGGATGTGCGTTCGGCCATCGCCGAGGCCGAACGCGCCGGCACCGAGGTGAAGATTGCCAAGGGAGGCTATTACCCGGCCTTGTCGATGTCCGGCGGGCCACAGGAATTCGAATTCGGTGAGGTCGTATACGACGTCACCGTGTCCCAGATGCTCTACGACTGGGGCCGGGTGGGCAGCAAGGTCGACGGCGCCAGCGCCACCGAGCGCAAGCAGCTGGAGGCGGTGCGGGTGGCCCAGGACGATGCGGCCCTGGACATCATCGAGACCTACCTGGACGTATTGGCCGCCACCCAGCGGGTGGAGGCTGTGCGTCAGCATCTCCAACGGCTGGATGGCGTGCGCCAGATGACCCAGGACCGCGGCGGTGACGGTTATGCCGACCGCAGCGAACTGGACCGCGCCAACCTGGAGCTGGCCCGCGCCCAGGAGCAGTTGTCTCTGGAGAAGGGCACCCTGCAGGACGCCCGCAACCAGTACGACATCCTGGTCGGGCAGCCTGCGGCGGACCTGGAGGAGCCGCAACCGATGTCCATGCAGCGCTACCTGGCCGCCAGCGACCTGAAGCAGGTCATCCGCGATTCACCCTTGCAGCGCAAGGCGGTCGAGGATGCCAACGTGGCCGAAGCCCAGGTACGTGAGGCCAAGGCCTCGCTGCTGCCGCAACTGAACCTGGAAGCCTCGGCCTTGCGGCGCGAGGTGGGTGGGCACCTGGAGAACGACTCGGTGGTGTCCTTGCGCTTTCGCATGGACACCTTCCAGGGGCTTTCCAACTTCCAGCGTCCGACCGCGGCGCAGCAGCGCCTGGAGTCGGCGCGCTGGACCGCCGATGCCATGCAACGCGACATCCGCAGGCAGTTGCAGACCTTGTTCGACACAGGCGAGACCCTGCGCTGGCGCGAACAATCGCTCAGCCAGCAGGTGACGGAAGCGGAGCAGGTCGCAGGGTTGTACCGCGAGCAGTTCGAGGTCGGTCGGCGTGACGTGATCGACCTGCTCAACGTGCAGCGCGAGCGCTTCGAGGCCGAACGCCAGTTGATCAACCTGCATTTCGAACAAAAGCGAGTCGAATATCGGGCCGCCGCCCAGGTCGGTTGGCTGGGCCCATTAGTGGAGGGGCGTTTGAATCATGGACATCGATACCAGCCAAGCGAAGGTCGTGACGTTGCCGGTGGACAACCATCAGGATCCGTTGCGTCAGGGATTGCTACTGCTGTGCCGGCAACTCGGTCGTCCACTCGGTGACGCCGAACTGGTCGACGGCATTGCCCTGGAACAGGGGCAATTGCCCCTGAGCAAAGTGGTACGGGCGCTGCGCCGTGCCGACATCGTCGCCCAGGTGGTCGAGCAGCCCTTGAGCCAGATGGACAACTACCTGCTTCCGGCACTGTTGCTGCTCGAAAATGGCCAGACCGTGCTCTTGGTGGGGCTGGAGGAGGCGCACGCACGGGTGCTGGTGCCGCAGAGCAATGGCGGTGTCGAGCGCATGGCCTTGGCCGAACTCGAGGCGCTGTACAGCGGCACGGTGATCTTCGCCAAGTGCCGGTTCCGCCCTGACGAGCGCATCGGCGACTATGCCAAGTCGCCGGGCGAACACTGGTTCTTCGGCCCGCTGCGGCGGCTGTGGCGCTCCTACACCGAGGTGGCGTTCGCCGCCTTCGCGGCCAACCTGTTGGCCATCGCTTCGGCCTTGTTCGCCATGCAGGTGTACGACCGGGTGGTGCCCAACGGCGCCTTCGACACCTTGTGGATTCTGGCCAGTGGCGTGATGGCGGCGATCGTCCTGGATGGCGTGTTGCGGATCCTGCGCGGGCATCTGCTGACGGTGCTGGGCAAGCGCCTGGACCTGCAGCTGTCGACCCTGCTGTTCTCCCGTGTACTGAGTACGCGGCTGGCGGCCAAGCCGGCCTCGATGGGTGCGTTCAGCACCCAGGTGCGCGAGTTCGAGTCGGTGCGCGAATTCTTCACCTCCTCCAGCGCCGCGTTGATCAGCGACATCCCCTTCGTGGCGATCTTTCTGTTGATCATTGCCCTGGTGGGCGGGCATGTGGTCTGGGTGCCGCTGGTGGCCTGCGTACTGATGGTGTTGCCGGGGCTGCTGACCCAACGCGTGCTCGGCTCGCTGTCGCGGCAGAACCTGCGTGAGGGGGCGATGAAGAACGGTGTGCTGCTGGAGGCCTTCGAACACCTGGAGACCGTCAAGGCCACCCGTGCCGAAGGGCGCTGCCTGCACCAGTGGGAGACTTTGACCGGCGAGCTGTCGACCACGGCCCTGCGAACCCAGGCCCTGGTCAGCGCCTTGAGCTACACCTCGAGCATCATCCAGCAGCTGTGCTACGTGGGCGTGGTGGTATTCGGCGTGTACCGGATCAACGACGGAGCGATGACGGTCGGTGCCCTGGTGGCGTGTTCGATCCTGGCCTCCCGGGCCATTGCGCCGTTGTCTCAGGTGGCCGGCATTCTGGGCCGTTGGCAGCACACCAAGGTGGCCATGGAAGGCCTGGACCAGTTGATGTCGGCGGACCAGGAACGTCCCTCCGGGCAACGCTTCGTGCACAAGGAGCGCCTGGCTGGGCATTACCAGCTCGAAGGCGTACGCGTGGCCCATGGCGACAGCCCGCCGGTGGTGAACGTGCAGGCGCTGACCATCAAGGCCGGCGAGCGCGTGGCTTTGCTCGGTGGCAACGGTGCGGGCAAGTCGTCGTTGTTGCGCCTGCTCAGCGGCCTGACCAGCCCGCAATCGGGGCGCCTGCTGCTCGACGACGTGAGCCTTGGGCAGATCGACCCGGCCGACCGCCAGCGCGGCATCGGCTACCTGCCCCAGGACGTGGCGCTGTTCCATGGCTCATTGCGCGACAACCTCAATCTGGCCAATGCCGCTTTGCCTGACGAAGACCTGCTCGAGGCCCTGGACGGCGTCGGGCTTGGCCCATTCGTGCGGGGCCATGCCCTGGGGCTGGACATGCCGATCCAGGGCAATGCCAGCCTTTCGGGCGGCCAGCGCCAGGCCGTGGGATTGGCTCGGGTACTGCTGCAGGACCCTTCGATCGTGTTGCTCGACGAGCCCACCGCGGCCTTCGACCAAGCCAGCGAATTGCAGGTGGTCAACTACCTGCAGCGCTGGCTGGGAGGCCGCACACTGATCCTGACCACCCACAAGAAAAGCATGCTGGCCCTGGTGGACCGCGCAGTGGTCCTGCGTCAGGGACAGGTCGTGATGGACGGTGCCGTACAACAGGTGGTGCAGGGCAACCAGGTCCAGGTCTCACCCGTTGTCGAGGAGCGTGCCCATGGGCGTTGAAACGAAGAATCTGCCGCTTCGCAGGCAACTGGAAGACCCGCTGCTGGCCACCACCCACCCGACCTATCGGCCGCTGCTGTGGACCCTGCTGGGCACGCTGGTGCTGTTCATCGCCTGGGCCGCGTGGGCCGAGCTGGACGAGGTGACCCGGGGCGATGGTCGCGTGGTGCCGTTCAGCCGCATCCAGAAGATCCAGAGCCTGGAAGGGGGCATTCTCGACCGCCTGCTGGTCAACGAGGGCGACCTGGTGGAAGTGGGGCAGCCGGTGGTGCAGCTGGATGAAACGCACTTTCTGACCAACTACCAGGAGTCGGCCAACCAGTCCCAGGTCCTGCGTGCGGCGATCGCCCGCCTGGACGCCGAGGTGCTGGGCAAGGACCGCATCGAGTTCCCCAGCGATATCGAC
Source organism: Pseudomonas guariconensis (assembly GCF_015680235.1). Classification (GTDB taxonomy): domain Bacteria; phylum Pseudomonadota; class Gammaproteobacteria; order Pseudomonadales; family Pseudomonadaceae; genus Aquipseudomonas; species Aquipseudomonas guariconensis_A. The sequence goes on from NZ_JADLJL010000049.1 coordinate 3,883, forward strand.
GGCAAAAGCCCGCTGGCGCGCTCGGAGCAGGAACTGTTCGCTTCGCGTCGAGCCAAGCTGCACGAAGGCACCCGCGCCGTGCAGCAGCAGATCGGTCTGGCCCAGCGGCAGTTGAACCTGGTGCGACCATTGGTGGAAAAGCGTGCGGTCAGCCAGATGGAGGCGCTCAAGCTAAGTCAGGACATCGCCACCTTGACCGGCAAGCTCACCGAGCTCAAGAACACCTACTTCCAGGAGGCTTACACCGAACGCGCCGACAAGAAGGCCCAGCTGGCCCAGGTGGAACCGATCGTGCAGCAGCGGCACGACCAGTTGCGCCGCACGCAGATCCTGTCGCCGGTGCGGGGGCGGGTGAACACGGTGCTGATCAATACCCGCGGCGGTGTGATCAAGCCGGGTGACCCGATCATGGAGATCATCCCGGTGGAAGACCGGCTCCTGGTCGAGGCCAAGATCAAACCACGGGACGTGGCCTTCCTGGTCCCGGGGATGGAAGCCAAGGTGAAGATCACGGCCTATGACTACAGCATCTATGGCGACCTCAGCGGCACCCTGGAGCAGATCAGTGCCGACACCATCGAGGAGGATACGCCCCATGGCAAGGAGTCGTTCTACCAGGTGCTGATCCGCACCGACGGTAGCCAGCTGACCCGTGGTTCGGAGGTTTTGCCGATCATCCCAGGCATGGTCGCCGAAGTGGATATCCTCAGTGGCAAGCGTACCGTGCTCAATTACCTGCTGCGACCGTTGATCAAGGCGCGGCTGTATTGACCCTGCGAGATCGAGCGCCGCCCGCGCGGCGCTCGATCACACACACCGAAGCTGTCTCGACGACTGCAACCCTCTTGACGAATCCCAGCTTCCCTGTTTTATTGAAACCGTTTTCATAACCCTGCCCACATAAGCGAATACAAGAAGGTCATCGGGTGGACAAGACGCTTTCCCAGGCCCGTACACGGGTCACGATCAGCGAAGTGGCCCAGGCTGCCGGCGTTTCCAAGGCCACCGTTTCGCGCTATATCGGCGGTGATCGGCAACTGCTGGCCGACGCCACCGCCCAGCGCATCGAGGCGGTGATCGAGCAGCTCGGCTATCGCCCGAACCGCATGGCCAGTGCCCTCAAGCGCGGCCGTACGCGCCTGATCGGCATGCTCCTGGCCGATATCCGCAATCCCTATTCAGTGGCGGTGATGCACGGCGTCGAGACGGCCTGTCGCCAGCATGGCTACAGCCTGGTGGTGTGCAACACCGACTGCGACGACGACCAGGAACGCCAGCACCTGCAGGCGTTGCAGGCCTACAACGTCGACGGCTTGATCGTGAACACCCTCGGCCACCACGCCGGCGAGCTGGCCAGCCTGGCCCGCGAGCTGCCCATGGTGCTGGTGGACCGCCAACTGGCCGAGCTGCAGACCGACCTGGTGGGCCTGGACAACGCCGATGCCGTCGAGCAGGCCCTGGACCATCTACAGGCCTGTGGCTACCGCGACATCCTTGCCGTCAGTGAACCCCTCGACGGCACCAGTTCGCGGCAGGAGCGGGTGGCCGCTTTCCAGGCCTCCATCGCCCGGCGGCCCGGGTTGCGCGGCCAGGTGCTGGAAGTGAGCGCCAACCTGCCTGCGCAGCTGGCGGCCTTCCTGGCCAGCTCCGGCCATGGTCCCCAGGCCCTGTTCAGTTGCAACGGCGTGGCGACCCTGGACGTCATGCGCCACCTGCATGGGCGCGGCGAGCAGCTGTTCCAGCAACTGGGCCTGGTGGCCCTCGATGACCTGGACTGGTACCCCTTGGTCGGTGGCGGTATCACTGCCTTGGCCCAGCCCACCGAACATATCGCGGCCGCAGCGGTCCAGTGCCTGCTGGAACGCCTGCAGGGCAGCCAATTGCCGGCGCGTCGGCTTGACCTACGCGCCCAGCTCATCGTGCGAAGCTCCACCCCGATACGCAGTTGAACGCAGCGCGACCCGCGAGTCGCGCTGTTTTTTGCGTGAAAATGAAACCGGTTTCATTCGACAAGAACAAGGACAACGACGATGCATGCGAACCCTGTTTCCATCAGCCTGTCGAGCTTCGGTGCCGATACCGTGAAGCGCCGTGGCCAGGTCGCCTACCTGCCGCTGTTGGCGCAAGCTGGTGCGTGCCGCGTGGAGTGGCGTGAGGAGCTGTTCGACACCTGGCCCGATGCCGACGCCCTGGCCAAGGCCAGTGTCGAGCTGGGGCTGGAAAGCCTGTTCTCCACGCCCCTGGAGTTGTGGCGCGAGGACGGCAGCCTGGAGCCAGCGGTGGCCGAGCGGCTGCACCTGGCCGAGCGGATCGGTGCGGTGGCATTGAAAGTATCCCTTGGCCATTACCGCGACACGTGCGACCTGCACGCCCTGCGGCCTTTGCTCGGGCGCAGGACGGCACTGTTCGTGGAGAACGACCAGACTGTTCAGGGAGGGCGCTTGGAACCTCTGCGGCAGTTCTTCGAGCGTGCCGCCGCCCTTGACCTGGCACCGGGCATGACCTTCGACATCGGCAATTGGTACTGGCAGGGCGAGTCGCCCGTGCAGGCCGCACAAGCGCTGGGCCGCTGGGTGCAGTATGTGCACTGCAAGGCCGTCGCCCGGCGTGACGACGGGCGCCAGGTGGCGGTGCCGCCGCAGGCATCGGATCTGGCTGCCTGGCGGCAGTTGATGACCCATTTCATGCCCGGCGTTCCCCGTGCCATCGAGTATCCGTTGGTCGCCGACGATCTGTTGGGCTATACCCGCCAGCAGGTCCAACACTTGGCCGTGCTCGAAGTGCAGGTGCGCCATGGTTGAACATGACGTGCTCTGCTTCGGCGAAACCATGGCCATGTTCGTGGCCGAGCAGTGCGGCGACCTGGCCCAGGTGGCAGGCTTCGGCAAGCGCATTGCCGGTGCCGACAGCAACGTCGCCATCGGCCTGGCGCGCCTGGGCCTGCGGGTGAACTGGCTGAGCCGGGTGGGCGACGATTCGCTGGGGGCCTTTGTGCTCGCCAGCCTGCGTGGCGAGGGCGTGGACTGCACTCATGTCGAAATCGACCCCGCGCATCCCACAGGCTTTCAGCTCAAGGCGCGCTGCGACGATGGCAGCGACCCGCAGGTGGAATACTTCCGCCGAGGTTCGGCCGCCAGCCGCATGTCGCCGGCACAGCTGTGCTCGGAGCTGCTGAATGCCCGCCACCTGCACGCCACGGGCATCGTGCCTGCATTGTCAGCATCGTGCCGCGACCTTGCCCGGCAACTGCTCGATGCCATGCGCGCCAAGGGCCGCAGCGTTTCCTTCGACCCCAACCTGCGCCCGTCGCTGTGGCCCAACCGGCAAACCATGGTCCAGGAAATCAACGCCCTGGCGGTCAAAGCCGACTGGGTGCTGCCAGGGCTGGAGGAGGGGCGCCTGCTCACGGGCCGACAAACCCCCGAAGCCATTGCCGGTTTCTACCTGGAGCATGGCGTGCAATGCGTGGCCATCAAACTGGGCGCCGAGGGGGCCTACCTGTGCGATGCCCGGGGTGCCGAGGGAGTGGTCGCGCCTTGCCCCGTGGCGCAGGTGGTGGACACGGTGGGGGCGGGCGATGCCTTCGCCGTGGGCGTGGTCAGCGCCTTGCTCGAAGGCCACGACCTGCACCGCGCCGTGGCCCGCGGCAACTGGTGCGGCAGCCGTGCGGTGCAATCACGCGGCGACATGGAAGGCCTGCCGCAGCGCCATGAATTGAATGCCCACGAAGGCCGCTTCGGCGGTTGAACCGAACCTGCCGGCCTGGCCGGTACCTGTTGCAACAAGAACAACAAGCTCAGGAGATACAACCATGCAGATCGACCGACTTGCCCCAAGGCGCTGGTGGTACATCATGCCCATCGTCTTCATCACCTACAGCCTGGCCTACCTCGACCGCGCCAACTACGGCTTCGCTGCCGCCTCCGGCATGGCCGATGACCTGCACATCACCCCGGCCCTGTCGTCCTTGCTCGGGGCGCTGTTCTTCCTGGGCTATTTCTTCTTCCAGGTTCCCGGCGCCATTTACGCCGAAAAGCGCAGCGTCAAGAAACTGATCTTCGTCAGCCTGATCCTCTGGGGTGGCCTGGCCACGCTCACCGGCATGGTGCAGAACGTGTCGCTGCTGATCGCCATCCGCTTCCTGCTGGGGGTGGTGGAGGCGGCGGTGATGCCGGCCATGTTGATCTATCTCTGTCACTGGTTCACCCGCGCCGAACGCTCTCGGGCCAACACCTTCCTGATTCTCGGCAACCCGGTGACCATCCTGTGGATGTCGGTAGTGTCCGGGTACTTGGTCAAGCATTTCGACTGGCGCTGGATGTTCATTATCGAGGGCTTGCCGGCGGTGCTGTGGGCATTCATCTGGTGGCGCCTGGTGGACGATCGCCCAGAGCAGGCCACTTGGCTGAGGGCACAGGAGAAAACCGCGCTGCGCGAGGCCCTGGCCGCTGAGCAGCAGGGCATCAAGCCGGTGAAGAACTACCGCGAGGCGTTCCGTTCGCCCAAGGTGATCATCCTGTCGTTGCAGTACTTCTGCTGGAGCATCGGCGTCTACGGCTTCGTGCTCTGGTTGCCCTCGATCCTCAAACAGGCCGCGGCGCTGGACATCGTCACCGCTGGCTGGCTGTCGGCGGTGCCATACCTAGGCGCGGTGCTGGCCATGCTCGGGGTGTCCTGGGCGTCAGACCGGATGCAAAAGCGCAAGCGTTTCGTCTGGCCGCCCCTGCTGATCGCCGCCTTGGCTTTCTACGGCTCCTACATCCTTGGCACCGAGCATTTCTGGTGGTCGTACACCCTGCTGGTGATCGCCGGCGCTTGTATGTACGCCCCCTATGGCCCGTTCTTCGCCATCGTGCCGGAATTGCTGCCCAGCAACGTTGCCGGCGGCGCCATGGCCCTGATCAACAGCATGGGCGCGCTGGGCTCGTTCTCCGGCTCCTGGCTAGTGGGCTACCTCAACGGTGCCACCGGCGGTCCGGGTGCTTCCTATCTGTTCATGTGCGGCGCGCTGCTGGTAGCGGTGGCCCTGACGGCCGTGCTCAACCCTTCACAACAGGCACGGCGCCAACACCTGGCGCCGAGCCAATAGGTATCGACCATGAAAAAACGCATCGTCCTCTACAAACGTTTGTCCGATGAACTCATGCAGCGCCTGCAGGCCCATGCCGAGGTGACTCTGGTCGAGGCGCCAGCGGCCGATGGCCTGGCGCGGCTGCGGGCGGCCTTGCCGGGCGCCCATGGCCTGCTCGGCGCCAGCCTGCGCCTGGATGGCGAGCTGCTGGGCCTGGCGCCACAGCTGGAGGTGGTTTCCAGCGTCTCGGTGGGCGTGGACAACTACGACATCGGCGAGCTGGACCGCCGCGGCGTGTTGCTGACCAACACCCCCGACGTGCTCACCGAAACCACTGCCGATACCGGTTTCGCCTTGCTGATGGCCTGTGCCCGGCGGGTGGTGGAGCTCGATGGCTGGATTCGCAATGGCCACTGGCAGGCCGGCATCGGCCCGGCCCAGTTCGGCTGCGATGTCCACGGCAAGACACTGGGCATCGTCGGCCTGGGGCGCATCGGCGAGGCCCTGGCCCGTCGGGCCCACGCAGGGTTCGGCATGCAGGTGCTGTATCACACCCGTCAGCCACGGCCCGAAGTGGAGGCCCGCTATGGGGCGCGTCACCGCAGCCTCGAGGCCTTGCTGGCCGAGTCCGATTTCGTCTGCCTGTGCGTGCCCCTGAGCGCGCAAACGCAGAACCTCATCGGCGAGCGTGAGCTGGCGTTGATGAAGCCCTCGGCGATCCTGGTGAACATCGCCCGCGGCCGCGTGCTGGACGAGGCGGCCCTGCTGCAGGCCCTGCGCGAGCGGCGTATCCGTGGGGCGGGCCTGGATGTGTTCGTCCACGAACCACTGCCTGCCAACTCGCCGCTGCTGCAATTGGACAACCTGGTGGTGACCCCGCACATCGGCTCGGCCACTCATGAAACCCGTGAGGCCATGGCCCGCTGTGCGGTGGACAACCTGCTTGCCGCCCTGGCGGGTGAAAAACCGGCCAACCTGGTGAACCCCATCGCCTGGGAGCGCAGGGCCAGTTAATCCGCGCCAGGCTCCATCGCGGGGCAAGCCCGCTCACACAGGTGTTGATGCACCATCCTGTGGGAGCGGGCTTGTCCCGCGATGGAGGCAGCACTGTCTATGCTTTCCCGACATTACAACAACAGCCCCGCACGAACGGAGCGAATGCCATGTATGACCTGATTGACCTGTCAAAGAAGAGGCCAAAGCCATGTCCAACGACGAACCTGCCTTCGCGCACCCGGCGCGCCGCGAGTTCCTGCGCAAGTCACTGACCCTCATCCCGGTGGCGACCCTCGCCAGCACCGGCATGGGCAGTGCGGTGCTTGCCGATACCGCCACACCTGCACCCGCCAAGGCCCCCGAACAGGGCAGGGCACCCGCCCGCGCCTACCAGCCGACCTTCTTCAATGCCCAGGAGTGGGCGTTCATCTCGGCCGCAGTCGCATTGCTCATTCCTGCCGATGCCCTCGGCCCCGGTGCGGTAGAAGCCGGTGTACCGGAATTCATCGACCGCCAGCTCAATACCCGCTACGGCAGCGGTGGCCTGTGGTACATGCAGGGCCCCTTCCATCCGGACGCACCGGCCGAACTGGGTTACCAGCTCAAACTCAGCCCCCAGGAAATCTACCGGCTGGGCATCCAGGAAACCGACGCCTGGTGCAAGGCGCAATGGAACAAGCCGTTCGCCCAGCTGGACCCGGCCCAGCAGCAGCAAACCCTGGAGGCTCTGGACAGCGGCAAGGCGGCCCTGGCCTCGGTGCCTGCTGTCACTTTCTTCGCCATGCTTTGGCTCAATACCCGCGAAGGTTTCTTCAGCGACCCGCTGCACGGCGGCAACCAAGGCCTGGTCGGCTGGAAGCTGATCGGCTTCCCCGGCGCGCGTGCCGATTTCATGGATTGGGTGGAACGCGACGAGCGCTATCCCTTCCCTCCGGTATCGATCACTGGCGAGCGAGGTTGAGCGAATGGCCCAGGTGATGAAGAAAGTCGATGCGGTCATCGTCGGGTTCGGCTGGACCGGCGCCATCATGGCCAAGGAACTGACCGAAGCAGGCCTGCAGGTGGTAGCCCTGGAGCGGGGGCCGGCGCGTGACACCTACCCGGATGGCGTCTACCCGCAGACCATGGACGAGCTGACCTACAACTCGCGCAAGAAGCTGTTCATGGACATCTCCCGCGAGACCGTGACCCTGCGCCACAGCCTGAACGATGTGGCCGTGCCGTACCGCCAGTTCGGTGCTTTCCTGCCCGGCACGGGCACCGGCGGGGCCGGGCTGCACTGGTCGGGCGTGCATTTTCGGGTCGACCCGATGGAGCTGCGCATGCGCAGCCACTATGAAGAACGCTATGGCAAGGCCTTCATTCCCGAAGGCATGACCATCCAGGATTTCGGCGTCAGCTACGAAGAGCTGGAGCCGTACTTCGATTTCGCCGAAAAAGTCTTCGGCACCTCCGGCACTGCCTGGTCGATCAAGGGGCAGGTAGTGGGGCGCAACAAGGGCGGCAACCCCTTCTCCCCGGACCGCTCCGATGACTTCCCGCTGCCGGCGCAGAAGAACACCGTCTCGGCGCAGCTGTTCGAGAAGGCGGCCCGCGAGGTCGGCTACCACCCCTACAATTTGCCGTCGGCCAATACTTCTGGGCCCTACACCAACCCCTACGGGGCGCAGATGGGCCCGTGCAATTTCTGCGGCTACTGCAGCGGCTATGCCTGCTACATGTATTCCAAGGCCTCGCCCAACGTGAACATCCTGCCGGCCCTGCGCCAGGTACCGAACTTCGAACTGCGCAACAATGCCCACGTGCTGCGGGTCAACCTCAACGCCGAGAAGAATCTGGCCACCGGCGTGACCTACGTCGATGCCCAGGGGCGTGAGGTGGAACAGCCGGCGGACCTGGTGATCCTTGGCGCCTTCCAGTTCAACAACGTGCGCCTGATGCTGCTCTCGGGCATCGGCAAACCCTATGACCCGGTCAGCAACCAGGGCGTGGTGGGGCGCAACTTCGCTTTCCAGAACCTGTCCACGGTGAGCGCCTTCTTCGACAAGAACAGCCACCACACCAACCCCTTCATCGGTGCTGGCGGCAATGGCGTGGCGGTGGATGACTTCAACGCCGACAACTTCGACCATGGCCCGCTCGGTTTCGTCGGCGGTTCGCCGTTCTGGGTCAACCAGGCTGGCACCAAGCCCATTTCCGGCACCAAGACCCCGCCGGGCACGCCCAAGTGGGGCAGCGCCTGGAAGGCCGCGGTGGCCGACAGCTACAGCCACATGCTGTCGATGGATGCCCATGGCGCGCACCAGTCCTACCGCGACAATTACCTGGACCTGGACCCGGTGTACAAGGACGCCTACGGCCTGCCGCTGCTGCGCATGACCTTCGACTGGAAAGACAACGACGTGAAGATGAACCGCTTCATGGTCGAGCAGATGCGCAAGATCGCCGAGGCCATGGGTCCCAAGGCCATCGCCGCGTCGATGAAGGCGTTCGGTCAGCACTTCGACGCCACCGTGTATCAGACCACCCACCTCAACGGCGGCGCGATCATGGGCACCGACCCCAAGACCAGTGCCATCAACCGCTACCTGCAAAGCTGGGACGTGCACAACGTTTTCGTGCCGGGCGCCTCGGCCTTCCCTCAAGGGCTGGGCTACAACCCCACCGGGTTGGTGGCGGCGCTGACCTATTGGTCGGCGCGGGCCATTCGCGAGCAGTACCTGAAGAGCCCCGGTCCACTGGTGCAGGCATAGGAGGCCGACCATGAAACGATTGTTGACCGCCGCCCTCTGCCTGGGCGCCAGTACCCTGTTGCACGCTGCCGATGCGCCCGACCCCGCCTTGATCAAGCAGGGCGAGTACCTGGCTCGCGCCGGCGATTGCGTGGCCTGCCATACCGCCAAGGGCGGCAAGCCGTTCGCCGGCGGCCTGCCCATGGAGACGCCCATCGGCACGATCTATTCGACCAACATCACCCCGGACCCGAGCGGCATCGGCGACTACAGCTACGAGGACTTCGAGCGTGCCGTGCGCCAGGGCATCGGCCTGAATGGCAGCACCCTGTACCCGGCCATGCCATACCCGTCCTATGCGCGGGTCAGCGACGAGGATATGCAGGCGCTCTATGCCTACTTCATGCACGGCGTGCAGCCGGTGGAGCAAGCCAACAAGGACAGCGATATCCCCTGGCCGCTGAGCATGCGCTGGCCGTTGGCGTTCTGGCGCGGGTTGTTCGCGCCTGAGGTCAAGCCGTTCGAGGCCGGCGGGCGCGACCCAGTGGTGGCCCGCGGGGCCTACCTGGTCGAGGGCCTCGGCCATTGTGGCGCCTGCCACACGCCGCGAGCACTGACCATGCAGGAAAAAGCCCTGGATGCCGACGACGGCGATGCCTACCTGGCCGGCAGCGCGCCACTGGAAGGTTGGATCGCCAAGAGCCTGCGGGGCGATCACAAGGATGGCCTGGGCAGTTGGAGCGAGGCGCAGATCGTGGCGTTCCTCAAGACTGGGCGCAACGAGCGTACGGCGGTCTTCGGCGGCATGAGCGACGTGGTCGAGCACAGCATGCAATACATGAGCGACGCCGACCTCAGCGCCATCGCCCGTTACCTGAAGACCTTGCCGCCGGTGAACCCGGACGACAAGCCGTTCCAGGAGGATCGCCAGGTCGCCGATGCGTTGTGGAAGGGCGACGACGCCAAGCCCGGTGCGGCGCTCTACGTGGACAATTGCGCCGCCTGCCACCGCACCGATGGCAAGGGCTACGCGCGGGTGTTCCCGGCGTTGGCCGGCAACCCGGTACTGCAGGGCGAGGATGCCACTTCGCTGATCCATATCGTGCTCGAAGGCGGCACCTTGCCTGCAACGCAGACAGCGCCATCGACCTTCACCATGCCAGCCTTTGCCTGGCGGATGAATGACCAGCAGGTGGCCGACGTGGTTAACTTCATCCGCAGCAGCTGGGGCAACCAGGCGGCTGCGGTGACTGCAGCCCAGGTGGCTGGTCTGCGCAAGCAGCCGGCGCCGATGCTCAAGGCCGAGTCGCTGATCGGGGATACCACGGGGGTCAAGGAGCCTTGAGCCATGGGGGGTCGTTGCGCGGCCCCTTTTGCGGCACAAAGCCGCTCCTGTAGCGTTGCGTGAACGTTACAGACCCGCTCGCCTGGGCTTGCAAAGGCACGAAAGCGGCCGCTTGGGCTATCTGCCAGCACTGTACCGTGCAGCTATGCTTGCCACCGAGGGGAGCCCAAGGGAGTGTGTGATGAGTCAGGAGCCCAAGCCGGTGCCCGCCGGTTTCAGCGAGCAGCAGCTGCATACCTTGTTCGAGCTGATCAGCGATGGCATCTGGGATTGGCATGCCAATTCCGGCTACGTCTACCGCAACCCCGGCTGGTACGCCATGCTCGGCTACGAAAGCCATTCCCTGGCCAATACCGTGCTGACCTGGGAAAGCGTCATCCACCCGGAGGACTACCCTCGGGTCATGGCCCATTTCGAGGCCTACATCAACCAGCGCAACGAGCGCTACCGTATCGAATACCGCTGCCGTTGCCAGGACGGCAGCTACCTATGGATCGAGGACAGCGGCCACATCATTGCCCGCAACGAGGATGGTTCGGTGGCACGCATGCTCGGGGCGCACCGCAACATCGACGCCGGCAAACGCCTGGTGATCGAGCTGCAGCAGAAGAACCAGTCCTTGGAAACCCTGGTGGCCGAGCGCACCCGGGAGCTGTCCTGGGTCAACCAGCAACTGCAACGTCAGCTCGACGAGAATCTCGAGCTTGCCGAGCGCGACGCGCTGACTCGCACTGCCAACCGTTATCGCCTGGAGAAGACCCTGCAGCAGGAATGCGAACGAGCCCGGCGTTTCCGCCAGCCGCTGTCGCTGATCGTCATGGACGTGGATGACTTCAAGCCGATCAACGACTGCCACGGTCATGCCCGCGGGGATGCGGCGTTGGTGGAGGTGGTCGAGTGCGTCCGACGTTGCCTGCGCCCTCAGGACCTGCTGGCGCGTTGGGGGGGCGACGAATTCGTTGCCGTGCTGCCGCAAACGCCGGTGGAAGAGGCACTGGAAATTTCAGGTGCGATCCGCCAGGCCATGGAGGCGGTGGAGCCGATCGGCGATTGCCGTTTGACCATGAGCTTCGGGGTGGTGCGCTGGCAGGACGATGAAGACCAGCACGACTTGCTGGCGCGGGCTGACCGGGCGCTGTACCGGGCCAAGGCGGCGGGCAAGAACACCATATTCGAATGAGCTGCAGGCGGCCCCTGTAGGAGCGGGCTTGCCCCGCGATCGGGCGTGAAGCGGCCGTAAAACCAGCCACCTCGATACCGAGGTTTACCGGATTTGCGGCCGCTACGCGCCCGATCGCGGGGCAAGCCCGCTCCTACAGGACGGCGTAAGCCGGGAAAAAAGACCCGCGGCGCCTGGGGCGCAGCGGGTCAAATCGGCCGTCGCCGCTTCAGTGTCAGATATGCAGGGCGTGGCCCAAGGCGCGCAGGGCCGCTTCCTGGACCGTTTCGCCCAGGGTCGGGTGCGCATGGATGGTGCCGGCGACATCTTCCAGCCGCGCGCCCATTTCCAGGGACTGGGCAAAGGCGGTGGACAACTCCGAGACCGCCACCCCCACGGCCTGCCAGCCGAGGATCAGGTGGTTGTCACGGCGAGCCACTACGCGCACGAAGCCGCTTTTCGATTCCAGGGTCATGGCCCGGCCGTTGGCGGCGAAGGGGAACTGCGCGACGATGCAGTCCAGACCTTGCTGGCTGGCTTGCTCCGGGGTCTTGCCGACCACCACCACTTCCGGGTCGGTGAAGCACACCGCGGCAATTGCAGCCGGCTCGAAACGCCGCGCCTTGCCGGCGATGATTTCCGCCACCATCTCCCCCTGGGCCATGGCGCGGTGGGCCAGCATTGGCTCGCCGGCTACATCGCCAATGGCCCAGACGTTGCGCATGCTGGTCTGGCAGCGTTCGTCGATGGCCACTGCCGCGCCGTTCATCTTCAGGTCCAGGCATTCGAGGTTGAAACCCTGGGTGCGCGGGCGGCGGCCGACCGCGACCAACACCTGGTCAGCTTCCAGGCGCAGTTGCCCGCCCTGGCCGTCGTTGGCCAGCAGGCAGCCGTTCTCGTAGCCTTCGACGCTGTGCCCCAGGTACAGGGTGATGCCCAGTTTCTTCACCGACTCGGCCACCGGCTGGGTCAGTTCGGCGTCGTAGGTCGGCAGAATACGCTCGCGGGCTTCCACCACGCTGACCTGCACACCCAGCTTGCGGTAGGCGATGCCCAGCTCCAGGCCGATATAGCCGCCGCCGACCACCACCAGGTGCTGGGGCAGGGCCTTGGGGGCCAGGGCTTCAGTAGAGGAAATCACCGGGCCGCCCAATGGCAGCATCGGCAATTCCACGCTGGTGGAGCCGGTGGCCAGCAGCAAGTGCTCGCACTGGATTCGCTGGCCATCGACCTCGACGTTCTTGCCGTCGAGAATCCTGGCCCAGCCGTGGATCACCTTCACGCCGTTCTTCTTCAGCAGCGCGGCGACGCCGGTGGTCAGGCGATCGACGATGCCGTCCTTCCAGGCCACGCTGCGGGTGATGTCCAGGCGCGGTGCGGACACGCTGATGCCCAGCGGCGAGTGGTCATCGAGGCGGCTGGCCTGGTGAAACTGCTCGGCCACATGGATCAGCGCCTTGGACGGAATGCACCCGATGTTCAGGCAGGTGCCGCCCAGGGCCTGGCCTTCGACCAGCACGGTGGGGATGCCCAATTGGCCGGCGCGGATGGCGGCGATGTAGCCGCCAGGGCCGCCACCGATGATCAGTAGGGTGGTGTTGAGGATCTGTTGCATGCTCACTCCACGAACAGGCAGGCGGGCTGTTCCAGCAGGCCACGTACGGCCTGGATGAACAGGGCGGCATCCATGCCATCGACCACGCGGTGGTCGAAGGAGCTGGACAGGTTCATCATCTTGCGCACGACGATCTGGCCGTCGATCACCACGGGCCGTTCGACCATACGGTTGACCCCGACGATGGCCACTTCCGGCGTGTTGACCACCGGCGTGCTGGCGATACCGCCCAGGGCGCCGAGGCTGGTCAGGGTGATGGTCGAGCCCGACAACTCGTCGCGGTTGGCCTTGTTGTTGCGCGCCGCGTTGGCCAGGCGGGCGATCTCGGCGGCGTTGCTCCACAGGCTGCCGGCTTCGGCATGGCGCAGCACCGGCACCATCAGGCCGTTGTCGCCCTGAGTGGCGATGCCTACATGCACGGCACCATGGCGGGTGATGACCTGGGCTTCGTCGTCGTAGGTGGCGTTGATCTGCGGGAAATCGCGCAGGGCCACGACCATGGCGCGCACGATGAACGGCAGCAGGGTCAGTTTGCCGCGGCTTTCGCCGTGCTTCTGGTTGAGCTGTTGGCGCAGGGCTTCCAGGGCAGTGACGTCGATTTCCTCGACGTAGCTGAAGTGGGCGACGCGGCGCTTGGCGTCCTGCATGCGCTGGGCGATCTTGCGACGCAGGCCGATGACCGGAATCTGCTCACTGCCTTTGCGCCTGGCGTAGCCGCTCGGCGCCTGGCCTGCAGTGCTGTGGGGCTTGCTGATGAAGGCGTCGAGGTCTTCGTGCAGGATGCGCCCCGCCGGGCCGCTGCCATGCACGTAGCGCAGCTCGATACCGGCATCCAGGGCGCGCTTGCGCACGGCCGGGGAGGCCAGAGGCTTGTCGCTGGCCTGGCGCGGCACGATGGGCGCGGTGGCGCTGGCTGTAGCAGGCTGGCTGGCCACCACCTGCGGTTCGCTGCGCGGAGGCTCGGCGACCGGTGCCGGAGCGGGGGTAGCGACGGCTTCGACGGGTTTGGCCTGCGGCTCGTCCACGTGGTTGCCGCCGCCTTCGACCTCGATGCGGATCAGCTCGCTGCCGACCGCCATCACCTCACCGGGCTGGCCGCCCAGGGCCAGTACCTTGCCGCTGACCGGCGAAGGGATTTCCACGGTGGCCTTGTCGGTCATGACATCGGCCACCACCTGGTCCTCGGCGATCACATCGCCGACCTTGACGAACCATTCCACCAACTCGACCTGTGCGATGCCTTCGCCGATGTCCGGCATCTTGATGACGTGCGTGCCCATTAGACCTCCATGACCCGTTTCAATGCCGCGCCTACCCGCGAAGGGCCGGGGAAGTAGGCCCATTCCTGTGCGTGAGGGTAGGGGGTGTCCCAACCGGTGACGCGCTCGATGGGCGCCTCGAGGTGATGGAAGCAATGCTCCTGGACCAGCGACACCAGTTCGGCGCCGAAGCCGCAGGTACGGGTGGCCTCGTGGACCACCACGCAGCGGCCGGTCTTCTTCACCGACTCGACGATGGTCTCCAGGTCCAGCGGCCATAGGCTGCGCAGGTCGATGACTTCGGCGTCGACGCCGGTCTCTTCGGCGGCTACCTGGGACACGTACACCGTGGTGCCGTAGGTCAGCACGGTCACGTCGTTACCTGGACGGGCAATGGCCGCCTTGTCCAGCGGGACCTGGTAATAGCCGTCGGGCACCGCGCTCTGCGGGTGCTTGGACCACGGCGTCACCGGGCGGTCGTGGTGGCCGTCGAACGGGCCGTTGTACAGGCGCTTGGGCTCCAGGAAGATCACCGGGTCGTCGCATTCGATGGCGGCGATCAACAGGCCCTTGGCGTCATAGGGGTTGGACGGCATCACCGTGCGCAGGCCGCAGACCTGAGTGAACATCGCCTCCGGGCTCTGGCTGTGGGTCTGGCCGCCATAGATACCGCCGCCGCAGGGCATGCGCAGAGTCAGCGGGGCGGTGAACTGGCCGGCCGAGCGGTAGCGCAGGCGGGCCATCTCCGAGACGATCTGGTCGGAGGCGGGGTAGAAGTAGTCGGCGAACTGGATCTCCACCACCGGGCGCAGGCCATAGGCGCCCATGCCCACGGCGGTGCCGACGATGCCGCTTTCGGAAATCGGTGCATCGAATACACGCGACTTGCCGTACTTGGCCTGAAGGCCTTCGGTGCAACGGAACACGCCGCCGAAGTAACCGACGTCCTGACCGTAGATCACCACGTTGTCATCGCGCTCGAGCATGATGTCCATGGCCGAGCGCAGGGCCTGGATCATGGTCATGGTGGTGGTGGACATGGCGGATTCCAGATGGATGCTGTTGTTGTGATCGTTCATCTCAGACCCCCAGTTCCTGGCGCTGGCGGCGCAGGTGTTCAGGCATTTCCTTGTACACATCCTCGAACATCGAGGCAGCACTCGGGATGTGGCCATTGCCCAGGGTGCCGTACTGCTCGGCTTCTTTCTGGGCCTTGAGGATCTCGGCCTCGAGCTCGGCGGTGACCGCCTGGTGTTCTTCCTCGGACCAGTGGCCGCTGGCGATCAGGTGCTGCTTCAGGCGCGCGATCGGGTCACCCAGCGGGAAGTGGCTCCAGTCGTCGGCCGGGCGGTACTTGGACGGGTCGTCCGAGGTCGAGTGTGGGCCTGCGCGGTAGGTGACCCATTCGATCAAGGTCGGGCCCAAGCCACGGCGGGCACGTTCGGCGGCCCAGCGCGAGGCTGCGTAGACGGCGATGAAGTCGTTGCCGTCGACACGCAGCGAGGCGATGCCGCACCCAACGCCACGGCCGGCGAAGGTGGTCGACTCACCGCCAGCGATGGCCTGGAAGGTGGAGATGGCCCACTGGTTGTTGACCACGTTGAGAATCACCGGGGCGCGGTAGACGTGGGCGAAGGTCAGGGCGGTGTGGAAGTCCGACTCGGCGGTGGCACCATCGCCGATCCAGGCCGAGGCGATCTTGGTGTCACCCTTGATCGCCGAGGCCATGGCCCAGCCGACCGCCTGCACGAACTGGGTGGCCAGGTTGCCGCTGATGGTGAAGAAGCCGGCCTCGCGCACCGAGTACATGATCGGCAGCTGGCGGCCCTTGAGCGGGTCGCGCTCGTTGGACAGCAGCTGGCAGATCATTTCGACCAGGGACACCTCCCGGGCCATCAGGATGCTCTGCTGACGGTAGGTCGGGAAGCACATGTCGGTGTATTGCAGCGCCAGGGCCTGGGCGCTGCCGATGGCTTCCTCGCCCAGGCTCTGCATGTAGAAGGACATCTTCTTCTGGCGCTGGGCGACGACCATGCGGTTGTCGAAGATCCGCGTCTTGAGCATGGCGCGCATGCCTTGGCGCAGGACTTGCGGGTCGATGTCCTCGGCCCAGGGGCCGACGGCGTTGCCGTGCTCGTCCAGGACGCGAATCAGGCTGTAGGAGAGGTCCGCGGTATCGGCGGGCTCCACATCGACAGGAGGTTTACGGACAAGACCGGCGTCGTTCAGACGCAGGTAGGAAAAATCGGTCTGGCAGCCTGGCCGGCCGGTAGGCTCGGGCACATGCAGACGCAGGGGGGCGTACTCGTTCATGCCTTTTACGCTCGCTCGAATGTTGTTTTTGTGAGCTTTGAAGCGGTCGCTGCTGAGTACCGGCTTGTGACCGGTAGGTCAGCGTTAGATACATCATAGGGGCAGGGCCGAAGAATTTTTCTCTCAAGTTGATTGCCTTTGCCTGACGGGCCAGATAAACATTCCGCATAAACACAAAAAACCGGTGAATTTGTCTCATGCGCAAACTCGATCGTACGGATATCGGCATTCTCAACAGCCTTCAGGAAAACGCTCGCATCACCAACGCAGAACTGGCCCGCTCGGTGAACCTGTCGCCGACGCCTTGCTTCAACCGGGTCAAGGCTATGGAGGAACTGGGGGTGATTCGCCAGCAGGTAACCCTGCTGGCACCCGAGGTGCTGGGGCTGGACGTGAACGTGTTCATTCATGTGAGCCTGGAGAAGCAGGTGGAGCAGTCGCTGCATCGCTTCGAGGAAGAGATCGCCGAACGGCCCGAGGTGATGGAGTGCTACCTGATGACCGGCGATCCGGACTACCTGCTGCGTGTGCTGCTGCCGAGCATCCAGGCGCTGGAGCGGTTCCTCGATTACCTGACGCGGTTGCCCGGGGTGGCCAATATCCGCTCGAGCTTTGCCCTCAAGCAGGTGCGCTACAAGACCGCGCTGCCGTTGCCGGCCAATGGCATGACCTTGCGCGAGTCTTGAAAGTCGGCACCGGCCCCATCGCTGGCAGCCAGCTCGCACACCTATGGCACCGCTTTTGTGGGAGATTCTATGGTTGTGGGCAAGCCGGCTCCCACTGGTGCAGCGCCAACCACACCCTGTGGGAGCCGGCTTGCCGGCGATGAAGAC
>NZ_JADLJL010000050.1 GCF_015680235.1 Pseudomonas guariconensis
TGAAGAGCCTTTTTTCAGCACAAAAACAAACGCCCCGAACAAGTCGGGGCGTTTGGTCTAGGGCCTATCAGTGTGTTTTCACACAGTCTGACCAGGCGCCTTTTCAGAATGAGATGGTGCGAGTGGCGGGACTCGAACCCGCAAGGCTCACGCCGACAGATTTTAAGTCTGCTGTGTATACCAATTCCACCACACTCGCACGCATGAAAGGGTCTTGCGACCGGCGCGCTTCCTAGGGGGGAAGGGCCTGACAATCAAGCGCGCTTTATAACCCATCGTTATAGACGAGTCAACCGTACCCCCTGTTTCAGGGAGTAATCGACTTGGCGACTTCACGCAGCTCCAAGGCTGAGGCGAGCAGGCTTTGGGCATGGCCGTCCATCGCCTTGGCATCGCTGCCATGCATCGTGTGGTGCAGGTACCGGACATGGCCGGCGAGCCCGTGGCAGACCTCTTCAAGCTGCGCGGCCGTGCGCTGCAGGTCCTCCTGCATGCACTGCATTCGATAGTTGGCGGGCATGGTCTTCCTTGGCTGATCAGCGGCTCGTGGACTATAGGGCAATTGACACATTGCTGTCATTAAGCCACTGTTCCAGCCATTGGATCCAATGAGCACTAGGAATGATCTGCGTGACGCCTCCAGGCGCAAACCCCCGCATCGTGCGGCCCAAACTGTTCTGGCGATTGCTGTTCGCCCAGGTCTACTTACTGGGCATCTTTTTCTACCTGAGCTTGGCATCACTGGGGGGCTACCTGCTGATGCTGGGCTTCGATGGCTTGCACCCACAGCCGCAGCGCACCCTGGCGCTGGCGGGCGGCGCGGGGATCGTGCTGGTCTGCCTCTGGCTGCTCAAGGTCGCCATGCCGCGGCGTCTCGGACCCAAGGTGATCGAGCGGGACACCTGACGAATCTGCACTCGGCGCTATGAGAGACCGGGACTTTTGGCTACGCTCAGTGGGTGGCCCTGGTAGTGCCCGCGGAGCTTGCATGGTTTTACCCGACAGTCCCTCCCGCCCGGAAATGCCACCCAACCGCTACGAGCAGTTGGTTCAGTCTGTCGTGGACTACGCCATCTACATGCTCGACCCCTCGGGGATGGTGGTGTCTTGGAACGCGGGCGCCGAGCGGATCAAGGGTTACCGCGCCGACGAGATCATCGGCCAACACTTCTCGTTGTTCTTCACTCCCCAGGACCGTGCCGATGGCCGCCCGCAGAAGCTACTGCGCCAGGCCTTGGAGCAAGGTGTGGCCCAGGACGAAGGCTGGCGCGTGCGCAAGGACGGCAGCCAGTTCTGGGCGCTGGCGGCCCTGGATGTGATTCGTGACGAGAACGGGCAGATCGTTGGCCTGGCCAAGGTAACCCGCGACATCACCGACCGCCGAGAATCGTCGCTGCAGCTCGATGCCATCCGCGCCCAACTGTTCCAGGCCCAGAAGCTCGAAGCCCTGGGCCAGCTCACCGGCGGCCTGGCCCATGATTTCAACAACCTTCTGACCATCATCCTCGGTGCCGCCCGGCTGGCCCACGGTAGCCAGGACCTTCAGCGGGTCCGGCGGCTGCTCGAGCATATCGTCAGCGCCGGCGAGCGGGGTACCCAGCTCACCCGACAACTGCTGACGTTCGCCCGCCATCGGCAACTGAGTGGCGTACGCGTCGCCCCGGCTGAACTGATCGACTCCACCCGTGGTCTTCTGCAGCATGGGCTGCCGCCGGGCATCGAGTTGCAAGAACGCCTGCAGCCCGACTTGCCGTTGATCGAGGTGGATGTCGCCCAGTTGCAGATGGTGCTGCTCAACCTGCTGTTCAATGCCCGGGATGCCATCGACAACGAAGGGCGCATCCTGCTGGAGGTGAGCTGCGTCGAACTGGCCGGCGAGGTGGAAGGCCTGCACGGGCGTTTCGTGCGCTTCGATGTGCAGGACACCGGCGAAGGCATCGACCCTAAGGTATTGCCGCGCATCTTCGAGCCGTTTTTCACCACCAAGCCCTTTGGCAAGGGTACCGGCCTTGGCCTGAGCCAGGCCTATGGATTTGCCAGGCAGAGCAACGGCGCTATCTGCGTGGCCAGCCAAGTGGGCGAGGGGACTTGCATGACCCTCTACCTGCCCGCCAGCCCAGGCGCCACCGACGTCGAACACAACGAGTAACGACTCATGGCAGAACCACTAAAAAGACTGGTGACGGGCATCGAAGGGCTGGACATGCTGCTCAAAGGCGGCCTGTTGGCGGGGGCGTCCTATATCGTCCAGGGGCCGCCAGGGGCGGGCAAGACCATCCTGGCCAACCAGCTTGCCTTTGGCCATGTTCGAAGTGGCGGGCGGGTGCTGGTGGCGACGTTGCTCAGCGAGTCCCACGAGCGCTTGTTCCAGTACCTGTCTACCCTGGCATTCTTCGACCCGGCCCTGGTCGGTGACCAGATCCAGTTCGTCAGCGCATTCGACACCCTCGAGCAGGAAGGCCTGGAAGCGGTGGTGCGGTTGTTGCGCCAGGAAATCGCCCGTCAGCAAGCCAGCCTGTTGATCGTCGATGGCCTGCTCAATGCCCGTGTGCGCGCGGAAACCAGCCTCGATACCAAGAAATTCGTCTCGGAGCTGCAGGGGCACGCCGCATTCGCCGGCTGCACCGTGCTATTGCTGACCAGTGCCAGGCTACAGGAAGGCAGCCCTGAGCACACCATGGTCGATGGTGTGATCGAACTGAGCGAACAGTTGGTGGGCAGCCGTGCGGTGCGCCAGGTCCAGCTGCGCAAGACCCGGGGGAGTGGTGCCTTGTCCGGCCTGCATGAATGCCTGATCGACCAAGGCGGCCTGCAGGTCTACCCGCGCCTGGAGGCGCTGTACAGCCACCCCAGTCAGCCGGGTTCGGATACGTTCAGCCGGGTTTCCACTGGCAGCGCCACGCTCGACGAGATACTCGGCGGCGGCGTGGCCAAGGGGTCGGTAAGCCTGGTCATGGGGCCATCGGGCATCGGCAAGACCTCCCTGGGCCTGGCGTTTTTGTCCGCTTCGACCGCTCAGGCGCCGGGCCTGCATTTCGGCTTCTACGAAACACCTGCCCGACTGGGCCTGAAAGCCACGACGCTGGGGTACGACTTTGCCCGCCTCGAGCGCGAGAACGCCCTGGAGCTGTGCTGGCAGACCACCACCGAGGGGCTGCTCGACCAACTTGGCGCGCATTTGCTTCACCGTGTCGAGTTGCTGGGGGCGCAGCGGGTGGTGATCGACAGCCTGGGCGCCTTCAGCCGCCTGGCTGTCGACCCGGCCCGGCTCAATGCCTTCTTCCGCGCCTTGATGGGCGAGTTGCGGGCGCGGGACGTCAGCGTGCTGGTGACCTGGGAAATGCGCGATATCTTCGGCTCCGAGATCACCGCGCCTGCCCCGGACCTTTCGAGCATCGTCGATAACCTGCTGCTGATGCGTTTCGTCGAGCTGGACTCCCGCCTGCGACGCATGGTTTCGGTGCTCAAAGTACGCGACAGCCATCACGACCCGGCGTTGCACGAGTTGTGCATGGGCCCGCAGGGCATTTACCTGCGCAAGGCCTTCGAAGGTGCCAGCGGGGTGCTCTCCGGCACACCCGTACCTACGGGGAGCGACTGATGGTATAGGGCGATGAATACGATCCTGATCGTCGATGACGAATACCTGATAGCCGATATCCTTGGGTTCGCCCTGGAGGACGAAGGCTTTCTGGTGGAAAAGGCGAGCAACGGCCACAAGGCCCTGGATGCGCTGAAGGAAAAGCGTGTGGAGTTGGTGATCACCGACTACATGATGCCCTTGCTCAATGGCGAGGAGCTGGCCAGGGCAATCCGCGATGAACTGCAGCTGGCAGACTTGCCGGTGATTCTCATGAGCGGCGCGCAGGCCAACCAGGGGCGTATTTGCCCCGAGTTGTTCGTCGCGGTATTCGACAAGCCGTTCGACATGGACAGGATGATCGCCAAGGTGCGCGAATTGCTGGACACCTGAGGCGCTACCCCGCGTGGGCGGGCCGATCGGTCAAGCGCATCCGTGCGGCTCGAGGCAAGGAAGGTCAGTGCTGGTCGTCGTTTTTCTCCGGGGCGGGGTTGCCCGCCTGGATGCGTTTGAAGATCTCTTCGCGATGGACCTGGACATCCTTTGGCGCATCGATACCGATCCTCACTTGCATCCCTTTGACTCCCAGAATGGTGACTTTGATGTCATCGTCGATGACGATGCTTTCGCCAACCTTGCGGGTGAGTATCAGCATGTAGTTCTCCTTGGTGATGGTGTAGTCCGCGCGGCCTTTTACCGCAGCGGCGGGAGCGGGTCCCTCTTCCTTCTCATTAAAGACGCTTTCGGCGAAGAGTAATTCCCCTGCAGATAAATTCTGTTACTTGTCTTCAGTCGCAGGTGCCGAAACCGACCGTAGGGTCGTACAGCGAAGGCGCTCGATGGCAAGGATAGGGGGCTGGCGTCCAGATGGGAAATTTCTCTGCTAGATAGCGTAAATAGAGCAATACAATAAGCGTTTATTTCGTTAACGCCTGTAGGAAAAGTAGCAATGACGCTTCCTCAGGCTCCAGTCCCCGGCGAGCCTTGATCCGTGGCAAGGCAGCCAGCCGGCCTTGCTGGTAATGGTCGAGCACGGCGGGGTGAATGTAGCAGCGTCGACAGACTGCCGGTGTATTGCCCAGGCGCGTGGCCACCTGCCGGACAATCGCCGCGACCTGGCGTCGAGCTTCGCTTTCCGGCTCCCAGGCCAGGGGACGCAGCAAGTCCAGGGCCAGGACGCTGCCCGCCCAGGTGCGGTAGTCCTTGGCGGTGAAGTCGGCACCGGTCAGCTGCTGCAGGAACTGGTTCACCTCGCTCGAGCCCACCGCGTGACGCTGGCCGTTTTCGTCCAGATACTGGAAGAGCGTTTGCCCGGGTAACTCCAGGCAACGCTTGATAAGCCGTGCCAGGCGCCGGTCACGCAGGCTGACGTTGTGCTCGACGCCCCGTTTGCCCCGGAACTGGAAGCGTATGGTACTGCCCTGGACACTTACATGGCGGTTGCGCAGGGTGGTCAACCCGTAGGACTTGTTCTCTTTCAGGTATTGCCGGTTGCCAATGCGGATCAAAGTGCTGTCGAGCAGGCTGACCACCAGGGCCATGACCTTCTCCCGGTCCAGGCCAGGTCGCGCCAGGTGCTGTTCCAGTTGCCGACGCAGGCCGGGTAGCACCTGGGCGAAGGCCAGCATGCGGTCATACTTGTGCTGATCGCGCAGCGCCCGCCATTGTGGGTGGTAGCGATACTGCTTGCGCCCGCGTGCATCGCGGCCAGTGGCTTGCAGGTGGCCCTGGGGGTCGGGGCAGATCCATACCTGGGTGTAGGCCGGTGGTATCGCCAGGGCGGCGATGCGGGCGAGAGTCTGGGCGTCGCGTATGCGCTGGCCTTCGGTGTCGAAGTAATGAAAGCGGTCGCGCCAGCGGCGTCGGCTCAGGCCGGGCTGGCTGTCGTCTACATAATGAAGCGCCGGAGGCAGCGGGCAATCGAACATGGGCGGTGGTCCATCGAACGGTCACAGATCAATGGACAACGGCTGCCTGGCCATTGCTCAGCCCAGCAGCGCCACCGACTTGATCTGCGCCCACAGGGCTTGGCCGGGGTGCAGGCCGAGGTGGTCGGCCGAATAGCGGGTGATACGCGCCAGCAACGGGCTGCCGGCCGCGTCGAGGCTCACCAGAACGTGCGCTGGGTTGTCCGCGGGGCGGCATTCGCGGACACGCACCGGCAGGCGGTTGAGGATGCTGGACGCGGTGTCGGCATCCAGCGCCAGGCTCACGTCGCGGGCCTGCACTTTCAGACGCAGGGAGCTGCCGTGGGTGAGCGTGGGGTGGGCGATGCGCAGCAGCGGGCCTTCGCAGCCTTGCAGGCGCACGTCGAACAAGTGGTAATGCGCATCGTGGCCCACGACTACACCTTCGAGCACCACGCCGGCGTCCTCGCCCTGGGCCAGGGGCAGGTCCAAGCGTGCCAGGGTCTCGCCGACCGAGCCGCTGGCCAGGGCGCGGCCTTGCTCCAGCAATACCAGATGGTCGGCCAGGCGGGCCACTTCATCCTGGGCATGGCTGACGTAGACCAGCGGGATCTCCAGTTCGTCATGCAAGCGTTCCAGGTAGGGCAGGATTTCGCGTTTGCGCGGCGCGTCCAAGGCCGCCAGCGGCTCGTCCATCAGCAGCAGGCGTGGGCTGGTGAGCAAGGCGCGGGCGATGCCGACCCGTTGCGCTTCGCCGCCCGACAGCGTCGCCGGCTGGCGTTCGAGCAGCTCGCCGATGCCCAGCAGGTCGCAGGCATGGGCCAGGCTGACCTTGCGTTCGCCCTGGGCGATGCGCCGCCAGCCGAACTCCAGGTTGCCGCGAACCGACAGGTGCGGGAACAGGCTGGCTTCCTGGAAGACATAGCCCAGCGGCCGTTTGTGCGGTGCCAGGAAAAAGCCACTGGCGCTGTCTTGCCAGACGTCGCCGTTGATCTCGATATAGCCATCGGCTCGCTCCAGCCCGGCCAGGCAGCGCAGGCAGGAGGTCTTGCCCGAGCCGGAGTGGCCGAACAGCGCGCTGACGCCACGCCCGGGCAGTTGCAGGTCGACATCCAGGGTGAAGTCGCCGCGCGCCAGGTTCAGGCGCGCCAGGATCGAGGGGCGCATGTCAGCTCCACCCCGCCTTGCCACGGCGCCCGGCGTGGAGCATCAGCAGTACCAGGAACGAGAACACCAGCATGACACCGGCCAGCCAGTGGGCCTGCGGGTAGGCCATGGCCTCGACGTGGTCGAAGATCTGTACCGAGACCACGCGGGTCTTGTCGGGGATGTTGCCGCCAATCATCAACACCACGCCGAACTCGCCCACGGTATGGGCGAAGCCCAGGATGCTGGCAGTGACGAAGCCGGGTCTGGCCAGCGGCAGTACTACATGGATGAACGTATCCCAGGGGCTGGCGCGCAGGGTCGCGGCCACTTCCAGCGGCCGCTCGCCGATGGCGCTGAAGGCGTTCTGCAAGGGCTGCACCACGAACGGCATGGAATACACCACCGAGCCGATCACCAGCCCTGCGAAGCTGAACACCATGCTGCCCAGGCCCAAGGCCTGGGTCGCTTGGCCGATCCAGCCGTGGGGGCCGAGGGCGATCAGCAGATAGAAGCCGATCACGGTCGGCGGCAGCACCAGAGGCAAGGCCACCACTGCTCCGATTGGGCCGCGCAGCCACGAACGGGTGCGCGCCAGCCACCAGGCGATCGGCGTGCCCAGTACTAGCAGGATAAGGGTAGTCAGGCTGGCCAGCTTCAGCGTCAGCCAGATCGCACCCAGGTCAGTGGCATCCAGTGGCATCAGATCTCATACCCGTAGGACTTGATCACCGCGGCCGCCTTGGGGCCCTTGAGGAACTCGACCAGGGCCTTGGCGGCCGGGTTGTCCTTGCCTTTGTCGAGGATCACCGCATCCTGGCGGATGGGCTCGTGCAACTGCGCCGGAACGACCCAAGCCGAGCCGCTTTGCACCTTGCCATCCTTGTACACCTGCGACAGCGCCACGAAGCCCAGTTCGGCATTGCCGGTGGAGACGAACTGGAACGCCTGGGTGATGTTCTGGCCTTCGACCAGCTTGGGCCGGGTGGTTTCGGCAAGGCCGAGCTTGTCGAGCACCTGGGTGGCGGCCAGGCCATAGGGCGCGGTCTTGGGATTGGCGATGGACAGGTGCCGGTAGTTGCCAGTCTTCAGGATGGCGCCTTGGGCATCCACATAGCCGGGCTTGGCCGACCACAGCGCCAAGGTGCCGATGGCATAGGTGAAGCGGGAGCCGGGAACGATACGTTTTTCCTGCTCCAGCTTGGCCGGGGTGATGTCATCGGCAGCAAGGAAGACTTCGAACGGTGCGCCGTTGCTGATCTGCGCATAGAACTGGCCCGTGGCGCCATAGGCGGCGACCAGTTTGTGGCCGGTGTCCAGCTCGAAGGCCTTGGCGATGGCCTGGATGGGCGCTGTAAAGTTGGCCGCCACAGCCACTTGGACCTCATCGGCCCAGGCGCTGTTGCAGATGATCAGGCTGGCCAAGGCAGTGTTAGCCAGGAACGGTAGGCGGATGCGCATGGGGAGGGTCCCTGTTGGGTGGGTATCGTTATGGCGTTAACTATATAGCGATTGAGTGCCAGCCGGAAAGGGGCGGCAGGGGCAGGGCAGCTCGGCGGGAAAGGGCATTGGCGGGTGCAGGGCAGGGCGCTACCATCGGCGGCGACGTCCTTCCCATTTCAACAAGCACAGGAAGCGTATGAACGAACAAGCACTCTCCCTGCAGGAGCTGGCGGCCCCGGAAGGCACCTGCTTCGGCTGCGGCTGCTCCCATCCCAGCGGCCTGCACCTGAAAAGCCATTGGGACACCGACGGCATCCACTTGCTGTGCCGGCACTCCCCCGACAGCGGCTTCATCGGTTGGCCGGGCCTGGTCTACGGCGGCTTGCTGGCCATGCTGGTGGACTGCCACTCCAACTGGACCGCCATGGCCTACCACTACCGTGCCGAAGGCCGCGAGCCGGGCAGCCTGCCGCGTATCGACTGCGTCACCGGCACGCTCAACCTGACCTACCTCAAGCCCACCCCGATGGGCGTCGAGCTGCTGCTCAAGGCCCGGGTGGAAGGTGAGGTAGGGCGCAAGAGCCGGGTCATCTGCGAGGTATGGGCAGGTGACGTGCTGACCGTCTCCGCCGATTCGCTGTTCGTTCGGGTGGATACCGAGAAACTCAAACTCAAGGCCCACGGCCAGGCGTGATGGTGTTCAGGGGAAGTGGCCGATGCGCCGGGATGTCTCTAGAGTGATACCTCTCCATTTCCCCAAGGGTTGACCATGACCGATCTCAGCGCATTCCCCATTACCCGCAAATGGCCGGCGCAGCATCCCGAGCGCCTGCAGCTGTACTCATTGCCCACTCCCAACGGGGTCAAGGTGTCGATCATGCTGGAAGAGATCGGCCTGGCCTACGAGGTGCACAAGGTCAATTTCGACAACGACGAGCAGATGAGCCCCGAGTTCATTTCCCTGAGTGCGAACAACAAGATTCCCGCCATCCTCGACCCCAACGGGCCGGGCGGCCAGCCGCTGCCGTTGTTCGAGTCCGGGGCGATCCTGCAGTACCTGGCCGAGAAGACCGGCCAATTGCTCAGCCAGGACCCGGCGACCCGCTACCAGACGATGCAGTGGCTGATGTTCCAGATGGGCGGCATCGGGCCGATGTTCGGCCAAGTGGGCTTCTTCCATTTCTTCGCCGGCAAGGAGTACGAGGACAAGCGCCCGCGAGACCGCTACGTCAACGAGTCGAGGCGCCTGCTGGGCGTGCTCGACCGGCACCTGGTTGGCCGAGAATGGATGGTGGGCGAATACAGCATCGCCGACATCGCCATCTTCCCCTGGGTGCGCAATCTGGTGGAGCGCTATAACGCCCGGGAACTGGTGCGTTTCGACGAGTTCAAGGAAGTCCAGCGGGTGCTGGCCAGCTTCCTCGCACGGCCTGCCGTGCAGCGAGGCCTGAAGATCCCAGGCTGAGCCCTGGCCGGGGGGGTAAACCCGCTCTCATAGAACAACGCATAACTATTTGAGTTTGCAGGTCCTTGTGGGAGCGGGCTTGGCCCGCGATTGGGCCTGGCCCGATATCACCGTCGCCTGGCAAGGGCTTCGCCCTTGATCGCGGGACAAGCCGGCTCCCACAGGTACGGCGGTGTCTCTGAAAACAGCGCAGGCCTCGTGGGAGCCAGCTGTCTTTCCCTTCCACCTGACCCAGCACAATTCGCCTCGTAACCCACGCTTGCGCGTGACCTCGGTCAATGTTCGCCCTAGGCTTGTCAGGAAACAATGCTCCAGGAGAACACGATGATCCGCTGCAAGCGTGTCTATGACCCGGTCGAGGACGGCGATGGCCAGCGGGTGCTGGTCGATCGCCTGTGGCCGCGCAACAAGCGCAAGGAGGACCTGCACGGCCAATGGCTGAAGGAAGTGGCGCCTTCCGATGTATTGCGCAAGGCGTTTCACCATGGCGAGGTGGATTTTTTCGGCTTCACCGAACGCTACCAGCAGGAGCTGGCTGCCCATCCCGAGCATTGGTACCCACTGTTGGACCTCGCCGCCAAGGGCACCCTGACCCTGCTGTATGCCGGCAAGGACACCGAGCACAACAATGCCCAGGTGCTGGCCGCCTGGCTGGAGGACGAGCTGGAGCGTCGTGGCCCGGGCAGCTCGCCCGTGTGCTACGCCCAATAGCCGTTACCGGAGAACGCCGCCGATGCCCCTTGAACTGAGCCCGGCCAGCGACGCGCATCGCACCTTCGCGCGGGACCTGACCCGGCGGGCCATGCTGCCGTATTACCGCGAGTTCGACCTGCTGTGGATCGAGGAAGCCTTCGACGAGGCCTGGCACTGGCGCGAGCAATGGTTGGTCACCGAAGGGGAGCGCCTGCTGGGTTACTGCAGCCTCAGTCAGGACCGCCAGGCTTTGTTCATCCGCGAGCTGCACCTGTTACCCGAGTACCGTGGTCGTGGTGTAGGGAGCTGGGTGCTGGAGACCCTCGCCGGCTGGGCGGCGCAGCGGCATCTGCCATTGCTGCGGCTGATGGTGTTTCGGACCAACCCGGCCCGTGCGCTCTATAGCCGGCATGGTTTCGTCGAAATGGGCGAGGACGAATGCTTCGTCCGGATGCAGCGCGCGATGGGTAGCTGACCAGTCGGGCAATTTCTGACTGATAGCGCAACGATGGCTTGCGCGGATTGGATCCTAAAAGGCATAGTGCCATCTGGGTTGCCGACCATTCACTCGAAGGTCGCACCGGCATCGTAGTCAAAGGACAAGAGGAAGGGAGTCGAATGAATGGATTTGGCCCGCGCCTGCGGGAGGAACGTGAGCGTCTGGGGCTGACCCAGCGGGTGTTCGGCGATATCGGCGGCGTCGAACCCAACGCTCAGGGCAAGTATGAAAGCGGCGAGCGCACCCCCCGGGTCGATTACCTGGCTGCCTTGGCGAGCCGAGGCGTGGATGCGCTCTATGTGCTCAGCGGCGTGCACACCCCGGCGCCCTTGGCCAGCCTCACCCTCGAAGAAGACCGCCTGCTGGGGGTTTTTCGCCGCCTGTCCGAGGCGGACCAAGCCGCCGTGCGGCATGTGTTGAATCGCCTGGCCGGCGAAGGAGGGGAGCGCGAAACGCCGAGAATGCGCAAGATGGACCGGCAGGCGCTTTTCGAACTAGGTTAGCGGCGAGAAATTTTGTTAAGGTGGCGGGATCCAATCGCCCCATTGACGAGGTGTCTGCTTGATTAGGGTCTTGGTGGTCGATGATCACGATCTGGTGCGTACCGGCATCACCCGCATGTTGGCCGATATCGACGGCTTGCAAGTAGTAGGTGAGGCGGATTCCGGCGAGTCGGCGCTCAAGCTGGCTCGCGAGCTGAAGCCGGACGTAGTCCTCATGGACGTGAAAATGCCAGGGATCGGCGGCCTGGAGGCGACCCGCAAGCTGTTGCGCAGCCATCCGGACATCAAGGTAGTCGCGGTAACCGTGTGCGAGGACGACCCGTTCCCTACGCGCCTGATGCAAGCTGGCGCTGCCGGCTACCTGACCAAGGGCGCGGGCCTGGACGAAATGGTCCAGGCCATCCGCCTGACCTTCGCCGGGCAGCGCTACATCAGCCCGCAGATCGCCCAGCAGCTGGCGCTCAAGTCGTTCCAGCCCCAGGGCTCGCCGTTCGATGCACTGTCGGAGCGGGAGATCCAGATCGCCTTGATGATCGTCGGCTGCCAGAAGGTACAGATCATCTCGGACAAGTTGTGCCTGTCGCCCAAGACCGTCAATACTTACCGTTATCGGATCTTCGAAAAACTCTCGGTCACCAGCGACGTCGAACTGACCTTGCTGGCCGTTCGCCACGGTATGGTTGACGCGAATCTGTAGATCTTCATGTCACAACTCTTCGATGCCAGCGCCTTCCTGGCGACCTGCAGCGGTCGCCCAGGTGTCTACCGAATGTTCGACGCCGAGGCGCGGCTGCTCTACGTGGGCAAGGCCAAGAACCTCAAGAAGCGCC
This sequence comes from Pseudomonas guariconensis, assembly GCF_015680235.1. Taxonomy (GTDB): domain Bacteria; phylum Pseudomonadota; class Gammaproteobacteria; order Pseudomonadales; family Pseudomonadaceae; genus Aquipseudomonas; species Aquipseudomonas guariconensis_A. The sequence continues at coordinate 12,067 of NZ_JADLJL010000050.1, forward strand.
TGGCCAGCTATTTCCGCAAGACCGGCCTGGCGCCCAAGACCGCCGCACTGGTGGGGCGCATCGCCCAGGTCGAGACCACCATCACCGCCAACGAGACCGAGGCGCTGCTGCTGGAGCAGACGCTGATCAAGGAATGGCGGCCGCCTTACAACATCCTGCTGCGCGACGACAAATCCTACCCTTACGTGTTCTTGTCTGACGGCGAGTTCCCACGCCTGGGCATTCACCGCGGCGCCAAGAAAGCCAAGGGGCGTTACTTCGGCCCATACCCCAGCGCCGGAGCCATCCGCGAAAGCCTGAGCCTGCTGCAAAAGGCCTTCTCCGTGCGCCAGTGCGAGGACAGCTACTACGCCAACCGCACCCGGCCTTGCCTGCAATACCAGATCAAGCGCTGCAAGGGCCCATGCGTAGGGCTGGTGTCGCCAGAGGAGTACGCCGAGGATGTACGCCACTCGGTGATGTTCCTCGAAGGCCGTAGCCAGCAGTTGGGCAACGAGCTCAATGCCGAGATGGAAAAGGCCGCCATGGCCCTGAACTTCGAGCGGGCGGCCGAGTTGCGCGACCAGATCGCCTTGCTGCGCCGCGTCCAGGACCAGCAGTACATGGAAGGCGGTTCGGGCGACGTCGACGTGGTAGCGGCTTTCGTCAACCCGGGCGGCGCCTGCGTGCACCTGATCAGCGTGCGTGGCGGGCGAGTGCTGGGCAGCAAGAACTTCTTCCCCCAGGTGGGCATCGAGGAAGAGGTGGCCGAGGTGATGGCCGCGTTCCTGTCGCAGTACTACCTGGGCAACGCCGAGCGCGAATTGCCGGGCGAACTGATCGTCAACGTCACCCACGAGGACTTCGCCGCCATCACCGAGGCCGTGCAGACCCTACGTGGTCGTGAGCTGGCCATCAGCCACCGGGTGCGCGGCACGCGGGCACGTTGGCAGCAACTGGCCGTGACCAACGCCGAGCAAGCCCTTAACGCCCGCCTGGCCAACCGCCAGCACATGGCCGCCCGCTTCGAGGCCCTGGCCCAGGTGCTGGGCCTGGACGAGGTGCCCCAGCGTCTGGAGTGCTATGACATCAGCCACTCCAGCGGCGAGGCCACCGTGGCCAGCTGCGTGGTGTTCGGCCCCGAAGGGCCGCTCAAGTCCGACTACCGCCGTTTCAACATCGAGGGCGTGACCGCCGGCGACGACTATGCCGCCATGCACCAGGCCCTGACCCGGCGCTTCGGCCGCATCAAGGACGGCGAGGGCAAGCTGCCGGACGTGCTCCTGGTGGACGGCGGCAAGGGCCAGCTGAACATGGCGCGTGAAGTCATGCAGGAGCTGGCCCTGACCGATCTGACCCTGCTCGGCGTAGCCAAGGGCGTGACGCGCAAGGCCGGTTTCGAAACCCTTTACCTCAATGACGTGGCCCATGAGTTCACCCTCAAGGGGGACTCCCCGGCGCTGCACCTGATCCAGCAGATCCGTGACGAAGCTCACCGCTTCGCCATCACCGGGCACCGTGCCCGCCGCGGCAAGGCCCGGCGGACTTCGAGCCTGGAGGATGTCGCCGGGGTAGGGCCCAAGCGCCGCCGCGACCTGCTGAAACATTTCGGCGGTCTGCAGGAGCTCAACCGCGCCAGTATCGACGAAATTGCCAAGGCGCCCGGTATCAGTAAAAAGCTTGCCGAGTCGATTTATGCCAGCCTGCATAGCGAGTAGAATGCCACCCTCAACCTGCAGCCAGTCGTGCCGATGAATATTCCAAACCTGCTCACCGTTCTTCGCGTCCTGCTCATCCCGATCTTCATCCTGCTGTTCTATGTGCCCTATCACTGGAGCTACATCGCCGCCAGCACGGTGTTCGCCATCGCTGCGGCAACCGACTGGCTCGACGGCTACCTGGCCCGACGTCTGCAGCAGAGCACGCCCTTCGGCGCCTTCCTCGACCCGGTGGCCGACAAACTCATGGTCGCGGTGGCCTTGGTGTTGCTGGTGCAGGTGCACGCCAACTTCTGGCTGACCCTGCCGGCTGCGGTGATCATCGGCCGCGAGATTGTCGTCTCGGCCCTGCGTGAGTGGATGGCCGAGCTCGGGGCGCGGGCGCATGTGGCGGTCTCCAACCTCGGCAAATGGAAAACCGCCGCGCAGATGCTGGCGCTGGTGATACTGCTGGCCAACCCGCCGGTACTCAACGCCTGGGTGGTGCTCGGTTATGCGCTGTTGCTGGTCGCGGCAGGCTTGACCCTGTGGTCGATGGTCCACTACCTGGTCGCTGCCTGGCCGCACCTGCGCGAAGGCACCGAGCAGAAGTAAAAGTTTTTTTGAATCAAGGGGTTGACGTCGTTTGGCAGATCGCTAAAATGGCAGCCATCACGACGCGGGAATAGCTCAGTTGGTAGAGCACGACCTTGCCAAGGTCGGGGTCGCGAGTTCGAGTCTCGTTTCCCGCTCCAGATTCGATCCTTCAAGTTTTTGTAGGGTCACCGAAAAAGAGGCCTCAGGGCCTCTTTTTTTGTGCCTGCGATTTGCCGCGAGCCAGGCGCTTGTACACCAGGGGCAGGGCGGTGGCGACGCTTGATACCGCATAGCGCCCCATCGAGGGACAAGCCCGCTCCCACAGGTCTGTGGCCACTTCAAGAATCCCGAGCCCCTGTGGGAGATCACCCAGCCCTTTGGGCTGCGCCGTCGCGCAGATAACTAGCGGCTAGCGCCGCCCCTCTGTGGGAGCGGGCTTGTCCCGCGATGGCTGCACCGCCATGCCAACCGGTCTCGTGGTTGTGCCAATGGGCCATAACTAGGGCGCTGTTCGCGACTCCCTATCGATCTCCGCTGGCCATTCGACCTTCGGCGCCAGGCGTTTTGCAATGTCGCACCAAAGTACATCGTTATGGTCCAGTGGCGGGTTCGGCAATGGCAGGTTCGTCGGGCCTTCTTGCATGTAGGTACAAACATACGTCCAGACGGCTTAATCCAGCCCCATGCTGCTCAACGGAAAGCGATCAATTACCTTATTGATACCTGACTCAAGGATAATAAAAACCTAAGCCCCAGTGCTACAGTCCATACTCCGATTGAAATGGATTATATGCTAATTATTAGTGGTTCATGGCTATTGCTGTGAAGGCTGGCTTTAATCATGATTGGAGAGGTAAAAATAAGTAGTACGATTATAAATGGCGTGCAGATCAAGTTTGCGTTTCGAAGGGGTAAGTTTTTTTCACTCGAGCAGCCAGCCAGTATCACCTTTAATCAGTACCCCACCATGGTCCGTATGATCGCCCTGTCGTGCCACAGGCTTTCCATTTATTTGATAATTCGTGGAGCCCTCGATGATAATAGCGCCGCAGCTGGTTCGATCTCCTATGCAGGCAACTGCTTTATCGTTGAATTGGTAGGTCTTGCTGCCACTTACCACGATGCCTGAGCCATGCAAGGGGCATTCATGTTGGTGGCCAACGAGTGCAACGGGTTTCATGATGTCTCTCCTGAAAAAGGTGCGGAACGAGATTCAAGATCCATTTCTTTTGGCCATTGAACCTTCGGTGCGAAATGGGGAATGAAGTCGAAGGCTGTGGGCTCGTTGTTCCAATCCCTAGGTGGATGGACAAATTCCGGAAGGGCTTGAGGGCCCTGCTCCATGAAAAGCTGGGCAATGGTCCAATATGCCTGCCCCTCCACCCAATCATGGGAAAAGAAGAACCGGTCGATTACTTCGTCTGTACCGGGTTTGCGGACTGAAATGATGATGTTCTCGATCAGGCCGCCGTTCCCCATAGGTAGATAGATACTACACGCTTCAGCATGCAAGTCATCCCAGTCGTAGACCTCTGGCTGTACTCCCCAGCGACGACGGCTGAACACTCGAAAACGATCAAGTTTGAACTGATAGACATATACTTTTCGGCGAAGGCGATTGAAGCGTATAGGCTCGTCGCGAGGAAGTTCAACGTCCATGCGTATTATGGATAATGTTAGCCATTGTAAAGAAATTAAAATGACAAAAGATATTATGCTGAACTCGATTTTCAGTTGGTGAGATTTCGATTGGGATAGATATATAAAACATAGTTCTCCAAGTGTGCATGTTGAAAACAACAAAATGCCAAGCAAGGCTGAGATTCCTCTGATTCGCACTGACGATCTTGGTAGTTCAAGGTAAATGTTGTTGTAATGGTTGGGTGGCGGTTGAATTCCTTTTGCTTTTTGAGTAGTCCAGGCAATGTCTCCATGTACAGGTAAATCAAATTTCCAACCGGGCGAACGGGAGGGTAGGGGGCTCGCTTTTTTACTCATCTACTTGCCTCTTGTAATGTGATTTCTGCGTATGCGCTTGGTATGCCGCGCTCCGGCCAATATGTAAAAATCAAAGTCGCTGCGACGATGTTGTGTTGACCGATTTCGGGAGTTGGCTCAATTGTGCCGGTTATGCTTCTGTATCTAAATCCTCTTACTTTTGTGTGATCGATATTGTTTATGCTTACAGACTCTCTTCTGTGGTCAGGGAGTTTAGGGGGGGGGACGGATTCATGTTTGAAATGGCGAGGCTGGCCGTAGCACCACTCGGCAAACAAAATTCATCACTGGCCACTTCTTCGCCCCGATTATGGCGATATCCAATTGAGTCTCCTTGTCGGTGAACAATCAAATGCCAACGGTAGCTCGATCTATGTTTGTTGAACTCGGGAATTTTGATGTTGAATTTGATTTTTCTGTCTAGGTTGAGGTTAACCAGTCCGCCAGGTTTTTCACTTGCCGTTGGGTTGGTTTTTTCTGATGCAAATTCAATAAATACGTCAAGTCCTAAAGTTGCAGCATTGAATTCGGCGAATGCAATATCAGCAAGCTCTGGAGTGTTCCAGTGAATGACAGGTGTCTCGTTAGTCTTTCCGAAATAACAGCGTCTAGCCCAGCGCTCGAAGGGTATGGATTCATTTTTGCGTGCCCATCGCATGAATCCATATGCAAGCATGCCCATAGTTATGGCTAGCCCTAGCGGACCTAGTAATAGAGGTGTATGTACGGCCATTACTGCATAGGACGTTCCGGCTAAGTAAAGCGCGCTGGCCATTAAATATCCACCAAGCGCATTAGTGTCTCCTGCAAAGAATGCGGTTTTTGTCAAGGAAACTGTTTGAGCTACATCATAGAACCCGGCGACGGTACTAATTATCGAGCCTGTTTTTACTAGCGCTACTCCACTATTAAATGCGCTGCCCGCAAAACCAGACGCCGAGGCATGCTTGAAACCTTCCCGGAGGGTAATCCCCAGCACTTCCATGCCCCCGCCCAGCAACGCCAACCGGCTCCCGCGCAATGCCAACAACGCTTCCTTCGACTTGGCACCAATCTCCGTTTCCGCTTTCGCCAGGTTCTTGTCCAGGCTGTCGCTGAGCAGATAGAGCCTACCCAGCCCCAGCCCCAGCCCCAGCAGCAGTTGCCAGCTGCCGATCACTCCGCGCAGGCCGGTGAAGCTGGTGCGCACCAGTTGGGCTGGGCTGCTTGTCGCAGGAAAACCGTAGACCCGTAGAAGCTTTGACCGATTCATTCCACGAGCCAGTCGGCGTCACCTTCGACAATTGTTCCGCCATGGTCTGTCGTGTCTCCTTGCCGCGCAGCAGGGTGACCTTCGATTAGCGTGCTTACCGATCCAGTTTCGATGATGGCTCCGCAGCTAACTTCGTCACCGGCGCGGGCGATGGGTTTGCCATTGACGAATGTAGCGCTCGCGCCAGTGGTGATAGTGCCCTTTCCATGAAGCGGGCAGATGTGGAGGTGACCAACAAGAGCAATGGGTTTCATATCAGGTATCAATATCCGGACAGGTGAGTGTTTTGCTAGTGAAATATGAAAAGTTGGCTTGATAGAGGTCTCGTAAAGGACTGTCTACACGCGAAGATTTCTTGTATTGGGGCGGTAATTCGTAATTAGGGCGCCGTTCGCGACTCCCTATCGATCTCCGCTGGCCATTCGACCTTCGGCGCCAGGCGTTTTGTAATCTCGCACCAAAGCACATCATTATGATCCCGTGGCGGGTTCGGTGGCGGTAGCGTTTCTGGGCCATCTTGCATGTAGACGCATATATAGGACCAGGCATATTGATCGGCACCCATAAGGGTCAGAGAGAAACGATCAATTACATTGTGGGTGCCCGGTTCTACGATTGAAAGCATTACGCCCCGTTTGACGCCGCTTCCTTGTGCCCAACGCTCTGCTCTGACGTTGGGCCAGTCGTAGCTCACCGTATGTACGTACCATTTGCCGAAAGGATTCCACCAAGGAAATTTAAAGTTATAAGCATATATTTTATTTCTGGCTCGATTGAATCTAATAGGTTCATCTCTCGGCGGGCAAAGACTAATACGGAGACCGAAAGCTATGCTCCAGATGCCTATTAGTAAAGTCGGCACGCCTAGTAAAATAGATTCGAGGTCATCGGTGCGAAAACTATCAATTATCATGCCTGGTATATAAATTGTTGTGTACAGGACGGGCAGAACCAATAACAATTTAAGGTCTCGCAGAAGATGCAAATTTCTAGGGATTTCCAAATACACAGAATCCTGATGGTTCGGTGTTTGATCACCTAATGCTGCCTCTAGATTTGGTACCTCGCAGGGGGGAGGGAGATCCTCTTTCCATCCAATACATGGGGGGATTAGAAGTGGGCGACTCATTGAACCTTTCCTTATAATTCAATTTTATCTTCTCTAACTAACAGCTGCGCACTTGAAGCTTCGTCATGCTCGTTTGGCCAGTACGTCAGAAGCAGCTCGATAGCATTAATGCCGTGATTGTCGTTCAGTGGTAGTGCCCCCTGAAGGAGCAAGATTTGATTCTTTTTATCATGATGCACGATCGCTTGTGTTTGGGTGGTGTCGATGAGTATCTTTCCATTCGAAGCATCCGCTAATGTTGTTCGCTCTGGGTTTGTACTATCACCTGATAGGGTTGCGCTTCCTCCATTGCTGCCAGTCGAATAAATAACTAAACGCCATTCATATCTAGAGTGCGCCGGACTGAATTTTGGAAGTCGGAGACTGTACTTTAGAGTGAAAACTATGGGGACGGCGTCGCTAGGATTGAGTAGTCCAATTGGTGTGGATATATGTATGTTACTGGCATGAAGAAAGCGCGCCTGGACAGATACATCAGCCTGCATGCCAATTGCTGCGGCATTCAAGGCGCTGATAGCTACGTCGAGATCGCTAGCCTTGACCCAGTGGCGATAGGTCTCGGGCACCCCCCATTTGCAGGAGCGCGCCCACAACTCCATTAATGTTGATTCTTCTTGTTTTGCTAAATTAGAAGCTGCAAATGCGCTCACCCCCAAAACAAGTGCAAAACCCAATGGGCCAAATAATGAACTCCCTGCAAGAGATGCATAAATACCAGTCAGAGCTGATGCTGAGGCAGCCGAGCTGGCGAACCAATATTCTCGGCTAGCATTAATATCCCCATTTTTTTTTGATCTAATGGCAGAAGATCTGTACTGCACCGCATCCATCAACCCAGCTGCCGCCGCAATACCTCCACCATATTTGGCGATCTGCCCCCCAAACCCAACAGTCGGATTTTGCGCAGCCATGAGTTTTTGCGGCCGCAGCGTTTCGAGAGCTCGTCCTGTAGC
>NZ_JADLJL010000051.1 GCF_015680235.1 Pseudomonas guariconensis
GTGTCTTCGTGCACGTCGATGGCCAGGTTGACGGTGGACAATTCAGCCAACGGCGTCTGGCTCGGGCACAAGGTGATCAGATTGGCCCCGCTTTCACGCACCAGGTTGGCCGTAATCAGCAGGTCCTTGGAGCGACCCGATTGGGAGATGCACACGGCTACATCGCCAGGCTTGAGCGTCACCGCGGACATCGCCTGCATGTGCGGGTCGGAATAGGCCGCGGCGCTGAGCAGCAGGCGGAAGAACTTGTGCTGGGCATCGGCCGCCACCGCGCCGGAGGCACCAAAGCCATAAAACTCCACGCGCTGGGCCTGGGCCATGGCGGTTACCGCCTGTTGCAGGGCCTGGGGATTGAGGTGTTCGCGCACCTCCATCAAGGTATGTAGCGTGGTGTCGAAGATCTTCAGGCTGTAGTCGGCGACCGAGTCGTCTTCATGGATCGCGAACTGCCCGAAACTGGCGCCAGCGGCCAGACTCTGCGCCAGCTTGAGCTTGAGATCCTGGAAGCCTGAACAGCCGATCGCCCGGCAAAAGCGCACAATGGTCGGCTCGCTGATCCCTACGCTGTGAGCCAGGTCGGCCATGGAGCTGTGCATGACGGCAGCCGGATCGAGCAGCACATGGTCGGCCACTTTCAGTTCCGATTTGCGCAGCAAATGGCGCGATTGGGCGATATGTTGCAACAGATTCACAGGCTGGACTCGGTTATGATCGGCTGGCCGGGATGTAGCTTTCTTGTAGTTATACTACAAGACCCGCGACCCGCCCAGCTAAACGAACGTGGAGAGTGGTGGTTTTGACTATTCCTTGCGACATCCTGGTCTTCGGCGGTACGGGCGACCTGGCCTTGCACAAACTGCTGCCGGCGCTCTATCACCTGTATCGCGAGGGCCGCCTGCACAACGCCGTGAGAATCATCGCGCTGGCCCGGCGCCCCTTGCCACGGGACGAATACCTCAAGCTCGCCGAGCGTAACTGCCGGGCCCAGATCGCCCGCAACGATTTCGAGGAAGATGTCTGGCGGCGCTTTTGCGCACGCCTGGACTACTTCGCCATGGATGCCCTGCAAAGCGCCGATTTCGTGCGCCTTGCGCGTTACCTGGGTGAGCCTGGAGGGCTGGCCCGCATCTACTACCTGGCCACCGCACCCAACCTGTTCGTGCCCATCGCCAACCACCTGCGCATTGCCGGCCTTGCCGACAGCGAAGCGCGCATCGTGCTGGAAAAGCCCATCGGCCACTCGCTGGAATCGGCCACGGCGATCAACGAAGCCATTGGCGCGGTATTCGACGAGAGCCAGGTGTTTCGTATCGACCACTATCTGGGCAAGGAAACGGTGCAGAACCTCATGGCCCTGCGTTTTGCCAATGCCCTACTGGAGCCGGTATGGCGCAATGGCCAGGTCGACCATGTACAGATCAGCGTCTGCGAAACCCTGGGCGTGGAAAACCGCGGCGCCTACTACGACCGCGCGGGTGCGACCCGCGACATGCTGCAGAACCATCTGCTGCAGCTGCTGTGCCTGGTTGCCATGGAGCCACCGGCGCAGTTCGAGGCCGAGGCGGTACGTGATGAGAAGGTGAAGATCCTTCGGGCGCTCAAGCCGATCACCGGCCAGGACGTGCAGGACAAGACCGTGCGCGGCCAATACGGCGCCGGCCATATCGGCGGCCAGGAAGTGCCGGCCTACTACTTCGAAAAGGACGTCGACAACGACAGCGATACCGAGACCTTCGTCGCCGTGCACGCGCACATCGACAACTGGCGCTGGGCCGGCGTGCCCTTCTACCTGCGCACCGGCAAGCGCATGGCGCGGCGCTCGTCGCAAATCGTCATCCAGTTCAAGCCGGTGCCCCACGAGCTGTTCAGCGGCGGCCAGGTCAACCAGCTGTTGATCCAGCTGCAGCCCGAGGAGCGCATCAGCCTGCGCATGATGACCAAGAGCCCGGGCAAAGGCATGCGTCTGGCGCCTGTCGAACTGGACCTGAACCTGGCCCAGGTGTTCGGCCAGACCCGCCGCTGGGAAGCCTATGAACGTTTGTTGCTGGACGTGCTCGAGGGGGATTCGACGCTGTTCATGCGACGTGACGAAGTGGAAGCCGCCTGGGCTTGGATCGACCCGATCCTCAAGGGCTGGGAAGAACACTTCCAGCCCCCGCGCCACTATGCCGCCGGAAGCAACGGGCCAGAGCAGGCCAACAGCTTGCTGGCCAGGCATGGCAGCCAGTGGTATCGAAGTCCTGGGGGCGACCGAGCGTAGCGAATCACCCGATGAGCGACGCTACCAGAAGGTGAATATTCATACAGTAGGTGTTTGTCCCTTGACCGGCTTGGCCCTAGAATGGCCGGATGCACACAGATGACCTCTCCCTCCTGTTGAACTCCCTCAATGATGCCCAACGCCAGGCTGTCGCGGCCACGCTTGGGCGTCAGCTGGTGCTTGCTGGCGCCGGCTCCGGTAAAACCCGCGTGCTGGTGCATCGCATCGCCTGGCTGATCCAGGTCGAGCAGGCTTCGCCGCACTCGATCCTGTCGGTGACGTTCACCAACAAGGCCGCCGCCGAAATGCGCCAGCGGATCGAGCAGCTGCTGGGCATCAACCCGGCGGGCATGTGGGTCGGTACCTTCCACGGCCTGGCACACCGCCTGTTGCGTGCGCACTGGCAGGAAGCGCGCCTGGTGCAGAATTTCCAGATTCTCGACAGCGATGACCAGCAGCGCCTGGTCAAGCGGGTGATCCGCGAGCTTGGCCTCGACGAGCAGCGCTGGCCAGCACGCCAGGCCCAATGGTTCATCAACGGGCAGAAGGACGAGGGCCTGCGCCCGCAACATATCCAGGCCGGCGGCGACCTGTTCCTGGGCACCATGCGCAGCATCTACGAAGCCTATGAGCAGGCTTGCGAACGTGCTGGGGTCATCGATTTCTCCGAGTTGCTGTTGCGCGCCCTGGACTTGTGGCGCGACCACCCCGGCCTGCTGGAGCACTACCAGCGACGCTTCCGCCACCTGCTGGTGGACGAGTTCCAGGACACCAACGCCGTGCAGTACGCCTGGCTGCGCCTGCTGGCCGGCCAGAACGGCGGCAGCCTGATGGCCGTGGGCGACGATGACCAGTCCATCTATGGCTGGCGCGGGGCCAAGATCGAGAACATCCACCAGTACACCGCCGACTTCCCTGACGCCGAGTTGATCCGCCTGGAGCAGAACTACCGCTCCACCGGTGGCATCCTCAAGGCGGCCAATGCCCTGATCGCCAACAACAGCGGGCGCCTGGGCAAGGAACTGTGGACCGACATGGGCGAAGGCGAGCCGCTGACGTTGTACGCCGCCTATAACGAACACGACGAAGCGCGCTATGTGGTCGAGACCATCGAGAGCCTGATCAGGCAAGGCAATGCGCGCAACGACATCGCCATCCTGTATCGCTCCAACGCCCAGTCACGGGTATTGGAAGAAGCCCTGCTGCGCGAGCGTATTCCCTACCGCATCTACGGCGGCCAACGCTTCTTCGAACGCGCAGAAATCAAGAACGCCATGGCCTACCTGCGCCTTCTCGAAGGCCGCGGCAACGATGCCGCCCTCGAACGGGTAATCAACGTGCCACCGCGTGGCATCGGCGAGAAAACCGTCGAAGCGATCCGCGACCATGCCCGCCACAGCCAGCTGTCGATGTGGGAAGCCATGTGCCAGCTGCTCGCCGCCAAAGCCCTGAAAGGCCGCGCGGCAAGCGCCCTGGGCGCTTTCATCGAGCTCATGGAAAACCTGGCCGCCAAGACCTTGGACATGCCACTGCACCTGATGACCCAGACCGTCATCGAGCAGTCCGGCCTGATCATCTACCACCAGGAAGAAAAAGGCGAAAAAGGCCAGGCACGGGTAGAAAACCTCGAGGAACTGGTCAGCGCCGCGCGCAACTTCGAAACCAGCGAAGACGATGCCGACCTTTCGCCGCTGTCAGCCTTCCTCGGCCATGCTTCCCTGGAGGCCGGCGATGCCCAGGCGGACGAACATGAAGACAGCGTGCAATTGATGACCTTGCACAGCGCCAAGGGCCTGGAGTTCCCCTATGTGTTCCTGGTGGGCATGGAGGAAGGCTTGTTCCCTCACAAGATGAGCCTGGAAGAGCCAGGCCGCCTCGAAGAGGAACGTCGCCTGGCCTACGTGGGCATCACCCGGGCCATGCGCCAGCTGATCATGACCTACGCCGAAACCCGTCGCCTGTATGGCAGCGAGACCTACAACAAGGTGTCGCGTTTCGTACGGGAAATTCCGGCGGGGCTGGTGCAGGAAGTGCGTCTGTCCAATAGCGTCAGCCGCCCCTTCGGTGGCAATCAGAGCAATTCCAGCAGCCTGTTCGCCAATGCCAGCATTCCGCAAACGGCGTTCACCCTGGGCCAACGTGTGCAGCATTCGGTGTTCGGCGAAGGCGTGATCCTCAATTTCGAAGGCTCGGGGGCCCAGGCACGGGTGCAGGTCAACTTCGCCGAAGGCAGCAAGTGGCTGATGCTGGGCTACGCCAAATTGGAAGCGATCTGATACCGAATGCTACGGCTTCCAGCCGACTGTAGTCTTTTCTTTTGCCTGCTGACGAAAGGTCCTACCCACTGAATGGGCTTGTGTACAGGCCCATCAGGCAAAAGATGGAAACATTATGGCGCTGGTCATGTGCACAACAACCTGTGCAACATGACGCGCGTGCAATCCACCCACAGGGGAAATCCCATCTATGCAACGTTTTCTTAGCATCGTACTGGCGCTGTGCGTCGGCCTGACGCTGAGCCTGGACGCCAACGCCAAGCGTTTCGGCGGCGGCAAGAGCTCGGGCTCCGCGCCTATCCACCAGACCCGCCAGGCTACGCCAACCACGCCGGCCGCCGCGCCAACCGCTCCTGGCCGCGCCCCGGCCGCCGCCAGCGGTGCTTCGCGCTGGCTGGGCCCATTGGCTGGTATCGCCGCGGGCGGCCTGCTGGCTTCCATGTTCATGGGCGACGGCTTCCAGGGCATGCAGATCCTCGACTTCCTGATCATGGGCCTGATCGCCTTCCTGGTGTTCCGCTTCATCGCCGCGCGCCGTCGCCAGCAGCAGCCGCAACACGCCGCCGCCGGCCACGCGCCTTACCAGCGTGAAACCCATGCCCAGCCAGCCCAGCCGTCGGTCTTCGGTGGCGCCGCTGCGCCTGCCGCCGCCCCAGTGATCAACGCCCCGGCCTGGTTCAACGAGCAGAACTTCCTGAACGCCGCACGCAGCCACTTCATGTCGCTGCAGCAGCATTGGGATGCCAACGAGATGGACAAGATCGCCGAGTTCGTCACCCCACAGATGCTCGAGTTCCTCAAGCGCGAGCGTGCCGACCTGGGTGATGGCTTCCAGTCCACCTACATCGACAACCTCGATGTACAGCTCGAAGGCGTCGATGACCGCGCCGACAAGACCATCGCGACCCTGACCTTCCACGGTGTCTCGAAGACCTCGCGCTTCGACCAGGGCGAAGCGTTCAGCGAGAGCTGGCATATGGAGCGTGCACAGGGCGAGAACCAGCCTTGGCTGCTCGCTGGCATCCGCCAGAACGGCTGATTCTTCCGCTGGCATACGTTGGGGCCGCTTTGCGGCCCCAAGCTTTTTGTTTCCGCCCCTGCCCGGGGTTTTTGCTTTTGGCAGACTGGCCTACTAGGGTATAACGCGCAGCGTTGTCATCAAGGTCAGAGGATGTAAGCCGTGGAAGAAGTGATCGAACAACTCCGGGAAGCCAACGAGCCGGTTCCCGTGCCGCTGGAACTGCCAGACGAAGACTTGCTGGTGGAGATCGAAGAGCAGCTGTTCATCAACATTCCCTTCGTGTTCAAGGAGTTCCTGCTGACCGTCAGCGACGTGGTCTACGGCAGCCTGGAACCGGTCACCGTCACCGACCCGCAGTCCCATACCTACCTGCCAGACGTTGCCGCGAACGCCTGGGATGCGGGCGTGCCGCGGGACCTGATCCCGCTGTGCCAGGATGGCGACAGCTACTATTGCGTCGAGGAAGACGGCACCGTGGTCTTGTGGGATGGCGATGAAGAAGCCATCGCCGAAGACAACTGGGAATCCGTTTGGCATTGGGCCAGGGATGTCTGGCTGGAAAGCTGATACCTTCGGCGCATAGGATTAGCGAAAGCCTACAGCCTTTGTGGGCTTTCCCTACACTCAATCCATGGCTCTTAGCCACCATCCACCGTAGAATCGCCTGGCTTTCTGCGCTTGGCCGCGTCGCTACCGCTCCATCCCCTCGGACTTCGATTAAATCAAGCGCAGAAAGCCCCCCTTCAATGGGCTTGGTCGCGATTGTTGTCCAGCGTTTCCAGCAAGGCGATCTGCATGCGGGTATGGACCCGGATGAACCAGCGCCACAGCAATGCCACCACCACTGCCGCTACCACTGCGATCACCAGCAGAAGCTCGTTGGTCGGCAAGATGCTCGCCGACAGCGCCGAAAGCAGCAGGAAGATCACCAGCAGCGACAACAATGGAATCACTTCGGCGATCACCCGCCGCACACGCTGGGTATGCCGCCCTGCCATCTCCGGCTTGACGCCCAGTTCGGCCAGCAGCATCGAAAGCGCCTTGAGCTTGCGGTAGGCGGCAATCAGGAACGGCAACGACAACAATAGCGCAGCGCCCCAGATCAATGCCTTCTGCCGGCTGATATCGCCGACCCACTCCATCAGCCAGGTGCCGATACGCTCGGCGAAGTAACCGCCACTGAAGAAGATCGCGATCACCAACGCTAGGTTCACGCCGACCTGCAGCAGGATGCGCCTGACCATCGCAGCCACCATGGCGCCTTCCCCTTGGGGTTGGATGCTGCGCAACCATTCACCATATAGCGACAACACCCGTGCCAGCCGACCGGGCACCACCTTGCCGAGCTTCAGCGACAAGGGGTCGGCGGCGCGAATCAGGTAGGGCGTGAGCAAGGTGGTAATTGCCGAAACAGCCACCGCTACCGGGTAGAGGAAGTCACTTGTGACCTGCAAGGTCATGCCCAGCGCCGCGATGATGAAGGAAAATTCGCCGATCTGCGAAAGGCCCATCCCCACGCGCAGCGAGGTACGCCCGTCATTGCCGGCAATGAAGGCGCCCATGCCGCACGACAGCATCTTGCCCAACACCACCGCCACGGTAATGACCGCAATAGGCCAGGCGTAGTCGACCAGAACGCGCGGGTCGATCATCAGGCCGATGGCCACGAAGAAGATGGCACTGAACAGGTCGCGCACCGGTTCGATCAGGCGTTCGATCTTCAGCAGTTGCCGGGACTCGGCCATGATCGCGCCGATCAGGAACGCACCCAGAACCATGCTGTATTCGAGCTTGACCACCAGCAGACAGAACCCGAAACACAGGCCCAGCACGGTGATCAACAGCATTTCGTTGCTTTCGAACTTCGCCACGTAGGCCAGCAGCCGTGGCACCAGCAGGATGCCGACGACCAGGGCGACGATCATGAACAGCGACAGCTTGCCCACCGTGGAAAACACTTCGCCCGAACTGACCGTGCCGCTGACCGCGATGCCTGAAAGCAGGGCAATGATGCCGATACCCAGGATGTCCTCCACGATCAGCACCCCGAAGATCAATTGGGCGAAGCGCTCGTTCTTCATCTTCAGGTCGTTGAGCGCCTTGACGATGATGGTGGTCGAGGAAATGGCCAGGATCGCGCCCAGGAACAGCGAATCCATCGTGCTCCAACCAAACCAGCGACCGATCTCGAAGCCGATCCAGATCATCAGCACGATTTCCAGGAAGGCCGCGATGAACGCCGTGGCACCGACCTTGAACAACTTGCGCAGGCTGAACTCCAGGCCCAGGCAGAACATCAAGAAGATCACCCCGAGTTCGGCCAGGGTCTTGATTGTGTCTTCATCATGGATCAGGCCGAAGGGCGGTGTGTGCGGGCCGATGATGAAGCCGGCGACGATGTACCCCAGCACGACAGGCTGCTTGAAGCGATGGAAAAGAATGGTGACCACCCCGGCCACCAGCATGATCACGGCCAGATCCTGAATGAAGCTGATGGCATGCATGGCGAGGGACTCCTTTTCTCGTTGCCTGGGCAGACCGCTCCTCTGCCGAGGCAAACCCGAGCGAGCAGCAAGTACATACTGTGTTCAATGCAGGAAAGCCCAGGTTGCGTGGGCTCCCTCAGGTTAACATCGCGCCTGTGTGCGAAACGCCGATGCAATATGCAGAAACAGATCGGCGATTTTGCCGCCAGCGATGGCATGATTCGCGTGACGATGGCGCGTCGGCCGACGTCCCGTACCAGGATGTGAAACCACATTGAGGGGGAAACAGAAGTGTCTGCAGATACCCGCCCCGTTTCAGCGCAACCAACCCGTGAGCACACTATGGAACCTGGAAACGCCCAGTTGACGATGACTGTCCTGATGACCCCGGACATGGCCAATTTTTCGGGCAACGTACATGGCGGCACCCTGCTCAAGTACCTCGACGAAGTCGCCTACGCCTGCGCCAGCCGCTACGCCGGCACTTATGTGGTGACGTTGTCCGTGGACCAGGTGATCTTCCGCGAGCCTGTGCACGTGGGCGAGCTGGTGACGTTCCTCGCTTCGGTCAACTACACCGGCAATACCTCGATGGAAGTGGGCATCAAGGTGGTGACCGAGAACATCCGCGAGCGCTCCGTACGCCATTCCAACAGCTGTTTCTTCACCATGGTCGCAGTGGACGACAACCGCCGTCCGGTACAGGTACCGCCACGCCAGCCGCAAAGCAGCGAAGAGAAGCGCCGCTTCTTGCAAGGCCAGCAGCGCCGGCAGATCCGCCAGGAACTGGAACAGCGCTACCAGAACCTCAAGACCGATTCGATCTAGTCGTTACCGAAAGGCTTTGGAGGCTACCGCCCCCACAAGCGGTTAGCACTACCCCTGTGGGAGCGGGCTTGCCCCGCGATCAAGGGCGAAGCCCTTGCCAGGCGGCGATGATACTGGGCTCGGCCTAATCGCGGGAAAAGCCCGCTTCCACAGGGGGCGGCGCTAGCCGATTAGCTGCCGACCACCAGACGTTGCGCCTGGAAGCGCACGCGCGGATGGGCGATGCGATCCTGGGCCCGGACCAGCTGCAGCTCGTAGCTGGCACAGGCCTGGGTTTCCAGCAACACCTCATGTACTGCGGCGGCGGTGAACTCGAGCGCCTGCACCCAGCTGTCGCCCAGCAGCACCCGGGCCAGGAACAGCCCGGAGGTCAGGTCCCCTACGCCCACCGGCTGGCGGGGAAACGCCAACAGCGGGCGCTGCAGATGCCAGCAGCCGTCGCCGGTGACCAGCAGCATCTCGAAGCTGTCCTCGGCACGCCCTGGGTAGGCCAGGTGCTTGACCAGCACCACTTTCGGCCCACGCTCGAGCAGACCACGGGCCATGGCCACGCAATCGTCCAGGGATTGCGCCCTGCGGCCACAGAAGCTGTCCAGCTCGAGCTGGTTCGGGCAGAGGATGTCGGCCACCGAAGCGGCCTCATCGAGCAGGAACTCGCTCACCTCCTCCGGGACGATGCAGCCTTTTTCCGCATGCCCCATGACCGGGTCGCACAGGTACAGCGCCTTGGGGTTCACCGCTTTGATCCGTTGCACACCCGCCAGGATCGCACGCCCTTGTTCGGCACTGCCCAGGTAACCGGACAATACCGCGTCGCAGTGGCCCAGCTCGCCGATGTTGGAAATGCCTTCCACCAACGCAGGAATTTGCGCTGGAGCAAGCACTTCACCGGCCCACTGGCCATACTGAGTATGGTTGGAGAATTGCACGGTATTGAGTGGCCAGACATTCACCCCGACCCGCTGCATGGGGAACACCGCCGCGCTGTTTCCGGCATGGCCGAAGACCACGTGGGACTGGATGGCAAGCAGATGCGGTGTACGTTTCATGCGAATTTTCCAAAGCTGTTTCAAAAGTATGCGGCGCGCAGTATGAACCTGATTGCCACCTGTACGACAGGCCAGGGACACAGTTAAGCTGGACTGACCTGTTTGGAGCATATGCAAATGTTGACCCTGGAGAACCTGTTCGTTCTGATGGTGGTAGCCGCCGCCGGCGCCTGGTTGTGGCACAACCACGGGCTACGCGAGAAGGCGCTTGAACGGGTCAAGCAACATTGCGCCAAGCTCGACCTGGAGCTGCTCGACGATAACGTCGCCCTCAAGCGCATCGGGTTCGTACGCGACGCCAATGGGCGCAAGCGCCTAGCCCGGGTCTATGGGTTCGAATTCACCGTCACCGGCGAGCAGCGCCATCCGGGTACGGTCACCCAATTCGGCGCCCATACCATGCAGATAGAATTGGCGCCCTATCCGTTCGAGATCAAGACGCCTCCCAAGGCGGACAACGTGATCCAGATGCAGCAGTGGCGCCAGGAGCACAACCGCTGGCATAACTGATCAGTCATCCAGGCGACAGGCAGCCAGGGCGGCTTTCAGGGTCTCCAAGGGCTGGGGCTGGTCGAAGATCAGTTCCAGGCGCGTGTCCTTGCGCCATTCGCTCGGCTGCCAGACCGGTTTACCACCATTGAGGGTATTGAACGATTGCCAGCCGGTCGCGCTGTGGATAACGCCTTTGGCCCGTCGCCATGGCCAGGCCTGCAGAAATCGCTCCAGGCGCCCCGCGTCGAAACGCTGCGTAGGGTGCCAGCGCCAACCCATACTCCAGCCACCTTCCCCGGCCTGAGCGAGACAGATAGGTTGGCGTGGATCGGGCCAAAGCACGTTGATGCCGGCCGCAGGTTCATCCACAGGTAATTTATCCACAGACTCGGTGGGCGTCGATGCAGGTGCAATGCTTGGCAAACGATCCAGCGCAAACGCCCCATGCTCTGTCCAATAGCTAGGCAAATCGGGCAGCCGAGCACTTATCAACAGACGGTTTTTTTCATCCACAGAGGCGGATTTGTTGAAAACCAGCATTCCGGCTGCCGCCAAGGCCGCCTGCTGCGCCTCCGGCAATGGCTCGCCACGCGCCAAGGCCTGCGTATCCAAGACCATCAGCAGCGGCTGTACCGCCAGCACACCTGACCATGGGGCCTGGCGGAGCTGGCCAAGCAACTGAACGGGGTGGCCGAGCCCGGACGGTTCGATGAACAAGCGGTCAGGCCTGGCCTTGCGCAGCAAACGCCCCAGGCCGACCTGAAACGGCATGCCATTGACGCAACACAGGCAGCCACCTGCCACTTCGCCAATGGCGATACCGTCGTCGTCACGACCCAGTAGCGCCGCATCCAGCCCCACCAGGCCAAACTCGTTGACCAGCACCGCCCACCGTTCATTCGCCGGGCGCTGGGCCAACAGCTGATGTATCAGGCTGGTCTTGCCGGCGCCCAAGGGGCCTGCGATCACGTGGGTGGGAATGTTCTGCAGCATGGGAAAGTGCCTGGAAAAACAGTCGCCCCACTATGACCCTTCGATCGAGCCCGTCAAGCGTCGTGGATATCCACAGGCTCAGGCAACATCCTCATACCAAGGCCCGAAAGGGTCGTTGAAACGAAGCCAGGCCATTTCGCCCAATGCCATTTCCTCGTCGGTCAACAAGCACGCTTCCAGCTCTGTGGATAACTGTTTGAAGTCGACGTTCTGGCCGATGAACACCAGCTCCTGTCGGCAATCACCGCTTTCGGCCACCCATTGCTTGAGGATCGCGGCGGTACTCTCCTCGTCCTGTGGCCAATGCTCACGTGGAACGAAGCGCCACCAGCGCCCCGCCATGCCATAGCGCATCATGCCACCCGCCTGCGACCAACTGCCCGCCTCCTGGAACTTGCTGGCCAGCCAGAAAAACTCTTTCGAACGCAGCAGGCGGCCATTGGTCCATTCGCTGTGGATAAAATCGTGGAAGCGCTCAGGGTGAAACGGCCGACGGGCTTGCCAAGTGGTGGCTGCAATCCCGTATTCCTCGGTTTCCGGCACGTGCTCGCCACGCAGTTCCTGTAGCCAGCCAGGGGCCTGGGCCGCCTGTTCGAAGTCGAACAGGCCCGTGTCGAGGATGCGCTCCAGCGGCACTTGGCCCATGACCATAGGGACGATCTGCGCCCGGGCATTGAGGCTGCGCAGGATGGCCATCAGTTCTTCGCGTTCATGCTGGCTGATCAGGTCGATCTTGCTGAGCAGCAGCACATCGGCGAATTCCACCTGCTCGACCAGCAGGTCGGTGATCGAGCGCTCATCATCCTCGCCCAGGGTTTCGCCGCGGCTGACCAGGCTGTCGGCGGCTTGGTAGTCACGCAGGAAGTTCAGACCATCGACGACCGTGACCATGGTATCCAGGCGCGCCATGTCGGACAGGCTGCGCCCCTGCTCGTCACGGAAAGTGAACGTTTCGGCCACCGGCAGGGGTTCGGAAATACCGGTGGACTCGATCAACAGGTAGTCGAAACGCCCTTCCCGCGCCAGCTTCGCCACTTCCTCGAGCAGGTCTTCGCGCAAGGTGCAGCAAATGCAGCCATTGCTCATTTCCACCAGTTTCTCTTGCGCCCGGTTGAGGCTGACGTTGCGCTGCACTTCGCTGGCATCGATGTTGATTTCGCTCATGTCATTGACGATCACGGCCACCCGCAGGTTTTCGCGATTGCGCAGTACATGGTTGAGCAAGGTGCTCTTTCCGGCGCCCAGGAAGCCGGACAGCACGGTAACAGGAAGACGGTTGGGCATGGGAAACCTCATCGGGCAAGGGCATTCGAAGCGATGCATTGCATACGTTATATTATAACAATACAATTTCGCCAAGCCCGTGTGCCGCTGCTGCACTCACCAGGATCGCCAAAATGACCAGCCTGACCCTCCCCGATATTGCCACCCAAACCCAACCCCATACCCTCCCCCTGGACTGGGTTGGCATGCAGGGCATCGCATTGCCGTTGCGGCATGAAGGCCGCGTTCTCTGCGGGCAAGCAGACGTCGGGGTCAACCTGGAAGATGGCGTTTCACGGGGGATACACATGTCGCGCCTGTACCTGGCGCTGGAGGCGCTCGAGCAAGCCGAGCTGAATCCGCTGTCGCTACGCCGGTTGCTGGCTGATTTCCTCTCATCCCATGAGCGGTTATCTTCTGCGGCGTACGTAAGCCTACGCTTCGATCATGTCCTGAAACGGCCGGCCTTGGTCAGCCCGTTGGCGGGTTGGAAAAGCTATCCCGTCACCCTGGATGCGAAGATCGAATATGAAATGTTCCACGTGGAACTATCCGTTGTGGTGCCCTATTCCTCCACTTGCCCTTGCTCAGCCGCCCTGGCTCGACAGCTGATTCAACAGCAGTTTCTTATCGACTTCCCCACGCAAATGCCCGACCAGGCCACACTGCTGGAATGGCTAGGCAGCAACCAAGGCATCGTCGCCACGCCACACAGCCAGCGCAGCCAAGCCCATGTCCGCGTTCAACTACGGGACAACTTGGCTCATCTACCGATCACTGAGCTGATCGACACGATCGAGGCAGCCTTGGGCACTGCCGTGCAAACCGCGGTAAAACGCGCCGATGAACAGGCATTCGCCTTGGCCAATGGCCAGAACCTGATGTTCTGCGAGGACGCCGCGCGACGGCTGCACCTGTCGTTGCGCGACGTGGAATGGACGGCTGGCTTCAACCTGCGCGTGGAACATGCAGAAAGCCTGCATGCCCATGATGCGGTTGCTGCCAGCCAATATCGCTGGTGATGCTCAGGTGCGTGGTTTCACCGAACCACAGTCGCTGCCCAGCCAAACGGCCCGGGTATTCATGCTGCCCTGTTGCTGAACACCGGAGGCATTGAAGGTGCCGCTGACCTGGGTCAGGAATTCCCGGTCACTGAGGAAGGTCGCCTGACCGTTACCTTGGGCGCGCGGGCAGCTGAACTGGAATTTCCATACGTTGCCCGTACGCTCGGTGATCTTCTGGGTGCAGCCGGACTGAGGGTCCTGCAGCGGAATGTCATCGGTCTGGACCTGCTCAGGCGTAAGGCAGGAACGCACGCCTTTTCCTGCCAAGGTAATACCCTGCTTGGCCAATACCCCTTCCATCATGGCACGCTGCTCCGGCGGCAGGTTCTTCAATTGCCCGAGCATGAATTCCATATTGGGTAACGGCTTGCCATCGACCTGCATGTTACTGGTGGTCAGTTCCCACAACCCCGGTTGCAGCATCTGCGCTTGCACCAGCGGTGCGCCCAGGCCCAATGCCAGGGCCAACAGTGGCAGACGAATCTTCATGGATGAATGCTCCTCGAAAGACCGGCTACTGGCCGGTTGAGCCTTAGACGTCATTTCCGCTTCCGGGTTGCAAGCCGGGCCTGGAACATGCTCTGTTATCCCGGTGCCCTCAGCAAGCAGGATGCGTATGGACTACCACAGCCCCTATTTCTTCGGCTATGTACTCGGCTTGATTCACCTGCTCGGCGTCATCGCCGCGCTGCACGCCGTATTCACCGTACGCACCGCCCAGGGCGCGATCGCCTGGGCCATGTCGCTGTTCTTCATTCCTTACTTCACACTGATCCCCTACCTGATCTTCGGTGCTCGCTCCTTCTACGCCTACATCCAGGCCAGGCGCCAGGCTAACCAGGAAATGCATGTGGCCATGGCCAACCTCAATTGGCGGCCTTGGGTAGAGGAAGCGCTCACAGCGCGCGAATCACAGAGTTATGCTGCGCTGCGCGCCATGCCGCGGCTGGGCCCCATGCCCTGCCTGGCGAACAACGAGGTGAAGCTGCTGATCAACGGCAAGGCGACCTTCGATGCGATCTTCACCGCCATTGCCCAGGCACGCCAGGCGGTGCTGGTGCAGTTCTTCATCATCCATGACGACACCCTCGGCCGAAAGCTACAGCAATTACTCCTGCGCAAGGCCGCCGAAGGTGTGCGTGTCTATGTGCTGTACGACCGGGTCGGCAGCCATGCTCTGCCGGCCAGCTATAGTCAGGCCCTGCGCGACGGTGGCGTGCAGATCCATGCGTTCGCCACGCGCCGTGGCTGGTTCAACCGCTTCCAGGTCAATTTCCGCAACCATCGCAAGATCGTGGTGGTCGATGGCCTGCTGGGCTTCTTGGGTGGGCATAACGTCGGTGACGAATACCTCGGCGAACATCCCCCGCTATCGCCTTGGCGCGATACCCATGTCCAGGTCAGCGGCCCGGTGCTGGCCTGTTTGCAGGAGTCGTTTGCCGAGGACTGGTACTGGGCCACGCGTGAACTGCCGCCACTGATCCTGCCCGACACCTATCCGGAAAACGGCGTGCTGTGCCAGGCATTGGCCAGCGGGCCGGCTGACTCCCAGGAAACCTGCGCACTGTTCTTCCTCGAAGCCATCCACTCGGCTACCCGCCGGGTGTGGATCACCAGCCCTTACTTCGTTCCCGATGAGGCGGTATTCGCGGCGCTGCGCCTGGCGGTGCTGCGCGGGGTCGATGTGCGCGTCCTCATTCCGGCACGACCGGACCACCGTATCGTCTACGCCGCCTCCAGCCTGTTCGCATTCGAGGCGGTACGTGCCGGTGTAAGGATGTTCCGCTACCAGCCAGGGTTCCTGCACCAGAAGGTGGTGCTGGTGGATGACGAGATCAGTGCGATCGGCAGTGCCAACCTGGACAACCGCTCATTCCGGCTGAATTTCGAGATCACGTTGCTGACCGTCGACCGCACCTTTGCCGACCAGGTCGAGGCCATGTTGCTGAAGGATTTCGAGGAGGCCAAGGAAATCAGCGCCGAGGACAGTCGCGATACGCATCGCCTGCAACAACTCGGGATGCGTATCGCGCGGCTGATATCGCCGATCCTTTGAGTTAACGGTAAAGGTCTTCGCGGGTCCAAGGCAGGTCGTGATGCCCGTCCGCATAAGGCTTCACCGCGAGGATCTGGTGCAGGTTGATCCAGCCCTTGGAGAAGGCATAGGCACAGCCGGCCAGGTATAGGCGCCAGATGCGCAAGGTCTTCTCCGGCACCAGGGCAGCAGCCTTGTGCAGCTGGTTCTCCAGGTTCTCGCTCCAGTGGTTGAGCGTCTTGGCGTAGTGCAGGCGCAGGCTTTCCACGTCAACGATCTCCAGCCCTGCTTCACAGATGCGAGCACTGATCATCGACACATGCGGCAGTTCGCCATGGGGGAAGACATAGCGGTCGATGAATTCACCCGCCCCCCGCCCCACGGGACGCCCGTCCACGTGCTTGGCCGTGATGCCATGGTTCATCACCAGGCCGCCTTCGCGCACGGCACCGAACAGCTTCTGGCAATACAGCTCAAGGTTGGCATGGCCGACGTGCTCGAACATGCCGACACTCACCACCTTGTCGAACCGGCCATCCTGAGGCAGGTCGCGGTAGTCGAGTATCTGCAGATCGACCTGGCCGGCCAACCCTTCATCCTTGACCCGCTGGCGCCCCAGCTTGAGCTGCTCCTTGCTCAGGGTAATGCCGAACACCTTGGCGCCATACTCACGCGCGGCGAACCGTGCCAGACCACCCCAACCGCAGCCCACGTCAAGCAAGTAGTCACCTGCCTGCAGACGCAGCTTGCGGCACAGGTGGTCGAACTTGTTCTGCTGGGCTTCGTCGAGGGTATTGTCCGGCTCGCGGAAGTAGGCGCAGGAATAGGCCATGTCCTGGTCGAGCCAAAGCTGATAGAACTCATTGGACAGGTCGTAATGGTAGGAGATGGCTTCGGCGTCCGTGTCCTTGTCATGGGCGGTACGCGCCGGTGGTGTTTGGTCCTGCTCCTCCAGCAATGCTTCGCTGAGCTCGTCGCAGACCCGGATGACTTCCCCGATATCGCCTTCGAGCTCGAGCTTGCCTTCGACGAAGGCGGCACCCAGTTCGTCCAGGCTCGGATGGGTCAGCTGGCTGATCAGCTGAGGCTCCTTGACCAGGATGGTGACCTGCGGGCTCGGCCCCAGGTCGAACTGGTTGCCGTCCCACAGCTTCAGACGCAAAGGCAAGTGCAAGCTCTGCAACGCAGGTGGAAGTTGCGCAAGCATGAATGACCCTCCCTTTCATTTTTCCAGACGTCGCGCCTCTAATTGGGACGTCACCGGGAACAGGGTAGTTCATTCGTAGGAAGTTTCCGTGAATGCAGACCTTGGTCTAGAAGCATCCGAAACAAATTGAAGGCATTTTTGTATACAACTTTCTTTGCGCAGACTAATCTTGTGGCCCTCTTGCGCTTCTTCACTCCTGGAGTAAACCCATGAAATCCTATGATGTGGTGATCATTGGCGGCGGCCCCGGTGGCTACAACGCAGCGATCCGCGCCGGTCAGCTGGGCATGAGCGTCGCCTGCGTGGAGGGCCGCTCGACCCTCGGCGGCACCTGCCTGAACGTCGGCTGCATGCCGTCCAAGGCCCTGCTGCATGCGTCGGAGCTCTACGAAGCGGCCACTGGCGAGGAGTTCGCCCACCTGGGGATCGAGGTCAAGCCAACGCTCAACCTGGCCCAGATGATGAAGCAAAAGGACGAAAGCGTGACCGGCCTGACCAAGGGCATCGAGTACCTGTTCCGCAAGAACAAGGTTGACTGGGTCAAGGGCTGGGGCCGCCTCGACGGCGTCGGCAAGGTCATCGTCAAGGCCGAGGACGGTAGCGAGACCACGCTGCAGGCCAAGGACATCGTCATCGCCACCGGCTCCGAACCCACCCCGCTACCAGGCGTGACCATCGACAACCAACGCATCATCGACTCCACCGGCGCCCTTTCGCTGCCCCAGGTACCCAAGCACCTGGTGGTGATCGGTGCCGGCGTGATCGGCCTGGAACTGGGCTCGGTATGGCGCCGCCTGGGTGCCGAAGTGACTGTGATCGAATACCTGGACCGCATCTGCCCCGGCACCGACGAGGAGACCGCCAAGACCCTGCAGAAAGCCCTGGCCAAGCAAGGCATGGCTTTCAAGCTCGGCAGCAAGGTGACCCAAGCCACCCCATCGGCCGACAGCGTCAGCCTGACGCTGGAACCTGCAGCAGGCGGCGCGGCCGAAACCCTGCAGGCCGACTACGTGCTGGTGGCCATCGGCCGCCGCCCCTACACCAAGGGCTTGAACCTGGAAAGCGTCGGCCTTGAAACCGACAAGCGCGGCATGCTGGCCAACGATCATCACCGCTCCTCGGTGCCAGGCATCTGGGTGATCGGCGATGTCACTTCCGGCCCGATGTTGGCGCACAAGGCCGAGGACGAGGCGGTCTCCTGTATCGAGCGTATCGCCGGCAAGGCCCATGAGGTCAATTACAACCTGATCCCGGGCGTCATCTATACCCGCCCTGAACTGGCCAGCGTCGGCAAGACCGAAGAACAGCTCAAGGCTGAAGGCCGCGCCTACAAGGTCGGCAAGTTCCCCTTCACGGCCAACAGCCGCGCCAAGATCAACCATGAAACCGAAGGCTTCGCCAAGGTCATCGCCGATGCCAACACCGACGAAGTGCTGGGCGTGCATTTGGTGGGCCCAAGCGTGAGCGAGATGATCGGCGAGTTCTGCGTGGCCATGGAATTCTCGGCCTCGGCCGAGGACATCGCCCTCACCTGTCACCCTCATCCGACCCGTTCCGAGGCCCTGCGCCAGGCGGCGATGAACGTGGATGGCATGGCGATGCAGATCTGATCTGCGTCGAAACGAGACGGCATCAAAAGGGCGAACATCGATGTTCGCCTTTTTTTGTGCTTGTCCCGCAATCAAGGATAAAACCCTCGCCAGGCGACGGTGATATCAGGCCTGACACAATCGCGGGACAAGCCCGCTCCCACAGGTCCGGCTAGCAATCTGTAGGAGCGGGCTTGCCCCGCGATCAAGGGC
>NZ_JADLJL010000052.1 GCF_015680235.1 Pseudomonas guariconensis
GTAGCGGGAGGCGAATCATACAGCGTTAAAACCTGCTGTCAACTGCCTTTTTCACCGCTGCCGATCTGTGAGACCGAAGCCTTCCGATACCACCTGAACCGTTCAACTCATTGAATCTCAAGGAGTTTTGCGTTTCGACTGCGTCGGAAGTGGGGCGCATTATAAGGGGATTCAGAAGGGCGTCAACCGTTTATTTCAATTATTTGAAATATTTAGTGTGAGGACCTTAAGGCGAGCAGGCGCTTGCCGGATAGACGCCACAACACTCAGGGCGACCCAAGACCGTTCGCCAACTTTTCGTATCCCGCCTCTGACGCCCCGCTAGACTGATGCTTCTTACCGCCACGGACACTGCATGCCATGGCCAACGCCATCAGCGCCGACATCGCCATCATCGGCCGCATCAACGCAGTACCCGCCCTCCTCCAGGTCATCTGCGAGACCACCGGCATGCGCTTTGCCGCCGTGGCACGGGTGACCGAGAACAGTTGGACCGCCTGTGCCGTACTGGACAACCTGGGCCTGGGCCTCAAGCCTGGCGACGAACTCGACGTCACCACGACCTTGTGCCAGGAAACCCGCAGCAGCCACCAGACCATCGTGATCGACCAGGCCAGCGAGGACGAACAGTACGCCCGGCACCACGCGCCCCGGCTCTACCGTTTCGAAAGCTATATCTCAGTGCCGGTGCTGCGCACCGATGGCAGTTTCTTCGGCACCATCAGCGCCCTCGACCCCAGGCCCACCTCACTCAAGGGCAGCGCCATCCAACCCATGATGGAGTCATTCGCCCGCCTGCTGTCGATCCAGATAGAAAGCGAGGAAAGCGCCCAGCGCACCGAGCTGGCCCTGCAGAAGGAACGCGCCATGGCGGAGGTACGCGAGCAATTCATCGCGGTGCTCGGCCACGACCTGCGCAACCCATTGTTCGCCATCACTGCCGGGGCGGAGTTGCTCGTCCAGCGCCTGCAGGACGAACGCAACCGCGTCATCGCCCGCCATATCCAGACCTCCGGCAACCGCGCCGCCCAACTGGTGCGCGACATGCTGGACTTCGCCCGTGGCCGCCTGGGCAGCGGCATCCCCATCAACCAGCAACCCTGCCATGACCTGGGCGAGGCCCTGGCCCATGTCGCCTCGGAGCTGCAGCGCGTGCATCCACAGCGGCGGATCCAGCTGAACATCGGCGACATCGGCGGGCTGCACTGCGACCGCGAACGCATCGCCCAATTGCTCTCCAACCTGATCGCCAACGCCCTGGCCCATGGTGCCGCCGAAGAGCCGGTCACCGTCACCGCGACCCTGCACGACGGTATCTTCGTACTCAGCGTGCACAACCTGGGCGAGCCTATCCCGGCGCAGACCCTGGCACAGCTGTTTCAGCCCTTTTCCCGGCCGCTGTCCAGCAGGTCACAGCAAGGACTGGGGCTGGGGCTTTATATAGCCAACCAGATCGCCTTGGCCCACGGCGGTTCCATGGAGGTTGTATCGAACGCCCAGGTGGGGACGTTGTTCAGCTTCCGCCTGCCCGTCGCCCGGTCAACGGCCAGCACGCTCCCATGACGCTCAACGTTCGGCCTGCGCCTCATGCACCTGCACGCTGGCGGTCATCCCGGCACTGAGGATCATGCCCTGGGGAATATGGTCCAGGCGGATACGGACCGGAATGCGCTGGGCCAGGCGCACCCAGTTGAATGTCGGTTCAACCTCGGGCAACAGTTGGCTGTCGGGGTTGCTGTTGGTGTCGGTGATGCCACGGCTGATGCTTTGCACATGGCCGTCGATCGCCTCGCCGGCGCCCATCAGCCAGACTTTCACCGGGTCGCCGACGTGGATGCGCGGCAGCTTGGTCTCTTCGAAATACGCCTGGATATAGAAGGTGGCGTCATCCACCAGGGCCATGACCGATTGGCCGGTGTTGACGTAGTTGCCCTGGGCCAGGCGTAGGTTGGTGATGTGCCCGCTGCGCGGGGCCCTTACTTCGCTGCGTTCCAGGTTGATCCTGGCCACGTGCAATTGTGCCTGCGCCTCATGCAACTCGCCTCGGGCGACGGCAGCGTTGATCTGAGCGTTCTCGCGCAGTTCGGCGCTGATCGCATCCGGGCCCAAGGCCGTGCGCCGCGCCGCCTCGCGCTCGCGCAGGCGCAACTGATGGGCACGGGTCTCGGCCACGGCGTTGGCCTGGTCGAAAGCGGCCTGGAAACGCTCGCGATCGATGATCATGAGCAGATCGCCGGCCCTTACTTGCTGGTTGTCCTGGACCTTGAGCTCACGCACCCAACCGGACACATCCGGGGCGATCACCACCACATCCGCGCGCACCCGCGCATCGCGGGTCCAGGGCGTGAGCATGTAGTACTGCCACAAGTGATAACCGGCGAACACGGCGATGGCCACCACGCAGAGGGTAACGAAGGTACGTACGGCTGTACGCATGGGTATCACTCCTTACAAAGGCCCCAGGACATGCACCACCAGGGACAGGACACAAACGAACAATGCCGCATCGAACAGCGCCTCGTGCCAGATCCACCGCCCCAGCGGCGTGGCCTGCACCACCAGGCGCAGCAGGCCGGTAAGCAGCAGCGCCAGCAATGCATAGATCAGAAACGGGCTGAGCAGCACACCGCCCAGCGCCCACTCACGCAAGCCCATGGATTTCCTCCTGGCGACCGCACCACTTGCCCCAGCTGCTACGCAATTGCAGCGCCGCGCCAACAGCCAGGCGTAGCGGGTCGCTAGGTGGCTGACGATGCAGCGCCTCGATGAATTGCTCGGTCGCCGCATCCAGGCGCTGGCTACGCCCTGGTGCAGGCCCACTGGCCAGCACGGCTTCCAACTGCTGCAGGTAATGGCGTTCGGCTGGCCCCAACGGCGCCTGAGCCACGGCCAGGCACATGCGCAGGTGCACCAGCTCGTCACCGATGTCCAGTGCATGCACACCATCGTCCCAGCGCTTGCGCTCGGCCTCGGGCAATTCACTGGCGTGCCGGGCCAGTTGCATCAGACGATCGGCCATACGTCCACCGAACCAGCTGTCGGCACCGCGCAGGTCGCGCCGGGTCAGGCGCACCAGGTCGCTCTGGGTCGCCGCCCGCAGGCGACGCCCGAGCCAGGCCGGGTGGCGCAGCACCACCAGACGGAAGGCCATCACCGCGGCCCCGACACCCAGCAGCATGGCCTGGGCGCTGTTGAGCATGGTTGCGACATCGAACTGCATGGTATTGAGCGGCGCCACCAACACGATGAAATGCAGGCAATAGGACGTGGCGGTTGCACCGGTGCGCGGATGCGCCATGCCCAAGGCGCCCAGGAACAGCGGTACGCCCATCCCCAGGCAGAGCATGGCGAAACTGCTCCATTGCGGCAGCAGGATCTGCCCGACCAAAAAGGCCACGGGAATGGCGAGCAGGATGCCGCGCAGGAAACTCAGGCCGATCTGCGCGCCATTCTCGCGGCTGGCGAACAGGCTGCAGACGACGCAAGTCAGCACCAACCCGCCCGGTGCCGCCGGCCACGCGGTGGCCAGCCAGAAACCGGCCATGGTCAGGAAGGCCAGGGCGCTGCGTGAGCCGAACAGCAATGCCAGCGGTAAGTCGCGGTGCGCGGCCAGGCCCTGGGGCACATCTTTCGGCGCCCTGCCCTGTTCGGCGTCCTGCAAGGCCTGGGTCGCGGCCATGGCGATATCCAGCAACAGGGCCATGCGCGCCAGGCAATAGTGTTCGGCCGAGCTGATCTGCTCATCGTGGGCCGCATCCCAGATGCGCTGGCGCAACAACAGCAGGCTGGGCGAGTCGGGCTCGGCCAGTTGTGCGCGCACCTCGTTCAGCCAAGGCGCCAGCCGATCGGCCTCGGCTTCATCGAGCTGACGCCATTGGCGGCGCACCGAGCGTGAAATACGCAACAACACCATGAGCTTCTGGCTCAGCCCACGAATCGCCCTGGCCCGCTGGCGGCCACGGTTGCCTTCGAACCAGGCGTGTTCACGCTGAGCATCGATGGCGACGATCCGCCCGAGGATTTCCAGCAAGCCCTTGCGCGCCTCGTCCTCGCCGCCCAGCATGGCGCTGGAGGCCTGCAAGCCGTTGTGCCAGGCCTGGCGCGCTTGGCCTGCAAGCTGTTGCTCGACCCGCATCGGCCAGAGCAAGGCGCTGGTGGCCGTGGCGCAGACGATCCCCAGACAGATCTCGGTGCAGCGTGCCACCGCCTGGTCGAACACCTGCAGAGGGTGGTTGATCGATGGCAAGGCGATGATCGCCACGGTGTAGCCCGCCAGTACGAACGAGTAGGCCCACGCGCTGCGCAATTGGGTGGAGGCCGCTGTACACAGCGCCAACCACAACGCCAGGGTCAACAGGAACAGCCAGGGTGCCTGGGCGAACAGGCCGATGAACACCACCGACATGAACGTGCCCACCAGCGTGCCGGCCAGGCGGGCCAGGCCCTTCTGCACGACCATGCCCGAAAGCGGCTGGGCGACGATGAACGCGGTCATCAACGCCCATGAAGGTTGTTCCAGCCCCCAACGCATGGCCAGCCACAACGCCAGGCCACCCCCAAGCACGGTCTTGATGGCGAACTTGAGGGCGAGGTTGCTGGGTGCGAACAGGGCCTGGAGGGTAATGGGCACGAATCGGACCTTGCGGGCGGTGATGGTTAGAAAGATAGACAACGGCGCAAGGATAAAGCGTGATGAATTAATTAGCTAGCTAAGCATCATTTTGAGCCACACACCCGCCGCAAGGCGTTGATAATTCCAGGCAAAAAAAATGGGCGACCGAAGTCGCCCTAAATGCCTTGCGTGCTCATGAATCGGGAAGGATCAGCGCGGCTTGCGCTTGCTTGAGTCCTTCCAGATGAAAATGCCCAGACCGGCGAAGAACACCAACATCAACCCGACCGTTACCACACCGGCGATAACCACATTGTCGAAGAACATGTCGGCCTCCCGTTTCGTCTGCCGTTGTCCGATGGGTGCAAGGTAGCGAATACGGGGGAAGAGAAAATTGACCGGAGTCAATGGTGCCCTGGAGCGGGCACGCGAGGCGGGCGCAGGGTTGACCTGCGTCAAGTTTCAGCGCTTCTTCGGCTTGCCCTTGGGCTTTTTCTTCGGCTTACCCAGCGGCATGGCCTGCTCGAACGCCTGGCGTACTTCGTTCAGGCGTTTTTCCTTGAGGTCATGGATGCGTTTGGTGCGTTCGGCACCGAAATCGATCAGGTTGTCTTGGCTCATGGGCAGGCTCGACTGACAGCAGAGACTTGCATGATGAAGCCTGGCGCCCGTGCTGACCAGCTCAGACTTCGATGTCCACCAACAACCCCTGGCGGGTGCGTTCGCCCAGAGGAGCCACCGGCACGGTGTTGTCGGCGTTGAGCTCGTCGCCGGGCAAGGCGTTGTAGCGCTCGTCCTGGCCCTTCTGCCGACGTTGCTGCTGGCGACGCTGCTCCTCGCGCAGCAACAGGGCCTGCTCCTGAGGGTCGCGCTGGTGCTTGAGGTCCACGGTGCCATCAGTGGAAGCAGGCTGCGCCGGGACCACCGGAGGGATATCCGGAGTCGGTTTGACCGGGTCCTGTTGCGAAGTCACCGGTGCGGCACTGAGCGGGATGATCGGCGGCAGCATGGAAGGGTCTCCTGTAGCCACTGTATCGGCCGGTCATCGCTTGGACTTGAGCACCGGCCGATCGGAGTGTGCGGTGCATCACAACCTGGCGGGCGGGTTTTACTCGAGGTCTTCGCCCAACGGCTCGTCGGGCGGCGGGCTGGCTTCGCTCCAGGGCCGCTTGTAGACCTGCTGCCACACCGCATCCATATGTTCGCGTATCACCTGCGGTGCATTTTTCAACGATGCACTGTCTTCCCGCTCGCCGCCAATCGGCTCTTCGCCGGCCGGGGTGATCAGCGACTGGCCAGTGATGGTGTAGGCCGCCTGGCCTTCGCGCATCTCGATGGCGATGTCGTGCGGGTCGATGCCACCGCCACAGAAGGCATGGCTGGCCACGGTGAGTTCGGCGACACCGTCCTTGTTCAGGTCGCTGGCGTCGCTGACATCGGTGTAGAAGTCCACGTCCAGGTCCAGCCCCGGGCAGCTGGTTTCCTGCTCGATTTGCCAGCGCGGGGTGAACACGTCCGACTCGGCATTGCGCCCATACAGGGTGGCCTTGAGCATGACCTTGTCCACTTCTTGCTCGGTCTCGGCATCGGTGGCCTGGCCATCGACCCGGCTGAGCACCAGCAACCCTTCGCCGTCACGGTCACGGAAGTGCACGCTCTTGAGCGGCGTACGCACACCCAATACCTCCAGCTGTTCAGCCGGGATCGCAGGCAGGGTTTCGAAGTTCTTCTGTTCACAGGCGGCCAACAGCAGCAAGCTGCCCATGGCCAGGGAGGCGTTCAACCAGCGGTGCTTTGCAGCCATGTGGTATGGGCCCTCGTCGCAGCACGTTGTTCGTCGATGAAGCAGCTAGACTCTAGATTCTTTGGTCTACCGGCCCCTATCCGTTAACATAGTCGGCTTTTTCATCGCGGGAGTTCAGGCAGTATGGCGCAGCAGTATCAACCGGGGCAACGCTGGATCAGCGACAGCGAAGCCGAGCTCGGCCTGGGGACCATCCTGGCGCAGGATGGCCGCCTGTTGACCGTGCTCTACCCGGCCACTGGCGACACCCGCCAGTATTCCCTGCGCAATGCGCCGCTGACCCGCGTGCGTTTCTCGCCGGGCGATCAGATCACGCATTTCGAAGGCTGGAAACTGACCGTACGCGAGGTCGAGGATGCCGATGGGCTGCTGGTCTACCACGGCCTCGACGGGCATAACCAAGCCCGCGTGCTGCCGGAAACCCAGCTTTCCAACTTCATCCAGTTCCGCCTGGCCAGCGACCGCCTGTTCGCCGGGCAGATCGACCCGCTGTCCTGGTTCTCCCTGCGCTACAACACCCTGCAACACACCAGCAAGCAGATGCTGTCGACGCTCTGGGGCCTGGGCGGCTGCCGCGCGCAACCTATCGCCCACCAGTTGCACATCGCCCGCGAAGTCGCCGACCGGATCGCGCCGCGCGTATTGCTGGCCGACGAAGTGGGCCTGGGCAAGACCATCGAAGCCGGCCTGGTGATCCATCGCCAGCTGCTCAATGGCCGCGCCAGCCGCGTGCTGATACTGGTGCCGGAAAACCTCCAGCACCAGTGGTTGGTGGAAATGCGCCGCCGCTTCAACCTGCAGGTGGCGTTGTTCGATGCCGAGCGCTTCATCGAAAGCGACGCCAGCAACCCGTTCGAGGACGCCCAGCTCGCCCTGGTGGCGCTGGAATGGCTGGTGGACGACGAGAAAGCCCAGGACGCCCTGTTCGCGGCGGGCTGGGACCTGATGGTGGTCGACGAAGCCCACCACCTGGTCTGGCATGAAGAACAGGCCAGCCCGGAATATACCCTGGTCGAGCAACTGGCCCAGGTCATACCTGGCGTGCTGCTGCTCACCGCGACCCCCGAGCAGCTGGGCCAGGACAGCCACTTCGCCCGCCTGCGCCTGCTCGACCCCAACCGCTTCCATGACCTGGCCGCCTTCCGCGCCGAGAGCGAGCACTATCGCCCGGTGGCAGAAGCCGTTCAGGAACTGCTCGACGAAGGCCGCCTTTCGCCCAAGGCCCATGCCACCATCGCCGGCTTCCTTGGCGCCGAGGGCGAGGCACTGCTAGGCGCGATCAGTGACGGCGACAGCCAGGCCAGCGCACGGCTGATCCGCGAACTGCTCGACCGCCATGGCACCGGCCGCGTGCTGTTCCGTAACACCCGTGCGGCGATCCAGGGCTTCCCCGAGCGCCAGTTGCACCCCTACCCGCTGCCCAACCCGCAGCAATACGTCGACCTGCCGAGCGGCGAACGTGCCGAGTTGTACCCGGAAGTGGCCTTCCAGGCCCAAGGCGAAGCCGGCGACGACGAACGCTGGTGGCGTTTCGATCCGCGGGTGGACTGGCTGATCGACACCCTGAAGATGCTCAAGCGCACCAAGGTCCTGGTGATCTGCGCCCACGCCGAGACCGCCATGGACCTGGAAGACGCCCTGCGCGTACGCTCCGGCATCCCGGCCACGGTCTTCCATGAAGGCATGAGCATCCTCGAGCGCGACCGTGCCGCCGCCTACTTCGCCGACGAGGAATTTGGCGCCCAGGTACTGATCTGTTCGGAAATCGGCAGCGAAGGCCGCAACTTCCAGTTCGCCCATCACTTGGTGATGTTCGACCTGCCGGCGCACCCGGACCTGCTCGAGCAGCGTATCGGCCGCCTCGACCGGATCGGCCAGAAGCACACCATCGAACTGCATATCCCCTACCTGCAGGACAGCCCGCAAGAGCGCCTGTTCCAGTGGTACCACCTGGGCCTGAACGCCTTCCTCAACACCTGCCCGACCGGCAACGCGCTGCAACACCAGTTCGGCCCGCGTCTGTTGGCGTTGCTCGAGGGCGGCGATGCCAAGGCCTGGGAGACGCTGGTGGGCGAGGCACGAACCGAGCGTGAACGCCTGGAAGCCGAGCTGCACACCGGCCGCGACCGCTTGCTGGAGCTCAACTCCGGCGGTGCCGGCGAAGGCCAGGCG
Organism: Pseudomonas guariconensis; assembly: GCF_015680235.1. Taxonomy (GTDB): domain Bacteria; phylum Pseudomonadota; class Gammaproteobacteria; order Pseudomonadales; family Pseudomonadaceae; genus Aquipseudomonas; species Aquipseudomonas guariconensis_A. Next base: position 8,589 of record NZ_JADLJL010000052.1, read on the forward strand.
CTGGTCGAGGACATTCTCGAGCAGGACGACCAGTTCGCCCTGCCGATCTACATGGAGACCCTGTTCGACGCCTTCGGCATCGACAGCGAAGACCATTCGGAAAACGCCCTGATCCTCAAGCCGAGCGAGAAGATGCTCGACGCCAGCTTCCCGCTGGGCGACGACGAAGGCGTGACCATCACCTACGACCGCAACCAGGCGCTGTCGCGCGAGGACATGCAGTTCCTGACCTGGGAGCACCCGATGGTCCAGGGCGGCATGGACCTGGTACTGTCCGGCTCCATGGGCAACACCGCCGTGGCGCTGATCAAGAACAAGGCGCTCAAGCCCGGCACCGTGCTGCTCGAGCTGCTCTATGTCAGCGAGGTGGTAGCCCCGCGGAGCCTGCAGCTGGGCCGTTATCTGCCTCCGGCCGCCCTGCGCTGCCTGCTCGATGCCAACGGCAACGACCTGGCCCCGCGCGTGGCCTTCGAAACCCTCAACGACCAGCTGGAAAGCGTGCCCAAGGCCAGCGCCAACAAGTTCGTCCAGGCTCAGCGTGACGTGCTGGCCAAGCGTATCGCCGATGGCGAGGCCAAGGTCATGCCGACCCATGTCGAGCGTGTGGCCGAGGCCCAGCGCCGCCTGGCAGCGCAGGCCGACGAAGAACTGGCTCGCCTGACCGCGCTCAAGGCCGTCAACCCGAGCGTGCGTGACAGCGAGATCGATGCCCTGCGCAAGCAGCGTGAAGACGGGCTGGCAATGCTCGACAAGGCCGCCCTGCGCCTGGAGGCGATCCGCGTGCTGGTCGCCGGCTGATTGCGCGGTAAAAAGGGCTGCTTTGCAGCCCATCGCGGCACAAGGCCGCTTCTACAAGGACGGCCCTCGCCTCCTGTAGGAGCGGCCTTATGCCGCGAAAGGGGCGTAAAACGCTCCCGCACCTTAGAACGCCCCGCTATCAAGCCAATATCCAAATGGTTGAAATCAAAATGCCATTAACCAGGCTGACTTAAACGCTCATTCCTATACTGCTGCTGAACAGTCTCCTCCGGCTTTTTGGGGACGAGTGAGAACTCGACGAAGAGGCGAGCAATGGAGTGGTTGGGACTGCACCTGTTCGACACGCTGCCGGCAACCGGCCAAATCATCCTCGACTGCCGCCACGATCCCCTCTTGGTGCTGCTTGCCTATGGGATTGCGTGCATCGCCTGCTTCGCGACCCTGGACATGACCGAGCGCCAGAGCCAAAGCGAAGACCCCACCGCCCGTCGACAATGGCGTGTGCTTGGCGCTTGTTGCCTGGCGGCTGGCATCTGGGCGCTGCACTTCACTAGCCTATTGGCCCTGCAAGCACCGGTGGACGTGCGCTACGACGTACCCTTGACCGGCCTGTCGCTGCTGATCGCCCTGCTCACCGCCTGGCTGACGATGAACAGCCTCGATCGCGTCGACATGCGCCCTCGCCATTACGTGAAGGGTGCCCTGTTCATCGGGCTGGGCGTCACGGTAATGCACTACGTGGGCATGGCAGCGCTGAACACCAGCGCACGCCCGTACTATCACCCCGAACTGTCATTGGCTTCGCTGGGCATCGCCATGGCGGCCAGCCTCGCGGCCTTGCTGATGGCGCGCTTTTTCAGCAAGGGCAGCGGCACCCTGCACCTGGCCAGCAAATACGCGGCCAGCCTGCTCATGGGCGGCGGCCTGCTGCTGACCCACTTCGCCAGCATGGCTGCGATGACCCTGGTGGTGCCGGCCGGCAGCGCCCTGCACCTGCCTTCGGTCGACAACAGCCTGCAACTGGCCCTGACCGTGGCCTTCATCACCCTGTTGATCAGCGGCAGCAGCATCAGTGCCGCCCTGGCGGACCGCAAGCTGCAAAGCAAGGAGCACGACCTGCGCCGGGTCAACATGCTGCTCAGCCAGCTGGACCAGGCCCGCGCTTCGTTGCAACAGGCGGCTCATTACGATGCCCTGACCAACCTGGTCAACCGCCGTGGGTTCAACCAGGTATTCGCCGAGCGCCTGGCAGAACTCTCGGTCAACGAAAGCATGCTGGCCGTGATGTTCCTCGATATCGACCACTTCAAGCGCATCAATGACAGCCTCGGCCATGCCGCCGGCGATGAATTGCTCAAAGTGATTGCCGGCCATATCAAGGCCGCTACCCGCAACCACGACCTGGTGGCACGCTTCGGTGGCGACGAATTCTGCATCGTCACCAGCCTCAACAGCCGTGACGAGGCACGCCACCTGGCGCAGCGCATCATGCAGCGGATGAAGGACCCGATCGACCTGGGGGGCCGGCGCATGGTCATGACCACCAGCATCGGCATCAGCATCTTCCCCGATGACGGGCGCACCGCCGAGGAACTGCTCAAGAACGCTGACCTTGCGCTTTACCAGTCCAAAGGCTGCGGTCGCAACAGCCTGAACTTCTTCAACAACAGCCTGAAGACCCGCGCGACGCTAGAGTTGCAACTGGAGGAGGAGCTGCGGATCGCGCTGCTCGAAGAGCGTGGCTTGTGCGTGCACTACCAACCGATCTTCGACCTGCACAACGGCCAGGTGGCCAAGCTGGAAGCCCTGGTGCGCTGGCAACACCCCCAGCATGGCCTGCTGAGCCCGGACCGCTTCATCGGCATCGCCGAGGCCAATGGCCTGATCGCCGACCTCGACCTTTGGGTGTTGCACCGCGCCTGCAAGGACCTGGCCTCGCTGCATCGCCAGGGCCACGCCAACCTCAAGGTCACGGTCAACTGCTCGGCCGTGACCCTGGGCCGCGAGGTATTGCCCAACGAAGTGGAAATGGCCTTGTTCGAGGCTGGCCTGGCTCCAAGGTACCTGGAGTTGGAGGTCACCGAGAATGCGCTGATGGGCGATATCCAGCGGGTCGTCAGCCTGCTCAAGCGGGTACGCGCACAGGGCGTTGCCTTGTCGATCGATGATTTCGGCACGGGCTATTCATCGCTGGCTTACCTCAAGCGTCTGCCCCTGGACGTGCTGAAGATCGATCGATCGTTCATCCAGGAAGTACCCGGCAGCCAGAAGGACCGCGAGATCGTTCAGGCCATCATCGTCATGGCCCACACCCTGCACCTGCAGGTGGTAACCGAAGGCGTCGAGACCCTCGAACAACACGCGTTCCTCGCCGCCCATGGTTGCGATTACCTGCAGGGCTACCTGCTCAGCCGCCCGGTGGCGCTGGCCGAGCTGCGGTCGACCCTCGAGCGGCTCGACTGCCAGGCCGCAGGCTTCAATCCTTGTTGCGATACAGTTCGACCAAGGTCGCTGGATCTTTTTGCAGATACCCCTGGCTACCATGCAAGCGCATCAGTTGCGCGGCAAGGCCACTGACCGGGGTCGCCGAACCCTGCTCGCGGGAAAACTTCACGGCGGTATCCAGGTCCTTGAGCAACGTGCGCACATGCCATTTGATCGGCTCGAAGCGGCTCTCGGCCATCTGCGGCGCGAGGATCTGCAACGGCTTGGAGTCGGCGAAGCCTCCGGCCAGGGCCTCGGCGATCAACCGCGCATCCACACCGGACTGCTCGGCCAGGGCCACCACCTCGGCAATCACCAGAGCATTGCAGGCGACAATCATCTGGTTGCAGGCCTTGGTCACCTGGCCTGCGCCGACGGCGCCCATGTGGGTCACCCGCTGCCCGAGCGTCAACAGCACCGGGCGGGCGCGCTCCAAGTCCTGCTGCTCGCCGCCGACCATGATCGCCAGGGTACCCGCCTCGGCCCCCGGGGTGCCACCGGACACCGGGGCATCCAGCCAGGCCATGCCACACAGCGCCGCCAACTCGGCGGCCATCTCACGGGTGGCGGTCGGCTCCAGGCTGGAGAAGTCCACCAGCAACTGCCCTTCGTGCCCACCTTCGGCGACACCTGCCTCGCCGAACACCACCTCGCGCACCACCGCCGTGTCAGCCAGGCACAGCAGCACCATGTCGGTATCGCGGCACAACTCGGCAGGGGTCGCGGCCAGCCGTGCGCCAGCGGCCACCAGTTCGGCACATTTTTCCGGGCTACGGTTCCATACCGTCAAGGGGTAACCCGCCGCCAGCAAGCGCCGACACATCGGCAACCCCATCAGGCCGATCCCGGCGAACCCCAGCGAAGGCAATGCAGTACTCATGAGCGACTCCATAACAGATGAACAAGAAGCACGGAGGCGGATCATACATCGCCGTGCTGTCGCGCATGGCACACAGGCCCATGCGTAACGAACAGAGCCTGATTACGCATATCGTAAACTGTTACCGCAGTGCCGAATTCCCAGCCACTGTTACCAACGGCCACCTTGGCTGAACGCCGACAAGCATCCGTTGCCCTGCTCTGTGCATTTTCACGCACCAAAACGGAGCAGCATCACTGGGCTTTCTTTTCTTGCATCACCACGAACGGCGAAACCACCACCGCCCAGATCGGCGGATCACGGCGCTGGAAGTCGAGCGCCTGCTCCGCGGAAACGGGCGCGACAGTGCCATCATCACGCCACTTGGCGAAGATCTCGCTGCGATTCTCGGCCATTGCCTCGGCAACGGCGATGAGGTCCAGGCTCGGGTCGACCCAAATCAGGTCACCCTTGGCCCAGAAACGCTCCAGTGCCTTCCACTCGATGGTTGCCGTCTCGCCGAGCAATTTGGCATAGAGGGTGCTTACTTGATCGGTCATGGGTTGCTCCAAAAAAATTCGGCCAGGAAAAAAGGCCGGCATTTTTGCAGAAAAACCCGGTTTCAAATATGTAATTTGATCGATTAACCCCGAAGTTGTGGGGTGGGGGCAAAGATGCAGGCAAAGTAATGGCGCTTTTCTGTATCTTTGTTTCGATCAGGCGACACCCTGGGAAACTGGCACTTTTCGCCCGCTTTTCAAGCGCTCGAAGGGCGCTCTACACTGTACCGGTACAGTTCCGGGACATGTTCCGGGGGAAGGTGGGCTTGCGACATGGCGTGGCCGTGCCGGAGACCACCCGATCTGTAGCCCTGGCCGCCAGGACTATAAGAATTACAACAGAATGAGTGGAGCACTATGATCAAGATTTCCAAGCTGTTCGCCGCAATGGTACTGGCCGGGGTCGCCAGCCATTCGTTTGCCGCCGATACCATCAAGATCGGTATCGCCGGGCCCAAGACCGGTCCGGTCACCCAGTACGGCGACATGCAGTTCGTTGGCGCCAAGCAGGCCATCAAGGACATCAACGCCAAGGGTGGCATCGACGGCAAGATGCTCGAAGCCAAGGAATACGACGACGCCTGCGACCCTAAACAGGCCGTGGCCGTCGCCAACAAAGTGGTCAACGACGGCGTCAAGTTCGTGGTCGGCCACCTGTGCTCCAGCTCCACCCAGCCTGCGTCCGATATCTACGAAGACGAAGGCGTGATCATGATCACCCCGGCTGCCACCAGCCCGGAAATCACCGCCCGTGGCTACAAGCTGGTGTTCCGCACCATCGGCCTGGACAGCGCCCAGGGCCCAGCCGCCGGCAACTACATCGCCGATCACGTCAAGCCGAAGATCGTCGCGGTCCTGCACGACAAGCAGCAGTACGGCGAAGGTATCGCCACCGCGGTCAAACAGACCCTGGAAGGCAAGAACGTCAAAGTCGCGGTCTTCGAAGGCCTGAACGCCGGTGACAAGGACTTCTCCTCGATCATCCAGAAGCTCAAGCAGAACAATGTCGACTTCGTCTATTACGGCGGCTACCACCCAGAGCTGGGCCTGATCCTGCGCCAAGCCCAGGAAAAAGGCCTGAAGGCCAAGTTCATGGGTCCGGAAGGCGTCGGCAACGACTCCATTTCGCAGATCGCCCAGAATGCCTCCGAAGGCCTGCTGGTCACCCTGCCCAAGTCGTTCGACGCCGACCCGGCGAACAAGGCCATCGTCGACGCCATCAAGGCCGACGGCAAGGACCCGAGCGGTCCGTTCGTGTTCCCGGCCTACTCCGCCGTCCAGGTGATCGCTGACGGTATCAAGGCCGCCGGCTCCAGCGACGACGCCGAGAAAGTGGCCGAGGCAATCCACAAGGGCACCTTCAAGACCCCGACCGGCGACCTGTCGTTCGACGACAAGGGCGACCTCAAAGACTTCAAGTTCGTGGTCTACGAATGGCACTTCGGCAAGCCGAAGACCGAAGTCTCCCCTCAGTAACTGCGTGACTAATAGCTGACCGTAAAAGCCCACTGTGCGAGCAGTGGGCTTTGTTTTACGAGGTTCATGGGCCTGATCCCCGCGATCCGGGGGCGGGCCCACCTGAAAATCTTAAAACCGTCACCCGCGGTTTCCTGGCCGTACCCCTGCCAGTGAAATGCAAATCAGGTTTTTAGGAGCGCTGTAATGCCTGAGATCTACCATTTCTTCCAACAACTGGTTAATGGATTGACCATCGGCAGCACCTATGCCTTGATCGCCATCGGCTACACCATGGTGTACGGCATCATCGGCATGATCAACTTCGCCCACGGCGAGGTGTACATGATCGGTTCCTACGTGGCCTTCATCGCTCTGGCGGGCCTGGCCATGATGGGCATCGATTCGCTGCCCCTGCTGATGACCGTGGCCTTCATCGCCACCATCGTCGTGACCAGTGCCTATGGCTACAGCATCGAACGGGTTGCCTACCGCCCCCTGCGCAACAGCAACCGCCTGATCCCGCTGATTTCCGCCATCGGCATGTCGATCTTCCTGCAGAACACCGTCCTGCTTTCGCAGGATTCCAAGGACAAGTCCATCCCCAACCTGATTCCCGGATCCATCTCCTTCGGGCCAGGCGGTGCCGAGGAAGTGCTGGTGTCCTACATGCAGATCCTGGTGTTCGTGGTCACCCTGGTAGCCATGACCTGCCTGACCCTGTTCATCTCCCGTTCCCGCCTGGGGCGCGCCTGCCGTGCCTGCGCCGAGGACATCAAGATGGCCAACCTGCTGGGCATCAACACCAATAACATCATCGCCCTGACCTTCGTCATCGGTGCCGCGCTGGCGGCGGTGGCGGCCGTGCTGCTGAGCATGCAGTACGGGGTGATCAACCCCAACGCCGGTTTCCTGGTGGGCCTGAAGGCCTTCACCGCGGCGGTTCTGGGCGGCATCGGCAGTATCCCGGGCGCCATGCTCGGTGGCCTGGTGCTGGGCGTGGCCGAAGCCTTCGGCGCCGACATCTTCGGCGACCAGTACAAGGACGTGGTGGCATTCGGACTCTTGGTTCTTGTCCTGCTGTTCCGGCCGACCGGCATCCTGGGCCGTCCGGAGGTTGAAAAAGTATGAACAGAAATCTCAAACAGGCGCTGTTCAGCGTCGCCTTGGTCTGGGCCGTGGCCTTCCCGGTGCTGGGCCTGAAGCTCAGCATCGACGGCATCAACCTGGTGGTTCACAGCCAGGGGCCGTTCACCCTCTCGATCATCGCCATCTGCTCGGTGCTGATGTTCTTGCGCGTGCTGTTCGACAAGCAGTGGAGCGCAATGATGCGCGGGCGCTCCGACCGCAAGCTGGTTCCGGCGTCGGTCACCAACTACCTGACCCTGCCCAAGACCCAGCGCTGGGTCATCATGGGCCTGATCGTGGTGGCGCTGGTCTGGCCGTTCTTCGGCTCGCGGGGCGCGGTCGACATCGCCACGCTGATCCTCATCTACGTGCTGCTGGGCCTTGGCCTGAACATCGTGGTGGGCCTGGCGGGCCTGCTGGACCTCGGCTACGTCGGCTTCTACGCCGTCGGCGCCTACAGCTACGCCCTGCTGTCGCACTACTTCGGCCTGAGCTTCTGGATCTGCCTGCCGATCGCCGGCCTCATGGCGGCGACCTTCGGCTTCCTGCTCGGCTTCCCGGTGCTGCGCCTGCGGGGTGACTACCTGGCGATCGTGACCCTGGGCTTTGGCGAGATCATCCGCCTGTTCCTGCGTAACCTCACCGGCCTGACCGGTGGCCCCAACGGCATCAGCAACATCGAGAAACCGACCTTCTTCGGCCTGACCTTCGAACGTCGCGCCGCCGAAGGGATGCAGACCTTCCATGAGTTCTTCGGCCTGCAGTACAACTCGATCAACAAAGTGATCTTCCTCTACCTGGTCGCCCTGTTGCTGGCGTTGCTGGCGCTGTTCGTGATCAACCGCCTGCTGCGCATGCCGATCGGCCGCGCCTGGGAAGCGCTGCGCGAGGACGAGATCGCCTGTCGTGCACTGGGCCTGAACCCGACCGTGATCAAGCTGTCGGCCTTCACCCTGGGTGCCTGCTTCGCCGGTTTCGCCGGCAGCTTCTTCGCTGCGCGCCAAGGGCTGGTAACACCGGAGTCGTTCACCTTCATCGAGTCGGCGATCATCCTCGCCATCGTCGTGCTCGGCGGCATGGGCTCTCAGTTGGGCGTGATCCTCGCGGCCATCGTGATGATCCTGCTGCCGGAGCTGATGCGTGAGTTCAGCGAGTACCGCATGTTGATGTTCGGTGCGCTGATGGTGTTGATGATGATCTGGCGTCCGCAGGGCCTGCTGCCCATGCAACGTCCCCATATGGAGCTGCGTCGATGAGCCGCGAAATTCTGCAAGTCAGCGGCCTGAGCATGCGCTTCGGCGGCTTGTTGGCGGTCAACGGCGTGGGCCTGACCGTCAAGGAAAAACAGGTGGTGGCATTGATCGGCCCCAACGGTGCAGGCAAGACCACCGTGTTCAACTGCCTGACCGGCTTCTACAAGCCCAGCGGCGGCACCATCCTGCTCGATGGCCAGCCGATCCAGGGCCTGGCCGGCCACCAGATCGCCCGCAAGGGCGTGGTACGGACTTTCCAGAACGTGCGCCTGTTCAAGGAGATGACCGCGCTGGAAAACCTGCTGATCGCCCAGCACCGCCATTTGAACACCAATTTCTTCGCCGGCCTGTTCAAGACACCGAGCTTCAGCCGCAGCGAGAAGGAGGCCATGGAGCGCGCGCAGTACTGGCTGGAGAAGGTCAACCTGACCGAGTTCGCCAACCGTACCGCCGGCACCCTGGCCTACGGCCAGCAGCGCCGCCTGGAAATCGCCCGCTGCATGATGACCCAGCCCCGGATCATCATGCTCGACGAACCCGCCGCCGGCCTGAACCCCAAGGAGACCGAGGACCTCAAGGCCCTGATCGCCTACCTGCGCGAATCCCACAACGTGACCGTGCTGCTGATCGAGCACGACATGAAGCTGGTGATGAGCATTTCCGACCACATCGTGGTGATCAACCAGGGCACGCCCCTGGCCGATGGCACGCCGGAAGAGATTCGCGGCAACCCTGATGTGATCAAGGCCTACCTGGGGGAGGCGTAAATGCTGAAGTTCGAGAACGTTTCCACCTTCTACGGCAAGATCCAGGCGCTGCACAGTGTCAACGTGGAGATCAACCAAGGCGAGATCGTCACCCTGATCGGCGCCAACGGCGCCGGCAAGTCGACCCTGCTGATGACCCTCTGTGGCTCACCACAGGCTCACAGTGGCAGCATCAAGTACCTGGGTGAGGAGCTGGTCGGCCAGCCCTCTTCGCACATCATGCGCAAGAGCATCGCGGTGGTGCCGGAAGGCCGCCGTGTGTTCGCCCGCCTGACCGTGGAAGAGAACCTGGCGATGGGCGGCTTCTTCACCAACAAGGGCGACTACCAAGAGCAGTTGGACAAGGTCCTGCAGCTGTTCCCTCGCCTGAAGGAGCGCTACGTGCAGCGTGGCGGCACCATGTCCGGCGGCGAGCAGCAGATGCTGGCCATCGGCCGGGCGCTGATGAGCAAGCCCAAGCTGCTGTTGCTCGACGAACCGTCCCTGGGCCTGGCGCCGATCATCATCCAGCAGATCTTCGACATCATCGAACAACTACGCCGCGACGGCGTGACGGTGTTCCTGGTGGAGCAGAACGCCAACCAGGCGTTGAAGATCGCCGATCGCGCCTATGTGCTGGAGAACGGCAAGGTGGTGATGCAGGGTACCGGCGAAGCATTGCTGGTAGACCCGAAAGTGCGCGACGCCTACCTGGGCGGTTGAGCACCACGGGTTGGTAAAAAGGGCCTTCGCAGACTGTGTGAAAACACACTGATAGGCCCTAGACCAAACGCCCCGACTTGTTCGGGGCGTTTGTTTTTGTGCTGAAAAAAGGCTCTTCA
>NZ_JADLJL010000053.1 GCF_015680235.1 Pseudomonas guariconensis
AAAGCGGCGTATCGCTGGTGTCAGCTGGAGCGATAGTTAGTGTCGTTTCGGGCTTCTTTGATGCTGCTCAGGCAGGTCGTGCAAGCAAACGCACGCTTTTATCAGGAGATATCAAAGCGTTTTGGGGATATTCAGTGGCCGGCCTGCTTCACTTAAGTCAAACCGCTTTTGCAATAAGAGCCATATTTAATCCACTGTTGCTAGGGCCATTAGGCGCGGCGATAATCTTAGGCGCACTCGCATATGGCGCAGCGAGATTGGCAAATAAAAAAGAGACCAGCCCACTTGAACGCTGGGCAAGACGCTGTTATTTCGGCAAGGCCAATGAAACCCCGGTCATTCATTGGGATACTCCTTATCATGCTGATACCGCACTTGCGGAGCTTAATACCGCAACTTTAGGGCTTGAGGCAGTCGTTGGATTTGTAACCCATAAAGCGGATTACTCTTTTACAGGAAAAATTGGCGGCCTAGTAAATTTAACGACATATCAAAAAATAAAATTCACCATCACCATGCCTGATTTCGATGAGCATAGATCTGGGTATCGTTGGTCTTTGATGGTGCATCGACAGGGGGACGGGAATGCTTTTGATTATGGTCGGGGCGAGAAAGTCACCACCGACGAGTTCTATATGCCAATCGACGCCAAGCCCGATCCAATAGATTCCAAGCTAAAGTCTTCTTATCCCCCCAAATTTATAGACTACAAGCTAGAAACAATGCTTATAAAAAATGCAGGCAGCACGACCAACAGAAAAGGGGTGAGAAAATACAAACAGCTCATTGGATCCATCGATCTCACTCCTGAATCCGGCAGGCCTAGCATTATCGCAGCTACGTTAACCCTTACATTCTGGCCAGATCGCAATATGCCAAGTGCTTATGCTGAGTCCACAGTGCTTGGGCTAAATGAATGAACACAAAAAAAACCGCCCTTTCACTGCGACCGCGCGGCTGGAAATTTGATTTACCCACACATCATGAAACCATCAAGCCATGCCCCCGCTCGAAGTATTTGCGGCCACCGCCCAATCATTACGATCACATTTATCTAGAGCTTTCTAGATCCTCGTTGAGAGTCCGGGGTTTTTCCTTGATCTTTGGCCCTCCATTGTTTCTCATGAGCATTTTTATAGAGATTCTTGGGTTGTATGTTGCTATTTTTAAATTTAATCAAATTGATTTTGAGATCATCGCAGTTGCCTTAAGTGCAATGACTTTTTTGCAGTTGTTGATATTGCCCACTATGCGCATGGATCTTGAGCTTCCTCGTGATGAGCCCATACGCTTCAATCGCCTTCGCCGAAAAGTGTACGTCTATCAGTACAAATATGATCATCTTCGAGTATTCAGCCGTCGTCGCTGGGGAGTACAGCCAAAGGTCTATGACTGGGACGACTTGCATGCTGAAGCGTGTAGTGTTTATCTGCCTATGGGGAACGGCGGTCTGATCGAGAACATCATCATTTCCGTCCGCAAACCCGGGACGGACGAAGTAATCGACCGGTTCTTCTTTTCCCATGATTGGGTGGAGGGACAGGCATATTGGACCATTGCCCAGCTTTTCATGGAGCAGGGCCCTCAAGCACTTCCAGACTTTGTACACCCAGCTAGGGATCGGAACAATGAGCCCACAGCCTTCGACTTCATTCCCCACTTCGCCCCTGCGGTCAAGTGGCCGGAAAAAATGGACCTTGAGTCCCGTTCGGCACCGTCTTCAGAAGAAGTGCTATGAGGCTACTGCGCCAAGCCGTACCGTTCCCTTAATTGTCTTGCCAGTTTCTGAAAGCGTCCACAGATCACTGATCTGTTTTCCAGGACAGTACATGATCTGTGGACGTCCTAGGCTCTGTACGAAAAGAGATGTCGCAAACACCGCATGGAGCAAGCCAGTGAGACCATCGCGGCATAACTTTTCGCGAGCTTGTCGAAGCGGGTCACTATTCGGCGGTTCTCTTTCAGCCAGCCAAACATGCGCTCGATGATGTTGCGCTGTCGGTATTTAGGCCGGTCATCCAGATTTGCAGATCGATCAAGCCTTGCTCATTCAATCTCAAGTGCAGACGTTTGTAGGAGCCTGAGAACGCGTCGTAGAAATTTTTCACACCTTCATTGGCGATTGTCACAACAGGTCATCCTTGTGGGGCAAAGCAGTGGATCGTTGATGTGGCTGGCGCCTCGCAAGCGCGGCGCTCAGCACTGAGGTGCCCGCTGGGCCTGGCTTCGGTCGCCGATCAGGCACAGCACCAGGGAGAGCACGATGGCGCCGATGCTCATCGTCATCCACGCGGTGATCTGCTCGTCCAGCAACAAGGCAGACCAGGCAATGCCCGCCGCCAATGCGGCGAAACTAGCGAACGATACGTAGATGCCGCCTGCCCGGCGGACCAGCTCGAAGAAGGACCAGACCTCCACGGCGGTGACGACCACCAGCAGCGCCACCGCCGACTGATGTTGGGCAAGGCCTTGGAAGCCGACCTGCGAGGTGGTGGTGATGAACAGAGGCAGCGCCAGCAAGGCCGCAATCACCGACTCATAGGCCGCCATGGTGAAGATGCCGAGCCCTTTCGGCCAAGCGGCGGCGACGTACAGGTTGTAGAGTGCGTAGCTGGCAGGAACGCCAATCGCCACGAGCAGCCAGAAGCGCGACGAGCCTTGTGGCAGCGCGGCGCTGGGCAACAGCAGCAGCATCGCGGCAGCCACGCCCAATGCCGCACACAGCACGTGCCAGACGGTGACTGTTGCCAGGCGAAGCAGAAAACCCAAGGCAATGCAGAAGACCGGTGTGCTCGTGACCATCAGGGTAATCAGCGTCGAGTCGATGTAGCGCGCCACTATCAGCTCGAGCCAGATGGGGAAGGCATAACCCAGCACACTGCAAATGACCAGGAACACCCACCAGGTGCGGGCGACGCGCCATGAACTGCGCGTGATGGCCATCATTGCCAGGAACGCGATTGCAACGCCCACCAGTGTTGGAAACAGGATCAGGTCAGCGTGAACCCCCACGCTGGTGATTTTCTTCACCAGCACGAAGTGAAGACCCCAGGTGCTGCCCATCAGGGCGAGCAACAGAAAATTGATATAGCGCGTCAATGCCTTAACTCCCTTTAAAAGAAATCGCCTGGTCTGGCGTCATCCATGCACGAGGCGTTGAGTGTGAACGAGGGGAGCAGCCCCCACGACTACCGTGTGGGCGATCTGCGCGGGGGAGAGCCCCGGCGGCAGGCCTTGTGGCCACCACTGGCGTGAAGCGTTGGTCTCACCGATGACCAGGTCATCGATGCAGTCAGAAAGTGAGAGTGATTTCACGACCGCGAAGACCCGCATGGCCACAACGTCTTGCGGATTGGCCAGCACGTAGGCACTCAATGCGCCAAACCAGGCCGCCGAGTCGGCCAGTGCGAGATCAGGCAGCAGATGCTGCATGGCCTGGTAGATTTCGTCCATCGCGTGGCTTTTGCTGGAGCACAGGTGGTAAGTGCTGTGGGCGTCAGCGCAGTGGCTCGCCGTGGCGATCACGGCCGAAGCCAGTTGGTGGGCGATGCAATCCGCCGGGCTGACTTCCAACTGCATGGGCATGATGGGGAACTGGCCAAGGCGCTGGCACACACTCAAGAACTGGAACACGTAGTCATTGCTGGCCTGGTCTGGGCGATCGACGCTGCCCCACAACCGGCCGCAACGGTAGGTCGTTGCCTTCAAGCCTGTATCGCGCAGCGTTTCCAGCAGCATTTCGATCATCCACTTGCCTTGCAGATAGCCAGACGCCACATCGCCCACCTCCGCGATCTTGCTGGCGGGCGACACGTTTGGCAGGGCGGGTTTGCTGTCGAACAACGCCAGAGACGACACAAAATGGAAATGCGCACCTGTAGCCAGGGCGAGGTTGATGAGGTTTACGCTGCCAAGCACGTTGGTGGTCAACAGCCCCGAGTAGGGCGACAGCATGTTGGTATCGGCAGCGCAGTGCACGATATCGCTGATGCTGTGCCCAAGCGTGCGCAAGCCTGGGCTTTCCAGGCCGAAATCCTTGAATTTCAAGTCGCCGACGAGGATATTCAGCCGGCGCAGGTCTTGGGTAATCAGCCCAAGGGTTTGCACCAGTCGTTGCTGGGCGGACTCGACGCTTTCCCCTGTTGGGTTGCGAATCAGGCAGTAGATCGGGCGTGCGGTTCTGCGCAACAGGTCCTTGACCAGATGTCGGCCGAGCAGGCCCGTGGCGCCCGTCACGAGAATGCCGTCTCCGGTGCAGGAGGACGGTGTCCTCTCCCGTTGGATCAGTCCTTTGAGTCGATCGAGTTCGGCGTGACGCCAGTCGTTGAACGGCAGGGCCTCAGGCTGTGCGGGCGTTGCATCGGCGAAGCCGTTCAGAAGCGTTCGCAAACTGCTGCAAGCGTAAAGCGCGGACATTGGCCATGGCTGGCCGCTATGTTGCTCCAGCAGCACCGACAGGCGCACGATCTCCAGCGAGTCTGCACCGTTTTCGGTGAGGCTGAGGTCCCAGTCGAGCATGCGGCCGGCCAGTATCGAACGAATGCCCGCCAGCAGCTCGCTGTGGGGGGGCAGGTCGCTGTCGTTGAGGTCGGTAACGTTCGAGGCGAACGCCTGCACTTTGTTGAAATCGATCTTGCCCGCGAGGTTGCGCGGCAGTTCATCCAGCACGACAAAACTGTTTGGCACCATGTAGGACGGAAGGTCCATGCTCAGTTCCTGACGCAATTCGTGCTGCGTGGCCTGCACACCGGGGATCAGCTGTACGGCGCACAGCAGCTTGCCTTTGCCGCCGGCTTCGCTCATGAACACACAGCAGTCGGACACCTCGGGCAAGGTGCGGATGATCGACTCGATTTCCCCCAGGCTGATCCTGAACCCCTGGCGTTTCACCACGTTGTCCATGCGGCCGTGGTATTCGAGCGCGCCATCGCGGTCAATTCGCCCCAGGTCCCCGCTCTTGTAATAGCGCCGTTGGCTTCGATCGCTCTCGAGCTGGACGAAAAACTTCACATCGGTCATTTCAGGGCTGTCGAGATAACCTGCGGCCAACCCGGGGCTGGAGATGCAGATCTGGCCCAGGCCGCCGAGTGGCGCAGGCTGGTCGAAACGATCGAGCAGCACGATCCGGCTGCCTGCAATGGGGTAGCCAATGGAAATGTCATTCTTGGCCGCGTCACTGTCGGCAGGTAGCCGCACGCGCTGCAGGGTCGTGACAACCGTCGTCTCGGTCGGGCCATAGGAGTTGATGAGCTCCGGGCGCGGTGCGGGCAGGCGGAACCAGGCATGAATATCGGACTGGTACAGCGCTTCACCGCCGACCACTACCAAGGCCACGCTCGGTGGAAAGCGCAGGTTCTGCGCACTGCAGGCGGTGCTCAGCTCTCGCCAGTAGCCCGTTGGCAAGTCCAGGAACGTGATGTGCTGCTGTTCGAGGAAGGCGAGAAACGGGGCCGGGCGCAAGTCCACGGAGGAGTCACGAATGACTACCGTGCCGCCTGCCATCAGGCAGGGGTAGATTTCCTCGACGGAGGCGTCGAACGATACCGTGGCGAACTGCAGGACGCGTGAGTGACGCGACAGGTTGAATGTGTGCCTGGCGACACTGGCGTAGTACGACAGCGCAGCACGTGAAACCATCACGCCTTTGGGGCGGCCCGTGGTGCCAGACGTGAACAGCACATAGCCACAACCCGTGTTGATGTGCGCCGACGGACGAAGCTTTCTTCGTGTGCCGTCGTGATCGATGATCCACTCGACCTGTGCATCCTCGATCATCAGCCGGCGCCGTTCGGCTGGGAGTTCCAGGTCTATTGGAATGTAGATCGCCTGCAGCGAAAGCAGCGCGAGCGCCGCAATGATGAAGTCGCTCGAACGTGGCATGCACAGCGCAACACGGCTGCCGGCCTTGACCCCATCGTGTTCGAGCGCTGTCGCCAGCGCCTTGACCAAGGTCGATAGCTGCCCGTAATCAAGGGACATGTCGGCTTCACGTATGGCGACCTGCTTCGGGTCCTGCGCCACGTGGGCGTTCAGAGCGTCCAGCACATCCTCGAGGATGACGCCCTGCAGCTTGCCCGTCAGCTCCGAGTTCGACTGCACAGGCCTGGCACGCTCGGCCAGCGCTCTTAGCGTGGCCCTCGGGTGAGCCTGCAGGGCGCCTGCGATGACACGCAGGGTGTCCAGGATCTCGTGGGCCAGCGCTCGGTCGAGCACGCGCGGGTCGAACCACAGCTCGACGGCGGCCTGGCTGACAGTCACTTTCAGCTGGGCAGCACCGAACAGGCCTTCGCATTGTTCGGTATTCGAGCATGCCTGTACCTGCCAGGCGCCTTGGGCGGTTGCGCGCAGGTCGTGCAAGCGTTTTTCGCATTCGGCACGCAGCGTTGCGGCGGGGGCCGACGGATCCACCTCAGGGCAAGGGATGTTTGCCGTGCGAGCGATGATCACACTGCTCACGTTTTCGACCCAGTTGGCGTACCAACTGGCCGTTACCAGCCAGGCACACAGCAGGTCCGTTTCGAATGCAAGGCCTGCTGTCCCGCAGGCCTCGGCGCGCTCCAGGCGCACCGACTGGTGATGCTTGGTATCCCGCTCATCTTGCACGCCTTGCACCTGAGCATCGCCTACCGAATCTGTGTGTCCTATTTCATTGAATGCCATCTTTGGATAATCCTTTATGTCCTTGGCTCAACGACCGTTACTTCAATGATTCATGGATAACACGGCACAGGTCATCGATTTGTACCGAGGTAACGCACAGGGGAGGGGCGATTTCGATCGTGGGATCGTTGCGGGTGTAGTACAGCGAGGTGATCACGCCGTGGTTTAGCAAACGCTCACGAATCAGCGCAACCTCTTGCGCTGTCGCTGGCGCTGGCGCGGACGAATCTGCCGACTTCAGATGGATGGCACGCAACAGACCCGCGCCGCTGAGGCCGCAAACCTTCGGGTGACCTGCAAACAGGCTGTGCAGTTTTTCTTCCAGATAGGCGCCCATGGCCGAGGCGTTTGCAAGAAGCTGCTCACGGCCGAGGATGGCGATGTTCTCCAATGCAGCCGCCGCCGCAGCAGGGCGCCCGCCGAACGTTGCGCCGTGGGCGAACATGCTCTCGTCACCTTGGGCAAAGGCAGATGCGACGCGCTCGCTGACGATTGTGGCGCCCAGGGAGTCGTAGCCGCTCGTGAGGCCTTTTGCACACACGATGATGTCTGCTTCGAGGCCATAGTGTTCGGCGCTGAACCAGCTACCCAGGCGTCCGAAGCCGGTGATGACTTCGTCGATGATCAGCAGGGCGCCGGTTTCCTCACGGATGCGCCGCACGTTTTCCAGGTACTGCTCGGAAGGGGTTGTCATGCCATTGCTGGTTTCGACGGTTTCCAGCAGTACAGCCGCCACATCCTTGCCCTGGCCTGGGGTTGCACCGAGCAGTTCTTCGAATGGATTACTGCTGTCACGCATCGATGGAATCGTTGTCGTCATGGGCAGCAGCGGGCCGAACTCCTCTTTCAGCGAGGGAAAACCACAGACCGACAGGGCGCCCAGCGTGACGCCATGGTAGGCATGGTCGCGAGATACCAGCCATTTGCGCTGGCTTTCACCCAGCTTGACGGCGAAGGCCCTAGCGACTTTAAGGGCGGTCTCCACGGCTTCCGAACCGCTGTTGGTGAAGAACACCCGTGCATTCGCGCCCACCACGGGGCGCGCAAGCTCTGCCAGGGTTTGCGCCAACTGGATAGTGTAGGGATTGGCAAAGCTGAAGGGCGAGCAGAACGCCAGTTGCTTGGCGGTCTGGGCAGCGGCATCGACGATCGAGTCGCGGCCATAGCCTACATTCACGCAGTAGGCGCCACTGATGGCATCCATATAACGCCGGCCTTGCGCGTCCGTGACATAGATGCCTTGTGCAGAGGCCAGTGACGTGGGGAAGGCGTCTGTCTTGCCAAGTTGATCGGAGGGGAAAAAGTGCAGCCAGGTGTTTGCGAGTTCAGGGGAAGACGTTTCGACAGGCATGGGGAGTCCTTGCGCTTGTGATTCAAGCGCTGATGTCATCAGGAACCGTGGCTGCGCGATCCAGGAAGAATCGCGCGCTGGATTATTATTGGTAGTGCGCGCCGCTTTGGCCGGCCTTGATCGTCGCCGCCGTGAAGGGCGGAAGCCGAACGAGCGTCTGCGCAGTGGATGTGGTTGCCGTCAACGGGTCGGTAAGGAACAACTGGCTGTCGCCTTGAAGGTTGATCAACAACTCACGGGCAGAGAACAGGTGTTCGGTTTGACCTGGCGAAACGTGATGACGGAAGGTCACGGCAGCACCTGGGACGTCTGTCACTTCAGCTTCTGTACCAATTAGGATCTGGTGGTCCAACTCCAGGCCGAAGATATCCTGGTAGATCATCAGTTCGACAAAGCCACGCAAGATATGCGGGGCGGCAGGATCACCAAAACGTTCCAGTGCATGGGATACCAGGTTGTCCAATACCCAGCGACCATGCGCCTGGTCGACAGACGTGTGAACGTCAAAGTAGTGGCAGTCTACCTGGCCGCTGAAGATTTCCCGCACGGACTCGCCCAGCTGCTTCTGCCAGACAATGAAACAGGCTTCATTGCGGAAGAAGGCGCCGAGGTATCGGAGGAACTTACTTTTATCGTGGCAGATTTGATACGTATACGCCGAAACCAGCATGTTGCTGGTCAGGAAGTGGTCCTGATAGGCGTCCGGCGTATCGCTCAGGCCCAGGTCGACCATGGTTTTCTCATACAGGTGGCTGTGCTTGTCCTCGGGGACGCCATTGCCCATCTCATCCTGATAGACCCGAAGCAGGTGTGACTGCAGGGTACCGAACGCACCGGTGGCATAGAGGCCCATCGGCGCACCTTCGATCAGGAACTCGATGGAGAACTGTGTCAGCAGGCTGCGCATGAGCGCCTGGCCGTTTGGATCATGGAGGATATGGGTGAGCGTCGGGTCGAACTCGCCGTTCTTCAGCCGCGCGAATTCTTCGTCGAGCTGGCCGCCGAAGAAGGCTTTCAGCTGGTCGGCCGTTACCGAGAAGTCGACTTTGTCCAGCTGTGAACTGACGGGAGCGAACACGACGGCTTCGAGTGTTCTCAGTTCATCCAGGGCCTTCTTGCTCTTGTCCCTGCCGTAACGCGCATCGAGATGGTCTTGAATATCGCCTTCGATTTCCTTGTTCAAGAACAACATGTCCTGCTCGTAACAGCCAATCAGGCGCTTCACATTTTTATTCATGCGAACGCCCAGCAACTCCTCTGTGGCAAGGTGAAGATTAACGGTATTGCCATTGGGCAGTGGGTAGGAAAGTCGCAGGGCATTATCCAGGTGCTTCATTAGAAATCCTTTCTTTTTTGTAAGCGAGACTGTTCCCGGTGCAGGGGAGCGCAAGTTCAGGGCAAACGGTGTTACAGCTTTTATATACGCAGCCGATTACCTTCGCCGGGCGCGGGCTCAACGAGCGCGCCGGTGCGAATAACGTTCAGGTAACTGCAGGGTGCGAGGGGCAAGCGTTTGGGTGGAGGGGTCGCAACGCAAAGTTGTGCGTTGTTGTGGCGAGGGTGCAATAAACAAGCGGCGACGAAGTGCGCCAGGAGGCATGACCGAGCATTGATTCCATTCCATGAAATAACAGCTTGTCCTTGTTTTGAATCATAAAGACGCAAGGCTGTAACTGTCAACGCAAAAAAGATGACAGGGGCATCAAGTCGGTGGCGGGGGTGTACGAAGGCGGTTGTTAAAAATAGCGTTCAATTTGTCGCTTTTTCTGGGAAAGTTCAGGCGGCAGTTAAATATTATTAACGGCTTCTGCTGCCGGCACCTTCCGCTCTCCCTAGGCTCTGTACGAAAAGAGATGTCGCAAACACCGCATGGAGCAAGCCAGTGAGACAATTGCGGCATAACTTTTCGCGAGCTTGTCGAAGCGGGTCACTATCCGGCGGTTCTCTTTCAGCCAGCCAAACATGCGCTCGATGATGTTGCGCTGTCGGTATTTGGGCCGGTCAAACAGTATTGGTAAGCCAGGCTTGGGCTTGCGCTTCATCGAGCGCAACGGGATGACGGGCTGCATTCGATAATGGTCGCAGTAGCGGCGTAGTGCTTCGGCGTCGTAACCCTTGTCGGCGAGCAGCCATTTGCAGCGCTTGCGCGGGCGGCCATGTTGGGTCGATGGAATGCTGACCTCGTCCAACAATGGTTGTGCGTAGCTGATGTCACAGGTTTGACCACCAGAGAGGAGAAAGCGCGGCGGTGTTCCGTTGGCGTCGCAAAGCATGTGGATTTTGGTAGTCAGGCCGCCGCGACTGCGACCTAGAGCATGATCGGCAGGCTCGTCAGGCCCCCTTTTTTCCCGGCGCCAGATGAGGCTCGGGTTGCGCGTACTGCGGTTGAGTCGATCATCCAGGTTTGCAGATCGATCAAGCCTCGCTCATCCAATCTCAAGTGCAGACGTTTGAGCATCTGCTCGAAAGTCCCTTGGTTTCGCCAGCCCCGAAACCGTTGATACACCGTTGACCATGGGCCGAAGCGCTCGGGCATATCTCGCCATGCAGCACCCGAGCAGAGCACCCACAGCCCAGGCCTCGTCCGTGAGTTCGTAGCGCCTTGCCATCACAGAATTCCTTTCCGTTAATGGCGCATGACTCTACAAAATCTCAGCGCTGGAGGAGCGACGATTAGGTTTCTCGGGATTTCGTACAGAGCCTAAGAATCAAAGCGCGCCGAACACCTTCTTAGCCAGGCTGGTAGCCGCCTGGGCTGGATTCTGGCGAATGCTCTGCTCTTGCTTGGCAATCATCTCGAACAGGCCATCCAGCGCTTTCTCGGTCACGTAGTTCTCGATGCTGGCACTCTTGGCGTCGACCACGCCCAACGCGACGGCCTGGCCGGCGAAGTTGTTGTATTGCTGCGCCAGGCCGACCTTGTCGGTGGCCTGCTTGACGATGGGCAGGAACTTGGCGCGGATCTCTTCGCGGCTGCTCTTGTTCAGGTACTGGGTGGCTGAATCCTGGCCGCCTGCAAGGATGTCCTTGGCATCGGTCACGGTCATCTTCTTCACCGCATCCACCAGAATGACCTGGGCTTGCGGCACAGCCGCTTCTGCGGCCTTGTTCATGCTGTCTTCCAGGGCTTCGACTTGCTCACCCTTGCCGAACATCTTCATGGCCTTGGCGGCCTTACCCAAGTTGCCCGGCAATTCGATGCGCACGTCCGGGTTGTTGCTGAAGCCGCCAGGCGTGCTCAGTTGCTTGACGGCGATTTGGGCGCCTTGGGTCAGGGCGTCCTTCAAGCCGCCGCTGGCATCTTTCTGGGAAAGGTCGCCCAGCGACAAGGCCAGGGCGCTGGCCGACAGCAGCAGGCCGGCGCAGAGGGTGGTGAAGCGCAGGGAGGTGCGGATCATGGGTATTTCCTTATAGGCAAAGTGGGCGGGTCAGCGCACCGGGTCGACTTTGATGCGCACCGGCTGCGGGTCGCTGCCGTCGAGCTTGACGCCGTGATGTTCGGTATTGATGAACAGCAGCTTACCGTCCAGTTCGATGCGTGCGCTGACGGCATAGCGGTGGCCAGGCTTGAGCTGGGCGGGGTCGTAGGTCAGGTGGAAGGGCAGCGGGACGTTGCCTTTGACCGGGCCGGCCTGGTTGGCCAGGGTCACTGCCGGGGCGTCCATCAGCGATACATCCTGCAGGCTGACGCTCAAGGTAGCCGCAGGCGGCAGGGCGATGCGCTGCACATAGAAGACTTCGCCATCCAGGCTGGCCTGGTGCGATGGGGTGTTGCTGGAGCAGGCTGCGAGCAGGGATGCGCCACACAGCATGAAGAGCTTTTTCATGGAATCTCCGGTGTCCTTGGGGTCGGCTTTTGGCCGACCCCAAGGACTTTAGCGGATTTTTCCGGAGGATTCAGCGACGCGGCTTGCGCAGTAAGATTTCAGCACACGAACCGCGAGGCCGTGTGCCTGTTGGATTACTTGATGCGGTTGCCACCGTGAATGCCGGCCGCAGGTGGCGCAAGGTTGCCGCCGTGTATGCCATCTATCGCCTTGGCGACCTTGTCGACCGTGACCTGCTGCTTACCGAACACCTTATCCGGGAGTATTGGATGTTCAACCGTGGTGATGTAATGCAGCTGGCCAGCTTGCTCGATACGCACCGCCAGCGCATAACGGCGGCGAGGGTCGACCTGGCTGTTGTCGAAGGTCAATTGCAGGTGGACGGGCATCAGGCCACCACAACGCAGGCGCAGTTCGGCAAGGCTGATGGCCGGCACGTCGGCCTTCGAAACGTCAAGCAGACTCAGTTTGACGAGGGCGGACGGTGGAAGCGTGTTGTCGCCAGACGAGACAATCTCGACGTTGATGGTTTTCAGTTGCGTCATGTTGCGCTCCTTGGGAAGGATGTGAGGATGCAGCACGCTGATCGTCATCCTTCCCAAGGGCAGAGGGCAGGCTGAAGGCCTACCCTTGCACGTTATCGGTGGGCTCCTCTCGATGCAGTGCCACCTGACGGATCGACAGTCGCAGCTCTGCCGACAGCACGCGCTTGGCCACGCCTTCGGCCAGCTCGGCGAGCTTGTCGTGGTAGCCCAGCTTGCCTTCGGCGTCGGGCCGCAACACACCCTGGCCGATCAGGGTCTGGATGAAATGGCGGAACAGCGTCTTGTCGAAGAACTCCGGGGCGTTGAGCCCGTGGAGGATCGACAGGCGCTGGGCCATCATCACGCACAGGTCTTCCAGTTCTTCGGCGGTCAGGGTGTTCTGGCCGCTGTTGAGCAACAAGGACGTCGCCATGTAGAAGCGTTGCAGGATCTGAGTGATGGCGCGGGCCAGCAGGGTCAACAGCACGAACTGCCGCGAGCTAGGGGCCGGGCGCAGGTAGACGCCGTTTTCGAAACGCAGCAGGCCGTGCTCCACCAGCGCGGCCAGCCATTGGTCGATGACATCCTCCAGCTGTTCTGAGGTCCAGCGCAGGAACAATTCGGCCTGCAGGTACGGATACAACGCCTGGATGTATTGGCCAATCAGCTCACGGCTCATGCGCGAGCTGCTCTGGAAGAAGCTGGCCAGCAGCGCCGGCAGCGCGAAGATGTGCAGGACATTGTTGCGGTAATAGGTCATCAGCACGGCGTTGGCTTCATCCAGGTACAGGATGCGCCCCAAGGCGTCCTTTTGCTCGGACAGCAGCCCCATGCCCTTGACGTGCTCGATCAGGGCTTTCCCGTCGCCCTCCGGCAGGGTGGTATGCGCAGAGTAGGGCACCTGGCGCAGCAAGGCCAGGTAGAGGTCCAGCACGCGGGTCAGGGCGCGGTCGTCCAGAGCCAGTCGGCTGGTGGAAAGCAGCGCCAGGGCCACCAGGTTGACCGGGTTGATCGCCGCGGCCTCGTTCAGGTGACGGGCCACGGTTTCGCCCAGGCGTGTGGTGGTCTCATTGAGCCAGGCCGGGCGGAACTGCGGGCCGAGTGCCTGTTCGCGCCAACCGGGTTGTTGCTGGTCGAGGAAGCCGGCCAGACGGATCGGCTCGCCGAAGTTCACGTAGACCTGCCCGAAGCGCTGCTTCAGCGCACCGACCACCTTGAAGATGTCGAAGATCGACTCCTTCTTCTTGCTCGCCCCGCGCAGCTCGCCCAGGTAGGTGCGGCCCTCCAGTACGCGTTCGTAGCCGATGTACACCGGCACGAAGACGATCGGCGTGCGCGAGGAGCGCAGGAAGCTGCGCAAGGTAATGGCCAGCATGCCGGTGCGTGGCTGCAGCATGCGACCGGTGCGCGAACGGCCGCCCTCGACGAAGTACTCGACCGGGAAGCCCTTGGTGAACAAGGTATGCAGGTATTCGTTGAACACCGCCGTGTACAACGGGTTGCCCTTGAACGTGCGGCGCATGAAGAACGCCCCGCCA
This sequence comes from Pseudomonas guariconensis, assembly GCF_015680235.1. Lineage (GTDB taxonomy): Bacteria > Pseudomonadota > Gammaproteobacteria > Pseudomonadales > Pseudomonadaceae > Aquipseudomonas > Aquipseudomonas guariconensis_A. The sequence goes on from NZ_JADLJL010000053.1 coordinate 13,901, forward strand.
CGGCGCAGCAGGCTGCCGATGACCGGCATGTTGAGGTTGATGCCCGCGGCGATGTGCGGCGGGGTGAGGCCGTTGCGAAACAGCAGGTACGACAGCAGCAGGTAGTCGATGTGGCTGCGGTGGCAGGGCACGTAGATGACTTCGTGACCGGGCGCGATGCCCTGTACCTGTTCGATATGGTTGACCTTGATACCGTCGTAGATCTTGTTCCAGAACCAGCTCAGCACCACCTCGAGGAAGCGGATCGCCGTGTAGGTGTAGTCCGAGGCGATTTCGTTGCCGTAGCGCAGCGCCTGGGCCTCGGCCTTGGCATAGGGGATCTTCTCGCGCTCGGCTTCGTCGCTGATCGCCTGGCGTACCAGCGGGTCGTGGACCAGCCCCTTGACCAGGTTGCGCCGATGGGAGATGTCCGGGCCGATGACCGCGGTCTTCAGGTTGCGAAAGTGCACGCGCATGATGCGCTGGGCCATGCGCACGGTGCGCTCGTGCCCCTTGTTGTGTTGCACCAGCTCGCGCAGGTGGATGGGCGCGGAGAACTGCACGCGGGTCTTGCGGCCCAGGATCATGATCGTCAACAACCGGCGCAGGCGGCCGGTGACGGCCCAGCTGTCGGCGAACAGCAGCTTCCACGGGCTGGACTCGCTGGCCGGCGATTGGCCCCAGAACACGCTGACCGGGATGATCTGCGCATCTTCCTCGGCATGCTGGGCGACTGCGGCCACCAGGCGCTCCAGGGTGGGCGGCGCGCCGCGCTTGTCGTGGCGGCCGAGCCAGTCTGGGTCGGGCGTCAGGTAGAAGAACGCCGCCGGTTCCTGCAGCGGGCCCACGGCAACCGGCAGCACTGGGCGCGGCAGCCCGGCCTTGGTGCATTCACGGTCGACCACGGCCAGGTCGGTCAGCGAGGGCGAGGGCAGGGCGTAGAACACCGGCCGGCTGCGGTCGAGTTTGAGGGTCAAGGAGGACTGGTTGATGGTCTCGGAGCGCACCCACAGGTACAACAGGCGACGCAGGGCGCCGAAAATCAGCCGGCGCAGGGGGGAACGGGTCATGGGTGTGTGCCCTGGGTGAATTTTGGGGAATATCCAGGCAGTTAGTCTGCCGTATCTGTACAAGTTCGGCAAAATTCGCCAAATCTCGTTCCCGTCATGAAATTTTTTTGTTCGCTGTCATATACTCGGTCCGCAGCTTGCAAGATATTTCAGCGAGCTGCGTCGGCACGGGGAGGTGACCTCGTGCTTGCAAGGCGATCTTCAAAATAAAAATCCGGAGTAGTTCAGATGTCGTCTCGTGAGACTGGGAATGTAAAGTGGTTCAACGATGCCAAGGGTTATGGCTTCATTCAGCGCGAAGGTGGTGCGGACGTGTTCGTCCACTATCGGGCTATCCGCGGTGAGGGGCATCGTACCCTGGTCGAGGGACAGCGGGTTGAATACGCCCTCGTGCAAGGCCAGAAAGGCTTGCAAGCCGAGGACGTGATCGGCCTCTAAGGCCTCTGGCTACACGCGTGAAGCTTCAAGCTGCAAGTTGACCGTGGAACTTGCAGCCTGATGCTTACCCGCCAGCGCTTCAGCTGGTACGCCAGGTGATTTCCTGTTCACCGTCGGCGCTGATGCGGACCCAGCGGTCGGCATCTTCCTCTCCATCCTCCTCGGCCCAGCTACCCGGTGCGCAGCGTACTTCGACGCCGAGCGCGGCATAGGCGGCGCGGGCGCAGGCGATGTCGTCGTCCCACGGCGTCTGGTCGCTTTCCAGGAACAGGCTGTTCCATTTCCCTACAGCCTTGGGTACCCAGGTGACCGGAATGTTACCGGCTGTGCATTTCCAGGTCTGGCCACGTTGCTGCCATTGGCTGCAAGGGCCCAGGGCCTGGCCGAGCCACTCGGCCACCTGCTTGTGGTCGACGTCGGTGTCCTTGAGGTAGATCTCGATATCGGGTTGGCGCATAAAAGGGCTCCGGTGTGCTCAGTCTTGGCGCACGAAATAGTCATAACGCATGGAAACCGTGACCTCGAACGGCTCGGGCTGGTCGATCACCCGCGCGCGCTTCTCGGCGCTGGCGCGCCAGCCGTGCGGGGTCATCGCCAGCAGGTCGGCGCGTGCCTGCGCCTCGGCCAGTCTCAGGCGAAACTCCAATACCTCGCCATGGGCGTGGTGCATGCCCTGCGGGACCAGGGCCAGGTGCTTGTCATCGGCGTACGGGCGTACTTCATCGTAGAGCACCTCGCGCAGTTCCATCAGGTGGCCGCTGGTCGGCCCGACCCGCATCAGGCCGCCGCCGGGGCCGAGCAGGCGCTTGGCCTCCTGCCAGTCCAGCGGGCTGAACACGCTGGCGATGAACTGGCAGCTGGCGTCGAGCAAGGGCACCCGGGCCATGCTCGCGACCATCCAGGTTACCTGGGGCGCGCGCCGGCAGGCGCGCTTGACCGCCTCGCGGGAGATATCCAGGGCATAGCCATCGGCGGCGGGCAGGGCCTGGGCCAATTGCGCGGTGTAATAGCCTTCGCCGCAACCGATGTCCAGCCAGGTGCCGGGCTGGCGCTCGGCGGCAAGTTCGGCCAGGCGCCGGGCCACCGGAGCGTAGTGGCCGGCGTCGAGGAAGTCGCGGCGCGCCTGGACCATGGCCTGGTTGTCGCCGGGGTCGCGGCTGTTCTTGTGCTGCACCGGCAACAGGTTCAAGTAGCCCTGGCGGGCCCGGTCGAAGCGGTGCCCGGCGGGGCATACCACGCCGTTGTCGAGGCGGGTCAGGGCGGCCTGGCAAAGAGGGCAGGCGAGCATCAGGCGAGCAACCGTACCAGGGTCTGGTAGTAGATCTCGGTCAGCAGTTCCAGGTCGCTGGCCAGGATGCGCTCGTCGACCTGGTGGATAGTGGCGTTGACCGGGCCAAGCTCCACCACCTGCGTACCCAACGTGGCGATGAAGCGGCCATCGGAAGTACCACCGCTGGTGGACGGTTGGGTGTCGCGGCCGGTGACGGCCTTGATGCCGGCGGACACGGCGTCGAGCAATTCGCCAGGTTCGGTCAGGAACGGCAGGCCGGACAACGCCCAGTCGATGCTCCAGTCCAGCTGGTGCTTGTCGAGGATCGCCGCCACGCGGGCCTGCAGGCCCTCGACCGTGGATTCGGTGGAGAAGCGGAAGTTGAACACCGCGACCAGCTCGCCCGGGACCACGTTGGTCGCGCCGGTGCCGGAGTTGAGGTTGGAAATCTGGAAGCTGGTCGGCGGAAAGAATGCGTTGCCTTCGTCCCAGTGCTCGGCGGCAAGTTCCGCCAGGGCCGGGGCAGCCAGGTGGATGGGGTTGCGCGCCAGGTGCGGGTAGGCCACGTGGCCCTGCTTGCCGCGCACGGTGAGCTTGGCGCCGAGCGAGCCACGGCGGCCATTCTTGACCACATCGCCCAGCAGGGTGGTGCTGGACGGTTCGCCGACGATGCACCAGTCCAGGCGCTCGTTGCGCGCCCGTAGGCGCTCGACCACGGCCTTGGTGCCATGGTGGGCAGGGCCCTCTTCGTCGCTGGTGATCAGGAAGGCCACCTTGCCACGGTGGTTCGGGTAGTCGCGCACGAAGCGCTCGCTGGCCACTACCATGGACGCCAGGCTGCCTTTCATGTCCGCGGCACCGCGGCCACAGAGCATGCCGTCGGCATCGATCAGCGCCTCGAAGGGCTCATGCTGCCAGGCCTGCACCGGGCCCGTGGGCACCACGTCGGTATGGCCGGCGAAGCACAACACCGGGCCGTCCTGGGTGCCGTGGGTCGCCCAGAAGTTGTCGACGTCTTCGATGCGCATCGGCTCCAGTTGGAAGCCGACGGCGCCCAGGCGATTCATCATCTGGGCCTGGCAATCGGCATCGACAGGGGTGACCGAAGGGCGACGGATCAGGTCGCAGGCCAGTTGAAGGGTAGGCGAGAGCTCGGCAGGGGCCGTCATGAAGGACTCCGGGGGCAAGGCGGGCGGGGAAACAGGGGCGTTATCTTATATCAAATGGATCCAGGCGGCACGGCCCAATCGCCGGCAAGCCGGCTCCCACAGGTGCATCGCAGCCCCTGAGACTTGCGCTGTACCTGTGGG
>NZ_JADLJL010000054.1 GCF_015680235.1 Pseudomonas guariconensis
TGTAAGCCATAACGAAAAATGCTCCGTATCTTTCGATACGGAGCATTCTCTTAAAGGGCCGGGCAGATTGCTAGGTTTTCACACAGTCTGGAAGGGCCCTCTGGTTTGCGCTTCCGTATCTTATTGACCCGGAATGTCCTTGCGCAGTTTCACCGGATCGTGCTCCTTGCCTTCCTTGCGCGCCAAGGCGGTGCGCATGCGGATGTTGATCGCTTCCACCGCCAGGGAGAACGCCATGGCGAAGTAGACGTAGCCTTTTGGCACATGCACGTCGAAGGATTCAGCGATCAGCACGGTACCGACCACGATCAGGAACGACAGCGCGAGCATCTTCAGCGACGGGTGCTTGTCGATGAAGTCGCTGATGGTGCCGGCGCACAGCATCATCACCAGGACCGCGACGATGATCGCGGCGATCATCACCGGTACATGAGAAACCATGCCGACCGCAGTGATCACCGAATCGAGGGAGAACACGATGTCGATGATGGCGATCTGGATGATGGTGTAGAAGAACTTGCCGCCCGCTCCCTTGGGCTCGTCCTGGCTTTCGTCTTCGCCCTCCAAGCCGTGGTAGATCTCCTGGGAGCTCTTCCACAGCAGGAACAGGCCGCCGAAGAACAGGATCAGGTCGCGCCCCGAGATACCTTGGCCGAAGACCTCGAACAGGTCGTCGGTCAGGCGCATCACCCAGGTGATCGACAGCAATAACATGATGCGGGTGATCATGGCCAGGGCCAGGCCGAAGATCCGGGTGCGCGGCTGCATGTGCTTGGGCATGCGGCTGACCAGAATCGAGATCATGATGATGTTGTCGATACCGAGAACGATCTCAAGCGCGGTGAGGGTGAAAAAGGCAACCCAGATTTCCGGGCTGGTCAGCCATTCCATGTGTAATCCTTCGAGTGATAGAGGCAATGCGCCCGGTCGGGCGCATCGCGATGTGGGGTTTGCCTTATAGGCTGCTGAACAACGGGAAGATTCCCATCAGCAACGCGGCGAGCATTATGCACATGCACACGAGCACTGCCCACTTCAGTGTGAAGCGCTGGTGATCGCCGAATTCGATACCCGCCAGGGCCACCAGCAGGTACGTAGAAGGTACCAGCGGGCTGAGCAGATGTACCGGCTGCCCGACGATCGACGCACGGGCCATTTCCACCGGGCTGATGCCGTAGTGACTGGCGGCTTCGGAGAGCACGGGCAGCACGCCGTAGTAGAACGCGTCGTTGGACATGAAGAAGGTGAACGGCATGCTGACGATGGCCGTGATCACCGCCAGGTAAGGTCCCAGAGCGTCTGGAATCACGGCCAGCAGGCTTTTGGACATGGCTTCGACCATGCCGGTACCTGACAGAATGCCGGTGAAAATACCCGCTGCGAAGATCAGGCCGGTCACCGCCAGCACGCTGCCGGCATGGGCGGCAATGCGGTCTTTTTGCTGCTGCAGGCAGGGGTAGTTGACGATCATGGCGATGCTGAAAGCGATCATGAACAGCACCGGCAGCGGCAGCGCGCCGGCGATCAGGGCGACCATCAGGGCTGCGGTCAAGGCGCCGTTGAACCAGATCAGCTTCGGCCGACGTGCTTCAGGGAACTGCGAGACGCTGATTTCGCTGTGGTCGATGTCGTCGGTAGGCAAATGGAGTTCGCCCAGACGGGCCCGTTCGCGCTTGCCGTACATATAGGCGATGACCAGGATCGCCAGCACACCGAAGACCATGGCCGGGATCATCGGCACGAAGATGTCCGAAGGGTCGACGTGCAGGGCGCTGGCGGCACGGGCGGTGGGGCCACCCCAAGGGGTCATGTTCATCACCCCGCCGGCCAGGATGATCAGGCCCGCCATGATCCGAGGGCTCATGCCCAGGCGGCTGTACAGTGGCAGCATGGCAGCGCAGCAGATCATGTAGGTGGTGGCGCCGTCGCCGTCGAGGGACACCACCAAGGCCAGCACCGCGGTGCCGACCGAGACTTTCAGCGGGTCGCCTTTGACCAGCTTGAGGATCTTGCGCACGGCCGGGTCGAACAGGCCGGAATCGATCATCAGGGCGAAGTAGAGAATGGCGAACATCAGCATTACGCCGGTGGGCGCAAGCTTGCTGATGCCTTCGAGCATCATCGGGCCGATTTGGCTGTAGAAGCCACCGAACAGGGCGAACAGGATCGGTACCAGGATCAGGGCGATCAAGGCCGACAGGCGCTTGGTCATGATCAGGTACATGAACGAAATGACCATGGCGAAGCCGAGGAAGGTCAGCATGGCGGTACTCCAGGCGTGGCGCGGCGAAAGGAAAGTCGACTCGGGCGGATCAGCGCGTCAGGCGCTGCGCGGGGAGCAATCGGGGCGGAACGGCGAAAAGGCGGGCACAGGAAAACATCGGTATCACCATTGTTGTTGTTGATTGGGCCGGGCGCGGAAATATTCCGGGTGCCCTGGCTGACCGGTCTGCTGCCGGTAGTGGGGCTATCCTATGTGCGCAACCTTTCAGCCAGCTTTCGCCTGGAACAAGGCGACCGGAGGTCATGTCGATGCCGAACGTACTGGAGGGGGGCTGCCATTGCGGCGCCCTGCGCTATCGCCTGGAGGGTGAGCTGACGGATATCGCCCATTGCCACTGCTCGATCTGCCGGCGGGTCAGCGGCGGGCTGGTGGTGACCTGGCTCACCTTGCCCCGCGAAGGTTTTCGGTGGTTGGCGGGTAAGCCCGACTGTTATGTCGCCCCGGCCAGTTGCAGCCGTTACTTCTGTGGCAACTGTGGGGCGCATGTGGCATTGGTGACCACACGCAGCCCGCAGAGTATCGATGTGACGGTGGCGACCCTGGACCACCCGGAGCGGGTGCGGGCCAAGCGGCATATCTGGACCAGCAGCCGTTTGCCTTGGCTGCATCTGGATGAGGATCTGCCGGGGGAGGTGCAGGAGCATCTTTGAACATGGGCTGCTGCGCAGCCCTTTCGCGGCACAAGCCCGCTCCTGCATAAGCCCTGTAGGAGCGGCCTTGTGCCGCGAAAGGGGCCCAGAAAGCTCAAGGCAGTTGCAGCCCCCCGGCGGCCTTGTGCAACGCCCGCAGATGCTCGCCAATCTGCTTCACGTTGGCTTCGACCGCGGCGATTTCCTTGGCTCGCGAAGGCTCCAACAGCGCGCGCACCTCCTTGTCCAGGTCGGTGCTCAGGCGCAGCAATTGGGCCTGCCTTTCGCGGCTGACCTTTTCCAGGTGCTCGCGTTCCTGTGGCTGCGGCAGGCCATAGCCCTTGGCCTCCAGCAACTCCGCCGGGCGGCTGAGGAAGCCACTGTTGGCGAGCATCTGTTGCAAGGTCTCGTTGGCCTTGGCGATGCTGCCATCCTTGAGCGCCGCGGCATTGAGGTAACGTTGCTTGACTTCGTCCTGGGCCAGCAGCAACTGGCGGCGCAGGCTGGCCTGCTCGAGCAGCAGCAGGGCCGCGCTGGTACGCAGGTCGGCTTGTGGGAACCAGGCGCGGCGCTCCTCGGCGTCCAGGGCCAGCCAGTCCTCGACCTTGTCCTGCTTGATCGGCAGCTGCTTCTTCAAGACGTCGAACATGGCCTGGTAGCGCTCGCGGTAGGAGTCGAAGCGATAGCCCAGGCGCAGGGCCTCGCGTGGGTCGTCGAGCACGCTCGTATCGGCCAATCCGCGCCCCTTGAGAACCTCCAGCAAGCCGTTGGGCATGATGCTGTCCAGGTCGTTGAAGCGCGGATTGCCGGTGCCGCTGCGCAGCAGCTTCAACGACTCCACCGCGCAGTTGTTGGACAGGAAGAAGTAGCTGCCGTCGTAGCTCCAGTGCATCTCGGCCGCCTGACGCACCACGTTTTCCACTTCCTGGCGGGTGAGCTTGAGCGGGATCGAGGCCAGGCTGCGCAGCTCCGTCTTGGTGTACTCGTCGATCACCTGGCTCAACGGCAGCACGAACAACCGTGAGGGGTAGGCGCCGGTCAGGCCATCCCAGCTGGACAGCTGCAGGTCATTGACGAAGGCCCGGTAGGACAGCACCAGGTGCTGGTCCAGGTCCAGCCGGCAATCCGGGCCGCGTGGCCGACCTGGGGCGCAGATGACCAGGCGCAGCATGCTGTGGCCCCAGCGGCTGACCCAGTTCTGGTTGGCCTCGGCCAACAGATAGTCGACCTCGTAGACCCGCTCGGGGTCAATCTCGCCCAAGGGTTGGCGGGCGAAGTCGCTGCCCGCGTTGAGGAACGGCAGGCCACTGGCGCATGGGGTGTGTTGCGGTGCCCAGCCGAAGTGCTCGCTCAGGTATTGGTTCAAGGCCGGGCGGCGGCAGGCGTAGCTTGGGTCGAGCAGGAAATACTCCATGTTGACCGCGATGTATTCCTTGGGGCTGCTCAGCTCGTAGCTGTCGGGGCTGCGTACGAATTGGCCGTTGTGCTGTTCGCGCTCGCCGCGCCTGCCGACGTACTGCGGCCATCCGGCCAGGTCGAGCAAGCGTGGGTCATCGCTCAAGGTGAAGCGCCGTTCTGCCTGGCCACGGCACGGTTGTGGCAGGCCAATCCTGCCCAGGCTGCCTTGCTGGCGCTTGCAACGGGTGATCAGCTGGCGCTCGGCGGCAGGCCACAGGCGCGCGCGGTCGTAGATATGGGTCAGCTCATGGAGCACCGTGGCCAGCAGTTCTTGGCGCACCGTGCCGTGGGGGCGGCCGGTCTGCTCGCGTGCGGCGCTGCCATCGACCAGGCCGGGCAACAGGCGGCGGTTAAGGTCGAGCGTCGAGACCAAGGAAGCCTGGCCGTAGGCATCGGCAGGCATACCCTCGCGCCAGCTGACCTGAATACGCCGGTCCAATTGCTGCTTGAAGCGTGGCGGAAGTTTCGCCATGGCCTCGTCGAGCAGGGCCTGGGTGGCCTGTTGCTGTTTCGGGTCGAGGCCGGCTGTCTGCAGCTCGAGCTGCAGACCTGCCAGGGCGGGCGTGCCGAGCAGCGTCAGGGCGCAGCCCAGCAGCCAGGCACGCACGCGCTTCACAGGGCGAGAATGGCTTCGGCCAGTACCTGATCGCTGGCGTCGCGCGCTTCGGGGACGCGTTGGCGAAGGGTATTGAAAGCGGCTTCGAGCTGGGCACCCCGGATCTCGCCGCGGCTGGCGACGAAGCTGGCCGCGTCGTCGTGGGCTTGCTGCACGATCTTGGAATCGCGAATGGAGGTGGTGGTATCAGAGGTGAAATCGATCGAACGGCCAAAGGCACGGACGATGATATTGCTGGTGGCCACCAGGGTCTGTGCCTGGGCCAGGTCTGCCAGCAGCAGCATGCCGAGGGCGGCGGCGATCAGCGGTTTACGCATGGAGCATCTCCGGAAGATACGGGTATTCATTGGACGAGAATCGCTTCGGCCAGTTCAAGGTCGCCGACAGAATGATGCGGGTGGGCACGACGTAGCGAACTGAGGGCCGCCTGCAGGCGTGCACCACGGATCAGGCCGTCTGTGGCGATGAAGGCCGCGGCATCGTCACGGGCCTGGTCGACCAATTTGCGATCGAACGGTGCGGTGGTCACCTGGCTGGTGACATAACCGCTGGCGACCAGGCTCTGGGTGGTGACATCCATCGCATGGGCGCTTCCCATGCCGACGAAGGCGAACAGCAATGGCAACAGATAACGCATGACTTTCGAGTGACGTTGGGCAGGGAGTGGCGAAGGCTAACCCGCAAGCGCCGCTCAAGGCCAGCACTTGCGGGGTAGCGCGTCGTGGATCAGAGCGCCAGGATTGCCTGGGCCAGTTGCGCGTCGCTGGCTTGCAGGCTTGGCTGCTGCTCGCGGATATGCACGAAGGCGCTTTCCAGCTTGGCGCCGCGGATGGCGCCTTCGCTGCCGACGAAGGTGGCGGCATCGTCACGGGCGGCCTGGACGATCTTGTCGTCTTTCAGGGACGAGGACAGGTCGGAGGTCGCGTCGGTGGAAGCGGCGACGCCGCGCACGACCGCGTCAGTCGTGACGACGAAGCTGGAGGCGTTGGCAGTGCCGGCCAGGGCCAGCAGCAGGGCGGCGCCGATGAAATGGTTACGGGACATGGTCGTGGACTCCTGCGTAAGGGTCTTGAAGTAGTTCTGGTTATCGGACGTCGCTCGGCTCGTCACGGTATTTGCCAAGCGGCTGAAACGAAGCGTATCACGCGCCAGCGCGGTGCAGCTCATCGGCGACAGCTTTTGCGTAACTGTTATGGTGCGCATTTACTAATTTTAAAACTGTATTGGTAATAGCTGTAAGTCCCATGCCAGACGCCTGGAAAACAAAAAGCCCGTCGCGATTTCCCGCGACGGGCTTCAGGAATTCTGGGTGCTGGCCGAGGCCAGCGAGCCCGGGCTTAGCGCCAGAACGGCTTGCTCAGCTCTTCGTAACGCTGCGACTCGCTGATACCGGCGTCGGCCAGCAGGCGGGCGTCCAGGCGAGCCAGCTGACGGCGGCTGGAGACACGGCGCTGCCACAGCAGCAGGGTCGACAGGGCGCGCAGAGGCAGCGAAGCGTGGGAGGCTTGAGCGTTGTTTTCAAAAACCAGGTCGGAACTGAGGGTGCGTTCCATGATGTGTCATCCTTCCGCTTGTGGCGGCATTAGGTAGTGATTTAACTGATGCCAATGATCCTCCTCTGTCGTCCAGAACAGTAGATACAGTTCATATGTATTGCGATGGCTCAGTTAACTGTTTAACCCGACTGTTGCACTTGAATTTGGCGCAACTGTACTGGTCGGCACCTATTTGGTGCATTTTTGAGCTGCGAAGAATTTTGCGAGGCGGGAAAGTCAGTTATTTACCGGTACAGTAGTACAGTTTTTAAGGTTTATGTTCGGGCTGATTTGAAAAACTGTGATGGTCCTCTGTAGATATCCAAAACAGACTGGCTGTTTTGTGGGTGCGGGCCTGTCCCGCGATTGGGGGCGCCCTGGTGCGCGGTACCTGGCAAGGGCTTCGCCCTTGTTCGCGGGGCAAGCCGCTCCTACAGGGGCGTGCGATATCCAAAAGGAGATTGGCTGTTTTGTGGGGCGGGCCTGTCCCGCGATTGGGTGGGCCCTGGTATCGCGGGGCAAGCCCCGCTCCTAGAGGGGGGCAATCAGAACAGTTGAGGATCAGCTGGCAAGCATGCGCCCGCTTTCTTCCAGGTTCTCGTGCCAGCTCAGTGCTTCGCGCAGGATGTGCGGGGTATGGCCGCCACGCTGGCAGGCGCGGTCGAAGTAGTCGTTGAGCGCAGCGCGGTAGTCCGGGTGCACGCAGTTGTCGATGATCGCCCGGGCACGTTCGCGTGGCGCCAGGCCACGCAGGTCGGCCAGGCCTTGCTCGGTGACGAGGATGTCCACGTCGTGCTCGGTGTGGTCGACATGGCTGACCATCGGAACCACGCTGGAAATCGCACCGCCTTTGGCGATCGACTTGGTGACGAACACCGCCAGATGGGCATTGCGGGCGAAGTCGCCGGAGCCACCGATGCCGTTCATCATCTTGGTGCCGCAGACGTGGGTCGAGTTGACGTTGCCATAGATGTCGAACTCAAGCGCAGTGTTGATGCCGATGATCCCCAGGCGGCGCACCACTTCCGGGTGGTTGGAAATTTCCTGTGGACGCAATACCAGCTTGTCCTTGTAACGCTCCAGGTTGCCGAACACATCGGCATTGCGGCGCGTCGACAAGGTAATCGAGCTGCCTGAGGCGAAGCGCAGCTTGCCGGCGTCGATCAGGTCGAAGGTCGAGTCCTGCAGGACTTCGGAGTACATGGTCAGGTCTTCGAACGGCGACTCGATCAGGCCGCACATTACCGCGTTGGCAATGCTGCCGATGCCAGCCTGCAGTGGGCCGAGCTTGTTGGTCATGCGGCCTGCATCCACTTCGCGCTTGAAGAAGTCGATCAGGTGGTCGGCGATGGCCTGGGTCTCGTGGTCCGGTGGCAGCACGGTAGATGGCGAGTCCGGCTGGTCACTGATGACGATGCCGACGATCTTCGCCGGGTCGATCGGGATGGCGGTGCTGCCGATACGGTCATCCACCTTCACCAACGGGATCGGGGTGCGGGTCGGGCGGTAGGTGGGGATATAGATGTCGTGCAGGCCTTCGAGGTTGGCATTGTGCGACAGGTTGATCTCGACGATGACCTGTTTGGCGAAGATCGCGAAGCTGGCCGAGTTGCCCACCGAAGTGGTCGGCACGATGTGGCCTTGTTCGGTGATCGCCACCGCTTCGATGACTGCGATGTCCGGCAGTTTGAGCTGCTGGTTGCGCAGCTGCTCGACGGTTTCCGACAGGTGCTGGTCGATGAACATCACCTGACCGTCGTTGATGGCCTTGCGCAGGGTGCTGTCCACCTGGAACGGCATGCGGCGGGCCAGGACACCGGCCTCGGTAAGCTGCTTGTCCAGGTCGTTGCCCAGGCTGGCGCCGGTCATCAGGCTGATCTTCAGGGGCGATTGCCTGGCGCGTTCGGCCAGGGCATGAGGCACGGCCTTGGCTTCGCCGGCGCGGGTGAAACCGCTCATGCCGACGGTCATGCCGTCCTGGATCAGGCCAGCGGCATCAGCCGCACTCATTACCTTGCTGTGCAGGGAGGACAAGCGGATACGATCACGGTACATGGATTGTTATCTCGGGCTACTGAAGCTACTGCAGCGCAGTCTAGAGATTTCACCCGGTGGCGTCCCGCGACCATGGTCGTATGCGAAGGGCGGAAATAGAGCCGTTGATCTGGATCACATGAATGCGACAACCCCCGGGAAGGTTGTTCCAGGGGGTTGTTCAAGGTGGCTCCCACAGCTACGGCCAACGCAGGACAGGTGGGAGCCGGCTTGCCGGCGATGGGCTACAAACTGCCCCGAAAGCGGCGCGTTACTCCACTGCCTTGACCATGTCCTCGATCACCTTCTTGGCATCGCCGAACACCATCATGGTCTTGTCCAGGTAGAACAGTTCGTTGTCCAGGCCTGCATAGCCGCTGGCCATGGAGCGCTTGTTGACGATGATGGTCTTGGCCTTGAACGCCTCGAGGATCGGCATGCCGGCGATCGGCGACTTGGGGTCGTTCTTCGCGGCTGGGTTGACCACGTCGTTGGCGCCCAGCACCAGCACCACGTCGGCCTGGCCGAAGTCGGCGTTGATGTCTTCCATCTCGAACACCTGGTCGTATGGCACCTCGGCCTCGGCCAGCAGCACGTTCATGTGCCCCGGCATACGGCCCGCCACCGGGTGGATCGCGTACTTCACGTTCACCCCGTTGTGGGTCAGCTTCTCGGTCAGCTCCTTGAGCGCATGCTGGGCGCGAGCCACCGCAAGGCCGTAGCCGGGGACGATGATCACGCTGTCGGCGTTGCTCAGCAGGAAGGTGGCGTCGTCGGCCGAGCCGGACTTCACCGGGCGCTGTTCCTTGGAACCGGCAGCTGCGCCCGCGTCTACATCGGCACCGAAGCCACCGAGGATGACGTTGAAGAACGAGCGGTTCATCGCCTTGCACATGATGTAGGAGAGGATCGCACCGCTGGAGCCTACCAGGGAGCCAGCGATGATCAGCATCGAGTTGTTCAGCGAGAAGCCGATACCGGCCGCGGCCCAGCCCGAGTAGCTATTGAGCATCGACACCACCACCGGCATGTCGGCGCCGCCGATCGGGATGATGATCAGCACGCCCATGATGAAGGCCAGGGCCAGCATCAGGGTGAAGGCGCTGTAATGGCCGGTGAAGGTGAACAGCAGGCCCAGGGCGATGGTGGTCAGGCCCAGGATCAGGTTCAGCTTGTGCTGGCCGGCGAACTGTACCGGTGCGCCCTGGAACAGGCGGAACTTGTACTTGCCCGACAGCTTGCCGAAGGCGATCACCGAGCCGGAGAAGGTGATGGCACCGATCGCCGCACCCAGGAACAGCTCCAGGCGGTTGCCGGTGGGGATCGGGTCGCTGATGCTGGCGACGATGCCCAGCGATTGCGGCTCGAGCACCGCGGCAATGGCAATGAACACCGCTGCCAGGCCGATCATGCTGTGCATGAAGGCGACCAGTTCAGGCATCTTGGTCATTTCCACGCGCTTGGCCATGATCGAGCCGGCGGTACCACCGATCAGCAGGCCGACGATCACGTAGCCGATGCCGGCGGTCGCCAGCTCGGCACCGAGCTTATAGATGAGGCCGACGGTGGTGAGGATCGCGATCCCCATGCCGATCATGCCGAACAGGTTACCCCGGCGCGACGTCGTCGGGTGCGACAGGCCCTTGAGCGCCTGGATGAAGCAGACCGAGGCGACCAGGTAGAGAAGCGTTACCAGATTCATGCTCATGCTTACTTCTGCGCCTCGTTCTTGGTTTTCTTCTTGAACATTTCCAACATGCGGCGGGTGACCAGGAAGCCACCGAAGACATTGACCGCCGCCAGGGCCACGGCCAGGGTCCCCATCACCTTGCCGGCGGGGGTTACAGTCAGGGCGGCAGCCAGCATGGCGCCGACGATGACGATTGCGGAAATGGCGTTGGTGACGGCCATCAACGGCGTGTGCAGGGCTGGTGTGACGTTCCACACCACGTGGTAGCCCACATAGATGGCCAGCACGAAGATGATCAGGTTGTAGATGCCATGGGAAATCAGCATGTCTTCCATTGTCGTGCTCCTTAGCCGTTCTTGCGCACGACCTGGCCGTCGCGGCACATCAGGCACGCGGCGACGATGTCGTCTTCGAGGTTGATGACCAGCGCGCCGTCCTTGTCGAACAGCAGCTTCATGAAGTCCAGCAGGTTGCGTGCATACAGCGCCGAGGCGTCGGCAGCCACCTGGGCCGGCAGGTTGGTCGGGCCGACGATGGTCACGCCGTGCTCCATCACTACCTGGTCCGGTACGGTCAGCGGGCAGTTGCCACCTTGGGCGGCGGCCAGGTCGATGACCACTGCGCCGGGCTTCATCTGCGCAACGGTTTCCGCGCTGAGCAGCGTTGGCGCCTTGCGCCCCGGGATCAGTGCGGTGGTGATGACGATGTCGGACTGCTTGGCGCGCTCGTGGACCGCCTGGGCCTGGCGCTGCATCCAGCTGGCCGGCATGGGGCGGGCGTAACCGCCAACGCCTTCGGCGCACTCGCGTTCTTCATCGGTTTCGTAGGGCACGTCGATGAACTTGGCGCCGAGCGACTCGATCTGCTCCTTCACCGCTGGGCGTACGTCCGAGGCCTCGATCACCGCCCCCAGGCGCTTGGCCGTGGCGATGGCCTGCAGGCCGGCGACGCCAGCGCCGAGAATCAGCACGCGAGCGGCTTTCACGGTACCTGCGGCGGTCATCAGCATGGGCATGAAGCGCGGGTAATGATGGGCGGCCAGCAACACGGCCTTGTAACCGGCGATGTTGGCCTGGGACGACAGTACGTCCAGGCTCTGGGCCCGCGATGTACGCGGCGCGGCTTCGAGGGCGAAGGCGGTGATGCCGCGCTCGGCCATCTTGGCGATCAGTTCGCTGTTGAACGGGTTGAGCATGCCTACAAGCAGGCTGCCGCTGTTGATCTGGGCAAGCTCCTGGTCGTTGGGTGCGACTACCTTGAGCACCAACTGCGCGCCGAATGCATCGGCGGCGTTGCCCAGGGAGGCGCCAACGGCTTCATAGGCACTGTCCGGAATGCTGGCATTGAGCCCTGCCCCCCGTTGGACGGTGACCTGATGCCCCTGGCCAACCAGCTTCTTGATGGTTTCCGGGGTAGCGGCGACCCGCGTTTCGCCCGTCTGCGTCTCGAGAGGAACACCAATGTGCACGACTTTGTCTCCTGCGGTGACCTTTTGTCTTTGTTGAAACCAGCGCACTTCGGGTGGTGCATCTGGAGCGGCCGTTCAGCAACGAACCCGCCTGAATCCCGGGCGGGCCGAGCATTTTGCAGACGAACCGAAGGGGCTTCAACCGGTTCTGGAGCGATACGAAGCCAAAACTACAAGTCACCCTGTGACCGTATGTCGCAACGATTCGAAAGCAGCCCGTCAAATGCGGGCGATCCAGAGATTACGGCAAAATTTGCAATTTTTTGTAGGCGTTGCGCGGATACGTTCGTGGATGTCGCAAATAAGCCCTGAAAGCCGCGTGGTTGGGAGGCTTGAGTGCATTTTTCGGATAAGGAGGAACAGTTTGTTTATTGGCGACAATTCCTTATATCTGTAGGTGTTTAAAATAATTGACTACAGGGTCAGGAATGGAGATCGTCCCGATGGGTCGCGGTATAGCGTTCGGCCTGTTCCACCAGCCAGTCGCGGAAAGCTCGAAGCGAGGCGGACTCTACCTTGCGCTCAGGAATCATCAGGTAGTAGGCCTTGGCGCTAGTCAGGGCGTGGCGGTTGGCGATGACCAGCCTGCCCTCCTCCAATTCGCGCTGGATGAGAAACGGCGGAATCAGCGCAATGCCCATTTCATGCATAGCCGCCTGGGCCAGCATGGAGAATAGCTCATAGCGCGGGCCTGTCATGTCGCGCTCCACGGTCATGCCCAGGTTGCCGAACCATTGTCGCCAGGCATAGGGCCTGGTGGTTTGCTGCAGCAGCGGCAACTCGGCGATGCGCTGTGCCTCCAGGCTGGCCTGCCCATCCAGTAATGTTGGGTTGCATACGGGCACTGGGTTTTCCCCCATCAGCCGATGGGATTGGGTACCGGACCAGTCCGCGTCGCCGAAATAGATGGCGGCATCGAAGGTTGTGTCGGCGAACAGGAACGGGCGTGTGCGGTTGGTGAGGTTCACCGTGACGTCCGGATGACGCTGCTGGAAGTCCTTAAGTCGTGGCAGCAGCCATTGGGTGCCGAACGTCGGCACCACGGCCAGTTCGATCACGTTGGCGCCCTGCTGGCGCATTACCGACAAGGTGTCGCGCTCCACCGCGTCCAGTTGCGCAGCCACCTGGCGGCTGTAGGAAAGCCCGGCCTCGGTCAGTTTCACCCCGCGGCGTGAGCGCCTGAACAGCTCGACATTGAGAAAGGCTTCAAGGCCGCCGATCTGCCGACAGACGGCCCCTTGCGTCAGGGCCAGTTCGTGGGCCGCCTTGGTGAAGCTCTCGTGGCGTGCGGCCGCTTCGAAGCAGACCAGGGCCGTGGTGCTGGGGATCTTGCGTCGCATGTACGTGAACCTCACTTCTAAGGCGTTGAATATCGGCTTTGTCACTATTTCGGAGTGACAAAATATCACTAAAGCGTGCGCAATCCTCGTTTGTCCCTGCGACCGATCAGGCCTAGGATCAAGGCACAAGAAATTTTCGTTCCCACATTTCGAGGAATTCGCTCATGGCCGGTAAAGCAAGCTTCAACTGGATCGACCCGCTGCTGCTCGACCAGCAGCTCACTGAAGAAGAGCGCATGGTCCGTGACAGCGCCTATCAGTTCGCCCAGGACAAGCTGGCGCCCCGTGTACTGGAGGCCTTCCGCCACGAGCAAACCGACCCTGCGATCTTCCGCGAAATGGGCGAAGTCGGCCTGCTAGGTGCGACTATTCCGGCCGAGTACGGTGGCAGCGGCCTGAACTATGTGTGCTACGGCCTGATTGCCCGCGAGGTGGAGCGCATCGACTCCGGTTACCGCTCCATGATGAGCGTGCAGTCATCGTTGGTGATGGTGCCGATCAACGAATTCGGCAGCGAAGCACAGAAACAGAAATACCTGCCCAAGCTGGCCACCGGTGAATGGATCGGCTGCTTCGGCCTGACCGAACCCAACCATGGTTCCGACCCGGGCTCGATGATCACCCGGGCGCGCACGGTCGACGGCGGCTATCGCCTGACCGGCAGCAAGATGTGGATCACCAACAGCCCGATCGCCGATGTATTCGTGGTCTGGGCCAAGGACGATGCCGGCGATATCCGCGGCTTCATCCTCGAAAAAGGCTGGGAAGGCCTGAGCGCCCCGGCCATCCATGGCAAGGTTGGCCTGCGTGCGTCGATCACCGGTGAGATCGTCATGGACAACGTCTTCGTGCCACAAGAGAACATCTTCCCCGAGGTGCGTGGCCTCAAGGGACCGTTCACCTGCCTGAACTCGGCTCGCTATGGCATCTCCTGGGGCGCGCTGGGTGCGGCCGAGGCCTGCTGGCATACCGCCCGCCAGTACACCCTGGACCGCAAGCAGTTCGGCCGCCCGTTGGCCGCCAACCAGCTGATCCAAAAGAAGCTGGCCGACATGCAGACCGAGATCACTCTGGCCCTGCAGGGCTGCCTGCGCCTGGGCCGGATGAAGGATGAAGGCACCGCGGCGGTGGAAATCACCTCGATCATGAAGCGCAATTCCTGCGGCAAGGCGCTGGATATCGCACGCATGGCTCGCGACATGCTCGGCGGCAATGGCATCTCCGACGAGTTCGGCGTGGCCCGTCACCTGGTCAACCTCGAGGTGGTCAATACCTACGAAGGCACCCATGACGTCCATGCGCTGATCCTGGGTCGCGCCCAGACCGGTATCCAGGCGTTCTATTGATCGGAGGAGTCCGCCATGGGCGCGCTATCACATTTGCGGGTGCTGGACCTTTCGCGCGTGCTGGCGGGGCCTTGGTCCGGCCAGATCCTCGCCGACCTCGGGGCCGACGTGATCAAGGTCGAGCGCCCTGGCACGGGTGACGACACCCGCTCCTGGGGGCCACCCTTCCTCAAGGATGCCCAGGGCGAGAACACCAGCGAGGCGGCTTATTATCTGTCCGCCAACCGTAACAAGCGTTCGGTGACCATCGACTTCACCCAGCCGGACGGCCAGCGCCTGGTGCGCGAGCTGGCGGCGAAGTCGGATATCGTCATCGAAAACTTCAAGGTGGGTGGTTTGGCCGCCTATGGGCTGGACTACGAGAGCCTGAAGGCGGTCAACCCCAAGCTCATCTATTGCTCTATCACCGGGTTCGGGCAGACCGGGCCTTATGCCAAGCGTGCGGGCTACGACTTCATGATCCAGGGGTTGGGCGGGCTCATGAGCCTGACCGGGCGACCTGAAGGCGAAGAAGGCGCTGGCCCTATAAAAGTTGGCGTTGCCCTGACCGATATTCTGACCGGGCTCTACTCGACGGTGGCGATCCTGGCTGCCCTCGCCTATCGCGACCAGACCGGCGTCGGCCAGCATGTCGATATGGCGCTGCTGGATGTGCAGGTGGCCTGTCTGGCCAACCAGGCGATGAACTACCTCACCACCGGCACGCCGCCTCGGCGCCTGGGCAATGCCCACCCGAACATCGTGCCTTACCAGGACTTCCCGACGGCGGATGGCAACTTCATCCTCACCGTGGGTAACGATGGGCAGTTCCGTAAGTTCGCCGAAGTGGCCGGGCAGCCGCAGTGGGCGGATGACCCGCGCTTTGCCACCAACAAACAGCGTGTTGCCAATCGTGCCGAGTTGATTCCGCTGATTCGCCAGGCCACGGTGTTCAAGACCACGGCCCAGTGGGTCAGCGAGCTGGAAAAGGCTGGCGTGCCCTGTGGGCCTATCAACGACCTGGCGCAAATGTTCCAGGACCCGCAGGTGCTGGCCCGTGGCTTGGCGCTGAATATCGCGCACCCGCTGGCGGGAAGTGTGCCGCAGGTGGCGAGCCCGATTCGGTTGTCCGAAACCCCGGTGGAGTACCGCCAGGCGCCGCCTTTGCTGGGCGAGCATACCAATGCGGTACTGGAGCAGGTGTTGGGGATGAATGCCGAGGCGGTACAGCGCTTGCGAGGGGCTGGGGTGTTGTGAGCGGCTGGTAGCTATATAAGCAGCGGGGAGGCCGGTAGGCCTCCCCGCTTTGTTTTTCGGCAATATCGAAGTTTTTTGAAAATAACGGTTGACGTGCCGTTTCAGGGGCCTATAATGCGCCCCACTTCCGACGCAGTCGAAACGCAAAACTCCTTGAGATT
>NZ_JADLJL010000055.1 GCF_015680235.1 Pseudomonas guariconensis
GTAAGCCATAACGAAAAATGCTCCGTATCTTTCGATACGGAGCATTCTCTTAAAGGGCCGGGCAGATTGCTAGGTTTTCACACAGTCTGCGTAGGCCCCTTTCTTGCGCGCTTGGCTTAGCCGACTCAGGCGTCGGGTGCGGCCTTGGCTTGCGGCTCGCTGTTTTCGTAGATCAGCAGCGGCTGCGACGTGCCATCGATGACGCTCTCGTCGATCACCACCTTGCTGACATCCTTCTGCGAAGGGATCTCGTACATGGTGTCGAGCAACACGCCCTCGAGGATCGAACGCAGGCCACGGGCGCCGGTCTTGCGCTCCAGAGCCTTGCGTGCAACGGCCTTGAGCGCGTCGCTGCGGAACTCCAGGTCCACGTCTTCCATCTCGAACAGCTTGGCATACTGCTTGGTCAAGGCGTTCTTCGGCTCGGTGAGGATCTGCATCAGCGCCGCCTCGTCCAGCTCGTCGAGGGTCGCCAGCACCGGCAGACGGCCGACGAATTCCGGAATCAGCCCGAACTTGACCAGATCGTCCGGCTCGACCTCACGCAGGGACTCGCCGACTTTCTTGCCTTCCTGCTTGCTGCGCACTTCGGCGCCAAAACCGATGCCACCCTTGGTGGAGCGATTCTGGATGACCTTTTCCAGGCCCGAGAATGCACCACCGCAAATGAACAGGATATTGCGGGTATCGACCTGCAGGAATTCCTGTTGCGGGTGCTTACGCCCGCCCTGCGGCGGTACGGAGGCCACGGTGCCC
Organism: Pseudomonas guariconensis; assembly: GCF_015680235.1. GTDB lineage: Bacteria > Pseudomonadota > Gammaproteobacteria > Pseudomonadales > Pseudomonadaceae > Aquipseudomonas > Aquipseudomonas guariconensis_A. The sequence continues at coordinate 757 of NZ_JADLJL010000055.1, forward strand.
TCGATCAGCTTCAACAGCGCCTGCTGCACACCCTCGCCCGAGACGTCACGGGTGATGGATGGGTTGTCCGACTTGCGCGAGATCTTGTCGATCTCGTCGATGTAGACAATGCCCATCTGGGCCTTTTCCACGTCGTAGTCGCACTTTTGCAGCAGTTTCTGAATGATGTTCTCGACGTCTTCACCCACATAACCGGCTTCGGTCAGGGTGGTGGCGTCGGCAATGGTGAACGGTACGTTCAACAGGCGTGCCAAGGTTTCGGCGAGCAAGGTCTTGCCCGAGCCGGTAGGCCCGATCAGCAGGATGTTGCTCTTGCCGAGTTCGACTTCGTCGCCCTTCTTGTCACGCTGGTTCAGGCGCTTGTAGTGGTTGTACACCGCTACGGACAGCACCTTCTTCGCGCGCTCCTGGCCAATGACGTACTGGTCCAGGATGCCGCTGATTTCTTTCGGCGATGGCAATTTGTGCGCGTTGCTTTCGGCCTGAGCTTCCTGCACCTCCTCACGGATGATGTCGTTGCACAGGTCGACGCACTCGTCGCAGATAAATACCGAGGGCCCGGCAATCAATTTGCGCACTTCGTGCTGGCTTTTGCCGCAGAAGGAGCAATAGAGCAATTTGCCGCTGTCCTCGCCGTTACGGGTGTCAGTCATTCGATCGATCCAATCCGGTAGGCATGAAACACAAGATGAAGGCAATTGCGGGCTTTTTCAAGTCCGCAGGTAGGCGCTTTCAGCGCCCACCCGCTCTGGCACCTTGGTTCAGGACGCCAGTTGCCGCTTGTCGTAGACCGAGTCGATCAGGCCGTACTCGGCCGCGCGCGCAGCGCTCATGAAGTTGTCGCGTTCGGTGTCGCGCTTGATGGTTTCCAGGTCCTGGCCGGTGTGGTAGGCCAAGAGCTCGTTCAGGCGCGCCTTGATGTTGAGGATTTCCTGGGCATGGATCTCGATATCGGTCGCCTGGCCCTGGAAGCCGCCCAGCGGTTGGTGAATCATCACGCGCGAGTTCGGCAGGCAGTGGCGCTTGCCAGCGGCACCGGCCGCGAGCAGGAAGGCACCCATGCTGCAGGCCTGGCCGATGCAGATGGTCGAGACGTCCGGCTTGATGAACTGCATGGTGTCGTAGATCGACATGCCCGCAGTCACCGAGCCACCCGGCGAATTGATGTACAGATGGATATCCTTGTCCGGGTTTTCCGCTTCAAGGAACAGCAGTTGTGCCACCACCAGGTTGGCCATGTAGTCCTCTACGGGGCCAACCAGGAAAATCACTCGCTCCTTCAACAGGCGGGAGTAGATGTCGTAGGCGCGCTCGCCACGGGCGGACTGCTCGATAACCATCGGGACCAGGCCGCCCGCGGCCTGGATGTCGGAGCTCTGCTGAATATAAGAATTGCGGGACATGTCCTGCACTCACTCCCAAATAGTCATGGCTTGAATACGCACAAGCCAGCTCGAAGGCTGGCTTGTGGGGGTTTCCTACGAGAGAAGACCTATCACTCAGCGGCGGCAGGTGCCTGTGCTGGCTTGACAGCTTCTTCGTACGAGACCGACTTGTCGGTCACAGTCGCTTTCTGCAGGACAGTATCTACAACTTGTTCTTCCAGCACAACCGAACGGACTTCGTTCATCTGCTGGTCGTTCTTGTAGTACCAGGCGATGACCTGTTCTGGCTCCTGGTAGGCCGAGGCCATTTCCTCGATCATTTCGCGGACCTTGGCTTCGTCCGGCTTGAGCTCGAACTGCTTGACCACTTCGGCGACGATCAGGCCCAGGACCACGCGACGCTTGGCCTGCTCTTCGAACAGTTCGGCCGGCAGTTGCTCAGGCTTGATGTTGCCACCGAACTGCTGGACAGCCTGCACGCGCAGACGGTTGACTTCGTTTTCCAGCAGGGCTTTCGGCACGTCGACCGGGTTGGCGGCCAGCAGACCGTCCATGACCTGGTTCTTGACCTTGGCCTTGATGGCCTGGCGCAGCTCACGCTCCATGTTCTTGCGAACTTCGGCGCGGAAGCCTTCCAGGGTCGATTCCTTGATGCCGAACTGGGCGAAGAAATCTTCGTTCAGCTCAGGCAGCTGAGGAGCCGAGACGCTGTTGACGGTGATGGTGAACTCGGCGGCCTTGCCGGCCAGGTCCAGGTTCTGGTAGTCCTCAGGGAAGGTCACGTTGACAACGCGCTCTTCGCCTGCCTTGGCGCCTACCAGGCCGTCTTCGAAGCCCGGGATCATGCGGCCGGAGCCCAGCACCAGCTGGGTGCCCTTGGCCGAACCGCCGGCGAAGGCTTCACCGTCGATCTTGCCGACGAAATCGATGTTGACCTGGTCGTCGTTCTGCGCGGCGCGCTCGACGGCCTCGAAGCGCACGTTCTGCTTGCGCAGCACTTCGAGCATGTTGTCCAGGTCGGCGTCAGCCACTTCGGCGCTCAGGCGCTCGACGTTGATCGACTCCAGGCCGCCAACGGTGAATTCCGGGAAGACTTCAAAGATCGCGACGAATTCCAGGTCCTTGCCCTTTTCGAAGGACTTCGGCTCGACGGCAGGGGCGCCGGCCGGGTTCAGCTTCTGCTCGACCACGGCTTCGTAGAAGGAAGCCTGGACCAGGTCACCGAAGGCTTCCTGGCGGGCTGCGTCTTCATAACGCTGACGGATCACGCTCATCGGCACTTTGCCAGGACGGAAGCCTGGAACCTTGGCGCGACGGGCAGTCTGTTGCAGACGCTTGTTGACTTCGTTCTCGACGCGCTCGGCCGGAACGGCGATGGTCATGCGACGCTCGAGAGCGGAAGTGTTTTCAACAGAAACTTGCATGGATATTCCTCGTTGCACAGACGTTAGCCGGCGATTGCCCGACTCCAGAATCAAGGGCAAGCATTCTAGTGACTCACGCACCAGAAGTCACCCCACCCTGGACGACGGGAAAGCACGCCGGTCGATTTCCTTGAAAGGCCCAGGCGGCGTGCCGTCGGGCGCTTTGCGGTTCGGTACTGCGCGGCGGTAATCGCACCTCGCGCAGGCTGTAAAAACTTGTTAAACAAATGCAGCTATATAAAAGCAGGCACTTATTGGTCATCGACCTCGTTGAACTGGCAGTACTCCTCCCAGCTCATGCCCAGCGCCTCGGCAACCTCACGGTGCACCTCAAGGCGCATGGCCTGCAATTGCTCGGGGTTCTCAGCGATCAGCTGCAAGGCCAGCTCCCAGGGTTCGACCCCCTGCTCATCGGCCGCATCTTCGAACGCCCACTGGATCTGCTGGGCCTGCTCGCGCTCATCCAGCCCGCGGATCTCCTCGAGCAACTGCGGGTTGGCTTGCGCGAAGCGTTGCAATGCCAGGGCCTGGCGGGCTTCTTTTGCAATCATGGCGATTCCTCTGCCGACCCCTTGGCCGGTGTTTCAACCGACTGAAATCTATCAGCTTTTATTGGGGCGCCACCAGTGGATTGCAAGCTAGCTGGCAGAGCGAGGGGGCGTTGCTGATACGCGCGCACAAAAAAAGCCGCTCTAGGCGGCTTTTTCTGGGCGTTTCGCGCAATGGGCGAAACTATGGATGGTGCGGACGAAGAGACTCGAACTCTTACAGCTTGCGCCGCTGGAACCTAAATCCAGTGTGTCTACCAATTTCACCACGTCCGCGTGGAGCACTTAAAGCAAAGGCGCCAGATTATACAATCAAGGCGCCTTCGAGAATATGGGGTGGACGATGGGAATCGAACCCACGACAACTGGAATCACAATCCAGCGCTCTACCAACTGAGCTACGCCCACCATATTGCGGTATTGCGTTACTTGCTGTGCCAAAGCTGCCTAATGGCGCACCCGGCAGGACTCGAACCTGCGACCATCCGCTTAGAAGGCGGATGCTCTATCCAGCTGAGCTACGGGCGCATATTCAATCTGCTTTCTGTTACGATTGCAAATCAACTTTTCAGCCGTACCGAACAAGCTAACAAATCCGCTTATTCTGCCTGACCTTGCTAACCAGTGCTAGGCTCTGCCCGACAAGTGCGACGAATGTTATAGACGAGCCGGCAGGTCGTCAACACTTTTTTCAAAAAAATTTAGTTTATTTAAGGGGTTAGAGGATTTGGCCGACCACCCGCCTTTGCCCTCGGGCCGTGTCGTGCGAGAATGCGCCCTCATTTATGTTCCCTTCTCGATGGTTAATCACGCGTCTATGACTGCACACCTAATCGATGGCAAGGCGATCGCCGCCAACCTGCGCCAGCAGATCGCTCAACGTGTCGTGGAGCGTCGCCAGCAAGGCCTGCGTACGCCGGGCCTGGCGGTGATCCTGGTCGGCACCGACCCCGCCTCCCAAGTCTATGTCTCGCACAAGCGCAAGGACTGCGAAGAGGTCGGCTTCATTTCCCAGGCCTACGACCTGCCCAGCGAGACCACGCAGCAAGCCCTGACCGACCTGATCGACCGCCTCAACGACGACCCGGCCGTCGACGGCATCCTCTTGCAGCTCCCCCTGCCGGAACACCTGGATGCCTCGCTGTTGCTCGAGCGCATTCGTCCGGACAAGGACGTCGACGGCTTCCACCCCTACAATATCGGCCGCCTGGCCCAGCGCATCCCGTTGCTGCGCCCGTGCACCCCGAAGGGCATCATGACCCTGCTCGAGAGCACCGGCCAGGACCTGTACGGCATGAATGCAGTGATCGTCGGCGCCTCCAATATCGTCGGCCGTCCCATGGCCATGGAGTTGCTGCTGGGCGGTTGCACGGTCACCGTCTGCCACCGCTTCACCCAGGACCTGGCCGGCCATGTGGGCCGTGCCGACCTGGTGGTGGTCGCTGCCGGCAAGCCGGGCCTGGTCAAGGGTGAGTGGATCAAGGAAGGTGCGATCGTCATCGACGTCGGCATCAACCGCCAGGAAGATGGCAAGCTGGTCGGCGATGTGGTCTTCGAGACCGCCCTGCCCCGCGCGGGCTGGATCACGCCGGTCCCAGGCGGTGTCGGCCCGATGACCCGGGCCTGCTTGCTGGAAAACACGCTCTACGCAGCCGAAGAGCTGCACAAGTAAGGCGATTGGCCGCTTGCCGGCCTTGTTACGCGGCACAAGGCCGCTCCCGCATGGGCTTACGCGCCCTATGTCGGAGCGGCCTTGTGCCGCGAAAGGGCTGTACAGTAGCCCCAACAATCCCTGCGGTATCTATCTAACCCAACCGCCCTCCTCCCCCTCACTAGGCTCGCTGTTCCTTCCTCCGAGGTCCAGCCATGAGCACTTCCCATCTCGCATTCATCGACACCCGCATGCCCAGTTGGCTGAAAGCCGCCACACCGGCGCAGCGCCAGCAACTGGAACAAGTGGTCCGCGACAGCCATTGCGCCACCCGACACGTCCAACGAGTATTGGCGCAGGTGCAGCCGATCGAGGCTTTCTGCCGCCCGCTGCTGGACGATGCGATGGTTCATTGGTTCGACGACCGTGAACTGCCCACCGTCGAAAAAGGGTGGCTGCGTACTAGCCGTGACAAAGGCGGCCAATCCTGGCTAGAGGCGGCCTTGCAGAATTTCGACAGCGACGCCCAGGTCGAACTGTACTTTTCCAGCGCTGACCAGGCCCCAATGCAACTGGACAGCACCCGGTTCGTGAAAGGCGTGCGCAACCTCGACCTGGGGCAGCGATACCGCAATCACCTCTGCGACCATGTCGCCACAGCGGACTTTCACAGGCTGTTGCGCGAGCAGGACCGCGCAGCCTTCGCTGCCGATACGCTCCACGCCCAATTGCAGGGGCATATCGACGCCCATGGGCGTGCGCTGGCCGATGCCGCCCTGGCGGGCGATCGTTTTCTGCTCGATGAGGAAGGCAAACCTGCCCCGTTGGCGTGCAGCTACCTGACCCTCTTCGAAATACCGCTCAATGGCCCGCTGCTGATCCGCCGGGAGCCACTGGAGGACATCGAGCCCTGCCTTCTCTACCTGCCTGGGCACCCGCGTCAGCCGTTGCGTCAATACCCTTCGCTGAAGGCTGCCGGTAAAGCCCTGACACGATTGCTCTGGAAAGACAGCGAGCGGGCGTTCTTCAGCCGTTACACAAGCCATACCCAACGCCCGGCGCTCGCCTTCCGGCTGCGCAAGACCCTGTACCCCTACTACCCCTACGCCAGCGTGCAGACCATTCCCCCCGTGATCGAGGAAGGCGACACCTTCAGCTGGCTCAAGCGCATGTTCCCCAGCCCTCGCGACCTCTGGCAGGCGACGCTGGACAAAAATGCACGCCTACCCTTGGCGGCCACGCGCTGGTCGGATGACTGTTTCACGGCACGCGCACGTATCCAGGTCCAACGTATGCTCGCCGATGCGGCCGCCATCGCCGTGCCGGTCGCGCAACGGGATGCCGCGGCCCAGCTCGAACACCTCGAACAGTGGCTCAGCGTGGGCCTGTCGGTGCTGAATGTGGCCGGTTTCTTCGTGCCGGGGCTGGGTGAACTCATGTTGGTGGTGGGCGGCGCTCAGTTGGTCGATGAGTTCCTCGAAGGTGTGCATGCCGCCAATGAGGGTGATGCAGATGCGGCGATCGGACACCTGTTCGAGGTGTTCGAGAACCTCGCCCAAGTGGCGGCGCTGGGTGCGGCAGTCCATTTCAGCCTGCCCGAAGGCGCCTTGCACGATTGGCACAGGATCGGACACGGCGACGAGCAACGACTCTGGCATGGCGGCCTTGAACCCTTTGCCAGGCCCCGCCCGACGCAGGCCGCACCGCGCGACGGCCTCTATGCATGGCGGTCGCGCCAATGGCTGGCGCGGGAGGGCCACAGCTATCCGGTCGAACCTGCGCCGGATGGTCAATGGCGATTGGCCCGGGCGGCCGGGCATCGCCATCAACCCATGCTACGGGGCACCATGGAAGGGCCCTGGGTACTGGACCATGAACGCCCCCTGTCCTGGTCGAGGGATCAATTACTCCGACGCCTGGGCCCAGCCGCTGCCGACCTGGATACAAGTGCCCTCGCCCAGGCCTTGCGTTGCAGCGGCTACGACGATGCCACCTTGCGCCAGGTGTTCACCGATCGTCTGCCGTTGCCCGCCTTGCTGCTCGACAGCCTCGAAGCATTTGGCGCTGACCACGCCGTGCCTGCTGGTCGCCCTGGCGAGGCACTGCTGATGCGGGATTTCCCTGCACTGGGCCGCCATGCGCGTCGCGAAATCCTCGACCGGGCGCAATCTCGAGACCTGCGAGCGCTGCAACGCACCGGCCGCCTGCCGCTGTCCTTGAGCGAAACGGCACGGCTGTACTTGCGTGAGGCTCGCATCAATCGCGCCTTGGTGGGTTTCTACCGCGCCAACGGCGCCATGGCCGACCGCGACATGTTGGTCTTGGCAGCACTCCAGCGCCTGTCTGGCTGGACCGGAGAAATCCACCTGCAATTGCACGCCGAGCGTGTCAACGGCCAGTTGCTGGGCGAGACAGGCCAAGCGGGTACTTCGACCAGGACCCTGGTGCGTCTGGACAGCGGCTATCAGCCCTTGGATCAGAACGCAGAGGCGCTATCCGGCCCTACAAACCTGTTCCAGGCCATCCTCCAGGCCTTGCCCGACAGCGAACGTGATGCGCTCGGCATTAACATCCATGAACCCGATGCCCTGCGCGACCGGTTGCTCGAGCGGTTGACCGAGGATCGCCAGCAGGCCGCGCGCGATTTGGGCCTATCTCCGGTTCGCCCGATGTACCGCCTGCCGACACGCCTGCCCGGCGACCAACGCATCGGCTATCGGCTGAGCGGTCGAGGCCAGGGTTTGCAGACGCCGGATGAAGTGTTCGACCAGCTGTTTCCCGCCAATCTGGACAATGACCGGGAAAACCTGCGTACCCGCCTGCGCCAGCAGGCCGGTAACGACCCTGTCGCCTTCAGCCAACTGATGCACGAGCTCCAGCAACAGTACCGCCAGCTCGACGGGGCATTGCAGGCCTGGGTCCAGGATACACAAGCGGTGGCCGCTGACCGGGTCGAGCAGCAGCGCGCCGCACGTCAGGCCCTGGCAGAACGGGTCCGCCAGGCATGGCGGCGGGAAAACAACCATCCCAACGGCGGCCTGGACCAGGTGAGGCTGAGTCTCGATGGCGAACATGTCGGCGCCCTGCCAATCCTTGGCGTGCAATTGCCCTACGTGCACCAACTCACCATCACCGGCCTGTGGCGCGCAGGCAATGAAAGCCTCGGTGCATTTCTGACAGCGTTCCCCGGGGTGCGAGAACTGGAACTCACCGAAAATGGCCTGACCCTGCTGCCGACACAGCTGGGCGAACTGGAGCAGCTGAGGTCGTTGGACCTGTCGGAAAACAACCTGGACATGAACAGCGAGTCCAACCTGGCGATCTTGTGCCGCCTGACGCGCCTGCACGCCCTGAACCTCACCGCTGCGGTCGCTGACCTGCCGGCAACCGCCCTGGAGCGTCTGGCGCAACTTACGCAACTACGCGCGCTGCAAGCGGAAATGAATGAACTGTTGTTCGAGGAGCAACACTTCCGGGCGCTGCAGCGCTGGCCAGCCCTGGAGGAGTTGAGCCTGGGCCAGAACGACATCACCCTGACCCCAGCCTCTCGCGCCGCACTGGCCGGCCTCGATCGACTGCGCATCCTGTTTCTCCACGATAACCCCTTGGACCTTGAGCCCGACCTCACCGGCTGGACCCACCTGCAACGGCTCGACCTGGAATGCACCGGCATCGCCCATTGGCCGGTCGGGCTGCCAGAGCTGATGAACCAACAGCCCCTGGTGCTGCGCGCCGTGGACCTCAGCAACAACCAACTGCACGACGCCCCCGCACTACAACACACGACCTTCGCGGCGGCGATAAGGGCGCGCGAAGCCGGCATGTACCATTCGTTCCAGAGCAACCCGTTCGATGCCCTTGCCCTGCAGCGTTTGAATGACGCAGGCCTGCCCACGGCGCCCCAAGCCAATGTGCTTGGCTGGCTGACCGATTTTCCAGAACCTCTGCGCGCGCATATTTCCGATACATTCGAAGCGCCTGAATGGCAGCCTCTGTACGACCTGTTCCATCGCCTAGAAGACACCCAGGACTACCACAACAGCCCAGGCACCATGCGCCGGCGCATGCAAACGATCCTCGAACAACTGACCGCCCGAGAGCAAGCAGTGGGTAACGAACGCTGGGGCCAGGCCCAAGTGCAGGAACACGTGATCGGGCTGATCAACGAAGCCGCCCAAGGTTGCGTCGACCAGGCTACGCTGTTGTTCCAGCAGGTCGAGACCGAAGTGCTGGTATGGCAGCAAGTCCTGCAGGCGGCCCCGGACGAGGCCAGCGAATCGATGGCCGTGGTCATCGTCAGTTCCCTGCTGCGCCAGCGCCTGCTCGATGAGCGCATTGGCAAGGTCTATGACGCCCGCGTCGCCAGGCGCAGGGCGCTGCTCGAAGGCACCGCCGCGGACGAAGCCCCGCCGCTGCAGGCCGAGGATGACATCAGCGACGCGCAGCTGAGCGAACCGACCTTCCTGCTCGATGAACTGGAAATGGCCTTGCATGCCAGGATGCGACTGCTGCAACGCCTGGGGCTGCCCCCCCAACCCAGCGAAATCAGCTTCGATTACCTGGCGCGCCTGAGCCCGGCCACCCTGGAGCGCCTGGCCCAAGGGATAGAAGCGCAAGCCACCGCTCAAGCCATCGTTCAATGGGCCGGCGAACAGCCATTCTGGCAAGCCTGGCTGCAGCGCCTGCATCCCGAGGATTTCAGGCGCCTGGGCGATGCCTGGAACGGCGCCAGTGTGTATTTCGATGCACTGAGTGAAGCAGGCGAAGTCAGCGCCTATGAAGGCCCTGCGGTACCGGACGCCTTCATCGAAGCCCTGCAACGGGAACGTCCCGATGTCCCCTGGCGGCGCGACGGCATCCTGCAGCGCATCGACCTGGTCTCGAACCGCTATCGCAACGAAGATGCCCTTTATCGTCGGGCCGGTGAACTGCTCCTGGCGACGCGCCATGAAGCCGATGCGGCCTTGCTTCGCCAACTCACCGAGGCCATGGCCGAGGCTTATCTGCCGCGCCAGTGACGCCCCGGCGTTGCGCGACACCCCCTCGCAGGACAATCCTGCCCACGCTCGCCCCTGTGATCCGGCACGATCACTGGGGAAGCGGCGGCCCGACTTGTCCCGCCATCAAAGGAGAAGCCTTTGCCATACACCCCCCGCAATGGCAGGGCCAACCTGCCGTTCCCTGGACGCGACTCAACTGGTCAGACCGGTAAGGCCAAAATTGCTTGCAAAATGTAAAAAATCGGCGTTTTATGAACGGGCGCTGAACAAACCGGTAAGACCACAATAATTAAGTCCTGCGCTCTTTCGCCCTCACCGGCACCGAAGCAAGGACACCGACCAGAGATCCCTCCCATGCTCAAATGGTGCTCGCGTTCGATCTTCCTCCAAGTGGTGCTGGGCCTTGCCCTCGGCATCGCCTGCGGCCTCAGCTTCCCCGAAGTGTCCTTGCAGCTCAAACCCCTGGGTGACGGGTTCATCAAGCTGATCAAGATGCTCATCGGCCTGATCGTGTTCTGTGTGGTGGTCAGTGGCATTTCCGGCGCTGGCGACCTGAAGAAGGTCGGGCGCATCGGCCTGAAATCGGTGATCTACTTCGAAGTACTGACCACCATCGCCCTGGTGATCGGCCTGGTGTTCGCCTTCACCAGCGGCATCGGCAGCGGCGCCAATATCCATCTGGACCAACTCTCCAGCGCCGACGCCAGCAGCCTGGCCGAACGCGGCCAGCACATCCACGGCGCCACGGCGTTCTTCATGGACCTGATCCCCACCTCCGTGATCGGCGCCTTCGCTGACAACAATATTCTCCAGGTCCTGCTGTTCTCGGTGCTGTTCGGCAGTGCCCTGAACCTGGTGGGTGAATCGGCGTCCGGCATCTCGCGGCTTATCAACGAGCTCAGCCATGTGGTGTTCCGCATCATGGGCATGATCGTGCGCCTGGCCCCGCTGGGCGTATTCGGCGCCATTGCCTTCACCACCAGCAAGTACGGCCTGGAGTCGCTGCAGCACTTGGGCGGCCTGGTGGCGCTCTTCTATCTGACCTGCGCAGGCTTCGTGCTGATCATCCTGGGTACCGTGATGCGTCTGTCGGGCTTGAAGCTGCTGCCGTTCATCAAGTACCTGCGTGAAGAACTGACCATCGTCCTGGGCACCGCCTCCTCCGACGCCGTGTTGCCGCAGATCATGCGCAAGCTCGAACACCTGGGCATCGGCAGTTCCACTGTGGGCCTGGTGATCCCTACCGGTTACTCGTTCAACCTCGATGGCTTCTCGATCTACCTGACCCTGGCCATCGTCTTCATCGCCAACGCCACCGGTACGCCGCTGGCCATGACCGACCTGCTGACTATCCTGCTGGTGTCGCTGGTGACTTCCAAGGGTGCCCATGGCATCCCAGGCTCGGCCCTGGTGATCCTGGCCGCCACCCTGACCGCGGTACCGGCCATTCCGGTGGTAGGCCTGGTGCTGGTGCTGGCCGTGGACTGGTTCATGGGCATCGGCCGGGCGCTGACCAACCTGATCGGCAACTGCGTGGCCACCGTGGCTATCGCCCGCTGGGAAAAGGACATCGACATGGAGCGGGCGAACAACGTGCTGTCCGGCAAGCCGGGCTTCACTACCACGCCTCGCAAACAACCGCCCCAGGCCCATCAACAGGAATTCTGAAATATCCGCAGCCGGCGCGATGCGTCGGCTGCACTGCACACGCTGTAATTTGTAACCATGGAGCGAACCGTGATCAGCTCATCAACCGTCGTCAACTCAGTGGTGGAAAAACTCCGCCAGGCCCTGGCCAGCGGCCAGTGGCGCAGCGGCGAAATGCTGCCCGGCCAGCGCGAGCTGGCAGAACAGCTGGGGATCAGCCGCCCCAGCCTGCGCGAAGCGGTGACCGTGCTGGAAACCCTGGGCCTGGTGCGCTCGATGCCGGGCAAGGGCGTGCTGGTGCTCGACATGGAAGCCGCCGCCCAGGAACCGACCGTCGAAACCGTCGCTGCAGCCAGCCTGGCCGACGTGCTGGAGCTACGCTACACCCTCGAGCCATTCATCGTCGGGCTGGTCGCCCAATCGGCCAACAGCCAGGATATCGGCCAGCTGCGCCTGACCCTGATGGATATGCGCGAAGCGCTGGAGGCAGGCGACAGCGAGGCCGGGGTCAATGCCTATATTGCCTTCCACGAGGCGCTGTTCGGCCTGACCACCAACCCGATCTTCCAGAGCGTGGTGCAACAGACCGGCAATGCCCTCAAGCAGAGCACCGAGATGCTGCGCAATTCGCCCGAACACCTGGCCGCTCGGCTGAAGGAAAACGAAGCGGTGGTGCGTGCCATCCGCGACAAGAACAGCGCCCAGGCCAGTGCCCAGATGCGCCGGCATATCCTCGAGGAAGGCCAGCGCATGGGCATCGAACTGAACATTCCCGATGAGCATTCGGGTCAATGACCCAAGGAGCGCGACCATGACCGCCTGTGCCCACGCCTCCCCTTGCCTGCCTGCCCTGCTCGCCAGCGGCGAGACCCGCCTTTCGGCCGAGCAGATCTACCCCCGCCTGTTCGATGCCATTCTCGAGCAACGCCTGCCTCCGGGCAGCGCCCTGCCCGAGCAGGCCCTGGGCAATGCCTTCGGCGTCAGCCGCACGGTGATCCGCCGGGTGTTGGGACGCCTGTCGGACCAGCAGGTGGTGGTCCAGCGTCCCAGCCACACCGCGCACCTGGCCACCCCTGACCCGCAACAGGCCCGCCAGGTACTCAGCGCCCGACGCCTGGCCGAGACCACGCTGATCAGCCTGGCCACCCAACGCGCACGCCCGGCGCAGATCCGTCAATTACGCCAATTGGTCGAGCGCGAGCGCCTTCACCATGAACGCGGCGAGCGCTGCACGGCAATCCGCCTGGGTGGCGAGTTCCACCTCAAGCTCGCGCAGATGGCCGCCAACGCGCCCCTGGCCCGCTTCCTCAATGGCCTGGTGCCGATGACGTCGCTCATCATCGCCCGCTACGAATCCCCCTGCTGCGACCATTGCGCCTGGCAGGAACACGCGGCGATCATCGACGCCGTGGAAAACGGCGACGTGGATGCCGCGCTGGCGCTGATGCATGACCATCTGGATCATCTGGAAGCCAAGCTGGACCTGGATCAGGGTACAGGTGCATAGGCCCTGTGGGAGCGGGAACATCGTGCCTATACTCGGATAACCACTCCCTCTCTATCCAGGAAGGCCAGCCGCGTGAACCGGCGCATCCTGCTTGTGCTGTTCTGCCTGTCGCTGGCCGGGTGCGCCGGCAAGCGCCCGCCTGCCCCGCCGCCACCGGCGGTCCTTACGCCAGCTATCTGGCAACGCATCGATCAAGACCTGATCGAGGCATCGGTAGCCGCCACCGGTTCGGCCAACGACTATGCCCGGCGCTCCATGCGGGTATGGAAAGACCAGGTGCAACAGCGCACCGAAAGCGACTTCATCCCATGGTTCACTGGCTACTGGACCCAGCAGTGGCTGACGCTCAAGGTGGCCTGGTACAAGATGAACAGCGGCGATGGCGCCGAGCCGCCCGAACGGCGCCTGGCGCTGTACCTGCAGGAACAGTATCACCGTCGGGTGATCGAACCTGTGGCCGAGCAGATCAACCCCGAAGGGATCCGTGACCGCGCCAGCGAACTGTACCTGCAACTGTTCGGCCAGCAATTGCCCACCATCATCCAGCGCTACAACGCCCCACCCGACCAGGTCAGCCAGCGGCTCAACCGCATCAGAATCATCGCCCTGGGCCCACCAGCGGCACGGGACGCCACGCTCTATCAATTGCTCAGGGCCAAGTCCCTGGACCAGCAACCGGCTTGGCAGGCCCTGCGCCAACACCTGCACCGGCAGGCCGCCAAAGCCCCCGGACAGACCCAGGCCGGGCTATCGTCGGTGGCCAACCGGGCCAGTGAAAAGCTCGGCTCCACCTTGGCGCCCCGCGGCATCGCCAGTGCCGTCGCAGCGGCCGTGGGCAAGGCCGCCGGGACGCTGATCTCGGTCGCTGTGGCGGGGTACGGCATGGTCACCCATGATCAGGAACACCCGCAGATGGTCGAACAATTGCGGGTGATCCTGAATGTGGCACTGAACGAAGAATGGCAGGACCTGATGGAGAACCGCCAGAGCGGCGCGATGTCGGGCGTCTACTACCTGTCGGGGCTAGTCGAGGACAGCCTGCTGGGCAGCCAGCCGAAGCCGGAGGAGCAGGAGCCGCTGTTGATCCGTTTGCCGCCCTGACGCCATCGCGGGGCAAGCCCGCTCCCACAAAGGGCGTGCAAACTCAAATAGTGATGCGTTTTTCTGTGGGAGCGGGCTTGCCCCGCGATAGCCCCCCCCCCCGCCCCCCCGGAGGTTATGGGCGGGGCCCACCCCCCCGAAGGCCCGCGGCGGAGGGTG
>NZ_JADLJL010000056.1 GCF_015680235.1 Pseudomonas guariconensis
CGCTCCCACAGGTTCGGTGCATCCCTTCAAGTGGCGCCGAACCTGTGGGAGCGGGCTTGCCCCGCGATGGGGAATGGCGGCCAGCTATGCATTTTGAAACATTCGTCCCACATCCGGGTGTGACCCATCGTCCCGAGCCCTCGTCTTTGACAGACATCACGCGAGGTGCCCATGCACGATCCGTTTGAAGAATCCTTGCGCGACCTGCTCAAGGCATCGCCGTCCGGCCAGGACCGTGACGATGCCGCTTGCCTGGGTCGCGTCCTCAAGACCGCCAACCGCCAGGTCGGCGCGGGTGATCTGTTCAGCTTGCTCGGCCGTTGGAGCCAGGCGCTGATGATCGCCGTGAACAATGGCTCGGCGCATGTCGCGCCGGTGCGCCGCAACCCTGCCGCTGGCAGAAAAGCTGATAAGGCCGATTGAATATGGAACTCGATCTCTGGACCCAGAGCCTGGTCACCGCGATGACCGCCCTTTGGACCAAGGTGGCGAACTTCATCCCCAACCTGTTCGGCGCCCTGGTCGTGGTGCTGCTCGGTTTCGTGGTGGCCAAGCTGCTCGATACCCTGTTGTCCAAGCTGCTGGCCAAGTTCGGCCTGGACCGCCTGATGAGCGGCACCGGCCTGACCAAGATGCTCAGCCGGGTCGGCATCCAGGTACCCATTTCCACCCTGATCGGCAAGATCGTCTATTGGTTCGTGCTGCTGATCTTCCTGGTCTCGGCCGCAGAATCCCTGGGCCTGGAGCGGGTGTCGGCGACCCTCGACATGCTCGCCCTGTACCTGCCGAAGGTGTTCGGCGCGGCCCTGGTGCTGCTGGCCGGCGTGCTCCTGGCGCAATTGGTCAATGGCCTGGTGCGCGGCGCCGCCGAAGGGGTGGGCCTGGAGTATGCCGCCGGGGTCGGGCGTATCGCCCAGGGCCTGGTGATCATCATCAGCATCTCGGTAGCGATCAGCCAGCTGGAGGTCAAGACCGACCTGCTCAACCATGTGATCGTCATCGGCCTGATTACCGTTGGTCTGGCCGTTGCGCTGGCGATGGGCCTGGGCAGCCGGGAAATTGCCGGGCAGATCCTGGCGGGAATCTACGTGCGTGAACTCTATCAAGTCGGCCAGCAGGTGCGTATTGGCGAGGTCGAAGGGCAGATCGAGGAGATCGGTACGGTCAAGACGACCCTGCTGACCGATGATGGCGAACTGGTGTCGTTGTCCAATCGTGAATTGCTCGAGCAGCGAGTCAATAGCCGCTAACCGCACAAAAGCTGTTAATGTATGCCGCCGCGAAAACTGGCCCACGGGGCCGAGCGGCGACATTGACCCGACTGTCGGCCAGATCCGTTTTGAATAAAGTTCATTCGCCGCCCATGCGCTATGACCCCCGAGCACTCACTGACGAGGAGTTGGTGGCGCGTTCGCATGAGGAGCTGTTTCACGTAACCCGCGCCTATGAGGAGCTCATGCGGCGCTACCAACGGACCCTGTTCAACGTCTGTGCACGTTACCTGGGGAACGACCGGGATGCCGACGATGTCTGTCAGGAAGTGATGCTCAAAGTGCTGTACGGCCTGAAGAACTTCGAGGGTAAGTCCAAGTTCAAGACCTGGCTCTACAGCATTACCTACAACGAATGCATTACCCAGTACCGCAAGGAGCGACGCAAACGAAGGCTGATGGATGCCCTGAGCCTGGACCCTGTCGAAGAGGCGTCCGAGGACAAGGCACCGAAGCCCGAAGAAAAAGGTGGGCTGGATAAATGGCTGGTGCACGTGAACCCGATCGACCGGGAAATCCTGGTGCTTCGATTTGTCGCAGAGCTGGAATTCCAGGAGATCGCGGACATCATGCACATGGGCCTGAGCGCCACGAAAATGCGCTACAAACGTGCGCTCGACAAGCTTAGGGAGAAATTTGCAGGGCTCACTGAAACTTAGTGGCTTGTAAATCTCTCTAACCAACCGGCAAGTTCTGCTAGACTTGCCGTCGAGTTGTCCCCCGGATGTTGGTGGGACTGCTTAACTATCACCAGATGGGGATTTAACGGATGAAATTGAAAAACACCTTGGGCTTGGCCATTGGTTCGCTTGTAGCCGCCACTTCGTTTGGCGCTCTGGCACAAGGTCAAGGCGCCGTCGAGACCGAGATCTTCTACAAGAAGGAGTTCTTCGACAGCCAGCGCGACTTCAAGAACGACGGCAACCTGTTCGGTGGCTCGATCGGTTACTTCCTGACCGACGACGTCGAACTGCGTCTGGGCTACGACGAAGTTCACAACGCTCGTGGCGAAGACGGCAAGAACATCAAGGGCTCCAACACCGCCCTGGACGCCGTTTATCACTTCAACAACCCGTACGACGCTATCCGTCCGTACGTTTCGGCTGGTTTCTCGCACCAGAGCCTGGGCCAGACCGGCCGTGGCGGTCGTGACCACTCCACCTTCGCCAACGTTGGCGCTGGCGCCAAGTGGTACATCACCGACATGTTCTACGCCCGTGCTGGCGTCGAAGCTCAGTACAACATCGACCAGGGCGACACCGAGTGGGCCCCGAGCGTTGGTATCGGCATGAACTTCGGCGGTAGCCCGAAGCAAGCTGAAGCTGCTCCGGCTCCTGTTGCCGAAGTCTGCTCCGACAGCGACAACGATGGCGTCTGCGACAACGTCGACAAGTGCCCTGACACTCCGGCCAACGTTACCGTTGACGCCGACGGCTGCCCGGCTGTTGCCGAAGTCGTACGCGTTGAGCTGGACGTCAAGTTCGACTTCGACAAGTCGGTCGTCAAGCCAAACAGCTACGGCGACATCAAGAACCTGGCTGACTTCATGAAGCAGTACCCGCAGACCACCACCACCGTTGAAGGTCACACCGACTCCGTTGGTCCGGATGCTTACAACCAGAAGCTGTCCGAGCGTCGTGCCAATGCTGTCAAGGAAGTCCTGACCCAGCAGTACGGTGTTGAATCGACCCGTATCGACTCGGTTGGCTACGGTGAGACTCGTCCGGTTGCTGACAACGCCACCGAAGAAGGCCGCGCTATCAACCGTCGCGTTGAAGCTCAGGTCGAAGCCCAAGCCAAGTAATTTGGTTTGATGCTTCATGAAAAACCCGGCCTCGGCCGGGTTTTTCTTTTTTTGGCTGCAGCGCTGCAGACACGTCCCGCTGTGTGAGCCGCAGTGCCGTGGTGTCTCACTGCTTGAGCAATGCCACCAGCAAGACCAGGTTTAGCAGCAACGACAACAACGCCACCCCCTGCCAGACCTTCAACGGTTCCCGCTCCAGCAGCGGCCGGGCCCGCTTGGGCGCCTCGTCCCGGTCCCCGCGCTCGAAGGCCAGCAACCATTCCTCAGCCGTCTCGAACCGCCGCGCAGGGTCACGCTCCACGCCCCGCAACAGGTTCCCCTGCACCCAGGCCGGCACATCCGGCCGGTAGCGTGCCGGATCGACCGCTGCGCCGAACCGGGGCCGTTGGAATGCCTCGACCTCGCCATACGGGTAATGCCCCGTGAGCAGGAAGTACAAACTCACCCCGACCGCATAGAGGTCCTGCTGTGGACCGGGCTGGGCGCCTTCGAACGCCTCCGGTGCGATGAACGAAGGCGTGCCGGGCAGCTCGTGCGCCGCGTCTTCGGAGAGCCCTGGGCAATAGGCCAGGCCAAAGTCCAACAGCCGCACCTGGCCATCGTGCCCAAGGTGCAGGTTGTCCGGCTTGATGTCCCGGTGCAGCAGGTTGCGTCGGTGCAGCGCCCCGACCGCCTGCAGGAGTTGGCGCGCCACCTCCAGCCAGCGTTGCAGGGGCAGCGGCCCGTGCTCGGCAAACAGCGTCGCCAGGGTTTGCCCTGGGTATTCGCGCATCAGGTAGTACAGGTGCTGGCGCTGGCTGGCACTGTGCACTTCAGGGAAATGCCGCCCGGCGACCCGGCGCAGGAACCATTCCTCCAGCAACAGGCGCTGGGTGGCGCCTGCTTCGGCATGCAGGTCCGCTGGCAAGGTCTTGAGCAGCCAGGCTTGCCCGTGGCTGTCGTGCACCCGGTACACCATGGACTGACGACTGCGCGACAGCAATGACTCGACTTGCCAGCCATCGAGCGACTGGCCGGGGCGCAGCAACCCAGGCACCGGCCACTGCTGCAGTTGTGCCAGGGTGTCGCCGAGGTTGGTCGAGCCCAGTTGGTCGACACGTACCAGCAAGGCGCTGGCGTTGTCCTGGCTTCCACATCGATGGGCCGTGGCCACCAAGGTGTCGGCGGCTGCCTGCAGGTCAGGCTGGTCATGCAGTACCGAGCGGATGCGCTGGTCGCCCAGGCTGGCCCAGACGCCATCACTGAGGAGCGCGAAGCAGTCGCCATCCTGCAGCTCGCCCTCGAGGTAGTCCACCAGCAGATGCTGGTCCAGGCCCAGGGCGCGCTTGAGCACATGCTGCATGCCCGGTTGGTCCCAGACGTGGTCTTCGCTCAGGCAGTGCAGGCGGCCGGCCTGCCAACGATAGACACGGCAATCACCCACATGCGCCAAGGTGAAGCGACGCCCGCGCAGGACCAGTGCGCTGAGGGTGGTCAGTAGCGGTTGGCCTTTGCCTTGGGCGCGCAGCCAGCGATTCTGCGCCAGTAGCAGGCGGTCCAGAGCCTGGGCCACGCCCCAGGTGGCGGGGGTGGCGTAGTAATCCAGCGCAAGCGCCTGCAGGGTGGCCTTCGCGGCCAGGCTGCCGTCGGCGCACTGGCTGACGCCGTCGGCCAGTGCACATAGGAAGCCCTTGCTGGCGGCCAGTTCCGGAGCGGGCGTGACCAGGCGCAGGGCATCCTGATTTTCGGCCCGCGGGCCGGTGGCCGTGGCTTGGGCGAAGCTCAACTGCAGGCTCATGGCATCTCCTCAGACCCGCGCTGCAGTGACGGCCGCAGAGCCCCAGGTGGTGCGCCAGCGTTGCTTGACGCCGTGCAGGCCGAACCAGGCCAGCAGGCCAAGGCTGGCGAACAGCCACAGGGCCAGTTGGTAGTCACCGGTGTGTTGCTTGATCGCTCCCAGCCCTGCGGCCAGGAGGAACCCGCCGATGCCGCCGGCCATGCCG
Organism: Pseudomonas guariconensis; assembly: GCF_015680235.1. Classification (GTDB taxonomy): domain Bacteria; phylum Pseudomonadota; class Gammaproteobacteria; order Pseudomonadales; family Pseudomonadaceae; genus Aquipseudomonas; species Aquipseudomonas guariconensis_A. The sequence goes on from NZ_JADLJL010000056.1 coordinate 5,058, forward strand.
ATCAACCCGGTCATCACGCCGATCTCCTGGCGGAAGCGTTGGGGCACCAATTGGAATACCGCGCCGTTGCCCGCACCGAGACCGAGCATGGCGCTGACGAACAGGGCCAGGGCGGCCACGGCGCTGGGCAGGTTGAAGCCAACGGCGGCGATGCAGATGGCTGCCACGCTGTACATGGCCAGCAAGGTGCGGATCCCGCCGAAGCGGTCGGCCAGGGCGCCGCCCAGCGGGCGCATGAGGCTGCCGGCGAATACGCAGGCGGCCGTGTAGTAGCCGGCGGTGACCGGGCTCAGGCCGTACTGGTCGCTGAAATAGCCGGGCAGAGCACTGGCCAGGCCGATGAAGCCGCCGAAGGTCACGCTGTAGAAGAACATGAACCACCAGCTGTCGCGGTCGCCCAGGGCCTTGAGGTAGTCCGCCATGGCCTTGGGCTTGGGCCGTTGCGGTGCATTGCGCGCCAGCAGAACGAACAAGGCCAGGGTCAGCACCAGGGGCAGCAGGGCGAAGCCGAACACGTTGTTCCAGCCAAAGGCTGCAGCCAGGGCAGGGGCCAGCAGGGCGGCGAACACTGTGCCGGAATTACCCGCGCCGGCGATGCCCATGGCTTTGCCTTGGTGTTGAGGCGGATACCACTGCGAGGCCAGGGGCAGGGAAACGGCGAACGAGGCGCCGGCAAAACCGAGGAACACGCCCAGCAGCAGGGCTTGTTCATAGCTGTGGATACCCAGGTGCCAGGCGCAGGCCAGGGCTGCGATCACCACCACCTGGCCCAGCACCCCGGCAGTCTTCGGCGACAAACGATCGACCAGCAGGCCCATGGCGAAACGCAGCACTGCGCCGGCCAGGATCGGCGTAGCCACCATCAGGCCCCGTTGCTGTGCGCTCAGTCCGAGGTCGGCGGCGATCTGCACCGCCAGAGGGCCCAGCAGGTACCAGACCATGAAGCTGAGGTCGAAATACAGGAACGCGGCGAACAGGGTGGGCACATGCCCGGATTTCCAGAAGCTAGTATTCATCGAACACCTCGCGCGGCTTGCAACGCTAGTCACGCCCTGGTTGTGCAGGGCCGGAACGAAAAAGACGCCGCTTCCCGGTCCACTGGCGTGGAAGGGGAGCGACGTCTTTGTCGGGGAATGTGGCAACCGCCGTTGGCTACCTGTGGGGTGTACTCAGCAAGAGCCGGGCCAATTAGGGCTGCTATGCAGCCCATCGCGGGACAAGCCCGCTCAGGATCACGCAAACCTGGCCAATGGCGGTTCAGGCAGCGCAGGGCTGCAGCTAGCCCAGCATCTCGTGCATGGCGATGATCTGTTCGGCCACCTGGATCAGCTTCTGCTGGCGGCTCATCGCCTGGCGCCGCATCAGCGTGTAGGCCTGTTCCTCGTTGCAGTCCTTCATTTTCATCAACAGGCCCTTGGCCTGTTCGATGCGCTTGCGTTCGGCCAACTGCTGGTCCCGGGCCAGCAGTTGGGCCTTGAGCGCCTGGTCGCTCTCGAAGCGGGCCATGGCCACGTCGAGGATCGGCTGCAGACGCGCGGCATGGATACCTTCGACGATATAGGCGCTGACCCCGGCCTGGATCGCCTGGCGCATCACGCCTGGATCGTGCTCGTCGGTGAACAGCACGATGGGGCGGGGACGGTCGCGGCTGACCAGCACCACCTGCTCCATCACATCCCGCCCTGGTGACTCGGTATCGATCAGGACCACGTCCGGGTGCACGGTTTCGACGCAGGTGGGCAGGTCGATGGTCAGGCCAGCGGCCTCGATCACCTCGAAGCCCGCCTCGATCAGGGCGCCCTTGAGGCGACCGACCTTTCGTTCGGTGTCATCGATCAGCAGGATTCGCAGCATGTCCGTTCTCCTCACAGGCGGGCCTGGGCATCAGGGGTGTCATCCAGGGCGTGCAGGCGGAAGCTGCGGGCATAGCCGTGGGGGTCGCTGCCGTCCCAGCGGCTGCCGTCGATCAGCAGACTGCTGCGCATCAGGGGGTAGGAGCAGGGCACGCCGATGGCCTCGGCCGCCTGGTGGTAGAGGCCCAACTGCTGGACCTGACGGGCCACGCCCAGGTAGTCGGGGTCTTCGCGCAGCAGCCCCCAGCGGCGGAACTGCGTCATGAACCACATGCCGTCGGACAGGTAGGGCATGTTCGCCCGCCCCTGGTCGAACAGGCGTAGGGCGTGAGGGTCGTGCCACTGGTTGCCCAGGCCGTCCTGGTAATCGCCGAGCAGTCGTGGTTCGATGCTGCCCAGGGGCGTATCCAGGTAGGCCTTGCCGCTGAGCAGCTGGGCCGTGCTCCGGCGGTTTTCCTGGCTTTGCTCGATGAATCGGCTGGCGGCCAGGACCGCCTTCACCAACGCTCGGGCACTGTTGGGGTATTGCTCGACGAACGCGCGGGTAGCGCCGAGGACTTTTTCCGGATGGTCCGGCCAGATCGACTGGCTGGTCGCCAAGGTAAAGCCCAAGCCCTTGGCCACCGCATCGGCCGACCAGGGCTCGCCGACGCAAAAGCCGTCGATACGCCCGGCCTGCAGGTGGGCGGCCATCTGTGCGGGGGGGACCACCACACTGCGCACGTCCTGCAGCGGGTGAATGCCTTGGCTGGCCAACCAGTAATACAGCCACATGGCGTGGGTGCCAGTGGGGAAGGTCTGGGCGAAGGTCAGGCGTGCGCCATGCTGGTGCACCAGGCGCGACAATGCCTCGGGGCTGGTCACGCCTTTGCGCTGCAGGGCCGGGGAGAGGTTCAGGGCCTGGGCGTTCTGGTTCAGGCCCATGAGCACGGCCATGGCATGGTTGGGTATGCCGCCCAGGCCCAGGTGCACGGCGTAGACCAGGCCGTACAGGCAATGGGCGGCATCCAGTTCGCCGCTGACCAGCTTGTCGCGCAGCCCGGCCCAGGAGGCCTGGCGTTTGAGGTTGAGGGTCAGGCCCTGCAACTGGGCGAAGCCCTGGGTGGCGGCCACTACGACCGGCGCGCAGTCGGTCAGGGCCATGAAGCCGATGTCCAGGCAGGTTTTCTCGGGGGCATCGCTGCCGTTGACCCAGGCCAGGGGTGTTGTGGGGAATGCTGTGTTCAAGGGGTTCCTCGCCGGTGCGGAGCAGTCTGCCTGTACCCGATGAAGCAACCCATGTGCCAGCGCCCCTGTCGCCCGGGCCGCGCGCTGGCTATAATCGCCCGCTCACTCACCGCGAGTCTTGCCCGCCCATGTATACCCTGGCCCGCCAGCTGCTGTTCAAGCTTTCCCCGGAAACCTCCCACGACCTGTCCCTGGACCTGATCGGCGCCGGTGGCCGCCTCGGTCTCAACGGCCTGCTGTGCAAGCAGCCGGCGGCGTTGCCGGTAACGGTCATGGGCTTGAACTTCGCCAACCCGGTCGGCCTGGCCGCCGGCCTGGACAAGAACGGCGCGGCCATCGACGGTTTCGCCCAGCTGGGTTTCGGCTTCGTCGAGATCGGCACCGTGACCCCGCGCCCTCAGCCGGGCAACCCCAAGCCGCGTCTGTTCCGGTTGCCCGAGGCCACGGCGATCATCAACCGCATGGGCTTCAACAACCTGGGCGTCGATCACCTGCTGGCGCGGGTTCGTGCTGCGCGTTATGACGGCGTACTGGGCATCAACATCGGCAAGAACTTCGACACGCCGGTCGAGCGCGCGGTGGACGATTACCTGATCTGCCTGGAAAAGGTCTACGCCGACGCCAGCTATATCACCGTCAACGTCAGTTCGCCGAACACCCCGGGCCTGCGCACCTTGCAGTTCGGCGACTCGCTCAAGCAACTGCTGCAAGCCCTGGCGGTGCGCCGCGAGCAGTTGGCCAGCGAGCACGGCAAGCGCGTGCCCCTGGCCATCAAGATCGCCCCGGACATGACCGACGAGGAAACCGCCCTGGTGGCCTCGGCGCTGATGGAAACCGGCATGGACGCGGTGATCGCCACCAACACCACGCTCGGCCGCGAAGGCGTCCAGGGCCTGCCGTTCGGTGACGAGGCCGGTGGCCTGTCCGGTGCGCCGGTGCTGGAGAAAAGCACACACACGGTGAAGGTGCTGGCCGCTGAGCTGGCCGGCAAGTTGCCGATCATTGCCGCGGGCGGGATCACCGAAGGGCGCCACGCAGCGGAAAAGATCGCCGCTGGTGCCAGCCTGGTGCAGATCTACTCGGGTTTCATCTACAAGGGGCCTGCGCTGATCCGCGAGGCGGTGGACGCCATTGCGGCCATGCCGCGGCAATAAAAAGGACAGGCATAAAAAAGGGCCCCTCGAGGGGGCCCCTGGGCCTCAGCCCGCCGCCCGGATGGGGCGCGCATGGTGACTCGAATTCAGTGTCCTCGTCTCAGCCAACGGCGTGATTTTCGTTGAGTCTCTGGATGCCAGCGGTGCCGGTCATGCCATCCCAGTTGTCACCCCGTCCTTCGCGCCAGCCATTGATCCAGGCTTGGCGTACGGACGGCAGGTTGAAGGGGCAAAGCTCGCGGGATTTGCCGGTGACCCCATACTGGTAGCCACGTGAATATGCTCTTTCCAACGGATCACGCTTAAGTCTTCTCATAGGGTGTTGCCCTCACTTGTTGACTGTAATGTCCCGTCGGCCTCTCCGAGGCCGGGCAGAATCGTTCTGCCGGTTTGCGCTCGCTGCCGGCGTGGCGAGCGGAAGGTGTTGCCTCATTGCGAGACAACCTAAGGCCAGTTCTAACCAAAGCGAGTCACAGTGTGAATGATCGATTTGTCATAAGGACGTAACCTTTCCTAGGGTCAGAGGATAAGTAAATAAATGCGACTCAACCTGATTTGTCGTTGAGCCCGCTATGATCAGGGTTTAGTGCCTATTTGCGGTCAACTGGCCATGGGGGCCGGTGAAGTGCGGTAACAATTTGAAATGCGACGAAGGGTCACAGGCGTGACCCCGTCACCGGAAATTTTCATACTGCCTGACGATCTAACCCATTTTCGCCATGACGCGATGGGCTCGTCGATCAGGTGGCCCGGTCTGCTCTTGTTGGGCAGGCCACCCGAGCGCCTGCTGGAAGGGCGCCCGGGCAAACTCAGGCGGGGCGATGCGTCGGCCCGTCACTCAACCAGCCCAAGGCTCTGGATTGCTCATGTCGGACCGTTTCGAACTCTATCTCACCTGCCCCAAAGGCCTGGAAGGCCTGCTCGCCGAGGAAGCCCGTGGCCTGGGCCTTGAAGAGGTGCGCGAGCACACCTCGGCGATCCGCGGCTCGGCCGACATGGAAACCGCCTACCGCCTGTGCCTGTGGTCGCGCCTGGCCAACCGCGTGCTGCTGGTACTCAAGCGCTTCTCCATGAAGAACGCCGACGAGCTCTACGACGGCGTCCATGGCGTCGACTGGCAGGACCACCTGATGGCCGACGGCACCCTGGCGGTGGAGTTCAGTGGCCACGGCTCGGGTATCGACAACACCCACTTCGGTGCCCTGAAGGTCAAGGACGCCATTGTCGACAAGCTGCGCAACCGTGAAGGCCAGCGCCCCTCGGTGGACAAGATCGACCCAGACCTGCGCGTGCACCTGCGCCTGGAGCGTGGCGAGGCGATCCTGTCTCTGGACCTCTCCGGCCACAGCCTGCACCAACGTGGCTACCGCTTGCAGCAAGGCGCTGCGCCGCTGAAGGAGAACCTGGCTGCGGCGGTGTTGATTCGCGCCGGCTGGCCGCGTATCGCCGCCGAAGGTGGCGCCCTGGCCGACCCCATGTGCGGTGTGGGCACCTTCCTCGTCGAAGCGGCGATGATCGCTGCCGACATCGCGCCTAACCTCAAGCGCGAACGCTGGGGCTTCACGGCCTGGCTCGGCCATGTGCCGGCGCTGTGGCGCAAAGTGCATGACGAGGCCCAGGCCCGCGCCCAGGTGGGGCTGGCCAAGCCGCCACTGTGGATCCGCGGCTATGAGGCCGACCCGCGGCTGATCCAGCCGGGGCGCAACAACGTCGAGCGTGCGGGCCTGGGCGACTGGGTGAAGATCTACCAGGGCGAGGTGGGCAGCTTCGAGCCGCGCCCGGACCAGAACCAGAAAGGCCTGGTGATCAGCAACCCGCCCTATGGCGAGCGCCTGGGCGACGAGGCGAGCCTGCTCTACCTCTACCAGAACCTTGGCGAGCGTCTGCGCCAGGCCTGCCTGGGGTGGGAGGCGGCGGTGTTCACCGGTGCGCCGGAGCTGGGCAAGCGAATGGGCATTCGCAGCCACAAGCAGTACGCGTTCTGGAACGGCGCGCTGCCGTGCAAATTGCTGCTGTTCAAGGTCCAGCCCGACCAGTTCGTCACCGGCGAGCGTCGCCAGGCCGAGCCTGAGGCAGGCGAGCCGCGCCGCCCGGTGGCGATTGCCAGTGAGCCGGCACGCCTGTCCGAGGGCGCGCAGATGTTCGCCAACCGCCTGCAGAAGAACCTCAAGCAACTGGGCAAGTGGGCCCGCCGCGAGCAGGTCGGTTGCTACCGTCTGTACGATGCCGACATGCCCGAGTATGCCCTGGCCGTGGACCTCTACCAGGACTGGGTGCATGTGCAGGAATACGCCGCGCCGCGCTCGGTCGACCCGGACAAGGCCCAGGCGCGCCTGCTCGACGCTCTGGCGGCCATTCCCCAGGCGCTGGGCATCGACCCGCAGCGCGTGGTGCTCAAGCGCCGCGAGCGCCAGAGCGGAACCCGCCAGTACGAACGCCAGGGCACTGAAGGCCGTTTCCACGAGGTAAACGAAGGCGGCGTCAAATTGCTGGTCAACCTCACCGACTACCTGGATACCGGCCTGTTCCTCGACCATCGCCCGATGCGCATGCGTATTCAGCGCGAAGCGGCCGGCAAGCGTTTCCTCAACCTGTTCTGCTACACCGCCACCGCCACCGTGCATGCGGCCAAGGGCGGGGCGCGCAGCACCACCAGCGTCGACCTGTCCAAAACCTACCTGGACTGGGCGCGACGCAACCTGGCGCTCAATGGCTTTTCCGACCGCCACCGCCTGGAGCAGGGCGACGTCATGGCATGGCTGGAGGGCAATCGCGACAGCTACGACCTGATCTTTATCGACCCGCCGACCTTCTCCAACTCCAAACGCATGGAAGGCGTGTTCGACGTGCAGCGCGACCATGTGCAACTGCTGGATCTGGCCATGGCTCGGCTGGCGCCAGGGGGCGTGCTGTATTTCTCCAATAATTTCCGCAAGTTCCAGCTCGACGCGGGGCTGGTGGAGCGTTATGCGGTCGAGGAAATCAGCGCGCAGACCCTGGACCCGGATTTCGCCCGTAACAACCGGATCCACAAAGCCTGGCGCATTCAGGCTCGCTGAGGCGACAAGCTACGTTGCGCGGCTAGTGGCCAATAGCTATAACTCAGCGAAGGGCTGGACAATTCGCAGGACGCTGACGTGGTGAGATCCTTCTATGAAGTGTGGCGTGCGTGCGAAGGTGCTTGGCGTATTTCGCGAAGCATTGCCTGCGTGGGCGGTGGCGCTGGCGGCCCTGGTCGCTGGCGGGCTGCTCACCGCCGCCTTGGTGATCGCTGCCCAGGCGTTCTATAAGCAGCAGTTGCGTCAGCGTTTCGACTTGCTGGCCAACGAACGCTACAGCCGTATCGCCGAACGTTTCGAAGACCAGGAGCAGCGCCTGGACGGGCTGCGGCGCTTCTTCAGCTATTCCACCCAGATCACCCCGCTCGAGTTCGACGGCTATGCCCGGCCATTGTTGTACCGCACCCAGGCTTATTCCTGGGCGCCACGGGTCGATGCCGGCCAGCGGGGTGACTTCGAGCGCCGGGCCAGGGCGTGGCTGGGCCAGGACTATCAGATTCGCGACCAGGACGAGCAGGGCAACTGGCAGCCAGCCGCCCAGCGCGACTATTACTACCCGGTGCTCTACACCCAGGCAGCCTCGCTGCAGGGGCAGCCTTATGGCCTGGACCTGCGCGGCCAGCCCGTGCGCGAGGCGGCGCTGATTCGCGCCCAGTCGCCGGGCAGCATGGCGGTTTCCGCGCCGCTGGACATGATCAATGTCGAACCGGCCTATGCACGAGGCGTGCTGGTGGTGGCGCCGGTATTCGCCGAGGGTGTGGTCGACGGCCTGCCGGCTGGCTACGTGATGGCGCTGCTGAGCATGCGACGCCTGATCGCCGAAGGCCTGCCGCCGACGGAGGAGGACAACCTGGTGGTGCGCATCACCGATGCTTCTGGGAGCAAGGGCCCGGAGGTGCTGTTCGACTCGCAGAACCCGATCGCCCCGGTACCCCTGGCCAGCAGCCATTTGTTGCACCTGGCGGACCACCACTACCCGCTCGACATTCGCCCCAGCCTGGCCTTCCTCCAGGCCAACCGTTCTTCCGCCGCGGTGGCCGTCGGCTTGCTGGGCGGCTTGTTGAGCCTGTTGCTCAGCGCCTTGCTCTACAGCCTGTTCAGCCAGCGTCAGCGCGCCCTGAGCCTGGTGGAGCAGCGCACCGCCGAATTGCGCGTCAGTGAACAATCCCTGCGCGATACCCACAACCAGCTGCGCAGCGTGCTGGATGCCGCCACCCAGGTGGCGATCATCGCCACCAGCCTCAGGGGCGTGGTCAGCACGTTCAATGCCGGTGCCGAACGCATGCTGGGCTATTCGGCCAGCGAGGCGATCGGCCAGTTGCGCCTGGAGGACCTGGTTCCGCCCGAGGAACTGAGCCAGCGCGCCCATGCCTTGCGCCAGCGCTATGGGCGTGATTTCGGCGGCGGCCAGGCGATGTTCGCCGAAACGGTGCAGGAGGGTGACAGCGAGCCAGGGGAGTGGACCCTGGTACGCAAGGATGGCAGCCACCTGCTGGCCAACATGCTGGTGACCGCCGTGCTCGATGAGCAGGGCTTGTGGGTGGGGTACTTGGCGATCTGTATCGATGTCACCGAACGGCGCCGGGTGCATGAGGCGCTGGCGGCGCGAGACCGGCTCCTGGAAAAGCTCAGTGCCGAAGTGCCGGGCGGTATCTACCAGTATCGGCAGGACGCCAACGGGCACTCGTGCTTTTCCTACGCGAGCCAAGGGCTGCGCGACATCTACGAGATCGACCTGCAGGTGCTGCGCGAGGACGCCTCGGCGGTGTTCGAGCGCATCCACCCGGACGACCTGGAGCGGGTGCGTAGGTCGGTGCGTTATTCCGCCGAGCATCTTGCGCCCTGGCGCGAGGAGTACCGGGTTGTGCTGCCGAAGGCGGGCCTGCGCTGGGTCCGCGGGGAGGCGACGCCGGAGGTCGACGATGCCGGCTGCACGGTCTGGCACGGCTACCTGACGGACATTTCCGACCTCAAGCGGGTGGAGGAGGAACTGCGCGCATTGTCGGTCACCGATTCCCTGACGGGTATCCACAACCGCCGCTATTTCCAGGAGCGGCTCAAGCATGAGCTGGAGCGGGCGCAACGCGATGGCCTGGACCTGGCAGTGATCATGCTGGACATCGATTACTTCAAGCATATCAACGACCAGTATGGGCATGCGGTGGGCGACCATGTGCTGCGCAGCCTGTGCCAGCGGATCGGCAATCGGCTGCGGCGCACGGATGTGTTCTGTCGCCTGGGCGGCGAGGAATTCATGGTGTTGTGCCCGGGAAGCAATGCCGAGCAGGCGCGGTTGTTGGCGCTGGAGTTGTGGCAGGGGGTACGGAATGTGGCGGTCGAGGGGGTAGGGCGGGTGACGGCGAGTTTCGGCGTAGCGGGGTGGCGAACAGGAGAGGGTGCGGATGCGTTGTTGTTGCGGGCCGATGCCGGGGTCTATGCGGCCAAGCAGGCGGGGCGGGATCGGGTGGAGTCGGAGTTGCCCTGAGGGTGACGTAGGCAGTTGGCTCAGGTAGCAGGGCTGCGTTGCAGCCCATCGCCGGGCCGCCCCCCCCCCCCCCGCCCAGGGGGGCCCCGCGGCGCGCGGGGGGGGCC
>NZ_JADLJL010000057.1 GCF_015680235.1 Pseudomonas guariconensis
TCTTCATCGCCGGCAAGCCGGCTCCCACAGGGTGTGGTTGGCGCTGCACCAGTGGGAGCCGGCTTGCCCACAACCATAGAATCTCCCACAGATGCGACATCAGCGCAGGCCTGGTGGGAGCCGGCTTGCCGGCGATGGGGCCGGTATTGCCAGCATCATCCTGCAACTTTCCGCAACGTACCTGAACGGTTTCCCAGCCAAGGCAGGCGTATGCTCGCGAGCTTCTCAACCGACCAGAGAACCTTCGCATGCGCCACTGGATACTCGCCAGCGCCCTCGCGCTGACCAGCTTGCCTATCACGGCCGCCGACCTTATCGACTTCTGGGACACACCACGTCACGGTGGCAACAGCTTCAACCGACTCCCGCCTGACCAAGCGTACTTCGAGGCGCTCAAAGGCTATGGTGCCACCTGGGTCCGGCTGTCCTACGACAAATGGAAGCCCGAGCGGCGCGACTTCCTGATGGGCGATGCCGATGCCTACAAGGGCCTCGTGGCTGCCGACCTGGCACAGCTCAAGGTCACCCTGGACAACGCCCACGCCGCCGGCCTCAAGGTCGTGATCGCACCGCTTTCGCTGCCCGGCATGCGTTGGTCGCAGAACAACCAGGGCAGGTTCGACGACCGCCTCTGGCAAGACAAGGCCTACTGGGCTCAGGCCGCCGATTTCTGGCGCGATCTGGCCCTTGCGCTCAAGGATCACCCGGCCGTGGCGGCCTACAACCTGATCAACGAACCCGCCCCGGAAAAGCAGGGCGGCCTGGCCGAACATGCAGAGCCTGGCCATATGCGCCAGTGGTATGCCCAGGCGCAAGGCAGCGCGCGCGACCTGCCTGCGTTCTACCGCCAGGTGGTGGCGGCCATCCGTGAAGTCGACGCCGTCACCCCGGTCATGCTCGATGCCGGCTGGTACGCCGCCGCCGATGCCTTCGGCTACTGGCCGGCGCCGTTGCAGGATGCGCGGGTGCTCTACAGCCTGCACATGTACGAGCCCTATCAAGCCACCAGTGCGCCGAACATGGCCCGCAAGCAACCCATACCTTACCCGGGGCCTGCGCCTTTCGGCGGCAAGCGTGAGCAATGGGGCGCCAAGCGCGTGGCCGAGTACCTGCAGCAACCCCTGACTTGGGCGGATGACATGAAGATCCCGCGTTCGCGCCTGGTGGTGGGCGAGTTCGGCTGCATGCGCCGGCTCGCGGGGTGCAAGCAGTACCTGGAGGATGTACTCACCGTCCTGGACCACAACAAGCTGCACTGGGCGTTCTACAGTTTTCGCGAGGATAACTGGGACGGCATGGACTACGAGCTGGGTTCGGCCAAGGTGCCCTGGCGCTACTGGCAGGCGATCGAGAAGGGCGAGCCGGACCCGCTGGCACGGCAGGCCACGGCCGAGTTCGAGCCGATCCGCCAGCGCCTGGCTCGCTGACCGGCGATACGAAATGTCTTGCAACATACAAGGTACGGGTATATACACGGATTCATGTTGACCAGCGAATGCATCTGTACCCATCTGCGCCGCGCTGCCCGTGGGGTGAGCCGACACTACGATGAAGCCCTAGTGGGCTTCGGTGTCAATGTCGCGCAGTTTTCCCTGCTTCGTCATTTGCAGCGGCTCGACCGGCCAAGCATCACCATCTTGGCCGAAGCCATGGGCCTGGACCGCAGCACCCTGGGGCGAAACCTGCGGGTGCTGGAGGCCGAAGGGTGGGTGGCCCTGGCCGATGGCGACGATCAGCGCAACCGCCTGGTGTTGCTGACCGCGGCGGGCAAGGCCTTGCTGCAGGCCGCGCATCCGGCCTGGGAGCAGGCCCAGCGTGAGCTCGTAGAGCGTCTGGGAGAAGGGCAGCGGGATGTGTTGGTGCGGCTATTGGAACGTTTGGCGTAAAGCCTTCGATTAAAAGCGGGTATATACCCGTATAACCTTGCGATGTGCTGGAGATAACCACAATGACTTCGGTATGGCGAACCAGCGGGTGGGTGTTGTTGGGCGCGGCGCTGATTCTTGCCCTGTCCCTGGGGGTGCGGCACGGCTTTGGCCTGTTCCTAGCACCGATGAGTGCCGAGTTCGGCTGGGGGCGTGAAGTGTTCGCCTTCGCTATTGCCTTGCAGAACCTGATCTGGGGCCTGGCCCAGCCGTTCGCCGGGGCGCTGGCAGACCGCCTGGGCGCGGCACGGGTGGTGATCATCGGCGGCATTCTCTACACCGCAGGCCTGATCCTGATGGGCATGGCCGACTCGGCCTGGTCGCTGTCGCTCAGCGCCGGGTTGCTGATCGGCATCGGGCTGTCCGGCACGTCCTTCTCGGTCCTGCTCGGGGTCGTGGGGCGGGCCGTGCCGCCGGAAAAGCGCAGCCTGGCCATGGGTATCGCCAGTGCCGCCGGGTCGTTCGGCCAGTTCGCCATGCTGCCGGGCACGCTCGGCCTGATCCAGTGGCTGGGCTGGTCCGCAGCCTTGCTCGTGCTGGGGCTGCTGGTGGCGCTGATCGTGCCGTTCGTAGGTATGCTGAAAGACCGTCCGCTGCCCAGTCACGGTGGCGAACAAAGCCTCGGCCAGGCCCTGCAGGAGGCCTGCTCGCACCCGGGTTTCTGGCTGCTGGCTCTGGGCTTTTTCGTCTGTGGCTTCCAGGTGGTGTTCATCGGCGTGCACCTGCCGGCCTACCTGGTGGACCAGCATTTGCCGGCCACCACCGGTACCACCGTGCTGGCGCTGGTCGGGTTGTTCAATATCGTCGGTACCTACACGGCCGGTTGGCTGGGCGGGCGCATGTCCAAGCCGCGCCTGCTCACCGGGTTGTACCTGTTGCGGGCGGTGGTGATCGTGCTGTTCCTGTGGGCGCCGGTGACCCAGGCCAGCGCCTACCTGTTCGGCATCGCCATGGGCCTGCTATGGCTGTCCACGGTGCCCCTGACCAATGGCACGGTGGCCACGGTGTTTGGCGTACGTAACCTGTCCATGCTCGGCGGCATCGTCTTCCTGTTCCACCAACTGGGGGCTTTCCTCGGGGGTTGGCTGGGCGGTGTGGTGTATGACCGAACCGGCAGCTATGAGCTGGTCTGGCAGATCTCGATCCTGCTCAGCCTGATGGCCGCGGCCCTCAGCTGGCCGGTGCGCGAGCGTCCAGTCGCGCGCCTGCAGGCCCAGGCCGCATGAGCCGATGGGCGCGCTGGCTATTGGCGGCGGGTGCGCTGCTGGTGCTGGTATTGGCCTGGTGGGGTTGGCACGAAGGCGGGTTGGCGTTGATGCAGTTGGGCATGGGCGCCTGTTAGGCGCTACCCTGCAAGGCAAGGATTTCATTTTGCAGGAGTACCGAACGATGCCCATGCGCTGGCTTGCCTTTCCGTTGTTGGCCCTGGCCGCCGCCACCTCGAGTTGGGCGGCGGATTGCCCGGCGTTGTTGCAGGGCAGCCTGCCCGAACTGCGCGGCAAAGAGCAGGTCGATCTGTGCCAGCGCTTCGCCGGCAAGCCTCTGGTGGTGGTGAACACCGCGAGCTATTGCGGCTTTGCCCCACAGTTCGAGGGCTTGGAGGCGACCTACAAGCAATACCACGAGCAAGGCCTGGAGATGCTCGGCGTGCCGTCGAACGATTTCAAGCAGGAAGATGCCGACAGCGAGAAGACCGCCAAGGTCTGCTATGCCAATTACGGCGTCACCTTCACCATGACCAAGGCTCAGGCGGTGCGTGGCAAGGATGCGGTGCCGCTGTTCAGCGAACTGGCGCGCCAGAGCAGTGCGCCGAAATGGAATTTCTACAAATACGTGGTGGATCGCCGGGGCAAGGTGATCGCCAATTTCTCCAGCCTGACCAAGCCTGACGACCCGGCATTTCAGGCGGCAATCGAAAAAGCCATCGCCTCGCAGCCTTGAGCTGCATGCGGACATCACCGGGGCCGCTACGCGCCCCATCGTGGCACAAGGCCGCTCCTACAGGAACCCGCCATTGGCAAGGTGTGTGATCCTGTAGAAGCGGCCTTGTGCCGCGATGGGGCGCCTAACGGCCCCGATCATTCAAACGAACGACTCAGAAGCGGTAGGTGAGCGAAGCACCGAGGCCATGAGCGCTGTTTTCGTACTTGGCCTGGTAAGAGCCTTTGCTTGCACTGACTTGGTTCACCTTGGTGTCCTCTTCCCACAGGTAGGAATAAGCCAGGTCGATGGTCATGTCTTCGTTCGGGCTCCAACCCGCGCCGAAGCTGACCGCCTTGCGATCGCCGGTCGGGATGCGTGGCGAACGGTCATGGTTGTTGGTCGGCGACTGGTCGACGGAGAAGCCTGCGCGCAGGGTCCATTCCTTGTTCACCTTGTAGGACGCGCCAATGGCGTGTGCCCAGGTATCGTGCCAGTTCTGCTCTTCGGTGATGGTGCCGAAGTTGCTATCCCATATTCCGCCTGGGCCGGCAGGAATGTCAGTATTTACAGTGATATTTTCCAGGCGGCTCCAGCGAGTCCAGGTGCTACCTGCATACAAAGTCCACTGGTCGTTCAGTTCATGAGTGATCGAGAGGTCTACCGACTCTGGAGTCTTGATCTTCAGACTGGCGTCGAACTTGTTGCCATCGAGCCCTACCACCGGAAGGCTGACCTTCGTTTTGCCTTCAAGCTTGTAATCGACCATCGAATGATAGGTCAGGCCTACACGGGTGCGATCCGTGGCTTGGACCAAGATACCGATGTTGTAGCCGACCGCAGTATCGTCACCCTTGATTTTCACTTCGCCATCATTCGAACCGGGAGGACCGATTGGGTTGACGAGATTCGAACCCAGTTCACCCTTGATGCGGTTGAAGGTCGGGCCGAAACCGATCGACACCTTGTCATTGAAGGCATAGCTGACGGTCGGCTGGAAGGTGATGACTTCGACGTGGCTCTTCTTGCCCCAGTAGCGTGCGGCATCATCGCTGCCGTAGTCGGTGACCAGGCCGAATGGCACATAGACGCCGAAACCTACGCTCCAGTGCTCATCGATCGGCTTGACGTAGTAACCCATCGGCACACCAACGGTCGGAACCATGTCGCCGTCGGTTTCGCCCCCAAAATTACTGCCTGGTCCCGAAATATCGGACTTGGCAATGACCGCTGCGCCCCCGACGGTGATCTGCTCGCGCTTGAGGCGCGACATGCCGGCAGGGTTGCCGAATACAGTGCTGGCATCTTCGGCAGAAGACGAACGTCCCGCGAAACCTGTCCCCATGCCGCTGACGCTTTGTTCGTTGAGGGCGAAGCCCGCAGCGAACAGTTGGCTGGATGCGAGGGCGACGGCTACACCGAGGGAGGTTTTGAGCATTGCTTTTTTCATTATTGTGAAACTCCTTGGGATCTCCGGGGCGAAAAGCTACCAACAAATCACGCGCGGCGCTATAGCGTTAATCGCAGCAGTTAGCGTCGTTTTGTAGGACAATCCGACCAAAATTCCCTTTTTTCCGGTTATTTGTAAGACGCGTCTTAAGATGCCTGGGATAAAATCGGATCCACGCACAAATGCCAGGCCTGGGTGAAATCCCGCAGGCGCCCCTGAGGATGGAAGATCTGTCGCCAGATCCGCGCCAGACCCAACAGATCGTTCGGCGCAGGTAAGGGCATCGCTTGCTCCTCGATGAGCATCCAGGCGATGGCGGTGGAATAACGCAGGTTGACCGCGAGCTCCAGGTGTGGCCCGCGCAGAAAGGCGTGTTGGCTGGCCAGGCCGCGGACCAGGCTGGCAAGGTCCGGGTCGCGTGCCAGGAAGTCGTCCCAGAGCTCCTGATGGCGGGCTTCGCCGATCAGGTAGAGACCATGGCCTCGCCGGTCGTGCAGTGCCGAGCCCAAGGCCGATTGGCTGGCAGCAACGCCCAGCAGCAAGGCTTCGGCGCTTTGGCTGTGACGGCCCAAGTAGATCAGGGTCGGACGAATCACATACTGACACAACTCTTTAGCCGCGATACCCATGATTGCCCTCGATCAGTTAAGGGCCGACGGGCGCTGGAGCTTGGCAGCTGGTGAATTGATCAGGCCCGCCGGAAGCGGCTCGCACCGCTCGAGTTGAAGTGTAGTGTGATAATCGTGGTGTAAAGGGCTGTTTTTAAATCGATTGCTGCCCGTCGCCCTGGCGCATATGCCTTGAAGCAATTACGCCAAGAACGATCAGGAAGCGAAGGGAAGGGGCTATCGTGCGCCTGAATGCGCCGAAACAGGCCGCTCACGCGGCCAGCGACTGGCGGGTCCGTTCGATGACAGCCTGCAATGGGGCGACGCGGCTGTATTGTTCTGGGTACAGGCGTTCGCTGTGGCAGGCGATGCCATGTTCGTCGACCAGGGTGAAGCTGAAGCTGCCCTTGCGAGGGGCGACGATCACGCATTTCAACGGCGCGAAGGCCTGGGATAGGGTGCCGATGGCGGTTTGGATCTGATGATGAGTGTTCATATTGTTGGATGTTCCTGCTTTAAACACGGATTTCGATCCGTGCATTCTAGAAACGTTCCAGTGACGCCTTTATTAAGGGACGAAGAACCTGACTGGAACAGGGCAGCCAGATAAGGCGCAAGCAAATGTGGGCGCTGGGCTGACTGGTAGGTACTTCAGAAGGCGGGCAGGCACACAGGGCAAGGTTCAATGCCTCTGGGTGAAGATCCCGATCAATCTGTCGCGTGATTCGCGCTGGGGCAGGTTTGCTGCCGAGTGAATCATCGAAGGGGCCGGTCCTGGTTTCAGCAATGGCTGCTCGTGGGGCGAGAGGCACTGCAAGGACACATTGGCCAGAATTGACTTTCAGCTGGGTACTAACGAGGCGCACACTACAGGAAAGCCCTGCACCTGGCAAGCAATTTCGGGTTTTGCCAGGCTAGCCGAGCAGTATGGCTTTTATTCACCGTGCTGTGAAGGGGGGCTAACGTGCGACCGGCTCGGAGGATCGAGGGTCTTTACCATCCAATTGAATGCTCGCAGCGCACTTGTACACACAGCGGGTGTGACTTGTAACGACTTGGCAACGTGTGGCCGCGAGCTCGCCAATGCCTTGACTGAATACTTAAGTCAATGAAAAAAAACACTAATTTTTACTGGTGAAAAAATCGTCAGTTTGAGCGAAAGCCCCATTCCATCGGGGTTTGGAGACTTGTCGGGCGGGTTGTCCACTGAGTTATCCACAGCTTCTGTGGATTGTCCCGAGCGCTTGCTCTAGGACGGGCGTGCCAGCTGATTTCCGATTGTCCGACGATCAGTGGTCCGGTTTCGGAGAAGGATGCATCCAGCGAAAACGTCAAGAAAAGATCATCGAATTTTTTTTTTACATCTTTAGGATTCGGCTGGGCCACGAGCAAAAAAATGCAGTAGAGTGCGCGCCTTTCGAATTGCCTTCGCTGTTGCTCATGAAGTTTCGCGGTAAACCCCTCGCAATCCCCGCTGCACATTCGCCAGTGACCCCCTCCAAGCGCTTTTCCCTGAAAGTGGCCCTTTGGCTGCTCGACAGCCCGCGCCTGGGCGACAAGCCCAGCGTCAAGCACCTGGCCGGCCGCCTGCTCAAGCAGCCGGCGCGCCAGGGCGTGGTGGTGGCCCAGAGCCGCTTGGGGCAGATGCTTTGTCGTGACTGTGGCAATGCCCGCGACCGGCGCATCGGCCATGAACTGTTGCGCCAGGCTGCACGGTCGGGTGACCGCCGTGCCCAGCTGGAGTTTGGAAGGTTGTGCCAGCACAGCGAGCCGGAACAGGCGCGCTATTGGCTGGAACTGGCGGCGGGGCAGGGCTCGCAGGAAGCACGGCGGTTGCTCGGGCAGTTGAGCTGACGTGTTCGCCGTAGCGCATCAGCGCCTGTAAGACCGAGCGCCGCGCGGGCGGCGCGCGATCTCACAGGCCCGCAGTGGCTTTGGCGAACGCTCCAGGAACTGCAAGCCCTCACCTGATAAGCTGCACGGCATTATCGAATACCGACTGGAGTCGCTATGGCAGTGGATCTTGCCAGTATCCTGCTGGGCCTCGTGGCCGCAGCCATTCCTTGCCTGGGCTGGGCAGTGCAGCTGCAGCGGCGCCTGTCTGTCCGGCAAGCGGAACTGGCCCTTCTCGAAGAGCGCCTAGGCAGTGCCCAGCTCGCCCAGGCAGGCCTGCAGGCGCAGCTGGACGCCAGCCGCGACGAAATCAGCGACCTGAGTGAAGCCAATGTGGTCAAGCAGACCACCCTGGCGGCCCAGGCCCGCGAACTGGAGCTGTTGCAGATCGACCGCGACAATGCCCGCGATGCCGCCCATGGCTGGCAGTTGGAGCGGGCCAACCGCGAGGCCGAATTGCGCCGCCTGGAAGCCCAGGCCGCGCGTCTGGAAGCCGAACTGCGCGAACAGCAGGAAAGCCACCAGCAACGCCTCGAAGACCTGCAACAGGCCCGCGACACCTTGCGTGCCCAGTTCGCCGAAATGGCCACCAAGATCTTCGATGAACGCGAGCAGCGCTTCGCCCAGACCAGCCAGCAGCATCTGGGCCAATTGCTCGACCCACTCAAGGAGCGTATCCAGGCCTTCGAAAAGCGCGTGGAGGAAAGCTACCAGCAGGAAGCCCGCGAACGCTTCTCCCTGGGCAAGGAACTCGAGCGCCTGCAGCAGCTGAACCTGCGCCTGTCCGACGAGGCCACCAACCTGACTCAGGCGCTCAAGGGCCAGAAGACCCAAGGCAACTGGGGCGAACTGATCCTGGAGCGGGTGCTGGAGCATGCGGGCCTGGAAAAGGGCCGCGAGTACCAGACCCAGGTCAGCCTCAAAAGCGCCGACGGCGAACGCTACCAGCCCGACGTGCTGATCATGCTGCCGGGCGACAAACAGGTGGTGGTCGACGCCAAGGTCAGCCTGACCGCGTACCAGCAATTTGTCGGCGATCCCAACGCCGAGAGTGCCCAGGCGGCCCTCAAGCAGCACGTGCAGTCGCTGCGCAGCCATGTCAAAGGCTTGTCCAGCAAGGACTACAACCGCCTCGACGGCCTGCACAGCCTGGATTTCGTCCTGCTCTTCGTGCCCATCGAAGCGGCGTTTTCCGCCGCCCTGCAGGCCGAGCCCAACCTGTTCCAGGAGGCCTTCGACCGGCAGATCGTGATCGTCAGCCCCACCACGTTGCTGGCCACCCTGCGGGTCATCGACAGCCTGTGGAAGCAAGAGCGCCAAAGCCAGAACGCTCGGGAAATCGCCGAGCGCGCCGGTTGGCTGTACGACAAGTTCGTGCTGTTCATCCAGGACCTGGACGAGCTGGGCAGCCGCCTGCAGCAGGTGGACAAAGCCTATGCCGCGGCGCGCAACAAGCTCTGTGAAGGGCGCGGCAACCTGGTCAGCCGCAGCGAGCAACTCAAGCTGCTGGGTGCCCGGGCCAGCAAGAGCCTACCGAGCGAACTGCTCGAGCGGGCCCTCGCCGATGGGGTGCTGGCCGACGAAGCGCTTACTGAACCAGGCTCAGATGGCGATTGAGCAGGGCGCGCAGGGCCGCCGGCTTGACGGGTTTTGCCAGGTAGTCGAGGCCAGCGGCATGGACCTGGGCGATGGTCTCGTTGCGCCCATCGGCGCTGATCACCACGCCAGGCACCGGTTCGCCCAGGCGGGTGCGTAGCCAGGCCATCAGGCCGGTGCCGGTCTCGCCGTCGTCCAGGTGGTAATCCACCAGTGCCAGGTGCGGGCGCATCCCTTTGCCCAGCAGCGCCTCGCATTCTTCGCGGTTGCGCGCCGTCCAGACCTGGCAGCCCCAGCGGCCGAGCAGGCTGTTCATGCCGACAAGTATGCTGTCTTCATTGTCGACGCACAGCACCTGCAGCCCGGCCAGCGGCTGGCTGGCCTGTTCCACCGGCGCCTGGGCCGGCGCGGCGGCGCTGCGGGCGATCGGCACGCTGACGCGGAACACGCTGCCCTTGCCGGGCCAGGAGCGCACCTCCAGCGGGTGCCCGAGCACCCGGCACAGGCCGTCGGCGATGGCCAGGCCCAGGCCCAGGCCTTTCTCGGCGCGGGTCTGGTGGCTGTCCAGGCGCTTGAACTCCTGGAAGATCACCTGCAGCTTGTCGTCGGCGATGCCCGGGCCACGGTCCCACACCTCCAGCCACAGGCGCTCGCCCTGGCGGCGTGCGCCCAGCAGGATCGGGCTCTTGCCATAGCGCAGGGCGTTGGTCAGGAAGTTCTGCAGCACCCGGCGCAGCAGCTTCATGTCGCTGTCGACCCGCAACCGGCTGCTGCGCAGACGGAATTCGAGGCCCTTTTCCGCAGCCAGCACCTTGAACTCGGTGCCCAGGGTATCGAATAGCTCGCTGAGGGCGAACGGTTTCGGGTCGGGGGTGACCTTGCCGTTCTCCAGGCGCGAGATATCCAGCAGGTCGCTGATCAGCTCCTCGGCCGAGCGCAGCGAGCTGTCCATATGCTGCACCAGTTGCCGGGCCTCGTCGGTCATGCCCTCGTCCTGTTGCGACAGCGCGGCGGAGAACAGCCGCGCGGCATTGAGCGGTTGCATCAGGTCGTGGCTGACCGCGGCCAGGAAGCGGGTCTTGGACTGGCTGACCGCTTCGGCCCGGCTCTTGGCCTCCGACAGCGCCTGGTTGAGCTGCGACAACTCGTGGGTACGCTCGGCGACCCGCTGTTCCAGGCCCTCGTTGGCATCCTTGAGCGCCTGTTCGGCCTCGCGGAACGGGGTGATGTCGGTGAAACTCATGACGAAGCCGCCACCGGGCATGGGGTTGCCGATCAGTTCGATGACCCGGCCATTGGGGAACAGGCGTTCGGAAGTATGCGCACGGCCCTGGCGCATCCAATGCAGGCGCCGGGCGACATGCACCTGCGCCTCGCCCGGGCCGCACAGGCCACGCTCGGCGTTGTAGCGGATGATGTCGGCGATCGGCCGGCCGACGCTGATCAGCCCGTCGGGGTAGTTGAACAGCTCCAGGTAGCGCCGGTTCCAGGCCACCAGGTGCAGGTTCTGGTCCACCACGCTGATGCCTTGGTTGATGTTCTCGATGGCGCCCTGCAGCAAGGCGCGGTTGAACTGCAACACCTCGCTGGCTTCGTCGGCGATGCGCACCACGTCTTCGAGCTGCATTTCGCGGCCCTCGATGGCCGCCTTGACCACCGCGCGGGTCGAGGACGTGCCCAGCACGCCGGCGAGCAGACGCTCGGTGTGTTCGATCCAGTCGCCGTCGGCGTTCTGGTTGGGGTTGAAGCCCTTGCCCTGGCGATAGGCGAAGCGGATGAAGCTCTGCCGTGCGCGTTCTTCGCCGACGAAGCGGGCGGCCAGCTTGAGCAGGTCGTCGATCTGCACGGCCAGCAGCGAGCGGCTGCTGGGCCGGGCGCTGCTCTGCTGGCCGATGAAGCGGCCGGCCTGCCAGTGCTCCGATACCCGCGTGCGAGAAAGGATCGAGACCCAGGCGAAGAGAATGAAGTTGCCCGCCAACGACAGCACCACGCCTTGGGTCAGCGGTGTGATGGGCAAATCCAGCGGGTTGCCATGCAGCCAGGCCAGCCCAGGGAACAGTTGCAGCGACCAGCCCAGGCTGTGTGCGGCGATCGGCAGCACCAGGGTGTAGAACCACAGGAAGATCCCCGCCGCCAGGCCTGCGAACACACCGCGGCGATTGGCCTGTTTCCAGTACAGTGCGCCGAGCATTGCCGGGGTCAGTTGGGTCACGGCGGCGAAGGCGATCTGGCCGATGGTCGCCAGGCTCGCGGTGGAGCCGAGCAGGCGATAGCTGACATAGGCGAGCAGCAGGATGACCACGATGGTCACTCGCCGTACCGAGAGCATCCAGTGGCGGAACGCCTCGAACGGGCGCTCGGCGTTGTTGCGCCGCAGCAGCCAGGGCAGCAGCATGTCGTTGGAGACCATGGTCGACAGCGCCACGGCCTCGACGATGACCATGCCAGTGGCTGCCGAGGCGCCGCCGATGAAGGCCAGCAACGCCAGGCTCGGGTGGGCCTCGGCCAGCGGCAGGCTGATCACGAAGGAGTCGGAGATCACTGTGCCGGGCAGCAGCATCTGTCCGGCCAGGGCGATCGGCACCACGAACAGCGCGGCCAGGGCCAGGTACAGCGGGAAGACCCAGCGCGCCAGGCGCATGTCCTGGGGTTCGATGTTCTCCACCACGGTCACGTGGAACTGGCGCGGCAGGCAGATGATCGCCATCATCGCCACGGCGGTCTGCACCACCATCGACGGCCAGTTGACCGTCTCCTGCCAGTAGCTTTCCAGGTGCACCGACTGGCGCGCCTGGTTGAACAGGTCGTCGAAGCCGTCGTAGAGGTTGAACACCACGAAGGCGCCCACGGCGAGAAATGCCAGCAGTTTGACCAGCGACTCGAAGGCGATGGCCAAGACCATGCCGCGGTGGTGCTCGGTGACATCCAGGCTTCGGGTGCCGAAGACAATGGCGAACAGGGCCAGCACCAGCGAGATCACCAGCGCGGTGTCCTGTACCCGGGTGCCCGTGGCGTCGGCGTTGGCGCCGATCAGCAGGTTGACGCCCAGCACGATGCCTTTGAGCTGCAAGGCGATGTACGGCAACACCCCGACCAGGCAGATCAGCGCCACCACCACCGCCAGGGATTGCGACTTGCCGTATCGGGCAGCGATGAAGTCGGCGATCGAGGTGATGTTCTCCTGCTTGCTGATCAGCACCATCTTCTGCACCACCCAGGGTGCGAAGACCAGCAGCAGGACCGGCCCCAAGTAGATCGGCAGGAAGGCCCACAGCTGTTCGGCGGCCTGGCCGACTGCGCCGAAGAAGGTCCAGCTGGTGCAGTAGACCGCCAGCGACAGGCTGTAGACCCACGCGCGCAGGCGCGGCGGCAGCGGCGTGCTGCGGCGGTCGCCGTAGAAGGCGATGGCGAACATGATGGCCATATAGGCCAGGGCGACCACGGCGATCAGCCCGCTGGACAACGACATGCAAACTCCGGAGCAAAAAAGAAAACGCGGTCCCGATCAATCAGTCTGGCACGGCCAATGGGGTTCGTCAGCGCCGACAATGGTCGCAGTGGCAGGACGTCGCACACTCGGGGTCACCATGCGTTGTTCTACGGGAGATCACCCAGCCCTTCCGGCCTGCGCTGTCGCGCAAAGAACAAGCGGCTAGCGCTAGTCCCCCTGTGGGAGCGGCGGTGCGGCGGTCCGACCTGTCCCGCGATGGGGCCGGCACCGGCAACATCAAGGCCTGCGTGTACCCAGCCAATAGAACACCCCCGCCAGTATCACCGACATCACCAGCAGGTAGAAGGTTACCGCCGGTACCCACTGCCCCAGGGCAAAGCCGACGATCGCCGGTCCCAACCCCGCTCCGAGGTTGGACAGGTTCTGCGCCCCATAGTAGACGCCACGCAGATGCTCAGGCGCGATCAGGTCGATGAACATGTATTCGGCCGGGATCACGATGATCTCGCCAAGGGTGAACACCACCATCGCCAGGCACCAGGCCAGGGCGGAACCGGCCACGGAGAACCCCAGCAAGCCGAGGATGAACAGCGCCATCCCGGCCAGCAGCCAGGGCATCAGGCGCTGGCGGTCGATGCGTCGGCCGATCAGGTACTGGAACGCGATCACCGTGACGGCGTTGGTGGTGATCAGGTAGCCGACCAGTCGCGCCGCTTCCGTGGTGTCGGTGGTCACCACCAGGTACTGGGACAGGTAGGCGCCGAATTGGCCGAATACCACCGCGCTCAGCATCCCGCCCAGGGTGAAGCAGATCAGCCGGCGATCCTGTGCCAGACGCAGGGCGACTTGGGCGAAGCCGGCGTTGTGCTGGACGCTTGCACCGACCTGCAGGCGTCGGTCCCCCAAACCATGATAGAGCCCGCCCATGCCCAGGCCGATCAGCGCGGAAACCAGGAAGGGCAAGTGGGCACCCTGTTCGAACAGGGCCACCCCAAGCAGGGGGCCGACCGCGTAGGCGATATTGCTCAAGGTGTATTTGATGGCGAAGACCTCGGCACGCTCGGCCTCCGGCAGCAAGGCGCAGAAGCCCGACTTCACGGCGATGTCGACCACCGCCAGGGCCAAGTTGATCACCACCAGGCAGACGAAGAACAACGCGGCCGAGCGGCTGGCAATGGCACCGAGGAAGGCCAGGGTGAATACCGAGATGGCACCGAGCAACAGGGTATGGTTGCGCACGGTGTCGACCAGGTGGCCGCCGTACAGGCTAAGCAAGGAGGCGAGGATCACGGCGCTGCCAACCAGCAGGCCGATGGAGCCGACTGCCAGCTGGAAGGTGTCGGCAAGGTATACCACCAGGTAAGGCAGGGTGATTGCCCGGGCGAAGGTCAGGACCGAACCGGTGGCCAGCAGCAGGCGCACGGAGCTGGGGTAGCGTTTGAGGGCGGCGAGCATCGGACATCCTTGTAGTCGTATGGTGCCAGTGGCCAAGCATAGGGGAGCGATCGCGAACTGTCGTGGTATTCCTATGGCCCCCACCATGGACGAACTCGCTTCTATCGAACGATCCATAACTATGTGATTTTGTGGGGCTTTTTGGAGATCACCCAGCCCTCCTGGGCTGCGCTGTCGCGCAGAGAGCAAGCGGCTAGCGGCGCCCCCCTGAGCGGGCTTGTCCCGCGATGGGCTGCGTAGCAGCCCCATGAGATGTCCCAAAATTAACCGACCGGCCTTTGCCTTTGCTTGCGATGCGCGATAGTCCAGGCGCCGCCAAACGCGACGTCAGGAGGCCGAGCGGAGGCGTTACGGAGGTGGGTGCCGGGCATGGATGCCCGGCAAGCGGCGC
>NZ_JADLJL010000058.1 GCF_015680235.1 Pseudomonas guariconensis
CGGAGCGCAGCGCAGGGGCCGGATGCAGGAGCCAGCGGTTTTTGCCTACTTTTGCCCAAGAGCAAAAGTAGGTCGCCGTAAAGGCGAAAAGCGCCAGTGGCGCTACCGCCAGAAATGAATGCTCATGCTATCTAAAGGCCCAAGGCCCAAGGCCCAAGGCCCAAGGCCCAAGGCCCAACCCTCAAACCCAAACCCAAACCCGCGAACTCGCCACCCCCACGACCAGAACCCCCACCACCAGGTTGACCCCGACCATCCGCCGGATCCGCCCCAGCACCGATGCCCCCGTTGCCCAGTCCTCGCCCTGCACCGCCGCCCGCAATTGCGGCAGCAAAAGCGCCTGGACCCGCATGAACAACGCAAACATGACGATCCCCCCGCCGATCATCACTTGGATATAACGTGGCGCGGTCTCGAAGCCGTTGAAGCGCATGTGCAACATCCCGATACCACTGATCGCCAAGACCGCCACCGCCAGCCAGACCCATCCGAAGAAGCGTCGGAAAACTTCCACCCACAGCTTCAGCCGCGCCGGCCCCTCCAGCGCTGCAACCGTTGCCGGGCGCAGCACCAGCCAGGCGAAGAACATGCCCCCGACCCAGACCAGGGCTGCCAGGACATGCAGTGTGTAGGGCAGGGCAAAGGCAAGCATGTGGTTCTCCATGGGGCATAAAGGTCGATAGCGGGGTATGATAGCCGGCCCATGCGAAACACTGAAAATTCATCCAGCCCTTCGGGCGCCTGCAGACCATGATCAGCAACGAACTCAAAGCCACCATCCAGGGCGCCTATTCGCGTTTTCTCGAAGCCAAGAGCCTCAAGCCCCGCTACGGCCAGCGCCTGATGATCGCCGAAGTGGCCAAGGTCCTCGGCGACATCGCCTGCGACGACGAAGGGCGCCGCGCCGGTGAGCCCGCCGTGGTCGCGGTGGAGGCCGGTACCGGTACCGGCAAGACGGTCGCCTACAGCCTGGCCGCGATCCCGGCCGCCAAGGCAGCCGGCAAGCGCCTGGTGATCGCCACCGCCACCGTCGCCCTGCAGGAGCAGATCGTCTTCAAGGACCTGCCCGACCTCATGCGCAGCAGCGGCCTGAACTTCAGCTTCGCCCTGGCCAAGGGCCGCGGTCGTTACCTGTGCCTGTCCAAGCTCGACATCCTGCTGCAGGAAGGCCACGCCCAGTCGGCCACCGCCCAGCTCTTCGAGGAGGAGGGCTTTCGCATCGAGGTCGATGAAAGGAGCCAGAAGCTGTTCAACAGCATGATCGAGAAGCTCGCCGGCAACCGTTGGGACGGCGACCGTGACAGCTGGCCCGAGGCCCTGGAGGACCAGGACTGGGCACGCCTGACCACCGACCACAGCCAGTGCACCGGCCGCCACTGTCCGAACTTCCAGCAGTGCGTGTTCTACAAGGCCCGCGAGGGCATGGGCAAGGTCGACGTCATCGTCACCAACCACGACATGGTCCTGGCCGACCTGGCGCTGGGTGGCGGAGCCGTACTGCCCGACCCGCGCGACACCATGTACGTCTTCGACGAAGGCCACCATCTGCCCGACAAGGCCATCGGCCACTTCGCTCACTATTCGCGCCTGCGTTCCACCGCCGACTGGCTGGAGCAGACGGCCAAGAACCTGACCAAGCTGCTGGCCCAGCACCCGTTGCCGGGCGACTTGGGCAAGCTGATCGAACAGGTGCCGGAGCTGGCGCGGGAAGTACGCACCCAGCAGCAATTCATGTTCACCCTGTGCGAGCAGGTGGCGGACTTCCGCCCCGGCGAGGACATGGAGGGCCGCGAGCGCCCTCGCTACCGTTTCGAAGGCGGCGTGGTGCCGGAGCAGATCCGTGAGGTCGGCATCGAGCTCAAAAAAGGTTTCGCCCGCCTCAACGACCTGTTCACCCGTTTGGCCGACCTGCTCAAGGAAGGCATGGATGGCGAGGTCAACATCGGCATCGCCAGCCACCAGGCCGAAGAATGGTATCCGCTGTTCGGCAGCCTGGTGACCCGTGCCCAAGGCAACTGGGAGCTGTGGACCGCCTTTACCGCCGAAGACCCTGAAGACAGCCCGCCCATGGCTCGCTGGCTCACCTTGGCCGAGAGCGGCGTGCTATTCGATATCGAAGTCAATGCCAGCCCCATCCTGGCGGCCGAAATGCTTCGCCGCAGCCTGTGGAACGTGGCCCATGGCGCCCTGGTGACGTCCGCGACCCTGACCGCGCTGGGCAAGTTCGACCGGTTCCGCATGCGCTCGGGGCTGCCCCGCGACGCGGTCACATGCGTGGTGCCCAGCCCGTTCGTCCATGGCGACGCCGGGCTGCTGCGGGTCCCCGACCTGGGGGCCGACCCACGTGATGTGCCGGGCCACACCGCGGCGATCATCCGTGAGCTGCCGAACATGCTCGAGGAGGCCCGCGGCGCGCTGGTGCTGTTCTCCTCGCGCAAGCAGATGCAGGACGTCTTCGACGGCCTGGACCGGGACTGGCGCAAGTTGGTGCTGATCCAGGGCAACTTGTCCAAGCAGGAAACCCTGAACAAGCACAAGGCGCGGGTGGACGATGGCCAGCACAGCGTGCTGTTCGGCCTGGCGAGCTTCGCCGAAGGGGTCGACCTACCAGGTGCCTATTGCGAACACGTGGTGATCGCCAAGATCCCCTTTGCCGTGCCGGACGACCCGGTTGAAGCGGCACTGGCCGAATGGATCGAGGCCCGTGGCGGCAATCCGTTCATGGAGATCGCCGTGCCCGACGCCTCGCTGCGCCTGATCCAGGCCTGCGGCCGCCTGCTGCGGACCGAGCAGGATCGTGGCGTCATCACCTTGCTCGACCGTCGCCTGGTCACCCAGCGCTATGGCAAGGCTATCCTCAATGCGCTGCCGCCGTTCCGGCGAGAGATTTCCTGACGGGCGGAGCACGAAGCTCCGGCCCCGTTGTCTATGACCTGTCGCGGGCCCCAGTGCCCTGAAGGAGAGCTGCAACCCTATGATCCGCCGTACCCTGCCTGCCGTGTTTGCCCTGTTGCTCAGCCCGCCCTTGCTGGCTGGGCAACAGACGTTGTTCAGCTTCGTGCGCCCGGCTTCGGTGGTCAACGTGACCACCGTCGGTGCCCGTATGCCGCAGTACAACGCCGAGCAGACAGCCGAAGGCGAAGTACTGCGGCGCGTGGTGTTCGACCCCGTGCAACAGCCGACCCTGCGCCTGAGCCCGCAAAGCGGTGCCTGGGACTGGTCTGCCGGCCAGGCCCTGACCTTGCGCCTGCAAAGCGCCATGGACTGGGCCTTGACGGTGCATGTCACGGTACAGAGCAGCGACGGGCGCACCCTGACCAGCCGGGTCGACCTGCCCGCGGGGCCCGCGCAGACGGTGATGGTGCCGCTTTCGGCGCGCTCGCCCTTGAGCCAGGGCATGCGCGCAGGGCCACCCATGCCCTGGGTATACGAAGGGCAGCGCCTGTTGCTGACCAGCAGTGCCGGGGACATCGACCTCAAGCAGGTGGTCGCCGTCAGCCTGAGCATTCCCAACCCCAAAGTCGCCCAGAACCTGCTCATCGAGAAGGTCGGCATCCAGGACGACGACCAGGCGTTCAAGGCTGCCTACGAAGGTTTGCTCGATGCGTACGGCCAGTCGACCCGAGGGCGCTGGCCGGAAAAGATCGCCAATGACGAACAGCTCAAGGCCGCCGACAGCCGTGAGCGACAACAGCTAAAGGGCTGGCTCGCCGAGCGTGGCAAGCACAAGCTCGATGCCTATGGCGGCCTGCTGGCCGGGCCTGCATTCGAAGCCAAAGGCTTCTTCCGCACCGAGAAGCGCGACGGTCGCTGGTACTTGGTCACCCCGGATGGCCATCCGTTCTACTCGCTGGGTGTCAATGCCGTAGCTGCCGATGGCGGGCGAACCTATGTGCAAGGCCGCGAGGGTATGTTCAAGGCCTTGCCGGGCGAGGGCGAGCCGCTGGCCGCGTTCTATGGCCAGGGCAACAACGATGACGGCAATGCTTCGTCCCAGGGGCGTAACTTCAAGCAAGGCCGCTGGTTCGACTTCTATGCGGCGAACCTGCAGCGCACCTATGGCCAGCCATGCCCGGCAAGCCCCAAGGGCCAGCCAGCGGTCGCCTGTCCGCCAGCGACCGTGGATGCGCCACGTTGGCAGGCCCATGCCCTGGATCGCCTGCAGGCCTGGGGTTTCAATACCTTGGGCAACTGGAGCGACCCGGCGTTGGGCAAGGCCCGGCGGATGCCCTACACCTTGCCGCTGTCGATCGTCGGTGACTACACCAGCATCAGCACCGGCATGGATTGGTGGGGACGCATGCCCGACCCGTTCGACCCGCGCTTCGCCATGGCCACCGAGCGCGCCGTGGCCATTGCTGCCCGTGACCACCGTGACGACCCCTGGCTGATCGGCTACTTCGCCGACAACGAGCTGGCCTGGGCTGCGCCTGGTGATGACCCCAAGGCCCGCTACGGCCTGGCCTACGGCACCCTGCGCCTGACCACCGACGTACCCGCCAAGCGCGCCTTCCTCAAACAGTTGCGCGACAAGTACCGCAACCAGCAAGGGTTGTCCAAGGCCTGGGGCATCGACCTGCAGGCATGGGAGCTGATGGAAGACCCTGGTTTCGAAGCGCCATTGCCCAGCCCCGAGAATCCCGAAATCGAGCGCGACTACCAGCATTTCCAGCAGGTGTTCGCCGAGACCTATTTCAAGACCATTTCCGATGCCTTGAAATGGCACGCCCCCAACCACCTGCTGTTGGGGGGTCGTTACGCGGTCAGCACACCGGAGGCGGTCAAGGCCTGCGCCGAGTTCTGCGACGTGCTGAGCTTCAACTTCTATACCCTCAAGCCTGAAGACGGCTACGACTTCGCCCGCCTGGCCGAGCTGGACAAGCCGGTGCTGGTGTCGGAGTTCCAGTTCGGTTCCCGTGACCGCGGCCCGTTCTGGCCGGGGCCGCTGGAAGTCGCGCGCGAAGAGGACCGTGGGCCTGCCTACGGCACTTTCCTCAAGGCTGCCCTGGCCCAGCCGACGATCGTCGGGGCGCACTGGTTCCAGTACCTCGACCAGCCGGCCACCGGCCGCCTGCTGGATGGTGAGAACGGCCACCTCGGGTTGGTGGCCATAACCGACGTACCGTATCCCGGGTTCGTGGAGGCGGTGCGCAAAAGCAACCTGCAGGTCATGGAACACCTACGCAAGGCGCTGGAGCAGCCAGCGCAACACTAAACATGGCCGTTCGCCCCAAGCTCGCCCCACAGGCATGCCGCCCGCGAAATGCCGCGTCGCTGCGTGTGGGCGCGGGCTTGTCCCGCGATGAGGCCAAACGATGATGGTCGCCCTACACGACCATCCGGCCACATTCAGTTTGCAAATCGACCAACTACTGGAACAATGCACGACTTTGTTGAGAAAAGTCGTACGGAGAGCGGTCGGGTGCAGATCCAGGGTCACTATGAGCTGAAATTCGAGGCGGTGCGCGAGGCCTTCGCCGCTTTGTTCGACGATTCCCAGGAGCGTGGTGCGGCGTTGTGCATCCAAGTCGGCGGCGAAACCGTGGTCGACCTGTGGGCTGGTAGCGCCGACAAGGACGGCCGGGAAGCCTGGCACAGCGACACTATCGCCAACCTGTTCTCCTGCACCAAGACGTTCACCGCCGTGACGGCCCTGCAACTGGTAGGCGAGGGCAAGTTGGCCCTGGACGCCCCCGTGGCCCGCTACTGGCCTGAATTCGCCCAGGCCGGCAAGGAGGCCGTGACCCTGCGCCAACTGCTCAGCCACCGCGCCGGCCTGCCGGCCATCCGCGAGCTACTGCCGGCCGAAGCGCTGTACGATTGGCAGGTCATGGTCGATGCCCTGGCGGCCGAAGCACCCTGGTGGGCGCCCGGTACCGAGCATGGCTATGCCGCGATCACCTACGGCTGGCTGATTGGCGAGCTGATCCGCCGTGTCGACGGTCGTGGCCCGGGGGAATCCATCGTGGCGCGCACCGCCCGGCCGTTGGGCCTGGACTTCCATGTAGGCCTGGCTGACGAAGAATTCCACCGCGTGGCGCACATCGCCCGTGGCAAGGGCAACCCCGGCGATGCCGCCGCCCAGCGCCTGCTGCAGGTCACCCTGCGCGAGCCCGAGGCCTTGTCGACCCGAGCGTTCACCAACCCGCCGGCCATCCTCACCAGCACCAACAAGCCCGAATGGCGACGGATGCAACAACCAGCGGCCAATGGTCACGGCAATGCACGTAGCCTGGCAGGGTTCTATGCCGGCCTGCTCGACGGCAGCCTGCTGGAGTCGGAGCTGCTCGATGAGTTGACCCGTGAACACAGCCTCGGCCAGGACCGCACCCTGTTGACCCAGACCCGCTTCGGCCTGGGCTGCATGCTCGACCAGCCCGAAGTGGCCAATGCCACCTTCGGCCTGGGGCCGCGTGCCTTTGGTCACCCAGGCGCCGGTGGTTCGGTCGGGTTCGCCGACCCCGAGCACGACGTGGCCTTCGGTTTCGTCACCAATACCCTTGGCCCCTATGTATTGATGGACCCTCGGGCCCAGAAACTGGTGCGTGTCCTTGCCAGTTGCCTTTGATCGGGTAATGCGGGTATTGCCCGGACCCTTTGACTATCCTCAATGCCAACGCCTGGTGTGTGTGGGCAAAATCTCTTTCTAATTCATGGTGTATCGCTGATGTCTTCACATAAAACCTTAGCACTCGCCCTGTGTCTGGCCGCGACTGGTTGCGCCCAGCACTCGCAGAATGCGTCGAGCGACGCGGGCAACAGCTGGTGGCCCTTCGGCTCGGACAAAGTCGCCGAGCAGGAAGTGAAGGAGGCCGTGACCGAGAAGGTGGCCAAGGCCGACGCCAAATCCGAAAGCGCCAGCCGCTGGTGGTGGCCTTTCGGGGGCGACGACAAGCAGGCCAAGGGCCCGGTGGTGCCGAAGATCGACCAGAAGGCCACCCAGGCCTGGCTGGACGAGTACGAGCCCAAGGTGCGCGAAGCGATCAAGGGCAGCCAGTTCGAGCTCGAGCGCCGTGACAACGTACTGGCCGTGACCATCCCGGTGGATGGCTCGTACAACCCGGACCGCCCGAACATGCTGCTGCCGATGACCTTGGGCCCGATCACCCGCGTGGCCAAGACCGTTGAGACAGACCCCAAGACCGCCGTGCTGGTCCTGGGCCATGCCGACACCAGCGGTGCCGCAGCAGCCAACCAGAAGCTCAGCCTCGAGCGCGCCGCCTCGGTGTCGGCGATCTTCCGCCTCAGCGGCCTGCAGCGTGACCGCCTGACCCTCAAGGGCATGGGCTCGGTCATGCCTCGTGCTGCCAACGACAGCGCCGAAGGCCGTGCTCTGAACCGCCGTGTGGAAATGCTGCTGACCCCGCAGAACACCATGGTTGCGCTGCTGGCCAAGTACCAGCAGGCTGCACCGGCTCCAGCACCGGCCTCGATGGTCGCTGTCCAGGACAAGGCACCGGCTGCCAAGCCGGCAGTGAAGGCCGCCGCCAAGCCTGCCGCGAAAAAAACCACCGCCAAGGCCAAGGCTCCGGCCAAAACCACCGCGAAGAAGAAGGCTGCGGCAAAACCGACTGCCAAGAAGGCCACTACCGAGAAGAAAGTTGCCTCTGCCAAGACCAACTGACCGTTAAGGATACGCTGTCATGACCCAGTCCCTGGCCGATATGCGCCGCGACTACACCCGCGATGGCCTGGCCGAAGACCAGGCCCCGGGCGAGCCGTTCGCCCTGTTCCACCAATGGTTCGGCGAGGCGGTGAAGACCGAGCAGCCACCGGTGGAGGCCAATGCGATGACCCTCGCCACCGTCGATGGCGAAGGTCGTCCGCATTGCCGGGTACTGTTGCTCAAGGGGCTCGACGAGCGTGGCTTCACCTTCTTCACCAACTACGACAGCGCCAAGGGCCAGCATTTGCTGGCCAACCCCTTTGCCGCCTTGACGTTCTTCTGGCCGGCACTGGAACGCCAGGTGCGTATCGAAGGGCGGGTGGAAAAGGTCACGGCCAAGGAGTCCGACGACTACTATCAGGTGCGCCCGCTGGGCAGCCGCCTGGGGGCCTGGGCTTCGCCCCAGAGCCGGGTCATCGCCGGTCGCGAGGAACTCGAAGGGCTGGTCAAGGCCACCGAGGCGCGCTTTTCCGACACCCAACCCCATTGTCCCGAGCATTGGGGCGGGTACCGCCTGCTGCCCGAGCGCATCGAGTTCTGGCAAGGGCGGGCCAGCCGGCTGCACGACCGCCTGAACTACCGCAAGGTGGACGGCCAGTGGCTGCGTGAGCGCTTGGCGCCCTAACCTTTGTAGGCTGCGGCCTGGCGCTCGAGCCAGGCCGCCAGCTCCGTTCGCTTGATCTTCTGCCCCCGTGCCTGTGCGAGGCATTCGAGCATATAGGTGCGCTTGGCCGGGTCAGTGCCTGCCAATGACAGCGCCAGGTCCCGGTCCATCCAGCGCCGCATGCGCACGTACAGCCACCAATGGAAATACAGGCCCGCGACGGTCGTCACCACGACGATGAAGTAATCCATGGCTATCCTTGATGTCGATGAACAGGCCTGCCGCAGGTGGATGCAGGCTGTACCCAAGCTGAATAAAAACAGTTTTATACCGTATGTGTCGTGACAGTCGCCAACGCGCGGGGTCTAATGGACACCTGACTTATGGAGAGTTTCCCATGCGTAAATCCGTTTTGCTGGTGGCCAGTTTCACCACCCTGTCGCTGTTGCTCGGCGGTTGTGCGTCGAACCTGTCCGGTGACAGCTATTCCCGAGACGAGGCCCGCCGTGTACAGACCGTGCGCATGGGCACCATCGAATCCTTGCGTCCGGTGAAGATCGAAGGCACCAAGACCCCGATCGGCGGCGGTGCAGGCGCCGTGGTCGGTGGTGTGGCCGGTAGCGCCATCGGTGGCGGTCGCGGCAGCATCGTTGCCGCGGTGATCGGCGCTGTTGCCGGCGGTCTGGCAGGTTCCGCCGCCGAGGAAGGCCTGACCCGTACCCAGGGTGTGGAGATCACCGTACGTGAAGACGACGGCAGCATGCGCGCCTATGTACAGCAAGTGCAGCAGAACGAGATCTTCCGCGTCGGCGAGCGTGTTCGCATCCTGACGGTCGATGGCACCAGCCGCGTTACCCACTGATCGGCGCAGGCAAAATGAAAACCCCGACATGGCTAGGCCGGTCGGGGTTTTTTATGGCCTGGCGATCAGTTGCCCAGCGACTTGCGGCTTGCCATCGCGGTGATCCCATAGCCGAACAACGCAGCGAACAGCGAGCCGGTGAGGATGCCCATGCGGTCCATGCCGGCGAAGTCGCTGGCGCCGGGTACGAAGGCCAGGGAGCCGACGAACAGGCTCATGGTGAAGCCGATGCCGCAAAGAACGGCCACGCCCAGTACTTGTCCCCAATTCGCGCCAGAGGGCAGGGCGGCCAGGCGCAGCTTGACCGCGACCCACGTCAGGCCGAACACACCGAGCGTCTTGCCCGCCAGTAGGCCGATGGCGATGCCCAGGGGGACCGGGTGAGTGAAGCTGTCCACAGTCATGCCTGCCAGGGACACGCCGGCATTGGCGAAGGCGAACAACGGCAGGATGGCATAGGCGACCCAGGGATGCAGGGCGTGTTCGAGACGCAGCAGAGGCGACGGCTCGGCAGGCCGGGTGCGCAGCGGGATGCACAGCGCCAGGGCCACGCCGGCCAAAGTCGCATGCACACCGCTCTTGAGCACGCAGACCCACAGCACAAGCCCCACCAGCAGATAGGGCGTCAGCTTCACCACCCCGAGCCGGTTCATGGCCAGCAGCGCCAGCAGACAGGCAGCGGCCAGCATCAGCGACAGGCTCGACAGGCTGCCTGAGTAGAACAGGGCGATGATGACGATGGCGCCCAGGTCATCGATGATCGCCAGGGTCATCAGGAACAGCTTCAACGACACCGGCACCCGCTTGCCGAGCAGTGCCAGCACGCCCAATGCGAAGGCGATATCGGTGGCGGTGGGGATGGCCCAGCCGGCGATGGCGGCGGGGTTGTCGCGGTTGATGTACCAGTAGATCAGTGCCGGCACCAGCATGCCACCGATGGCAGCAGTGGCGGGTAGCACTACCTGCGAGGGCTTGGACAGGTGGCCTTCGACGACCTCGCGCTTGACCTCCAGGCCGATCAGCAGGAAGAACAGGGCCATCAGGCCATCGTTGATCCACAGGAGCAGTGGCTTGGCGATCTGCAAGGCACCGACCTGGACCGCGACCGGCACGTCGAGCAGGCCGCCATAGAGGTAGGCAAGGGGTGAATTGTTGATGATCAACGCGAGCACGGCGGCGGCGATCAGCAACAAGCCACCCGCGGCTTCCAGCTGGAGGAAACGGGAAATAAGGGTACGCACGGCCAAACGGGTCTCCATGAGCAGGTTTGGTTTGAAAAAGATAAACCCTAGCGTGGCGGCATCGGTATTGAAACCAAAACGCCCGGCGCTTTTGTCATAAGGTTTTACTGCCCGACTCGCGAAGCCTAGAGAACTTTGGGAAGGGGGATGAGGGGGTTTTTCTGATTTTTTGCGTGGTTTTTGCCACAGGGGAGGGGCACGCTGCCCCCTGTGGGAGCAGGCTCTCATAGAACAACGCATAACTATCTGATTTTGCGGGCCTTGTGGGAGCGGGCGGCGCTAGCCGCTTGTTCTCTGCGCGACAGCGCAGCCCGAAGGGCTGGGTAATCTCCCACAGGGATGATGGCTGGTTGTATGTGCTACAGCCCAGCTACTCAGCCATCGAGCCCCAGCATGTCACGGGCCACGGCTTCGGCGATGCGGATGCCATCGACGCCGGCGGAAAGAATGCCGCCTGCATAACCGGCCCCTTCACCGGCCGGATACAGGCCTTTGAGGTTGAGGCTCTGGTAGTCCGCACCCCGGGTGATGCGCACCGGCGAGGACGTGCGCGTTTCGATGCCGGTCAGCACCGCGTCGTGCAGGTTGTAGCCCTTGATCTGGCGGTCGAACGCCGGTAGGGCCTCGCGGATCGCTTCGATGGCGAAGTCCGGCAGGCTGGGTGCCAGGTCGCCCAGGGTGACGCCGGGTTTGTAGGAGGGCTCGACGCTACCCAGTTCAGTGGAGGCACGCCCCGCGACGAAATCGCCGACCAGCTGTGCCGGTGCCTGGTAGTTGCTGCCGCCCATGACATAGGCGTGGGCTTCCAGGCGCTCCTGCAGCTCGATACCGGCCAGTGGGCCGCCCGGGTAGTCGCGCTCCGGGTCGATGCCGACGACGATGCCGGAGTTGGCGTTGCGCTCGTTACGCGAATACTGGCTCATGCCGTTGGTGACGACCCGGCCTGGCTCGCTGGTGGCCGCTACCACGGTGCCGCCCGGGCACATGCAGAAGCTGTACACCGAACGACCGTTCTTGGCGTGGTACACCAGCTTGTAGTCGGCAGCGCCCAGTTTCGGGTGGCCGGCGTACTTGCCCAGGCGCGCCTTGTCGATCAGCGTCTGTGGGTGCTCGATGCGGAAACCGACCGAGAATGGCTTGGCTTCCATGTACACGCCTTTGGCATGAAGCATGCGGAACGTGTCGCGGGCACTGTGGCCCAGGGCCAGGACCACATGACGCGAATGCAGCTGTTCGCCACTCTCCAACACCACGCCGGTCAGCTGGCCGTCTTCGACCAGCAGGTCGGTGACCTTCTGCTGGAAGCGCACTTCGGCGCCCAGGGCGATCATGTCCTGGCGCATCTGTTCGACCATGCCGGTCAGGCGGAAGGTACCGATGTGCGGTTTGTTGATGTAGAGGATTTCTTCTGGCGCGCCGGCCTTGACGAATTCTTCCAGGACCTTGCGGCCGTGGTGGTTCGGGTCCTTGATCTGGCTGTACAGCTTGCCGTCGGAGAACGTCCCGGCGCCGCCTTCGCCGAACTGCACGTTGGACTCGGGATTGAGCACGCTTTTACGCCACAGGCCCCAGGTGTCCTTGGTGCGCTGGCGCACTTCCTTGCCGCGCTCGAGGATGATCGGCTTGAAGCCCATCTGCGCCAGCAACAGGCCTGCGAAGATGCCGCAGGGGCCGAAGCCGACCACGATCGGGCGCTCCTGCAGGTCGGCCGGGGCCTGGCCCACGAACTTGTAGGTCACGTCCGGGGCCGGGCCGATGTTGCGATCGTCGGCGAACTTGCGCAGCAGCTCGGCTTCGTTGCTGGTTTCCAGGTCGATGGTATAGATGAACAGCAGTTCGCTGTTCTTCTTGCGCGCGTCATAGCTGCGCTTGAACAGGGTGAAGCCGAGCAGCTGTTCATCGGTGATGCCCAGGCGTTGCACGATGGCCTCGCGCAGCGCTTCGTCGGCGTGGTCCAGGGGCAGCTTCAGTTCGGTGATTCGTAGCATGGCAGGGTCCAGTATCCCGGCCATGGGCGGCCGGCGGCTTTACACAAACCGCCAAGTATAAGCTGTTAGCCGCCTCGGCTGGAGGATAAAAGCGCCCAGGCGATCAGTTGTCGCGGGCGCCGCCGTAGTAGCCACAGCCTTGCAGGGTCTGGCCGTCGATGCGCAGTTCGGCGCGCAAGTGGCGCACGGCGCCGCTCATGCTGTCGACGCAGCGCTGTGGGGCAACCCAGAGTTCGATGTGCTGGCCGTTGGCTTCGCTGCTCAGGGTCAGGCCGCCGCCGGGCACTTCTTCTTCGAGAAAGGGCAGGGGCAGCGGGTCTTTGCCGGGGCGCTCGATGATCATGCCGTTGCCGCTGGCTTTGATCGCCCAGTCGGGTTCGTGGCCATCGGCGCGCAGGGTCAATTGCTTGAAGTTGGGGTCTTCGCAGGCGCGGGTGGAGGGTTCGAGGCGATACAGGCGCTGCACGTCGAGGCGGCCATCGTTGTCGGCCTGCTTGCTGCCGGCCAGGCGCCCACGCACATCGGCAAAGAGTTTGTCGCCTGCGTCGTCGGCTAGATTGGCGGCTTCCTGCAACAGGCCTGTGGCGCCGGCGTCATTGACCACGAAGCGGCGGGCCTCGGTGCAAGGCTTGAACAGCAGCTTGCCACCCCCGGCGCTCAGTTCGCCTTGCATGCGCAGGGTGCCGATGTTCGGGTCGGCAGGCTTGTCCGCCAGCAACTGGCAGCCCGCGAACAGAGGCAGCAGGGTGGCGAGCAGCAGGGGAGGGGTGAGGCGCATGGGCGGGCTCCAGCATTCAGCAAAATGAAGGGGCACGTTACCCAGCCTCGGAGGGGATCACAAGGTTTCTGTGGTGCTTGCACCGGCCTCATCGCGGGACAAGCCCGCTCCCACAGGCTCGCTCCGTTTTCGAATATGGCGCTGCCTCTGTGGGAGCGGGCTTGTCCCGCGATGGGGCCGGTGCAGGCGCCGCAACCAGGCAGAAAAAAGGGCCCGAACAGACTGTGTGAAAACCTAGCAATCTGCCCGGCCCTTTAAGAGAATGCTCCGTATCGAAAGATACGGAGCATTTTTCGTTATGGCTTACAT
>NZ_JADLJL010000059.1 GCF_015680235.1 Pseudomonas guariconensis
AGCCGGCTCCCACAAGGGTGGGTGCGCCCCTGTGGGAGCCGGCTTGCCGGCGATGAGGCCACCCCCATGCAACCATTGACGCCCGTCATGTCGAGCATCGCGCCGTGCCACCAAGGTCGTGCCGATCTGCCACATCCGTGATTGGGACGCGCGTGTTAGCCTACCTAGCTTTCCCACAAGAAGACCGACCCTCAATGGAATGCAGCCCATGACCCGGACCTCCTCCACACCGGCAGACGATACCCATCTGCAACGCAACCTCACCAACCGCCATATCCAGTTGATCGCCATCGGTGGCGCCATCGGCACCGGCCTGTTCATGGGTTCGGGCAAGACCATCAGCCTGGCGGGCCCGTCGATCATCTTCGTCTACATGATCATCGGCTTCATGCTGTTCTTCGTCATGCGCGCCATGGGCGAACTGTTGCTGTCGAACCTCAACTACAAGTCGTTCATCGATTTCTCCGCCGACCTGCTCGGCCCCTGGGCCGGCTATTTCACCGGCTGGACCTACTGGTTCTGCTGGGTCATCACCGGCATCGCCGACGTGATCGCCATCGCCGCCTATTCGCAGTTCTGGTTCCCCGACCTGCCCCAGTGGATACCCGCGCTCACCTGCGTGGCGGTATTGCTGTCGCTGAACCTGATCACTGTGAAGATGTTCGGCGAGATCGAATTCTGGTTCGCCATGATCAAGATCGTCGCCATCCTGGGCCTAGTCGCGACAGGCCTGTACATGGTGATCACCGGCTTCGAGTCACCTGCCGGGCGCACGGCGCAGCTGGCCAACCTGTGGAACGACGGCGGCATGTTCCCCAACGGCCTGATGGGCTTCTTCGCAGGTTTCCAGATCGCCGTGTTCGCCTTCGTCGGTATCGAGCTGGTAGGCACCACCGCCGCCGAGGCGAAGAACCCCGAACGCACCCTGCCACGGGCAATCAACTCCATCCCGGTGCGCATCATCGTGTTCTACGTGCTCGCGCTGATCGCCATCATGGCCGTCACCCCATGGCGCGACGTGGTACCAGGCAAGAGCCCGTTCGTTGAACTGTTCGTCCTGGCCGGCCTGCCAGCGGCGGCGAGCATCATCAACTTCGTGGTGCTGACTTCGGCGGCGTCCTCGGCCAACAGCGGCGTGTTCTCCACCAGCCGCATGCTCTACGGCCTGTCCCAGGAAGGCGACGCGCCCAAGGCCTTCGAGAAGCTGTCGCGGCGGGCCGTGCCGGCCAACGGCCTGTACTTCTCCTGCACCTGCCTGCTGCTCGGGGCCGTGCTGATCTACGTGATCCCCGACCTGGTCGAGGCCTTCACCCTGGTCACCACGGTCTCGGCGCTGCTGTTCATGTTCGTCTGGACGCTGATCCTGCTGTCGTACCTGACCTACCGTAAACACCGCGACGCGCTGCACCAGGCCTCGACCTACAAGATGCCTGGCGGGCGCCTGATGTGCTATGTATGCCTGGTGTTCTTCGCCTTCATCCTGGTGTTGCTGAGCCTGGAGGCCGATACCCGCGCTGCGCTGGTCGTCACGCCGCTGTGGTTCGTGATCCTGGCCGCGACCTACCAGATGGTGCGGAGCAAACGTCACCCACGCACCGCCGTGCGTGGCAACCAGGACAGCTGAAGCTGCCCCAACCCGCACAGCCCCTTGCGAGCCGCCACCATGCGCCATGAAATCCGCGAAGCCCAACCCGAAGACGTCCCCGGCATCCTCGACATCTACAACGACGCCGTGCGCAACACCCTGGCGATCTGGAACGAAGCGCCGGTGGACCTGGCCAACCGTCTGGCCTGGTTCGCCGCGCGGGCCGAACAGGGCTACCCGATCCTGGTGGCGGTGGATGACAGCGGCGTGCTGGGCTACGCCTCGTTCGGTGACTGGCGGCCATTCGAAGGGTTTCGCCACACGATCGAGCATTCGGTCTACGTGCGCAGCGACCAACGCGGCAAGGGCCTGGGCCTGATGCTGCTCGAGGCCCTGATCGCACGAGCGCGGGCGTGCCGCAAGCATGTGATGGTCGCGGCGATCGAAAGCGGCAATGCGGCTTCGATCCGCCTGCACGAGCGGCTGGGCTTCGTGGTGACCGGGCAGATGCCGCAGGTGGGGGTGAAGTTCGGCCGCTGGCTGGACCTGACCTTCATGCAGCTGATGCTTGACCCAGGGGCCGAGCCAAGGGACTGAAGGATGGCCCGATCGCGGGACAAGCCCGCTCCTACAGGGGGGCAGCGCTAACCCAATGGTTTTCTGCATGACAACGCAGCCGAAGGGCTTGGAAAGCCCCTTCACATATGAATGAAGCGCCCCAACCGCTGGCGCAGCATGCTGTTCTCGCTGCGCAGTTGCTGCACCTCGTCCAATAGCTCCAAGGCCAGGGCCACGCCCTCCCATTCCAGCTCCAGTTCCTGGTGCAGCTTCACCGCCCGCTTGGCCAGCAACGGCGCCTGATCGTCGAACAACCAGTCCTCCGGCGTTCGCCCCGAGGGTTCAACGATGCCGTGCTCGACGATTTCGATCACGCAGTCAGCCGTGATGTCGGCTTCCTGGCAGAGGGTTCGCATGTCCAGTTGAACGATCAGGGTGCTGCTCATGATCAACTACTCCATTGTGTCCTCGGATTGAACGCGGCCTTCTCGGAGAGCTTGGCCCAGAGTTCGCGCGTGGTGGCGTCCGACTGGGTGGGCATCACCACCTTGAGCTGGGCGTAGAGATCGCCACGCTCGCCCTGCTTGTTCGCCAGGCCCATGCCCTTGACCCGCAGGCGCTGGCCGCTCTGGCTGTCGGGGCGGATGGTCAGGTTGATCTTGCCGGTCAGCGTCGGCACCGCCACCTTGGCCCCCAGGGCCGCTTCCCATGGCGCCAGGGGCACGGTGATGATCAGGTCATGCCCTTCGACATCGAATAGCGGGTGCGGTGCCATGCGGATGGTCAGGAACAGGTCGCCATTGGCCCCGCCACCGATACCCGGGGCGCCCTGGCCCTTGAGGCGGATGCGCTCGCCATCGGTTACCCCGGCAGGAATCTTGACGTTGAGGGTCTTGGTGGTGAACCCGGTACGCTGCCCGGCCGCGTTGGTCTGCGGGACCTGGAAACTGATCTGCTTGGATTCCTTGCTCAGGGTTTCTTCGAGGAAGATCGCCAGTTCCAGCTCCACGTCCTGCCCTCGCCTGCCCGCGCTGCGCTGCTGACCACGACCGAACGGATTGCCGCCCCGGGCGCCGAAGATCGAACTGAAGAAATCGGAGAAGTCTCCGCCTTCGAAACCACCGCCGCCGCCACGGCTTTCCCAGCCCGGCGGCGCCTGGAACGGCCTGCCGTGCTGGCCGCCGTACTTGCGAATCTCGTCGAACTCAGCGCGTTTCTGGGGGTCGCCCAGCACTTCGTAGGCCTCGTTGGCCTCCTTGAATTTTTCCTCGGCGTCGCGCTCCTTGCTGACGTCGGGGTGATACTTGCGCGCGAGCTTGCGGTAGGCGGCCTTGATCGCCTTGTCATCCGCCGTCGGCTCCACGCCGAGTATCTTGTAATAGTCTTTGAAGTCCATCTAAGGCATCACCGTTGGAAATTTTTACGATGTTTCTGAAGATTGGGGTCAAGCATAGCCTTTCAAGGTTCGCCTGGGGTTGCTGCAGAGCAGACGACCGGTCTTGATTTAGCTGGCCACTGGCATAAACTGCGCGGCCGTTTTG
This sequence comes from Pseudomonas guariconensis, assembly GCF_015680235.1. GTDB lineage: Bacteria > Pseudomonadota > Gammaproteobacteria > Pseudomonadales > Pseudomonadaceae > Aquipseudomonas > Aquipseudomonas guariconensis_A. Next base: position 3,685 of record NZ_JADLJL010000059.1, read on the forward strand.
CCTCCGGAAGCTGCTCCCCATGTCTGACGTATCCCCGGCCCGTGCCTGTGGCATCGACTTCGGCACCTCCAATTCCACGGTCGGCTGGCACCGCCCCGGCGTGGAATCGCTGATCGCCCTGGAAGACGGCAAGATCACCCTGCCCTCGGTGGTCTTCTTCAACATCGAGGAGCGTCGCCCGGTCTACGGCCGCCTGGCCCTGCACGAATACCTGGAGGGCTACGAAGGGCGCCTGATGCGTTCGCTCAAGAGCCTGCTTGGGTCCAAGTTGATCAAGCATGATACCAGCGTGCTGGGTACCGCCCTGCCGTTCAAGGACCTGCTGGGCATGTTCATCGGCGAGTTGAAGAAGCGCGCCGAGGCCAGCGCCGGCCGTAGCTTCGACGAAGTGGTACTGGGCCGCCCGGTATTCTTCGTCGACGAAGACCCGGCAGCCGACCAGGAGGCCGAGGACACCCTGGCCGAGGTGGCCCGCAAGATCGGTTTCAAGGAGGTCTCGTTCCAGTACGAGCCGATCGCCGCAGCCTTCGACTACGAGTCTGGCATCAGCCGCGAAGAGCTGGTACTGATCGTCGACATCGGCGGTGGTACCTCCGACTTCACCCTGATCCGCCTGTCGCCGGAGCGCCATTTGCTAGCCGAGCGCCAGAGCGACATCCTCGCCACGGGCGGCGTGCACATCGGCGGTACCGACTTCGACAAGCAACTGAGCCTGCAAGGCGTGATGCCGTTGTTCGGCTATGGCAGCCGAATGAAGAGCCAGGCCTTGATGCCCACCAGCTACCACCTCAACCTGGCGACCTGGCACACCATCAACTCGCTGTATTCGCAGAAATCGCAACTGGCCCTGGGCAGCATGCGCTACGACATCGAGGACACCTTGGGGATAGATCGGCTGTTCAAGCTGATCGAGGAACGTGCCGGGCACTGGCTGGCCATGGAAGTGGAAGCGAGCAAGATCGAGCTGACCGAGCACGAAAGCCGGCGTATCGACCTGGGCCGCATCGAGCCGGCGCTGGCCGTGGACCTGACCCGTGCGCTGTTCGAGGAGGCCATCGAGGGGCTGCTGGAGCGGGTGCGCGGTAGCGTCAGCGAACTGCTGAACAAGGCCGGCGTGAGCGAGGGGCAAGTGGACACTGTGTTCTTCACCGGCGGCTCCAGCGGTATCCCGGCACTGCGCAACAGCGTGGCAGCGATGCTGCCCAATGCCCGCCATGTCGAAGGCAATATCTTCGGCAGCATCGGCAGCGGCTTGGCGATCGAGGCGCGCAAGCGCTACGGCGTAGCCTGATGTTGTTGGGGCTGCTGCGCCGCCCTTTCGCGGCACAAGGCCGCTCCTACAGACGCGAAAGGGCCGCAAAGCGGCCCCAGCCATCACTCAGACCAACTCCGCCCGCTTCAGCTCGCTTTTGAGGTAGGCATAGTAGATCGGCCCCGCCACCACCCCTGGCAACCCGAACGCCGCCTCGAACACCAGCATCGCCAGCAACAGCTCCCACGACTTGGCACTGATCTGCCCGCCGACGATCCTCGCGTTGAGGAAATACTCGACCTTGTGGATCACGATCAGGTAGCCCAGCGCTGCCACCGCCACCCAGATCGACAGCGACAAACCGACGATGGTGATCAGCGTGTTGGACATCAGGTTGCCGATCACCGGCAGCAGCCCCAGCAGGAAGGTCAGCACGATCAGGGTCTTGGTCAGCGGCAGGTGAACGCCGAACAGTGGGAACACCACGGCCAGGAAGATCCCGGTGAAGAAGGTGTTGAGCAAAGAAATCTTGATCTGCGCGAAAACGATGTTGCGAAACGCCTGCACCAACAGGCTCAGGCGCTCGAACAGCGCCGCGGCCAATGGCTTGCGCCGGGAGATGTCGGGGATACGCTGCAGGGCGACGATGGCACCCAGGATCATGCCGATCAGCAAGGTGACGAACATGTGCGCCATGCCCTTGCCCACCAACTGCAGCTCGCCTAGGTGGCTCTTGAGCCAGTCGCCGATGGCCACCTTGAACTCGGCGGCGCTGGCCGGCAGGTAGCCTTCGATGAACGGCGGCAATTGGCTGCGGGCGCGCTCGACGAGGCCCATGAACTTGTCCAGCGAAGCGCCGGGGTTTTCCGCCTCGTGCAGCAGGAAGCTGAAGGCACCCGCGATCAGCAGTGTCAGGGTGCTGACCACCAGGGTGCCGAGCAGGGCCACGGCCAGCCAGCGCGCACGCTGCCCAGCAATGACCGGTTGCAACCGGGGGGTGAGCATGTTGACCAGCTCGAACACCAGCAGGCCGGCCAACAGGCTGGGTAACAGTTTCAGGGGCAACGCCAGCAGCAGGCCGGCAAACACGATGATCCAGCTGGCCAGGGTGACCTGGCGGGGGGTGAAGGTCATACAGCCTCAACGGCAGACAACGGGAGAGAACCGCAGTCTGCCAGCCTTCGCCGTACAAACATAGGCGCAGGTCACTTCTTCTTGAGGCAGTCGCTCATGAAAGCCTTGCGCTCATCGCCCTTGAGGGCCTTGGTGGTGGCATCGGCGTTACAGGTCTTCATCTTCTCCTGCTGGGTGGTCTTCAGGCATTTGCTCATGAACGCCTTGCGCTCGTCACCCTTGAGGGTTTGCGCGGTAGCTTCGGCGTTGCAGGTCTTCATTTTTTCTTGCTGCGCAGTGGCGGCGAATCCCTGCCCGCTGATCATCACACCCAATACCAGCAATGGTACGTGCAGCATCTTCATGAAGCGGTCTCCTTGTCTCCACGCTGTGTGCGCGGTCGTCGAGCAGAGTGTAGACAAATTTTGTCACTCCCTGATCAGCCCATGCGCGCCCGCCGCCGGTACTGCTCCGGCGTGCAATGGGCCTGGCGCTGGAACATGGCGATGAACGCCGAGGCAGTGCTGTAGCCGAGGTCAAAGGCGATGGCCTGAATCGGCAAGCCCGCCTCCAGCGCCTCGATCGCACGCAGGAACCGCAGGCGCAGGCGCCACTCGCCGAAGCTGATCCCCAACTCACGCAGAAACTGGCGCGCCAGGGTCCGTTCGCTGACGAATACCTGGCTGGCCCAGTCGGCCAGCGGGCGGTTGTCCCCGGGCTCGGCATGCAGGGCGTCGAGCACCTGGCGCAGGCCCTCGCTGCGGGCGAAGGGCAGGTAGCAGCGCTGAGTCGGCGCCAAGTGCAGTTGGTCGAGCAGTACCTGGACCAGGCGCTGGTCGCGCTCGTCCCGCGCCACCTTGAGGTCGCGCTGGGCGAAGTCGCCGAGGATGGCCTTGAGGATGTCGCTGATGACCAGGCTACAAGGGGCCGTCGGCAAGCCCTGGCACAATTCCCGGTCTAGATAGACCGAGCGATAGACGATGGCCTGGGGGTTGTAGCAACCATGCTCGATGCCCGGCGGTACCCACACGGCATAATGCGGCGGCGAGACGAAGCGCTGTCCCTCGACATCCAGGTGCATGACGCCGTGGGCAGCATAGTTGAGCTGGCCCCAGGGATGACGGTGCGGGGCGCTGTGGGTGTCGGCGCTGAACTCGTCATAGCGGAAGTACACCGGGGCCGGGAGCTGATCGAAGGTCGGGATGTCGAGGTATTTGCGGGCCATGTTGGCTGCTTCGTGGGGTGAATTGTCCGTTTGCAAGTATAGGCATATGGACAGACAAGGGATAATGACTGCCAGTCGGCGCCGCCGCGTGCCCCTTTCGCAGCAGCCCCAAAACCTCGCGACACCAAGAGATCCACCGCCACATGAATTACCTGTTCCCCCTGCTTGCGATCCTCATCTGGGCCGGCAATACCGTGGTCACCAAGATGTCCGCAGGCGCTATCTACCCTGCGGAAATCGGCTTCTACCGCTGGTTGCTGGCCGGCCTGCTGTTCACCCCGTTCCTCTTGCCTCAGGTCTGGCGCAACCGCGCGGCCATCGCCCCGCACCTGGGCAAGATCTTCGTCCTTGGCGTGTTGGGCATGGCCCTGTACCAGAGCCTGGCCTACTTCGCCGCCGGCATCACCAGTGCCACCAACATGGGCATCATTCTCTCGCTGATGCCGTTGATGTCGCTGGCCCTGGCCATCGCCTGGCTGGGCCAGCGGCTGACCTTCGGTGCGCTGTTCGGTGCCCTGGTGTCGTTCTTCGGCGTACTGGAAGTGGTCTCGGCAGGCCAACCCGCAGCGCTGCTGCACCAAGGCCTGAACAGCGGCGACCTGATGATGCTGGTGGCCACCTTCGCTTATGCGCTGTACAGCTTCCTGCTGAAGAAATGGCAACTGCGCGTGCCCGCGATGCAACTGCTGTACTTGCAGGTGCTGGTGGCGGTCATCGTGCTGCTGCCGTTGTTCGTGCTGTCACCGAAGACCGGCCTGAGCGCGCACAACATCGGCCTGGTGCTGTATGCCTGCGTCCTCGCTTCGATGGTCGCCCCCCGGGTGTGGATGCAGGCCGTGCATCGTCTGGGCCCGAGCCGTACCACGCTGTTCTTCAACCTGCTGCCGGTGGTCACTGCGGTGATCGCCGCCCTGGTGCTGGACGAGCACCTGGCCAGCTACCACCTGTACGGCGGCGTGCTGACGCTGCTGGGCGTGCTGCTTGCCGAGCGCTGGACCACGCCGCTGCGCAAGGTCACTACAGCCCCGCGGCCTTGAGCCTTGCGGCATGCTCGGCGAACAAGCGCACCGGGTCGGCACCCTTGCCTACGGCGCCGAGGGACTGGTTGACGATGTCCAGGTGGTCCAATGGATAGTCGTCGCCGATCACCTGGCCAAGGTGCGAGCTGTAACGCCCGACCATGCCATCGCACTGGCCCCGCTCCCGTACGAAGGTACGGGCGAACAGGCGGCAGAAGCGGTTGCTACCATCGAAGCGGTTGCGCCCCTGGTCGGTGCGCCCGGGCTGCAAGGTCCCAGACCAGGAGTAATAGCGCACGCCATCGACCTCATAGGCGCCTTCGCCGCCCCAGGTCGTCGGCAAGCCCTGTGGATACGCCTGGTTGAAGCGGGCGACCCCGGCCGTGGTGAAGGACTGGTGCGAGGCGTGCACATCGATGGGCAGCGGGTCGCGGCGCCAGCCGGTCTCCAGCCACACCAGCAACACGGCCAGGGCATGCAAGGCCGCCTTGAGCAGCCGCCCCTGGGGTGAATCGCCTGGCGCCTTGCGCTCAAGGTAGTCGGCCAGCTCCGACCCCTGGTTGGGGCCCGCCACCGAAGTCACCGAGGCCACCCGGTCGGGGCGCTGGGCCGCGGCGTAGCGGGCGCTCAAGGCGCCCTGGCTATGGCCGATCAGGTTGACCCGCTCGGCACCGGTACGCCGGCAGATATCCTCGATGATCGCCAACAACTGCTCGCCACGCAGCTCGCTGCAATGCAGCGGCGAGACCTGCACAGGGAACACCTGCGCACCGCCCCGGCGCAGCGCTGGCACGATGCCGAACCAGTAGGGGTAGAGCAGCACCCGCACGAAACCGAGCATGCCCGGTACCAGCACCAACGGGTAGCGCGTGGCCAACGCCTGGTTCATGGCTCCCTCCCCTCTCCTGGGCGATGCGCCCAACACTACCGCGTAGGGTCTGGCCATCGCAATCGAACTCCTGGCGTGCGGTGCGGTTCCAAACCAGAACAGACCCCTGAGCAAGGAGCGGGACCATGTACAAGCAGACCCTGGCAATTCTTTTGACCAGCGCGGCCCTGGCCGGCTGCGGCAGCCACCCGGAAAACCCGGTGGACTACGTGACCTACCGGGACGAGCCGCTGGTCAAGCAGGTGGAAAACGGCATGACCATGCAGAAGGTCATCGCCATCGGCGGCAGCCCTTCGAGCGCCACCGACCTGCCCAATGGCGGCACCTGCAATGACTACATTCTCAACCGTGACGGCCACCAGCAGCCGTACTACGTGCGCTTCGATGCCACCGGTCATGTCGACGCCAAGGGCTTCAAGACCTGCAAGCAACGAGAAGAGGACCGCGAGGCCGTCCCCGGCGCCTGAGCCCTCCCTGATTGACCGTGACCCACCTGATCCTTTCGGAGATGACCATGAACACGACTGAACTGACCGACGTGCAGACCCTGCGCGAGCGAGCGCGGCAACACGTCGAGCAAGGCGCCGTGACCGAAGGCTACAGTGCCGACCGCGACAAGATCCTGCGCCTGCTCAACGAGGCCCTGGCCACGGAGCTGGTGTGCACCCTGCGCTACAAGCGCCACTACTTCATGGCCAGCGGCATCAAGGCCAGCGTAGCGGCCGACGAATTTCTCGAACATGCCAACCAGGAAGCCGAGCACGCCGACAAGCTGGCCGAGCGCATCGTTCAGCTCGGTGGCGAACCGGACTTCAACCCGGACAACCTGAGCCAGAACGCCCACGCCCAGTACGTGGCGGGTAATTCTTTGAAGGAAATGGTGCTGGAAGACCTGGTGGCCGAGCGCATCGCCATCGACAGCTACCGCGAGATCATCCAGTACATCGGCGAGAAGGACCCGACCACGCGGCGCATCTTCGAAGAGATCTTGGCCCAGGAAGAAGAGCATGCCGACGACATGGCGGACCTACTGAAAGGGTTGTAGATCGCTGGGGCTGCTTTGCAGCCCTTTCGCGGCACAAGGCCGCTCCTACAGACACCGTGCAGGACCTGTAGGCGCGGCCTTGTGCCGCGAAAAGGGCCGCAAGTGGCCCTCTTGCACTATTTCCTGCCCTTCACCGCAGCCGGCGCTTTGCCCGCCTTCATCCGCTCGAGCAATGGCGTGCACTGGTTGGGCACATCCCCACTGGGCGCGATCAACGCCAGCAGCCCCGCCGCCGGCCCGATGGCCACGCCCAGGGCAACCATCCCCGCCCCACGCAACGCCAGCGGTACTGCTTGCACTCCGGCGCGCGGGTTGGCGAAGGTGCCGCGCACATAAAGCGGCGAACGCAGCGAGAACAGCCGCACCCCCTTGGACTCAGGCGTGATCTTCAGGTCCAGCTGTTCACTGGCGAAATTCGCCGTGCCGTTGACATAGATGATCGCGTTCTCGGTGTCGAAGACGAACAGCCGCGTAGTCGCCAGGCCATCCTTGATGCCGACATCGGCCGCCGCGCAGTTGATCTTCACTTCCTCGTCGCCGAACAGCTTGCCCAACACATAATTGCCCACGTTGAGCCCGGCGATCTCCATCAGGCTGCGGCTGATGGCCCCGTCGTTGATCAGCAGGCTCAGGTCACCGTTCGAGGTGCCCAGCAAGGCCGCCACCGAATTGCCGCGCCCACTCAGGTCGGCATCACCGTTGAGCTCGCCGAAGCTGGTCTGCATCGGTGCGAAGGTCGGGAACAATTGCTTGAGCTTGAAGCCACGGGCCGACAACCGTGCCCTGCCCTGCAGCGGCACGCTGCGGCCATCCAGGCGGATGTTCGAATTCAGGTTGCCGCCGGCCACGCCAAAACGCAGGGGCTCCAGGCGCAGCACGCCATCCTCCAGGACCACATGGGCAGACAGGTCCTTGAACGGCAGTTGCTCACTGTGAACGATGCGCTTGCCGCTGAAGGTGACGTCGGCATCCATGGCCCGCCAGCGCTCGGTACGAAATTCCTCCACCGGCAGCACCTTGCCTGCTGGCTGCTTGCTCGCCCCGCCGCGGGCCTTCTGCTCGGCGTTGGAGTCAGCGCCGATCAGCGGCGCCAGGTCCTTGAACAGCAGCTGGTTGGACACCAGCGTGCCGGAGAGCCTGGGCCGTGGCTTGCTGGCGACGAAGGCCAGGTCGCCATGGATATCGCTGTTGCCGATCTTGCCGTTGAAGCCTTCATAGCGGAACCGCGCACCCTCGGGCTCGTGCAGGTTGGCAATCAGGTGGCCATCGGTGGCATAGGCCGGGGTATCGGGCAGGGTCACGCCGGTCAGCGGGTAGAGGTTGCCCAGGCTGCTGCCGGACAAGCGCAGACGCAGGTCCAGCGCGCCGAGGTTGCGCGGATCGGTCAGGGTGCCAGCGAGCGCCACCCGGGTATCACCGATGCGTGCATCGGCCTGCAGCGGGAATGGCTGGCTGGCGTCCTGCAAGGCCAGCAGGCCACCGATCTTGCCGGTGCCGGACACGGCCTGGCCCTTGTAGGTGCCCTGGGCCTTCAGGCCGAAGGCGTAGTCCTGGGCGCCACCGGCCTTCTCGGCGCTGGCCTTGCCGACGATCTCGCTGAACGGGATCGGCTTGCCCAAGGGGTCGATCTGCACCTTCATGCGGGTCTTGAGGGTCTGGTCGTCGAAACGCACGTTGCCTTGATCGAAGCCGATGGCGCCAATGTCCAACACCCAGTTGGATGGCTCGGCGTTCTCGTCCTTGGGCCCGAAATCGAAGGTCCAGTTGGCGCGGCCGTCGGCCAGGCGAGTGAGGCTCGCGGTCGGCTTGGTGAGGTCGATGCGTGGAATGACGATCTGCTGGAACACCAGCGGCACCGGCGCCAGGCGGAAGGCCACGCGCTCCAGGCCGACCATGCGTGGCTCCTCGAGCCAGTCGGGGTTGCCCAGGGTGAGGTCCTCGGCAACGAAATGCGGCCAGGGCACCCAGGCCCGCCAGCCGCCTTCCTCGGGTTCGCGGCGCCACTGCACGGCAAGGTTGCCATTGATCGCGAATGGCCTGTGCAGGGCTTCGGACACCTTCTCGTTGAGCAGCGGCTTGACGCGGTTCCAGTCGAATGTGGCGATCACCACCACCAGTATCGCCAGCAGGGTCAACAGGCTGGTGAGGATCCAGGTGAGGATTCGGATGGGACGCGTCATTGCGTGATTCTCCTGACTGCATAGCACAAAGCGGGTGCGACGGGGCACATAGTATTTCGGACTGATGAAAACCCGCTGGGTTTTATCGATGGCGATGATAACGGAGATTTTCCTGGCGCCTTTCTCAGCTTTTGGTCGGCTGTCACCGGACCATTGCCAGGCCCACACGTTTCCTCAAGGCCCTGAAAGCCTCGAGCCAGAGCCTTCTTTCGCTGTATCAATGCCGTCGATTGTTACCATTATCCGTATGAACTTCTCTCTGGAGTTACCAAGCGTAGCATTGGCCTCGTACCCACTTTCCCAGCCCCCCAGAGGAGCACCGAGATCATGAAACGCCACCTGCTGCTGAGCCTTGCCCTGTCTGCCCTTGCCGCCAACGCCTTCGCCCTGCCGGCCGAGGAACAACACCTGAACGCCGAGTCGCGCTCCAGCGCCGCCACTGTTTCGCAACCGCTGAACACCCTGGCAGAAGGTGGCTCCGATCGTTTGATCGAGCGTAACAACCGCGTCGCCGAAGGCGGCTCCGATCGCCTGATCGAGCGTAACAACCGCGTCGCCGAAGGCGGTTCCGATCGCCTGATCGAGCGTAACAACCGCGTCGCCGAAGGCGGTTCCGATCGCCTGATCGAACGTAACAACCGCGTTGCCGAAGGCGGTTCCGATCGCCTGATCGAGCGTAACAACCGCGTTGCCGAAGGCGGCTCCGATCGCCTGATCGAGCGTAACAACCGCGTTGCCGAAGGCGGTTCCGATCGCCTGATCGAGCGTAACAACCGCGTTGCCGA
>NZ_JADLJL010000060.1 GCF_015680235.1 Pseudomonas guariconensis
GGTGGGTGCCAGGCATGGATGCCTGGCAAGCGGCGCAGGGCCATGGATGGCCCTTCGCCGCGCCCCGCCGGAGCAAGGCTGGAGCGAGGGACCCCCGGAGCGCAGCGCAGGGGCCGGATGCAGGAGCCAGCGTTTTTTGGTTACTTTTTGTCGCGTTTGACAAAAAGTGACCCGCCGTAAAGGCGGAAAGGTGACTCAGCGTCGCCATCGCAAATGGACTTCGCGCTTACGTCAAAACCAACAATTTATCGACTGCATTGAAAATAGCGAAATATCCATTCGCCATGGCAAACGGACTGTTCGCTTAAATCAATACCAACGAGTCGACAAAACATCGGGCGCAGCCCATCGCGGCACAAGCCCGTTCCTACAGGATCACGCAAACCTTGCCAAGTGAATCTATAGCTTCATCCTCGGCATCTCGATACGGTGCTCATGCACCCTCCGATACAAGGTCGCGCGGGAAATGCCAAGCGCCCGCGCCGCCTCCGCCGGCTTCCAGCGATGGCGGATCAGGGCATCGAGCAGCAGCTGCCGCGCAGGGCTGGAAGCAACCGACTCGCTGGAGCTGGAACCGGCACCACGCACTTCTTCAGGCAGATCCTCAGGCATCACCTGCCCACCCTCGCACACCGCACAGGCGTAGCGCAGCACCTGGCGCAACTGGCGCAAGTTGCCGGGCCAGCGATAGGTCAGCAGCGCCTCCAGCGCGGCATCTGTCAGCCTGGCGTCGACGCCACAGGCCTGGGCTTCTTCGGCCAGCAAGCGCTGGATCAACCCCAGGCGGTCGTCCCGCTCACGCAGCGGTGGCAACTCGAAACGGGCATTGGCCAGGCGGAAGTACAGGTCCTCGCGAAAACGCCCATCGGCCACCATCGCCGCCAGGTCCCGGTGGGTGGCGCAGATCACCTGCAGGTCCACCCGTTGGCGCCGTGCCGCGCCCAAGGGCGCCACTTCGCCCTCGGCCAGCACGCGCAGCAGGCGGGTCTGCAGGTTCAGCGGCATATCGCCGATCTCGTCGAGGAACAAGGTGCCGCCATCGGCCTGCTGCAACAGGCCCTGCATGCCCTTGTTCGAAGCCCCGGTGAACGCCCCGGCCACGTAGCCGAACAGCTCGCTTTCGATCAGGCTCTCCGGGATCGCCGCGCAGTTGAGCGTCACGAACGGGCCGTCACGCCGCAGGCTTTGCTGGTGCACCTGGCGGGCGAAGACCTCCTTGCCCACGCCGGTCTCGCCCAGTACCAGCACGGCCAGATTGCAGTCCTTGACCCGCGTGGCCAGGCGCAGGTGCTGTTCGATGCGCGCGTCCTGGGCCTGCTGGGGCAACACCGTCCGGGCCCGGCGCTGGGGCGCGCTGACCCGGCCGTAGAGCCCACCCCAACCCGGCAAGTGCTGGGCCGACGCGTCGCTGGCCCGGCGCAGTTGGTCGAGGTCGAACAACTCGCCGATATGCCCCGGTAAACGCCCCAGGCGCTCCAGCAAACGCTGGCGCGCCAGGCTGTTGATCGCCTGCAGGCGGCCGTCGGCGTCCCAGGCCAACAGGTAATCCGGCTGGCTTTCCACGTAACCTGGCGTGCCATGGGCGCGCATCACCCAATGGCCTTGGGCGCTGTGCATGAAGAAGGCATTCTCGATCTCCCGCGCGGTCTGCTCCACCAATTGGCGGATCAAGTGCTGGCTGCGCCGGTCGTCGGGGGACTGCAAGGCCGACACGTCCACCACACCCAACAATTCGCCCTGGGGGTCGAACACCGGGGCTGCGCTGCAGGTCAGGCCGATAAAGGCGGCGCGGAAGTGGTCGCGTTTGTGCACGGTGATCGGCGCCTTGCTGGTCAACACGGCGGCAACCCCACAAGTGCCCTCCTCACCTTCCGACCAGCAGGTGCCCAGGTACAGCCCGGCCTTGCGACAGTCATTGCGGATGGCCGACTCCACCCGGTAGTCGATGGTGCGCCCCTGGGCATCGGTGAGCAGTACGCAGTAGTCGGCGCCGCGCACCCGCTCGTGCAACCGGGCCACGGCATCGCTGGCGATGCGCAGGAACAGCTCGGCGCGCTCGCGGCACTCGTTGAGCACGTCCTGGGACAGGATACGCGGCCCCTGCAGGGAGCCAGGGTCCAGGCGGTACAGCTCCATGGAACGGCGCCACGAGTCGAGGATCAGCGTCGGTACCGGTGCCTGGGGCAAGCGGTCGGCGTTCTTCAGCACACGGCTGACGCAGTCGACATGGGCTCGGGAGTTCGCGGCAAGCATCGGGCCTCCGGTTCTCGTGTTCTTGTCGTTGTGCGGCCATTAAGCGCCTCGACGAAGTCTCCGACAAGCGCGGCGTGATCATCGGTACGCCTGAGACGCTGCGTCTCAGCGTCTCGCCCTGCACCTCACCAGGCTGGCACCGGGCGTCTCGCTCGGCACTGCCCGAGCGGCATCGCGCACCGGGCGTAGCCGCTCTGGCACGGCTATCTCGAGCCCGTCGAACAAAGCTGGCACTGCCCTTGCTCCTGCCCTGGCAAACAAGAACCGAGGTGCGCCATGACGCAACCTGCCCCGACCATCGGCATCATCGCCAACCCGGCCTCCGGTCGCGACCTGCGCCGCCTGACCGCCACTGCCGGCCTCTATTCCAGCACCGACAAGGCCTCGACCATCCAACGCCTGCTGGCCGCCTTCGGTGCCACGGGCATCGCCCAGGTGCTGCTGCCCAGCGACATGACCGGAATTGCCGCCGCAGTGCTCAAGGCCAGTCAAGGCCCAATGGCACAAGACCAGCGCTGGCCGACCCTGGAGATCCTCGACCTGCCACTGACCCAGACCGTCGCCGATACACGCCTGGCCACGCGCCACATGGTCGACCGAGGCGTGGCGATGATCGCCGTGCTCGGCGGTGACGGCACCCATAAGGCCGTGGCCGCCGAAGCCGGGGATGTGCCGCTGCTGACGCTGTCCACCGGCACCAACAACGCCTTCCCCGAACTGCGCGAGGCCACCAGCGCCGGCCTGGCCGGAGGGTTGCAAGCCAGTGGCCGAGTGCCCGCCGGCATCGGCCTGCGTCGCAACAAGCGCCTGCTGGTGCGGGTACCCGAACAGGGCGTATGCGAATGGGCGCTGGTGGAGGTGGCCGTGTCGCCCCAACGCTTCATCGGCGCCCGTGCACTCTCTCGCAGCGAAGACCTGACCGAGGTCTTCGCCTGCTTCGCCGAGCCCCATGCCATCGGCCTTTCCGCGCTATGCGGGTTGTGGTGCCCGGTATCGCGCCTGGACCCTCACGGCGCCTGGGTACACCTGGACCCGCACGCCCAACATACGCTGCTCACCCCGCTGGCCCCCGGCCTGCTGCAAGGCTGCGGCATCGGCGCCTCGGGGCGGCTCGAGCCGGGCATCGCCTACCCCCTGAGCCTGGCCTGCGGCACCTTGGCCCTGGACGGCGAGCGGGAGATCGAATTCGCCGAGCACGACACCCCCACCGTCACCCTCGACGCCAACGGCCCGCTGACCGTAGACGTCGAGGCCGTACTGGCCTATGCCGCCCGACATCACCTGCTGGCGGTCCCGAGGGACCATCGGCGCCTCGCTGCAACCCTGTGTTGAGACAACCCTGGAGAACAACAAGATGTCCACCCAATTGAATTCCGAGCAGTTGCTGCATGCCTATGAAGTGATGCGCACCATCCGCGCCTTCGAGGAACGCCTGCACGTGGAGTTCGCCACCGGCGAGATTCCCGGCTTCGTCCACCTGTACGCCGGCGAGGAAGCCTCCGCCGCCGGGGTGATGGCCCACCTGCGCGACAGCGACTGCATCGCCTCGACCCACCGTGGCCACGGCCATTGCATCGCCAAGGGGGTCGATGTGTACGGCATGATGGCGGAAATCTATGGCAAGAAGACCGGCGTGTGTGGCGGCAAGGGCGGCTCGATGCACATCGCCGACCTGGAGAAAGGCATGCTCGGCGCCAACGGCATCGTCGGTGCCGGTGCGCCCCTGGTGGCCGGCGCCGCCCTGGCGGCGAAAATCAAGGGCCGAGACGATGTATCGGTGGCCTTCTTCGGCGACGGCGCCTCCAACGAAGGCGCGGTGTTCGAGGCGATGAACCTGGCGTCGATCATGAACCTGCCGTGCATCTTCGTCGCCGAGAACAATGGCTACGCCGAGGCTACCGCTTCGACCTGGTCGGTGGCTTGCGACCATATCGCCGACCGCGCCGCCGGGTTCGGCATGCCGGGGGTGACCATCGATGGCTTCGACTTCTTCGCCGTGCACGAAGCCGCCGGCGCTGCCATCGAGCGTGCTCGCGCGGGGCAAGGCCCGTCGCTGATCGAGGTCAAGCTCAGCCGCTACTACGGCCACTTCGAAGGCGACGCCCAGACCTACCGCGCCCCGGACGAGGTGAAGAACCTGCGCGAAAGCCGCGACTGCCTGCTGCAGTTTCGCAACAAGACCACCCGCGCCGGCCTGTTGAGCCACGAGCAGCTCGACGCCATCGACGCCCGGGTCGAGGACCTGATCGAAGACGCCGTGCGCCGCGCCAAGTCCGACCCCAAGCCACAGCCCGCCGACCTGCTCAGCGACGTCTACGTCAGCTACCCGTAAGGCCGGACAACAAGAACAACAGGAGAACCACCATGGCAAGAAAGATCAGCTACCAGCAGGCCATCAACGAAGCCCTGGCCCAGGAAATGCGCCGTGACACCAGCGTGTTCATCATCGGCGAGGATGTCGCCGGCGGCGCGGGTGCGCCCGGCGAGGAAGATGCCTGGGGCGGCGTGCTCGGGGTCACCAAGGGCCTCTACCATCAGTTCCCCGGCCGAGTGCTCGATGCGCCGCTGTCCGAAATCGGCTACGTGGGCGCAGCCGTCGGTGCCGCGACCCAAGGCCTGCGCCCGGTGTGCGAACTGATGTTCGTCGACTTCGCCGGCTGCTGCCTGGACCAGATCCTCAACCAGGCGGCCAAGTTCCGCTACATGTTCGGCGGCAAGGCCGTCACCCCACTGGTCATGCGCACCATGTACGGGGCCGGCCTGCGCGCCGCGGCCCAGCACTCGCAGATGCTCACTTCGCTGTGGACCCATATTCCGGGCCTGAAGGTGGTCTGCCCCTCTTCGCCCTACGACGCCAAGGGCCTGTTGATCCAGGCGATCCGCGACAACGACCCGGTGATCTTCTGCGAACACAAGCTGCTCTACGGCATGCAGGGCGAAGTCCCCGAGGAGGTCTACAGCGTACCGTTCGGCGAGGCCAACTTCCTGCGCGACGGTGACGACGTGACCCTGGTCACCTATGGGCGCATGGTCCATGTGGCGATGGAAGCCGCTGTCAACCTCGCCCGCCAGGGTATCGACTGCGAAGTGCTGGACCTGCGCACCACAAGCCCGATGGACGAGGACAGCATCCTCGAGAGCGTGGAGAAGACCGGTCGCCTGGTGGTGATCGATGAAGCCAACCCGCGCTGCTCGATGGCCACCGACATCAGCGCCCTGGTCGCGCAGAAGGCCTTCGGCGCCCTCAAGGGCCCGATCGAGATGGTCACCGCGCCGCATACGCCGGTGCCGTTCTCCGATGCCCTGGAAGACCTGTACATCCCCGACGCGGCGAAGATCGAAGCCGCCGTACACAAGGTGATCGAAGCCGCGAGGAGCGCCGCATGAGCCAGATCCATACCCTGACCATGCCCAAGTGGGGCCTGTCGATGACCGAGGGCCGAGTGGACGCCTGGCTCAAAGAGGAAGGCGACGAAATCGTCAAGGGCGACGAAGTGCTGGACGTGGAGACCGACAAGATCAGCAGCAGCGTCGAGGCCCCCTTCAGCGGCGTGCTGCGCCGCCTGGTGGCGCGCCCTGACGAAACCCTGCCGGTGGGTGCCCTGCTCGCCGTGGTGGTGGAAGGCGAAGCCGATGAAGCCCAGATCGACGCAGTGGTGCAGCGGTTCCAGGCCGAGTTCGTTGCCCAGGGCGGTGCCGAACAGGCCCAGGGCCCAGCCCCGCAGAAGGCTGAGATCGCCGGCCGTCTGCTGCGCTGGTTCGAACTCGGCGAAGGCGGCACGCCCTTGGTGCTGGTGCATGGTTTCGGCGGCGACCTCAACAACTGGCTGTTCAACCACCCGGCCCTGGCCGCCGAACGCCGGGTCATCGCCCTGGACCTGCCCGGCCACGGCGAGTCAGCCAAGGCTCTGCAACGGGGCGATCTGGATGAGCTGAGCGAAGCCGTACTGGCCCTGCTCGACCACCTTGAGATTCCCCGGGCCCACTTGGTCGGCCACTCCATGGGCGGCGCAGTGAGCCTGAACCTGACACGCCTGGCGCCCCAGCGAGTGGCCAGCCTGGGCTTGGTGGCCAGCGCGGGCCTCGGCGAAGCGATCAATGGGCGCTACCTGCAAGGTTTCGTCGAGGCCGGCAGCCGCAACGCACTCAAGCCGCAGATGAGCCAGCTGTTCGCCGACCCGGGCCTGGTCACCCGGCAGATGCTCGACGACATGCTCAAGTTCAAGCGCCTGGAGGGCGTGGACAACGCCTTACGCCAGCTGGCCACGGCTATAGCCGACGGCGACCGGCAGCGGCACGACCTGCGCAGCGTGCTCGGGAGCCTGCCGGTGATGGTGATCTGGGGGGCCGAGGATGCGATCATCCCGGTCAGGCATGCCCAGGGGCTGGAGGCTGAGGCGGTGGTGATACCCGGTATCGGGCACATGGTGCAGATGGAGGCGGCCGAGCAGGTCAACCAGCATCTGCTGGCGTTCCTGCGCAAACACTGACCACCCGAGCGGGGTGGCCCTGCAAGTGCGCGAGCCTGGCAAGGGCTTCACCCTTGATCGGGGGGGCAAGCCCGCTCCCACAAGGCCGGTACCAGCACCGCGACGGCCAGGCACAAAACCTGTGGGAGCGGGCTTGTCCCGCGATCGGGCCAGTATTGCATCGCAGGACGAACCCGTTCCTACAAGGTCTCTCGGAGCGGGGTGGTGAACACACGTAGAACGTCTTTACTTGCAGGTAACCGCCTGCCGAACGGACGTGCTTATGAAAATCGTGATTACCAGCATCCTGGTCGACGACCAGGCCAAGGCCCTGGCCTTCTATCACTATGTGCTGGGCTTCGAGCCCAAGCACGACATCCCCATGGGCAAGCACCGCTGGCTGACCCTGACCTCGCCCAACGACCCCAACGGTGTGGAGCTGCTGATCGAGCCCGATGCCCACCCCGCCGCCAAGACCTACAAGGCCGCCCTCAAGGCCGATGGCATCCCCGCCACCTCGTTTGGTGTGCGCGACATCCAGGCCGAATATACCCGGCTGTGCGCCGCAGGCGTGCACTTCACCCAGCCGCCGACCGCCATGGGACCGGTGACCGTGGCGGTGTTCGACGACACCTGCGGTAACCTGATCCAGATCGCCCAGCGTCACTGAACACCACGCCCGAAGTGAATGCCATCAAGTCTTCCGCTAAAGTGCCGGTTCCCGTAACAAGCGCAGCCATAACAAGGAAAACCCATGCGCTATGAATTCAGCGAAGTACTCAACGACCTGGTCGACTATTTCATCCTCGGCGATATCCAGTTGCTGCAACGCTACAAGGAAGAACACGACCTGCCTGACGACCTGGCCGGGGCGTTCACCAGCAGCGACGTCGGCGACCAGGCGGTGTTCGACGGCATCGTCCTGCCGCTGGCCGGGGTCGAGAACCTGCCCTACCGGATCATCTTCAGCCTCGACGAGGCCCCCCCGCGCTGCTCGCCACCGGCAGTCGCCTGAAGCACCGCCGCCCGGGCTATGTGCTGCAGGTGCAGCACCGCGCGCTGATGCTGTTCACCTGGCGCATCCTGCAGCACTTCACCCACAAGGCCTTGGGCGACCTGCTGGCACGCTACCAGCAACCGGGCCGGCCAATCATCGAGCTGGACAACGGTTGGTACCACGTCGAGGTACTGGCAGGCGCGGTGCTGCGCGACGGGCTGTACGAGCCGGCGTTCGAGTTCGTGCTGAACAAGACCCACATCCGGGGTGATTGCGCAGGCGTCGATATCGGCTATCGCTATGCCTTGCGAGGTTGTTTCGACTAGGCGACACGCCTTGTCGCAGAACGAGCCCGCGCCCCCAGAAAATGGGGACCTCCTGCACAGCGCAGGTCCCTATGGGAGATCACCAGCCCTTCCGGGCTGCGCTGTCGCGCAGGGAACAAGCGGCTAGCGCCGCCCCCCCTGTGGGAGCAGGCTTGCCCGCAATGGCTGTGCAGCAGCCCCTCACGCGTGATGGATATCCCTGTCCTTGGTCTCGGGCAGGAAGAAGATCCCCAGCACCGCAGTCATCACCGCGATCACGATCGGGTACCACAACCCGTAGTAGATGTCGCCCGTCGCCGCCACCATGGCAAACGCCACGGTCGGCAGGAAGCCGCCGAACCAGCCATTGCCGATGTGGTATGGCAGCGACATGGAGGTATAGCGGATGCGCGCCGGGAACAACTCGACCAGCCAGGCGGCGATTGGGCCGTAGACCATGGTCACGTAGATCACCAGGAGCGTCAGCAACAACAACACCATCGGGTAGTGGATCTTCGCCGGGTCGGCCTTCTCGGGGTAGCCTGCTTCCTTGAGCGCGGCGCCCAAGGTGGCGGTGAAGGTGTCGCCCTGGGCCTTGAAGTCCGCCGCTGCCAGCCCGACACCTTCGAAGCTTGGGATCACCCGGGCACCGATGCGCACCTGCGCCACGCTGCCGGGCTCGGCGTCTTCATTGGAATAGGGAATCGCACGCTTGGCCAGCAGGCTCTTGGCGATGTCGCAGGAGCTGGTGAAGCGCGCCTTGCCCACCGGGTCGAACTGGAACGCGCATTGATCGGGGTCGGCGACCACCACCACTGGGTTCTGCTCTTGGGCTACGAACACGTCCGGATTGCCGTACTCGGTCAACGCCTTGAAAATCGGGAAGTAGGTCAGCGCGGCGATGATGCAACCGGCCATGATGATCTTCTTGCGCCCGATACGGTCCGACAGGCTGCCGAACAGCACGAAGAACGGCGTCCCGATCAACAGCGAACCTGCGATCAGCAGATTGGCGGCCTGGGGATCGATCTTGAGCATCTGCAGCAGGAAGAACAGCGCGTAGAACTGCCCGGTGTACCACACCACCGCCTGCCCCGCGGTACCGCCGAGCAACGCCATGATCACCACCTTGAGGTTGTCCCAGCGGGCGAACGACTCGGTCAGCGGCGCCTTGGACGCCTTGCCTTCGGCCTTCATCTTCATGAAGACCGGCGACTCGTTGAGTTGCAGGCGGATATATACCGAAATCGCCAGCAGCAGGATCGACAGCACGAACGGAATGCGCCAGCCCCAGGCCTCGAAGGCCTCCGGCCCGAGCGCCGTGCGGCACGCCATGATCACCAGCAGCGACAGGAACAGCCCGAGGGTGGCGGTGGTCTGGATCCACGAGGTGAAGAAACCCCGCTTGCCCTTGGGCGCATGCTCGGCCACATAGGTCGCGGCGCCGCCGTATTCGCCGCCCAGCGCCAGGCCTTGCAGCAAGCGTAGGCTGATGAGGATGATCGGCGCCGCCACACCGATGCTCGCATAGCTGGGCAGCACGCCGACCACGGCCGTGGACAAGCCCATGATGACGATGGTGATGAGGAAGGTATGCTTGCGCCCGATCATATCGCCCAGGCGGCCGAACACGATGGCACCGAACGGGCGCACGGCAAAGCCTGCGGCGAAGGCCAGCAAGGCGAAGATGAACGAGGTGGTCTCGTTGACCCCGGCGAAGAAATGCTTGGCGATGATCGCGGCCAGGGAGCCGTAGAGGTAGAAGTCATACCATTCGAATACGGTGCCCAGGGACGAGGCGAAGATGACCTTGCGCTCCTCCCGGGTGATGCCGCGCTGGGGTGCACTGCTGCCTGAGGACGTGCTGTCGATGACCGCCATGGGTTGCCTCCGTCTATGGGCGATAGGCCGAAGGTGCCCTACTACCCATTCACCAATGCACCCAGGCCGTGGGTTTTGCAAGGTTGCGCGAAGCACGACAGGGCGAGCCGCCCAGGATCGCAGCAAGGTCTGTTGAAGAATAATCGGCTTTGCCGGGATAGCCATGGAAACCCGACCACGCGCCTTGTCTGGCGGGCGCCGCTCAGCCGGACATACTGCCTGCCAGCAACCTCACCACTTCGTCATCCCCCGTCTGGTCGAACCGGTCATAGTGCAGCCCCACCGCGCGAAACGGCTCGGGCATTTCCAGGCACACCAGCTCATCGACCAAGGGCCGCAGCATCGCCACTGCCTCTCGCGCGCCCACCGGAGCGGCGAACAGCAGGCGCGACGGTCCGGCGGCGGCCAGGGCCAGCAAGGCTGCGCGGGCGGTGCTGCCGGTGGCGATGCCGTCATCCACCAACACCACTTCACGGCCCGTCACATCAGGGGCTGGACGACTTGCGCAGTAGGCTCGGCGCCGCCGCTGGATTTCCTCCAGTTGCCGATCACGCTCGGCGTCGAACCAATCCTGGGAGGCACCGAACAGCGCCATCATCGCTTGGTCGGCCACGCAGTAAGGCGGGCTGCCCTCGGCCACGGCACCGATGGCGAACTCCTCGTTGCCCGGTGCGCCGATCTTGCGCACCAGGACCACGTCCAGCGGTGCGGCCAATGCCTTGGCCACTTCGTAGGCCACCGGCACACCGCCACGGGGCAAGGCGAGTACCAGCGGCTGGTCTTGCACCCGCGACTGGAGCGCCTGGGCCAAGGCGCGCCCGGCCTGGCGGCGGTCTTTGAACATGGGGTGCTGGGAAAAATAGGTATTCATGGCATCAGACTCCGAACGGGAAGGTGTCTTCCTCATGGCTGGCGCTTTCGGGCACCGGCAACGGTGTGACGGCAGCGGTCTGCTCGATCCACACCAGCGCATCGAACTGATCGGCCAGAGACGCTTCGAAATAATGGCTCTGGCGCTCGGTGGCCGGGCGGTAGATGACGCCGATGGCACGCTCGAGCAAGGGTTCGGCCAGGGCCTCGCGCAATGCCTGCGTGCCCTCCCCGCGCCAGTCGGTCAACGAGGCCGGAATGCCGGCATCGAGGAAACGGCGCTCCCAGCTGTCCGGGCGTGAGGGCAGGACCTGCTTGATCCGCACCGGGCCATCCCAGTCATCGGCAGCGGCCACCTGGCCTCGGTCGGTACTCATGCCGATCAATACCGCCTCTTGGCCGAAGGCGGTGCGGCACAACTGGCCCAGGTTGAGCTCGCCACGCCAGCCCATCTGAGTGGCGGCGGCGTTGCCGATATGGGAATTGTGCGCCCATACCACTGCCTTGGCCCCTGCGCCACGATGGGCGAGCAACGCCCGCAGGGTGTCGAACATATGGGTGTCGCGCAGGTTCCAGGAGGCCGCCGAGCCACGGTACATGGCCCGGTAGTATTGTTCGGCGGCCCGCACCACGCGGGCGTTCTGGGTGGCGTTGAAAAAGGCCTCGCCGTCATGGGCCAGACGCGCCAGACGTTCGGCCAGCAGGCTGTTGAGCTGCTGCACCACCGCCTCTTCGCACGGCACCTGGCCACCGCGTTCGACGAAATGCCCATACAGGGCCGGGTCGTCCTGCCACGGGGTCAGGCAACCGTAGCGCTGGCGTGCCTCGCGGGCCAGCTCGGTGTCGGTGCGGTCCAGGTAGGCCAGCACCTCGGCCATGGAGTTGCGCAGGCTGTAGATGTCCAGGCCACGAAATTCGACCCGCGCCTCAGCCGCCTTGGCCTGGTTGTGGCCCTGCAGCCAATGGATGAACTCGCGCACCTCGGCGTTGCGCCACATCCAGCTGGGAAATCGCGAGAACGCTGGGTCGCGGGTGGGAGCGGCCCCCAGGCCACGTACCTTGCGGTCGAGCTGCCCGGCATCAGGCCAGTCGGCTTCCACCGCGACGATGGTGAAACCGTGCCGCTCGACCAGCCGCCGGGTGATGGCGGCCCGGGCCCGGTAGAACTCCCGGGTGCCGTGGCTGGCTTCGCCGATCAGCACCACCTTGGCGTCAGCAAAACGGTCGAAAAATGCGCCGAACAACGGCGCATCGATATTCGGCAGCGGCTCGCCATGGCGGCGCAGCAACGTCAGCAGCGCATTGTCGGCGGCTTCGCGAGTCTTGGCGGGGGCAGGCATGGGGAGCTCCTCTGGATCGTCTTCCTATACCCGGGAGACGCCAGGGCGGCGCGGGATGTTCCACGGTATTACTTGGGCGGTCGAACACCCAGCAATGCGCCCAACGCAAGGCTGGCCAGCGCACCGCCCAGCGCCAGCGCCATGTCTTTCTGCGCATCCCAAGGGTCGCGTTGGGTGGCGACGAACGCGCGGGCCGTGTCGGTCCCCACGTATTGGCCACCGACCCATTCGATCAGTTCGTACAACGCCGAGGTGGCGAGTACCAGGTTCAACGCCAGAAACGCCAGCCAAGCCCCGCGCAGGGGTGTCAGGCGCCATAGCGTTTCGCGCAGCGGTCGGTAGAACAGCAGGCCGTAGCTCAGGTGCACCAGCCGATCGTACTGGTTGCGTTGCCAGCCCAAGGCAGCGTTCAACGACTGGTCGAACCATGCCTGCCACCAACGGTCGTAAGGCACTTCGGCATAGGTGTAATGCGCACCCAGTTCATGCACGACGAGTAACAGCAGGATCGACAGGTAGGCCTGCCGTGACAGGCGCAGCCAGCGCCAGCCGACGACCAGGGCCAGCACCAGAGCCAGCGGGACGATGTTTTCCATCAGCCAGTCGGCGCGGTGCCGGGGCATGATGCCGGAGGCCAGCACCGTGGTCATGGCCAATGCCAGCAAGGTCAGGGCCTGGGCGGGTGTGGTGGGCGGGGCAATGCACTGTCGGGTCACGATGACGACCTCGTTGGGCTGTCTTTGCTTAGAGTCATCTCGTTCAAGGTGTTCTGCTTGCGCTTGCTTGTGATGCGCGATAGCCAGACATCGCCAAATGTGACGTCAGGAGGCCGAGTAGAAGCCTTGCCACCGCAAACGGACTTTGCGCTTACGTCAAAACCAACAGTTTCTAAGAATCGACTGCATTGAAAGTGGCGAAGTATCCATTCGCCATGGCGGCGCTCACTCACCTTTTCGCCTTTACGGCGACCTACTTTTGCTCTTGGGCAAAAGTAGGCAAAAGCCGCTGGC
>NZ_JADLJL010000061.1 GCF_015680235.1 Pseudomonas guariconensis
CTGAAGAGCCTTTTTTCAGCACAAAAACAAACGCCCCGAACAAGTCGGGGCGTTTGGTCTAGGGCCTATCAGTGTGTTTTCACACAGTCTGAGACGGCCCCTTTCACGATCTGCCGCCCCTTGCGGGACTGCGCGGCAGGTTTCATCAGACCACGACCTGAACGGTGTTGTCCTCGATCAACAGGGTGCTGCTACCGAACGTGTAGACGTCGTAGGTCACACCGTCGATCAATTGGGTGGTGCCGGTATTGACCGCCCCCACCACGTTCAGGGTGTCGTTGTTTTCACCGGTGATCTGCAACGTGTTGTTGGCATCGGTGATTGCATCGACCTCGGCGGCAGTGAGGGTGACCACACTTCCCGAGTCTCCCTTGCCCAGGTCGATACGCTCGATATTGCTGAGCGTGCCGACTCCCACCGCGTTGTAGTCCAGGTCGATGCCGTTGGCGAGCAACAGCGTGTCGAACCCGGCACCGCCGTCGATGCTCACGAAGTCGGTCGCAGTGACCTGCACGGTATCGTTGCCATTGCCCGCGACCACGTGATCGCCAGTTCCCACGTTGAAGATCAGGTCGCTGCCATCGCCACCGTTGATGTGCTCCGAACTGCCGCTGGCGCCGGACAGGACATCATCGCCTGACGTGCCGTTGACATCGATCTGGCCGATGTTCAGCGACAGCCCGTTGGGCGTCAGCGTGATGCCGTACGCCGCACTGTCGTTGCCGTTGGAGTCGGTGGATACCAGGTTGAACGAGAGCTGCGATCCGAGGTTGAGGATGTCGGTGATGTTCAGACCCAACTGGGTAAGGATGGTCGGGCTGAGCAGGTTCAAGGAGAAATTGCCGCTCGAATCCGCCTGGATCGGCAACAGTTCCACGTTCAATGCCGGCGTGATCACACGGATCACCACGCTGGAATCAGGCTCGGTGGTACCACTGAAGCCAAACCGCGGGTTCAGTGGGTTGAGGCTGACATCCAAGCCAAAGTTGCCGATGGTCACCGGCTGCTCGATGCTGGTACCCAGCCCGATGGAGGCCACGTTGCTCGGGTTGCCGGCCGGGTCGCGGCCAACCACCGAGACTTGGGCGTTGAGCAGTTGGTCCCAACCGAAGTCGATGTCCAGGTCGGTCAGCAGGTTCAGCGACGCCAACCCGCTGTTGTCAGCCGTGACGGTCTCCGAGACAGTCACTCCACCCACGTCCACGGTGACGGTCAGCTCTGTACCCGGCTCCGCGGAAATGGTCAGGATATTGCCCACCAACGACAACACAGGTGTAGCCGGCGGAATCGTATCGATGGTGAACGGTACCGGTGTCGATACGGTGCCGCCATTGATATCGGCGGTGACCGTGGAAGCACCTTCAGGGAACGGCCCTTGGCCACCGGGTGGCGTCAGAGTCAGGGTGACATTGCCCGCCGCGATATCGCCTGCGGTGAGGGTATGGCTGACCTCGGCCTCGTAGCCGTTCTGCCCGGCGAACTTGACGGTGACGACCTGACCAACCTGCATGGTTGGACGCACCGTCACATCCACCTGGATGCCATCGCCGATTTCGGTTGCGTTGATCCAGGTATCGGCGGCCTCCGGCACGGAGAGGGTCGGCGGCGCCAGGTCCGGTGCGTTGATCGTGGCTGGACCACTGACATTACCTGCAGCATCCACGGTAACGCCGGAAAGCAGCTCACCGGTAATCAGCGGTGGCGCGAACGGCAAACTGAAGTTGCCGGCACCATCGACGGTCGCAATGATCGGGTTGGCGGTATCGCCGGCGATGACGATGCGCACCTGGCTGTTGGGCTCGGCGGTACCGGTCAACAGCGCACCGTCGGCACTGATGCTCAGCAGCGGTGCCGAAGGCGCAACCGCATCGACGGTGGTGCTGGCCGGGCCGCTGGTATTGCCGGCCGGATCCTGCGCCACCGCATTGACCACGGTGCCATTAGGCAGCGGCGTGCCAGGGGTGAAGCTCCAGTTGCCGCTGCCATCGGCGGTGGTTTCGCCAATCGGGTTGCCATTGCCGTCGGTGAGGAGCACCGTGGCGCCGACTTCGGCGGTGCCGCTGATGATACTGCCATTGCTCGCATTGACCACAGGTGTCGCCGGCGCCACCGCGTCGACGGAGGTACTGGCCGGGCCGCTGGTATTGCCGGCTGGGTCCTGGGCCACCGCGTTGACCACGGTACCGTCGAGCAACGGCGTGGCCGGGCTGAACGTCCAGTTGCCGCTGCCATCGGCGGTGGCCTGGCCAATCGGGTTGCCGTTGCCGTCGGTCAGGATCACCGTCGCCCCCGCCTCGGCGGTACCACTCAGGACGGTGCCATTGGTCGGATCTATCAGCGGCGTGGCCGGTGCCACGGTGTCGACCGTGGTGCTGACCGGGCCGCTGGTGTTGCCGGCCGCATCCTGGGCCACGGCATTGACTACCGTGCCGTTGGCCAGTGGCGTGCCTGGTGTGAAGCTCCAGTTGCCGGAACCATCGGCGGTGACCTGGCCGATCGGGTTGCCGTTGCCATCGGTGAGGGTTACCTGGGCGCCGGCCTCAGCGGTACCGCTGATCACGGTGCCGTTGCTCGGATCCAGGACAGGTGCCGCTGGCGCCACCGAATCCACCGTGGTGCTGGCCGGTCCGCTGACGTTGCCAGCCGGGTCCTGGGCCACGGCATCGACCACAGTGCCGTTGGCCAACGGAATACCCGGCACGAATACCCAATTGCCACTGCCGTCTGCGGTCGTCTGGCCGATCGGATCACCGTTGCCATCGGTGAGGATCACCGTCGCGCCAGCCTCGGCGGTACCGCTGAGGACAGTGCCATTGCTCGGGTTGATGACCGGCGTAGCAGGCGCCACGGCATCGACGGTGACGCTGGTCGGGCCGCTGGTGTTGCCAGCCGGGTCCTGGGCCACCGCGTTGATGACGGTGCCGTTGGCCAGGGGCGTGGCAGGCGTGAAGCTCCAGTCGCCGTTGCCATCGGCCGTAGCCTGGCCGATCGGGTTGCCACCACCGTCGGTGAGGATGACCGTGGCACCGGCTTCGGCGGTGCCGGAGATGTCCACGCCGTTGCTCGGGTCCACGTTCGGCGCGGCCGGGGCCACGCCGTCCACGGTGATGACCGCGGGGGCGCTGTCGACGTTGCTGGGGTTGCGGGCCACCACGTTGACCACCGTGCCGTCCGGCAGCGGGATGCCGGGGGTGAACGACCAGTTGCCACTGCCGTCGGCGGTGACTTGGCCGATGGGGTTGCCGTTGCCATCGGTGATGATGATGGTGTTGCCCGCATCGGCGGTGCCGCTGATCACCGAGCCATTGCTCGGGTCGACCTGCGGGATCGATGGCAGCGAGGTATCCACGGTGGTGGTGCCTGGCAGACTGGTGTTACCTGCCGCATCGGCAGCCGTGGCATTGACCACGGTGGCATTGGGCAGTTGTGCGCCTGGGGTGAAGCTCCAGTTGCCGCTGCCATCGGTGGTGGTTTGGCCAATCGGGTTGCCGTTGCCATCGGTCAGGGTGATGGTGCTGTTCGGCTCGGCGGTGCCGTTGACCAGGTTGCCATTGGTGGGGTTGACCACCGGCGTCGCTGGTGCGACGGCATCCACCGTAGTGCTGCCTTGCGGGCCGGTGTTGCCCGCCGGGTCCTGGGCCACGGCGTTGACTACGGTACCGTCTGGCAATGGTGTGCTCGGGGTGAACGACCAGTCGCCGTTAGCATCGGCAGTGGTTTCGCCAATGGGGTTTGCGCTGCCATCAGTGAGGATTACCTTGGCCCCTGGTTCCGCGGTACCACTGATCGAAGTACCGTTGCTCGGGGAGACTACCGGCGCTGCCGGCGCGACCGAATCCACGGTCGTGGCCGCTTGCGGCCCGGTGTTGCCGGTCGGGTCGGTCGCGGTGGCCACAATGACGGTGCCGTTGGGTAACGGGCTGGCTGGCGTGAACGACCAGTTGCCGCTGCCATCGGCGGTGACCTGGCCGATCGGGTTGCCGCCGGCATCGGTCAAGGTCACGGTGGCGCCGGGTTCGGCGGTACCGCTGATGGTCGTGCCATTGCTTGGGTTGATCACCGGCGCAGGTGGCGCGCTGGAGTCCACGGTCACGGTGGCCGGCGGGCTATCGTTGCCAGCAGCGTCCTGGGCCACCACGTTGACGACGGTACCATTGGGGACCGGCGAGCTCGGAGTGAAGCTCCAGTTGCCGGACCCATCGGCTGTGGTTTCGCCGATTGGGTCGCCGTTGCCGTCGGTGAGAATGACCTTGCTGCCCGGCTCGGCGGTGCCGGTGAGGGTGTCGCCCTGGGAGAGGTTGACGGTAGGCGTTGCCGGCGCGATGCCGTCCACGGTCACTGAGCCCTGCGGGCCGGTGTTGCCGGCCGGGTCGGTTGCAGTGGCGTTGATCACGCTGCCATCAGGAAGCGGGATGGCCGGGGTGAACGTCCAATTGCCGCTGCCATCGGCGGTCACTTCGCCGATCGGATCGCCGTTGCCATCGGTCAGGGTCACGGTGCTGCCAGGCTCGGCAGTGCCGCTGATGGTGCTGCCGTTGCTTGGATTGATCACTGGCGCTGCCGGTGCCACGGCATCGACCGTGACGGCGGCTGACGAGCTGGTGTTGCCCGCCTCGTCCAGGGCCACGGCTTCGACCACCGTGCCATGGGGCAGCGGCGTGGCCGGGGTGAACGACCAATTGCCACTACCATCAGCGGTCGCCTGGCCAATCGTGTCGCCATTGGTGTCCAGGAGCAGCACGGTGGCGCCAGGTTCGGCGGTACCGCTGAGTTCCGCGCCATTGCTCGGCTCGATGACCGGCGCGTCGGGTGCCACGGCGTCCACGGTGATGCTGGCCGGGGCACTGTCGATATTGTTGCCAGGGTTGCGTGCCACGACATTGACGACCGTGCCATCGGGCAGCGCAGTGCCCGGGTTGAACGACCAATTGCCGCTGCTATCGGCGGTGGTCTGGCCGATCGGGTTGCCGTTGCCGTCGGTGATGATGATCAGGTTACCTGCATCGGCCGTACCACTGATCATCGCGCCGTTGCTGGCGTCGACCTGCGGAACGTTCGGCACCGAAGTGTCGACGGTTGCGGTGCCCGGGCCGCTGGTGTTGCCGGCCGCATCGGTGGCCGTGGCATTGATCACGGTGCCGTTGGGCAACTGAGTGCCAGGGGTGAAGCTCCAGTTGCCGCTGCCGTCGGCGGTGGCCTGGCCAATCGGGTTACCGCTGCCGTCGGTCAGGGTGATGGTGCTGTTCGGCTCGGCGGTGCCGCTGACCAGGTTGCCGTTGGTTGGATTGACGACCGGTGCCGCAGGCGCGACCGAGTCCACCGTGGTGGAGCCTTGCGGGCTGGTGTTGCCGGTCGGGTCGGTGGCCGTGGCATTGACCACGGTGCCGTTGGGCAAGGGTGTGGCCGGCGTGAACGACCAGTTGCCGCTGCCATCGGCAGTCACTTCACCGACCGGGTTACCGTTGCCATCGGTCAGGGTCACGGTGCTGCCCGGTTCGGCGGTGCCGCTCAGGGTATCGCCCTTGCTCGGCTCGATCACCGGTGCGGCCGGGGCCACGCTGTCCACGGTGACAGAGGTCGGGCCGCTGCTGTTGCCGGCCGGGTCCTGGGCCACGGCATTGACCACGGTGCCGTTGGGCAGCGGAGTACCTGGGGTGAACGACCAGTTGCCGCTGCCGTCGGCAGTGGTTTGGCCGATCGGGTTGCCGTTGCCGTCGGTGAGGATGATGGTGGCGCCGGCCTCGGCGGTACCGGTGATGTCCGCGCCATTGCTCGGTTCGACGACCGGTGCCGCAGGTGCCACACCGTCCACGGTGATGATGGCCGGTGCGCTGTCGACATTGACAGGGTTACGTGCCACCACGTTGATCACAGTGCCATCGGGCAACGGTATGCCTGGGGTGAACGACCAGTTGCCACTGCCGTCGGCGGTGACCTGGCCGATCGGGTTGCCATTGCCATCGGTGATGATGATGGTGTTGCCCGCATCGGCGGTGCCGCTGATCACCGAGCCATTGCTCGGGTCGACCTGCGGGATCGAGGGCAGCGAACTGTCCACCGTAGTCGTGCCTTGCGGGCCGGTGTTGCCGGCCGCATCGGTGGCCGTGGCGTTCACCACGGTACCGTTCGGCAGTTGCGTGGCGGGGGTGAACGTCCAGTTGCCACTGCCATCGGCGGTCACCTCGCCAATCGGGTTGCCGTTGCCGTCGGTCAAGGTCACGGTGCTGTCGGGCTCGGCGGTACCGTTGATCACGTGGCCATTGGTGGGGTTGACCAGCGGCGCTGTCGGCGCAACGCCGTCGACCGTGGTGCTGGCTTGCGGGCCGGTGTTGCCCGACGGGTCGGTAGCGGTGGCGTTGACCACAGTGCCGTCAGGCAGCGCGGTGCCCGGGGTGAACGACCAGTTGCCGCTGCCATCGGCAGTGGTTTGGCCGATCGGGTTGCCGTTGCCATCGGTCAGGGTCACGGTGCTGCCCGGCTCGGCGGTACCGCTCAGGGTGGAGCCGTTGCTTGGGTTGAGCACAGGGGCGCCCGGGGCTACCGCGTCGACGGTGATGGTGCCCTGCCCGCTGGTGTTGCCGGTCGGGTCAGTTGCGGTGGCGTTGACCACGCTGCCATTAGGCAACGGGGCGCTCGGAGTGAACGACCAATTGCCGCTGCCGTCGGCGGTGGTCTGACCAATCGGGTTGCCGTTGCCGTCGGTCAGGGTCACGGTACTGCCCGGCTCGGCGGTGCCGCTCAGGGTAGTGCCGTTGGTCGGGTTGACCACGGGTGCGGCCGGTGCGCTGGAATCTATGGTGACGCTGGCAGCAGGGCTGGTGTTGCCTGCGGCGTCCTGGGTCACGACGTTGACGGCCGTGCCATTGGGCAGCGGCGTAGCTGGGGTATAAGTCCAGTTGCCGCTGCCATCGGCGGTAGTTTCGCCAATGGGGTTGCCGTTTCCGTCGGTGAGGATCACCTTGCTGCCCGGCTCGGCAGTACCGGTGAGCGCGGCGCCATTGCTCAAGTTCACGGTCGGGGTCGCAGGCGCGACGCCATCCACGGTGGTGCTGGCTGGCGCGCTGGAGTTGCCCGACGGGTCGGTGGCAGTGGCATTGACCACGGTGCCGTCAGGCAGCGCCGTACCCGGGGTGAACGACCAGTTGCCGCTGCCGTCGGCGGTGGTTTGGCCGATCGGGTTGCCGTTGCCATCGGTCAGGGTCACGGTGCTGCCCGGCTCGGCGGTACCGCTCAGGGTGGAGCCGTTGCTTGGGTTGAGCACAGGGGCGCCCGGGGCTACCGCGTCGACGGTGATGGTGCCCTGCCCGCTGGTGTTGCCTGCAGGGTCCTTGGTCACGACATTGACCACCGTACCATCCGGCAGCGGAGTGCTCGGCGTGTAGGTCCAGTTGCCATTGCCATCGGTGGTGGTTTCGCCGATGGGGTTGCCGCTGCCATCGGTGATGACCACGGTGCTGCCCGGCTCGGCGGTGCCGCTGATGGTGGTGCCATTGCTGGGGTTGACCACCGGAGCGTCGGGGGCTACGGCATCGACGGTGACCGTGGCTTCAGGGCTGGTATTGCCAGCGGCGTCCTGCACGACCACCTTGACCACCGTACCGTCGGGCAGCGGGGTGTCGGGCTTGAAGGTCCAGTTGCCATTGGCATCTGCAGTGGTTTGGCCGATCGGGTTACCGTTGCCGTCGGTGAGGATCACTTTGCTGTTCGGTTCGGCGGTACCGCTGAAGCTCGAACCGTTGCTCGGGTTGATCTTCGCAGCGTCTGGAGCGACGGTGTCCGGGGTGGTACCACTGTCGCTGCCACCGCCGCCGCCACCGCTGTTACTGGCAAGGGCAATACCGCCGCCAACGATAGCCACGCCAGCGAGCAGTGCCCCACCAGAGACGCCGGCCGCGCCGGCGGCTGCTGTCAGGGATTCGAAACCAGCCGCACCTTCCTGGGGAACGTAATTGGCGGCGATCACACCGTCAGTATCCGCAGCGGCAAGATCGACCGCTACCAGCTTTTCATCTTCCCCGACCAGGAACAGTTCGCTAGGCGCCTGGCCTTCTGCGTAGAAGTTGGCGATGCGCACGGCTTCGCCATTTTTCAGGTGTACGACAAGATCGGAGCCTTGGCGGGAATATTCGGCTACCGCGTCCGGTGAAATTCCGAGTGCAACGTTACTGCTTTGAGTAAGGGTGAGCTGGCCATCCACCGCTACTGCCGGGGCATCTGCAAGGGCGTGTGAAGGTTGGGTGGAAGCAATAACTTTCGCTTGAAGCGACATTCAAACTTCTCCTTGTATTGGCGCGACATGGCAAGGGCCAATCGGCATCCATTGCGAACCCTCAAGCGGGAGACCGTACCGGGAACAAGCCAATATCCTGTGCCCATAGCGCAAGTCTGCTGACGTTGCTATCCGAACCAAAACTCCTGGCAGCCGGACACAATTACGCCCCGCACTGAAACGCTCAAACAGTCGCTTGTATATAAAGTCCAGATCACACAACGAGTCACGTACAGCCCTTGACATAGGCATGCCCGAACCCGAACGCGTTGAACAACTCGATCATTCCCCGCCAACATCCGTTGGTACTCGAACCGTTCCCTTTCCCCTCCTGCACGAACCGGGTGTAGTTGGTTATATATAGGACTAATCGCTTCTATATATATCCCTCTCTCACCGTAAACTTCGATACAGCATAAGAAAGAGCAAACCGAACGAAACGTCAAGGCTCCGAATGAAAAACCTTTTTTGCGAGAACACCGATGCTGATGGGGCTACGAGGCTAGGGCCGCCAAGACATACCTGACAGCGGAAAGCGACACCCGATTGGCATTAACCGGAAATATATAACTCACTTAGTAACTAATCCGGAGGACGAAATACGAAGACACTTGAAACACAGGCTGACCGTATACAGAGCGATTGCGACGTCATTCACATTTTTTACGACACACCCGCACGCCCCTCGAAAAACCGACTTGCCCAGCGGATAAAAAAGATGTTATCCAAACAAGGCCCATGGACGGGAAACTTCGACTTCGAATAAATCACATAATTAAAAAGGTTCTGGCCTGGGCGCTACCGAACAAGAGCGTGAAGAGGGCACGGAGGAAACATGACGGGAGTGAAACATGACGATGGCGTCCCCGGCAGGAATCGAACCTGCACCAAGGCCTTAGGAGGGCCCCGTTCTATCCATTAAACTACGAGGACGGATAGTGCGGCTCCCAATGAACATGTCATGCAAGGGAGCTTGATGTGACGTCCCGCGGGCAGGGCTGCATGCAAGACGGCGAGCATCTTAACCAGCGACCGACCGTTTGTCATGCCTCAATCCATGTTTTACCTGTAATCCTTTTCGGCATTTCCAGGCTCATTGCCACAGCTAACCGCCGGGTGCGTGGGCAGCCCTGGCGATCAGCCCTTCGTCGGCCAGGAGCTGAAGCAATGCGGCCACGGTCGTGGTCAGCGACAGCGAATTATCCAACACATGCACATCCGGTTCGTCATGACGCTGCAACCGTGCATTGCGCTCGAGCCGCTGCTCGACTTCCTCGGTTGTTTCCCGCCCCCTGGCAAGCAGGCGTCGCTTCAACACCTGTGGAGCGACGTCCAACCGGATAGCCAACAGGCCTGGATAGCGTCGCCGCGCTTCAGGCAGGTAACCGCGGGAACCGTTCACCAGCACATGGCGACCGGCTGCCAACCATTGATCCACCTGCACCGGGATACCGTACTGCAACCCATTGGCCTGCCAATGCATCGCAAACGCGCCCGCCTCGCGCATTGCCTCGAACCGCTCGGGGCTTACCCCATGAGCTGCCTCCCCCTTGGATTCGGCCGAGCGCGTGATCACCCGCCTGGCGATTTCGATGCCGTGGGCCAGCAATTGCGTACGGGCTGCATCGATCAGGGAATCTTTTCCCGATCCGGAAGGTCCAATCAGAAATATCAGGCGACCTGCCGTGTGGGACGTGCTGCTTGCGTCATATCGCATAGCCACTATGCTCAAGTGAGGAAACCTGCGTATTTTAGGGATTTTCCATGGCTTTTGCTGATTTTTAACAGCTTTTGACGGCAATCAGCCGACAGCATGGTGAGTCGAAAAAAGGCGAAACTTTTCAAACCAGTCCTCATTTCTGATAATTGGTACTGGCAAAAAGCCTTTATTCGGATCACTATTTGTCACAGAATTGACGCCAAGGAAACGCCGGCCTTAGGGCAAGATGAGCACCCAAATGAGATCCCGGTTGAACATTTTGGTGTCGCCACGGTCGTACCACCACCACCGTGCGGCCAATTTGAGAACCGCTCCCCCTGAACCAGAAAAACCGGTCAATGTATATGCGCCCAATGAAACAGGCTATCTATTCGAGCCGCACCGCTGACAAGTTCGTCGTCCGCCTGCCAGACGGAATGCGTGAGCGCATTGCCGAGGTAGCGCGCAACCACCATCGCAGCATGAACTCCGAAATCATTGCACGCCTGGAACAAAGCCTTATCCAGGAAGGTGCATTGGGCGACGAGCTCAGCATGCGCCTGGACAGCCCTGAGCTGAGCCTGCACGAGCGGGAACTGCTGCAACGCTTCCGCCAACTCTCCCATCGCCAGCAGAACGCGCTGGTTGCCTTGATCGCCCACGACGTGGAAATGGCTGCAGACGCTTCCTGAGGTTTGCACCGACCACAAAAAAAGCCAGCTGCTGCTGGCTTTTTTTGTGGGCGAAACATTCTGCACGCCCCCCCCCGTAGGAGTGGCCTTTGGTTCAGAGCAGGAACAGCGTAGCCAGGCCTAGGAAGATAAAGAACCCGCCGCTGTCGGTCACAGCGGTGATCATCACACTCGAGCCCATCGCCGGATCGCGCCCCAGACGTGTCAGCGTCATCGGGATCAACACCCCCATCAGTGCGGCCAACAGCAGGTTCAGGGTCATCGCGGCGGTCATCACCAGGCCAAGCGACCAACTGCCATATAGCCAGAAGGCCACGGCACCAATCACTCCACCCCAGATCAGACCATTGAGCAGCGATACTGCCAGCTCCTTGCGCATCAACCGGCTGGTATTGCCGGGCGACACCTGATCCAGGGCCATGGCACGCACGATCATGGTGATGGTCTGGTTACCCGAGTTGCCACCGATACCCGCCACGATCGGCATCAATGCCGCCAGGGCGACCAGCTTCTCGATGGAGCCCTCGAACAGACCAATCACCCGGGAGGCCACGAAGGCGGTGATCAAGTTGATGGCCAGCCAGGCCCAACGGTTGCGCAGCGAACGCCAGACAGAGGCGAAGATATCCTCTTCCTCGCGCAGACCCGCCATGTTGAGCACTTCGCTCTCGCTTTCCTCACGGATCAGGTCGACCATTTCGTCGATGGTCAAACGGCCGATCAGGCGGTCACCCTTATCGACCACCGGCGCGGAAACCAGGTCATAGCGCTCGAACGCTTGGGCGGCATCGTAGGCATCTTCCTCGGGGTGGAAAGTGACCGGGTCATTGGCCATGACTTCAGCGACTTTCTTTTCCGGGTCGTTGACCAGCAAGCGCTTGATGGGCAATACGCCCTTGAGGATGCCGTCGTAGTCGACCACGAACAGCTTGTCGGTATGGCCGGGCAGCTCCTTGAGCCGGCGCAGGTAGCGCAGCACCACTTCCAGGCTGACGTCCTCGCGGATAGTCACCATCTCGAAGTCCATCAGCGCACCGACTTGTTCCTCGTCGTAGCTCAGGGCTGAACGTACACGTTCGCGCTGCTGGGCATCGAGGCTCTCCATCAGTTCATGGACAACGTCGCGAGGCAGCTCCGGCGCCAGGTCGGCCAGCTCGTCAGCGTCCATTTCCTTGGCGGCAGCGAGCAGCTCGTGATCGTCCATGTCGGCGATCAGTGTCTGACGCACCGCGTCGGATACTTCCAGCAGGATGTCGCCGTCACGCTCGGAACGTACCAACTGCCAGACCGTCAGGCGGTCGTCCAGCGGCAGGGCTTCAAGGATATAGGCGATGTCGGCGGGGTGCAGATCGTCGAGCTTGCGCTGCAGCTCGACCAGGTTCTGGCGGTGGACAAGGTTTTCCACCAGGTCGTGATGATGACCTTCCTGACGATGGGTCAGGTCCTCGACCACCCGTTGGCGCTGCAACAGTTCGATCACCTGGGCCAGGCGATCCTGCAGGCTCTCTTGGGCTTTCTTTACTTCGACTTCGGTCATAGGCGAACTCCACTCCCAGCAGCGGAGCACGCCGGGAGAATCAATCGGTCAGATCTAGCTTGGCAAATCGTGTTATCGAGTAACTACTGGGTAAGTCCATGGTGGTATTCCACAAGCCCCGGCGGGGCTGACGGGCGCAATCATACACTGCATCAGCTGTCAGATCGCTTAAAATTTTGGCCAGAACAATCGTTTGCGCGTTAAAGCTATGACAACGCTCGAAGCCATCAGTGCGACGGTGGCGCGGCGGAAAAAAGCACATCGCTTGCGCTGAGGATGCTTGGCTGTTGATGCAGCAGTTACAGCTGAGCTTAGTTCGACATCACTGACAAATCAGTGATAACGAAAAAGAAAAAGCCCGCTCATTGAGCGGGCTTTTTTGGTGTGGCGGACTCAGGAGGATTCGAACCTCCGACCGCTCGGTTCGTAGCCGAGTACTCTATCCAGCTGAGCTATGAGTCCGTAGGTGGTATTTT
>NZ_JADLJL010000062.1 GCF_015680235.1 Pseudomonas guariconensis
TGTAAGCCATAACGAAAAATGCTCCGTATCTTTCGATACGGAGCATTCTCTTAAAGGGCCGGGCAGATTGCTAGGTTTTCACACAGTCTGTGGTGGCGCCTTTTTTATTGGTGCCAACATTCCCACCTTCATGGCAAGGGCTTCGCCCTTGATCGCGGGCAAGTCGGACCGCCGCGCCGCCGCTGCCACAGGGGCAGCGTGATTTCAGGGCCGAGGGACAAACCTGGCGGGCAATCTCACAGCGAAAAGCGAAGCGGCTGCTACAGTGAAAATGTCCCTTTCCATTGGAACGCCACCATGCGCTACTCCCTGTTCGAAGGCCAACGCGACATCATCATTCTGCTTGCCCGTATCCTGCTGGTGATCCTGTTCATCCTCTCCGGCTGGAGCAAACTTACCGGCTTCGAAGGCACGGTGGGCTACATGACCTCGCTCGGCGCCCCAGCCCCGATGTTGGCAGCCGCCATTGCGGTCATCATGGAGTTCGCGGTGGGCATCCTGTTATTACTCGGCTTCTATACCCGCCCGCTGGCGTTCCTGTTCGCCTTGTTCGTGGTGGGCACCGCCTTGATCGGCCACCCGTTCTGGAACATGGTCGACCCCGAACGTAGCGCCAACATGACCCAGTTCCTCAAGAACATGAGCATCACCGGCGGCCTGTTGCTGCTGGCCGTGAGCGGTGCCGGGCGGTTCTCCCTCGACCGCCGCTAAGCCGTGCGCGCCGGCGCGGCGACGATGGGCTCAATCGTCCACGTCGTCGTACCAGGCTGGGTGTTCGTCGTCCTCGAAATCATCCAGCAACTCTTCGTCTTCTTCGGCCTCGTCCAATGCCCCATGGGCATCGGCCTCCGGGTCGGGGTCGTCATCGAAAAACTCATGGTCGAGCAGATGATCGTGCTCGGGCTCGTGCAGGTCGTCTTCGTCGTGCATGGCAGGGCTCGCGAAATAAAGGCACGCCTGTATAGGCTGATCACAGGCGTCGGTCAATCGCGCAGCACTTAACGCTCGCTTAACTGCCGCCCGGTTACTGTCGAAGCTCTCCCTTCAAAACGTCCTTGCCCGCCGCCCTGGCGGGCTTTTTTATGAGCGCCTGTTCATCCGGCCCTGGCGCATTTTTCGGAACCATGCCTGCTGGCCCGATTCGCACAAGTGTGGACCTGTCTTTTCGCAAGGAGAACCCGCATGGCCGTGAACATCGACAACCTGATCATCACCACCCCCGTTGCCAAATCCGCCACCGACCCCAGCGCACTGGAAGTCACCGGCGCCGTGGCACTGGCCACCCTACCCGACTACGTTTCACGCCTGCCCGACGGCTCCGTGCGCATGAGCGCACCTACCAAGGGTGCTTCCAGCAAAAGCACCCATCGCACCCGTTGCGAATGGAAAGAAGCCGTCTATTGGGCCCTGGACAGCGCGGCCAACCACCGCAACTACCAATTGTTCAAACTGGAGAAGGTCAACTCGATACAGAAAGTGGTGATCGCCCAACTGCACGTAAAGGATGATGACAGCCCACCCATCAAGGTGTTCTGGAGCAAAGGCAAGCTCACCTACGGCTTTCGTGCTGAATTCAACCAAGCCACGGCCCCCAGTAGCACCCTGCTGGCGGAGGTACCGCTCAACGCCGTCTTCGAGATCAGCATCGAGGTAGCTACCTCCGGCGCCGTGGTGCTGAGCGCGAGCTGCAATGGGCGTACCGGACGTATTACCTTGCAACTGGCCGAGTCGTGGCGACCGCGCATCTTCAACTTCCATGGTGGGGTGTATAACCAAGTGGATTACAGCGACACCACTTCGCCCGAGGATGGCTCGGTTTGCGTGATCAGCCAGCTTGACCTGGTCCACCTGTAGGTACCCCAACAGATTGTGAACATGCTCTTCACGTTTTTCTGACAAACGTATAGGCACACTGAAACTGCTTCGTACGTTCTTTAACCCGCCTCCCCCATCGGCGGGTTTTTCTTTTCTGCCTTTGGCAAGCCTCCCTTCGCCCCGAAAAATGTGAAATCTGTCACATTTCCAAGTTTAAAATTGAACTTATCCGAAACGTCCTACTCAACCGGCAGAATGCTATTACGTCTGGCATAGCCCTTTGACAGCATTGAATGCGCTGCGCGGGTGAGTATTCTGCAGCCCTGTATCCACTTTTCCTTCCAAGGACGGACTCCATGAGGCCTTTTTCCCTTTTGGCTGTTTCGGCGAGCCTGCTCGTCGCTCTCCCTGCCTGGGCAGGCCCAGGCCAGGCCAATCGCGTCTGGGACCAGGAACCGAGTTCGTTCCTGGGTATCGATCTGCAAGGCGACTTCCTCAAGCAGGTTGCCGAATGCCCTACCGATGAGACCAGGCCAACCGAACCCTGCCGCATCGCCACCTCCGATCCGGACCGTTTCGAAATCCGCGGCCTGCCCTACCTGCCCATCTCCCCTGGCTATAGCCTGGTGGCAACCCTGGCGGGCGGACAGGTGAGCGAGCTGGTCTTCAGCGGCAATGCCAACAGCCTCTACCTGGTTACCGACATGCTCACCGAACAGTTCGGCGAACCGGCCGAGCAGAACAGCCGTTGGATCAAGATGAGCTCTGGTGCGTCCTACCTGACCGAGGTCATGTCCTGGAAAGGTGAAAAGGTAGCGATCAACTTCCAGCGCCAGGAACAGGACTTGGGCAAGTACGCCGTGACCGTTTCCAATCTGCCCACGCAGATGGCCACCACCGAAGAGACGCCCGTCGAAGCTGCGCAGCCGGACGTCTCCAAGCTCTGAGCTGGGCTGGGCTGGGCTGGGCTGGGCTGGGCAACATTGTGCGGGCTTGTCCCGCGATCAAGGGCGTAGCCCTTGCCATATATCGGTGATGCCAGGGCCGGCCCAATCGCCGGGCATGCCCGCTCCTACAAGGGCAGTGCAAGGCAGGTAGAATCTGGCTTGCCGTCGATTGGGCCGGAGCAAATACAAGACACCCACTCTCGAATCGGTGATGATGGAGCT
This sequence comes from Pseudomonas guariconensis, assembly GCF_015680235.1. GTDB lineage: Bacteria > Pseudomonadota > Gammaproteobacteria > Pseudomonadales > Pseudomonadaceae > Aquipseudomonas > Aquipseudomonas guariconensis_A. Next base: position 2,985 of record NZ_JADLJL010000062.1, read on the forward strand.
CCCGCAACATAAGCCACGGACGCCCAACGATGCCCCTTCACCTGGCCCCTTCGACACATCTTGCCGCAGCCCTGCTGGCGACCGCCCTGCTACCCGGCTGTACCACCCAACTGACCGAAAAGGGCCAGCAGGTAAACCTGGTGACCGCCTCGTCGGTCAACGCCTGCGACCTGGTCGACACCTTCACCCTGCAGGGCAGCTCCGCCGACGATGCCATCAACCTGGCATTCAACAGGGCGGGCGAACTCGGCGCCGACAGCATGGGCGTGAAATCTGTCGATGAAGATGGCGAGATCAAGGCATTGGCTTTCAATTGCCTTCCGAAGTGACCGCGAGGGGGCACACTGCGCCCCTAGGGTCATTGGGTATCACTCGGTAAAACTACGTCACCCTCCTGGGGCGGGAGCCTCACGAAAACACTGTACTTGCCACCCTCCATCTCTTCGAAGGCGATCAGCTTGTCGATCAGAGGCCCGCTCAGCACCTTGCCGGCATTGAGCAGCAGCATGCCGTTTTCGGCATTGAGATTACGCGCCAGCACCATCCCTGCTTCCAGCTCACCCGTGGGGAGCATCCTGACCTGCGGGTCGGCAAGCGTCACATCACTCAGCATCGCCGCGCACACCGCGATGAAATCCTCCACCAGCCCAGGGTCATACACGCGCCCGGCGTACTTGCGCAGGTGCAGCAAGGCTTCGTCGCTGTTCAACTGCCGCTCGAGCACCAGACCGCACTGCAACTCGACAAAATCGACCGCCAGCTTGAGCAGCCGCGCGCCAAACGGAATGGCGTCGCCCTTGAGCCGGTCGGGGAACCCGCTGCCATCCCAGTGTTCTTGATGGTGCAAGATCAAATGGGCCGCGTCCCGCATCGGCTCCAGGGCCATCAACAACGATTCGCTCTGCTTCGGGTAGTCGCGATAGCGGTCGCGCTCGGTGTGGCGCAGCTGGTCCGAGGGCGTGACCATCATGCTGTCCGGCCAGCTTAGCTTACCGATGTTGTACAGCGCGGCGGCCATGGCGAGGTCGCGGCAGTCAGTGTCGTTGAGCCCATGTGCCGTGCAGTAGCTGCGCACCAGCTCGATGATTTGTCGATTGGTCTGCTTGGCCGGTGGCAGGCGCAGGTTGGCGAGCAGTGAGAACACTTCGGTGCTGGTGACATAGCTGTGCTTGAGCGCTTCATACGCAAGGTCGAGCATGTCCGCGGTTTGCTGCAGTTCGGCGGTACGCGCCGCGACACGTTTTTCAAGGCTTGTGTTGAGCACCTTGAGCTGGGTGTTCTGCTTGCGGAGCAAGCGCTCCAGACGCTGGCGTTCGCGCTCGGAGTGCTGGTGCTCCAGGGCCTGGCGCAAGACCAGCAGTAACTCGTCGTCGTTCCACGGCTTGCTGATGTAACGATGGATCTGCCCTTCGTTGATGGCCTTGATGATCGCCGTCGGGTCGGCATAGCCGGTGAGCATGATCCGCATGGCCGTGGGGTACTGATGGCGTACGTGAGCCAACAGCGTGGCGCCATCCATGTTGGGCATGCGGGCATCGCTCACCACCAAGTCCACCGACTGCTCGGCCATGATTTCCAGCGCCTGGGCACCACTGTCGGCCAGCAGTACATCATAGAACTGGCCGCGCAACAGCCGGCGCAAGCTGTTGAGGATCGACGCCTCATCGTCGACCAGCAGCACCTTGGGTCGATAGATCGCCTGCGCGGCGGGTTGCTCTTCCATGGCATGGCCTCAAGCAAACTGGACGGTGACGGCTCGGCCCCGGCAAAGGGGCTCGCGCTTGACTGACAGGCTAGATGATTTTTCACAGGCCGTGAAAAATCAGCAGCTTGTCCGCAACAGGCAAAGTGCCTGCCAGGCGACTAAGCTTCGACCCATACGCCCAGCGCACGCACACGCGCACATCACCAGGGATAACGGATGCTCCCGATGATCGATCCACGTCCACCTGCTCTTTGCACTGTCGTGCTGTTGCTCTGCGCCGTGGCCGCGAAAAGCATCGCCGCCCCGCTGGATCAACCCCTCAAGCCCTTGCCCGACCCACCGCAAGCGGACCCCAGGCGCATTGAGCTCGGGCGCCAGCTGTTCCATGACGCTAGGCTGTCGATCAACAACACCCTGTCCTGCGCCAGTTGCCACCGTCTCGATCATGGCGGTGCCGATGACCGCGCTCGGTCGGTCGGCTTCGACGGTCGCCCGCTGCTGGTCAACACACCGACAGTCTTCAACGCTGCCTTGAATTTTCGCCAGTTCTGGGACGGCCGGGCCGACACGCTCGAGGAACAAGGCAGCGCCGTGATCACCAGCCCCCACGAAATGGGCAGCGACTGGCAAAGCGTGCTGCAGCGCATTAAGGACGACCCGGGTTATCGGGAGCGTTTCAGCGCCGCCTACCCAGACGCGGTGACCAAGGCCAACATCCTGGGCGCCCTGGCCGACTTCCAGCGCACCCTGTTAACACCCGGCTCGCGCTTCGACCGCTACCTGCAAGGTGACACCGGCATACTCACGCTAGACGAAAAGTACGGCTACCAGCGCTTCAAGGACTATGGCTGCATCGCTTGCCATCAAGGCGTGAACATCGGCGGCAACATGTTTCAGAAGTTCGGCGTGTTCGGTGATTACATTGCCGATCGCGGCAACCCGACGAAGGCTGACCTGGGGCGCTTCAATATTACCCGCGATGATGCCGACCGTGCGGTGTTCAAGGTGCCCAGCCTGCGCAATGTCGCCTTGACCGCGCCCTATTTCCACGATGGCTCGGCGCCCACCCTGGAGCGCGCCGTGGACGTCATGTTCCAGTACCAGCTGGGGCGCATACCCAGCGAAGAGGACCGCACGCTGATCGTCCTGTTCCTCAAGACGCTCACCGGGCAATGGAAGAGCCAGCCATGAAGTATTCCCCGCGTGTCAGCCTGCTGGTGCTGAGCATCGTCGTATTGCTGCTGGCCTCGACATTGATGTTCCTCTACCTCAAATCCAGTTCCGAACAGACCCTGACCTACACCACCTCGCGTGACCTGATACGCCAGATCAAGCAGCAGGATTCGCAATGGGAAAACGAAATCCTCAAGGCGCGGGTCGCGATCTCCCATAACTACGATCCCTTGGTATCCCCCATCAACGAGATAAAGCGGCTATGGGCGCGCTTCGACGCCTTGGAGGCCGACCACGGGCGCAATGACGCACAACAGTGGAGCGATGCCCACGAGGGTTTTCTCAAGGCCATGCAGGAAAAGACCCGACTGGTGGAACAGTTCAAGTCCCACAACGCGTTGCTGCGCAACTCGCTGGCCTTCCTGCCGGCAGCAGAAGATGACATCCAGGCCCAACTGAGCAACGTGGCCGACCCCGACAGGCAGGAAGTGCACAATTTCGCCACCGACACCTACGACCTGCTGCTCAGCGCCCTGGAGTTCGCCCAAGTGACCTCTCCCGAAAAAGCCGCTGAGATCGAAGTGGGCTTGAACAAGCTTGCGGTGAACGTTCAGGACATGCCCGATGACTTTCGCACGCCGGTCGACATCCTGAGCAACCATGTCGCCTTGATCCTGCGCGAACAGCCGATCGTCAATCGCCTGCTCGAAAACGTCGAGGCCGTTCCCGTGGCGGAACGCCTGGATGCCATCACCATGATGCTCGAGCAGGACCAGCAACTGCGCGAGAAGACCAACAAGCAGTACCACTTCTACATGCTGCTGTTTTCCGTCCTGCTGATGTGCTCCCTGGTTGTCCTGGCCATTCGCCTGATCCGCAGCTTCAGCGAGATCAACCAGGCCAATACCGCGCTGCAGACTGCCAACGATGTGCTCGAGCAACGGGTCGAGGAACGCACCCGGGAACTGAAGAACGCCCAGAGCGAGTTGCTGGCCGCAGCCCGCCAGTCCGGGATGGCCGAAATCGCCACCAATGTGCTGCACAACGTCGGCAATGTGCTCAACAGCGTGAATATTTCCTGCGACTTGATCACCCGAAGGCTGCGTAGCAGCAAGAGCCAGGGCCTGGGCAAGGCCATGCAACTGGTCAATGCACACCCCGATGACCTTGGCCGGTTCCTGACCGAGGACGAGAAAGGCAGGTTGCTGCCCGGCTACCTCAATCAGCTGGTCGGCGCCATCGCCCAGGAGCACGAGGCATTGATGGAAGAGCTGGGCCGAATGACCAAGAGCATCGACCATATCAAGGAAGTGGTCGCTACTCAGCAGTCCTATGCCGGGGCCAAGAGCATGGTCGAACCGCTGTACATCCATGAGCTGCTCGACGACGCCCTGCGCATGAACGCCGGCGCCCTGACCCGTCACCACGTCACCGTGGTGAAGGCCTACAGCGATGTACCCCAGATCATGGGTGACAAGCACCGCCTGCTGCTGATACTGATCAACCTGATCAGCAACGCCAAGTACGCCATGTCGGACATGGGCAACGCCACGCGGACCATGACCCTGGGCGTCAGGATCGTCGACGACGCCGCCCTGGAAATCAGCGTCAAGGACGAGGGCGAAGGCATCGCCCCGGAAAACATGGCGCGGATCTTTGCCCACGGCTTCACCACCCGCAAGGAAGGCCACGGCTTCGGCCTGCACAGCTGCGCCCTGGCGGCGATCGAAATGAATGGCCACCTGACGGCCCACAGCGACGGCCCCGGCCAAGGCGCATTGTTCACCCTGCAGATACCCCTGATTACCGTCCCGGAGAACGCATGAGTGAGCTCTCGAACCGCCGCATCTTGCTGATCGACGACATGCCATCGATTCACGACGACTTTCGCAAGATCCTCTGCCCAGCCAACGCCCAGTCCACCGAGCTGAACGCCATGGAGGCGACCTTGTTCGGTGAACCCAGCAAAGCCGAACAGCCCCCGTTCGAACTGGACTCGGCCTATGGCGGCGAGGAAGGCCTGGGCAAACTCAAGCTCGCCGCCCAGCAACAGCGCCCTTATGCCCTGGCGTTCGTAGACATGCGCATGCCCGATGGCTGGGACGGGGCCAAGACCATCGAACACCTGTGGCAGGCCGACCCCAAGCTGCAGGTGGTGGTATGCACCGCCTATTCCGACTATTCCTGGGACGAACTGCTCGATCGGCTGCAAGCGCACGATCGCCTGCTGATCCTCAAGAAGCCGTTCGACAACATCGAAGTGCAGCAAATGGCCAATACGCTGCTGACGAAATGGGAAATGACCGAACGCGCCAGCCTGCAGATGCACCGCCTGGAGCAACTGGTCGAACAGCGTACCACCCAATTCAGGCAAGCCAGCGAAGCCCTGCAAAGCGAGATCGATGAACGCAAACAGCTGGAGAGCCAGCTGGTGCAATCGGAAAAACTCGCCTCCCTCGGCCAGCTTGCAGCGGGCGTGGCCCACGAAATCAACAACCCGATCGGCTTCATTTCATCGAACCTCGGCACGCTGGACGGCTATTTCCAGCAGCTGTCGCGCATGCTCGACGCCTACCGCACCGCGGAAACGGCCCTAGGCGACAGCGACACCGCACAGCGCTTGCGGCAGCTACGCGAACAGATCGAACTGGACTTCCTGCTTGAAGACATTCCGCTGCTGATCAGGGAGTCCAAGGAAGGCATTGGCCGCGTCAGCCAGATCGTCAAGGACCTCAAGGATTTCTCCCGGGTCGACACCCAGCAGCAATGGCAGTGGGCCAACCTGCAACAAGGCATCGAATCGACACTGAACATCGTGGCCAGCGAACTCAAGTACAAGGCGGACCTGATCAAGGAATATCAGCCACTTCCCGACATCGAGTGCCTGCCCTCGCAGATCAACCAGGTGGTCATGAACCTGGTGGTCAATGCCGCACAGGCCATGGGACCGGAACGCGGCACCATTACCCTGCGCACTGGCCAACAGGGCGATTCGGTATGGATCGAAGTGGCCGACACCGGGGCGGGTATCGCACCGCAGGTGCTGCCGAAGATCTTCGATCCGTTCTTCACCACCAAGCCGGTCGGCCAAGGGACAGGGCTTGGCCTGTCGCTGTCCTACGGCATCGTGAAAAAACACGGCGGGGATATTTCCGTGAACAGCACCGTGGGAGCTGGCACCACGTTTCGCGTGCAATTGCCGCTGCGCCAGAGCCGGCCTGCAGCATGATGGCTCGGCCCTGACGGGCTGCGGCAGCCTGGTCAGTCTTCCGATGGAACCAGCTCATAGCTCAACGGCGCGCCAGGAAAAGACGCGACCCAGCGCGTCGTGTACCGCGACTTGCAATGTGGGCACTGCACCCGCTGCCCATCCGTGCGTTCGTCTGGCTCGAATGGCAGGTCCTCGTTGCATTTCTTGCACTTGGCCATGGGAGATCTCCTGAGGTGGGCCTCTTCTCAGCATAGCCTTCTCACTTTCAGCGCTGGCGAGTAGCCTTTTTGCAGTCTCCCTCGAACACGATCGATCCAGCTGCACCGGCCACCCTCGCTTGCGCAACAGGTATAGCGCGTCTACTTTTTTGATGCTCTCAAGCTCCCGAGAGCGGCGAACACAACCCTAGGCTTGCGAGGTGTCAGCATGACTTCTACCAACGGAATGCTAGACCCGGATGACGCCGTCATCCTGCTTATCGACCATCAGAGCGGGCTGTTCAACACGGTCCGCGATGTTCCCATTCCCGACCTGCGCAACTATGTGATCGCCATTGCCAAAACGGCCACCCTACTGAACATTCCGGTCATTACCACGGCATCCGTGCCGGATGGCCCTAACGGGCCATTGATTCCGGAAGTCCACCAGTACGCGCCTCATGCGGTCTATGTGCCCCGTACAGGCCAGATCAACGCCTGGGACAACCCGCCTTTCGTAGAAGCGATCGAGAAGACGGGGCGCAAGACCCTAATCATCGCCGGCACGCTCACCAGCGTGTGCATGGCGTTTCCTGCCATCAGCGCTGTGCAGGCAGGCTATAAAGCGTATTGCGTGGTCGATGCCTCCGGGAACTGGAGCAAGCTGGCGACCGATACGACCATCGCCCGCGTCACCCAAGCAGGGGCGATTCCTACCGATACCTTCGCGATCGTCGCTGAACTGATGCGCACGTGGAACAGAGCCGAAGGGTCGCGTTTCGCAGAAATCCTGGCGGAGCATGTCTGCCCTGAATACAAGTGCTTGATCGAAAGTTACGGCAAAGCGCAGGAGATCGCCAAGAGCGGCCCGGAGACCAAGCTCGATAAATATAAGTGAAGGAGGTTGCAGCCCTTGGGTCGGAACACATACCGATAGGTGGGGAACAACCTGGCTTTCTGCGATAGCGGATAAAAACCCCGTAGGCCTGGATCTACGGGGTTTTGAATAATGGAGGTCGAGGGCTGATCGAACTGGGTACCAGTCGTTTGATGCAAGTCACCATTTGCCCGCAAGGTAGAACATGCATCCAGCAAAGCCGGTGAGAAAGATGCCGTCCAACACATCCCCGGCAGCGGCGTTTCTTGAGAAATACGCTTCGATTTGAACGGCCAAAAAGAAAATTGCGACCAACAGAACGACGCCCATGATTCGCCGTTGAACCTTGAACCTGGCCTTGTCGGTTCCGAACCACAGCATGCGCGCCTCCTTAGAAAACCCGTCCACTACCAAGAAAACCCGCGCAGGCTTTCTGGTCATGGAGCGCGTCGCGACGACAGCTTCTCACGCAGTGCTCATTTCCAAGCGCTGGTCCATTAGTTCTTCTGCCCCGCTTCTGGCCTGCTCCAGATGAGCCCCAGGCCTCGTTGACTGCCGTTGAATCAATGCACCATGGGTTCAAGTCGATCAGGCGTTGAGTTTGATGTGTAGGCGCTTACGCATTTTGTTGAAAATGCCCTGGTTTCGCCGATCGGAAGCGCTGATAGGCCGTGGACCAAAACCCGAATCGCTCCGATGCGGCGCCGGAACGAAGCATCCACAACACGCCATTGAACATCTGCCTATCATCAGCGACTATCCTCCAGTCTACGCCGGTAAGTTCGTATCGCTTGGGCAGGCAGAATTCTTCGCTTATAAAGGCGAGAACTCTACGGAAAATCGGGCTTCCAGAGGCCCTGGCAGCGTTTCAAAGGTTTTCATATGGCGCCTAGCCTGCCACCGCCGACCTTCCGGACCGGCGATAGACAAAGCCTGAGTGCATTGGGATGTCGGTTTCCCCACTATTGATGGGTCACAGGGCAGCCAGTTCTTGCGACAACTCAGGGTGCTTAACAATCAGACGCATCAGACATAGCACACCACCAGGCGGCACGAAGCGACCTTGCTCCCAATCGCGAAGGGTTGCCACTGGTGTGGCGATACGTTCGGCAAAAGAGGCCTGGGTCAGACCGGAGCGCTCACGCGCTTGCCGCACCAAGATTTGCTCGGGCGTAGTGACTCGCCCGGCACCCATTTTCGCCTCCTTGAGCGCTTGACGCAGATCAGGCATCGCCTCACCCGCATCAGCCTCAATGGCCTTAGCAACAGCTTCAATATCAATGTCACGCATGTCACACCACCTTGCTGATTTCAGCTGGGCTCATGTTGCAGCGCTCGGCCTTTGCATAGACCGTAATCAGCAACACAATTTCATCTTCTGTCAGGTTGAAGTAAATCACTCTTGCACCGCCAGACTTGCCCGAGCCTGTGCGCGCCCAACGTACCTTTCTCGCTCCCTCTGCTCCGGGAATTACGTCACCGGCCAAGGGATTGGCTGCGATCCAATCGACGAACGCCACGCGTTCGTCATCAGACCAAAGCTTGGCGGCGTTTTTTTGGAATGTTGGCGTTTCTATCACTGTACGCATAAGCCAAAAGTACGGGATTCCCGCACCAAGGGCAACCAAAATCATAAATCACTGACGGCTCCACACTGACATGTCGCTCCATTCCTGCTGGGTCAGCGGCGCGCATAGGCCTGCCCTCGAGGAATACGATAAGCCTATGGGCGGAATACGACTATCGAGTACCCCCTGTACTACCCCCAGGCCAAGAGCAACCCTCAGCCATCCTTCGCATACCCAAACTCAGCGCTTGGTGAATTCAGGGCCTGGCTCGTCAAGACGTACATCATCAACATGTTTCCAACTACAACGCCGCAGAGTCCATCAACTACCAGGCGACCAGGGCTCACGTAGCCAGCTTGAAGCGCCGGGATATGGACACTCTCGACACCAGGCTCGCGACCAAAGAGATCGATCTGGAGCGCTACACAATCGAGAAGCGCAAGGTGGATGACAAGTACTCCAGCCTCTGATGCTGGATAAGGAAGCCCGCTCCGTGCGGGCTTTTCATATGTGCGCCAGGCATGGCGCGTTGCGCGCAAGCGCAACCTGCTTGGCTGTGGTGGTCGAGTGGGTGACTTGGAGGTGAAAGTCCTCTACACAC
>NZ_JADLJL010000063.1 GCF_015680235.1 Pseudomonas guariconensis
CGGGCCCTATGCCCCGGGCGATGAGTGTCGCGGCCAGACGGTTGGCGCGTTGGTTGAGGGTGGCGTAGTCCAGGCACTGGTCACCGAACAGAACTGCCGGAGCCTTGGGCGTGCGCGCGGCCCACTCCTCGAACAGGGCATGCACCGGGCGCTGCATCGGATAGTCGCGGACCGGGCCATTCCAGGCCTCCACCTGCCGACAGTGAGCTGGCGCGCAAGCGTGCAAGGCGCCGACCGGCGTGTGCGACGAGGCCTCGAGCAACTGCTGCACCAGGCTGTCGAAGCTGTCGGCCAACTGTTCGATGGCCTGCTCGCCATATAGGCTCTGGTCGAAGCAATAGTGCAAGGTCAGTTGCTCGCCTAGGCTGATCGCCAGCGACAGTGGGTAATTGGATTGCTCGTGGTTGACCACCTCGCCGAAGCGCAGCGTACTGCCCTCGCCCTGGGCCAACGCCTCGGAAATCGGATAGTTCTCGAACACCAGCAAGCTGTCGAACAGCGGCGTGGCACCCAGCCCGGCCCAACGCTGGATATCCACCAGGGCCGTATGCTCATGCTCGCGGATCGCCAGGTTCTCCTGCTGGATGCCTTGCAGCCACTGGCCTACAGCACAGGAGCCTCGGACCTCGGCGATTACCGGCAGGGTATTGATGAACAGCCCGACCTGCTGCTCGATGCCTGGCAGCGCCGCCGGCCGGCCCGCCACGGTGGCCCCGAAGGCGACGCAGTCCTGCCCGGTGTAGCGCTGTAACAGCAGCAGCCAGGTTGCCTGCATCAACGTATTGAAGGTGACCTTGTGGCGCCGGGCGAACTCGCCGAGCGCGCGCGTACGCGCCCGGTCATAGGTGCGGTAGGCATGGCCATTGGCTTGTCCGGGCGAACCCTGGCCAGCATGAGCGAAGGCCAGGGCCAGGTGCGTGGGCCCAGGGATGCGCGCCAGGCGCGTCTTCCAGAAGGTCTCGGTGTGGCTGCGGTCCTGGCCTTGCAACCACTGGATATAGTCCCGGTAGCGGCCCTGCTGGGGCACCAGCGGCTGGCCGTGGTAGCACTGCAGCACTTCCCCCAGCAGCTGGGCATTGCTCCAACCGTCGAGCAGGATGTGGTGGTTGGTGTAGATCAACCGATGGCGGCCAGGCCCGGTGCGCACCAGCAACAGGCGCAGCAGCGGTGCCTGGGCCAGGTCGAAGCCGCGCTCGCGCTCTTCGCGGGCCAGTGCCTCCAGGTCTGCCTGCGCCGCGCTTTCGAGGATTTGCAAACTGTCGGGCAGCGTGCGGCAGACCAGTTGCTGCGCCGGTTCGTCGCGCCAGTCGAAACAGCTGCGCAGGCTGTCGTGACGGGCCACGACCTGCCGCCAGGCAGTGGCGAAGCGTGCCTCGTCGAGCCCCTGCACATCCACCCACATCTGGTTGACGTATTCATGGCGCGCCTCGTCGTACAAGGCATGGAACAACATGCCCTGCTGCATGGGCGAAAGCGGATAGACATCGTCGATCAGTCGCCCGCCGGCTTCCAGACACTCCAGCTGCGCCTGGCCGAGCCCCGACAAGGGCACGTCCGAAGGCGTCAGGCCGCGGTTGGCAGGGTTCACGCAGTGCTCGACCAACAGCGCCAGCTCCTGGCCATAGGCCTGGGCCAGCGCCTCGATGGCCTCGCTGTCGAAGCAGTCGCGGCTGAAGGTCCAGCCAAGGCTCAACTCGCCGTCGTAGACCTGCCCGTTGAGGCTCAGCCAGTTGCCCAGCAGCGCCCCTTCGCTCTGCTCCGCACCACGCCCCTCACGGGCAGGAGCGAACAGGTCGTCGCGGGCGTCGAGGCTGGCATCGAACTGGCCGAGGTAGTTGAAGGTAATGCGTGGGCGCGGCAAGGCCGCCAGCTCGGCGCGCACCTGCGGCTCGCCCAGGTAGCGCAGGATGCCGAAGCCCACGCCTTTGTCGGGCACGGCGCGCAGTTGCTCCTTGACCGCCTTGATCGATTCGCCCAGCCCCCCGACCGGGGCCAGGCTCACCGGGAACAGGCTGGTGAACCAGCCTACGGTGCGCGACAGGTCGATGTCGTCGAACAGCTCTTCGCGGCCGTGGCCCTCCAGTTGTACCAGCACCTGCGGCTGGTCGGTCCAACGCACCAGCACGCGGGCCAGAGCGGTGAGCAGCAGGTCGTTGACCTGGGTGCGGTAGGCAGCTGGCGCCTGGCGCAACAGCTGTTGGGTGAGCGTGCGGTCCAGCCGGGTATAGACACTGTGGGCGTGGCGGGCCAGCTGGCTGCCCTGCGGGTCGCGGCAGGGCAGCTCGTTCGCCTTGCCCGCCAGGCTGCGCCAGTGCGCCAGCGTTTCGAGGGCAGCGCCACGGGCATGCTCGCCCAGGCGCTGGCCCCACTGCTGGTAGCTGCTGGTCCGGGCCGGCAAGGCCAGCGGCTGCCCGGCGGCCCGCTGGCGATAGGCCTGTTGCAGGTCGTCGAACAGGATACGCCAGGACACGCCATCGACCACCAGGTGGTGGATCACCAGCAGCAGGCGCTGAGTGCCGTCGCCAAGGTCCGCCAGCAGGCCGCGCAGCAGTTCACCGCGGGCCAGGTGCAGGCTGGCCTGGGCCTCGCTGCAGGCGGCCTCCAGCGCTTGTGGCGAATCCACTTGAGTGGTCCACAGCAAGGGGCGCTGGGCCCACTGCATGCGCAGTTGCTCCAGCGTCAGGTGCGTGCCACACCCCTCGGTGAATGCCAGGCGCAGGGCATCGTGGTGGATCACCAGGGCTTGCAGGGCCTGCTCCAGCAGCGCAGGGTCCAGGGCGCTGCGCACTTGCAGCAGCACCGACTGATTCCAGTGGTCAGGTTGGGCGACGGCCTGTTCGAAAAACCAGTGCTGAATCGGCAGCAATGCCAGGTCGCCCGTGACCGGCGGCTGTTCACGGGCCTGCGTCGGTTCACCCTCGCGCACCACCCTGGCCAGGGCAGCGACCGTCTGGTGGGTGAAGACATCGCGGGCGGTGAAGTGCAGCCCTTGCTGGCGGGCGCGGCTGACCAGCTGGATGGAGATGATCGAGTCACCGCCGACTTCGAAGAAGTTATCCTGGCGCCCTACCCGCTCACGCTTGAGCACCGCGGCCCAGACTGCAGCCAGGCGCTGCTCGCGTGCGTCTTGTGGCGCTTCGAACGCTTCGTCCGTGCGTGCGCAAGGTGGCGGCAGCGCACGACGGTCCAGCTTGCCGTTGGCGGTGAAAGGCAGGCCAGCCAGCACCACGGCATGGGCCGGTACTTGGTAGTCGGGCACCTGCAGACGCAAGCCCTCGAGTACCGCGTCAACCCAACGCTGGCGCGCGCCCTCGTCGGCTTCGGCCAGCGTTGCGTCCATCGGCACCAGGTAGGCAACCAGGCGCAGGCTGCCCTCGACCTCGCGTGCCAGTACCGCCGCCGCCGCGACACCGTCCAACCCACGCAGGCGCTGGGCGACGTCGTCGGGCTCGACGCGAAAACCTCGGATCTTGACCTGGTCGTCACCGCGCCCCAGGTATTCGATGCCAGCATCGCCGATGCGCGCCAGGTCGCCGGTGCGGTACGCACGGCCCCCCGGAGCCCCCTCAGGGTCGGGCACGAAGCGCTCGGCGGTCAGGCCCGTGCGCCCAAGGTAGCCGCGGGCCAGGGCCGGTCCTGCCACCTGCAGCTGGCCACTGGCGCCCAGCACCACCGGGCCGAGGCCGTCATCGAGCAGCTGCACCCGGGCCTGGGGCATGGCCCGGCCCATGGCGATACGCGTGCCCGCGTCGCCTGGCTCGACGGTGCCGGCGATCACGCCGACGGTGGTCTCGGTCGGACCATAGTGGTTGACCACCTGGCACTGCGGGGCTGCCGCCCGGATGCGCGCCAGCAGCTGCGCCGAGCACGCCTCGCCCCCCAGCACCAGGCACTGGCGTGGCAGGACCTGGGCCGGCTGGGCGGCCTCGAGCAGCGCTTCCAGGTGCGATGGCACGATCTTCAATGCATCCACCGCGTGAGTCTGCATGAAGCCGGCGAAGCGCTCGGCATCGCGCACCTGGTCGTCATCGGCCAGGCACAGGGTGCGGCCTGAACACAGGGCGCCGAACAGCATGGTGTGCCCAAGGTCCGCCGCCGGGGTCGAGACCAGTGCCAAGGTGCGCGCCTGCGCCCAGGGCATGCATGTCAGCAGCCCTTGCACGTAGGCGAGCAAGGCGCCATGGCTGACCATCACGCCCTTGGACTGACCGCTGGAGCCGGAGGTGTAGATCACATACGCCAGGTTGTCGGCCAGCACCGAGGGCTGCTGGCGCTCGATGGGTTCACAGGGTTGGCCGAGTACGTCGTCCAATGCCAGGCTGGGCACTTCCATCCCGCCCGCCTGTTCGGCGATCCAGGCCGCATCGGTGAGCAGCACCGGCGCGGCGCTTTCTGCCAGCAACTGGCCGACCCGCGCCTGTGGCGTGCGGGTGTCGATGGGCAGGTAGGCGCCGCCGGCCTTGAGGATCGCCAACATGCCCACCACCAGTTCCAACGAGCGCGCAGCGCGCAGGGCGATGCAGGTTTCAGGGCCCACTCCCAGGGCCTGCAGGCGTGCGGCGAGCTGTTCGGCGTGCAAGTTCAGGTCGCGATAGGTTAGACGTCGCTCGCCCTGTACCAGCGCCACGGCATCCGGCTGCTGGCATGCGAACGCCTCGATCAGCCCATGCACGGTCCCTTGGGGGGCATCGGCTACCGCCTCGCCGGTGCAGACGGCCTGCACGGTTCGCTGCGCCTCGGCGTCCAGCAGCGGGATTGATTCAAGCGTACTGTCAGGGACCTCGGCGAACGCCTGTAGCAGGCATGCGAAATGCCCCGCCATGCGCGCCAGCGTCTGTTCGCGGAACAGGTCGCGTGCGTAGATGAACGAAGCGCTCACCGCCTCGCCATGCTCGAAGGTTTCCAGGGTCAGGTCGAACTTGCTCTGGCAACCGGCCAGGGCAAGGCCTTCGACAGCCAGGTGCTCGTGCACCTGCCAGTGATCGCCACGCGCCTCGCTCTGGTGGTTGTGCAGCACCTGGAACAGCGGGCTCTGGCTCAGGCTGCGCTCTGGCTGCAGGGCCTCGACCAGTTGCTCGAAAGGCAGGTCCTGGTGGGCCTGGGCCTGCTGTACCTGGTGCTTGAGCTGACGCAACAGGGCGCGGAACGTCATGCGACCGTCCAGGTGCGAACGCAGCACCAGGGTGTTGACGAAGAAGCCGATCAGGCGCTCGGTCTCCGGCCGGTTGCGGTTGCTCACCGGCAGGCCGACGCGAATATCGGTCTGCCCGGTATAGCGGTGCAGCAAGGCATGCAGGCAGGCCTGGAGAGCGACGAACAGGGTCACCCCTTCATCCTTGGCCAGGCGTTGCAGGTCGCGCACCGCCGTCGACGGCAACGGGATGGCGCAGCGGCCACCTGCGAGGCTGCGCTGGGCCGGACGCGGGTAGTCGGTCGGCAGCCCCAACTGCACAGGGTCTGTGCCCAGTTGTTCGGCCCAGTAGGCAAGTTGGCGGTCCGCCTCGCCGGCCTCCATCCAGCAGCGCTGCCAATGGGCATAATCGGCGTACTGGATGGGCAGGGCCGGCAGCGCCTGACCGCCACCGTAAAGGTGAATCAGCTCCTCGACCATCACCTGCATCGACCAGCCATCGGCCGCGATGTGGTGCAAGGTCAGCACCAGTACATGTTCGTCCGCGGCCAGGCGCAGCAGGCTCACCCGCAACGGGCGGCCAGCGCCCAGGTCGAACGGCCTGACGATCTCGGCCTCGACCAGCGCCTGCAAGGCATCGGCACCCAGCCGGGCCTGGGCCAGGTCATGTAGGTCGATGGCCAGCGGCGTGGCCGGCAGGATGGCTTGGCTCGCGACGCCTTCGTCTTCGATGAACGCGGTGCGCAGCACCTCGTGGCGCTCGACCAGGCGGTCGAAGGCGTGTTGCAGGGCTTGCAGGTCCAGGGTGCCGCGCAAGCGCAGCACGCTGGGGATGTGGTAGGCCGAACCCTGACGGTCCAGTTGCCAGAGGAACCACTGCCGCTGCTGGGCATACGACAGCCGTGGCCGCTCGGTGTCACGTGCACCTGCGGGGATCGGCAACTGGGCCAGGCCCAGGCCTTTTTCCCGAAGCTTGTCGAGGAACAGGCGGCCCTGGCTCGCCGGCAGTTTGAGGAATCGCTGAACGAGGGCGACCTTGCTGTTCTGATCCATTTCAGTTCGCCTCCAGCGCGTCGAGAAAGTCGTTGAGTTCATCCAGGGTCTCGCCCATGTCCACTGACACCAGCGGCTGAACCGCCTGTACGAAACCTTCCAGGGTGCTTTCCTGGAACAGCAGGCTCAGCGGGATGTTGGCACCCAACTCCACCTGGACGCGGGCCATCACCTGGGTGGCCAGCAGCGAGTGCCCGCCCAGGTCGAAGAAGTTGTCGTTAAGGCCGACCCGAGGCACGCCGAGCAAGGCCTGCCAGATATCAGCGACCTGCTGCTCCAACGCGGTACGCGGTGCCAGGTAGTGGCTGGCCAGCCACTGTGGGTCCGGCGCGGGCAGGGCGCGGCGGTCGAGCTTGCCATTGGGCGAAAGCGGCATGGCGGCCAGTATCATCACCTGGCTGGGCACCATGTAGTCAGGCAGGCGCGCCTTGAGCCAGGCCTGCAGCTCGCGTACCCATGGGCCGGGGTCATCGCCCAACGCTTGCGTGGTAACCAGGTAGGCGACCAGCTGGGTGCCGCCGGCGCCCTGCACCGGTACCACCAGCGCCTCGCGCACCTGGGCGTGCTCCAGCAGGCGCGCCTCGATCTCGCTCAACTCAATGCGAAAACCGCGCAGTTTGATCTGGTGGTCGGTACGCCCGACATATTCGATATCGCCATTGGCCAGGCGTCGCACCCGGTCGCCGGTGCGGTACAGGCGGCCACCGTTGGCGAAGGGGTTGGGCACGAAGCGCGCGGCGGTCAGGTCGGGGCGCTGGAAGTACCCACGAGCCAGCAAGTCGCCGCCAATCAACAGCTCGCCGACCACGCCCACTGGCGCCAGCGCGCCATTACCGTCGACTACATACAGCGAGCGGCCCGCGAGCACCTGGCCGATCGGCGGGTTGCCGGTGACCGGGCCCTGGCTGCAATCATGGGCGCTGACCGTCACCGTGGCTTCGGTCGGGCCATAGGTATTGAGCAGGCGCACGCCCTCTAGCCCAGCAGCGCGCCAGGCCGTCAGGGCGTCGGCGGCCATCGCCTCGCCCCCGGCATGGACCTGGCGCAGCCGGCCGTAGCTGGCCCGTGGGTGCGCGGCGAAATCCTTGGCCAGCATGGCCCAGTAGGCGGTGGTCAGGTCGGCGACGGTGACGCCCTGCTCCACCAGCACCTGGTGGAACTGTTCGCTGCTCCAGATCTCGTTGCCCCGCAGCAGCACCGCAGCGCCGCAGATCAGGGCCGGGAACAGCTGCTCGACGAAGCCATCGAAGTTGAAGGTAGCGAACTGCAGCACGCGGTCGGCGCACGACAACCCGAAGAAATCGATGCACACCTGCACGTGGGCTACGAGGGCCGCCTGGCTGACCGCCACGCCCTTGGGCCGACCGGTGGAGCCGGAGGTGAACATGACATAGGCCAGGTTGCCCGGCGCGCTACGCTGCGGCGGGTTACCCGGGTCGCTGGCGCTGGCGGCCGGCGCGTCCAGCTCCAGTACGGGCATGGCGCCGCAGTCGGGCAACTGGCCACGTAGTTCAGGCTGGGTGAGCAGGCAGGCCAGGCCTGCGTCCTCGATCATGCCTTGCAGGCGTTCGCGGGGGTATTGCGGGTCCATCGGCACATAGGCCGCACCACTCTTGAGCACCGCCAGCACGGCAATCGCCATGCACAGCCCGCGATCCACCGCGATGCCGACCCGCTGCTCGGGGGCGATGCCCAGCGCCAACAGGCGTGCCGCCAGGCGGTTGGCTTCGGCGTTCATTTGCCGATAGGTCAGATGCTGGCCCTCATGGATCAATGCCAGCGCCTCAGGGGTGCGCTCGACCTGGGCCTCGATCAACGCCTTGAGGCTGTGCTGGTCGTCGACCGCCAGCCCGTCGATGCCGCTCCATTCGTGTTCCAGTTGCCGGCGTTGCGCAGCGTCGAGCAGTTGCAGCTCGCCGATGGCCGCATCGGGCTGGGCCACCAGCGCCTGCAACAGGTTGTGCCAATGTCCGGCCAGGCGCGCGATGGTCTGGGGCTCGAACAATTCGCGCATGTAGGTGAACGAGGCGATCAGCCCCTCGTCGGTTTCGGCCGTGTCCAGGCTCAGGTCGAACTGCGCGGTTTGGCTGTCGAACGCCAGGCTGTCGATGCGCAATGCGTGCAACTGGCACGTCGGCAGAGCCTCGCGGCTTGAGTTCTGGTGACTGTACATGGCCTGGAACAGTGGGCTGTGGCTGAGGCTGCGCTCCGGCTGCAAGGCTTCGACCAATTGCTCGAACGGCAGGTCCTGGTGGGCCTGGGCCTGCAACATGGCCTGTGCGGCCTGGGCTAGCACCTGGCGATAGCTCATGCGCCCGTCCAATTGCGCCTTGAGCACCTGGGTGTTGACGAAGAAACCGATCAGCCCCTGGGTTTCCGGGCGATTGCGGTTGGCGTTGGGGATGCCGATGCGCAGCTCGTCCTGGCCGCTGTAGCGGTGCAACAAGACCTGGAAGCTGGCCAGCAACAGGGTGAACAAGGTGACCCCTTGCTCGTTGGCCAGGCGCTTGAGGACCTGGCACAGCGGCGCGGCGACCGTCAGATCGTGGCGTGCGCCGCGATAGCTCTGGGCCGCGGGTCGCGGATGGTCCAGGGGCAGCTCCAGCACCGGCTGCTCGCCGCCGAGCTGGCCGACCCAGTAGTCCAGCTGGCGCTGGCGCTCGCCGGCCTCCATCCAGGCGCGTTGCCACAGTGCATAGTCGGCGTACTGGATCGCCAGCGGCTCGTGGCTGGGCTGGTGGCCCTCGCACAAGGCCTGGTAGGCCTCCACCAGCTCACGAACCATGATCTGCATCGACCAGCCATCGGCGACGATGTGGTGCAGGACCATCACCAGCACATGGTCATCGTCGGCCTGGCGCAGCAGGTGCACGCGCAGCAATGGCCCGGCGGCCAGGTCGAACGGCTGCACCACCAGGGCCTCGACCCGCGCCCTGAGAGCGTCGGAGGGCAACCGGCCTACCGCCTCGATGTGCAAGGCCACGGTCTGCTGGGCCTCGATGCGCTGCAGCGGCTGCCCGGCGCCAGTATCGATACAGGTGCGCAGGCTTTCGTGGCGAGCCAGCAGGTAGTCGAAGCTGCGCTGCAGGGCCTGCAGGTCCAGCGGACCGCTCAGGTGCAGCGCGGCCGGGATATGGTAGGCCGCGCTGCCCGGCTCCAGCTGCCAGAGGAACCACTGGCGTTCCTGGGCATAGGACAGGCGCAGCGGCTCGACCGGGTCACGTCGGAACACCGGGGCGACGTCGTAGAGATTGACCCCCTCCTTCTTCAGCAGAACCGCCAGGGCCTTGCGCTCCTGCGCAGACAGCACACCAATGGATTCAATCAACTCTTGCACGCCATGACCCTCATTCGGAAAGCAGCTTTTCAAGCTCAGTGGCTGATAAACGTTTGAGGGCCGCCAAGGATTTAGCCAAGGCGTCCTGCACCGGCGCCTGCTCTTGCTGCAAGGCCTCGAGCGCCTGGGCCTGCTCGGCCAGCACCGGGTGGCTGAACAGGGTCTTGAGGGGCAGGTCGAGCTGCCACGACTCCCTGGCCCTGGCCACCACCTGCATGGCCAGCAACGAATGCCCGCCCAACTCGAAGAAGTTGTCCGTACGCCCTACCCGTTCGAGCTTGAGCACCTGCGCCCAGAGTTCGGCCAGGCGCATTTCCAGCTCGCCCTGAGGCGCCTCGTAGGCTTCCTGAACTTGGGCCAGGTCTGGCGCCGGCAAGGCCTTACGGTCGAGCTTGCCGGCCGGGGTCAGAGGCAGGCGCTCGAGCAGCAGCCAGGCGGTCGGCACCATGTAGTCCGGCAGCAGCGCACGCAGGGCCTGGCGCAGGCGTTCCCGTAGCGTCG
>NZ_JADLJL010000064.1 GCF_015680235.1 Pseudomonas guariconensis
TGAAGAGCCTTTTTTCAGCACAAAAACAAACGCCCCGAACAAGTCGGGGCGTTTGGTCTAGGGCCTATCAGTGTGTTTTCACACAGTCTGTTCGGGTGCCCTTTTCGCGTTCTTGGGAGGTGGCTCAATAATCCGCTGGGGTCTCGATCAATATCTGGCGGAATTCCATCAGCGGCAGCGGCCGACTGTGCAGGTAGCCCTGGTACAGGTGGCAGCCCTGGCGCTCGAGGAACTCCAGTTGCTCGGACTGCTCGACCCCTTCGGCGATCACCGCCAGGTCCAGGCTGCGGGCCATGGCCACGATGGCCCGGACGATCTCGGCGTCGTTCGGGTCATTGGGGGCGTCGCGCACGAAGGTCTGGTCGATCTTCAAGGCATCCACCGGCAGGCGCTTGAGGTAGGTCAGCGAGGAATAGCCCGTGCCGAAGTCGTCCATGGCAAAGCTCACCCCGTAACGTTTGAGCTCACGCATCTTGCTGATGGTGTCCTCCAGGTTCTGGATCACGATGCCCTCGGTGATCTCCAGCGTCAGCATCGGCCGTGGCAGGCGGTAGTCGTCCAGGCTGCGCAGCACCCGTTCGACGAAATCGTTCTGGCGGAACTGCCGGGGGCTGATGTTCACGCACAGGCTGAAGTCGTCGGCATCGATCAGCCCGTCGGCCAGCATGCGCGCGCAGGCATCGCAGGCTTCGTCGAGGATCCAGTTGCCGACTTCGAGGATCAGGCCGCTTTCCTCCAATACTTGGATGAACTGCGCCGGAGGTTGCTGGCCCAGCTGTGGGTGATGCCAGCGCAGCAGTACCTCGGCGCCGACGATGCGGTTGTCGCGGGCATCGACCTGGGGTTGGAAGTGCAGGGCAAGCTCGCCCCTGGCCAGGGCCAGGCGCAGGTCGGTCTCCATGCGCAAGCGCTCGCTGGCCGCCTTCTGCATGGTGGTATGGAACAGCTGTGTGGTGTTGCGCCCTGAATCCTTGGCCCGGTAGAGGGCGATATCGGCACGCTTGAGCAGGTCGGCCGGGGTCGCGCCGTGGTCGGGTATCAGCGCCACGCCGATGCTTGGCGTCACCTGCAGGCGCTGGCCGTCCAGGGACATCGGCTCGGCGAGCAGCTCGCGCAGGGTGTCGGCCAGGTCGCGCACTTTATGCTCGACCTGTTCGCGGCTGCCCTCCAGGCCGCTGAGCAGCACCACGAATTCGTCGCCGCCCAGGCGTGCCACGGTGTCTTCCAGGCGCACGCTGGCCTCCAGGCGGGCGGTGATGATCTTGAGCACCGTATCGCCCACCGGGTGGCCGAGGGAATCGTTGATGTGCTTGAAGTGATCCAAATCCAGGAACAGCAGGGCACCGCGCAGATTGTGGCGCTTGAGCAGGGCGATCTGCTGGCTCAGGCGGTCCATCAGCAGGGCACGGTTGGGCAGGTTGGTCAGCGGGTCGTGGTAAGCCAGGTGGCGGATCTGCGCCTGGGCATTCTTCAATTGGCTGACGTCCCGGGCGGTCAACAGCAGGCAGTCGGCCTCGTTGAGGCTGAGCGGCTCGACCGAGACCTCCACGGTCAGGATGTCGCCACGTTTGTTGCGCCCGAGCATTTCCCGGTGATGTACCCGGCCATGCTCCTTGAGCTCGGTGAGCAAGGCGGCGCGTTGCTTCTCGTCGGCCCAGATGCCGATCTCGTAGACGCTGCGGCCGATCACCTCGGCAGCGCTGTAGCCAGTCAGCCGGCAGAAGCCGTCGTTGACCTCCAGATAGCGGCCCGTCCGGCGTTCGGTGAGGGTGATGGCGTCGGGGCTGGAATGGAAGGCCTTGGCGAACTTTTCCTCGCTGGCCTTGAGCGCTGCCTCGGCGCGCTGCTGCTGGGTGATGTCGCGCAGCGTGGTGACGCTGCAAGGGGAGCCGTCGACCGTGATCAGGCAACTGGAAATCAGGCAGGTGAGGGCGGTGCCGTTGCGATGGTTGACCACCACCGCCACGTTGCTCAGGGCTTTTTCGCGGATCACCCGCTCGATGCGCTGTGCGCGAGCGGCCGATTCGGCCCACAGGCCGATCTGCTCGGCGGTGCGGCCGATCACCTGGTCGGCGCTCCAGCCGAAGGTCTGGGTGAAGGCGCGGTTGATCTCGATGAACTGGCCGCTGTCCTGGCGGGTCACGCAGATCGGGTCGGGGCTGACTTGGAACAGGCTGGCGAACTTCTCTTCCGAGGCGGTAAGGCGCTGTTCACGTTCCACCTGGTCGGTGATGTCGAGCAAGGTGCCGGCCATGCGCAGCGGGTTGCCTTGCTCGTCGCGGTACAGGCGAGCGCGGCTTTCGATGTAGCGCGAAGCGCCGTTTTCCAGTTGCACACGGTAGGTGATCTGGTAATTGCCCGCCGGCCCTTCGCGCAGGCTGCGGTAGGCCTGGCGCATGACGTTGCGCTCCTGCTCAGGCACGCCTTCGAAGAATGCGTCGAAGGACTCGTGGAAAGGCACCGGTTCCAGGCCGTGCAATTGTGCGGCGCGGGCCGAGCCATAGAGCATGCCGCTGGGGATGTGCCAGTCCCAGGTACCCAGTTGCGCGGAGTCCAGCGCCAGGTCCAGGCGCTCCTGGCTGTCCTTGAGCGCCTGCTCGGCGCGCTTGCGTTCGCTGGTATCGACGAAGGTGCTGAGCAGATATGTCACCCCCTCGAGTTCGATGCTCTGGGTACACAGGATGCCGTCGTGGAGCTTGCCGGTGCTGGCGCGGAACTGCACTTCCAGGGTCAGTGGCCCAGCATTGCCGCGGGTGTTGTCGAGCACCTGGTGGCGCAGGTCGGGGTTGACCCACAGGCCCAGCTCCAGGGTGGTCTTGCCGACCACCTGGTCGCCCGGCCAGCCGAACATGTCCTCGAAGTGTTGATTGACCTCATAGATCATGCCGTCATGGCGCCGGGTCAGCAGAATCGCGTTGGGGCTTAGGTGGAACAGCGTCGCAAAGCGCTTTTCCGAGTTGATCAGCGCGGTTTCCCGCTCCCTTTGCCGGGTGATCTCACGGACCACGCCGATCATCTGCGGGCGACCATGACGGTCGTGGGTCAGGCTGCCGTTGATCTCAAGCCAATGCAGGCTGCCATCCGGCCAGCGGATGCGGTGGCGCATGGCCTGTTCCACCGGCTCGCCATTGGCCACGGCCTGGAACACCTGGCGCGTGCGGGCGCGGTCTTCCTCGGGCAGCAGTTCGAGGTAATCGATGTCGCGGGGCATGGGCCGCTGCGGGTCGAAACCGAACAAGGCCTGGGTGGCACGGGACCAACTGACCCGGCCGCTTTCTATATCCCAGAGCCAGGCGCCGAGGCGGGCCCCATTGAGCGCGGCCAGCAGTTGCGGGGCGTTCTGCCAGGTCTGCTCCGACTCCTGGGGATCCGCCGCGTGAATGCGTGGCAGGCGCGGAAAACGGTTTGCTGATTTGGGCATCGATACCAGACCTTTGGCGGATGACGCGTCCTTGAAGAAGGCCGACCGACCCGGAGTCAGGCGGACCCTGCATGGCTGTCGAGTAAGGCCATGAACGCCCTGGCCGCGTTCGACAGCGTGCGTTCCGTATGCAAAATGTAGCCTAGCTGGCGGGACAGCTGTATGCCGGGCAAGGCGATGGATGCAACCTGCTCATCGAGCATGGTGCGCGGCAGCACGCTCCAGGCCAGGCCGATGGACACCATCATCTTGATGGTTTCCAGGTAATTGGTGCTCATGGCGATGTTCGGCGCCAGGCCCTGGCTTTCGAACAGGCGCTGGACGATATGGTGGGTGAAGGTGTTGCCGCCGGGGAACACGGCCGGGTGCCGAGCCACATCGGCCAGGCTGACCTGCTGATTGCTGGCCAGCGGGTGCTCCGGCGCTGCGACGAAGTCCAGGGCGTCGTCCCATACCGGAACTGCCCGGATCAGATGATGGGGCTCGGGGGCGAGGGTGATCACAGCGATTTCCGCGCGGCCATGGAGAATTTCATCGTAGGCCGCTTCCGAATCGAGGAACTGAATATCCAGCGCCACGCCAGGGTGCTCCCGGGTGAAGGCCCGCAACAGCGGGGGCAGACGGTGCAGACCGATATGGTGGCTGGTGGCCAGGGTCAGGCGACCCGTGACTTCGCCGGTCAAATTGTTCAAGGCCCGTCGGGTATCATCCAGTACATTGAGAATCTGATAGGCACGCGGCAGCAGGGCACGGCCGGCCTCGGTCAAGGTCACCTCGCGGCCGAGGCGGTCGAACAGGCGCACGTCCAGCTGCTGCTCGAGCCCGGCGATGCGTTTGCTGATGGCTGGCTGGGTCAGGTGCAGGCGCTCGCCGGCCCCGGAAAAGCTGCCGGTCTCGGCGATGGCGATGAAGGCACTGAGGTTGGCCAGGTCCATGGATTCGAATTCCTATCGGTTATCCAAAGTATAAAAATTATGAATTTGAGTTATTCAATCTAACGCCATAGCATCGACCGTACAAGCCAAGGGGTTATTGGCATAGAAATACGCTGATGAGGAACAGTCTGATGGCTGGCAAAACGCTCTACGACAAACTCTGGGAAGCACATGAAGTCAAGCGACGCGACGATGGTTCGTCCTTGATCTACATCGACCGTCACATCATCCACGAAGTGACCTCGCCCCAGGCCTTCGAAGGCCTGCGCCTGGCCAACCGCAAGCCATGGCGCATCGACGCCAACATCGCCACCCCTGATCACAACGTGCCGACCACGCCTGAGCGCAAGGGCGGCATCGATGCCATCGTCGACCAGGTGTCGCGCCTGCAGGTGCAGACCCTCGACGAGAACTGTGACGAATACGGCATCGTCGAATTCAAGATGAACGACGAACGCCAGGGCATCGTCCACGTCATCAGCCCGGAACAGGGCGCCACCTTGCCCGGCATGACCGTGGTCTGCGGCGACTCGCACACCTCGACCCACGGCGCCTTCGGCGCGTTGGCCCACGGCATCGGCACGTCCGAGGTCGAGCATGTGCTCGCCACCCAGTGCCTGGTCGCCAAGAAGATGAAGAACATGCTGGTTCGCGTCGAAGGCACCTTGTCTGCCGGCGTGACCGCCAAGGACATCGTCCTGGCCGTGATCGGCAAGATCGGCACCGCCGGTGGCAATGGCCACGCCATGGAGTTCGCCGGCAGCGCCATCCGCGAGCTGTCCATGGAAGGCCGCATGACCATCTGCAACATGTCCATCGAAGCCGGTGCCCGCGTGGGCCTGGTGGCCGTGGACGACACCACCGTCGCCTACGTCGAGGGCCGCCCGTACGCGCCCAAGGGCGAGCAGTGGAATCAGGCGGTACAGGCCTGGAAGGGCCTGGTCTCCGACGCCGATGCGGTGTTCGACACCGTGGTCGAGCTGGATGCCTCGCAGATCAAGCCACAGGTCAGCTGGGGCACCTCGCCTGAGATGGTCCTGGCCGTCGACCAGCGCGTGCCGGACCCGGCTGCCGAGCCCGACCTGATCAAGCGCGGCTCCATCGAGCGTGCGCTCAAGTACATGGGGTTGGCTGCCAACCAGGCGATCACCGACATCAAGCTCGACCGCGTGTTCATCGGCTCGTGCACCAACTCGCGTATCGAAGACCTGCGCGCCGCTGCCGAGATCGCCAAGGGCCGCAAGGTCGCCGCCAACGTCAAGCAGGCGCTGGTGGTGCCGGGCTCCGGTCTGGTCAAGGCCCAGGCCGAGCGTGAAGGGCTGGACAAGATCTTCATCGAGGCCGGTTTCGAATGGCGTGAACCAGGCTGCTCCATGTGCCTGGCCATGAACCCGGACCGCCTGGAGAGCGGCGAGCATTGCGCCTCGACCTCCAACCGCAACTTCGAAGGCCGCCAGGGTGCCGGTGGTCGTACCCACCTGGTCAGCCCGGCCATGGCCGCCGCCGCCGCGGTGACCGGCCACTTCATCGATGTCCGCGAGTTGATCCAAGGGAGCGCAGCATGAAAGCCTTTACCCAGCACATCGGTCTTGTCGCACCATTGGATCGCGCCAACGTCGACACCGACCAGATCATTCCCAAGCAGTTCCTGAAGTCGATCAAGCGTACCGGCTTCGGCCCCAACCTGTTCGACGAGTGGCGCTACCTGGACGTGGGCCAGCCCTACCAGGACAACAGCAAGCGCCCGCTGAACCAGGAGTTCGTGCTCAACCACGAGCGCTACCAGGGTGCCAGTGTATTGCTGGCGCGGGAGAACTTCGGTTGTGGGTCGAGCCGCGAGCATGCTCCATGGGCACTGGACGAATACGGCTTCCGTAGCGTCATCGCGCCGAGCTTCGCCGACATCTTCTTCAACAACAGCTTCAAGAACGGCTTGCTGCCGATCATCCTCAGCGACGAGGAAGTCGACGAGCTGTTCAAGCAGGTCGAGGCCAACCCGGGCTACCAGCTGACCATCGACCTCCAGGCCCAGGCCGTGACCCGCCCGGACGGCAAGGTGCTGCACTTCGAGATCGATGCCTTCCGCAAGCACTGCCTGCTCAACGGCCTGGACGACATCGGCCTGACCCTGCAGGACAGCGATGCGATCAAGGCGTTCGAGGCCAAGCACCGCGCCAGCCAGCCCTGGTTGTTCCGCGAGGTTTGATCGCTGCGCATTGCCCGGCGGGCCGGCTCCTGTAACGATGTGGCACAGGGGCCGGTTCGCCGGGCCGGTTTTTACCGGTGGGCCGAGCAGGCGCGCCGTACGAAAGGATAGAGGAAAGCATGAGCAAGCAGATTCTGATTCTCCCAGGTGATGGCATCGGTCCGGAAATCATGGCCGAGGCCGTCAAGGTGCTGGAGCTGGCCAACGACAAGTTCCAGCTCGGTATCAGCCTGGAGCACGACGTGATCGGCGGCGCCGCCATCGACAAGCACGGCGTGCCGCTGGCCGACGAGACCCTGGAGCGTGCGCGCAAGGCCGACGCAGTGCTGCTCGGTGCAGTGGGTGGGCCGAAGTGGGACAAGCTCGAGCGTGATATCCGTCCTGAGCGTGGCCTGCTGAAGATCCGTTCGCAACTGGGCCTGTTCGCCAACCTGCGCCCGGCCATCCTCTACCCGCAACTGGCCGATGCTTCTTCGCTCAAGCCGGAAATCGTCGCCGGCCTGGACATCCTCATCGTTCGTGAGTTGACCGGCGGCATCTACTTCGGTGCCCCACGCGGCCAGCGCGAGCTGGAAGGCGGCGAACGCCAGGCCTACGACACCCTGCCGTACAGCGAAAGCGAAGTACGCCGCATTGCCCGCGTCGGCTTCGACATGGCCCGTGTACGCGGCAAGAAACTGTGCTCGGTGGACAAGGCCAACGTCCTGGCTTCCAGCCAGCTCTGGCGCGAAGTGGTCGAGGACGTGGCCAAGGACTACCCGGACGTCGAGCTCAGCCACATGTACGTCGACAACGCCGCCATGCAGCTGGTCCGTGCGCCCAAGCAGTTCGACGTGATGGTGACGGACAACATGTTCGGTGACATTCTGTCGGATGAAGCTTCCATGCTGACCGGTTCCATCGGCATGCTGCCGTCTGCGTCCCTCGACGCCAACAACAAGGGCATGTACGAGCCATGCCATGGCTCGGCCCCGGACATCGCCGGGCAGGGCATCGCCAACCCGTTGGCGACCATCCTGTCGGTGTCGATGATGCTGCGCTACAGCTTCAACCAGGTGGCCGCCGCCGACGCGATCGAGCAGGCTGTCAGCCGGGTGCTGGACCAAGGCCTGCGTACCGGCGACATCTGGTCGGCCGGGTGCAGCAAGGTAGGTACGCAGGAAATGGGCGACGCAGTAGTCGCAGCGCTGCGGAATCTGTAATCTCTCTGGCCCGCCATCGTCTTCCCTTCGATGGCGGCCCACTTTTAGCAAAGGTGTAGTTGCGATGAAACGTGTAGGTCTGATCGGTTGGCGCGGTATGGTCGGTTCCGTGCTCATGCAGCGGATGCTGGAGGAGCAGGATTTCGACCTCATCGAGCCGGTGTTCTTCACCACGTCCAACGTGGGTGGCCAGGGTCCGAACGTGGGCAAGGACATTGCTCCGCTCAAGGACGCCTATAGCATCGAAGAGCTCAAGACCCTCGACGTCATCCTGACCTGCCAGGGCGGCGACTACACCAACGAAGTCTTCCCCAAGCTGCGCGAAGCCGGCTGGCAGGGCTACTGGATCGACGCTGCCTCGTCCCTGCGCATGCAGGATGACGCGGTGATCATCCTCGACCCGGTCAACCGCAAGGTCATCGACCAGCAGCTGGACGCGGGCACCAAGAACTACATCGGCGGCAACTGCACCGTCAGCCTGATGCTGATGGGCCTGGGTGGCC
The DNA here is from genome assembly GCF_015680235.1 of Pseudomonas guariconensis. Lineage (GTDB taxonomy): Bacteria > Pseudomonadota > Gammaproteobacteria > Pseudomonadales > Pseudomonadaceae > Aquipseudomonas > Aquipseudomonas guariconensis_A. Next base: position 8,268 of record NZ_JADLJL010000064.1, read on the forward strand.
TGTTCGAGGCGGGGCTGGTGGAGTGGATGAGCGCCATGACCTATCAGGCTGCTTCCGGTGCCGGCGCGCAGAACATGCGTGAACTGATCAAGCAGATGGGCGGCATCCACGCGGCGGTGGCCGATGACCTGGCCAACCCGGCCAGCGCCATCCTCGACATCGACCGCAAGGTCGCCGAGACCATGCGCGGCGAAGCCTTCCCGACCGAGAACTTCGGTGTACCACTGGCGGGCAGCCTGATCCCATGGATCGACAAGGAACTGCCGAACGGCCAGAGCCGTGAAGAATGGAAGGCCCAGGCCGAGACCAACAAGATCCTCGGTCGCTTCAAGAACCCGATTCCGGTCGACGGTATCTGCGTGCGCATCGGCGCCATGCGCTGCCACAGCCAGGCGCTGACCATCAAGCTGAACAAGGACGTGCCGCTGGCGGATATCGAAGGCATGATCAGCCAGCACAACCCTTGGGTGAAGCTGGTGCCGAACCAGCGCGACATCAGCATGCAGGAGCTGAGCCCGACCAAGGTGACCGGTACCCTGAACGTGCCGGTTGGCCGTCTGCGCAAACTGAACATGGGCTCGCAGTACCTGGGCGCCTTCACCGTGGGTGACCAACTGCTGTGGGGCGCTGCCGAGCCGCTGCGCCGCATGCTGCGGATCCTGCTGGAGCGTTGATCGCCCCTCGCCGGGCTGAGCGAAAAACCCGTGCCCTTGGTGGTGCGGGTTTTTTGTTTATGGGTGGTGTGGGTGTACGGTTTGGGACTGGGGCGGTGCGGAAATCGCGCGCCGCCCGCGCGGCGCGCGAT
>NZ_JADLJL010000065.1 GCF_015680235.1 Pseudomonas guariconensis
GGACAAGCCCGCTCCCACAGGCGCTTAAAATCCTGTGGGAGCGGGCTTGTCCCGCGATTGCGTCAACCGGCATGTCAGGCGTAGTAGTCCACCGCACTGTCGCCGATGACCACCTGCGGCTCGATCGGCCGTGACGCCTCGGCCACTTCACCCTCCTCGCCGCCCCCGGCCATGGCACGCCGCGCCGCGACGCCCGAGAGGTTCGAACCGTCCTGCTGCCCCGACTGTTGCTGCTGCCCCCGAGACTGGTCGGCGACATTCACATCCGGCTGCGCCAGCCCTTGCTGGGCGAACAGTTCGCGCAGGCGATGCACCTGGCTGTCCAGGGCATCACGCACACCGGCATGGCCACTGATGAAGGTGACTTGGGTGGACTGGTCCGTCGCGACATTGACACGGATGTCCAGGCGGCCGAGTTCGGCGGGCTCGAGCTGGATATCAGCGGACTTCAGGTTCTGGCTGGACAGGTACATAACCCGGTTCACCAGCCCTTCGGCCCAGGCGTTCTGGTTCATCGGCAGCGGCTGGTGCAGCGGGCTGGCCGGCACGGCATTGGCGGTTTTCGGCGTGACGGCCTGGGTCAGGCTGGCCAGGCGGTCGGCAAAGTCATCGACGCGGGTGTCGCTGCCGGCACCCTTGATGTCCGTCAGGCCATCTTCGAGCAATTCGCCAAACGCCTTGTCGCCCGGCTGTGACTGCCCGCGTTCGGCCTCCACCGGGTCGACCAGGTTCGCCAAGGTATTGACGGAGGCCTGGCCATCCTCGGCCTGGGCCGCATCGCCTGGGGCGGCAGCATGGGCGGATGTCGTACCCTTGGCCTGGGCCGTGTGTTCCAGGGCCAGGCGCAGGGTCGGCAGGTTGGCCAGTGGGTCTGCCTCGGGATCGAACGGCTGGGCATCCGCTTGCTCCTCGGGCAACGGCTGCGCCGGTAACTGCGCAGCCGCCTGCAGTACTGGCGCCACCGCTTCGGCCTGGGCCTGGATCAACTGCGCACCGGGCTGCGCGTCGGTGACCTGACCAGCCACCAGGCTGGCATCGAGGGAACTGCTATCGGCCGTGTCTTGCGCCGAGTCGGCAGTTGGCAAGCTATTGCCGGCTTCGGCAACCGGTTGCGCTTCCTTGGGCTGTACATTGCCGCCAGCGGCATCGTCACGCTTGTCCTTCGGCTTGGCCTGGGCTGCCTTGTCATCATGCCCTTGGCGCGCCATGACCTGGTCGAAGCCTGCCCCCTGATTGCCCGCCGATTGCGGCTTGTCGGCCGCTGCGGCGCTGGCGCGCGTCGGTTTGGCCAGGGCATTGGCTTGCAACAGTGGGTTGGGTGCGACAGGCATTGAAAGGTCTCCGCGCCGGAAATCGTGGAATCGTCCAGGCAAAGACAGGCAAGACTCGCGCCAGGTTTGTTCAGCCGGCGGAAATACGTTGTCGCTCACCGCGATAGAAGCGCTGCACCTCCAGGTATTCCTGGTCGATACGGTTGATCAGGTCTTCGATCCCGTACAAGGGCCGCTGCCGCACCCGTTCCTCGAGCTCGCGGCACAGTTCGGCGAGCCCAACAGCGCCCATGTTGCTGCTGCTGCCCTTGAAACTGTGCGCGGCCTGGCCCAGCTCCTCGGTGCTCCTGGCCCCATGCAGCTGGTTAAGGCGCCGCTCGGAATCCTCGAGGAAGGTCTCCAGCAGTTGCAGGTAACCATCCTCCATGACCTCTTGCAGATCCGCGAGGATCTTCTGATCGATGTGCATGTCAGTCACTTGTTCACTCCTTGATCAAGCTCGATTGTAGCGTGCGCAGGGCCCGCGCCGAACACTTACCAGCAGAATACCACTCGCGCGCAACGACCGCCTTCCAGCCATTCGGCGCCCTGGCAGAGGCTGCGCACCAGTTGTACGCCCCGCCCACTCAGCCCTTGCTCGGCAGGCTGGATGGACATCACCCGCGCCACGTCGAAACCCGCGCCACTGTCGCGTACCTCTACCGTCAGACGCCCACCTTCAGGCAAGGGTTCAACTTCCAGGTCGATGCGTACGAAGCCATCCAACGGTTGCCCCAGGCGCAGGTTACGCTGGCGGTAATACTCGGCGAAACCCTGGGCGTTGCGCTTGAGCCGTGAATCCAGGCCCAGCACGCCATGCTCCAGGGCATTGGCGTACAGTTCGCTGAGCACGGTATGCAACAGCCCGCCGCTTGGCCGCAAGCCATGGACTTCCTGCAGCAGCTGCACAAGGTATGGCACGGGATTGAAACGTTTCAAGCTCTCGGCCTGCAACTCGAAGTGCAGCGACCAATTCAGCGGGCTGCCATGGCCATTGTCGGCGTAGTCCGCCGGTATCGGCCCGTGCCGCTGCGGCTCGATCATGCCGATGTCGCACAGGCTGATATCGTCCCGCGGGCGCCCGCCGAAACGCTCCAGGGCCTGCATGATGTCATCGAGCAGGCGGGCCGAGTCACCCTTGCCCGCCATGACCTGCTGCAGGCGCGACACCCCGAACAGCTCGTCCTGGTCGTCACACGTATCGACCACGCCGTCAGACAGCAACAGCAATCGCTCGCCGACCGCCAGCGGCAACACCTCGGTACTGTCGTCGAACCGATCAGGTGCCAGGATCCCCAACGGCAGGTGACGGGACACCAGCGGCGCCAACACCTCACCGGTGGCCGACAGGTGGTAGGCGTCCGGCATGCCGCCATTCCACACCTCCACCCGGCCGCGCTCGAAACTCAGGTTGAGCATTACTGCGCAGCAAAACATGTCTACTGGCAAGATGCCCTTGAGCTTGGCGTTCATCTCGCGCAAGGTGTGTGCCACGCCATAGCCCTTGGCACTCATGCCATAGAACACTTCGGCCAGCGGCATCGCACCGATCGCCGCAGGCAGGCCGTGGCCGGTGAAATCGCCGAGCAGCACCTGCATGTCACCGGAAGGGGTATAGGCGGCCAGCAGCAGGTCGCCGTTGAACAAGGCGTAGGGCGACTGCCGGTAACGGATGTTGGGCGCACGCAGGCAACCGGAATGGGCCACCTTGTCGAACACGGCCTTGGCCACGCGCTGTTCGTTGAGCAGGTGATGGTGATGCCGGGTGATCTGGTCACGTTGCTCCAGCACCGTGGCGTGCAGGCGACGCAAGCGATCCATGGCGCGGATCTTGGCACCCAGGATCACTGCACTGTAGGGCTTGGCCATGAAATCGTCGCCACCGGCCTCCAGGCATCGCACCAGCGCGTCTTCTTCGTTCAACGAGGTGAGGAAGATGATCGGCACGAAGGCCTCGCCGGCGAGTGCCTTGATCTGCCGCGCCGCTTCGAAGCCATCCATGACCGGCATCAGCGCATCGAGCAACACCAGGTGGGGACGCTGCTCGGCGAACATCGCCACGGCCTGGGCGCCATTCTGCGCGGTGAAGACTTCATGCCCCTGGCGCCGGACGATCTGCGCCAGCAAAAGCCGGTCCGCCGCGCCGTCCTCGGCAACCAACACGCTCAGCGCCCGTTCGGCCGGCATGATGGGCTCAGCTGATATCGAACAGCTTTTCGAAGTTGGAGATGGCGAGGATCTTGCGCACGTCAGGGCTGGTATTGATCACGCTGATGCAGGCATCTTCGCCGCCTTCGTGGTCACGCAGCAACAACAGCATGCCCAGGGCGGAGCTATCGAGGTAGGTGGCTTCCCTGAGATCGACGACCACCGAATGCGGCCGCACGGGCTGGCGTTCGTAGGCATTGCGAAATTCCTGATGCCTGCCGAAATCGAAACGGCCCTTGACCTTGATCGTCAGTTTTTTCTCGTCCTGTGAAAAATCGGACTCCACAGCCATGCCAGCGATTCCTTCGATGAAGATGGCGAATACGATCCTAGAAGGTGTAGCAGCCGGGCCTGGTGTCCGCAAGTTGGGTTTGCGGGGGCCTTGCGGGCCCCATCGCGGGACAAGCCCGCTCCCACCAGGCCTGCGCTGTTTTCAGAGACACCGCCGTACCTGTGGGAGCTGGCTTGCCAGCGATAGGACCGGGGCAAGCAACTCAAGACAGTTGGCTCCCACAGGTGTTCAGCCGCCTTGGCGGGCTGCGAAATTCTGTGGGAGCGGGCTTGTCCCGCGATGGGGCCGAAACGCGTTACAGATGCCGCTCGCGCGGCAAGCGCTGGGACAACTCATCCAGCAACTTCTGCTCACGCTTGTCCTCGGCGCGTCGGGCCTCGTCGTGGTAGCGCTGCACCAGCTTGCGCAGGCCTTCCACCCGGGCATGGGCCTGTTGCCAGGTGTCGCGGGCATTGTTGAGGTTGTTCTGGTGCCAGGTCAGGCTCTGGCGCTGCTGGGTCATGGCGGTTTCCAGCTGGCCCAGGAAGCGCTGGTAATTGACCAGCCAGTTGCCGTTCACTCCTTGCCCACCGCGGTCAATCCACTGCAGCTGGTAGTCCTCGCGAAAACGCTCGAGCTCGGCCAGCTTGGCCTGGGCCAACGCCACCTGCTGCTGGAAATGCCCCAGGCGCTGGGCGGCCTTGCGCTCGGCCTCCTCGGCCATGTTCACCACCGGTGCCAGACGCGCGGCTCGACTGGGCAGGCCCATGATCTATCAGCCTCCCACGGGCGCGGCGAAGATGCCGTGAAGCTGCTCGCGGCTCTGTGTCATGCCGACATCCTCCTGCAAGCCCTGGCGCAGGAAGCCCACCAGCCGCGACTGCAGGGCGATGGCCTGGTCGGTTTCCGGGTCACCGCCGGCGACATAGGCCCCCACGCTGATCAGGTCGCGGCTCTGGGACAGGCGCGACCACAGCTGCTTGAACTTCTGCGCCTCGCGCAGGTGCTCGGCATCGACCACCTGGGGCATGACCCGGCTGATCGAAGCCTCGATATCGATGGCCGGGTAATGCCCTTCTTCGGCCAGCCGCCGGGACAGCACGAAGTGGCCATCGAGCACTCCACGCGCCGAGTCGGCGATGGGGTCCTGCTGGTCGTCGCCTTCGGACAATACGGTGTAGAACGCGGTGATCGAACCGCCCCCAGGCTCGCCGTTACCTGCCCGCTCCACCAGCTTGGGCAGCTTGGCGAACACCGACGGCGGGTAGCCGCGGGTGGCTGGCGGTTCGCCGATGGCCAGGGCGATTTCCCGCTGCGCCTGGGCGAAACGGGTCAGCGAGTCCATCAGCAACAACACGTTCTTGCCCTTGTCGCGAAAGTACTCGGCGATACGCGTGCAGTACATGGCTGCGCGCAGGCGCATCAAAGGCGCATCGTCGGCGGGCGAGGCTACCACCACCGAGCGCTTGAGCCCTTCTTCGCCAAGGATATGCTCGATGAACTCCTTCACCTCGCGGCCCCGTTCGCCAATCAGGCCGACCACGATGATCTCGGCTTCGGTGAAGCGGGTCATCATGCCCAGCAGGACGGATTTACCGACGCCGGTACCGGCGAACAGGCCCAGGCGCTGGCCTCGGCCGACGGTGAGTAGGCCGTTGATGCTGCGAATGCCCACGTCCAGCGGCTGGCTGATCGGGTCGCGGTTGAGCGGGTTGATGATCGGGCCGTCCATCGGCACCCAGTCCTCGGCCTTCATCCCGCCCTTGCCGTCCAGGGCGCGGCCAGCACCGTCGAGCACCCGCCCGAGCATGCTCATGCCCATGGGCAGGCGACCACCGTCATCCAACGGCACCACACGGGCGCCCGGGGCGATGCCGGCGACGCTGCCGACCGGCATGAGGAAAATCTTCGAACCGGCAAAGCCCATCACCTCGGCCTCGACCTGGACCGGGTGATGGCTGTCATCGTTGATCACCAGGCAACGCCCGCCCACGGCCGTACGCAGGCCCTCGGCCTCCAGGGTCAGGCCGACCATGCGCAACAGGCGGCCTTCCACGATCGGCTGATCTGGCAGCTTCACCGCCCCGGCATAGCTGCCGAGGCGCTTGGCGAAGCTGGTGCGTTCAAGACGCATCGCCGTGCTCCAGGTCGACCGAAAGGTCCGGCGCGGCCGGGTGCAGACCTTGCTCGTGCAACTGGTCGAACAATTGCGCCAAGGCTTTCTCGGTGCGCGTTTCCATGGTCGCGTCGATGCGGCTGTGCAGCGTCTCGATGCGGCAGCCCCCTGGCAGCAGGGCCTCGTCCTCGAGCAGTTTCCAGCGCTCCTCGTGACGCTCGCGCAGGGCCTTGACCTGCTCGAAGTCCTGAGGATTGAGGTGGATGCGGATGTTCTCGGCGCCCATCGGCAACAGTTTCAGCGCCTCGCGCAGCACGTGGGTGATCTGGCTCGAGTCGATGCGCAGCTCACGGCCGATCACCTGTCGCACCATGTGCGCCACCAGGTGAACCAGGCTCTTTTCGATTTGCTCGTCCTGCTCGGCAATCGGCTCGAGCAGGTGGCCCATCAGCCGCTCCAGGCCTTGCAGCTTGGCCGCCAGGGCTGCTTCGGCCTCCTGGCGCACCTTCAGCTGGGTGCTGTGAAAGCCCTCGCGCTCGCCAGTGGCGAAGCCTTCGTTATAGGCCTCCTGGCGAATGGCCTCGAGTTCCTCGAGGGTCAGCGGCTGGACTTCCTCCAGCGGCACTTCCTCGACTTCTTCCTCGACGGCCTCAGGTTCAGGCTCGGGTTCCGGTTCAGGTTCCGGCTCCGGATCGAAGCTGGGCAACGCCCAGACATCGACGCCCTCGAGGTCGCGGGCGCGGATCAGGTCGCTGGGGTGGGATTCTTTGGTGGGCATGTTCTTCAGATACTCATCAACGAGCAACGCAATCCTGTGTAGGAGCGGCCTCGCGCCGCGAAAGGGCTGCGAAGCAGCCC
>NZ_JADLJL010000066.1 GCF_015680235.1 Pseudomonas guariconensis
AGGCTTCCACTCGGCCTCCTGACGTCGCGTTTGGCGGCGCCTGGGCTATCGCGTATCAAGAGCAACAGAAGGGCTGCTTGGTAGGATCATGTCACTGGTGCTGTTGTGATCAGAATCTTGTGAAAGATCAACCTTTCGACCGTGCTCCACGCATTAAATAGCGGCTTTGCCTTAATGATTGGGGCCGCTACGCGCCCCATCGCGGCACAAGGCCGCTCCTACAGGATTACCGCAATTCTGAAATAACGCTGTCCCTGGAGCGGGCTTACCGTCGCAAAAGATGACAAGGCGCATCGGCCCTCAACGGTCGGTCATCACCACCATGACATGGGCATCCCCGCCATCGTCACTTTCGGACAGGTAGATATGCCCCACCTGGCTATCGAAATAGGCGGTTTCCTGGGGCCCGATGCTGACCGCCTCGCCGGTCTCGAACAGGATCCGTACGCGTCCGCTCAGTACCAGGGCGAACTCCTGGCCGGGATGGCGGATGAAATCGTCGAACTGGCCGCGTTCACGGGCGATGATGCGGGCATAGGCCGGGGTCATGCGCCGTTCGGGAAATGCGCCGGCGAGCGGGTGGTAGTCGTAGGTGCCAGTGGCGTAGCCGGCCGAATCAGGCAGTGAATCGACCACCACCGTGACCGGTACGGGCGCGGTCACCGGCCCACTGGCACGAAACAGAAGGGCGATATCCACGTTCAAGGCACGCGCGGCGGCGGCCAGCTTTTCATAGCTCACCGAAACCTGGGCCAGTTCCATTTTCGACAAGGTCGACACCGGCACTCCGCTGAGCGCGGACAGTTCCTTGAGCGTCATCTGCCGGGCCTTGCGTACCTGGCGCAAGCGTGCGCCGACCTCGGCGCGGTCGAGCAGGGGCCGGGCACCGGGTTGGGCGTTGGCGCGGGTACGGTCGTCGGGCATCGGCTCTCTCTTGGGTAGCGTTTGGTCGGGCATCTTACCTTGGACACTTGCGCGAGCTGAAATTCTCATATATTAGAATTCTCATAAATGATAATTAGCGCGACAGGAGCGTGCATGGCTCAGATCTACGACACCCTGATCATTGGCGCCGGCATCGCCGGTGCCTCCCTGGGCTACCGCCTGGCTGGGCAGCGCCAGGTATTGATGCTCGAACGCGAGGCCCAGCCTGGCTACCACTCGACCGGGCGTTCGGCGGCCATGTTCATGGAGGCCTATGGCACGCCGCAGATCCAGGCCTTGACCCGCGCCAGCCGCGCCTTCTACGAGCAACCGCCGGCAGGCTTCTGCGAGCATCCGCTGCTCGAGCCACGGGGCTGCCTGTATGTCGCCAGTACCGAGCAGCGCGACTTACTCGAGGCCACCTATGCGCAGAACCTGGCCAACGGCACCGATGTGCGCCTGCTCGACCGTGACGCCGCCCTGGCGTTGGTGCCGAGCCTGCGCAGCGAGGCCCTGTGCGGCGCGGTGCATGAACAGGGGGCGATGGACCTGGACGTGCATGCCCTGCACCAGGGCTTCTTGCGTGGCTATCGCGCCGCAGGCGGTGAGCTGCGCTGCAATGTAGAGCTGACCCAGGCCTATTACCTGGACGACCTCTGGCATGTGTCCCTCGCCGATGGCAGCCAAGTACTGGCACGGCAGTTGGTCAATGCTGCAGGCGCCTGGGCTGACCAAGTGGCTGAACAATGCGGGGCGGCCAAGGTCGGCCTGCAACCGTGCCGACGGAGTGCATTCACCTTCCCGGGCCCGGCGGATGAAAATTTCAGCCGCTGGCCAGCGGTCATCGGCGTGGACGAAAGCTTCTATTTCAAGCCCGATGCCGGCCAGTTGCTCGGCTCTCCGGCCAATGCCGACCCGGTTGAACCCCAGGACGCCGCGCCCGAGGAGTTGGACGTGGCCCTGGGCATCTACAACATCGAAGCCATGACCACCTTGCAGATCCGCCGCCCGAGCCATAGCTGGGCCGGGTTGCGTTCGTTCGTCGCCGATGGCGACCTGGTCATCGGTTTCGACCCAGGCATGCCGGCGTTCTTCTGGCTGGCGGCCCAGGGTGGCTATGGCATCCAGTCCGCTGCCGGAGCATCGCGCCTTGCCGCAGACCTGCTGCTCGGCCAGCCGTTGTGCCCGAGCCTGACCGCCCAGGGCGTGTCCCCTGAACAATTGTCCCCAGCACGTTTACTGCAACCTTGAGAGGCATTACCCATGAGCAATGAGATCCAGCGTTTCCCCAGCAGCCTGCCGTTTCCGTTCTCCCGTGCGGTGAAGGCGGGTGGCTTCCTGTTCCTGTCCGGTCAGGTGCCGATGAATGCGGCCGGTGAAGTGGTGCGCGGTGACATCCAGGCGCAGACCCGGGCGGCCTGTGAGCGTATCGGTGAAAGCCTGGCGGCGTGCGGTGCGCGTTTCGACCAGGTGGTGAAGGTCACGGTATGGCTGTCGGACATGGCCCATTTCGCCGGTTTCAACGAGGTCTACAAGGGCTATTTCGGTGAGGCGTTACCGGTGCGTTCGACCGTGGCATCGGCGTTGGCCCTGGGCGTGGACGTGGAAATCGAAGTGCAGGCTTTCGTTGGGCAGGGCTGACGCCAACCACGGGGCTGTTGTCCCGCGACGCCGATCGCGGGACAAGCCCGCTCCCGCAGGAGGGACAGCGCAGCCCGAAGGGGCTGGGTGATCTCCCCCAGGGTGGGCGGTGGATTAGAACAACAATAATTCCAGAGGTGCACATGAAAGAGCAGCTGAAGATCGCCGGGGCTTTCGTCGGCGTGATCGTGGGGGCGGGCTTCGCGTCCGGGCGGGAACTGTTGCTGTTCTTCGTCGATTTCGGCGTCTGGGGCCTGGTCGGTGCCCTGGTCAGCGCCGCGCTGTTCACCTTCCTGGGCATGGCCCTGGCGGGCCTGGGCAACCGCCAGCAGGCCACTTCGCACAAGGACGTGATCCAGGCCATCTGCGGTCGCCATCTGGGCCTGTTCGTCGACTGGCTGATCACCTTCTTCATGTTCGCTGTCGCCGTGGTCATGCTCGCCGGCGGCGGTGCATTGCTGGAGCAGCAGTTCGGCGTGCCGGCGCTGGCCGGTAGCGTGCTGGTGACCGTGATGGTGGTGGCCATCGTGTGCCTGGATGTGCAGAAGGTCATCGTCGCCATCGGCGCGGTCACACCGATATTGATCCTGGTGGCCTCGGCCATCGCGCTGTATGCCGTGGCGAGCCGCGGGCAGAGCTTCGCCGAACTCGATCAGCTGGCCAGCCAGCAGGAAGCCGGTACTCGTCACTGGTTGCTGGGCGCATTCCTGTACGTGTCCTACAACATCGTGGCCGGCGCGCCGATCCTGGCGATTCTCGGCGGCTCGGCCAAGGGCGAGAGAACGGCGGTGTGGGGCGGCCTGATCGGAGGCGCGGCGCTGGGTGGGCTGATGCTGGTGATGAGCGCGGGGCTGTTGTCACGGCTGGACAGCGTGGCCGAGCTGCCCATGCCGATGCTGTCGATCGCCAATGAAGTGTCGCCGCTGCTGGGCGTGGTGATGTGCCTGATCATCTTCGGGATGATCATCAACACCGCGGTGGGAACGCTGTTTTCTTTCCTGTCGCGCTTGTTGCCGGCGGGGACCAGGCAGTTCCGCTGGGGGGCGGTGGTGACCGGGGTGGTCGCGTTCGTCTGCAGCCTGGTAGGGTTCATCAGCCTGGTGGGGGAGGTGTATCCGTTCTTCGGTTACTTAGGCTTCGTGTTGATGGCGGCGGTGTTGCTGGGGTGGCTGCGGCGCGGCAAGGCCCCGAAGGTGGCGGTGGCCTGAGCGACGGGCTGCCTTGCAGTCCAATCGCCCCTGTAGGAGCGGCCTTGTGCCGCGATCGGCTGCGCAGCGGCCGCAAACCCGGCATATCACCGCCCGCCGGGTATAACGGGCTGCCAGGATTTGCGGCCGCTGCGCGCCCGATCGCCGGCAAGCCGGCTCCTACATGTCTGGCGGTGTCTTTGAAAACAGCGCAGGACCGGTGGGAGCCGGCTTGCCGGCGATAGGGGCGCCTCAGATCCTGAAGGTGCCCACCAGTTGCTTCAAGCGCCCCGCCTGCTGGCTCAGGGCATCGCAATGGCGCAAGGTCTCGTTGAGGTTCTCCACCCCTTGCTGGTTGAGGCTGTTGATCTGGGTGATGTCCAGGTTCAGGCTCTCGACCACCGCGCTCTGCTCCTCGGTGGCAGTGGCCACCGACTGGTTCATGCCGTCGATCTCGCCGATGCGCTGGGTCACGCTGGCCAGGCGCTCGCCGGCCTGGTTGGCCACCTGCACGGTCTGCTCGCTGGACACCTGGCTTTCGTTCATGGTGTACACCGCCTCGCGCGATCCCACCTGCAGGCCGGTGATCATGCGGTGGATCTCCTCGGCCGATTCCTGGGTACGGTGGGCCAGGTTGCGCACCTCGTCGGCCACCACCGCGAAGCCACGCCCGGCCTCGCCGGCACGGGCCGCCTCGATGGCGGCGTTGAGCGCCAGCAGGTTGGTCTGCTGGGAAATGCCCTTGATCACATCGAGGATCTTGCCGATCTCGTCGGTGCTCGCGTTGAGCGCCTCGATCTGCTCGCACGACTCGCTGATCTTCTGCGACAGCGCGGTCATGGCGTTGATCGCGTCGTCCACCACCTGGCGGCCGTCGTTGGCCTGGTCGCTGGCGCCGCTGGCATGTTGCG
>NZ_JADLJL010000067.1 GCF_015680235.1 Pseudomonas guariconensis
CCGCCCCCCACCCCGGCCCCAACCGGGCGCCCCACCCGCCTTGTCGGTGGGGGTTTGGCCCGCGAAAGAGCCGCGCAGCGGCCCCTTACTTATGCCGCTCCAACTGCCGCTCGATCATGTACTTGACCGCCAGGCGCCGCTCCTTGAGCCGGTGCAGGTCATCGTCACTGACATTGCCGGCCGAGATCGCCTCGGCGGCAAGCACTTGGTTGTCGATGTCTACATATTCATCCAGCAACCGGTCAAGCTCCTGGTCCTGTTGGCGCCGCTGCTGGACGATCTCGCGCGGGTAGTGAAGGTCCTGGTAGAGGTCATGGGAAACTGGCATGGCGCCCTCCTTGTGATGCTCAGGCTTTGCTTACCTGATTGGAATGAAGGAAGCCGCGGTTGTTGAAGCGAGGCCGGGAAAATGCGACGGATGGCATTACCTCGGGCGATCGAAACCAGGGGAAGAGAACTAACTTGCTGTTTTAAAGCATTTTTTTTCACCTTGGGGGTTCCCAGGTGGAAAGACTGTTGGTATAGTGCCGGCCATTCCAGCACAGCGACCCAGCGTTGTTGTCAGTGAGCCTTCAGAGCGACAGTGCACAGGCATTCGTCGTATCCGATACAGGGGCGTCGCCAAGCGGTAAGGCAGCAGGTTTTGATCCTGCCATGCGTTGGTTCGAATCCAGCCGCCCCTGCCATTTTCTCCCGATATTTTCTTCGTTTTATTCTGCGCCCAGGCCTACAGCTCCCTTTCCTGTCTTCCGTTAAGCCTTGTGGCGTCAATACGTCTGCAATCGCGGGGCAACGCTGACCCCTGTAGGAGCGGGCTTGTCCCGCGATTGCGTCAGGCCATTCAGCGCAGATCCTTGACCATCTTCCCTAAGGTCTCCAACACCGCGCCTGCCAGCGCCTTGGACCGTGCACCCGACCACCCGGTGACCGGGTTGGGCGCATCGTCATGATCCTTGAACGGCATTTCCAAGGTCAGCGACAGGCAGTCGTAAGCCTGACCCACGGCGTTGCACGCCAAGGTCATGTTGGCCTGGCCCGGCTCGTCGCGGGTGTAGCCGTGCACGGTCTGGAAATCTGGCGTCACGCTGCACAGCGTGCTGCGGAACTGCTCCTCGAGCTTCGACAGGCGCGGCGTGTAGCCGGGGTTGCCTTCGCAGGCAGCGGTGAACACGTGGGGGATTTCTTCATCACCATGAACATCGATGAAGGCATCCACCCCGTACTGCTTCATTTGCGACTGGGCGAAGAACACTTCCGGGCTGAACTCGACGCTGGCGTCCTGCCAGGCGCGGTTGAGGTCCTTGCCCTTGAAGTTGGTGCGCAGGTGGCCCAGGAAGGCGCCGTCGGGGTTCATGTTGGGGATCAGGTACAGGTCGGCCTCGGCCAGCAGTGCCTGGACGATACCGTCATTGGCTTGCAGGCGGTCGATCACGCCCTCCATGAACCATTCGGCCATGTGTTCGCCCGGGTGCTGCTGGGCGATCAGCCAGATCTTGCGCTTGCCGGCGGCGCCGTCGCCCGCACGCAGCAGCGGAATATCGCGACCTTGCACACTGCGCCCGCAGGCCAGCAGTTCGACGCCGGGCAATTGCCTGGCACGTTCGATCAATTGGTTATGGCGTGCGCGAGGGTAGGGCTCGAAATAGGCGAACCAGGCCTGTTCCTGTTCGGCCTCGAGTTCGAAGTTGAGCGCCTTGCCGTCGAACTGGCTGGGGATGCGGAACCAGGTCTTCTGGTCATAGGAGGCCACGGCCTGATAGCCGGTCCAGGCATTCTTGTAGGAAGACTGGTGGGCGTTGTCCAGGCTGAAACGGTGAGTGTGGCCCGGGGTCAGGCCGCTGACCTTGAAGTGGAACCACTGGAAGTGGCCGCTGTTGGTGTCGGGACGGATGGCCAGGTGTACACGGCCAGGGTCGCTGGCATCCAGTACCTGGATATTGCCGGAATCGAAATCGCAGTCGATGTGTAGCGGGGACAGCGTCACGGTCATTGCCAGGCTCCTGTGGCTTTGTTGTGGAGTGTACTTTACACCGCTTGGAGGAGTTGCCGCGTCCTCTTGATTCGACTTGCCATGCGTTTCCGAGAGGCGGGACGTGGTTCTCCGTCCAGTTTAGGGCGCTCTCCATTTAGAAATGGTACGAATACTGGGTGGCTGGAAGCTGACTAAAACCCGCTGTAGCCAAGGCTGCGTAATGATGATGCATGGCGGCTATGGCGCGATGGTTAAGGAGCGGTTCGCGATTCAATATCTATGTCCTTTGGCCATTGCACTTTTGGTGCGAGATTTTTAGAAATATTGTACCAAGGGATATCATCGTGATTTTTGGGCGGGGGAGGTGGGGGAAGGGCTGAGGGCCCGCGCTGCATGTAAAGGCAGATGTATTTCCAGACGAGGTCGTCGACATTCGGCGTGCTGAGTTGGAAGCGGTCAACTACTTCATTTGTGTCTGGTTGTATAATGGATAGCATTACTCCCTGTTTGTCAATGGTTATGCCTTGTGGGGTTCTAGCACGCTTTCTCCAACGCTCTGCTCGAACCTGAGCCCAGTCATACGAGACGACTTCAATTGGCCAGCGTTTGAAATATGTGAAGTTGTAAGCATAGATTTTTTGCCGGGCTCTATTGAAACGTATGGGCTCGTCGCGTGGGGTCGAAATCTCATATCTGAAGCCGGCGGTCAATACCCATATTCCAATAATCGTGCCGAATAGAGGCTGTTATCCATTTGGCCTGGCTGATCTTGCCAGTCCTTGATCATCCGGGGCTGCGGCGTAGCCCATCGCGGGGCGAGGCCACTCCACAGGTCCGGCTTGCCAGCGTTCATCCTTCGCTCTTCACCTTTTCCTCATCTTGAACATGCCGCCCGCATACAGCGCTGGCATGATCGCACCGCCATAGCCCTCTCCGTTCAACTGGGCGCTGTTCTCGACTCCCTATCGATCTCCGCTGGCCATTCGACCTTTGGCGCCAGACGTTTTGCGATATTGCACCAAAGTACATCGTTATGGTCCAGTGGCGGGTTCGGCAATGGCAGGCTCGTCGGGCCTTCTTGCATGTAGGTACAAACATACGTCCAGACGGCTTCGTCCAGCCCCAGGCTGCTCAAAGGAAAGCGGTCAATTACCTTATTGGTACCTGACTCTACTATAGAAAGCATGACGCCCCATTTTAAAACCGATGCGCCTTGGAAGCTAGCTCGTTCTCTCCAGCTCTCGGCACGAACATCTGACCAGCTATAGGAGACTACTTCGGTTGGCATATGTCCGAATGACTTCCACCAACAATACTTGAAGTTATAGGCGTATATTTTTTGGCGTGCCCGATTAAATCGTATGGGTTCGTCGCGTGGCGGTGAAGCTGCTAATCTAAAACAGAAGGTCGCGCCCCATATCACAATAATTACAGTTGCCACCCCACTGCCTAGAAATGAATAGTCATTACTTATAAGGCTGTCTGTGATTATGGCTATGGGGGGGAGGAGTAGAAGTAATGAGAGAAGGCTAAAAGTCAGCATTAAGTTTCGATGGTGGAAGTTTTTTCGAGGGAGCTCCAAATGGATTTCATTCATCCAGTTTACTGCGGGGGCTGTGGTTATGTGTTCTTCGTTCGATGCTTCGTTTGGGAGCGGGAGGTCCTTTGTCCATCCGCGGCAAGGTGGATCAAGTAATGGGCCTTTATATATCATGTGTTATTTCTCCGAAAGTCAGATTTTGTCTTTTTTTACTATGACTTGAGCGAGTCGGGAAAGGTCTGACTTATCTGGCCAGTAGCTGAGGGACAACTCAATGGCATGCGTCATATCATGCTCGTCCAAGATTATTGAGTTCTGGATGGTTATGGTCTGTTGAGGTGTATACGTTGCGTCTGCCGCATTAGCTTGGGTAAGTGTTCGGTTTTCTTCTTGGTTTAATTCTTCACTGTTGCCACTGTAAGTATGCTCGGGCTCAGGGGTGTTGGGGCGGTACGTGTTTAATTGCCACTCGTAGCGGGAGTACTTGCTGTGGAAGTTAGGTATGGTCATGTGATAAGACAATCTTTTGGTCGAGGCGACCGAATATGTTTCGCCGATGGTGAAGTGAGGCGAGCCTAGATGTCTTTGAAAGTCGACATGTATATCTGTATTAGCAGTAATGCCCAGGATGGCTCCATTCAGGGCACTTGTCGCGATGTCTTGTTCTGTCTCGCTTTGCCAGGCTCTGTGTTCTAGTGGAACCCCCCACCTACTTTTACGTGCCCATAATTCAAGTGGTGTAGATACCTCCCGCTTCGCTTGAGTGGCGATGGCATAAGCTGAAAGTCCTAGCAGAATGGCAATTCCGAGCGGGCCTAGTAGTGTGCTGCTCCCAACGAAAATTGCAGCTACTCCAAAAAATGAGGAAATTCCTGCTATTGGTCCTGCGGTCCAATAGTTATTTGCGGCACCTTTATCTCCTTGACCGCTGACCCGAATGCCAGCGAAAACGTACTGCACCGCATCCATCAACCCAGCTGCCGCCGCAATACCTCCGCCAAATTTGGCGATCTGCCCCCCAAACCCAACAGTCGGATTTTGCGCAGCCATGAGTTTTTGCGGCCGCAGCGTTTCGAGAGCTCGTCCTGTAGC
>NZ_JADLJL010000068.1 GCF_015680235.1 Pseudomonas guariconensis
GGTTTGAGATTAGTGGAACGCTCTGGAAAGTGCGGCCATAGTGGGTGATAGCCCCGTACACGAAAATCTCTTGCCAGTGAAATCGAGTAGGACGGAGCACGAGAAACTTTGTCTGAACATGGGGGGACCATCCTCCAAGGCTAAATACTACTGACTGACCGATAGTGAACCAGTACCGTGAGGGAAAGGCGAAAAGAACCCCGGAGAGGGGAGTGAAATAGAACCTGAAACCGTATGCGTACAAGCAGTGGGAGCCTACTTTGTTAGGTGACTGCGTACCTTTTGTATAATGGGTCAGCGACTTATATTCAGTGGCGAGCTTAACCGAATAGGGGAGGCGTAGCGAAAGCGAGTCTTAATAGGGCGTTTAGTCGCTGGGTATAGACCCGAAACCGGGCGATCTATCCATGGGCAGGTTGAAGGTTAGGTAACACTGACTGGAGGACCGAACCGACTACCGTTGAAAAGTTAGCGGATGACCTGTGGATCGGAGTGAAAGGCTAATCAAGCTCGGAGATAGCTGGTTCTCCTCGAAAGCTATTTAGGTAGCGCCTCATGTATCACTCCAGGGGGTAGAGCACTGTTTCGGCTAGGGGGTCATCCCGACTTACCAAACCGATGCAAACTCCGAATACCTGGAAGTGCCGAGCATGGGAGACACACGGCGGGTGCTAACGTCCGTCGTGAAAAGGGAAACAACCCAGACCGTCAGCTAAGGTCCCAAAGTCATGGTTAAGTGGGAAACGATGTGGGAAGGCTTAGACAGCTAGGAGGTTGGCTTAGAAGCAGCCATCCTTTAAAGAAAGCGTAATAGCTCACTAGTCGAGTCGGCCTGCGCGGAAGATGTAACGGGGCTCAAACCATGCACCGAAGCTACGGGTATCACCGTAAGGTGATGCGGTAGAGGAGCGTTCTGTAAGCCTGTGAAGGTGAGTTGAGAAGCTTGCTGGAGGTATCAGAAGTGCGAATGCTGACATGAGTAACGACAATGCGAGTGAAAAACTCGCACGCCGAAAGACCAAGGTTTCCTGCGCAACGTTAATCGACGCAGGGTTAGTCGGTCCCTAAGGCGAGGCTGAAAAGCGTAGTCGATGGAAAACAGGTTAATATTCCTGTACTTCCAGTTATTGCGATGGAGGGACGGAGAAGGCTAGGCCAGCTTGGCGTTGGTTGTCCAAGTTTAAGGTGGTAGGCTGAAATCTTAGGCAAATCCGGGATTTCAAGGCCGAGAGCTGATGACGAGTTGCCATTAGGCGACGAAGTGGTTGATGCCATGCTTCCAAGAAAAGCTCCTAAGCTTCAGATAACTGGGAACCGTACCCCAAACCGACACAGGTGGTCGGGTAGAGAATACCAAGGCGCTTGAGAGAACTCGGGTGAAGGAACTAGGCAAAATGGCACCGTAACTTCGGGAGAAGGTGCGCCGGCGAGGGTGAAGGACTTGCTCCGTAAGCCCATGCCGGTCGAAGATACCAGGCCGCTGCGACTGTTTATTAAAAACACAGCACTCTGCAAACACGAAAGTGGACGTATAGGGTGTGACGCCTGCCCGGTGCCGGAAGGTTAATTGATGGGGTTAGCGCAAGCGAAGCTCTTGATCGAAGCCCCGGTAAACGGCGGCCGTAACTATAACGGTCCTAAGGTAGCGAAATTCCTTGTCGGGTAAGTTCCGACCTGCACGAATGGCGTAACGATGGCGGCGCTGTCTCCACCCGAGACTCAGTGAAATTGAAATCGCTGTGAAGATGCAGTGTATCCGCGGCTAGACGGAAAGACCCCGTGAACCTTTACTATAGCTTTGCACTGGACTTTGAGCTTGCTTGTGTAGGATAGGTGGGAGGCTTTGAAGTGGGGACGCCAGTTCTCATGGAGCCATCCTTGAAATACCACCCTGGCAACCTTGAGGTTCTAACTCAGGTCCGTGATCCGGATCGAGGACAGTGTATGGTGGGTAGTTTGACTGGGGCGGTCTCCTCCCAAAGAGTAACGGAGGAGTACGAAGGTGCGCTCAGACCGGTCGGAAATCGGTCGCAGAGTATAAAGGCAAAAGCGCGCTTGACTGCGAGACCCACACGTCGAGCAGGTACGAAAGTAGGTCTTAGTGATCCGGTGGTTCTGTATGGAAGGGCCATCGCTCAACGGATAAAAGGTACTCCGGGGATAACAGGCTGATACCGCCCAAGAGTTCATATCGACGGCGGTGTTTGGCACCTCGATGTCGGCTCATCACATCCTGGGGCTGAAGCCGGTCCCAAGGGTATGGCTGTTCGCCATTTAAAGTGGTACGCGAGCTGGGTTTAGAACGTCGTGAGACAGTTCGGTCCCTATCTGCCGTGGACGTTTGAGATTTGAGAGGGGCTGCTCCTAGTACGAGAGGACCGGAGTGGACGAACCTCTGGTGTTCCGGTTGTCACGCCAGTGGCATTGCCGGGTAGCTATGTTCGGAAGAGATAACCGCTGAAAGCATCTAAGCGGGAAACTTGCCTCAAGATGAGATCTCACTGGGATCTTGAATCCCCTAAAGGGCCGTCGAAGACTACGACGTTGATAGGTCGGGTGTGTAAGCGCTGTGAGGCGTTGAGCTAACCGATACTAATTGCCCGTGAGGCTTGACCATATAACACCCAAGCAATTTGAGCCTGCTGTTGAATCAGTGGTACGCCAAATTGTGGTGGTGAAGACGAAAGACCCGAAAATTCGTAAACTCACACATTCACATATCCGAATTGGCTGGCATGTCCATCTGGACGTTCTGGCAACAGAATTTCTTGACGACCATAGAGCATTGGAACCACCTGATCCCATCCCGAACTCAGCAGTGAAACGATGCATCGCCGATGGTAGTGTGGGGCTTCCCCATGTGAGAGTAGGTCATCGTCAAGATTCATTTCGCAAAACCCCTATCTGCGCGAGCAGGTAGGGGTTTTGTCTTTCCGGG
>NZ_JADLJL010000069.1 GCF_015680235.1 Pseudomonas guariconensis
CGGGCGCCCCCCCCCCCCCCCAAGCGGGCCCAAAAAATAAATTTTGGCGGGTTTGTTGGGGGCGGGGGGGCGCCCCCCGCGATAGCACCCGACCCGCCCCCCCTTCATTTCAGGCAGTCGCCATCGCCGACATCGGCAAGCCGAAGATGCGATCGAACGCCCAGTTGTAGACGAAGGTGTAGCACGGCACCAGGATGATGAACGCCAGGTCCACCAGGAACGCTTCCACCAAGGTCATGTCCAGCCACCAGGCGATCAGCGGAATCAAGTAGACCACCAAGGTCAACTGGAAACCGATGGCATGCCCAACACGCCGAGCCACGCTACGGCCACGCTTGGCCTGGCGGCTTTCCCACCATTCGAACAGGCTGTTGTAGATCAGGTTCCAGAGCATGGCGATGGTGGTGATCATCACCGCCAGCGGCCCGGTATGGGACGCTTGGGTGTCGGACAGGTACGCCAGCCCCAGGGTCGACATGCACAGGCCGATCAGTTCATAGAAGGTCACATAGACCAGTTTGCGTTTGAGTCCTTGCACAGCTTTCAATCTCTGGATGTTTCACGAAGGCAGCCAGAATGAATCAATCTTCTTGACAGAAAAAGTCAGCACCTTTCAGATTTATTGAAAGGAGGCCGATCCATGAATTTTTCCAGCGACAATATCCAGCTGTTTCTCGCCGTGCTCGACCGCGGGTCCTTTTCCGCCGCCGCGCGGGCGTTGTCCCGCGTGCCTTCGGCCGTGAGCATGGCCATCGGCAATCTCGAGGCGGAACTGGGCTACCCACTGTTCGAACGCGGCGCGCGCGAGGCACGCCCAACGGCCCAGGCCCGAGCTCTGGAGCCCCATGCCCGACTGATCGCCGAACAGCTGGGTCTGTTGCAAGTCCATGCGTTGGAGCTCTCCCGAGGCCTCGAGAGCCGCCTGGCCATCGCCGTGGTGCCCGACATCGACCAAAGCCCCTTGCTCGCGGCCATTGCCGTGCTCGGCGAACGGCACCCACTGCTGGACATCGAACTGCTCAGCGCGCCCCAGGAGGAAGCCCTGCAATTGCTCGACGACGGTCGGGTCAGCCTGTGCCTGGCCTTCGCCGGCCTGCACGTGGACCCTCGGCGCAGTTTCCAGCACATCGCCATAGAGTCGCTGGTGGCCACCCTTTCACCGCACCACCCTGCGCTGGGCAACGGGCGTATCCATTATCTGGAAGACCTGTTCAACGTGCGCCAGGTCCTGGTCCGCAGCATCGACGTGCCGCTGTCCGACCCGCGCCCGCTGGTCGCGGCGACCCATTGGCGCAGCAACAGCCTGGACCTGGCTTTGCAAATGGTCGAGGCGGGCCTGGGCTGGGGCAACTTCCCCTTGTCCCGAGTGGCGCCACTGATCGAGGCCGGTCGCCTGGTGCGCCTGGACTTTCGCAATACCCAGAATGCCCTGGAGCTGCCGGTGCACGCCTTCTGGCTCAAGCAGCAGCCGCTGCACCTGGCAGCTCGGACCCTGGTGGAACTGTTGGCCCGTCATCCCTAGGCTCTGTCTGAAAAGCCTTGATACTTGGTCATGCTGCGTTGAAAACAGCCTCGGAATGCTCATTTACAACCCATAAACTCCGCTTCCTCGGCTGTTTTCGCCTTGCCTGACCGGCGTCTCAAGACTTTTCAGACAGAGCCTAGTTTTTTCAATATTTTTCAAGACCGGCCGATAGCCTGGTGACAGGTATCGCCATGCGTGCCACGAGCGCGCGGCGTCCTCCCTTCACCGGCCCAAGGTCTCGAAACATGAACCTGAAATTCCGCCACAAGATCCTGCTCAGTGCCTGCGGCGTCGTTGTCCTGGCATTTGCCTTGTTCACCCTCTACAACGACTACCTGCAGCGCAACACCATCCGCCAGAACATCGAATCCTCCGTACGCCAGGCCGGGGCGCAGACCGCCGGCAGCGTGCAGAACTGGATGAGCGGGCGCATCCTGGTGCTTGAGAACCTTGCTCAGGACATCGCCCAGCAAGGTACCGGTGAAACCCTGTCCGGGCTGGTCGACCAGCCGTCGTACACCAACAACTTCCAGTTCACCTATTTCGGCCAGAACAACGGCGTGTTCACCCAGCGGCCGGACGCCAAGATGCCCGACGGCTATGACCCGCGCCAGCGGCCGTGGTACACCGCCGCCGTAACGGCCGACAAGACCCTGCTGACCCCGCCCTACCAGGCGTCGGTGGGCGGCCTGGTGGTGACCATCGCCATCCCGGTCAAGGCCAAGGCCAGCGGCGAACTGCTCGGCGTGGTCGGCGGCGACCTGAGCCTCAATACCCTGGTGGACATCATCAATGCCGTGGACTTCGGCGGCATCGGCCACGCCTTCCTCGCCGACCGCAACGGCCAGGTGATCGTCAGCCCCGACAAGGACCAGGTGATGAAGAACCTCAAGGACATCTACCCCGATGCCGCCTTGAAGGTCGAGCCGG
>NZ_JADLJL010000071.1 GCF_015680235.1 Pseudomonas guariconensis
CAGACTGTGTGAAAACCTAGCAATCTGCCCGGCCCTTTAAGAGAATGCTCCGTATCGAAAGATACGGAGCATTTTTCGTTATGGCTTACATCCAAGGAGAGTCCCGCAGCCAGACCAGCCTGTTCCCGGTCTCGCTGGAGGAGTTGATTCCTGAAGATCACCTCGTACGGGTCATCGACCTGTATGTCACCAAGCTGGATCTGGGTCAGCTCGGTTTTGAGAAAACTCAGCCCAAGGCCACCGGGCGCCCCGCCTACGACCCCGCCGATCAGCTCAAACTCTACCTTTATGGCTATTTCCAGCGCATTCGGTCGTCCCGTCGCCTGGAAGCTGAATGCCAGCGCAACATTGAGGTGATGTGGTTGATCAACCGGCTCAAACCCGACTTCAAGACCATCGCCGATTTTCGTAAGAACAACAAAGTCGCTTTCGTTACGACGTGCCGGGCTTTTGTGCAATTCTGCCGAGCTGCCGGTTTGATTGCCGGTGACTTGGTTGCCATCGACGGGAGCAAGTTTCAGGCAGTCGCTTCTGCGCGACGCCACCTGAACTTGAACCAGCTCAAGCGTCAGGACGAGAAGCTGGATAAGCGGATCGCCCAATACCTGGCGGACCTGGATGCCGCTGATAAAACTGAGGGCGAGCAGGTGGTAGATCGCACTGCGATCAAGGCGGCCCTGGCAGAACTTGAGGCTAAGCAGCAAGACAACCGCAGTTGCCAAGCCTTGATGCAATCGATGGGGCTGGAGCAATTCAACACGCACGAAAGCGATGCCCGAATGATGCGCACGCCCAAAGGGGCGCGTGTTGCCTATAACGTGCAGACCGCTGTCGATGCAGAACACTGCCTGATTTTGCATCACGAAGTGACGCAAGAGGGTGATGACCGCAAGCAGCTTGAACCTATGGCTAAAACGGCCAAGGCCGAACTTGGGCAAGACGCTCTGACCGTGACAGCGGACATGGGCTACTCAAACGGCCAGCAGTTCCAGGCGTGTGAGGAAGCCTCCATTACCGCTTACGTGCCGCCAAACCGAACCTCGAACCCAGGCGGAGAGGCATTGTTCGAACGCCAAGACTTTACCTACGACGCTGACCAGGATCGGTACCAATGTCCAGCAGGCCAGTGGCTAACCCTGAAGCAGCGTTACAAAGGCGACCGGATCTACCAGGCAGCAATCAGCGACTGTGCTGGATGTGCGCTGAAAGCCCAATGTACGACGGCCAAGCGCCGCTACGTCTCGCGTCATGCACAAGAGGAAGCCTTTGAACGAATGGCGAAGCGGATGCAACTGCATCCAGAGATGATGGAACGACGCAGATCCATCGTGGAGCACCCGTTTGGCAATCTCAAACAATGGCTATTTGGGAACGGACGGTTCTTGCTACGGCAACTTGAAGGGACGAGAGCTGAAATGGCCCTGGCCGTGACCGCATACAACCTCAAGCGGGCGATCAGCGTACTGGGTACCAAGAAAATGATGCAGTTGATGGGCTGAAGAGCCTTTTTTCAGCACAAAAACAAACGCCCCGAACAAGTCGGGGCGTTTGGTCTAGGGCCTATCAGTGTGTTTTCACACAGTCTG
>NZ_JADLJL010000072.1 GCF_015680235.1 Pseudomonas guariconensis
CTTGGTCCAGGGTCAATTTCTCGAAGTTGTCGCTGCCGGTAACGGTATCGAGCTTGTTGACGATTTCTGGTTGACCGCCAGTGAACACATCATCAGGGGCTTTAACGGTGACGGAGCCACTGGCGCTGCCTGCCGGAATAGTGACTTCGGTGCCATCGGTCAGCTTGAACACCAGGCCGCCGTGACCAGTGACTGGCAATTTCTGGCCGTTGCTCAACGTGACGGTGTAAGTAATTTCACCGCCTTCGGTGACGCTGGTCTTGTCGACGGAGAGGGTCGCGACGACTTCGCTCTCGGTGTCGGTAATCTTGACCGTAGCGTCGTCGCCCAGTTGCAGGTTCTCGAATTGCTTACCGTCGACGCCCGCATCGGTGACCCCCAGCGAAACTTCACCCGCGTCTTTGAATACATCATCACCTTGAGCCGGCAGCGAATAGTCGACTTCAGTTTTGCCAGCCTGGATGACGACCTGCTGATTGTTGCTCAGCGTAACGGTCACATCGTGATCGAGTTTTTCGCTGATCCGGATGGTGAAGGTCGGTTGCTGGTCTTCGGTCACATCGCCTTTGCTGACGATGGTGACTTCGAACTTGTCGCCTTCATTGCCAGTGCCAGGAGTGCCCGAACCTGGTTCGTCGGTGATCTTGGTCGAAACGGATTGATCGTCGAGGGTGAGTTTCTCGAACTTGTCGCCGCCTTCTACCGACTCAAGCTTGTTGGTGATGGTCGGCTGACCGCCGGTGAATACATCATCCGGTGCTTTGACAGTAATGGAGCCGCTGGCGCTGCCAGCCGGAATAGTGACCTCGGTGCCATCGGTCAGCTTGAACACCAGGCCACCGTGACCAGTTACTGGCAATTTCTGGCCGTTGCTCAGCGTGACGGTGTAGGTGATCTCGCCACCTTCAGCGACAGTGGATTTATCCACAGACAATGTGGCGGTTACTTCGCTGACGGTGTCGGTGATGTTGACGACCGCCTTGCCGCCCAGCTGCAGATTTTCGAACTGCTTGCCCTGGACGGTCGCGTCGGTGACGCCCAGTTCGGCTTTGCCTGGGTCGGTGAAGACGTCATCGCCTTGAGCCGGCAACGAATAATCGACTTCAGTTTTGCCAGCTTGGATGACGACCTGCTGATTGTTGCTCAGCGTAACGGTCACATCGTGATCGAGCTTCTCGCTGATCCGGATGGTGAAGGTCGGTTGCTGATCTTCAGTCACGTCGCCTTTGCTGACGATAGTAACTTCGAACTTGTCGCCTTCGTTGCCGCTATTAGTGCCCGAACCTGGTTCGTCGGTGATTTCCGTAGATACGGAGCCATCACCCAAAGTGAGCTTCTCGAATTTCTCGCCGCCCTCTACCGACTCAAGCTTGTTGGTAATGGTTGGCTGGCCGCCGGTGAACACATCATCTGGTGCTTTAACGGTGACGGAGCCACTGGCGCTAC
>NZ_JADLJL010000073.1 GCF_015680235.1 Pseudomonas guariconensis
CGCCGAGTTGATCTATCAGGGCCTGCCAATGCTGGAGTTCGCTTCGATAGGCGGAGTCGAAGGCCGCCCGGGCGGGCTCGTCGTAACGTTCCTCCAGGCGCTTGCGTGCTTGTTCCTGCTTGGTCGCGATGCGGCGTTGGGTTTGGGCCGCGATGTCCACGGGCGGCAGGTACGCCTTCTGGCCAATCGGGCTGTTGTTCCAGCGCTCGGTGTGTTGGGCCTCTTTCTCGACTTCTTCGGTGGCCTGTTCGGCTGCCCAGCTGTCGTGCAGCTGGCGAATGCCGAGCAAAGCCTGCGAGGTGAAGTGTTCGAAGCGCCGCTGCGGCTCGGCGCGCCATTCCTGCATGGCCTGGAACTGGGCCAGGCGCTGGGCGTTGGATTCCTGGACCAGGCCGACCGGGTCGGGCAGCGTCAGTGCCAGGACGCCGTTGGGCAACTGCTCTTTCTGAATGATGGAGCGCACGTGCGCGCGGGTGGCGACCAGGCGGTCCAGGCGCGGATAGTAGCCATGGGTGCTGCGAAAGCGGCCGGGGTAGTACTCGGCATATTCCAGCACCTGGTCGAGCCCGAGGTCGTCTCCGGTCATGGCGATGCCGACGCTGGCGGGGTCTTCGCGAGCGGCCTGCAGGTCCAGCTGCACGAAGCGCCCGGCCAGCTCGGCCGCGTTGGTCGCGATGCCCTGGCGATAGCGGTTCAGCACCTCGCGAGGCCAGGGATCGTTGGCGAAGGCGAGCCAGGCGGTCGAATACAGGAGCGTGTTGATGTTGATGAAGGAGGCGATCACGTCGTGATCCTGGGTACGGCAAGCCTTGGCCAGGGGCTTGCCCGCCTCGCGTGGCGGCTGGAAGAC
>NZ_JADLJL010000074.1 GCF_015680235.1 Pseudomonas guariconensis
GCAAAGGTGCCGGCGGCGTCAGCGACGTGGACGAACGCGGAGCCGGACACGCTGATGGAGCGGGTGCTTGCACCGGACAACCTCAGGCGTGCGTATCGACGCGTAGTCAGCAACAAGGGCGCACCAGGTGCCGATGGCATGACGGTCGCCGACTTGGCAGGCTACGTGAAACAGTATTGGCCAACCCTCAAAGCCAGGTTGCTGGCCGGTGAGTACCATCCTCAGGCAGTGCGGGCGGTCGAAATTCCCAAGCCGCAGGGCGGCACCCGGCAACTGGGAATCCCCAGTGTCGTGGATCGCCTGCTTCAGCAAGCACTGCTGCAACAGCTCACGCCAATCTTTGATCCGCTGTTTTCGGACTACAGCTACGGCTTTCGTCCGGGCAGGAGCGCCCATCAAGCCATAGAAATGGCCCGAGCCCATGTGGCGGCAGGCCATCGCTGGTGTGTGGAGCTTGATCTGGAGAAATTCTTTGATCGGGTCAACCACGACATCCTGATGGCTTGTCTGCAGCGCCGGATCGAAGACAAACGAGTACTCAGACTAATCCGCCGCTATCTCGAGGCCGGGATCATGTCGGACGGTGTCGTCAGCCCACGGCAGGAGGGAACGCCGCAAGGCGGCCCACTTTCGCCGTTGCTGTCGAACATCCTGCTCGACGAACTCGACCGCGAGCTGGAGCGACGAGATCATCGCTTCGTCCGTTATGCCGATGACGCAAACATCTATGTGCGCAGTCCTCGCGCAGGCGAACGAACGATGA
>NZ_JADLJL010000075.1 GCF_015680235.1 Pseudomonas guariconensis
GAGCTGGAGCGACGAGATCATCGCTTCGTCCGTTATGCCGATGACGCAAACATCTATGTGCGCAGTCCTCGCGCAGGCGAACGAACGATGAGCAGCGTTGAGCGCTTCCTGAATCAGCGCCTGAAACTGACGGTGAATCGTAAGAAGAGCCGAGTCGCAGGGGTTTGGAAGTGTGACTACTTGGGCTATGGCATGAGCGGGCACCGGCAACCGAGGTTGCGCGTGGCAGCGATGAGCCTAGGTCGCGTGCGCGCCCGGCTAAGCGAACTGCTACATGGCGCGCGGGGGCGCAAGATGGCGAGCGTCATCGAGCGGATAAACCCCGTGTTACGAGGTTGGGCGAACTACTTCAAGCTCAGCCAGAGCAAGCGGCCGCTTGAGGAGCTGGATGGTTGGATCAGGCACAAACTCCGCTGTGCCATTTGGCGTCAATGGAAGCGGCCCTCCACGAGGGCGCGCAACCTGATACGTCTGGGGTTAGGCGAGGAGCGGGCTTGCAAATCAGCCTTCAATGGCCGAGGCCCATGGTGGAACTCCGGAGCGCCACACATGAATCAGGCGTTGCCGAAGAAACTATGGGATCAACTCGGACTGGTCTCGATACTCGATACGATCAACAGGCTTAGCCGCATAACCTGAACCGCCGTGTACGGAACCGTACGCACGGTGGTGTGAGAGGACGACGGGTGAGAGCCCGTCTCCTACTC
>NZ_JADLJL010000076.1 GCF_015680235.1 Pseudomonas guariconensis
ATTTGGCGATCTGCCCCCCAAACCCAACAGTCGGATTTTGCGCAGCCATGAGTTTTTGCGGCCGCAGCGTTTCGAGAGCTCGTCCTGTAGCCTCAAGGCCGACACCCAGCACCCCGATGGAGGACGACCAGACGGCCGCCAACGCTTCGGGCTCACCACTCCCGGGCGTGTCGAGCAGCGATGCGTAGTTCCTGCGCAAACCCTCCTGCTGAAACCACAGCCCACCCAGGCTCAGCAGCAGGCCCGGGCTCCCCGGGCCCAACCCGGAAAAGCCGCCACGCATACCGTTCAAGGCATCCCGCGCCAGGAGCCGAGCCTGCTCGGCGCTGATGCTCAACCCGAGCTGCAACTGCGTCTTTTGGAACTGCAAGCTGGCCGCGCCGATGCTCACACTTCTCAGCGCCTCGGTCACAGTGCCGGCAGCACCGGCCCGCAGTTGCTCCAAGCGTGCCTGCAGGCTCTCGGCGCTTTCCAGCGACCAGATCGCCACATCGACGAGCTTGCCGTGATGGCGGGACACGGTCGCGGTGACCGCGCCGCTGAGTACCATGGCGCGGACCTTGCGTTCGGCGGGCTTGCGGAACTGTTTGTCCAGTTGGCCGAGAAACGCGTCGGTGCGCTCCTGCAACGCCTCGTTGAGCAGGCTCAGGTACTCACCCAGCCTGAGCGAGACGATCAC
>NZ_JADLJL010000077.1 GCF_015680235.1 Pseudomonas guariconensis
ATTCGGTCGACACCACCAGCGTCACCCTGACCGCGACACCAGGCATCACCGAAGGGGGCGTGATCACCTACACCGCCACCCTGAGCAACCCCGCCCAGACGCCGGTCACCGTGACCCTGTCCAATGGCCAGACCATCACCATCAAGGCCGGCGAAACCACGGGCACCGTGGACTTCCAGACTCCGGTCAATGATGTCTTCGTCAATGGCAGCACCGTCAGCACGACCATCACAGGCGCAAGCGGCGGCAACTTCGAGAAGCTGACGCTCAACACCGCACCCGTCGAAACCCAGATCAAGGACAGTATCGACACCGTGATGGTCAGCATCGCTGGCAATGGCGATGTAACCGAGGCTCAACAGCCGTCCTTCACCGTCAAGGTCAGCCAGAAGCTGGACCACGACCTGACCGTCACCTTGAGCAATGGTGACAAAGTAGTCATCAAGGCTGGCGAGACCGAGGTCGAATACAAGCTCGACGCCCAGGGCGACGACGTGTTCACCGATCCGGGCCAGGTCTCCCTGGGCGTAACCGACGCCAGCGTTGATGGCAAGCAGTTCGAAGATCTGCAATTGGGCGGTAAGGCGGTCGTCAATATCACCGACACCGTCAGCGAAGTAACCGCCACGTTGTCTGTGGATACATCCACTGTCGCTGAAGGTGGTGAAATTA
>NZ_JADLJL010000078.1 GCF_015680235.1 Pseudomonas guariconensis
TCGAAGTGACCATCGTCAGCAAAGGCGATGTGACCGAAGATCAGCAGCCAACCTTCACCATCCGGATCAGTGAAAAACTCGATCACGATGTGACGGTCACGCTGAGCAACAACCAGCAGGTCGTCATCCAGGCCGGTAAGACTGAAGTCGATTATTCGTTGCCGGCTCAAGGCGATGACGTCTTCACCGACCCAGGCAAAGCCGAACTGGGCGTCACCGACGCGACCGTCGACGGCAAGCAGTTCGAAAATCTGCAGCTGAGTGGCAAGGCGGTCGTCAATATCACCGACACCGTCAGCGAAGTAACCGCCACGTTGTCTGTGGATACATCCACTGTCGCTGAAGGTGGTGAAATTACTTACACCGTCACTCTCAGCAATGGCCAAAAGCTGCCGGTCACTGGTCACGGTGGCTTGGTGTTCAAGCTGACCGATGGCACCGAAGTCACTATTCCAGCCGGTAGCGCCAGTGGCTCCGTCACCGTTAAAGCACCAGATGATGTGTTCACCGGCGGCCAGCCAACCATTACCAACAAGCTTGAGTCGGTAGAAGGCGGCGACAAGTTCGAGAAACTCACCCTCGACGACCAATCCGTTTCGACCAAGATCACCGATGAGCCAGGCTCAGGCACTCCAGGCACCGGCAATGAAGGCGACAAG
>NZ_JADLJL010000079.1 GCF_015680235.1 Pseudomonas guariconensis
CCTACTCGATTTCACTGGCAAGAGATTTTCGTGTACGGGGCTATCACCCACTATGGCCGCACTTTCCAGAGCGTTCCACTAATCTCAAACCAGCTTAAGGGCTGGTCCCCGTTCGCTCGCCACTACTAAGGGAATCTCGGTTGATTTCTTTTCCTCAGGGTACTTAGATGTTTCAGTTCCCCTGGTTCGCCTCTTGCACCTATGGATTCAGTACAAGATACCTAGGTTATCCTAGGTGGGTTCCCCCATTCAGAGATCTCTGGATCACAGTCTGTTTGCCGACTCCCCAAAGCTTATCGCAGGCTACCACGTCTTTCATCGCCTCTGACTGCCAAGGCATCCACCGTATGCGCTTCTTCACTTGACCATATAACCCCAAGCAATCTGGTTATACTGTGAAGACGACATTCGCCGAAAATTCGCATGTTGCTCAGTTACGAGCAGAACTCACAAATTTTACCTTAGCCTGACATCACACCAGTGAAAGTGCGTGTCAGTCTATCTATCACATATCCGAATTTTTAAAGAACGATCTGACAAAAGTCAGAAATCAACATTCACACCGGAATGTTCATTTCTAAG
>NZ_JADLJL010000080.1 GCF_015680235.1 Pseudomonas guariconensis
AGCAGCCAACCTTCACCATCCGGATCAGTGAAAAACTCGATCACGATGTGACGGTCACGCTGAGCAACAACCAGCAGGTCGTCATCCAGGCTGGTAAGACTGAAGTCGATTATTCGCTGCCGGCTCAAGGTGATGATGTATTCAAAGACGCGGGTGAAGTTTCGCTGGGCGTCACCGATGCGAGCGTCGACGGTAAGCAATTCGAGAACCTGCAACTGGGCGACGACGCTACGGTCAAGATTACCGACACCGTCAGCGAAGTAACCGCCACATTGTCTGTGGACAAATCCACTCTCGCTGAAGGTGGCGAGATCACCTACACCGTCACTCTCAGCAATGGCCAAAAGCTGCCGGTCACTGGTCACGGCGGCCTGGTGTTCAAGCTGACCGATGGCACCGAAGTCACTATTCCAGCCGGCAGCGCCAGTGGCTCCGCCACCGTTAAAGCCCCTGATGATGTGTTCACTGGTGGTCAACCAGAAATCGTCAACAAGCTCGATACCGTTACCGGCAGCGACAACTTCGAGAAATTGACCCTGGACCAAGGTGAAGTAAAAGTTGATGTCACCGA
>NZ_JADLJL010000081.1 GCF_015680235.1 Pseudomonas guariconensis
CATCCATGGCCCTGCGCCGCTTGCCAGGCATCCATGCCTGGCACCCACCTGCGCAAGGCTTCCACTCGGCCTCCTGACGTCGCGTTTGGCGTCGCCTGGGCTATCGCGTATCAAGAGCAACAGAAGGGCTGCTTGGTAGGATCATGTCACTGGTGCTGTTGTGATCAGAATCTTGTGAGAGATCAACCTTTCGACCGCGCTCCACGTATTAAATAGCTGCCGTTGCCTAATAATTGGGGCCGCTACGCGCCCCATCGCGGCACAAGGCCGCTCCTACAGGATTACGCAAACCTTGCCACTGGCGGGTTGCCTGTAGGAGCGGGCTTGTCCCGCGATGGGCTGCGTAGCAGCCCCAATGAGATGGCCCAAAATTAACCGACCGGCCTTTGCTTTTGCCTTTGCTTTTGCTTTTGCCTTTGCTTTTGCTTGCGATGCGCAACGGCCCAGGCGCCGCCAAACGCGACGTCAGGAGGCCGAGTGGAGGCATTACGGAGGTGGGTGCCGGGCATGGATGCCCGGCAAGCGGCGCAGG
>NZ_JADLJL010000082.1 GCF_015680235.1 Pseudomonas guariconensis
TTTTGCCTGCCTGGATGACGACCTGCTGGTTATTGCTCAGCGTAACGGTCACATCGTGATCGAGCTTCTCGCTGATCCGGATGGTGAAGGTTGGCTGCTGATCTTCAGTCACGTCGCCTTTGCTGACGATGGTGACTTCGAATTTGTCGCCTTCATTGCCAGTGCCAGGAGTGCCGGAACCTGGCTCATCGGTGATCTTGGTCGAAACGGATTGGTCGTCGAGGGTCAGTTTCTCGAACTTGTCGCCGCCTTCTACCGATTCAAGCTTGTTGGTGATGGTCGGCTGACCGCCGGTGAATACATCATCCGGTGCTTTGACGGTAATGGAGCCGCTGGCGCTGCCAGCCGGAATAGTGACTTCGGTACCATCGGTCAGTTTGAACACCAGGCCGCCGTGACCAGTGACTGGCAATTTCTGGCCGTTGCTCAGCGTGACGGTGTAAGTAATTTCACCGCCTTCGGTGACGCTGGTCTTGTCGACGGAGAGGGTCGCGACGACTTCGCTCTCGGTGTCGGTAATC
>NZ_JADLJL010000083.1 GCF_015680235.1 Pseudomonas guariconensis
CAGCGCCCGGCGTGCCAGCTCGAAACTGGCCTGGGGCACGGCGTCGCCACCGAAGCAGTACACCCGCACCGCCGGAGGGTTGCCCTCACGTTCGGCGTGCTCGGCCAGTTGCTGCAGGTATGCCGGCGGGAACGCCGCCACGGTCACGCCGTGGGCCTTCATCTGCGTGTAGGTCTGTTCCGGCGTCCACAGCGTGTTGTCACGCAGCAGCAGGCTGGCGCCCTGGGTCAGGCAGGTCAGCCAACGTTCGTGGGCACCGTCGAAGGCGAACGACATGAAGTGCAGTTCGCAGTCGTCCGGGCGCATTTCGTAGCGCTCGGCGATGGCCTGCACGTGCATGGCCAGCGGCCCGTGAGAGACCGCCACGCCCTTGGGTTGGCCGGTGGAGCCGGAGGTGTAGATGAGATAGGCCAGCTGGTTCGGGTCTGTTTCTACCTGCGGGTTATCGATTTCGCCCTGCGCGATGGCGTCTTCGA
>NZ_JADLJL010000084.1 GCF_015680235.1 Pseudomonas guariconensis
GCTTGTCCCGCGATCAAGGGCGAAGCCCTTGCCAGGCGACGGTGATATCCGGCCCGGCCCAATCGCGGGACAAGCCCGCTCCCACAGGGGGCGGCGCTAGACGCTTGTTCTTTGCGCGACAGCGCAGCCCGAAGGGCTGGGTAATCTCCCACAGGCGACACAGATATGCGTTGCTCTATGCGAGGCACCCAGCCGCGCAACGCGCAATAGAGAACAAGCGGCTAGCGCTGACCTCGCTCCCACAGATGGGCGCAAAAGGTTTACCTAGAGGCCGGCACAGGCTGTAACGATCAGTCGTCGGTCGCCTTGACCGACTTGGGCGACAGCCGCAGGCTGCGCAAGCTGCGCTTGACGCTCTTGAGGTGGTTGACCAGGCTCGGCCCGCGGGCCATGGCCACGCCCATCGCCAGCACATCGATCACCACCAGGTGGGCGATACGCGAGGTCAGCGGGGTGTAGATCTC
>NZ_JADLJL010000085.1 GCF_015680235.1 Pseudomonas guariconensis
CGAAGGGCCATCCATGGCCCTGCGCCGCTTGCCAGGCATCCATGCCTGGCACCCACCTGCGCAAGGCTTCCACTCGGCCTCCTGACGTCGCATTTGGCGGCGCCTGGGCTATCGTGTCTGACGAGCAACAGAAGGGTCACTGGTGCTGTTGTGATCAGAATCTAGTGAGAGAGCGAACCTTTCGACCGCGCTCGACGTATTAAATAGCTGCCGTTGCCTAATAATTGGGGTCGCTACGCGCCCCATCGCGGCACAAGGCCGCTCCTACAGGATCACGCAAGGCTTGCCACTGGCGGGTTGCCTGTAGGAGCGGGCTTGCCCCGCGATGGGCTGCGTAGCAGCCCCGATGAGATGCCCCCAAATTAACCGACCGGCCTTTGCTTTTGCTTGCGATGCGCAATAGTCCAGGCGCCGCCAAACGCGACGTCAGGAGGCCGAGCGGAGGCGTTACGGAGGTGGGTGCC
>NZ_JADLJL010000086.1 GCF_015680235.1 Pseudomonas guariconensis
AATGCTGGTCTGACGTACAGGAAGCGGATTAGGCGGCGCAGCGGGGTAAGACGGCTATGATCGTCAAAGCCCAATACTTGCACGGAACGCTGTGACGTAGATCCGACAGGCATAAGCAGGAAGGTCACGCGAATTACCCTGGGAGATCTGCACGTTTGCCCTGTGCTACCGAGCGTCGAGAGGCGACGGAATGAGCGTGCAGAAGTCAGCCGAAGCCGTAGTAAGTGGCAGTTAACCGCGCCACCAAGGGCCGAACAGGTTATGCCGCTAGTAGGTGTCACTGTCTCGTTGGTAGCCGTAATGCAGAAATTTCCCACAGCGGAAACTGTCACTCTGAGTCCAGGCCAGAAGCCAAGGATGACGCCTGACAGCGCAAAGGTGCCGGCGGCGTCAGCGACGTGGACGAACGCGGAGCCGGACACGCTGATGGAGCGGGTGCTTGCACCGGACAACCTCAGGCGTG
>NZ_JADLJL010000087.1 GCF_015680235.1 Pseudomonas guariconensis
TGACCATCAGGTACTGGCCTTCCATGCTTTCGATCGTGCTCTTGACGGTGTCGTAGACCTTGCCCAGGTCATCCCCGGACAGGCTGTCGAGCAGGTGCTTCAGCAGCACCTCGTCCTTGGCCACCAAGGCCTGGTAGAGCAGGCTGTCGCGGCTTTCGAGTTCCTGTTGCCACAGGCGCTGGGTGGCGGCGAGGGCGGCCCCGTCCAGTGGCAGCGCTTCGGTCGGGCCGCCATTGAGACAAGCCCCTAGCATGCGGATGAAGGCCTCCGTCGAGCGCCATTCATTCACGGTGTAGTCGTGCTTGGCGACCTGCTTGAAGGCGGGGCAGGCGTAGTGCTCGGCATACACCCCGCCGAGTTGATCTATCAGGGCCTGCCAATGCTGGAGTTCGCTTCGATAGGCGGAGTCGAAGGCCGCCCGGGCGGGCTCGTCGTAACGTTC
>NZ_JADLJL010000088.1 GCF_015680235.1 Pseudomonas guariconensis
TTGCTGATCCCGGTGCTGATGCGCCCGCTGACCACCATGGGCCGCGCCATGCAGGACATCGCCGAGGGCGAAGGCGACCTGACCCGCCGCCTGGCGGTGCAGCACAAGGACGAGTTCGGCGAGCTGGCCACCTCGTTCAACCGTTTCGTCGAGCGTAT
This sequence comes from Pseudomonas guariconensis, assembly GCF_015680235.1. GTDB lineage: Bacteria > Pseudomonadota > Gammaproteobacteria > Pseudomonadales > Pseudomonadaceae > Aquipseudomonas > Aquipseudomonas guariconensis_A. The sequence goes on from NZ_JADLJL010000088.1 coordinate 159, forward strand.
CCACGCCTCGATCAGCGAGGTGTCCTCGGCCACCCGCCTGGTGCATGACCTGTCGGAGAAGGTGGTCAACGCCTCCAATGCTTCGATCATCGGCTCCGAGGAGCAGAGCATGCGCACCAACAGCGTCGCCGCGGCGATCAACCAGCTGGGCGCCGCCACCCAGGAGATCGCCCGCAACGCCGCCGACGCTTCGCAACATGCCAGCGGCGCCAGCGACCAGGCCAACGACGGCCGCCAGGTGGTGGACGACGCGATCAACGCCATGACCGCGCTGTCGCAGAA
>NZ_JADLJL010000089.1 GCF_015680235.1 Pseudomonas guariconensis
CGCAACATGCCAGCGGCGCCAGCGACCAGGCCAACGACGGCCGCCAGGTGGTGGACGACGCGATCAACGCCATGACCGCGCTGTCGCAGAAAATCAGCGAGTCGTGCGAGCAGATCGAGGCGCTCAACGCCAGCACCGACGAGATCGGCAAGATCCTCGATGTGATCAAGGGCATTTCCCAGCAGACCAACCTACTGGCGCTCAACGCCGCCATCGAGGCGGCCCGTGCTGGCGAGGCCGGGCGTGGCTTCGCGGTGGTGGCCGACGAGGTGCGCAACCTGGCCCACCGTACTCAGGAATCGGCCGAGGAGATCCACCGCATGATCACCAGCCTGCAGGTGGGATCGCGCGAGGCGGTGTACACCATGAACGAAAGCCAGGTGTCCAGCGAGCAGACCGTGCAGGTGGCCAACCAGGCCGG
>NZ_JADLJL010000090.1 GCF_015680235.1 Pseudomonas guariconensis
AGCAAAAGCAAAGGCAAAAGCCGGTCGGTAAAGCTATTTAGGACATCTCATTGGGGCTGCTATGCAGCCCATCGCGGGACAAGCCCGCTCCCACAGGCAACCCGCCAGTGGCAAGCCTTGCATAACCCTGTAGGAGCGGCCTTGTGCCGCGATGGGGCGCGTAGCGGCCCCAATTATTAAGGCAAAGCAGCTATTTAATGCGTGAAGCGCAGTCAAAAGGTTCGATCCCTCACAAGATCCTGCTCACAACAGCAGCAGAGGCATGATCCTACCAAGCAGCCCTTCTGTTGCTCTTGATACGCAATAGCCCAGGCGCCGCCAAACGCGACGTCAGGAGGCCGAGTGGAAGCCTTGCGTAGGTGGGTGCCAGGCATGGATGCCTGGCAAGCGGCGC
>NZ_JADLJL010000091.1 GCF_015680235.1 Pseudomonas guariconensis
TTGCCTACTTTTGCCCAAGAGCAAAAGTAGGTCGCCGTAAAGGCGAAAAGGTGAGTGAGCGCCGCCATGGCGAATGGATATTTCGCTATTTTCAATGCAGTCGATAAATTGTTGGTTTTGACGTAAGCGCAAAGTCCATTTGCGATGGCGACGCTGATTCACCTTTCCGCCCTTACAGCGGGTCACTTTTTGTCAGACGCGACAAAAAGTAACCAAAAAACGCTGGCTCCTGCATCCGGCCCCTGCGCTTCGCTCCGGGGTTCCCTCCCTCCAGCCTTGCTCCGGCGGGGCGCGGCGAAGGGCCATCCATGGCCCTGCGCCGCTTGCCAGGCATCCATGCCTGGCACCCACCTGCGCAAGGCTTCCACTCGGCCTCCTGACGTCGCGTTTGG
>NZ_JADLJL010000092.1 GCF_015680235.1 Pseudomonas guariconensis
TTTCGGCAGGCGCCGGATTCGGCGTCAGCTGTTCGAAGTTGCCGCCGGTGGCACCGGTAATGGTGGTGCTAACGGTGCTGCCATTGTTGTAAACGTCATTGGCCGGGGTCTGGAAGTCCACGGTGCCCGTGGTTTCGCCGGCCTTGATGGTGATGGTCTGGCCGTTGGACAGGGTCACGGTGACCGGCGTCTGCGCCGGGTTGCTCAGGGTGGCGGTGTAGGTGATCACGCCCCCTTCGGTGATGCCTGGTGTCGCGGTCAGGGTGACGCTGGTGGTGTCGACCGAATCGGTGATGACGGTTTCGGCAGGCGCCGGATTCGGCGTCAGCTGTTCGAAGTTGCCGCCGGTGGCACCGGTAATGGTGGTGCTAACGGTGCTGCCATTGTTGTA
>NZ_JADLJL010000093.1 GCF_015680235.1 Pseudomonas guariconensis
CTGGGCTATCGCGCCTGACGAGCAACAGAAGGGGAAGGATCATGCCTCTGCTGCTGTTGTGAGCAGGAATCTTGTGAGAGATCGAACCTTTCGACTGCGCTCCACGCATTGAATAGCTGCTTTGCCTAATTGGGGCCGCTACGCGCCCCATCGCGGCACAAGGCCGCTCCTACAGGATCACGCAAGGCTTGCCAATGGCGGGTTGCCTGTGGGAGCGGGCTTGTCCCGCGATGGGCTGCATAGCAGCCCCCATGAGATGTCCCCAAATTAACCGACTGGCTTTTGCCTTTGCCTTTGCTTGCGATGCGCGATAGTCCAGGCGCCGCCAAACGCGACGTCAGGAGGCCGAGCGGAGGCGTTACGGAGGTGGGTGCC
>NZ_JADLJL010000094.1 GCF_015680235.1 Pseudomonas guariconensis
TCAGCGTGACGGTGTAGGTGATCTCGCCACCTTCAGCGACAGTGGATTTATCCACAGACAATGTGGCGGTTACTTCGCTGACGGTGTCGGTAATCTTGACCGTAGCGTCGTCGCCCAGTTGCAGATTCTCGAATTGCTTACCGTCGACGCTCGCATCGGTGACGCCCAGTGAAACTTCACCCGCGTCTTTGAATACATCATCACCTTGAGCTGGCAGCGAATAATCGACTTCAGTTTTGCCAGCTTGGATGACGACTTGCTGGTTGTTGCTCAGCGTGACGGTGACATCGTGATCGAGTTTTTCGCTGATCCGGATGGTGAAGGTTGGCTGCTGATCTTCAGTCACGTCGCCTTTGCTGACGAT
>NZ_JADLJL010000095.1 GCF_015680235.1 Pseudomonas guariconensis
CACCTCCGTAATGCCTCCACTCGGCCTCCTGACGTCGCGTTTGGCGGCGCCTGGACTATCGCGCATCGCAAGCAAAAGCAAAGGCAAAAGCCGGTCGGTTAGGCTATTGGGGACATTTCATTGGGGCCGCCATGCAGCCCATCGCGGGACAAGCCTGCTCCCACAGGCAACTCGCCAGTGGCAAGCCTTGCATGATCCTGTAGGAGCGGCCTTGTGCCGCGATGGGGCGCGTAGCGGCCCCAATCATTAGGCAAAGCAGCTATTTAATGCGTGGAGTGCGGTCGAAAGGTTCGATCCCTCACAAGATCCTGCTCACAACAGCAGCAGAGGCATGATCCTACCAAGCAGC
>NZ_JADLJL010000096.1 GCF_015680235.1 Pseudomonas guariconensis
TGAAGAACCTCAAGGACATCTACCCCGATGCCGCCTTGAAGGTCGAGCCGGGCATGCAGGATGTCACCTTGAACGGCCAGGACCGCATCATCTCCTTCGCCCCGGTGCAAGGCCTGCCCTCGGCCCAGTGGTACATCGGCCTGTCCATCGACAAGGACAAGGCCTACGCCGGCCTGAGTCAATTCCGCACCTCGGCGATCATCGCCATGCTCATCGCCGTGGCCGCCATCGCCGGCTTGCTGGGCTTGCTGATCCCGGTGCTGATGCGCCCGCTGACCACCATGGGCCGCGCCATGCAGGACATCGCCGAGGGCGAAGGCGACCTGACCCGCCGCC
>NZ_JADLJL010000097.1 GCF_015680235.1 Pseudomonas guariconensis
CAGTTGGCCGAGAAACGCGTCGGTGCGCTCCTGCAACGCCTCGTTGAGCAGGCTCAGGTACTCACCCAGCCTGAGCGAGACGATCACCTGGGTGACGTGTTGCCCGGCATAGCGCAGCAGCGCCGCGCTGTGCACGTGGCCGATCATGGTCTTGGCGGCGCCGGACAGGTGCTGGTCGAGGGCATTGCCCGCATTGGCGGTGGCGGCGAGCAGTTGACCGATGGCGTCCTGGACCGGTTTGACCATCAGGTACTGGCCTTCCATGCTTTCGATCGTGCTCTTGACGGTGTCGTAGACCTTGCCCAGGTCATCCCCGGACAGGCTGTCGAG
>NZ_JADLJL010000098.1 GCF_015680235.1 Pseudomonas guariconensis
GTGGCTCGCCAGCAATGGCGTGAAGAACCGCTGCGGGCGTACAAGCTGCAAACCTCGCATATCCTGCAGATCATTCGCGCCCAGCACCGCGTCTGGGCCGAAGAGGCCGTATCCAGCTTCGAGCCGCAGTCTGGCGATGGGCCTCCGGTCTTCGTCGACCCGCGTATCGAACGCCAACGCGTGGTGGATCAGCGCGGCGATGAAAGCGATGCCCGGCTCGAAGAACGCTATGACGAGCCGGCCCGGGCCGCCTTCCAGGCCGAGTACGAACGTCAGGACGCCCAATACCAGCATTACATCGACCTGAACGCCCAGG
>NZ_JADLJL010000099.1 GCF_015680235.1 Pseudomonas guariconensis
TACCTGCTCGCGCAGATAGGGGTTTTGCGAAATGAATCTTGACGATGACCTACTCTCACATGGGGAAGCCCCACACTACCATCGGCGATGCGTCGTTTCACTGCTGAGTTCGGGATGGGATCAGGTGGTTCCAACGCTCTATGGTCGTCAAGAAATTCTGTGTGCTGGCCCGTCCTCGGGACGTGCCGGCGAATCTCTGGTCTCTCTACTTAAAGACAAAACCCCTACCTGCTCGCGCAGATAGGGGTTTTGCGAAATGAATCTTGACGATGACCTACTCTCACATGGGGAAGCCCCACACT
>NZ_JADLJL010000100.1 GCF_015680235.1 Pseudomonas guariconensis
GGCGCCTGGGCTATCGCGTATCAAGAGCAACAGAAGGGCTGCTTGGTAGGATCATGCCTCTGCTGCTGTTGTGAGCAGGATCTTGTGAGGGCTCGAACCTTTTGACTGCGCTTCACGCATTAAATAGCTACTTTGCCTTAATAATTGGGGCCGCTACGCGCCCCATCGCGGCACAAGGCCGCTCCTACAGGATCACGCAAGGCTTGCTACTGGCGGGTTGCCTGTAGGAGCGGGCTTGTCCCGCGATGGGCTGCGTAGCAGCCCCAATGAAATGTCCCAAAATTAACCGACCGGCCTTTGC
>NZ_JADLJL010000101.1 GCF_015680235.1 Pseudomonas guariconensis
GAAGGGCCATCCATGGCCCTGCGCCGCTTGCCGGGCATCCATGCCCGGCACCCACCTCCGTAATGCCTCCACTCGGCCTCCTGACGTCGCGATTGGCGGCGCCTGGACTATCGCGCATCGCAAGCAGAAGCAAAGGCCGGTCGGTTAATTTTGGGACATTTCATTGGGGCTGCCATGCAGCCCATCGCGGGGCAAGCCCGCTCCTACAGGCAACCCGCCAGTGGCAAGGTTTGCGTGATCCTGTAGGAGCGGCCTTGTGCCGCGATGGGGCGCGTAGCGGCCC
>NZ_JADLJL010000102.1 GCF_015680235.1 Pseudomonas guariconensis
CTTGGTCCAGGGTCAATTTCTCGAAGTTGTCGCTGCCGGTAACGGTATCGAGCTTGTTGACGATTTCTGGTTGACCACCAGTGAACACATCGTCGGGAGCTTTGACGGTAATGGAGCCGCTGGCGCTGCCAGCCGGAATAGTGACTTCCGTGCCATCGGTCAGCTTGAACACCAGGCCACCGTGACCAGTGACTGGCAATTTCTGGCCGTTGCTCAGCGTGACGGTGTAGGTGATCTCGCCACCTTCAGCGACAGTGGATTTATCCACAGACAATGTGGCGG
>NZ_JADLJL010000103.1 GCF_015680235.1 Pseudomonas guariconensis
CCATGGCCCTGCGCCGCTTGCCGGGCATCCATGCCCGGCACCCACCTCCGTAATGCCTCCGCTCGGCCTCCTGACGTCGCGTTTGGCGGCGTCTGGACTATCGCATCGCAAGCAAAGGCAAAGGCCAGTCGGTTAATTTTGGGACATTTCATCGGGGCTGCTACGCAGCCCATCGCGGGGCAAGCCCGCTCCCACAGGCAACCCGCCAGAGGCAAGGTTTGCGTGATCCTGTAGGAGCGGCCTTGTGCCGCGATGGGGCGCGTAGCGGCCC
>NZ_JADLJL010000104.1 GCF_015680235.1 Pseudomonas guariconensis
GCGTTTTTTGGTTACTTTTTGTCGCGTTTGACAAAAAGTGACCCGCCGTAAGGGCGGAAAGGTGACTCAGCGTCGCCATCGCAAACGGACTTTGCGCTTACGTCAAAACCAACAGTTTCTAAAATCAACTGCATTGAAATAGCGAAATATCCATTCGCCATGGCGGCGCCTGGGCCGTTGCGCATCGCAAGCAAAAGCAAAGGCAAAAGGTAATGCCGGTCGATTAAGCTATTTGGGACACTTCATTGGGGCTGCTATGCAGCCCATCGC
>NZ_JADLJL010000105.1 GCF_015680235.1 Pseudomonas guariconensis
CCGAGCGCTTCGTGGCCGACCCGTTCAGCACGGGCGGGCGGCTGTACCGCACCGGTGACCTGGTGCGCCAGCGCGCCGACGGGGTGATCGACTACCTTGGGCGGGTGGACAACCAGGTGAAGATCCGTGGTTTCCGTATCGAGCTGGGCGAGATCGAGGCGCGCCTGCTGGAGCAGGCTGGGGTGCGAGAGGCGGTGGTGCTGGCCCGTCCGGGGCTGAGCGGTCAGCAACTGGTGGCGTATGTGGTGCCCAGCGAGGCGGGCGAGCCG
>NZ_JADLJL010000106.1 GCF_015680235.1 Pseudomonas guariconensis
CCCACAGGCAACCCGCCAGAGGCAAGGTTTGCGTGATCCTGTAGGAGCGGCCTTGTGCCGCGATGGGGCGCGTAGCGGCCCCAATCATTAAAGCAAAGGCAGCCAAGATTCTGATCACAACAGCACTGTGACATGATCCTACCAAGCAGCCCTTCTGTTGCTCTTGATACGCAATAGCCCAGACGCCGCCAAACGCGACGTCAGGAGGCCGAGTGGAAGCCTTGCGCAGGTGGGTGCCAGGCATGGATGCCTGGCAAGCG
>NZ_JADLJL010000107.1 GCF_015680235.1 Pseudomonas guariconensis
GCCCTGCGCCGCTTGCCGGGCATCCATGCCCGGCACCCACCTCCGTAATGCCTCCACTCGGCCTCCTGACGTCGCGTTTGGCGGCGCCTGGGCTATCGCGCATCGCAAGCAAAAGCAAAGGCAAAAGGTAATGCCGGTCGATTAAGCTATTTGGGACACTTCATTGGGGCTGCTATGCAGCCCATCGCGGCACAAGGCCGCTCCTACAGGATCACGCAAACCTGGCCAACGACGGTTTCCTGTAGGAGCGGCCTTGTGC
>NZ_JADLJL010000108.1 GCF_015680235.1 Pseudomonas guariconensis
AGTGAGCGCCGCCATGGCGAATGGATATTTCGCTATTTTCAATGCAGTCGATTTTTAGAAACTGTTGGTTTTTGGCGTAAGCGCAAAGTCCATTTGCGATGGCGACGCTGAGTCACCTTTCCGCCCTTACGGCGGGTCACTTTTTGTCAGACGCGACAAAAAGTAGCCAAAAAACGCTGGCTCCTGCATCCGGCCCCTGCGCTGCGCTCCGGGGTTCCCTCGCTCCAGCCTTGCTCCGGCGGGGCGCGGCGAAGGGC
>NZ_JADLJL010000109.1 GCF_015680235.1 Pseudomonas guariconensis
AAAGGCAAAAGCCAGTCGGTTAATTTTGGGACATCTCATTGGGGCTGCTATGCAGCCCATCGCGGGACAAGCCCGCTCCCACAGGCAACCCACCATTGGCACGGTTTGCGTGATCCTGTAGGAGCGGCCTGTGCCGCGATGGGGCGCGTAGCGGCCCCAATCATTAAGGCAAAGGCAGCCAAGATTCTGATCACAACAGCACAGTAACTTGATCCTACCAAGCAGCCCTTCTGTTGCCTTTGCTTG
>NZ_JADLJL010000110.1 GCF_015680235.1 Pseudomonas guariconensis
CCCAAGAGCAAAAGTAGGTCGCCGTAAAGGCGAAAAGGTGAGTGAGCGCCGCCATGGCGAATGGATATTTCGCTATTTCAATGCAGTCGATGAATTGTTGGTTTTGACGTAAGCGCAAAGTCCATTTGCGATGGCGACGCTGATTCACCTTTGCGCCTTTACGGCGGGTCACTTTTTGTCAAACGCGACAAAAAGTAACCAAAAAACGCTGGCTCCTGCATCCGGCCCCTGCGCTTCGCTCCGG
>NZ_JADLJL010000111.1 GCF_015680235.1 Pseudomonas guariconensis
AAATCGTCAACAAGCTCGATACCGTTACCGGCAGCGACAACTTCGAGAAATTGACCCTGGACCAAGGTGAAGTAAAAGTTGATGTCACCGACGAGCCAGGCTCGGGTACGCCAGGTGCTGGCAACGAAGGCGACAAGTTCGAAGTTACTATCGTCAGCAAAGGCGACGTGACTGAAGATCAGCAGCCAACCTTCACCATCCGGATCAGCGAAAAACTCGATCACGATGTCACCGTCACGC
>NZ_JADLJL010000112.1 GCF_015680235.1 Pseudomonas guariconensis
CGCCATGGCGGCGCTCACTCACCTTTTCGCCTTTACGGCGACCTACTTTTGCTCTTGGGCAAAAGTAGGCAAAAGCCGCTGGCTCCTGCATTCGGCCTCCTGACGTCGCGTTTGGCGGTGCCTGGGCTATTGCGCATCGCAAGCAAAGGCAAAGGCCGGTCGGTTAATTTTGGGACATTTCATTGGGGCTGCTACGCAGCCCATCGCGGGACAAGCCCGCTCCTACAGGCAACCCGCCA
>NZ_JADLJL010000113.1 GCF_015680235.1 Pseudomonas guariconensis
AACAACGCTTCCTTCGACTTGGCACCAATCTCCGTTTCCGCTTTCGCCAGGTTCTTGTCCAGGCTGTCGCTGAGCAGATAGAGCCCACCCAACCCCAGCAGCAGTTGCCAGCTGCCGACTATTCCGCGCAGGCCGGTGAAGCTGGAGCGCACCAGTTGGGCGGCCTGTTGCGAGGTAATCCGTAGGCCTTGCAGCCGCTTGCGTGCATCGGGCTCCAGGGTGCCTGGGGCCAC
>NZ_JADLJL010000114.1 GCF_015680235.1 Pseudomonas guariconensis
GGATGCAGGAGCCAGCGTTTTTTGGTTACTTTTTGTCGCGTTTGACAAAAAGTGACCCGCCGTAAGGGCGGAAAGGTGACTCAGCGTCGCCCTCGCAAACGGACTTTGCGCTTATGTCAAAACCAACAATTTATCGGGCGCATTGGAATCGCGAAATATCCATTCGCCATGGCGGCGCTCACTCACCTTTTCGCCTTTACGGCGACCTACTTTTGCTCTTGGGCA
>NZ_JADLJL010000115.1 GCF_015680235.1 Pseudomonas guariconensis
TCGGTCGGGCCGCCATTGAGACAAGCCCCTAGCATGCGGATGAAGGCCTCCGTCGAGCGCCATTCATTCACGGTGTAGTCGTGCTTGGCGATCTGCTTGAAGGCGGGGCAGGCGTAGTGCTCGGCATACACCTCGCCGAGTTGATCTATCAGGGCCTGCCAATGCTGGAGTTCGCTTCGATAGGCGGAGTCGAAGGCCGCCCGGGCGGGCTCGTCGTAACGTTC
>NZ_JADLJL010000116.1 GCF_015680235.1 Pseudomonas guariconensis
GAGTGCCTGAGCCTGGCTCATCGGTGATCTTGGTCGAAACGGATTGGTCGTCGAGGGTGAGTTTCTCGAACTTGTCGCCGCCTTCTACCGATTCAAGCTTGTTGGTAATGGTCGGTTGGCCGCCGGTGAACACATCATCTGGTGCTTTAACGGTGACGGAGCCACTGGCGCTACCGGCTGGAATAGTGACTTCGGTGCCATCGGTCA
>NZ_JADLJL010000117.1 GCF_015680235.1 Pseudomonas guariconensis
TGTGGGTCGAAGGCCGTGCGCAGGAGGTGCATGAGCGGCTAGTCAATGGAGCACGCCATGGCGTGGGCGCGCTGGATCATACCGCCCCGGCCGAACTGGTCGACCTGACCGTGGCCCCAGGCACCCTGGAGCCCGATGCACGCAAGCGGCTGCAAGGCCTACGGATTACCTCGCAACAGGCCGCCCAACTGGTGCGCTCCA
>NZ_JADLJL010000118.1 GCF_015680235.1 Pseudomonas guariconensis
TGGAGCGCACCAGTTGGGCGGCCTGTTGCGAGGTAATCCGTAGGCCTTGCAGCCGCTTGCGTGCATCGGGCTCCAGGGTGCCTGGGGCCACAGTCAGGTCGACCAGTTCAGCCGGGGCGGTATGATCCAGCGCGCCCACGCCATGGCGTGCTCCATTGACTAGCCGCTCATGCACCTCCTGCGCACGGCCTTCGACCCACA